>DYMK01000106.1 GCA_020721585.1 Sulfuricurvum sp.
GGACCCGATACATTGCTGCTTACCGAAAACACTTTTATACAGAAGTATGATCAGCACGGCAATTTCTTATGGGCAAAGTCCTATGGTTATGGTGATCAGCCAATGGCTCTTGCCACTGATACTTTTGGCAATGTATATTCCACAGGGCTTGTTATGGATTCCACAGATTTAGATCCGGGGCCAGATACCTTGAAATTTTATGCAAGAGGTCCTGGATTAATGGGTTATAGTGGATATATTCAAAAACTAAATCAACACGGGGAGCTTATTTGGGCTGGGGTATTTACTGCTTCTGTTGGAGGCTCTCAATGTAATGATATGGTTGTGGATGAATCAGGTAATGTATTTGCCATTGGTACCTATGCCGGCACTAGTGATTTTGATATTGGTACAGGAGTTAATGATAATACATCCATTAATTATCAGGATGCTTCATTTCTTCTCAAGCTCAGCCAATGCAAAACCATCATCACCGATTATCAAACTACCTGCGATAGCCTCACGTGGATGAATGGATTAACTTATTATAATTCAACTAATTCAGCATATTTCACTTTGCCAAGTGCTGCTGGCTGCGATTCTGTTATTTGGTTGAATCTTAATATTCATGATATCGATACCGTCATCAACCTGAGTAATAACGGAGCTACATTTGTTTCGGCTCAGTCCACAGGCAGCTATCAATGGCTCGATTGCAATAATGGTAATGCAGTCCTCACTGGCGATACGCTGCAAAGCTTTACGCCAACGCTCAATGGTTTGTATGCCGTAGCAATAAATCTCAACGGCTGCATCGATACTTCGGCTTGCATCCAAATCAACAATGTGAGCATTGAAGAAATTGATGGTGTCACCATAAAACTTTATCCAAACCCCAATAAAGGGAGTTTTACGCTCGATTTGGGCAAGGCAGAAGCTGATGAGATTAGAATTATAAACAGCCTTGGTCAAGAAATTCTCAGTTGGTATAATATTAGTTACCAACAGTTTGATTTAGCTTTAAAACCTGGAGTTTATCTTATGCAAATTCGAACTGAAAGGACAATCAAAAACCTACGGTTTGTGGTGGAGTGAGGAATGCGGTAATG
>DYMK01000033.1 GCA_020721585.1 Sulfuricurvum sp.
GGTGTCGTTGCCTGTACCGCCGTAGAGTTCGTCGTTGCCTGCTCCGCCGATGAGAGTATCATTTCCACCATTATGGTCAATAAGAATGTCTGCGACGTTATCCCCTACCAATTTATGATTAATTGTTGTATTATTAATCTTTGTCCCTTCATCGAGTAACACTTTAGTAGGGTAGTCAAACTTTATGCGATTGTCATCGATCAGCCATGTGTTAAGTTCGACAAGTTGTTTTGTGCTCATGTGATATTTTTCTGCAATCAAAGAAAGTGCATAATCACTACTTGTTGCAATATAGGTGCCGTATGCACCGACATCAAATTTTTCTCCTGCATAAAATAAAATATCCGAGAGTAAAAAGGAAATATCATCGATATCTGCAACTGCATTAAGAAGTTCTAAGGTAGAAAGGTTTCTGATGTCAAAAACTTTAGTATTAATAGTAAGTTGTTCGACATTTGTCTTTTTAAGTGTAAGCTTGGCAAGTCCTTTTACGTCTGAACTTTTTGTAATAGTAGCTTTTTTGTTAGTTGAATCAAAAATATATACTTTATTATTACCTTCCAATGATTCAGCTTTTTTAGTGGTATTTGGTATCAATACTTTTTCAAGTAATGCTGTTGTTAATGTACCTCCGCCTACAGCAATAGTTTTAGTGACCCCATATCCAGCTCCAAATACAAAAATGCCAGCTATTCCAGCCCCTATTGGATTTTCTGTATCAATCGTCACTGCAGCAACGGTAGATAAAGTAGCTTTAATGGTCTGTTTGACACCGTAATCAAAAATTAAATTCTCGACAATCTTGCCAGCTACTTCAGCAGTAATATGCTCTTTTCCATATTGATCTTTAGCATATTTAAAAACAACATCACTCGAAAATAAAAAATTTCCACCAGCATCACATACACCGTTAACAAGTGCTAATCCCCCTTTTCCCTTTGCTTTTTCAAACATATCAGCTTCACTCATCATGTCACAAAGATATCCTAATGCACCTTCAAGCTGTTTAGCCGTAATTTCATTTGCCATTGTTTACTCCTTGGATTTTTTTGATCAAATCAGTATTGATCTTATTTGAATTGCATTCACTTGATACTGCATTTATAACGGCTGATGAAAGCTCATATTTTTCATTTGGTGAATGTTTCATAAAGCTCTTAGCAATGTATTGTAAATCTACATCATTAATTTGTTCAGGATAACTTGCCCATCTATATAAAGAGTCTGTTATCCTCAAATATTCTGTTAGTTCAGGGCTAACACACAATGCTTTTGGAACATATTGCCGATAATACATAATTGACCATAGTGTCATTCCCAATAATTTATGTTTAAAAAACTCAGAAGGACGATCTTCGCTTTTAAAAGGATATTTTTTCAGGCTATTATCATATGCTCTGTATAATGAAAGCAGTTTCGAGGATGTTTGAAATTGACCATAAAAGTTATTGTGCTGTTCTTGATAATTCTTTCCTTCGGTCATATAATAAGTATTTCTACAATACCCAATAACTAAATATGTCATAACTACAGGAATATCTGTTGCAAATTTCTTCGAATGAATCCCCTTGATTCCATATTTATCCATTTTGATGATGTAGTTGTAAATCTTCTCACGGATGGCACGTTGTGTTGGTTTATCGAGAGTATCAATTGCCATGCTTTTATCATCTCTGCCCGTTACGGTAAAATCATACATTGCCGCATAATTTTGAATCCACCAGATGGCATCTTCAGCATTATCGGCGGGCATGATCGATTCACCTTTTTCAAAGAAGTGGTCTCGTAATGATAGAAACGGTTTAAGTAGAGGATTATCGTAGTCAATAAAAAGAAAATCATGCAGTACTGTTATCCATACGGTATGAATTGCCGTCGCATGAAGAAAATACGAAGTTGCTGCAGGATTAACTGATCTATCCCCATGAAACTCTTTTTTAAGTGTCGAATAAATCTGAAAGTGAATAGTAATAATAACCAATGGAGTAATTATAAGAGCTATCAACCAGTTAGATTTCTTTCTTTTCTTATGAAGCTGTACCTCGGGTGTGGCGTATTCCATTTAGGCTGCCTTTGTGTGGATGTTAAAATCAAGATTGTTCACCGCTCTTGTATCTGAGATACTCGCAACGGTAGGAGGTGGTGGTGGAGGAGGCATATCTCCCCCGACAAGATTAATCTCCAATTGACCATTTTTGAACTGTTGAAGGGTGACACTCTCACCATTGGCATTGACAAACAGGAGGTTCCTTGTCCCTTTGATGAGATAATAGGTACCTCCATCACCGCGGTAGGAGGTATAGCCTGTGGTGTCTTCTTCAAACTCTCCTCCTGTGAGCTGGTTCCCTTTAAAAAACACACGTCCCGACCCATCGTCGTCTAGGAGGGTGTCGCCATTACCTGTGCTGTAGGTATCGTAGCCTAAACCGCCATAGAGTTTATCGGCTCCCTCATTCCCCCATAGGATGTCATCACCCTCACCACCGTAAAGGGTGTCGTTGCCATCACCCCCTGAGAGTTCATCGTTGCCCTTATCGCCATAGAGGGTATCATTGCCTGTATCACCTTGAAGGTAATCGTTGTCTCCTCCGCCGTACAGGGTGTCGTTGCCTGTACCTCCACTGAGATAATCGTTACCGTTACCTCCATACAGGGTATCATCACCTGCTTCTCCGTAGAGTTGATCATTGCCATCGCCCCCATACAAGGTATCCTTACCTTCTCCGCCGGAGAGTTCGTCGTTGCCCTTATCGCCATAGAGGGTATCGTTACCCGTGTCGCCGATGAGGAGATCATCACCCTCTCCGCCGTAGAGTTGATCATTGCCATCATCTCCATAGAGGATGTCAGCAGCATTATCATCTATACCATTAAGTCGATAAGCATAAAGAGTGTCATCACCTGTCCCGCCGTACAGAGTATCTCTCCCATTACCTCCTATTAAAATATCATCTTTACCTTGACCATTACCACCAAATAATGTATCATCTCCATTTCCACCATCAATATAATCAGCTTTGGAAGTTCCTGTTATAAAATTGCTATATTGATTTCCAAGAATGACCATTCTCTCACTGTTTTTGTTCAGAGCATATGCATAATTTCCAGACACATTTTTACCCAAGCCACCTCCAAAATTATGCCATGTACCATCTGCATATCCAGTTGCATCATGTGTTTGGTATCCTACGCGTTGTAAATCTTCACTAACATTACTAATGCCTGCTACTTCGGAATAGTAATTCCGGTTATTATTAAAGAGATTTTCAAAACTAGCATCTGCCTCTGAAGCTTTTTGAAGTTTTAGTGATGTTGTCCAACCATTTGGATTGGTTGCCCAGTCTTGGGGTTTTAAAAACTCTGCTACTTTGTCTAAATCACCGTTAGCCAAAACATATGCCTTAGCTAAAACAGCCTGATTTAGTTCGGCATTTTGTCCTATTCTTGTATCGTCAAAATCAAACCCATAAATTTCGCCTAATAGTTCCAATATATAATGGGATAATTCATGAACAAATACAGAGTATTGATCATAAAAAGCAAATGTCTGTCCTATTGATTCTGTTCCATTAACGCTACTTGTTGATGCCGCTTGCCATGTACCTGATAACAATGGAATATAAAAATTAACATTAGCATTTCCCTCGGGATCATCAGTTTTTCTAAGATAGTCAGTACTCCCATCGCCTTCAAATATTTGTATGATTGGTAAGCTAGAAAATGGGATTTCATTTTTATCTTTAACTTCTTTCATAAACTTATCTGTAACAACATACAGCATTTCTAATTCTAATGCTACCGAACCCTCATATTTGCCAAGGAAGTTTCCGATTGTTTCTACTGTATAAGTATCCATTTTTTAGTCCTTAAGGTTGATTTGTTTGTGAAATTTCTGAAATGTCGCATCATCGATAGGCACCGATTCACCTGATGGGGTTTTCATGTAGAGGTATTTACGAGATTCGGGTGAACCATCGAAGTAGCCATTAGGGGTGATGATGAGCCAATCATTCTTTTGAAATTGATAAATTGAAAATAGTTTAGTAACATTGATTTTTTCATACACTTCATTTATTTTTTGACATTTAACGAGCATATGAGATGAAGTTTCTGAAAATGTACGGTTTGTTATATAACAATCACTCTCTTTTGGAGAAGCAAAAATACTGTACGTGCTTAAATCAAAATAATATTTTCCATTATCATATAATCTCTTTTGATCTAAAGAAATGCCATAATGGACTGCTACTTCCCCAATAACACCAAATTTTTCTTGAATTTCTCTTTTTATATCAAGTGTTTTCGCGTCTAAAATAATTAATCTTGCATCCGTTAAAACCACAATATCCTGTCCATTATTTCCTAAAAACATACCTGAAACATCTTCGCGATACTCAGAATATTCGGCATATTTTTTGTATTTTGGTATTTGTATTTCTCTCAAAAGCTTTAATGAGCTTGTTTCATATAATCTCACAGTTCTATCCTTATTTACAGTTATAAAATTATCTTTAGTCAATTTTGCATTATGAAGCCTCGATTTGATTTTTTTAAGAAATTTCTTTTGAGATAAATCAAATAATCCTATACCTCCATTGATAGAGGTAAAAATAATTTTATTGTTGTTCAATGCATATATATCAATTCCAGATTTATTGATAAAATCTTCATCTTCTATAGTAATAGTATTCAAAAGTATGATGGGATTCGTACTAAAAAATCTTAAAAAATTATTTGAATAAGTATAAATATAGTGACTATCTGAGGTTAAAAATGCACTTCCTGATCCATGCGGTTGTGTTTTATCCACATACGGCACCCCGACTTCCTCCGCCCAAACTCCCAATGTGAGGAGGATTAGTAAAATGATGTGTTTCATGCGACTACCTTTGTGTGGATGTTAAAATCAAGATTATTCACCGCTCTTGTATTTGAGATACTCGTAACGGTAGGAGGTGGTGGTGGGGTGATAGAGAGAAAATTCTCCCCATTAAACCGTTCTAAAATACCGATGATATTTTCAATACGGGTTTGTTGTG
>DYMK01000008.1 GCA_020721585.1 Sulfuricurvum sp.
GCTGAGGCGCAAAACGCCCTTGAAGTGTGGGGGAATCCGTGGGAGGGGTTTAGGTGATACCGTATCGTCTCCACTCTTAAACCCATCACTAGGCTACAATCTCAAAAACGCACAGGAGAAAACACAATGCCCACCCTTTTTGGTCATATTGCAGTCCCTTTGGCAGTAGGGGCGGGATTGGGGAAAAAGGTTATCCCAAAACGGCTTCTTATCGCAGGGATGATTGGCCCGGTACTGCCTGATTTGGATGTCATCGCGTTTACATTCGGGATTCCTTACGCCTCCATTTGGGGGCATCGGGGGGTTTCGCATTCGATGATGTTTGCGCTGGTCATTGCGTTGCTGAGTATCTTCGCCTTTCGTACGTTTAGGGCATCGCGTCAAAAGACCTTTTGGTTTTTGTTTTCAGTCACCCTCTCGCATACCCTTTTGGATGCGTTGACCAATGGAGGATTGGGGGTCGCGTTACTCTGGCCATTGAGTGAGGCACGGTTTTTTGCCCCATGGCGGGTGATTCAGGTCTCCCCTATCGGAGGTCATTTTTTTTCACTCAAAGGATTAATAGCGGTGTATTCTGAAGTGATATGGGTGTGGTTACCGTGTAGTATCGTAGGTGTGGTATTATTTTTGGGGCGAAAAAAAGAAATTTAAAAAGGAAGATCTTCATGGTCGGAGCGACCTGACTCGAACAGGCGACCTCTACCACCCCAAGGTAGTGCGCTAGCCAAACTGCGCTACGCCCCGACACAACAAATGAAGAGTGGGATTTTAATCAATACAAACTTAAAAGAAGCTATACTTCCCTCATGAAAAAGTATAACCGTGTTTTAACGCACCATAATGACCTTTTAGCCTGTTTTACAACCCGTTTGGAGGGTGTATCACCCCCCCCTTATCGTGGGTTTAATGTAGCGTTTCATGTGGGGGATAATCCTGATCATGTACGCACCAATCACCAAACCCTTGCAACCTTACTTCACTATGATCGTGCCAAACTGGTCTATATGAACCAAATTCACTCCGACCATGTCCATATTCTCACCGATGAAGACGATTTTGATCATCCCCCGACCTGCGATGCCCTCATTACCCATCGTCGGGAGACCCCCTTGATGGTGATGAGTGCCGATTGTATCCCGATCCTCGTGTATGACCCCACCCATGAGGTCATTGCGGCGATTCATGCGGGGCGTGCGGGGGCATTGTCAGCCATTGTCCCCAAAACCCTACAAACGATGAAAGAGGTGTATGGAAGCCATCTCCACGAACTCCATATCGCCATTGGTCCCTCCATCCAAGGGTGTTGCTATGAGGTCAATGCCACCATTGCCCATGAAGTAAAAAGCTTAGGGTACGGGACAGCGTTACGCTACGAGGAAGAGAAAATTTTTTTGGATGTCTATACGATCGTTCAGCAACAGCTCATGACCCTTGGGGTGCTTCATATCGATGTGACACAGTACCACTGCAGTGCGTGCCATCACGATGAGTATTTTTCTTATCGTGCCGACCACCAGCGCACAGGGAGGATGGGAGGGGTGATTAGCCTTCAATCCTCTGTGCCAACTGCGTAGGTAACAGCCCAAGCGAGGCTTCGACCAAGGTCGTATTACCATGGGTGATAAATTCATCGTCATATTCAAACGTTTTGAGGGTGATGCGTTGCAGTAATCCCGCCCCATTGAGCCACTCCAACAAAGCACTTCCCACCCCCCCTTGAGCCGAAGAGTCACTAAAGACGTACCATTGGGTATAACGCTTCGCTAAATGGGTGAGCATCACGGTATCAAGCGGTTTGACAAACCGAAGATCCAGCAATGCGGGTTTTTCTCCCGTGAGATGGGTCATGGTTTGTACCGCCCGCCCCACTCCATTGCCATATCCGATGAAGAGTTTTTCCCCTTCTCCTTCGTGAATGAGTTGGGAACGACCCAACACAAACGGAGCAAGACTTAAGGGTTCTTCGAGCATAAACGCCCCACGAGGATACCGAATGGCACAGGGGGCATCATGCTCCACCACAAACGCCATTGCCGCATGAAAGGAGACCTCATCGCACGGCGCGCACAGGGTCATGTTGGGGATCAGACGTAAAAAACTCACATCAAATGCCCCTTGGTGGGTCTCTCCATCTTCCCCGACAATCCCCGCGCGATCGATGGCAAAGACCACAGGAAGATTCATGAGACACACATCGTGAATCACTTGGTCAAATCCCCGTTGCAAAAAGGTGGAGTAAATCGTACAAAAAGGTTTGAATCCCTCTTTTGCCAACGCTGCCATGGAGGTAACGGCGTGTTGTTCAGCAATGGCAACATCCCAAAAACGGTCGGGATATTTATCCATCAAGGCACTTAACCCCGTTCCACTGGGCATCGCTGCGGTCACCCCTACGATTTTTGGATTGATAGAGGCGTGGTGCATCAACGACTCAGAGTAGATTTGGGTGGCACTTTTGAGGGAACTTTTGCTATTTGCCATCCCACTTTTAAGGTCAAAGGGGGCAACGCCATGCCATTTTTCGTGTTTCCCCTCGGCGATTTCGTACCCTTTGCCTTTGAGCGTTTGAACGTGAATGAGGACGGGTTTTCCCATCCCTTTGGCGGTGGTGAGAATATCAATCAACGATTTAAGGTCATGACCATCCACCGGACCTATGTACTCAATCCCCATCTCTTCAAATAAAATTCCGGGGGTAATAAGCTTTAAGGACTCTTCAAGCCGTTTGGCTAAATAACGCGCCCCTTCTCCGAAATTATCGACAAACGCTTCGGTTCTTTTTTTGAACCGTTGGTAAAAAGGGCTTGCCATAGCGGAACTGAGAATACGGCTAATGGCTCCAATGGGTTTGGCAATACTCATCTCATTATCATTGAGGATAATGACCATGGGGTATTTACGATCCCCCAATTCATTTAACGCCTCATAGACCATCCCTGCTGACATCGAACCATCCCCGATTAGGACAACGGGGAGTCGATGACCTTGTTCCCCTTTGAGAGCGATGGCTTTGGCTGCCCCCACCCCCAAGGAAATGGACGTAGAACTATGCCCCGCCACAAAATAATCACTGGGCGATTCCGAGGGTTTGGTGTAGCCACTTAACCCCTCAAATCGGCGCAACGTCGTAAACGCTTCCCAACGACCACTGAGCAATTTATGGGCATACGCCTGATGGGAAACATCAAAGATAAAAGGGTCTTGCGTCGCATCAAACACGGCGTGCATCGCCACAATAATCTCCGTCGCCCCCAACGTAGAGCTTAAATGCCCCCCATTGGTACTGACTACCTCCAAAATTCGATCCCGAATCTTTTGCGAAAGGGCGTTTAACTCCTCAATGGTATAACTTTTAATATCCATAATACCCTCATTAACACAATTTCAATACCGCCTCAACCACAAACGATTGAGCCGCTTCTACCTCTTTGATACTGACCGCTTCCAAACACCCAAAAGCGTCCATAAATGCTTTTTTTTCAGTGGGAGACATCACCCCATAAAACGCCTCTTTAAGCTCGGGTGAAGAGCTTTTAAGGGCAATCATCACCACGCGATGCTCAAGGGTCAAAAGGATTTTTTGGATCACCTCTTTTTCCAAATTGACCATCTCTTCAAACAAAAACCCCTCTTTGAACAACGTGACCGTAGGGGTAATCTCCTCGATCAGCTCCTCTTCTTCCCGTGTGTGGGTCAGCGATAAGCGTTCATCACTAAAGGGGATAACCCATTTCACGTACATCCAAAGTAGCACCAAAAGCAGCAAGGTATATTGGATAAAGGAGACCATCTTCGCATCCCGTTTGGTTAACAAATCTCCGGTCGTATCGTTGACCTGAAACGGAAAACTTCCAATCACGACCCGATCGCCACGTGCGGTATTGATCCCCATGGAACGTGCCACCAAATCATGCACAACGTTGTACGCATCGCCTTCCAATCCCACATACACCCGTTTGCTCGATGAGAGGTTGTATGCACCATCGATGACCACATTGACATGAATCCCTGTAATCTCGGCATATTCTTGTAAAGGAGTTGTTGCCGTGGATAAGGGGGTGATGGGGGAACCATCGCGCCCAAAAAATTCATAATTGAGTATCACATGGGCAGTCAAATGCTCTCTTCCCCCTACTAAGGGGGCTAGGAGGGTGATGAGTTTCTCCTCGCGTAACCGCTCCTCTTTGGTCTTATACCGTTGTTGCGCCAACGACAAACTTCCCTCGATGGCAACGGCATCCCCCTCATCCATCGCTAATCCTTGGGTATCCATCACAAAAACCCGCTCACGGGTGAGTTGAGGAACGGCAAAAGCGACCAAATCTTTGATCCCTTTGATGGCATCGGTCGTTATTCCCTTTTGTGTCCCATCGATGGAAAGCACCACCAACGCAGAGGGGAGATGCTGTGCATCCATGAGGGGGGGAATCGTTAACGTTACGGTCGATTTTTGGACAAAAGAGAGGGTATCAATGGAGGAAGCCAACTCTTTTTCGAGGGTTTTATAAAACGTCAACCCCTCCCCAAAATGGGTTGATTCAAACGTTTGACGATCCAAAAGGGCAAAACCGATGTGATTGGTGTGCAAAAGCCCCAACGAGGCAATGGTCATACGCAAGGGGTAAAGACGTGTAACGGGTACTTCTAAAATCTCGGTATCTTTTTCGACACGGTAGGGGATATGTTCTTTGTGGAGATACCCCTTGACCCGCGCGCTTTGATGGGGGGATAAATACGTAAACAAGCGTTGATACTGCGGTTCGTTGCGGTGGGGAATACTCCAAATCAGCACTACCAAAAGCGTCCAAAAAACAAGCACCCCAACAACGAATGCCCCCTTAATCAAAGAAGGGTTGTGCAACGATCCTTTGACCCCATCACCCCACTGACGTAAAACGGTTTTGATGTGCATGGGGTTCAATGGCTCTGCTAAACCAGCGGATCAATCAGCTGAAAAAAACGATCATTTTGGATCGAGGTTCCCACCGTTACCCGAATCGCATTGAGACCATAACTGCTTAAGTTACGGACGATCATCCCCTGCTCCAATAACGCTTGGGCAAGGACACCGCTGTTATGACGCTCAGGGAGTGCAAGGGTCACAAAATTGGTGTAACTCTCAATCAACGTAATCTGTTTAGCCTGCGCAAACGCTTCATACCGTTTCATCTGCTCAAAATTATCGGCAATGCACCCTTGGACAAAATCTTCATCCTCCAATGCCACTGAAGCCGCTTCAAGCGACAAGGTGGTGATATTAAAGGGGGGGCGGATTTTGTACAACGCGTGGATAATGGGTGCTTGAGCAATCCCATACCCCACACGCATCCCCCCTAATCCATACGCTTTAGAAAACGTCCCCAAAAAGAGGACATTGCTAAAGCGTTTAATCAACGTTTTGGGATCAATGGCTTTGGAAGGGTCTTTAAATCGGGCATATTCCATGTACGCACCATCGACAATCACCAACGTATCGACATCAATTTTTTCAATAAACGCTACCATAGCATCCGCATCAATGGCATCCCCTGTGGGATTATTGGGGGTACACAAGAAAATAATAGCGGGTTTATGCTCACAATAGAGGGCATAAAACTCTTCCAAATTATGCTCACGTGAGGCAGTGCGGATAATCTGCGCCCCCACGTGTTTGGCATAAATTTCGTACATTGCAAAGGTAACACTGTTCATCAACACCTTTGCCCCATGATGGGCTTTGGCATGGATGGCAAACTCAATGACTTGATCACTCCCCGCGCCAATCACTACTTCATTTGGGGCAATGGCATATTTATTCGCAAGGGAATTTTTGAGTTTTGTCATCGAATCATCCGGATACAACGCCATGGCATCAATCATGGAAACGACGGCAGCTTTGACTTTGGGGGAACACCCAAACGGATTTTCATTACTAGCCAGTTTAACAATCGATTCTTTTTCAATCCCATACTCACGTACCACCAATTCAATGGGTTTGCCCGCTTCATAACTTTGGATTGATTCTAACGTAGGGTTAAATTTCATAATTCTCCTTTAACATAACTTCCCAACCATGTCACTTCATTGGGGTGTTTGGTCATAATGCGTTGCACCCGTTTTTCATCAATATGACCAAAAAAATCGATAAAAAACCAGTACATAAAGCCATCATTGTCCCGTGCAGGTCGGCTTTCGATTTTACTTAAATTGATGTTAGCTTTGTTGAAATCTTCCAAAAAGTGGAACAACGCCCCCGGTTCTTGGGCATCTTTGAGGCGTACCAAAATAGAGGTTTTGTCTTCGCCACTGGAACCATTTTTAAAATTACTCAAAATAAAAAAACGGGTGGCATTATTGATCGAGTCTTGAATGTTTTCAAACAGCGTCGGCACCCCGTACAATTTGGCAGCGATATGGGAACAAATGGCCGCAGAATGGGGATCTTTGGCGGCCAAAACGGCCGCTTTTGCGGTCGATTCGACGGGGATATGCTCGACGCGATCCAACCCATGTTCCAAGAGAAATTCACGACACTGCCCAAACCCTTTGTCTTTGGAATAGACCCGTTGGATGTCATGAATTTTTTCGGCTTTGGTCGCAAACGCCATGTGAATGGGCATATACAACTCTGCCACAATCTTGACACTGCTTTTGCCTAAGAGGTCTAAGGTCTCTCCCACCACTCCATCTCGGGAGTTTTCGATGGGGACGACCCCAAATTTCGCACGACCGGCTTCGAGGGTTTTGAACACCGATTCAATCGATCCCAACGAAAGGTACTCACTCATCGCCCCAAAACGCGATTCAGCCGCTTGGTGGGTAAAACTCCCCTCAGGTCCCAAATAGGCCACTTTTTCGGGAAGTTCAAGATTGCGTGCAACGGCAAAAATTTCCAAAAAAATCGCCTCAATCGCCTCTTTGGTCAAGGCTCCCTTGTCGGCATCACTTAAACGCGTCAACCGTTCGATAATCTCCCGTTCCCGTTCAGGGCGGTAAATGGCTCCCTTGGTCTCATGTTTGATCTCCCCTACCCGTCGTACCACTTCCATTCGAGAGTTCAATAATCTGAGCATCTCATTATCCAACAGATCAATCGCCTCTCGGCACGCTTCTAATGTCTCCATAACGCCTCCCCTACTGCTTCCATATCCGCATAGACCCCATCCGGTTGTACCCGTAGTTGGGGTAAAATCTCTTCACGTGAACGATACTTACCACTTAAGACAAAAATTCCCTGCATCCCCAACGCTTGGGCGGGGAGAATATCTCCCGTAACATCATCGCTTATGATGGTCACATCGCTAAAATTCACCCCTGCACACTGCTTAGCTAACGCTTCCAACGCTGTTTCAAAAAAGGTGACACTGGGTTTTCCCACCACCGAATACGGGACGGATGTAGCGGTCTCTAACATCGCTAAAATCGCCCCAACGCCGGGATAACGTTTGTGATTTTTGGCATACAAGGAGGTCTCGTGCATCCCCATAAGCGAGGCACCACCTAACAAAAATCCAATCATTTGGGCGTATTCTTCCCCACTAAAATCCTCTCGAATGGCGACCAATACCACCTCAGGGGCAACAAAATCCAGTACATACCCCATAGATTGCACCACCGCCAAAAAGGGGTTGGATCCATACGCCGCAATTGTGGTTCCAAGGGGGATATGGTTTTCCAAAACCATCAAGGGATCCAAATAGTGGGAGGGGGAAATCGCCAATCCAATGGAGTTGAGATAGGCTAAAAATTCGTGACTGGGGTTTTTGGTGCTGTTGGTAATGACCATGTAAGGGGTTTGGGTTGCATTGAGCCTATCGATAAACGCCACCGCCCCCGCAATGGGGAGTTTGGTATGGTCATCAATGAGTGTCCCCTGTACATCAATAAAGAACATTAAAGGTACTCACGCTCTAAGGCTATAAGATCCTCAAACGTCTCCCGCGCACGAATCATCCGCGCTTCCCCCTTTTGGTAGGCGATTTCTGCCGATCGTCCCCGAGTATTGTAATTGCTTCCCATCCCAAAACCGTACGCCCCTGCACTGTGGACGACCAAAAGATCGTTATGTTCCATCATGGGCAAAAGGGTTGCTTTGGCCAAAAAGTCACCGCTTTCGCACACGGGTCCTACGATGTCGGCGACGCTTTCTTCACCCACTTTATCCAACGCCTCAATGCGATGATACGCTTTGTACAAACTGGGACGGAGCAAATCGTTCATTGCCCCATCGACAACCACAAATCGCTTCTCCCCATTGCGTTTTTCATAAAGGACTTTGGTCAAAAAATAGCCCGCATTGGCGGTCAAAAACCGCCCCGGTTCAGAGATGATAGTGACATCCAACCCTTTTAATGCCCCCAAAATCGCTTGCGCGTAGTCATAAGGGGTAATGGTCACTTCGTCATTATAACAGACCCCTACACCACCACCAATATCAAAAAATTTCAAATTAACGTCAATGGCACTGAGCGATCGCATCAAATCCGCCACAATCACCGCCGCTTCATAGATCGGTTCAAGTTGAGTCAATTGACTTCCGATATGAAAATGGATCCCCACCGCTTCCAAAGCAGTAGCGTGTTTGGAACGGATATACATCCGTTTGGCGGTCTCCAAATCAACCCCAAATTTGTTATCGTGCAATCCCGTTGAGATGTAAGGGTGAGTTTGCGGATCGATATTGGGATTGACACGGATACTAATACGCGCCACTTTTCCCAACTCCTTGGCAATCATCTCCACGCGTCCCAACTCCGCTTCACTCTCCACATTGATATACAAAATATCGCTGATCATCGCTTCACGAATTTCCTCATCCCGTTTGCCTACCCCACTAAAGAGGATCTTATAAGGGGGAACCCCTGCAAGCAATGCCCGACGCACCTCTCCAATCGAGACACAATCGGCTCCTGCACCCAACGACGCAAAGTGTTTAATGACGCTAAGGTTGGAGTTGGCTTTGACCGCATACGCAAGGATCGATTTACGCCCCCGAAACGCCTCTTTGAGTTCATGATACTGCGATTGCATCGCATCGAAATCATACACATACAATGGTGTTCCGTAGGTATTGGCTAATGGTTGAAATGGGATCACGCTACCCCTTTTTGTCTTAAATTTAGGCGCGATTTTATCCAAAACGAGCTTAGATGAAGCGTACTTAGCAACGTTAAGAAAAGAATGGGGGCAACAATGCCCACTTCAGGGGAGAGGGTTTTGTTATTTGCAAGTTCTCCCGCGGCAAACAAGACTCCCCACACCAAGAGTGTTACTAAAATAGCACCGAAGCTGTAGAGTGACAAATTCGCAAAACGGGAGCCTATGGGGACGTACCCATAAATCAAAATAATCATCACTAACGCAAACCACGGAGTGATAAAATTACGGTACAACGAGCTTTTCACTTTGGAAAGATCGACATTTTGGGATTTTAAAAGATGCAACGCGTCCAACGCATCCATAATGGTGTAATTAACTTTTCCCTCATAGATTTGATCCAAAATTTTAGGTCTAAAATCTTTGAGGACTTTCACGTTTTGGACATTACGGATCGTAATCCCTCCCCCTTTGAGATCCATGGTGGGGGGGGGAGTGATGATATGGGCGTGTTGGATGTTCCAGTAATGGTTTGCGTAATAGGCATTGTCTGCACTAAGGGTCTCTTTGAGTTTTCCCTTTTCAAAGGTAAATAACCGAATATCATGCGCCTCTTGACTTAAGGGATTGAGGGTACCAAAATAGAGGTAATTCCCCTCGTGGGTAAAAAAGAGGTTATTGGTGGGGGTCAAAAATTCAGATGATTGACGTAAATTATCGGCATACTCATTGGCACGGGCAAACGAAGTGGCGTGCACTCCAATATATCCTACCAATAAGGTTACCACCACGGTGAGAATCGGAGATAAGACTTTGAGCCTAGAGTACCCAAGGGCATAAAAAGAGGTCAACGCATTGGAACGGATCAACTCCACAATGGTCGCAATAAACCCAAAAATAAGGGAAATGGGGGTCATCATATCCACAGCATACAGCCATTTATAGACTCCATAAATGATCAATAAATTCGCCGATTTAGGGAGGGTTTCCCCATTGCTTAACAGATCAAAGCCCAGCATAAATCCACTCAAAGCAATCAAAATAATAAAAAAATAACGAAGGTATAACACTGAAACCATTTTAAAAAAAAGCATCTCTCTACCTCATTTATTTGGGGATAACACGAACCCTTTAGACGAACATTTAGAAGCGACGGTGGTACAATCTGAGGTTAACAACAACTTCACCGCATGGGCTGCGTGTTCAATCCATTGGGCTAAAAATGACTCCTCTTCAGGAGAAAAAGGGTGAAGAACGTAATCCGCTACTTGCGATTTATGCAATGGTTTGCCAATCCCCATCCGTACTCGCACGTATTCAACCCCAATGGCACCATCGGTCGATTTAAGCCCATTATGCCCCCCATGACCGCCCCCCCGTTTAAAGCGCAATGCCCCAAAAGGGAGATCCAAATCATCGTGAATCACAATCACGTCATCCACTTTATAAAAATTTTTGACCGCAACAATCGATTTACCCGAAAGGTTCATGTAAGTAGTGGGTTTGAGGAGATAGTGTTCTCCCATTTTAAACAATTCCCCCTGAAAGGAACTCTTTGAAATAGGATTTGCACGATACGAAGCAGCGAGATGGTCAATGACCCTAAAGCCAATATTGTGGCGTGTGGAGGCGTACGCCGCTCCAGGATTTCCCAGACCGACGATAAGCATCCTTATTTCGCTTTGATAACGCTTAGAACCGATACACGATCGGCATCGGTAAACGTAACATTATCAATACGTGCTACATCACGAAGCAATACGGAATCACCCAATTCAAGTCCTGCAACATCAATTTCGATGGCATTGGGGATATTTTCGATTGCCGCTTTAACACGAAGACGTTTTTTAGCTACGAACAACATCCCTTTGCTTTTCAAACCAATCGGCGTTCCAACAGGTTTAACAGGGATATGGTAATGGGTGACGACACCTGTTTGTGCTATCATCAAATCAACGTGTAACAAATTGCCCGAAACAGGATGAGACTCATACCCTTGAACGACAAGGTTCAATTCTTGACCTGCAATGCTTACAGGGAAAGCAACGGTTGTTTTGTTACGTACGGTGCGGATAAAGTCGTTCATTTTGAACGCAGCGTGAATGTTTTCAAGCCCTTTTCCGTAGATGTTGGCAATAAGATAACCATCACGGCGAAGCTTTTTAGTAATAGGCTTGCCAATACTCTCTCTAACGATGCCTTCTAGCATAGTGTGTCCTTTAAAAATAAAATGGGGCGGATTATACTTAAAAAATACTTAGTCTACCCTAAAAAATAGTTACTTTTTTAACCCAAAAACTTCATCTTCGGAAAATTTGCGTGGTCCTTTTTCACCAGCTTCTTTATCCACGCCGCCACCAAGACCACCCATACGAAGTTTAAGGTCTGAGGGCGAGGTGGCATTGGAAAGGGCATCTTCTTTACTTACGCGTCCTTCTAAATAGAGATCCAATAATGCCTGATCGAAGGTTTGGGAACCATACAGCTCTTTCCCATCAAAAATCGCATCGGGAATTTCGTTATCACAGTTTTCGGCAATGAGTTGCTCAATCCGTGCGGTACGTACCAAGACTTCCAAGACCGCTGCTCGTTTACCATCAACCGTACGGGCAAGACGCTGAGAAATAACCCCAGCCAACGCTGAAGAGAGGGTTTTACGGATACGGTTTTGTTCCAACGGAGGGAAAGCCGAGATAATACGGTTAATGGTCTCTTTGGCATCCACGGTGTGGAGGGTGGAAAAAACCAAGTGTCCCGTATCGGCAGCATGAAGGGCAATTTCGATGGTCTCCATATCCCGCATCTCCCCAATGAGGATAATATCAGGGTCTTCCCGTAACGCTGCTCGCAACGCAAATGCAAAACTTTTGGTATCTTGTCCGATACTGCGTTGATTAAAGAGCGATTGTTTATCCGGATGGACAAACTCAATGGGGTCTTCAATGGTGATAATGTGCTTTTGTTTGGTCTCATTGATCTCATTGATGATCGCAGCAAGGGTGGTTGATTTTCCACTCCCTGTTACCCCCGTAACCGTGACAAGACCCCGTTCTACTTCGACAAAACTGTAGACCACTTTGGGAAGATTAAGCTCCGCAAGGGTCAAAATTTTGACGGGAATGACCCGTAAAACCGCCGAAACCCCATTCATTTGAAAGAAAATATTGACACGGAAACGGGTATTTTCATCGAAAGGATAGACCAAATCGAGCTCTTTTTTCTCTACAAATTCATCAAAACGATCTTGCAATAACTCTTGGGCAAAAATTAACGCATTGGCGGGGGAAAGGATGTCTTTTCCCAAGGGGGTAATACGCCCTTGAATTCGCGCACGGATCACGCCGCCGGCTTTGATGTGCATATCACTCCCTTTGAGTTCAACCATTTTCATCAAATACGAGCGGATAACATTGAGAACTTTAAACGGGGTAGCGGGGGGAATGTGACTCATTGTGTAACCTCCAAGGTAGTTAAAATATCGGTAAAGGCAACTTTAAACGCCTCTAACCCTTCGGCAATTTGGGTAGCGATAACCGCTTCCATGTCCACCCCTGCGTTGGCAACGTTGCGGGTATGTTCGTCGATCTCCTCTATGGATAAGGGGAGTTTCATGGTCACATCACTCCCCTGAAGATAAGCTTCAATCGTCGCAATGGGAGCAGTATTAACGCTGTTGGGGGCAAGAAGTTCATCAATGTAATACGATCCTCTTAGATCATCCCCCTTAACCCCCGTACTGGCAAACAACACCCGACACGAGGGGACATTCATCGCCATCACCCCCTGATAAATCGCCGCTGCATTGATAATTCCCATACGACTCACCCTGCATCCTGCTGCGGCTAAGTGCGAATCAATCGCACGGTCAATACGGCTTACAAAGACGCTAATGACCGTATCGACGGCTCTATCAGAGTTTTGTGACGCTTTTTCAAACGCACTGGCACACGATAACGCTTGCTCCATCGAGAAAACCAATGTCGCATTCACCGCAATGCCACGCGACGCTAAAACGTTCATCGCCTCATATCCCTCAGGGGTCGCGGGAATTTTGATCATCACATTGGGTCGATCAATCCTGCTGTGCAGTCGAATCCCCTCTTCAATCGTGGCGTGGGTATCATCGCACAAAAACGGATCGACTTCGATGCTCACATACCCATCATCCCCCCTGTCGTACAACGGTCGTAAAATATCCGCTGCCCGTTGAATATCCTGAAGTGCCAACGCTTCGTAACGCCCTTTGGGGGTTAACGAAGCAAGCGTAGAGAGCTGCTGTTTGTACGCCGGTGAGGTTAAAATCGCTTGTTTAAAAATCGCAGGATTCGAGGTTGCCCCATTGATAATCCCTTTGGCTATGAGGTCTTGAAAAGCCTCTTCCAAAAAAGTTCGCTCGATAAAATCTGCCCATAATGAAAAACGTGATTCGGGAATCATCATAACTGTTAGCTCCAAACGTTTAAATGGGACGATTATGCCGAAAAATGGTTTAAACCTGCCAAGAGTCGAATAACGTGTAAAGATTTCGCTCTTTTTTCGACATGGGATTTTACCTATATCCCTTTGACAGAGGCAAAAAGCTATGATACTTGCCAATTTTCCGCAAAAGGGTGACTATGAGTACGATTATAGGATTGATTTTTGATTTCGATATTACCCTCTCTCCCGAGTTTCAGCAACAGGTGCTTTTTGATGCGTGGGGGGTGGATGCGACCACGTTTTGGGGGGAGTGTAAAACGCTTATCGATGCGGGTTACGATATGGAACACGCTTATATGCGCAATCTCATCGATTATGGGCGGAAAAATCCCTTCTATGCGTTGAGCAATGCAATGCTTGAAACTTTTGGTCATCAGGTCGATTTGTACGAGGGTCTGAGTCGTCAAAACGGGAAAAAGTCGATTTTTGATGATATTTATACGTTGTTGCATCAACCCAAGTTTGCCAAGCATGGGATCCAATGTGAGTGTTATTGCATCAGCGGTGGACTCAAACCGATGATTGAGGGGGCATTGGAAGCGCATGGTCTCAGTGGCTATTTCAAAGAGGTGTTTGCGTGCGATTTTGATAACGATAGCAGTGGTAAATTAGGGTACATCAAAGAGACGGTTGGTCACACCATCAAAACCCAAAAATTATTTATGATTGCCAAGGGGATTTCCCCTAGACAAGGGGATCATCCCACCCGCGTCAATGACATTACCCACACGTATCGAATCCCCTTTGAGCAGATGATTTTTGTGGGGGATGGACAAACCGATATTCCCGCGTTTGCTTTGGTGAATAAAAAAGGGGGAAAATCGATTGCGGTCTATCGGGAAGAAAAAAATCCCGATGGGAGTATTGATGAAGCGCGTACCCTTAAAAGTTACCTCAATGGATATAAGCTTGCGGTGGAGGCAAAGCGCTCAGAGCAACTCCTTCCTGCGGATTATTCCAGTGGAAAACCGCTGAAAATGGCGTTATTGGGGTATGTGGAGAGTATTGCAACCCATATTGTAAGTCGGCTCTAAGTGCTAAGATGACAAGGGGGAGGTACGATTTAGCCTTTTTGGGTTAAAATGGCACCATGCGAATAGAAAAAAAAGCCACCCTTATCTCCACCTTTGTTGCGTTGGTGCTTGTAACGTTTAAACTTACCGTCGGTATGATCAGTGGTTCGGTCGCGGTCTTGGCATCGGCGGTTGATTCGTTATTGGACATGGTCGTCTCCGCGTTTAATTATTTCGCCCTTCACAATGCGGAAAAAGAGCCTGATGAACGGTTTAATTTTGGTCGTCGTAAACTTGAACCCCTTGCTGCGGTGATTGAGGGGACAATCATTAGTCTCTCCGCCCTCTTTATCCTCTACGAAGCCATCTCCAAAATGATACATAACGAACCGCTTAAACATCTCACCCTCTCGGTGTGGGTAATGGTAGGATCGATGGTCATTACGGCGGGATTGGTCTTTTTCCTCATGATCGTGGCAAAAAAAACGGGGAATATGGTGATCAAAGCCGATGCCCTCCATTACCAAACCGATCTTTTGAGTAACGCTGCGGTACTGCTGTCGTTATTGCTCATCCATCTCACGGGCTTTAGTATCATTGACCCTTTTATGGGGATTGGGATTGGGGCGTATATGATTTACTCGGCGTTTCCCTTAATCAAAGAGGGGATTTTGATGCTGCTCGATGTGGCATTGGAACCCAACGATGTGGCAAAAATCATTACCGTTTTAGACAACGAAAATGGGATCACCTCCTACCATGACCTCTTAACGCGCCATGCGGGAGGTGATATTTACATTACCGTCCATTTGGTCTTTAGTGTGAGTACGTCGTTATTTGATGCTCATCTTGTGGGGGATAAAGTGGAACTAGCCCTCAAAAAATGTTTTCCTAACAATACCGTCCATCCCCTTATTCACCTTGATCCGTATGATGATTCACACGGGGAGTAAAAGAAACGAGATTCCCATTCTCTAGGGAATGAAAAAAGTATTTAGAAAATGGATTTGAGGCGAGGTTTGCGTCGTTGGATGGCGTGTATCACGTGTGTGTTGTTTTGAAAGAGTGCAATGTCGCTTGGGGTCATCCCCTCTTTACTCATGGCTAATGGGGAGGCTCCCTGTTCCAAAAGGTACAACGCAATAGCGGTATGTCTTTTCCAAATGGCTAAGTGCAACGCCGTAGCATTGCTTGCATCGGTGGCATTGACATCGGCTCCATGGGAGACAAGCCACTCTACGGCTTGGTAATTCCCGACCCACGAAGCGTACATCAAAATGGTTTTGTTGTTATCAGGGCGTTTGGCATTGGCATCTTGGGGGGTAGTGACCATCGAGACAAATCCGGTGGTATCGTTACGGTCAAGCGTCCCCACCAGTGCCAAAATATCGGCACAGTGACCATAGACGCTTAGGAGCAGTAAAAAAACGATCCCTTTTTTCATGCTTTAAACTGGGCAATAAAATCATCAATATCATCGAAAAGGGATTGAAGATCCTCTTCATGTTCCACTTCATCCGCCAAAATTTGGGAGACCAGATCATAAGTGACGATGTCTTTATCTCTGAGTTGTTCGGCTAAAGAGGAGTAGGTGCTAATGGCACACTGTTCCCCTTTGACCGCTTGCTCCAAGATAGCACGGACATCAAAATTGGTGGGAGCATCATAGCCACAGTTGCTGTGGGTGAGCCACTGGCTTGGGTGGAGGATAGGGGTGCCACCCAGTTGGATAATACGATTACTAATGAGCGTAGCATGACGCAGTTCATCCGCACCGTGGAGGTTTAACTCCGCAACGACCGCATCTTTCATGAGTCCTTTAATGACCCGCGCTTCACTAAAATATTGGTAATACGCCAACCACTCATCACAATAGGCTTTGTTTAACAGATCGATAACCGTTTGTGCCTCTATCCCCTTAAGGATCGATATACCCCGTTGTGCCATGCGAAACTCCTTTGATTTGATGGGGGAGAGTATAGTCTTGTGGCTCTTAAAGGGGGATAATAAGGGTTAGTTATACGCTTGAAGCTTTGTTAGGTTAAGAATCTCAAAATGTTTGTGGGGTTGGTAGGCGATGAGACCCTCTTTTTTAAGCTTAGTCAGGGTGCGAGAGAGGGTTTCGGGGGTCATTCCAAGGGTAGTGGAAAGCTCTTTGCCGGTGAGTTGGGTAAAAAGATGGGGGCGTTGAAGCATCAAACGGACAACTTTGGTGAGGCTATTGGGGGCATTGAGCTGTTCGATGGTACGCTCTAGGGTGCCAATTTTGGTCATTAATGACCGCATCATCGCGATACTCAGACCCGCATCACGCTCAAGGAGTTCGATAAAAGGGACTTTAGCGATTTTTAAGAGGGTGCAGGGAGTTAAGGTTTCAGCGGTGGCGGGGAACGCTAAGGCGTTGAGGGTGGCAACTTCCGCAATCATTGAAGGGGCGATAAAACGGTGAAGGTGGAGGATCTCGTGGTCGTTGGTTTTGTACAATGACACTTCCCCGTGGAGGAGAAAATGGAAGTAATCACTTGCGTCTCCCTGATAAAAAAGGATCTCCCCCCCCTCATAATGGCGAAGTATCGAAATCTCCTCAAGGTGTTTGCGTTGGCTGGGGGTGAGGTGGTGAAAAATATCCATTAGCACTCAAGGAGAAAATTTTTGATGCTTTGTAAATCCCGCAGAGCTTCTTTTTTGAACGAAGGGTTGCGAACCAAAAACGCGGGATGGTAAAGCGGGATAACCGTATACCCCCCAAACGGGATACGCTGCCCTCGAACCTGTTCAAAATCACCCTCATCGTGGGTTAACAGGCGATACGCCTGATCCCCCAACGCGATGATAAGTTTGGGGGAGAGGAGGGTGAGCTGTTGGTGCAAAAAAGGGGAACAGCTACGGCATTCACTGGGGGAGGGTTTTTGAAATCCATAAGGTTTGCATTTCACCGCATGGGTAAAATAGACCTCGTCTACAGAGAGTTGCAGTACTTTTTCGATCATATCGCGCAGCATTGTCCCTGACCGTCCTACATAATAGCCATTGGAACTGTCCTCTGCTGCTGAGACCACTTCATCCACGATCACCACTTTGGGGTGTGGATTGCCAAACCCAACCATACTTTGCGTGCGTGATTTACTCAAATCACACAAATGGCACTGGGAAATCGTCGCGCATAAGGTCTCATACGAATCGGCTAAGGGGAGTATTTTGGGTTGAAACGCATTGGGTTGGATGGGATCAACGTAGGAAAAGCCCAACGCTTTAAGGCGGTATAAATTTTGGAGGAAGGCGATATTTTGATAAGAGTTCATGAGGGAAAGTATACGGTATGTGGGATTAATGGGTTCTAAAGATACCGTGAACTTCTTTGTTACGAAATCTCACATGACACATCATAATCGTTGATCTCACGCTAACACCCTACCCTTTTTATGTTAGCGTTAGTGTAAGGCGTTACACGTAAAAAAAAGGGCAGTTTATGAAAAAAATTATTAACAAAATCACCAAGAGACCTTTATGGATTTTGTACATTTATTTCGTTAGTGTTGTGATAAGTTCATTGCTATTTTCCTATTTTGAACAAAAACCGCTATTGGATTCGATTTATTGGAGCTTTATTACCGCACTCACGATTGGCTATGGTGACCTTAGCCCAGCAACGGTTGAGGGGAGATTGGTAGGGATTATCTTTTCCCATTTTTGGATATTTTTACTCATACCTATGATTATTGCTAATTTAATCAACAACATCATAGAAGATAAAAATGAGTTTACTGATGCTGAACAGGTATGGCAAAGAGAGACACTCGAAAGACTTTCTAAAAAACTGGAAATAGAAATTTTGCCCTATCCCAAGAAGAGATAAGCACTACTTTTCTTCCAAAATAGTTTTTTACTCCACATCGTCATGCGTCCCAATACTCAAAGGGATGATCTCTTTATCCACAATAAGGGTAACAATAATCTTTTGCGTTTTTTGTTAAAAAACATCCCGCGAAAACGAGAATCCCCCCACAATTTTCGTCACAGAGCGGTCATAGTCGATGAGACTCTCCCCATAGCCACTAAATAATTTTAGATATAAAAAGGTATTTTTGGAGTTAAAATAGGGGTATGACCAGTGCAAATCGACCGCGCCACGTGGCATCCCTCCGCTTCCGAAGTTATAGCGCAACAACGCCCCCACTTCATGATCCCCATAGAGATATTTTAAGCGTACATCGCCGTATCCCAAATAATGTTGGATCAGAGGATTATCATCCCCCGATGCGTTGGGTTGATAGACACCTGTGGCGGGATTGACTGCGCCGGTATAATACCCTTCATATTTTCGTTGTTCAGGGAGACGATACCATGCGCGGGTTGCCATAAAGAAGTTATTAAACTGCCACGCTCCACTAAGATACAACCGATTCCACGAACGGGAACGGTACCCCTCTTGACCATTGGATTCATGAATAAACCCAAATTTCACCATTTTAAGACCAATATGGTCATCAATGTACTCCGACGTGGGAAGACTCATAAACACTTCGGGCAAATAGTTGGTCTCTCGGAAAGGGCCAGAGGGGCTATACAGTTGCCACCACACCCGTTGGGTATAGGCAGCATTAAGCGATTCATTCCACCCAAACAGGTTATATGTCAACATTTTGGTTAAACTAAATTGAAACTGCACTTCCATGTTTTTATCGTAATGCCCCCCCTCTTGCTGCTGCGCTAGCGAATAGTTACCGTAATAAATTCCCGGATCAATACGGGGGTACTTGTGGGTTGCATACCCTATTGGGAGGAGAAAATTGGTCTCGTAGGGGCGCAAGCCAAAAAAGTCACCATTAAAATGCGCTCCCATCAATTTTTTGGTTTCAGGGGTTTTCGTATCCATTTTGTGCAATAAAAACGCGTTTCCCTCTTTGTTGGTAGAGGGATCCATTTGATCTTCGAGCCGCTCCACTAAGGTTTTTTGGGATTTGGTGAGGTTGTTGTCCCCCTCTACCGCGTAACGGTATTCGGAGGCAGCTTGCTTGAACCAATAGGCGGCTTTTTCATAATTGACCTCCGTACCCAGACCATTTTGGTACAAATAGCCCAACTGATACATGGAGGCTTTAAGCCCTTTGTGCGCCTCTTGTTCTACCGCAGCAAACTCTTGGGCAGAGACAGTATCATCATCTGACCACACAGGGGATAAAGACCCCATCCCTAAAAAGGAGACCAACGCCAAAGAGAGAGAAATACGCTTTTTCATAAAAACCTCATAAAAATACTTAACGCAAATAACACAAAGCCAACAAAGGGGTAAGATTGAACAGGAGAATGGTCACTTTATAAAACGCCATCCCCGCATAATGAACGGTATCAAACCCCTCAACACTCAGCCTAAACCATCGACTATGGAGACGATAAAGAGATTCATGACCCCAACTAAACGCGATAAACCAAACCAGTAAAATGGCATAATTAATCGCCAAAGAGATCTCTAAAAACGCTTTAATAGTATCCATGACCATAGACCTTTTTTGACCAATTCTGGGGGGAAGAGAAGACGTGAGGTACACGTAAGCCGGGTTCTGGATAAAGTGATAATTAATCTACTACCATGATCACGCATGGTCTCTAGCGAAACAATAGCGATGTAGGACGCTAACCATCTGTTTCTTGCTGCCCGGTTGGGTTTACATAGCTCTCACGATTACTCGTCAGACTGGTGGGCTCTTACCCCGCCGTTTCACCCTCACCAAAACTTTCATTTTGGCGGTCTACTCTCTGTTGCACTGTCCCTCATGTTACCATGGCCATCCGTTAGATGGAACCGTGTCCTACAGCAGCCCGGACTTTACCTCTTGGGATTACTAGTTCCAAGCTATCACCTGTGTACCTCGTAACATTATAAATAAAAATGGATTAGAGGGGGCTTGTGTGCAAAAAATGGAATTTGACGACACGACTACCCCAAGGAATCAAACGCTAAAAGATTTATAGTGAACTGACAGGTATGGATGGTAGAATGTTGGCAATGGGTATCACTTAATGACTGATGTTACGCACTTAATTTTTTTTCCCGTCATCCTCGTGCTTGGTCAGCGGGATCCATCCCCATAAAGCGAAGCTGGATTCCCGCCTTCGCGGGAATGACGAAAGAAAAGATGACGTTCTTGAGCTTAAATTGACAAAGTGCGTAAGGTCAGGTAATGATCCGAAATCTCATAAAAATAAGGAAAAAAGATGAAATGGTTTTGGAAAATAGTATTGGTCGTGGTGATCGTCATTGCGGTGGACATTGGGCGATACCTTTTTTACCCCAGTGTGGGGGCGTTAAAAACCCATCACCCCATCCCAACGGCGTTTATGGAGTACCGTCAAGCGCAATGGACGGAGGAAAACCGTGAGATGAAAATCACCCAAAAATGGGTCAGTATGGATCGTATCTCCCCCAATATCATTAAAGCAGTACTTATCGGCGAAGATGATGGATTTTATCATCATGAAGGATTTGATGTTAAGGGGATGGAAAACGCCATCGAACGCAGTATCCAAAAAGGGACTTTAGCGGGGGGGAGTACCATCTCGCAGCAATTGGCAAAAAATCTCTATCTTTCCCCCAGCAAAAATCCCGTGCGAAAACTCAAAGAGGCGATTTTGACGTGGCGGATTGAAAAAACCCTCTCCAAACGGCAAATCTTGGAAAACTATCTCAATGTTGCGGAGTGGGGAGATGGTATTTTTGGGATTGAAGCTGCCGCGCGACATTACTATCATAAAAGTGCTAAACATTTAACGGGGAAAGAAGCAGCCACTTTAGCCGCGGTGTTACCCAACCCCATTGCCTACAATGCACTGGGGCATCAAGCCTACGTGGTCAATCGCGCCCATATTATCTATAAAACAATGCGCCGACGAGGGATTATTGAGTCGATTTACCAAGAGGTGATGACCAAACCCAAAGGGGAAGTAGAAAGGGAAGTAGAAGGTATCGAAGAGTCAAACCAAAGCAATGATTCGATGGAATCCCTCTTTGGAAACGATGAATCCCCCATTGAGAGTAGTTCGGTCACACCGACTGATCCAAGTGATCCGATTATGGTAACACCATCTCCATCGGACGCAAACGAGACGCAACCGTAGCGACGAGTTTGATGCGCAGTTGTTCAAATTGCTTTTTGGCTTCAAACGCCTCCATCGCTTTGTGTTTGGCAGCGGTGGAAAAAGCAATACGTCGGTGAGGATGGTGGGCTAAGACCCCTAAAATATCCGCTAAATCTTTTTGGTCAGAGGTTTTGAATAACAGCCCTGTAATTCCATCATCAATAATCTCCAAAGGTCCTCCACTATCACTGGCAACCACACAGACTCCACTCATCATCGCCTCGACCAATACTAATCCAAACGTCTCATTATCGGTAGCTAAGACGATCACATCGCACAATTGCATCATTGATTGCGCCTCTTTGGTGAAACCTGTGAAAACTCCCACCGAATGGTACTGCTCTTTGAGTTGGGTAAGATATCCCTCATCCATGGCGTGACCTACAATGAGTGCTTTGGCATCCAATCCCTCATCGGAGAGGTGTTTTACCGCACCTAAGACCAAATGTTGCCCTTTGGTTTTTTCGATACGCCCTACGATCCCTACCGTAAACGCATCCCCAAGTCCCCATCGTCTTCGCTGTGAGCGTTTCTCTTCGATACCCAATTGTGTGGGAATCTCCGCACCACTGTAGAGTAATTCTACTTTGGGACGGATGTCATTGGGGATAAATTTTTTCACTTGTTTTTGAACTTGTTGGGTAATGGCGATAATCAGATCCAAATTTTTGTATAAAAAGCGGTGATACACATCGTCTTTGAAGCGTGTCATCCGCATATGTCGGGTTTGAACCACGGAGGGTTTTCGCTTGGAGAGCAATTTTGCCATCACCGCGATATGGAGATCTTTCGTCCAGTGAACGTGGATAAGATCAATGCCCTCTTGATCGATAAAGTGGGCAAACTGACGCGCACTGCGCCACGCAAACAACATATTTTGACGCTTAAGGGTGGTATAGGGGAGAGATTCTTTATCAAATTGCCCTTTGAGTTTTCCCGTTTCATTGATAACGGCTACGCACGCTTCTTTCTCCCCCAAATAGCGTGTAGCACGTAACATATACAACTCTAATCCCCCTAAATCGGGAGAGAGACACAGTTCACAGATCTTAATTTTCATGGTTTCCTTTCACGTCAAGGTTCATTTCATAGAGTTTGATGTATTTGTAAAAATTGGTAGCCGCATGGGAAAAAGCGATAATCAACCCCGCATAGCCATCCAAAAATCCCCGTTTGAGTACATACGTCCGAAAAAAGGAGTACAGACCATTAAAAAAAGCTTTAGCAGGGGATGAACGACGTTTTCCCACATTGTCTTGAGCAAAAAGGGTGGAATAGCGATCTAATTTTACAATAAAATCGGAGATACTGCTATAACTGTAGTGTTTCATATTCCCCTCAATGGGAGCTTTGGTCATCCCCTCATCGATAATGTTTTCATGCACCGCATTGTCATTAAAGCGGGTTACCGTCTTGTTATAAAGGCGACGAATTTTTTGGTTATTCCAACCACTGTAGCGAATCGGAATCTCTTTGTAATACGCCAAAAAATTGACGATGTAAATGGTATTTGGATCAAGTTTTTTGGTTTGAAGGGCTTGCAGTAATGCCTCATCCACCACTTCATCGCTGTCGATGATTAAGACCCAATCGTGTTTGGTATACGCAGCAGCACGGTTTTTGGTTGTCCCAAACCCATCAAAAAATCCCTCAATCACACGAACATTGGGAAAGTCTTTGACGATGGTGAGGGTACCATCGGTTGAGCCATTATCGTAAACGATCACATCATCAAACGCACTAAGGGACTCCAAGGATCGACGAATCGTTTTTGCCCCATTGCGTACAATCATCACAGCAGATACGGTCATATTAGTGTTTTATCCTTTTAAGATAGGTTTTACCCCAAAATCCTAACTGTTTAAGGGGGCGAAACAGGGCATCGGGAGAGGTCAAAGCATCCCCTTTAATCCGATAGAGCATCCCCCCCATCCCTTCCCACGAAGGATTCAGGGCATTGCCGATCCGAAACACATAGGGGTAATGACGTTTGGCATGGGTGATCACTGACGCATGGTATTTGCCATAGGGCAAGACAAACGAATCAATCCTTACCCCCAGTTTTTCTTCTAATACCGCTTTGGAGGTGATGAGTTCCTCGTCCAAATTCACCCCCTCTTGCGTTAAATTCACATGATTCATGGAGTGGGAAGCGATTTGGACATACCCACTGTGTACCATCTCCCGCAACTCTTCGTAAGTACAAAAGGGGGCATGGGTCATAGCATTTTCGTAAATTTGAGCGTGGGTGAGGGACAAGCGTTGCTGGGCTGAGAGGGTTGTTGCCTCCAAAATATACGCCGTTGGTACCGCTAAAAGGGCTTTGAGGTGATATTTTTGAAGCAATGGGAACACGTAATGGTAAAAATCAAAATAACCATCATCGAAGGTTAAGCAGATCCCATGGGGAACATTTTCCCCTGGAAATACCGTGGTGTAGCGTTGCGCAATAAGGGCTAAATGGGCTTCCATCATCTCCAACGTATTGGATAAGGGCAAATCGTCACTGTTAATATGATGATACATGACCACGGTAATCACAGATGGCTCCCCTTTTTTAGCAACAATAAAGTATCATACCATACCCTCACTTAAGGACTTTGCCAAACACCATGCGTATTCAATGTGAATTTCCCTCCCCTTATGCCCCTTTGGAGAACCAATTTAACCACATAGATCGTCTTTTTATCGCCGATAAGACCACCATTCACAAAGCCCGTAATGAACTCAAAATTATTCAATTGGGGCATCTTCAAACGGTGGTCAAATCGTTTAAAGTTCCCCATCTGCTTAATCGGTTGATCTATACGTTTTTTCGCGCCAGCAAAGCCCATAAGTCCTATCATAATGCCCTAAAACTTCAAGCATTGGGGATTCTAACCCCACAACCCATCGCACTAATCGAATATTTTTCAGCAGGTTTGCTCGAAAAAAGTTTTTTTGTGAGTGAACATTTTGCCTACGATTGTACGATTCGTACCCCCCTGCTGGAAGATGTAGCCGACCGTGACGCTATTTTTAAGCACTTTGCGGCGTATACCTACGATCTTCACCAAAAAGGGGTGTGGCATTTGGATTATTCCCCCGGCAATATCCTCATCAAAAAAACGTCTACAGGATATGATTTTGCCATTGTCGACATTAATCGGATGGTATTTAGACCCATTACCCCCTTGCAAGGGTGTGAAAATTTTAATAAATTATGGGCAAGTGATGAGCAATTGGCGATTATGGGGAGAGAATATGCCTATCTAAGCAAAGCAGATGCGTCCTTGATTATTTCAGAAATGCAACGACACAATAACGCCAACAAACGGGTGAAAAATTTCAAAAAACGGCTTAAAAACTTGCTAAAAGGCGACGTTTCAACGCCTCTTTCACCGTAAAAAACATCATTTTTCGCCCCTCAGGATCATGGGGGATCATAAAAGGGTGTTGTTTGTGCGGGTCTCCAATGCTTTTCCATCGTGCGGCTGAAGCAAACAAGGAATCCCCAAAAAAAGTGAATGTTTCACACCCTACCGCACTGGCAAGATGATAGGTTCCTGTGGAGGTGCTAATAAAGAGGCTAAAGCGACTCACTAATGCAGCAAACTCGACCAGTGAACCTTTGGATGGGTAGATAATAACCCGACTTTTCCCCAAATATCCTTTGGTTTCGGCACATAATTGCTCTTCATCAGGGCCAAAGGTGATCACAATGTCAATCTCGGTATGCTCTAAAGCGAGGGTGATGAGTTCAATGTATTCCCGTACGCTCCAATTGGCCTCCGTTGATCCCCCTGAACCTGGATGAAACGCAATGATGGGTTTGTGTAGATGATGGATGCGACAAAAGGTCTCAAATAAGGTTGATTCAAAGGTTAATAAAGGTTGAGGAAACACCACAGAAACACGGGGAAAGAGAGGGTGAATGAGGGCTAAATTGTACTCAAACTCTGCCATTTTGGCTTCACTGCGACGCTGAACGATTCGATGGGTATAAAAAATTTGGGCTATTTTGGTCGCAGGGGCAATCCGCAGGGGGATACGGGCTAACCACTGCGCAAGGGCGACACGGGTAGTGGAAAAAAGGGTGATGGAGGCATCAAAGTTTTTTTTCGTGAGGTGTTGTGCCAATGTCAGGGGATGCTCCCCATAATCGACGATCACTTCATCGATAAACGGACACGATTGGGCTAATTCTTGATTTAAGGGGGCGACTAAAGCGACAATCGTATTGGCGGGATTATGGTGTTTTAACACATAAAATGTCGGTAATGCTGTGATAAAATCACCCAACTTATCGTTACGAACGACTAAGATTTTCATCCAATGCTCCTTTTGCGGGGGATTGAGGGAGTAATCCCCTCGTAGTTAGTTGGGATAAAGCGTGTTGTATCACCAAATCTGCCCCAATGATAGAGAGATGACCTGTATTGTTATAAACCGAGCCTTGGGCGGTAATCAAAAGACACTGATGTCCCTGATGGTTACACAATACCTCTTTGGGATAGACTTTGATGAGATGAGGATGATCGGGAATCTCTAAAGCTTTATCGGTTTTGGTCGCTTGAGCATACGCATCATACCCCATATACTGGGATTTAACTTCCGTTGATTGATCAACTTTATGGCGCAACAAGGTATGAAAATAGATCGGCATGGGATCCACATCGGGTTTGGGTACCGAAAAGATCATAACAACAATATGCCCTTGGGACAACAACGATGCAATACGTCCTTTATACGATTGATACGCTTTTTGGGGATCAACCGTCTCTCCTCCGGTTCGATTATCTCTCCCATCGTTTGCAGGATCAGCCGTCCGTTTTTTGGGGGTCTCAAAAAGGGATTCATCCGCAGCGACAATCACGATTTTTGGCGCTTTAAACGTCTCCATTAGATGCGCTCTTTTTTCATTGATAATGGGGCATTCAGCCACACTTCCAAACCACAGATCAGGGGAGATAAAAGGGCATTGTTCGTAACTTAAACTGATCAACCCTTCATGATAGGGGATTAGTCGCCGTTGTAAAGCGGTCTCATAGTGCCCCACAAAACTGTCTCCCAAGGTCACAAATTTTTCGTTTCCAAATCGGCACGCATCCTCAGGATCGCGCATCCCGCACGAAGTGGTTTTTTGTTGGGTTTTAAAATTACGTCCTAAAGTGTCACTCTCTAAGCGTTTGAATTCGACGATAGAAAACTCTTTTTTATAGTAATGCGCATCCGTAGAGGTTAGGCGAAAATCGTCCCCTTGGTGGGTATAGATAAAGCCCATTAACCCTACAATCACCACCGTTATCGCACTGATAATAGCCCAAAACATTTTGCGGGAGAGTTTAAATCGAAAGGGGCGTTCGACCAAAAAATAGGTGAGGGTTGCAAGTATCATGGCAATGAGGATTAACCCAAATTTTTTTTCCGTATTAGGTGTTTTTCCCGCTATTTTGAGAAAGGAAAAAATAATCCAATGCCACAAATACAACGAATACGAAATAAGCCCTATGGCGACAAAAGGTTTGGTGCGTAACACATCGGTGACCAACTCCTCTGCGCGAGCGTACCAAATGAAGATCATCGCCCCAAGCACAGGAATCAAAGTGATAAACGAGGGGTGCTGGGTGGTATGATCGAAGAAAATTGCCGCATGAAGGATCATGAATACCCCAATGGCGGGCATAACGGTGCTGGTCACAGAGTATTTGGTTCGATCTCTCCCCAGCTCAAATTTGGCAAGCAATGCCCCTCCTGCAAGTTCCCACGCCCGCATGGGGAGAAGGTAAAAGGCAGCATCAGGAAAATTGACTACCATATAATCCGCCAGTTGCAAGGAGAGTAACCCCAAAACAACGATAAGACTCAAAAGATAGTGTTTTTTATACTTATAAAAAAAGACCAAAAGCAGGGGAAAAAAGATGTAAAACTGCTCTTCGATTGAGAGTGACCATGTGTGCAAAAACGGTTTAACCGCACTGGCTTCGGCACTGTATCCATCTTCTTTCCAAAACCAAAAGTTCGAGATGGAGACCAATGCCGATAAAACCGATCCCGAATATTCATGAAGTGCTTTGGGGGTCATCCACAAATACGCCAAGGGCAACGAGGTGAGGATAACCGCATAAAGGGCAGGGAGGATACGTCGAACCCGTTTTTCATAAAACCGTACAAAACTAAACGTACCGTTTTGGAGTTCGCGTAAGATAATGGAGGTGATAAGATACCCTGAGATGACAAAAAAGACATCTACTCCGATATAACCTCCAGGGAAAAGGCGATACCCTCCCATCATTATCTCCGCATGATACACAATCACCATCATGATGGCCAAGGCGCGGAGACCATCAATTTCGGTTCTATAGGCTAATTTCACAATTCAGTACCATCCATATTTTTTAACTATTGGTGCCATTGTATAGAAAATTATCTTTGACAAAAGAGGACTTCCCTACCAAACCTACCCATGAATGGTTATAATAACATCATGAAAAAACCGTTTGCATGGGATTACTATTCCGATCAACCCGCCATTATCCGTGACAAAAAGCTCAAACGACAGATGCGTCGGGAAGCATTAGGATCGTTATTCAAAACCTTTTTGGTGGCATTGGTGACCCTTCCTGTTGCGTTTTTCATCATCCGTTTTCTCCCCCGAAAAAAGATTAACGGAAGCGAATTTTTCGGGATGGGGGTCAATCTCGATAAAGAACCCAATACGAGTGGCTATCTCCTTGAGGAGCTTGGGGTGAACAAACTCCTTATCCGCATTCCCTTATGGGAGATGGAGCAACTTCCCCAGTATGTCCGATTTATCCGCAGTTTTCACGACAAAACCATCACCATTGCGCTGTTACAAGATCGAGAACACATCACCTCAGCTTCGCTCACGCGTGATCATCTGATCCAAATTTTTGATGCGTTGGAGGGGGTATGCGATACCTATGTGATCGGTTCGACCATCAACCGTGCCAAATGGGGGTGTATGAGTGTCACTGAATATTTGGATTTTTTTGCCGTTGCGTATACCCTCAAACGTACCCGATATCCCCATCTTACCCTCATTGGGTCACAGGTGATTGATTTTGAATTTCACTTTACCGCCCACACGCTGTTTCATTGTCACGCCATTAGGTACGATGCGGTGGGGAGTTTGTTGTACGTCGACCGTCGGGGCGCGCCTGAAAATACCCAAATGGGATTTGATCTTATGGGGAAAATCAATCTTCTCTATGCCCTAATCACCCTCAGTCCCAAAACAGCCAATAAACTTATCATCACCGAAACCAACTGGCCTCTTCAAAAAACCGCCCCCTACGCCCCCACCAGTGAAAGTGAGTGTGTCAGTGAAGCATCGTATGCCGATTATATGGTGCGGTACCATCTTTTGGCGTTTGCATCCCAAAAAGTGGCGTGTGTCTATTGGCATCAGTTAATTGCCATTGGGTATGGTTTGGTCGATAATCGGGAGGGGATTCGCAAGCGCAGTGCGTTTGAGGCGTACCGTACGATGGTTATGCATCTCCATGATGCGACGTTTGAGGGGTATCGTCTTGCTCATGGGGAACATTGTTTGACCTGTGTGACACCACGCGGTGAACTTACCATCACGTGGCGCGATGAGAGTTCCCCCATCTACACCTATAAAGACCTTTCATGACTCTTTTGATTATTCTCCCCAATTGGTTAGGCGATGCGGTGATGGCGACCCCTGCCATTGAAAGTTTATGCGCTGTTTATCCCGAAGTACAACTGACCTTGGTCGGATCGTATGTGGCGATTGAAGCGCTCAAATATCATCCCAACTGTGTGCGTCATTATGTCGATACGACCAAAAAGGGGGGGAACCGTTTTCGTAATACCTACCGTTTTGCCCAACTGTTGGGGAGACACGACCGTGCGATCACGTTTCGTAATCAGCTCCATTCGTCGTTGTTGCTTTTGTGGAGCGGTACCCCCCTAACTCTTGGGCGAAAAAGTTGGCATTCGTCGATGTTGCTTTCCCATCCTATCGCCCCTAAGCACCCGTTGCATTTGGTTGAGCAATACGCCGCCATCGCCCAAGGATTGGAAAAATACCCCCTCCCCATGGGAAAACTCACCCTTTTTATCCCCCCTCATCGCTATGAACGTCCCACATTGGGGATTAATCCGGGAGCGACCTATGGCAGTGCTAAACGGTGGTATCCCGAAAAATTTGCCGACGTGGCACGCTCCTTGAGTGATCGGTATGCTATTGTGTTGTTCGGCGGAGTCAATGAAGTGGCGATGGCAGGTGCGATTGAAGCAGCATTAGAGGGGATTGGTGTGACCAATCTTGCGGGAAAAACGTCTATTGAGCAACTGTGCGCCATGATCGGTGGATTGGATCTTTTTATCACCAATGACAGTGGTCCCATGCACGTCGCAGGGGCGTATCAGGTTCCCACTGTCGCCATTTTTGGCTCCACCAATTACACCGAAACCTCACAATGGGGTAACCCAAAAAATATCATCGTGCGTCATGACTTGGCGTGTTCCCCGTGCATGAAGCGCGAATGCCCCCTCAAACACCATGAGTGTATGAAAGGGATTACCGCTGAGGAAGTCATTGGGGCGGTGGAAACATTACGGTTGATTCACTGAGATTACGCGCTTTTAAGTTGTGTGTCCGTTTTGTCATTCCTCAAAGAACGAGAATCCAGCTAGCATTTTTTTGCTAGGAAGTGAGGAAATTGCAGTCTAAACGTGATGCAAAAATGTAATTTTGAACGAAATCTATTGACATTCTACCATGAACCCGCTATAATTCCCATCCACAAATTGTTTCGACAATAGCGTGCGTTTGTGTCCCGTTAGCTCAGTCGGTAGAGCATTTCACTTTTAATGAAGGGGTCGATGGTTCGAGTCCATCACGGGACACCACTTTTTACTATGGCTCCATCATCTAACGGTTAGGATTTCAGGTTTTCATCCTGGCCACAGGGGTTCAAATCCCCTTGGAGTCACCATCTTTTTTTATTCCTCACTTAAATCAACAAAATAATTTTTTAACTCCTTAATAAAGCAATTTTTGTGTGTTACAATGCCGACGTTTTTAATTTCATACACTTAAAAGGAAAACTATATGCTCGTTACTAAAAAAGCACCCGACTTTACCGCTACTACCGTTCTTGGGAACAACCAAATCGTTGATAACTTCAACTTGTACGAAAACTTAGGGCCAAAAGGTGCCGTATTGTTTTTCTACCCATTGGACTTTACGTTTGTGTGTCCTTCGGAGTTGATCGCGTTTGATCACCGTTTGGAGTCTTTTACTGAGCGTGGCATCAATGTCATTGGGGTATCCGTTGACTCTCAATTTAGTCACTTTGCATGGAAAAACACCCCCGTAAATCAAGGCGGTATCGGTCAAGTTCGTTACCCCCTCGTAGCGGATTTGAACAAACAAATTTCACGCGATTATGATGTACTATTGGGTGACTCTGTCGCGCTTCGTGGATCATTCTTGATCGATGCAGATGGTACCGTTCGTCATGCAGTAGTCAATGATCTTCCTTTGGGTCGTAACATTGATGAGATGCTTCGTATGATCGATGCAATGCTGTTCACCAACGAATTTGGTGAAGTATGTCCTGCCGGTTGGGCAAAAGGGGATGCAGGTATGAAAGCCAGTACCGAAGGTGTAGCTGAGTATCTTACTGAACACGCAGAAGCGTTATAATTTTTCCTTTTTCCCCGCTTGGGGAATCCCTTATCCCATCAAACGGGGCATCCTTATGAAAACTCTCCCTTATAAAACCATTGCAAATGTTACATTGATCCTTGGGATTGTTAGTTATATCGCTATTTTTCTTGTTTTGACTGTAGTCGATTGTGGACTGTGGGGAACCTTGGGGGTTGTTTTTTACGGAATGTCCCTTATTTGGATACTAAGTATCCTCTCATCACTGTCTCGTATCGTGTTTCTGTACCAATCCCCTGATGATCGAACATGGAAGCAGATGGTTTTAGTGTTGGTTGCCCTCATCCCGTTGGGAGCGGGTTTAGTGGAGATGCTCTTTTAGCAATTAAATGGGGGAAACTCCCCATCTAAAAGCTTTAACTGAAGTTTGATGGGTTTAAAATCAAATTTTTTGCCATTGATGAGAAGCGATGGTAACAGCACGCTCACTTCTGAATCACGTTCTTCTCCCAGCGATCCATTAAGATAAATAGACGCAAAACCTTTAATCTCACCCAATGGGGCATGCACCACACTGGTAAAAGGGACTTCGTAATTTCCCGTGTGAAGATAGAGGGTTCCTATGTTCCGCTTTTGCAGGTCACCTTTTTCAAGGTCTTTGAGGAGAATGGCATTGGGGTTAAACCTCCATGGGTGTAGTGAAGTCACGACCATATCGTTTACCCCCACTCCGATTAAACCCTTCCACCCCCCAACACGACCTGTGATATTAAAATCCTCTTTAACCAGAGTAAACCCCTCCGGATAGATTTCTAAAAGCGTAGCACAACGGCGTTTTGGGGTCTCGTGAAGACATCGTTCGTATTTTTGTTGGCGTAGTGCTTCGATGGAGGGGGTCACATAATTTTTATCCCCGTGAACCGTTTTGGCATGAAGGACGATGGGATCGAAACGCACCTCTTTTTCCCCTTCGACAAGAAGGTTGGGGAAGTGCAGCTCAAGGGTATTGGGTTCAAAACCTGTGTCGTGTTGATCCCGAAGCCAAAACCATACCCCCATAGAGGGTTCTTGATGGGTTTGTTGGAGGGTTGCACGTGAGATGGGAAGGAGAGAGAGAAGAGTAATGGTGGCGTTGCCATCGATGTGTCCAGTCGCCCCCACGCTAAGGGTTTTGGGCATTATCGCCAAGGAGTGTTTACCGATCACTGTGATGTGATCGGACACAAAAGCGACTTCAACCCCTTTTGGAATCGTCATCGTGAGGAGAAAAGGGTGCTTGAATCCACCGCTATACCCTGATGAATAGGCCGTTTTGATCGCAACGGTAATCCCTTGGGGCAACTGAAATCGTATCCCAGAGGAGGGACCTGAATACCCATGGCACTCTTCTCGAATTACTTGGGTGGTCGCATCCTCGTAGAAGGGTTGATAATACGGACCATAGGGGATCGGGATGGGAAGACATCCCCCCCCAAATAGTATGACAACCAACCCCATTACCCTTTTCATCGTGTTTCCCTTTGGTCGAAAGTTTAACCTCTTGCGTGGTATTGTACCCCAAATTTTTGAGGGGGGATGATGCAGTACTCTTTTTTAGCTTCGTATCTTCTTATTATTTTTGCGTTGTGGTATTCACGGCGTGAGCAGTTTGGGTTGGAAAAGACGATCGTGACCAACTCTATTTTAGCGATGGTGCAACTGGGGTTGTTGGGATATGCCCTTGTCTATTTGTTTAAAATGCAGCACCCCTCATGGCTTTTTTTGGTGCTGTTGGGGATGGTGACCTTTGGGGCGTATACCGCCAAAAAACGCTCTCCCTTGGGAAAAGAGAGTTTTAGAATAGCCTTTTTTAGCCTTGGAGCCTCTTTTGGGATCGTGTTTGGCTCCATGATGGTATTTGGGGTGATTCATCTGATCCCTCATGAGATGATTCCCATTGGGGGGATGATTATTGGTAATGCCCTCAATGTCTATACCCAAAGCATCGAGCGGTTTCGTGCCGAGGTGAAAAATACCCTAGAGACCATCGAGGGGATGGTAGCACTGGGTGCACCGATCAAAGAAGCATTATCGTGTGCCTCCAAGGCCTCCGTTAAAGCTTCTATGATCCCTACGCTCAATATGCTCCAAACGGTTGGAATCATCCATATCCCCGGAATCACGACGGGGATGCTTCTTGCCGGCGCCGATCCCCTCAAAGCAATCTCCTATCAGTTGGCGGTAATGTACATGATGGTGGCGGTTGCCTTACTCTCAGCGGTGTTTAGTGTCCTCTTTTCGTATAAAATTATTATTGCATCGGCAGTGCATCACGAGGCGTTATAGGGTGACACAATGGTATAATTGCCTCCTAATAACGGGTAGAAGGTAGAACAACAGATGAAATTATGGTTTGAAAAAGGTGCATGGGCATCGACAAAAGCACACACGATCGCCAAGGGACTCTCCCCTCAAAGCGTTCGTTCGATAGCGATTATTCGTCATGCTGCGATTGGGGATATGATGGTCTTACGCCCTTTTTTACTTCAAGCGCGTACCTTTTTCCCCAATGCGACCATCACGCTTAGTATCGTGAACAATTACCGTTACGGTACCCCCGTTGATTTGGTGGATCGTGTCCATATCGTACACAAAAAAAAGGGGGATCAAAAAACCTCTTTTGCCGCGCGTTGGGGGGATATTCGTGCGTTGGGCGCGCATGATATTGTGTTTGATATGGCAGATACCGCTCTTTCGGGATTATTGACGTTGGTCACCCTCAGCAAACTTAAACTGGGGTTTCCCTATCGCACGATCAAAAATCACCTTTTTTATGACATTGGAATCCATCGATCCGATTTGGTTCCCGAAGTAGAGACCCTTTTACAGATGCTTTATATTTTGGGCGCCCCTAAATTTGATACGATCGACTATGGGTATCCAGCGTACAGTCGCAAGGGTGAGCGACCCTATATCGTCTATTTTACCAGTGCCTCTTTGGGGTGGAAATGGTGGCCCACGGAGCATTTTAAGGTACTCATTGCCCAAATGGCAGCGCAGTATCCGCAGTACGATCATATCATCTTGGAGGGGATTCACCCTGAAGAGAAGGTGGATGGATTGATGAAGTCACTGAGTGGGTTTACCAATGTCCATAAACAAGCCCCTTTACCCCTAGAGACCATCATCCCCTTTTTGGGAGAATCAACGTTGGTGGTCAGCGGCGATACGGGGATTCGTAATATGGCGATTGCCGCCCAAGCTCCCACATTGGGGATCTTTTTCTTTACGGTTCCTTATCGCTATTTGCCCATTGATCCACGGCATCGTGCGGTCTTTAATCCCGAGGGGAGTGTCCCGTGTGTTGAGGAGGTTGCGTTGGTGTTAAAAGAGATGATAGAGGGGTAAAATCCCTCTTTGTCAGAGAGATTTTTGAAGCGTTAGATTAGCTGATTTCTTTAGGGAAACAAAAACGGTATCCACGACGACGTACCGTTTCGATGGTCGTAATCCCAAGAGGTTTGTCCATTTTTTGACGAATTTGGTTAATAGCAACCTCAATAACATTAGGGGTAACCAATTCAGGCTCTTCCCAAATCGCATCAAGCAATTGCTCTTTGGAGACGATTTGATCACGATGACGGGCAAGGTGTGTCAACACTTCAAAAGGTTTACCTTTGAGTTCAATCTCTTTTTCTTTGTAGATAATTTTCTCTTCTTCAGGATTGATAATCAAGTCATCAATTTCAATGATATTGCTTCCACCAAAACGCAAACGGGCTTCAATACGGGCAATAAGAACATCAAACTCAAAGGGCTTACGAATATAATCATCCGCTCCAGAGCGTAACGCCTGAATTTCACTTTCATAGTCATCACGAGCCGATAAAACGACCACGACGGTTTTAGGCGTTTTGCGCTTAATATCAGGGATAATATCAACACTGTTCCCATCAGGAAGCATCCAATCCATTAGGATAAGATCATAGTTTCGGATGTCAAGATAATATTCACCATCTTTTAGGGTCTCTACAACATCACTTTGGTAACCAAACTCTTTTAAACCCTCCGCAAGGGTCTTATTGAGGGTTATTTCATCTTCGATAATTAAAATGCGCATTTACGTTCCTCAGAGCGAATTTTTCCCGAAATGATACCATAACTTTAGGAATTTTTAAACTATTTTTAAACTATTTTTAAAAAATGAAGCGATTTTCTACCCCAACCGTACAATTTTGAAGGATATTGGGCTTACGAAGGGTGAGTTGCAGTTCCTTGATGGGAGGAAAGAGGTTTTTTAGTGTCTCTCCCAGATGGTCAAGTGCCTCTTCGAGGAGGTAAAATTGCTCCTGTTGGACGATGGTTTCAATCGCTTGGGCAACGTGGGCGTAATTAATGAAGTTTTTTTCGAGGTAGTCATACTCAATATGACAGTCGATAAGGAGAGTTTGCGCGGTGATGCGCTCCTGTGGCAAGATGCCGATGATGGCATCAAATGTGAGATTCTCAATGAGAATTTTCATGCGACTTGCTTCTCTTCCCCTTGGAAAAGACGGATGAAATTGGGGATATGTTTGTAAAAAAGGATAAACGCAACGACCAACACAGGGGCGTGTAACATTTCAGGGTAAAGGACGAACGCAGCAACAATCAACGCTAAAAGTCCCAGCATAGACGAAAGGGATGAGATACGGATCGTTTTTGCCGCAACGCCCCAAACAATCAACGCTATGACGGTAGGGATAGGGAGCATTACCGCCATAACGCCCATGCCAGTTGCGACCCCTTTGCCCCCCTCAAACCACATATAAGGGCTAAAGCAATGCCCCATGACCGCTAAAACCGCTACCGTCCATTGGATACTCTCACTCATCCCCACATATTTGGCAACCACAACAATAATAATCCCTTTAAGGGCATCAAGCGCGAGGGTCGCAATCCCCAACTTTTTGGCTAATGTAGGATTGGTCTCTTTGACCACCCGTAAGACATTGGTGGCACCAATACTCCCAGAACCCGATGCGGTGATATTCACCCCCGCAAAAAATTTGGCTAAGAGAAGACCAAAGGGGATCCCCCCCAAAAGATACGCGATAAGATAAAAATGTACGTTATGATTAAATAGCATCTCCATGATGTTTCCTTTTGTTCGTATATAGGGGAGAATTATAATCCACCCATCGTTACAGAGAACTAAAAAAGATATAATAACGGCTTAATGATTGCAAAGGAACCGTTGTGAACTATACCCAAGAAGTATATAAAGAGAAAATTTTAGCACTAAAAAGTCGCCTAAGTGTTACGGTCGTAGCCCACTTTTATCAGCGAGATGAAGTGTTTGAGATGGGGGACATTGTGGGCGATTCGCTTGAATTGGCCAAAAAAGCGATGGCAGATGATAAAGCGTTTGTGGTCTTTTGTGGGGTGGGATTTATGGGGCAAAGTCTCAAAATTCTCAGTCCTGAAAAACGGGTGGTTATGCCCAAAATCGCCTGTTGTGCGATGGCAAAAATGATTAATGGGCTTTATTACGATCAATCAATCCAAAAACTCGAAGATGCTGGGATCAAGAGTGAGGATATCTTACCGATCACCTACATCAACTCCGATGCGGCGGTAAAAGCGCGCGTGGGAAAAATGGGGGGGATGGTCTGTACCAGTGCCAATGCCCAAATGATTATCACCAAAGCTCTTGCTGAGGGGAAAAAGATTTTGTTCGTCCCCGATCGCTGTTTGGGGCAAAACATTGCCAACATGATGGGCTTAAAATCGTGTGTTATCGGCGATGGGAGTGATCCCAAAGAATCCGATATTATCTGTTATGATGGATTTTGTTCGGTGCATCAGCTCTTTAGCGTCGAGGACATCGCGTTTTACCGCAACAAATATCCCGGAATTTTGATTGCGGTTCACCCTGAGTGCGACCCTGCTATTTGTGACCGTGCCGATTTTGTGGGGTCTACCTCACAACTTATCAACTACATCCAAGCCCTTCCCGCTGATCAAAAAGTAGCTGTGGGGACGGAGTTTAACATGGTCAATCGCCTTCGTCCCGCCAACACCTATATCCTTTCCAGCACCAAACCCGAATGTCCGACGATGAATGAGACGACCTTGGAAGATTTGTACCTCACCCTCAAAGCCATTGACGAGGGTGCGCCGATTAATGAAATTTTTGTCGATGAGGATACCGCCTATTGGGCGAAAATCGCTTTAGAGCGGATGATGGCACTCTAAGAACGATTCCCATCCTCTGTGGTGGGAAGCGTGGGGAGATCATACGGTTCCCCTTTGTAGTAAAAATGGTTATCCCCATAGCGATTGATGAGCTGACACGCCCCCCAGTGGTAGCTCATGGGATGGTCACAGCTCTCCCGAAACCGAACCGGCATAGAGAGTCTTAGATTCGGGATCGTACGGATGATGGGCAGGGCATCAAGGGAGAGATTGGCGATCATCTGGGTATCCAACGCTTGGGGGTTGGCGCGAAACTGCTCTACGTTGTGTTTGGCGACGCAATAATCGATATTGATCGAGGCTACGATTGTAAAGGCACCCACCCCACACACGATCACCGTATTGATAATGGTCGTGAACGATTTGTGAAGCAGGGTAAAGGCGATTCCAATCATCAGTACGGCAATCACAAAATATTCAAACCACTCCACATAATAGCGCAAGGGGGTAACCCCCAAGAGTGACTGATAGAGAACCATTTTTTTCAGCGAAGCAATGCCAATGATGATCGTTTGTCCCATCAACGCACTGATCAAGAGTTTAATGGGCATCTCCCCCTTAAATCGGTGCATCACCACAAAAAAGATCCCCACAACCAATCCCATGACCCATGCCAGTTGAAAAAAACCTTGTCGCGCAAATTCGGAAGGTTCCATCCCTGTCTGATGCAGATAACTCTCTCCGCCAAAAAGATACCCGATTTGAAAGGTTAAAAAAGTGATAAACAGCAGATTTAACATCCCCAAAAAAATCCCCACAATGACCACATCAAAAGGTTGGGTCTCCCCAAGGGGATTGCGGGATGCACGGTTCAAAAATCCGTAGATAAAAAACCACAAAAAGAGGAAAAAATACAGTGGTATCATAATCAAATCTTCCAGTGAGGGGAGGATCAAAAACTGGATGAGATGGTCAATGGCGTGACGAAATTGAGGGTCGGCATCGATAAAAAGGGCTAAAAAGAGGGCGATAAAAGGAACCGTAATTACCAACCCAATCACAATCCGTTTATAAAGGGCATCGTTGGTCTGAACACTCACAAAATGGCTCAATAGGGTCTTGAGATAGAGGATCGGAGCCAAGGGGATCACCCCTTTGGGAATGAGAATTTGGTACAACGCGCTGGGGGTATGATTGTGGGTGAGATAGAGGATGAAGATACTTATCACGACCAACGAGGGGAGAAAATTTTGGGTCAGGTCATTGGTATAGATAAAAATATCGACAATCCATATCGCGATGGGAAGGACAAACCATCGGGTGTAAGGATTAGAACGATTGGGGCGCAATGAGGCGTAGGCAAGGGGGGTAAGGAGGAGAAGATAGACCAAAATATCACTCAGTCCCATTACCTCTGAGGTGACAAACATTTGATAGATAATCGCTAATAGGAGACTCACCCCCACCAACAACAGGGTAAAACGGGTATCTTCAAACCGTTTTTTGACCCACCACTCATTCTCTTGGATTGCATCACTCATGAGGTACTCCTTAGGTTGCTTTGGGGTATTTTAGCTTATTTTGGCTGTACGCATTCCCCAACGTGATTCTCGTCATTCCCGCGAAGGCGAGAATCCAGCTAGATTCAGTGTCTTTAATTAATGATAGTTGTATGGGGGGCAAGGAGTAAAACCCCTTGGCACTGCGCTAATGCAACAGCGATGCAAAAATGCACATAAGTAGTAGTGTGAGTAACAACTTATCCATAAAGACCCCCTTCTATTGAAACTTTGGAGGGTAAAAAAAAAGGTCGAGGGTTAATTACTCCCCCGACCTTAATCTTACCGCTCCATTGTTTCAACAGAAAGTGTTACTCACGAGGAAAATTATACCACAATTTATTCCTGAATCCAGCTCAGTGTGACAAAGCCTCTTAGGGACAGTTTAATCCCTCTTCGTACGTCTTTTTAAACTTCCGCATTACGTCTACCATCGGTTTTGGGGTTAGTGTTGCCGAGACCTTTTGACATATTTGCGTTATAATAGCTACAAATGTCGTACTTAAAAAAAGAGGTTTTATATGTCAAATTTAGCGTATGTCGAGTTATACGATAAAAACGATTATTATCAGTGGGAAGGGGATTGGGAACTTATTCATGGATCTGCTTACGCAATGTCCCCCTCTCCAATGTTTAATCATCAGTTTATTAATTTAAAAATATCACGTCAGTTGGATGAGAAGCTTGATAATTGCCCTGAATGTTATGCAATCTTTGAGACCGATTTGGAACTTAGTGATGATACGGTTTTACGACCTGACTGTATGGTTATTTGCTACGAGCCCCAAGAGCGACTCAATAAAGCCCCTGAGATTGTTTTTGAAGTGATTTCAAAAGGGACAGCAAAGCGAGATGAGCATCTGAAGTTTGAACTCTATCAAAGTGAGGGGATTAAATATTATATTCTCGTCTATCCCATGGGAAATAAAGCCAAAGTTTACAAACTCAAAGAGGACAAATACGTCAAAGTAGGCGATTTTACCGATGAACACTATACGTTCGAGCTTGAAAAATGCAGTATTGATTTTGATTTTAGTTTTATTTGGCGCAAGGGTGTTACCCATCAAGGTTAGTAACCTCTTAGGGACAGTTTAATCCCTCTTCGTAGGTTTTTTTAAACTTGCGCATTACGGTTTTAATCTGCTTTACCATCGGTTTTGGGATATTTTCTAGGGGTGCCGTGCGGTAGGTGATGGTTTTGTTGTTCGCAAAATAATTTTACCTAAAACATCGAGAAATATATGTATAAATACAACTTTAAGAGATTTCATTCATCCATTGACTATCAAAAACCTATGAATGTTTATCTTGAATATGTCAAAAGTGTGGCATAAAGTTGCAGGTGCTAGGTGGAAATAAAATGAAAGATCAAGTTGTCTTGACAAATAAGGGCATTATAGTCTTCTTGAATGGTGATGTGACTATACAAACGAAGGAATTTTTTATTTTATTTTTTTTTAAAAAGACTTGCCAAGCACAAATGAAGCAACACAAGTTAGTATAAATATACCCAATGCATAGCGTTCAATAATCGGATTTCGAATAAAATACTTAGGCAGTGATACCAGCGAAATTAGCACAAGACCAATGCTTACGAAACTACTTAAAAAAATTTGGATATATGGCTCACTCACGCCATCATTGAATAAATAATTGAAAAAAATAAATAATGTTATGAAGCTTACTGGCATAATCGATATAACAAGAAAAGTCATAATAAATACCAAAAAACTAACTTTTGATACCAAGAGCCAAGACTTCTCTTGCGCCATAAATGCAATTATTCCAAACAGTAGGAAGCAACTTTTCAGCGTATATGAAATTGGATATGTCAATGTTAAAAAAGCTGTAGTTGCTAATATCGTAACAAAAGCCAAAATTAGCAAAACCTTATTCATGACAACTTTATTCCATATTTCTTTCATAAAATCTCCCTTCGTTAAATAGCATTTTTTGACTGGTTCCCTATCTCCTGATGGGGAACCAACAGGCCCGTCATTGCGGACTCGATCCGCAATCTTAGACCCTGAGTCAAGCTCAGGGTGACGGGTTAGATACTCAGGGTGACGGATTGTTAAGTACAGGGTGAGGGGAAAAATCATTTTGGTTCTGATCGTATCTCATCAATGGAAATCTTAAGCAGGGTGCAGACATGGTCTAAAAGGTAATCAGCGAATGCTAAGACTTTTTTGATTTCCTCTCTGGGGGGGAGATTTCTGTGGGGAGTGGGATAAGAACCTTTGATATGGTACGTTGTTATCACGACCATTAAGCGTTCTTCATCCACAGAAAAAGATAAGTTTTCTTCTAATAATTTTGCCAGTTCATTGATGTCATGCGTTTTGAGGATTTTTTTATTTTCATACGCGAGTATGGATTTGAGTGTGATTTCAACGGCATAATGGAGATCAACGGCAATGACATCCGTATAATGTTGAACTTGATACAAAAGAGCCGCAGAGCTGTAATGATGCCATGCTTTTGTTAACCACTCTTTAGCTGCTGTTTCGTTCATACAGTACCTTTCCCTTTTGCAAAATATCAATTTTATAGAAATAATCCTCTCGGCTTGTGAGGAAACTACTTGACGCAGATAATAAATCAATACCATTCGTTTTATATTTACGCATCAAACCCAGTAGGTTCATTTTAGCTTCTATTTCGTATTGGTTGTATGCATCGTCACTCAGACCGTTTTTGACCAAAAACAGATCAATATCGCTCTCGTCGGTCGGGGTTCCATACGCATACGAACCAAACAGGATGATTTTATCGGGATCAAGGGGTTTGAGACGTTCGACGATTTCATGTTTGATTACTTCGATATTGACCATTTTCCCCCCCTATTTTAGGATGGAAGATTATACAGTAAAACGGCTAAAGGGGTAAACGTGATCCGCACTCTCAAGACCTTGAATCAAGTTCAGGGTGACGGGTTGTTAAGTTCAGGGTGACAAGCCGCGTCATTCCCGCGCAGGCGGGAATCCAGCTCTTTTAAGCCTGAATAACGTTCAGGGTGACAAAAACCAAAAAAAGGAATAGCATGAAAAATGGTGGTGGATTCGTCTTGGTATGATGTATGAATGATTGGTTTCGTGCTTTTTGTAAACATTTATGCTAAAATTGAGCATTTCACAGCAAAAAAGGTCTAGTATGATTTTGGATATTCAAAAGATTAATGCTATTGACACAACCAATCTCACGTTTCAACCCGACAAAAAGCGGTATCTCTTTTTAGCGAAAAAAGACAAAATTGATTTTGTCTACAACACCTCCGCTCTTGAGGGCAATGCCATGACCTATCCTGAGGTCGAAACGCTGCTGGAGGGCATTACGGTTGGTGGTCATAAACTAAGCGATGAGCAACAGGTGCTCAACCAAAACCGAAGTATCCAGTTACTTTTTTCTATGCTTGATCACAATCGATTTGACCTAAATAAACACATACTTTGTGCGTTGCACGCTGAAGTTGCTCGGGAAGAGGCTCTGAGCTGGGGAGTGTTTCGTGATGGAAATGTGAATATCGGTGGAACGGATTATCTTCCTCCCTCATCTGAGCAACTGGAGGCTATTTTTGAGGAGGGGAGTAATGAGATCAAACACATCAAACATCCTATCCTCCAAGCCTTGAGTTATCTTTTGTTTGGGGCTAGAACACAATTTTTTTACGGTGGTAACAAACGCATCTCTAGGCTCATGATGAACGGAATCTTACTGGGAGCTGGATATCCCATGCTCAACATCAAAGCAAAAGATAAATTGGAGTTCAATACACAGATGATTGCATTTTATGATTCTGGCGATTATGTGAGAGCTTTAGACTATTTATGCAACTACTACGCTCTAAAAAATAATCATATAAAGTAAAGGTATACCACGAAAGCCACTACACAATGATTGTGGTTTTCGTCATGCCGTACGTGATACGGCATCTTTTTTCTTAGACCCAAAATCCCGTTCAGGGTGACAAAACCTGTTCATCTTGTAGTGTCAAAAAGCAAGCGGCATTACGTCCGATTGCATCTCAAAATGGCTGTGACTTCCTTGAGGGGAAAGTACCAGTTTCAGGTGCGAATGCAGATGGATAAAGGGTTGGGTGAGGTGATAGTGCTGTTTTAATAGGGTTGGATTGGTCTGTGCGTGGGTGAGATCAACGTTGATCTTGGTACGGTTAAAATCGGTGTTAAGGGTGGTGGTCACTTCTCCTTGGAGTACGGCGGGTAAGGAGGCAAGGGCAAACACTTTTCCGGCATCGGCGTGTTTTATCGTAAGATGCGCATAAACGGGTTTAAGTCGATGGAAAGATACCCGGGCTAAGGCTATGCCCTGTGCGACATGGGCAGTTCCATGAAGCGCGAGTTGATGCGATGATCCCTCCAGTCTGAGGTGCGCTTGAAGCGGCGTTTTAAGGGGATAATGGACGAATTGCTCCACAATCCCCAACTCATCAAGGGTCACGCTCAGATCACCGTGGAGACGAAAGGGGTGAATTTTCCCCTGATTATCCGCCAAGAGTGACCAGAGACTAAAACTTTGGTTATCGTCTGTGTCCATGGGCGAGGACTTAAACGTATGGGTCGTGGCGTGAAGTCTCCCCAAAATCTGAAAATCACGGGTTTTAATACCACTAATCCCTAGATGACCATTGAGTACCGTATCGCTGGAGTGGGTATGGTGGAGTGCTTCCATGATGGGTTGATAGGGGAGATTATGGAGCGTCACGTTGCAATCACGCAGATGGTTCCACTGGAGTGTGGCGTGATAGGTGGCGTTTCCCTCAAAAAGCGATGCTCTCCCTGTGAGGATGAGTTGCGGGGCATTTCCTGCCACTTTTCCCGTGATACTTAGGGGAAGAGGGGTGGTATTGATCCCCTGATGGGGGGAGAGATGGGTCACATACTGGGCTTCAAGGGTGGGGGGAACGAGGTGATAGTTACCCCATAGGGTGAGGGTATTGGGGGTGTGGTCATCCACGGTAAGGGTAAAATGGCTGGGGGTAAGGGTAAAGGTTTTGACATGGATGGGGTAATGAAGCTTTTGGGTAAGGCTCTTTTGGATCATTGGGGCTACCAAATCATTCCCCTTTTGGGTAAAGAGGAGACCATACAGACCAAACAACCCCATAAAAACGGCAAAGACAAACGCGATACGGAGTTTATCCCGTCGGCTTAGCGGGTGATGAAGAGTATCCATGGGGTTCCTATCAGTACAAAAATAGCGAAATTTAACGCGGTGACCGCCCCCCCATAGAGGTAAATTTCACGGGCAGTGAGGTAACCGGAACTGAGATAGATCGCATTGGCTGAAGAGCCTTGGGGGGTGATCATCGCATTAAAATTGGTCGCAAAGAGCAACATCATCGCCATAAGCTCCTTGGGAACCCCTGCATGAATCGCGACGGTGAGAAAAAGCCCAAATAAGGCGATAAGATGCGCGCTTTGGGAGACGAAAAAATAGTGAATGAGGACATAGATCAACGTCAAAAGGAGATACACTTCACCCCAGGGCATCCCCACCAAATAGCCACTGGCATGATGGGCAATCGCCTCCATAAAGCCCAATTGCCCCAACTGCGTACTCATAGCAAACAAAATCGCAAACCATATTAGGGTACTTAGTGCCTCCCCTTGGTGTTTGAAATCCTCTACTTTAAAGATTCTAAAGAGCATCAAAATCGCCAATCCCCCAAACGCAACCGCCGTTTTATCGATGGGAAACACGCCCGATAGTGACCACAAGATAAGCATCCCCACAAAAACCCCTGCCGTAATCCACTCATTGCGAGTCCTGGAACCCATGGTTGATAACGCATCTACCGCCATTTTGGGGGCGTGTGGGGTTGCGGTGAGTTCGGGGGAAAAAATACGGTACAGCACGTAGGGAAGGGTGATAAATGCTACCGCAGTGGGGAGAATGGAAGCCAAAAGCCACGAAAAAAAGGTGATCTCAACCCCCATGGTCTGGGCGATATGTACTCCGATGGGATTGACCGCCATGGCGGTGAGCCAAAGCCCTGAGGAGAGGGTAAGTCCTGCCATGGAGGTCATCATGAGATACGCCCCCGCACGACGCGCGGTGCCATCGGCGACTTTGGAACCGCAATCGTACGCCAATCCGTACGCAATGGGGTACAAAACGCCTGAACGGGCGGTATTGCTAGGAAATGCGGGGGCAATGAGCATATCGGTCGCGATGAGACTGTACCCTAATCCCAGCGTCGAGTGACCAAAATGGCGGATGATGTGCAGTGAGAGTCGTTTGCCCAATCCTGAGGTATGCACCGCATGGGAGACCAAAAACGCTGCAACGATAAGGAGGATAAAACTCTCCGAAAATCCCGCATACGCCTCTTTGGGATCCATTACCCCACTGAAGACCGCTACGGTCATCGCAAGGATGGAGGCGGTGATAATGGGGAGAAGATTGAGTAAAATCGACACAATGGCGGTGATAAAAATGGTGAATAAGCTCCACGCTTTGGGGGTAATCTCCAACGGGGGTGGGGTAAAAAAGAGCGTTAACGCAAAGAGAACCAGACCAAGGGTGGAAAACAGGGGTTTAGAAGAAAGGGTCATGGTGCCTCTTTGGGGTGTTTTGATCGTTCTATTATAGCATTGAATGGGGGGTTTTTTTATACTTGATAACAATAGACTAAACTATTCTTAGTAAAAATAGTCATATAGCTCTTGACAATAGGTGGCTCAATGGTTTATAATGACGCTGGATTTCAAAAAAGGAGCTTTGAACGATTATGTCAACTGAGATAAACGAAGAACAAATAGAATCAGAAGAGGTGGTTCCTACCGAAGAACCATGTAGCGAACCTGAAGTAAAAAGTGAATTGGAGATCGTTGGCGAAGAGTTAGCCGCCCTCAAAGATAAATACGCCCGTGTTCATGCCGATTTTGATAACATCAAAAAACGTCTTGAGCGGGAAAAATACAGCGCATTGGAGTACGCAAACGAAAAATTTGCCAAAGATTTGATCCCTGTGGTCGATTCGCTTTCGATGGCGATTGGGGCAAGTGCGAGTGAAGCGGAAGCGACCGTGTTGTTGGAAAAACTCAAAGAGGGTGTGGAATTGACCATGAAACAGCTTCTAAGCGTTTTGGAAAAACACGGGGTCACCCCTGTGGATGAAGCTGAACCCTTTGATCCCAATATTCACAATGCAGTGCAAAAAGTGGACAGCGAAGAACACGAAAGTGGTGCTATTGTCACGACGTTCCAAAAAGGGTTTCGCTATAAAGAACGCACGCTTAGAGATGCGATGGTCGTTATAGCCAATTAACGTGTTTTGTCACCCTGAGCTTGACTCAGGGTCTAATAAAAAGATGCCGTATCAAGTACGGCATGATGAGACTTTTCCCGTCTTCGCGGGGATGACGAAAATAATAAATTTAAAATTAAGGAAACAAAATGTCAAAAGTAATTGGAATCGATTTAGGAACTACCAACTCATGTGTTGCGGTCTATGAAGGCGGCGAAGCAAAAATCATCCCCAATAAAGAGGGAAAAAACACGACTCCATCCGTAGTAGCATTTACCGACAAAGGGGAAATCCTCGTAGGAGATCCAGCAAAACGTCAAGCAATCACAAATCCGGATAAAACGATCTACTCGGTCAAACGTATCATGGGTCTTATGATGAACGAAGAGAAAGCCAAAGAAGCGCACGACAAAGTTACCTACAAAATCGTCGATAAAAACGGTATGGCAGCGGTTGATGTGGCGGGTAAAGTATACACACCGCAAGAAATTTCGGCAAAAATTCTCTCAAAACTCAAAGCAGACGCAGAGTCATACTTGGGTCAAGCGGTCACCGATGCGGTTATTACTGTCCCTGCGTACTTCAATGACGCGCAACGTAAAGCGACCAAAGAGGCGGGAACCATCGCAGGTCTTAACGTCCTTCGTATCATCAACGAGCCGACGGCTTCTGCATTGGCGTACGGTTTGGATTCCAAAGGGGATGAAAAAGTTCTCGTGTACGATCTAGGGGGCGGAACGTTCGACGTTACGGTTCTTGAGATCAGCGAGGGGACATTTGAGGTTCTTTCAACCGATGGAAACGCCTTTTTGGGTGGGGATGATTTTGATAATAAAATCGTTGACTTTTTAGCAAGCGAGTTCAAATCCGATCACGGAATCGATCTCAAAGCGGATAAAATGGCACTCCAACGTCTTAAAGACGCGGCAGAAAACGCCAAAAAAGAGCTTTCCAGTGCAGAAGAGACCGAAATTAACTTGCCTTTTATCACCGCCGATGCGACCGGTCCTAAACACTTGGTCGTGAAATTGACCCGTGCGAAATTTGAGGGGATGATTGATACTCTTGTAAAAGAGACCATCAGCCACATCAAAACCGCGATGAAAGATGCGGGGATGAAAAACAGCGAGATCAACGAAGTAATCATGGTCGGAGGATCCACACGTCTTCCCATCGCCCAAAAAATGGTTTCTGATGAGTTCAGCGGTAAAACATTGAACAAAGGGGTCAATCCGGATGAAGTCGTAGCCGCAGGTGCTGCGATTCAAGGGGGCGTTTTACGCGGCGATGTTAAAGACGTATTGTTGCTTGACGTTACGCCATTGTCTTTGGGGATCGAAACCCTTGGCGGTGTAGCAACCAAAATCATCGAAAAAGGGACGACGATTCCGGTTAAAAAATCGCAAGTGTTCTCCACTGCTGAAGATAACCAACCCGCAGTAAGCATCAGCGTTGTCCAAGGTGAGCGTGAGTTTGCCCGTGATAACAAATCCCTTGGATTATTTGAATTGACAGGTATCCCCGCTGCACGCCGTGGAGTTCCTCAAATCGAAGTGACCTTTGACATCGATGCCAATGGTATCCTAACGGTTAGCTCGACGGATAAAGGGACCGGTAAATCCCAATCGATCACGATTTCTGGAAGCTCAGGACTCAGTGAAGAAGAGATCAATAAAATGGTGCAAGACGCTGAAAATCATAAAGCAGAAGATGCCAAACGCAAAGAGGTAGTCGAACTTCGTAACCAAGCCGATGCCCTCTCCAGCCAAACCGAAAAAGCCCTCGAAGAGAATGGGGATAAAATTGATGCAAGCGAAAAAGCGGCGATCGAAAGCGCGCTAAGTGAACTTAAAGCGGTGGTTAAAAACACCGATGCCACCAAAGAAGAACTTGAAGCCGCTACCAAAAAATTGGCAGATGCAAGCCATAAAATGGCAGAGCAAATGTACAAAAACGAAGGGGGCGAAGCAGCAGCTTCATCCGCGAAAAAAGAGGATGACGTGATCGACGCAGAGATCGAGTAACGTTTTTTTGAAGAAGAGGGGAGGGGTTTTATCTCTCCCTCTCTTTTAATCCACACGTTTTTACCGTCGTTTCCCAATTGCACTTCGACGACGCAAGGGTGCGGTGTAGAGCCAAAAAATCGCTTTTTTGATCACATACGCCAAATACCCTTTGACTTTAATTCCTCCGGGTAAAATCCCTGCACCGTACTCTCCCCCAAGGGCAATCATCACCCCTTTAGGGCTAAAGTGAAAGCTCTCTTTGGCTTTTCCCTGACGTGCGTTGAGGATATTTTTTGCGACGTGTTCCGCGCTTCGTTGGGCTAATTGGGCGGTGGGGGGGATCATTTTTCCCTCCTCATTGCAAATATGGGCGATGTCGCCAATGGCGTAAATATTCGTATGACCTTGTACATTAAGATGGTCATTTACCTCTAAATGCCCTTTGGGATTGGTGGGTAATCCCAGATGTTGGGTTAGGGTCGAAGCGACAATCCCCCCCGTAAAGATCATAAACTCAAAGGGTAATATTTTCCCATTATCCAAAATAATCTCCCGCTCCAAGACCTCTTTGATCCGATTGTTGTGCCACACATGAACCCCCAGTTTAAGGAGCCGTTGATGGGAACTGTCAATCAAAAACGGATCCATCCCAAACAAGATACTCTCATACGCATCGATGAGGTACACATCCACCCCGCGACACCCAAAATTACCGTGTTGATAAAATTGGTTGGCGTACGCTGCCATCTCAGCGGCAATTTCGACCCCTGAAAGTCCCGCTCCGCCGATAACGATATTAAAGGGTTGGATGTCATCCCCTTGACTGTGGGTTTCGATACGGTTGAGCAATGCCCGTTCAAACTGTTGTTTGAAATTGAGAGCAATGGGGATATTTTTTACCCCATGAGCGTAGGTTCGTAAGCCGTGGATAAAATGGGGAAAATAGGTTCGACTCCCCGTAGCAAGGATGAGCTGATCGTACCCAATGGTATACGTGGGGGTATGAATTTGGTGCGTGTGAGTATTGATGCTGCGAATCTCTTCGCAAATAAAGGTCGCATGGGCAAAACTTTTAATTAGCGAGGGGAGATCAATCATAATATGGGACATATCGACTTTGTTCGCCATGAAGTCATAGACCTCCGTTTGGAGATTATGATAGGGGTGTTTATCGATGAGCGTTAGGGTAATATTAGGGTGTTTAGAGAGGGATTGAAGGGCGCGAATACCACCGTATCCCCCACCGATGATCACTACATGGATTGATTTCAATACAGAATCCTCAATTTTTGTGCAATGGTAGCCAAATGGCTATAATGCGATACTTAGAGTAAAATAGGATATGAATGAGACTGGATAGTTATTTAGTAGAGTGTGGATTCGTGGAAAGTCGTACCAAAGCGCAACAATTGATCAAAGATCATGCTGTGAGTGTGGAGGGGAAAATTATTGATAAAGTATCGTTTGAAGCCGATGCGACGATGAAGGTGACCATTGCGGATGTGGCGTTGTATGTGAGTCGTGCCGCTATTAAGCTTAAAGGGTTTCTCCCGTACACGTCGTGGGAGTTGGAAGGGTTGCGCGCGCTGGATATTGGCTCAAGTACGGGGGGATTTACCCAAGTATTGTTAGAAAATGGGGTCTCTCATGTCACCTGTGTCGATGTAGGGAGCGATCAGCTTCATCCCAGTTTACGTAGTGATGGACGGGTCAGTGTCCATGAAAATACCGATATTCGCACCTTTGTCAGTGAAACACCTTTTGAGATCGTGACGTGCGATGTGGCATTTATCCCCCTTGAACTGATTCTTGATTCAATGGATCGTCTCTCTTCACGCTATATCGTCATCCTCTTTAAACCGCAGTTTCAAGTAGGGCGTGAAGCCAAACGGGACAAAAATGGGGTGGTCAAAGACAACAGTGCCATTGGCAAAGCGATGATCCGCTTTGAAGATGCGTGTGCGTTGATGGGATGGCAATTGATTGCCAAAGAGACCGCCCATATCGCAGGTAAAGAGGGAAATCAGGAGACGTGTTATGGGTTTATCAAAAAATAATACATAAATGGGTAAAAAGTAATCAGTTTAAAGATAATAACGTCTATATTTGAATAAATTATACAAAAAACAAGTTTATTATGATATATTCAATCTAAGATTATTTAAGGAGTAAGATATGTTACTTCAATTTAGTGTCAATAATTTCAAATCCATTAAAGACACAGTTACATTTAGTATGGCAACCTCTTCAAAAGACACCAATAATGCTTTTTCAATTAGAAAATATGAATTGTTGAATAGTGCAATTTTGTATGGAGCCAATGCGAGTGGCAAAAGTAATTTTTTAAGAGCGATGGCGTTTATGGGACGCTTAGTCTTAAACAAAGACAAAATTATTCAATCAGCAGATACTTTACCTCATTATCCATTTAAACTTAGTACAGAAACAGAGAATGCATCTAGTACATTTGAAATTGTATTTTTTATTGATGATATTAAATATCGATATGGTTTTGAAGTTGATGAGACAACAGTTTATACTGAATGGTTATTTGCAGATGAAAAAGGAAAAGAAGCAAAACTTTTTTATCGTGAAGTTGGTAAAGAGGAATATGTAAATCCTATTTTTAAAGAAGGGTATGGATTCTTTGATAAAAAGAATTCGAAAATTTCTATTTCTAAGAATCAACTTTTTATTTGGAAATGTGATCGAGAAGATAATGCAGTTATTTCCAAAGGCATTTTACATTGGTTTAGTCGTTTTAATTTTATTGATGGTATGGATCATCAAGGTTATATCAATTATACGATGAAACAAATGGAGAATGAAACATTTAGAAATGAAATAGTTAAACTCATTAAAACAGCAGATATTGGAATTGAAGATATCACCTTAACAGAAGAGGATATTCCTTTAGATGTATTAGAAAAAATTCCTTTTCCTGATGAGATTAAACAAGAAATTATCAAAGATGGTGGATGGAAACAAGTTTCTTTGAATACTTTACATAAGAAATATGATGTGCATAACCATGAAGTGGGAAATGTTGTTTTTGAATTAGACGATGAAGAATCCAAAGGAACACGTAAATTTTTTAAAATGTCAGCTCCAATTATCAACACTTTAGAAGAGGGAAAAATTTTAATGATTGATGAATTGGATGCCAGTTTACATCCTATGATGACGCGTCATCTTATCAAACTTTTTCATGATAAAAATATTAATACTAAAAATGCACAACTTATCTTTGCTACTCATGATACTAATTTACTTTTAAATACGTTATTTAGACGAGATCAAATTTGGCTAACGGAAAAAGATCAATTTGGGGTTACCGATATGTATTCTTTGGCTCAATTTAAAAATGTACGTCCAAAAGAAGATTTTGAAAAACATTATTTACAAGGAAAGTATGGGGCTGTTCCTTATCTTGGAAAGTTTGAGTTTTGACGATGGCGAGACGACGAGAAAACACAATTCGCAATAGAAAAAATGAACTTAAAAAACAAGATTTTCAACGAAAAAAAGCTGACAAATTCACTATTCCCGATGTAATTATTGCTTGTGAGGATAGCGTATCGTCTCCAACATATTTTAAAATGATTATTCAAGATTTAATGAACAAAAGAATTATTACATATGACTCTTTTGTTATAGCCAATTATAAGCATAGTAATCCAAGTGGCGTACTGAAAGATTTAGAAAACCATAAATGTGATAATGGGAAAACGTATAAAAATTTTGATCATAAATGGATAGTGATTGATCGAGATAGTGAACGGGTAGGTGGTGGTGGGCATACAGCTGAAGATTTTAATAATGCTTTGCGAGCTGCTGAAAAATTAAAAGTTAATGTTGCTTATTCAAATGATTCATTTGAATTATGGTATTTACTCCATTTTAACTATAGAGAAACTGCCATTTTAAGAGATATACTATTAACTCAGATAATTGAGAAACTTAAAGCTAAAAATCAATCTAAATTTTCCAAACTTGACAAAGATACTATAAAACAAAAAGAGTATACACAACTAATTTTTAATGAAATTTTGGAACTTCAAGAAACAGCAATCAAAAATGCTGAAACCCTTTTGTTATCCTACGAGGATTCTCATAATCCAGAAAAAGACAACCCTTCAACTACCGTGCATAAGTTAGTAAAAATACTCAACAGTTTGGGAAAAAAAGAAGAAGAGGAGCAAATTGAAGAATAATATTGATGCTATCGCCATTGGCGGATTTGATGGGATGCACGTGGGGCATCAAGCGTTGTTTGATGCGTTGGGTAAACATGGTGCCATTGTGGTGATTGAAACGGGGTATGCCAACCTTACACGGGGGCGTGAGCGAGAACACTACACCCATTATCCGATTTATTATTACGATCTTGAGGAAATTCGCCATTTAGAAGGAAGAGAATTCTTAGCAATGCTCACCCAAAAATTTCCCCAGTTACGGAAAATCGTGGTGGGGTATGATTTTCATTTTGGAAAAAATCGCCGTTGTTCGCATCGTGCTTTAGGAGAACTGTTTTCAGGAGAAGTAAAAGTAGTCGAACAGGTGTGTATTGAGGGGGATTCAGTCCATTCGCATAAAATTCGTACCAAAATTCAAATCGGGGACATCGCCGAAGCCAATCACTTTTTGGGGCATAATTATCAAATCAAAGGGAAAGTGGTCACAGGTCAGGGGATTGGTAAAACCGATTTGGTACCGACGATCAATATAGAAGCTCCCGAATTTTTGTTACCGTGTGAGGGGGTGTATGCGGCTTTAACCCGAGTGGATGGGGAAGAACATTTTTACCCTTCGGTGGTTTTTGTGGGGCATCGCTTTAGCACCGATGGAACCTACGCCATCGAGAGTCACATTTTAGAGAAGACGATCCCTGCGTGTACGCACGTTACGATTAGTTTTGTACAATTTTTACGCAAAAATCGGAAGTTTGACTCCTTGGAAACCCTTAAAAATGCGATTGCTGATGATATAGTATATGCTAAGCGTACCTTGACCCATTTGAGTTTATAGGAATTTAATCTCAAAAGCGATAGAATTCGCCCATTCATACCACCACAAAGGGACATACCAAATGGGCGAATTGTTTACTTTCTTCGGGCTATTAGGTCACGATCACGCTTTTATTTTTTTAACACATATGTTATTAACCGCAGCCATTGTGTTGTTAATCGCTAAAATGGCAACCAGCAGTATGCGTCTTGTCCCTACAGGGACACAGAACGTCATGGAAGCCTACTTAAGTGGGGTTTTAGCCATGGGTGCAGATGTTATGGGGAGAGAAGAGGCACGCCGTTATCTTCCCCTTGTCGCAACCATTGGTCTGTTTGTGGGTATTGCTAATATCGTTGGGGTTATCCCTGGCTTTGAAGCACCCAGTGCTTTTTTGGATTTTACCCTTGCTTTGGCATTGGTTGTATTTTTCTATTATAACTTCGAGGGGATTCGCCGTAATGGTTTAATCACCTACTTCAAACATTTTATGGGACCTGTATGGTGGTTGGCGTGGTTGATGTTCCCCATCGAAATCGTTTCACACATTTCTCGTATTATCTCTTTGAGCTTCCGATTATTCGGTAACGTTAAAGGGGACGATATGTTCTTGATGGTTATTCTTATGTTGGCTCCTTGGTTGTTGCCCATGATCCCATTTGCCCTCTTGACCTTTATGGCATTTTTGCAAGCGTTTATCTTTATGATGCTTACTTACGTTTATCTTGGTGGTGCGGTGCTGTTAAGCGACGATCACTAAGGGTATCAGTGTATGAAACCTCCCGCATCCAACAATAAGTTGGTTAGCTTTTTAAGTGGTGCCTCTTGGGCATTCACCGTTGTTGGAGTATGGGTCACTTTTCAATCTTTCCTTTTTTTGGGATGGTTTAACGCCCTGCTGTTTACCTTTTTGTTTCTTTTTTTAGCGTTTTTGATCCTTTCTCTTTTGGATCATATTATCCTTTCGCGGGAACACTACGAAGAGACCCTCAAACAAACGGCAATTCTTGAGGAAATTCGTGAGAATAGCAACAACGCTTTTTCTCGGGAACATTTCCTTGTTCAAACAGAGTTTCTCCCTTCTCATCTCTCTTCGTGAGCCTTCGCGCTCATTGGTAATTTTTAGTGAAATTACACTCGTATCTCATCACCGATCCTGCTTTGTATGGTACGGATGTGGATACACTGAACGCATCCCTCCCTTGGGTATTGTCAAAAGTTGTCCCCGATTTTGCCCTTTTTCGGGATAAAACAACGGCGATTTATCCCCTTCTCGCACACCGTTTTATCCGTATCTGTCGCCAGTACGGTGTACAAAAAATCATCCTTCATGGGGATTATTCCCTTGCCCATCGCTTGGGCGCTGATGGGGTACATCTGATGTCAACGCAGTGTGACGCGATTGCTGCGGCTAAAGCCTTAGGACTCTATGTCATTATCAGTACCCATACCCATCAAGAGGGGCAAAACGCGTATCACTTAGGTGCCGATGCGATTACCTACAGCCCAATTTTCCCCTCTCCCAACAAAGGAACCCCCAAGGGTTTAGAGGATTTAAAAGAAATAGTGGCTAAAATAGAACTACCTATTTTTGCGTTGGGGGGAATTACGACCCAAGCGCAGATAACTGCGGTCAAAGAGTGTGGAGCCTACGGCTTTGCCTCCATCCGTTATTTTATATCAATCAAGGAATAAATCATTATGTTTGAAACCATTATCGGTTTGGAAGTACACGTCCAACTTAACACGCAGTCTAAACTTTTTTGTTCGTGTCCCACCAGTTTTAACCACACCCAAAATTCCAATACCTGTCCCACCTGTTTAGCCCTTCCGGGGGCATTGCCGGTGTTAAACAAAGAAGCAGTACGCAAAGCGGGGATGTTTGGAACGGCGGTGAATGCCACGGTCAATCGTACCAGTTATTTTGACCGTAAAAGCTATTTTTATCCCGACAGTCCCAGCGCGTATCAAATCACGCAACTTTATACTCCTATCGTCGAGCATGGGGAGTTGGTGATCGATTTTGACGATGGTCGTCACAAAATGATTCGGATTAATCGCGCCCACATCGAAGCGGATGCCGGAAAAAACATCCATGAGGGGGCAATCTCCAAAGTGGATCTCAATCGTGCGGGAACACCGTTACTGGAGATCGTCTCTGAGCCGGATATGCGCTGTGCCGAAGAGGCAATTTTGTACCTTAAAAAACTTCACTCGATTGTCCGCTACATCGATATTAGTGATGCCAATATGCAAGAAGGATCGTTTCGGGTTGACGTGAATGTCTCGATCCGTCCCAAAGGGGAGGAGAAACTCTACACCCGTGTTGAGATCAAAAACATCAACAGCTTCCGCTTTATCCAAAAAGCGATTGAGCTGGAAGTGGCGCGTCAGCGTGAAGCGTGGGAAGATGGGGTGTATGAGAGCGAAATCGTCCAAGAGACCCGATTGTTTGACCAAGCCAAACAAGAGACCCGCTCGATGCGCGGTAAAGAAGAAGCCGCTGATTATCGCTATTTTCCTGAACCCGATTTGCTCAAAGTGGTGGTCGATGAAGCGATGTATGGTGATATGTGCGCCATTCCTGAACTTCCCGATGCGAAAAAAGAGCGTTTGGTGCGAGAGTTCGGTCTTCGTGAATACGATGCGATCGTTATTACCGCAGAACTGGAAACCGCCCACTATTTTGAGGCAATGTTACACGAGGGGATTAGTGCGCGTAATGCGGTCACATGGCTTACCGTCGAGCTTCAAGGTCGTCTTAAGGGGGGGATGGGAGCGCACGAATCGTGTGTGAGTGCTGCAATGCTGGGAACCTTAGTCAAACGGATCGAAGAAAATATCATCAGTGGAAAAGCGGCCAAAGAGATTTTGGATTATTTGATTGAGCATAAAGGTGGCGATATTGATGCGATTATCGAAACATTAGGTCTTAAACAAGTGAGTGATACGGGTGCTTTGGAAGCATTGATTGAAGAGATTTTGAATGCTAACGTTGATAAAGTGGCGGAGTATAAATCGGGTAAAGATAAATTGTTTGGTTTCTTTGTCGGTCAAGCGATGAAAGCCTCCAAAGGTTCAGCAAATCCGAATACCTTGAATGAAATTCTCCAAGCTAAATTAGCACAATAGGATATTAATGCTCTCTAGGTATGTAGTAAATATCGCCTATTTTCTCCATACATGCCATCCGTATCAACGGATTAAAATCTTTTTTTATAATCTGCTCGAAAATCAACATTACCGTTATAAAAAGTATTTCGATTATTTTATGATGGGGTTAATTTTACTGAGTGTCTATATTTTGATTCGCTCGGTTAAACATGAACTTTCGCACGATTGGCTCATTTTTAACAACTATATTATTTCATTGATTTTTCTGATTGAGTATCTTTTACGTTTTTGGGTCTATAATAATACGTCAAAAATGGTTATTGATCAGTATGAACATGACCTTTTTTTGCATCGAGAGTTTTCTTTTTCTAAGGTTTTAAAAGCGATAGTCAAAGAAAAATTTGAATATGTTACCTCTCCTATGGCAATCATTGATATTTTAGCGATTATGCCGTTCTTCCACGAATTGCGGATATTTAGAATCTTTATCCTCTTTCGTGTGTTGAAATTCTTCCGTTATGCGAAAAGTCTTCGTCGGTTAATCTCGATACTTGCCAGTAAAAAATTTGAGATTATGACGTTGGTGATTTTCGCCCTTATCATGATTATGGTCTCCTCGGTTCTCATCTATGTGATGGAAGCGAATAATCCCGATTCTCCTGTCAATACCCTCTTTGATGCCCTTTATTGGTCGGTTGTGACTATCTTTACTGTCGGGTATGGTGATATCGTCCCTGTTACCCATGAGGGGCGTAGTGTCGCTATGCTGATTATTATCTCAGGGATTGCGGTGATTTCGGTAGCGACCTCTATCGTTGTGTCAGCATTTGCAGAGAAGATTGATGAGATTAAAGAGGAGAAATTTCTCGATAAAGCAACCAAGTTGGAGCGTTTTTATCTGGTTTGCGGTTATTCACCCCTCACGTATGAGGTGATTCGAAAGCTTCACAAGCAACGATTACCTATCGTTATTTTAGAAAAAGATCCGCAAAAGATTGAACAAGCACGTGCTCAGGGGCTGTTGGTTATCGGATACGATTCTGCTTCGTTGCACACCTATCATTTATTAAAAGTAAATTTCGAACAGCAGGTGGAAGCGGTTATTCTCCTCCATGAGAGTGATGTTGCCAATATTTATGCGGCACTTACGATACGAGAGTTGACGAAAAGCATCCCCCTTTATTCGATTTTGCACCACCCTGAAAATCGTCGTAAACTTTCACTTGCGGGGATTAATTCAATCATCAATCCTCATGAGATAATAGGGCTGATGAGTAAGATCGTCTCGACGCAACCCGTCGCTTTTGAGGTAATCCATGCGTTGCGCTCCGAGGAGACCTCGACGGTAGTAGAAGAGATTTGGCTTGATTCGGGGATGAGCGAACGATTTTTTGCATTATTGCATGATTCGTTATTCTATCAACGCTTTAGTGTGTTGGGGATTTATAAATATGCGACGGAAGAGTTTTTATTTAACCCCAACCCTGATATTAAGATTAAAGCAGGTGATGTGGCGATAGTAATTGCCAACCGATCATTGGTGGATGAATTTAGAACTAAACTTCACCGAAAGCAGAAAAAATGAAGCAAACGTGTGCAGCGATTTTCGGATATAACGAGTATTCGAAGCAGATAATAGAAAAAATCAAAGGGCTTTATCATAATGTAGGGGTATTTGTCCTCACTGATGAAGAGTTGCTTATTGCTCAAAATCATGGGGTTCTTGCCGATAAATTTGACTTAAGCGATCATTGGCAAACGATAGAAGAGCGTTTTGATGTCGGTAATTTGGTCGTTTTTTGTGCACTCAATGATGATGCGGAAAATGTCTTTTTAACGATTTCTCTTCGGGCAACATTTGAAAATCTCTCAATTATTGCATTGGCAAAAGATAATGAGAGTATGATGAAGATGAAAAGTGCGGGGGCAAACAAGGTGATGCCGATTTTACAAATTGCATCGAATGTAATCAGTGATATATTGACTAAACCTATCGTCACTGAAGTACTTCATAATGTCCTTTATGAAGATAGTGATTTGAGTATTATGGAGGTTGAAGTAACGGAGAATTCACCGCTGTGCGGAACTTACTTGCACGATACCCATTTTAAACAAGAGTTCGACGTTATTTTACTAGCGGTGGTCGATAATGAGTTGGGAACTACATTTAGTTTTGCTTCTCATGGGCATAATCACCATATCAATGCGGGGGATATTCTCGTCGCGATAGGGTATAAAGAGAAGCTAGAATATCTCAAACGCTGGATTCGAGGGGAAATACTATGAAAATAGGGATTATTGGGGCAGGAAAATGGGGAGAGGCATTAGCCTTTGCCCTCAGTGACAAAAATGAGGTGATCATCACTTCCAAAACATCCCGCGATTGGGATAATTTTAAACCGCTGGATGAGGTGTTGGCGTGTCCTTATCTTATCATTACCGTTCCCGCTCAACAGATTGCGCAATGGTTAGCGGAGCATTTTAGGTTTAGTGGTCAAAAAATTTTGGTCGCTTCCAAAGGGATTGAAGCCTCCAGTGGACGGTTTTTAAATGAAATCTACGCGCAGTACGTCCCCTTAGATAATTTAGCTTTTTTATCCGGCCCTTCGTTTGCGGTTGAGGTGATGGCATCGTTGCCAACTGCGGTGGTCATTAATGCGCACTCTACTACGACCGCGTTGGAATTTGCGACTTTTTTCCCCCGTTTTATCCGTACCTATACCAGTACGGATGTCATTGGGGCAGAGATTGCAGGGGCGTATAAAAACGTGATTGCCATCGCCGCAGGGATTTGTGCGGGGTTGGGATTGGGAAACAATGCTTCCGCTGCCTTGATCGCACGGGGATTGGTAGAGATGCAACGCTTTGGCAAAACCTACGGTGCCAATGATGAGACGTTTTTGGGACTGAGTGGGGCGGGGGATCTGTTTTTGACCGCCAGTTCGTCGATGTCCCGTAACTATCGTGTGGGATTGGGGCTTGCTGAGGGGAAAACCAAAGAGGTCATTTGTGCGGCAATCGGAGAGGTGAGTGAGGGGATTGGCACGGCATACGCGTTGCATGAAATCGCCCTTACACGAGGGATATATCTCCCCATCGCCGCAGAGGTGTATGCCATTTTGGAGGGAAAACTACCCCAAGAGAGTTTACGGGATCTTATAGAGCATTAAGGGATAAATTTAGGGTAAAATGGCACCCATAACTACGTCATAAAGGGGAAGCCATGTTAGTCCATATTGTCATGTTTGTATTTAAAGATGAGAACAAAGCCCAAAATATGATTCGGGTAAAAGGTCTTTTGGAGGCGTTACCCCTGTGCATTGAGACCCTTGATTCGATGGAGGTGGGGATCGACATCAGTTCAAGTGATCGTTCCTTTGATATGGTCTTGGTCGCACTGTTCGATGATCACGAAGGGTTGGAATTTTATGCGACCCATCCCGCCCATTTGGAGGTGGTTGAGGTGATTAAATCGCTCACGACCCTTTCTAGGGTGGTCGATTATGTGCGGGATTAGGGTTTAGTACAGCTATAGGTGACCGTGGCATCCAGCGAGGTTTTTTGATCTTGCTGAAGGGGGCTTTGGGTAGGTACAGCCGTATCGGAAAAGCTGACCGATTTTGCCATCATCATAGGGTGTGTCATGGGGATGGCGTTCCCCCCAAAATTAACCGAAGTCACTTCGCACGATAGGGCAGTCGTTTTGGAAAATGCCTGAGCTTGAGATTGGGCGGTTTGCAGCAAAGCATTTCGCAAGGCACGTTGGGCGGTTAACCGTTGTTGCTCACTCACCCCCCATGAGAGAGACCCTTCATTTTTATGGACATTTTTTTTGATAACGGGGTTAATTTTCTCCAATAGGGCATTGTACTGCTCAATGTTGGAAAATTCGCACTCAAAAAAGAGGGAACCACTGTAACCGCTAAAGACTTGTTTTTGGTCGGTATAGGTGTATTGGGGGGAAAGTTGGTATCCTCCCCCTTGACATTGTTTGGCGTTGGGATCGAACTTTTTGACCTGTACAATGATGGCATTGAGGTCTTCTTTGATGAGATTAGGGTTTTTGTTTTGTTCATCAAAATTTAATGACCCTTGCAGTACATCAGGAGTAAGGGTGGTGGAGACGTGTTCGTTGGTGGTGATGGTCATGGTCGCCATAGCCATCAGGGGAAGGGTCAAAAGGATCAATTTCATTTGGTACTCCAGTAGGTGGTTTTGAGGGTAAAGGATTCATTGGGGTGAAGGGTGATGGAATCTTCTCCGATAGTGGCACTTTCGACACAGACCATTTTTTGGTAATCCTGAGCGTCTAAATCGGCTTTTTGCGCACACACACGAATCCATGGATTCCATACGACCGCTGTTTTAGACCCTTCTGAGGCAATGTGGAGGGTGCGCGTTTCCTCCTCAATACCGATCTCTCCCCCATCATAGTGATACACCCGATCCACTTCCCCCGTAATGGTGATAGGGTCATGGTCTCTTTTTTCCGCTCCATGATCCGTTTTATCGCTGTACACACACCCTTCCAATCCGCGAATCGTTGTTTGGGTGATGTCATGGAGACTAAAATAGGTATGGAGTGCTTGGGTAATGGTAAAGGGGACGGTATCGTCATTGTGGGTGGTGAGTTCCATAGTGAGTTTTTTCCCTACGGTCACACGGAGGGTAAGGGTAAAACGGTGCGCCCACAGCGCGTAGGTTTGGGGGGTGTCGGTGAGTTCAAACGTTAGTGCGCATTCGTCATTTTCCAACAGCTCCGAGTCAATGACGCTCCACATCCGTGATCGCGCTACTCCATGGTCGGGGCTATGGTCGCGTGACCCAAACCACGGCCAACAGATGGGGACACCGCCACGTATAGGGGTGCCTTCTTGGAAGATCGCTTTTTCGCTGAGAAACAGCACATCTCGTCCATCGGTATGGGGACGGTAGGAGAGAAGATGCGCCCCATACAAGGTGATGACCGCAGTGGCATCGGGGGTGGTGATGAGGGCGAGGGGAAAACCATTCTCCTTGTGGGTAAAGGTGACCCATCCTGCATGGGAATAAAGCGAATTAAGGGTTTCGATGTCCATGGTGGTCTCCTTAGCTGTTTTTGAGGGATTCAATGTGTTCTTGTTTCTCTTCAATGGTGAGCAGTTCGTCGACCTTTTCCTCATAGAGGGCTTTGGTTTTTTCCAGCTCATCGGCCAACACACTGATCCCAATTTTTTCGTACTTTTTGGGATCGGCTAATGAGGTGTTAAGGTCATCGATTTTTTTCTCTAATGCATCAATTTCATCGGGGAGTGTCGCTAAGGCTTTTTGTTCGTTAAAGGTGAGTTTGACCGCTTTGGGTTTGTCGATGATTACGCTTGCCGTAGCGGTCTGGGCGTGGGCAAATTCCGCTTCCATCGCCTCTACCTCGTGCAACTCTTTTTCATCTTCGAGGTATTCGCTGTAGGGTTTGTAGCTCTCTTGAATCGTCCCATCCCCTTTGAAAATAAAGAGTTTTTTGGCAATTTTATCGACAAAATAACGGTCATGACTGACCAAAATCACCGCGCCGGTAAAATTTTGGAGTTTCTCTTCGAGGATATTGATGGTGGGAATGTCCAAATCGTTGGTGGGTTCATCCAAAATCAAAATGTCCACTTTTTTGGTAAAGAGCAGCGCAAGGGCGACACGATTTTTTTCTCCACCGCTTAAAACGCCCACTTTTTTGTCCAAAAACTCTCTGGGGAAGAGGAAGTTTTTGAGATACCCATAGACATGATAATCTTGACCTTGGGCATCGACTCGATCCCCTCCATGGGGGCAAAACGTTTCGATGAGGTTGAGATTATCATCCAGCATCTCACGGTGTTGGTCGAAATACCCAATGGCAAGCTCCCCCATTTTGATGATTCCACGGGTGGGTTTGAGTCGTCCCAAAAGGGCTTTAAGGAGGGTCGATTTACCACTTCCATTGGGACCTACGATGGCGATGACATCTTTTTGCAAAATTCGGGTCGAAAAATCGGTGATGAGGACTTTGTCCCCCAACGTGAGGTTGAGATGTTCCACATCAAAAAGCATTTTTTGGCGATTCATCCCTTCCGAGCGGTTAAAGTGTTTGGCTTCCCGTTCGAGTTCCAGCTTCATTTTACGGATTTTACTGGGGTTGTTTTTGGCATCTTCGCGCAGTTGTAAGACTCGCTGTTTACGCCCTTCGTTCCGTTTGAGTCGGGCTTTGACCCCGCGACGAAGCCACTCATTTTCGGTTTTGAGAAGTTTGAGGAGATTGTCATGCTGTTGCGCCATGGTACGTAAAAGCTCTTGCTTTTGTTCCAAATAGATACTGTACCCCCCGTTAAACTCTCGAAGCGAACACTCCTCGACTTCGATGGTCTTGGTCGCAATTTGGTCGATGAAATATCGGTCGTGGGAGATAAAAAGGAGGGTAAATTTCTCTTTGAGAATCAGCTCTTCGAGAAACTCCACCATGTAAACATCGAGATGGTTGGTGGGTTCGTCCAGTAAAAGAATATCGGGTTTAAGCAGTAGCAGGGAGGCGAGGGCAACACGCCGTTGCTCCCCACCGCTGAGGAGATGAACGTTTTTATGCTCATACGCTTTGAGCATAAAGTGGTGCATCACCCGCTCAATTTTATCGTCCAAATTCCACGCATTGTGATGATCCAAAAAGGTGGTGAGGCGCGATTGTTCGTGCAGAAGCATTTCGTTGTCAACGTGTTGGGCAAGTAATACGGAAATTTCATCAAAACGGACTTTTGCGGTTCGTAATTCCCCCAATCCCGCTTCAATCGCTTCTCGAACCGAGTGGGAGGGGTCAAATTGGGGGACTTGGGAGAGCATTTTAATCTCAATGCCCTGCCGATTGATCCGTTCCCCCTCATCAGTCTCCAGTGATCCATGGACGATTTTCATCAATGTCGACTTACCACTGCCATTTTTTCCGACGATAACGATCCTCTCCCCCTCATCGATGTGAAAATTAATATGTTCTAAAATTTTTTGGGCTTCATAGTGTTTGGAGACGTTGAGAAGATCGACTAATGCCATTGTGGGGGGATTCCTTATAAAAGATAACAGGGTGAATTATAGCCAATTATGGTTTCTTTGAAGATTTTCAGTTTGATATAGGGACGACCCTTATTGTGGCGGCAAATCTCACCATGTCGGTGATTTGGATGTTTGCCCGTAAATCGTGAGCTTTCAAATTGAATAAAGGGGACGGGCTACTTTTTTTATTTCTTCATTTTATGCGATAATTATACTGCAAAAAGTAGCCTGTCCCCTTTATTTCCTTTTTGCTCTCTATAATGTTAAATCAAACCTTGTGAAATAAGATTTTGAAGTGCTTTGTTCGCGTCCTTATCTCCATGTTTTACAGCTTCCTTATACCAATATTCTGCATTTTGATAATCCTGTAAATTTTTATACGTTATACCTAAATTATACATCGCAGCAGACTCTTTATCGAAAAGTGCCGATTTCTTGTACAACTCAATTGCTTTGGTCGTATTTCCAATCATATCATAGGCGTATCCATAACCGAAGTATACATCTTTGTTGCCATTGTTAACAGCTTTCTCATACCATAGAATTGCATTTTTATAATCTTTTTTGTCTGAATATACCCCAGCCAATTTACCCATAGTTCCTTCCCAATTATTGAATTTCAGAGACTCTTTGTAATATTTTATTGCTAGGTTATATTGCTTTCTTTCGCTCAAAAGGTATGCCAATCTAAATTTTGCATCCTCTCCACCAAGATCAACCGACTTTTGATACCAGTATTCAGATGTTTTGAAATTTTTATTATCAAAATATTTATCACCTAATTTATTAGCAAAATTACTTTTAGAAGATTGTGAAGTCATTGATTCAAGGACATTCTGATACCAAATTTTACTATTTTTAAAGTTTGCATCATTGAAATAAATATCAGCAATTTTTTCTGCAATTTCTTGCTTTCTTTTTAAGTCATTGGCTGAAGAGTAGGTATCATTGCAATAATCCACAATTTCAGCATTATTTGGTGTCTGTACTTTTTTATCCAAATAGAGAAAACATAATTCATCCGTTGCTTTTTCATGCCCATCTTCAGCTGCTTTCTTGAACCATATCGCAGCTTCAGCATAATCTATGGATAATCCTTGCTCACCTTTCTCATACAACATACCTAAGTCGTATTGAGCAATATTATTCCCGTTTTCTGCATCTTGCTTCAAAGATTTAAGTTTATATTCGGGATATTCAATTATAGACCACAAAATGACGAATAGAAATATTCCTGCTACTAAAGCGATGTAGATAAATGCATCCGCCTCCTTGTCAGGTTTGGTTTGTTCAGCAGCTAGAGATGATGGAGACTGCTCGTTAGTTCGATAAGTATTTGTTTTTTTTAACTCATTAGATGCTTCCAAAAGATTAAATCCACAATTTTTACAAAACTTAGCTTCGTCAATATTTTTAGTTCCACATTTAGGACAAAATTGGCTCACATGATTCCTTAATTTTAAAATGCACCAGCATCAATTGACTGTGCCTGTAGATTACCGCCAACTTGATGTATCAACTCTACTGTATAGCCATTGTATCCATCAAAAGAGAAAGTTTCACCTGCTTTGGAATAGCTTGTTTCAGGTCCGAATAAATCAATTTCACCATACCAATTTTTCCCATTTGCATATTTGAGTTCATACTCTCCAGTTGGCAATGTAGTAGAAAATATTTCACCAGACCTTATAAAAGCTTTTATCACTGTTGCTCCTGTCTGAATATTGTTGATTTTGACAAAATAATTTCCAGTTGAAGGGCTCGTATGTATTTCGAGAGGAGCATTTCCTTCTTCTAATTCTCGCTCTACTACACCTGTTTGAGGTAACATTAAAGGAGCATGGATTGCATACCAATTATCGGTTTGTGGCTGAACTTCTTCTATTGCTGGTGCCTCTTCTGCTACCTCACCAATGGTTTCTTCTGTTGTTATTGGTGCTTCTTCAGTAGTTGCACTGTCTCCTGAATTTGACGCAATCATGACGATGACAGCCCCAACGATAATAATACTCCACATAAACTCTTTAAATCCACTTGCTGTATCTTCAGAATCTTGCTTTATAGATTTATTGGCTTTGCTTGCAACTTGTGTGATATTCGTTCCACAATTTCTGCAAAATTTTGCATTATCGATATTTTCAGTTTTGCATTTTGGACATACAATCATTATTTCATCCCACGAAGTTTTTTTATTTTTTCATATGCTGCATTAATTTCTTTGAGTTTTTCAGTTGCTAAAATCATTATTGCTTCAGGTATGTCTTTACCGCTAAGTTTGTCTGGGTGATATTGCTTTACCAATTCTCTATATGCTTTTTTGATTGTATCATCTGAATCACTCGGTTGACAACCAAGCATTTTATAGCTAGAGTCACTACTACTTTGATGAGCATAAGAGGATTGTTGTTCTTCCTCTTCTTCTTTGAACTGTTCATGTAATTCATTAATCATACGATCAGTAAATTGCATAGTTTTTAGAATATTAACCACGATACTGTTTTGCTTTGCATTCAAAGAACCATCGACATAAACGAGAGCCATAAAATACATTCCAACTATATTGAGCAGTTTTTTTCGCTCAGTTGAATCGCTTATTTCACTACATATATCACTGTATAATTTTTTACTAACTTCTTGATGATTTCTTTCATGTTTATTTTTTCCCCGATTAAAAACATCTTTTAGTTTTTCTCGATGCATGGCATCATCCAATGATACTTCATCTAAAATTTTGGAGATCAGACTAGCTTCTTGACTCGAGATAACACCATCACCTTTTGCAATATAGGCTAACAAAATAATGATGTATCCTGCAATCGTTTCATCTTCACTGTGAGTAGTTTCTTCAATGAACTGATTACTACCACATTGGATACAAACTTTTGAATCAGAATCATTGATGTATCCGCATTTGGCACATTCTTTCTGAGCAGAATATGAATTACTTTTTGATGATGAAGTTTGTTCTAGTTTACTTCCACAATGGATACAAAACTTATTATAACAATCATTGAATCCCATGCACTTTTTACATTGACATTGAGCGTTTGATGCCATTTGATCCCTTTTTAATTCATAAATGTTTGTTTCGAGCGTTCAGATATCAATAAGTATTGTATCCAAATAGCTGCATAAATTATGCTACGAAAATAAAGGGGACAGGCTACTTTTTTATTCCTAAAGGATTAATGCGGGGATGAAGCGAAAGGTTCATTTCCCAACGTGAGCTTTCAAATTGTCATAAAATGAACGCTTATTCCTAAATCTTGCTACACTTCACCACTTTATCGCGTGAGGCACTGCAATGGCTATGCTTGATTTTTTGATCCCTGAATTGGAAAAGATGGATAAATATCCCCCTAAACTTTATTATAAAGGGAAGAGCGATCTTTTACACCGTCCTAAAATCTCCATCGTCGGAACCCGCCGACCCAATCCCTATACCCGTGCCATCACGATGGAATTGGCCAAAAAGCTTAGTGTAGCGGGGGTGACCATCGTCAGTGGGGGGGCATTGGGGGTTGATGCGTTAGCGCATCAGGGTGCGGGGGTAGACAATACCATTGTGGTGCTTCCCACCGGCATCGAGATTCGGTATCCCAAAGCCAATGAAAAGCTCATTGAATCCATCGAACAGCACGGACTTGTCCTCTCCCAATTTGATCCCGATTTTAAAGCCCACGGATGGAGTTTTGTGGTGCGTAATGAGATTGTCGTTGCCTTGGGTGAGGTGTTGATTGTGACCGAAGCCGATTTGGGGAGTGGAAGTATGCGCAGTGTGGAGTATGCCCTTGCGATGGGGAAACCCATTTATGTATTGCCCCACCGTATTCGTGAGAGTGCGGGGACGCATCAGCTGTTATCGCAGGGTAAAGCGATTGCGATTGAGGAGATTGATGGTTTTGTGAGTATGATCACCAAATCAGCGCGTAATGCGGTGTATGATACCCCCTTTATCGCCTATTGCCGTACCTTGCCTACCTATGAAGAGGCGTTGGTACGATTCCCCGCTGAGATTTTTGAGGGGGAATTGATGGGGAGTATCGAGGTAAAAAATGGGAGGGTTTATGTCCCTTGATCAGGACTCAGTGTCCTGATTGTCCCGCTTTGGCTTCATATCCATAATGTTTTACAAGGTAATCAATGATGGTTTGTTGATCCTCTTTGGGGATAGGAGCTTTGAATTCATTGACCATTTTTTGGACGGTTCCATTCCAGTAGGGGCGACTTTTTTTCCCTTGATTTAAAATATAGCCCCAAGAGTGACAGATGAGGCAGTATTGTTGCGCTACTTCATCATGATCCCCTTTTATCATGGGATACTCTACGTAGGGCATTTCGATGGGTTTTTCCATTTGCGCCAATAGCGTAGACGTTGCAAGAAAACAGAGTAATACAAATTTTTTCATGGTAAGCCCCTAAACGATTTTTACACTAACGCTATCAACGCCGTTGTATTGGTATCCACCTGCATTCCAACCGATTTCATCTGCCATGGGTTGAATATTTCCGATACGGTTAATAGCACGTGCCATAATGGTGTAATTCCCTTTGGTTTTGGTCTCCCACTCATAACTCCACATTCTAAAGGCATATTTACCCAGATCGTGACCCAGTTTTGCGGCACTCCAACTTTTACCGCTATCAAGTGAAATCATCACTTCCTTGATCCCTTTACCCTGATCAAAGGCAACTCCTGAAATTTTGATACGGGATCCTTTTTTGATCACACTCTCTTCGGAGGGGTACCCAATCACCGATTTGACTTTCATGCTTGCGATGGGTTTACGTTTGTACTCGAAATCACTTCCCGAAACGACGCATTCACAGTCATTATCAGGCACGGTGTAGGCAACGTCCATAAAAAAGCTGTTACGGTAGCTGTCCATGACCATGATATTTGAGAGCATTTTGACCCAACTATCGGCAAAGTGACCGGGAATAACCAAACGAATGGGGAAGCCATTGAGATAGGGGAGATCCTCACCATTCATCCCATACGCCACGATAATTTGCTCTTCGAGAGCCTCTTTGAGTGCCATTTCACGGAAAAAATCGGGAGTCTCTTCCATTGCTGGTTTTTCCAACCCATTGAGACCTATCCATTGTGCTGATTCTTTGAGACCTGCACGGGTTAAAATATCCTTGAGACGAACCCCTTTCCATACCGCGCATCCCATCGCACCGTGATCCCATTGGACACCATGGGTTGCTTGTCCCGTCACCGCATAATATTTACGGCTATTACCACCACATTGCATAACGGCTGTGATTTCTACGGGGTCAAATGTGGTTTTGAGATCATCGATACTCAGTGAAAGAGGGGTAGTGACCGCTCCATTGACCTCAAGACGAAATTCCTTCAGATCAATATGGGTTGGAATATCGGGAAGATGCCAACGGACAAAAAATTCATCATTAGGGGTGATGGCTTGGGTATAAATATCACGACCGCGTGCGGATTTAAGCAACGGAGGTCTATCGGAGATAGTCACCATCGGCTTTTTCTCTGGAAAGGCGATAATGGGGGGTTTGTATTCTTCGGGAATGGCGATTGGTTTATCAGGTAAGGGTTTTCCAAGGAGGGTTGATGCCCCCAAGAGTAAACCAGCACCCAAGAAATGTCGACGATTAAGATGTTTCATTGTTGTACCTTACAAGTGTTATGGTCTATATTGTAACATAATGCGACGATGATTGTGGTGCATTGGGATACTGTGGTGATAAAAAATCAATCCCCATGCTATCACGCAAATAAAAATTTACAGAAGCCCCAATAATGCCACCAACAACACCGGCGGGGTAATCACCATCCCCACTTTCATATATTCCCCCCACGTGATGGTGACCCCTTTTTGGCGCAACACATGAAGCCAAAGGAGCGTTGCCAGTGAACCAATTGGGGTCATTTTCGGCCCAAGATTACACCCGATGATATTGGCGTAGGCCAATGCGGTGTGACCGCTTTGCCCGATGGCAATGTCCATAATCATGATGGTGGGCATATTGTTCATGACCGAACTAAGTATCGCCGATAAAAACCCCGTGCCGATCACTGCTACACCATTGCCCATGCTGTGTAAGTGGGTAATCACCCCCGCTAAATAGGTGGTCAATCCCGCATTTTTGAGACCATAGACCACCACATACAATCCGATACTAAACCACACCACCTGCCAGGGTGCTGCTTTGATCGTCATGATTGGTTTCGTTGCTTTAAAATAGGTGGCAAGGGCAAGAAAGAGCAACGCACCCCCAAGGGCGAACACCGATATGGGGAGATGGTAATGATCCCCGATAAAATATCCGACCATGAGCAATGCCAAGAAAAACCAGCTAAGACGGAACATAATCACATTTTTAATCGCCGATTCGGGGGAGGAGAGGTGGGTGATGTCGATGCGCGCGGGAATATCTTTGCGAAAATAAAGACCCAATACGACAATCGAGGCGAGGATACTCAAAAGATTGGGCAAAAACATCGTTTGGGCATACTCCCAAAATCCAAGGTGAAAATAGCCCGCTGTGACGATGTTGGTGAGATTGGAGATGACCAATGGATTGGAGGCACTGTCCCCGATAAATCCCCCCGCCATCAAAAACGCGAACATCGCCAGTGGATTGAGTTTGAGGTGTTTCATCTTGGCTAACACAATGGGGGTGAGGATCAACGCTGCACCATCATTGGCAAACAACGCCGACACCAACGCCCCCAAGATAAGGATATAGACAAACATCAGATGACCATTCCCCCCCGAAAGACGCGCCATTTTAAGGGCTGACCACTCGAAAAATCCAATCTCATCAAGTACCATGGAGAGGAGAATAATCCCGATAAACGCCAGTGTCGCATCCCACACAATCGAGGTGACTGTCCAGACATCCGCACTATTTACCACGCCCAAGGCTAAAGCGACCATTGCCCCCATAACGGCTGTGGTGCCAATGGGTAATCCACGTGGTTGCCAAATCACCAAAATAAGGGTGACCATAAAAATTCCAAGAGCTAAGAGCATTTGAGTTTCCTTATATTTTTTACGTCATTCCCGCGAAGGCGGGAATCCAGTTTTACGCTTTACGCCCTTCGCAGGAGTGACGAGCATCGATAAAAAAGATTGTACCATAATATCAATATATCTTGATATATTATTGTTATCGTTTGGTTACGCTAGTCAGTGGTCTGGAAATGGTGAAAAAAGAAGCTATTTTTCGTCATTTTTTTAACGCTTACTTGTTATGTTAGATTGGTTACAATAACGGTTAATTTAGGATGAGGTGTGTGGATGGAGTTGGAAAGTAATAGTGCTTTAGAGACATTGTAGGGAAATGATATGTCACATATTAGATTAGAAAGTTTGTATTTAGATAATTTTAAAAGTTTTAAAGATAGTAAATTTGAATTTGGAAAGTTAAATTGCATTGTCGCACCTAATAATGCTGGGAAAAGTAATCTTATCGAAGCTTTGGAGTTTTGTGAAATAGCATTATTTGAAAATGTCGCTCAAGCTATTGCAAATGTAGGTGCTAGTGCTATTAGAAATTATAAATACAATCAAAATGAAATTGTTATTCATCCATCTTTTTATGTGGATAATATGGTTTTGATTGATGATTATTTGTATGATTATAAGATTGATGTGGATTTAAAATTCACTGTTTTATATAATGATGCTTCTTATACTACACAGGTTAACCGTAACGGAAAATTTAAAAAACTCAAAATTGAGAAAAAAGATTTAAATGGTCTTGGCACTAGAGCTTATAACGATGATATTAAAAAGTATGTAGCTAACTTTGATGAATATTTA
>DYMK01000107.1 GCA_020721585.1 Sulfuricurvum sp.
GATAAGCGTGGTATAAATTTGATATGAAAACAGATTACCTTGAACTTTATACGGACTATTTAATCAGCAATGGAGGTTTTGCTACGGCGACAGGATTAGCAGCGATGATGGACAACGAGATTAGCCATGATCAAGTAACCCGTTTTTTGGCGGGAGAAGAGTTTACTTCAAAAAACTTGTGGCTTAATGTCAAATCAACGATCAGAGAGATTGAGACCGATGATGCGTGTTTGATATTTGACGATACGATTCAAGAGAAAGCTTGGACAGATGAGAATGATATTATGTGCTGGCACTTCGACCACTGCAAAGGGCGTAATGTCAGAGGGGTTAATATCCTTAACGCACTTTATTACAGCGGTGAAGTTTCCATCCCAGTTGCCTTCGAGATTGTCAGGAAGCCTATACAGTTCAGCGATTTGAAAACACGACAGGTTAAGAGAGCAAGTGAAATTACCAAAAATGAGATGATGCGGAACATCATCTCAACGTGTCTCGCTAATCAATTAAAATTCCGATTTATCCTAATGGATACATGGTTTGCGTCTTCCGAAAACTTTGAGTTCATTGTCAAACGTAAAAAAGATTTTATTGCAGCACTTAAAGATAATCGGCTCTTTGCTGCCAGCCTAGAAGACAAACACCAAGGACGCTTTGTAAGGGTAAGTGAAGTGGTATTATCGGATAAGCAATCCACACAAGGCTACCTAAAAGGCTACGATAAAGAAGTCCTTTTAGTGAGACGAATCTTTACAAACAAAGACGGAAGTACGATTGCTATGACGCTGGTATGCAGTGACACAACGCTTGATGGCGATCATGTCGCAACACTCTACCAAAAACGGTGGAAAGTTGAAGAGTTTCATAAGTCACTCAAATCGAATGCTAGCTTGAGTAAATCACCAACAAAGACGATCAAAACCCAAGCCAATCACATTTTTATGGCTATTTATTCTGTCTTCAAATTGGAATGCTTAAAAATCAAACACCATCTCAATCACTTCGCTATGCGAGCAAAACTTTTTATTCGAGCAAATCGGATGGCTTATTTGGAGCTTCA
>DYMK01000108.1 GCA_020721585.1 Sulfuricurvum sp.
TGTGAGAAATTTGTGGTGAGATGTGAGAAATTTGTGGTGAGATGTGAGAAATTTGTGGTAATATCCCCCGAAATGCCGTCTAAAGCCCGGTTTTGTGATCGGGTTAGCGACAAGAAACAAACAACTGTTAGGGTTCACCACAAAATCCTCGCGGTTCACCGCAAATTCTTACGGTTTCACTGATGATAAAAGCAGCAGCAAGGACGCAAAAACGGAAGCTACCCGGCTCATCGGCGGTCGTCACGCAGTCCAATGAGTTGGTGTCGGCGCGTTATGCCCTGCCCTTGGGTGAAATGCGCCTGTTGTTCACGGTCATATCCAAGGTACAACCGGGGGACACCAAGTTAACGGTTTACCGCATCCCGGTGGCAGAATTTGCGGATTTCTTGGGGGTGGCGAAGGGTTCAGCCTATGAGGAAATGAAGAAAATCACCCATTCCATTGTCACCCGTTATGTTGAAATCAAATCACCGGGACGTTTAGTGCAAACGACTTGGATGGCACAAGCAGAATACATTGATGGAACGGGAGTGGTTGATGCGCAATTAAGCGAAGCCATGATCCCCTTTCTGTTAAACCTCAAAAAAAATTTCACCCAATACAAGCTCACCATGCTGTTGAGTTTTAAAAGCCAATACACGCTACGCCTGTATATGCTACTGAAACAAAAACATGACCATAACCCTCATACCAAGGAATATACATTTGAATTGGATGAATTGCGGAAAATATTGGGGGTCAGTATTGAAGCAATTCCACGACAAGATAAGTTTGATAAACCACAGGCGGCAGTAGAACTTTATTCTGAATACCGTGACTTTAAACGCTGGGTTTTGGAAGTTGCCCAAAAAGAATTGGCGGCTAAAGCCGATATTGGCTTTGAATACGAAGAAATAAGACATGGGCGGCGTGTGACTGCGCTTATTTTCCGGGTTTCCCCTATCCAACGTGCCGAGTTATTAGCTGAGAAACCCGCGCAACCTGGGAATCAATGCGCCCTTCCCGGCATGGATTTGGATTTGGTCACCACCCTACTGTCATTCGTCCCC
>DYMK01000109.1 GCA_020721585.1 Sulfuricurvum sp.
TTCCACAGCCTGTTGAATCATCATTTTTTGCCCGCGTTTTGCGGGCTTTATTTTGGAGAAAATCTCATGCGTATTTTGCACACCATGCTGCGGGTTGGTGATTTGGAGCGTTCGATTGCGTTTTATACCGAAGTATTAGGAATGCGTCTGATGCGGCGCAAGGAGTATCCAAGCGGCGAATTTACCCTGGCGTTTTTAGGCTATCAGGACGAATCCGAAGCCGCTGCACTTGAATTAACCTACAACTGGGGCGTGACGCAGTATGAGATGGGTAATGCTTACGGGCATTTGGCGCTAGAAGTGGACGATGTGTATGCGGCAGTCGAGGCCATTCGTGCGCGTGGCGGTAAAATTCTGCGCGAAGCTGGGGCGATGAATGCGGGTTCAACCATCATTGCCTTTGTCGAAGATCCGGATGGTTACTCGATTGAATTGCTTGCGCCTAAAGCTCGCGCCTGACATGGGTGGATTTATGACAGCTTCATGAAGTTGTCATAAATCTGGATGTGTAGCAGGAACTTAGGGTTTTATTCTTGTGTCCTGCACAGACTTTTCCACAGAAAATGTGGATGACTTTTTGAGCTGTATAAAAAATTTAGTCCACAAGTGCTGTCAAGACCTTGACAGCACTGAATGTTGATTGGATGCCAAGGTAAGCCGGTCGTAACTCATTGATTTTATTTATTGAAAAATGAATTGGTTATTTTTTGACCAAGGTAATGCAAGCCCTTTTCTGATGCGGGTTGGCAAGGTTTTCAACGACCTTATCCACAGCTTCATCCACGTCAAATGTGTGAAAAAAATGATCAAAATTGCCTCAGGCTTCGTGGTGAAAAATTTTTAATGCTCTCGTTCGATTACCGCATGATTGACCTGCCAATCATTGAAATTTTGCCCGAAGCATTGCTGCATCTTGCGCACAACAATGTGTTGGTGCTGCAAGCCGCGCCAGGTGCGGGCAAAAGTTCGCTGATGCCTTTGGCATTATTGGGTCAAATTTGGCTGGGCTCGCAAAAGATACTGATGCTGGAGCCGCGACGCATTGCCGC
>DYMK01000009.1 GCA_020721585.1 Sulfuricurvum sp.
AACAACAAAAATTAACTAACTTTTAGGGGTATTCCTTTGCAATGCGAATTCGCCTTTAACTATTCGATAGCTGCATGGGATGCGCTTGGCGCACCGAGTATTGTGTATAAGGTCGGAGAAAATCCCTATTTTCATTCTTTTTATAGTCAGTTAAAACAAGAGTATGTCTCCGCACGATGGGGCATGTTTGAAGGGCTAAATCTTGAGAATGTACACTTTTCCGATCGTGATACTGCTTTGGATGAAACTTATGATAATGGAGTCTATTGTTTAGCAATTGAAAAAATAAAATCAGCTTTTAGGGTTCAATACGCTATTTTTGACAAAATAGCATTTTTTATTGCCAAATATTTTCAGATAGATGATCTCAAAGATCATCAAATTGATTTTAAAACCATTTGGTATTCAGATCAAAAAACTAGGAAAAAATTAAGAGAAATTTTTGATAGAAGAGAAAATTTACCCTTATTGGCACTTTTTAGAATGAGTAAGGATTTTATGGTTACAAGACAACCTACCGATTTTGATACTGAAGAACCAATAGATCCTTTGGCGCAAAGATTGTGGGAAATTAGAAACACCATGGAGCATAAATATCTCCGAGTTGTGTATTATCCATCTTTTGGAGAAGAAGTAAAAGATATTAGCGAGATTATTACCCTTGATGAATTGACTGAACTTACAATGAATATTACTAAAAAAGCAAGAGCAGCATTAATTTACTTGTCTTTGGCTATTCATAAAGAAGAAGAATGTAAAAAAAGTTTACGTAACGATCTTGTCGGAGAAATGGGTGGTGGTGACATGATTCCTGATAGTTGTAAGAAAAAAAGTAGGTGAGAAGTATAATCATAGCAATCCGAAGGGGTGATTAAGCCCTTCGTTTTTGATTAATGCAAAGCGGGTGCGAACACCATTAGCACTAAAAAGATCACTATGTAAATTGATAACAAAGATTTCCCTTTGAGTGAGTTCCCACCCACCCCAACCTTATTTTTTTACATAAAAAAAGGGCGATGACCAAAAAGTCACCACCCATCTCACCTATCCGTTAATCAGACAGAAAGGATTTCTTTGTATCAATTACAAGGAAAGTATAGCATAACTAAAATGTCAGTGTGTTTGCTTTTTTACCAATGAGATAAAGATATCAAAGAGTAAGGGAAGAATGCTCTTTCTCACGATCAAAACCGGGATCGTTAGAAAAAACTGCAGAATTTAACTCCGCGCTTGACAGGATAAAGTAGCAAATGGAGGTGGAAATTAATTAGGCTGAAAAGTTGTCTTGATTTTTCAGACCATTATAAAATTCCCGTTCTTGGGGTCGTGTATGCCCCTGCATTGGAAGAGATGTATTGGGCGAAAAAGGGGGAAGGGGCATTTAAAAATGGGGTTGCTTTACCCTTAAAAGTGAATTCAACTCCTGAAAAAATTGTGACCGTGGTCGCTTCCAAATCGCACCTTTCCGAAGAGACCCAAGCCTTTATTGAGAATGTACGGTCTTCGACCGAGGTATTACATTTTAGCTCACGAGGCAGTTCCCTAAAAGTGTGCATGGTCGCAGAGGGGAGCGCCGATATTTATCCCCGTTTGGCTCCGACGATGGAGTGGGATACCGCAGCTGCTGATGCGATCGTCCGTGAAAGCGGGAAGATGACGTATCAATACGCTACCACGCTCTCCCTTGACTATAACAAAGAAAATCTCCTTAATCCGTGGTTTGTGGTGACTAAAAGGTTTTAAAGAGATGATTTTCGTTAAAATAGGGGGATTAAAACGTGGGAAAGAGAGATTATGAATTTTAAAACTATTTTTGTGTTGTCGAGTATTGTGAGTGCTTTAATGTTGGGGGGATGTACCAGTACGTCGTCGTTTCTCTCTTCCAGTGGTCCTAGTTACACTGCGGTGGGGAGTACCAATCATGTGAATGATGCTATGGCGATTCAGGTCATTGATGTTAATGATAATATTGCACGTCATTTGGCAACGACAAAGGCTCAGGCGAACTTTTCTGAAGCATTTGGAACCAAGACCAGTTCCAATTATCCCGTAGCTTCGGGGGATGCCCTACAAGTATCCATTTGGGAAGCACCCCCTGCTACCCTTTTTGGAGGGGGAATTTTAATGCCTACAGGGGTCTCTACCAGTGCAGTTAATACCTTTCCTGAACAAGTGGTTCAAAGCAATGGGATGATTAATATCCCTTTTGCGGGACAAATTATGGTAGCGGGGAAATCGCTCAAAGAGATCGAAAAAGAGATCGTCCAACGTTTGCATGGCAAAGCCAATCAGCCTCAGGCAATGGTTTTGCTAACCAAAAATATGTCAGCTAATGTCACGGTTGTCGGAGAAGTGAACGCCAATCTTCGGATGCCTCTAAGCCCACGGGGAGAACGATTATTGGATGCGCTTGCTGCTGCTGGAGGGGTCAAACAACCCATTCATAAAACCACCATGCAATTAACACGGGGGGATAAAGTCCGTGCAATGTCGTTGGAAAATATCATTTTAGACCCCAAACAAAACATCGTATTGCAACCGGGCGATGTGTTGACTGCGATGTATCAACCCCTTAGCTTTACGATATTAGGGGCATTGGGAAAAAATGAAGAACAAAGTTTTGAAGCACAGGGGATTACCCTTGCGCAAGCACTGGCGCGCGCAGGAGGCTTACAAGATGCCCGTTCGGATGCCAAAGGGGTTTTTATCTTCCGCTTTGAAGATAAAGATGCCCTTGAATGGACCTCTAACCCAACCGCAACCGCGGATGGAAAAGTTCCTGTGGTCTATCGGATCGATCTACGTAATCCAGCGACCTTTTTTGTCGCGCAAAACTTTTTGATGCACAACAAAGATATTTTGTATGTCTCCAATGCTCCTGCAGCGGAAATGCAAAAATTTCTTAATATCGTGACCTCAACCCTCTTTACCATTACGGCACCTTTTAGCTCAGGATTAGTTAAATAGCGATGGTCATTGATGTCACCCGCTTGGTAGGTCGCTTTTTACAAAAACGGCTCCCCACGGGGGTGGATCGTGTTGACATTGAGTATGTGCGCGTGTATGGCGCTGATGCTCAAGCGTTGATTCGGTATCATGGACGATGGCTTTTTTGTTCGTTAAACGATTCTAAACGCATTTATGATGCCTTGATTCATCGTCGTTTTGCATCTCATTGGCGCATTCGTTTCCTTATTCTTAAGGCGTATTATTTCTCATTTTGGTACACTCCCCCGAAAGACTCACTCCTGTTTAATCTTAGTCACAGTGGTCTGCATCAATCTGCTTACGAAGAGCAGGTGCAACGATATGGATTGAGGCTTATTGTGTTTATCCATGATCTGATCCCCATTACCCATCCTGAGTATGGTCGTTTGGATGGATATCCTTTGCACGTGCGTCGGATTGAGAGAGTTTTACGTTGCGCTAAAGGGATCATTGTAAACTCAAACGATACGTTAATGCAACTGCAAAGCTATGCACAGAGACACGTTTTTGTCATGCCACCTTCGGTTACTGCCCATTTGGCTTCTGCCCCTTTGTTTCGTAGTGAGGATCACAAGAACGAAAAATCTCCCTATTTTGTGATGTTAGGTACCATCGAACCGCGTAAAAATCATTGGTTAATCCTCCATATTTGGCGTAAAATGGTAGAAGAGATGGGAGAATTGACCCCTCAATTAGTGATTATTGGTCAGCGGGGTTGGGAATGTGAAAATATTGTTGCTTTATTGGAGCAATGCGCATCAATTCACCCCTATATTATTGAAAAAACCAAGTGTTCGGATGAGGAGCTTTCCCATTATTTGACGTTTGCCCAAGCGTTATTATTTCCTTCATTTGTCGAGGGGTATGGATTACCTTTGGCGGAAGCTTTGTCATTAAAAACACCCGTTATTGCCAGTAATTTAGGCGTTTTTCGTGAAATTGCTCAGGATATCCCCCACTATCTTGAACCATTGGATGGCAAAGGGTGGGAAGCGATGATACGTGAGTATATGAAACCCGATTCTCTCCAACGAGCCGCGCAAATCACGCGGATGGAAAAGTTCCAACCCACGACATGGGAAGAACATTTTGGATGTGTGAATGATTTTTTGGAGACGTTAGCGTAACACGTTAGGGCTTTAGCCTCAAAAAGTATTACAATCCAATAATAATATGCAGTGGAGAGATAAGTGCATACGCACGCGTCCCGATATGGAGGGGGAGGGTGGTATCGGTTAGGGCGATAAATGAGGTTCCACCATCGAGTTGGAGGGTCACTTCCATCTGATCTTCTAGCTCCTCAAGGGCGATAATTGTCCCCTCAAGGAGATTGTTTTTCCCCGATTTTGGTGGAGAGGTAACGATACGAATATCACTGGATTTGATAATCGCGTAGGTATCACACCCTATCTCTAGCCCCATGTTTTCGACTGATTTAGCGGTAATGGTCGAGCGAAGGTGATCTAAGTCACTTAAGGCAAGGGTGAGGGTGGCATGGAGTCCATGGTGTTCGATAGCGATAAGTTTGGTGGGGAGTTGATTACGTGCGCTGGTGGTCAAAAAGGTACGGCTAAGGATGCGAGCGAGGTGTTGGGGGTCATCACCTGCTTGGGCAAAACGGTCGATAAATTGGCGGTGAAGTTCATTGAGACGATAAAACGTAGCAATGAGTTCATGGGCGTAGGGGGTAAGTTTGGTTCCACCGCCCCCGCGTCCCCCTGTGGTACGCTCGATGAGGGGAGAATCGGCTAAGAGATTCATCCCATTAATCCGTTCCCATGCGGCCTTGTAACTCATTTTCATCGCTTTGGCAGCGGCATTGATTGAACCGGTTTTGTCCACCCACTCTAAAAGATGGATTCTCCCCGCTCCTAGAAAGTTTTGGGATTCTTTGGTGAGCCAAAAACGTCCATCAATCTGCATTTAAGGGGTCACTCCGCTGTCTCTTTCTTCGTAAAACTAAGTATTTTTTTGATGATTGTAATCGGACAAAAGAAGAGAATCTCAAAAAATGGGTTGAGTAAAGTGGTCGTTTCATCGGGAATATCGAACGCTTTAAGGGTAAAGCCTTCCCCTTCTTCGGTGCCATTAAGGGTGACTCTAATGGTAAGTGTCCCCAATGCACGGAGCATATTAGTGATTGACTTAAAGAGTTTGTGCTTTTCATCCACCATAAGATTTTGATTTTCCTCGGTGCGTCCTTTTATCTGAGTGGAAAGCAACGCAAAATTATCCCGATGGATCGATTTATTCCACTGAATTGCCCCTTTGGGAAAGCGTAAAAGGGAGGTTTTGGACAAGAGCGGATGGGGTGAAGTATGACGAATGGTCTCGACAATACGCAAAAAAGCGTTTTTTCCCCCGACCGTATTGGCATAGCGGATCAGTTGGTCGCGAAGAAGAATTTTTTCCGCATCACTAAGCTGAGAGAAACGGCACATAAGACGACCCTTTGGAGTTAAGATGCGCCATTATACCGTGTTAGTATAAAAAACTTTGGCGTATCGCGTTGCGAATGGTTTCGTGGGAGAGTTGATGGTCGATAAAGAGGGCATTGGCTAAAACCCCCTGTTCTTGGAGCATATCCAGTCCATCTTTGTAGGGGAGAGAGGCATTCTTGACCATCGTTAAAAAGGGGGTCTCTTTCCCATAAATCACATCCACCGCCCCTTTAGCTGATTCAAGGAGAGGAATGAGTAGAGAATGGGGGAGGGGAAGTTCCTGATCACTTAATCCCGCCGAAGTGGTATTGATGATAAGATTAAAGGATTGAGGGGTAAGGGTTTGAGCTGTGTACGTCTCAAACCCTTTACGCTTAAAATAATCCAATCGTCCGGAAGAACGGTTGACAATAGTGGGGGTGATACCCTTGTGACGCAGTGCAATGGCAAGGGCTTTGGCGGTTCCTCCCGCTCCGATGATGAGGGCAGTGGAGAGGAACCCAAACGACTGAATCGCGGCGATAAACCCATCGGCATCGGTATTGTAGCCAATGAGTCGATCCCCTTCACGGCATAAGGTATTTACCGCCCCTATCTCTTGGGCAATCCCCCGTACTTCGTCACACAAAGCAAAAGCGACCTCTTTGTGGGGGACGGTGACATTGGCACCGTTTAGGCATTGAGCAAAAAACACGTTGCGCAGTTGTTTCCCATCGGTGAGGTGCGTTCGGGTGTAGCATCCTGATATCCCATGCAGCGTAAACACGGTGTTGTGCATCAACGGTGAGCGCGAGTGGGTAATGGGATCCCCAAAAATCGTGAAAAGTTTCATGCGGGATTGATGAGATCATCAAGGGTACTGGTCAATGCCCCAAGCTTGTTGGTCACTTCCAAATATTCCAGTTCATGTACCGAATCTGCCACAATCCCTGCACCCGCTTGGAGGATGATTGCATCGGGTTTGATCAACGCGGTACGGATGGTGATGGCGGTATCCATATTCCCATCAAAACCAAAATAGCCAATAGTTCCGCTGTAAAAACTTCGCTTAACCCCCTCAAGTTGGGCGATAAGCTCCATCGAACGGATTTTGGGCGCACCCGTCATCGTCCCCGCCGTAAAGGTCGCCGCAAGGAGATCAAACATATCTTTATCCTCCCGAAGATGGGCATGGACATCGGAGACAATGTGCATCACGTGCGAATAACGCTCCACGTGCATCATCTCTTCGACTTTGACACTTCCTGTGACTGCAACCCGTCCCACATCGTTGCGCCCCAAATCGATGAGCATGAGATGTTCGGACAGCTCTTTGGGATCGGAGAGTAACTCCTCTTCGAGGGCTTTATCCCGCACTTTGTCTTTGCCCCGTTTACGGGTCCCTGCGATGGGACGAAGGAGAATCTCCCCATCGGTCAATCGTACCATCACTTCAGGGGAACTTCCAACAATACTAAAATCGCCATACTCCATGAGATACATATACGGCGAGGGATTTTTGACCCGTAATACACGGTAAAAGCTCAAGGGATCGACATCGGCGTGTCGAATATAACGGTTGGTCATGAGAATTTGGAACACATCACCACTGCGAATCATCGCTTTGGACGCATCAATCATGCTAAAAAAATGCTCTTTGGTGTGGATAAAATTGCCCCCGTGATCGTTTTGAATCGCAACAAGGGGGGTATAAGTGTAGGGCGATTTAAGGGAAATTTCCAATGCATTAAAGCGTTCGTGTATGGACTCAAGGGTGGTAATCAACGTAATGGTTAACTCCCGATGGGAGAGGATAGCGACCAGTTTGGGTAAAATCAAATCCATATCGGGGATAGTAGTTTGATCCTCAAGATTTTTCATTGCGTGGGTGAGGGTCGGCTCGAACACTTGCACCACATCGTATCCGACATACCCCATAAAACCATCAATGTACCCCAGTGCGAGTTCTTTGGCTTGGGTAGCATAATAGGCTGAATCGATGTTGTGGTAATACGCTTTGAGAAAAGCAAACGGAGATTGGGTAAGGGTGGTCTCTTCTCCCGCAGCGTTGGTGTAGTGGGTCACTCCATTGGTATAGCGCAGACGCTCCCGTGCACCTAAGGCGATAATGCTGTAGTTGCCATGGCTATTGCCCGCACTTTCCAGTAAAAAGGAGAGTTCATGAGGAAAGCTCTTTTTGAGCTTTTCATAGATAGCGATGGGGGCGAATTGATCTTGAAAAAAACGGTGCGAATATATCACGATAATCCCTTATTTGACGCGGAATGCTTGAGCTTCAATGTTTTTACGTACATTGGCTAGCCCCTCTTTAGCAGCTTGTTCCCCTTGATAGGGACCTACGAGGAGTTTGGTCATATCCCCTACTTTTCGAGTGGTATATTTTAGACCACTGGCATTAAGGTGATTAATTAAAGTAGGATTAGGCTCTTTACTAAATGACCCCACTTGAATATAATAGGTGGTAGTATCTCCTACCGTAGCCTCTTTTGGCGTTGCTTTTGGGGTAAGGGGAGGTTTGGGTTCAGAAACTTTTTTTACCACACTGGGGGCTTTAACCTCAGAGGTCACTTTTTTGGGCTGAACGATGGGTTTAGCCTCTTTTTTGGGTTCTTCTTTTTTAGTCGGCTCTTTTTTGTTCTCTTCTTTTTTTGGTTTTTCGGCAATTACGTGTGGTTTTTTCTCCACAATGGCATTGGCTTGAGCTGTTTTTTTATCACTGTCCGATTTTTTTTCAGGGGCTTTTGCCACAGGTGCCGGCTGGATAATGGTTTTAGTAGGGGTTTCCTCCAATACCTCTTTGGGTGCGGAGGGGGAAATGGTTTTTTCTTGGATCGCTGGAATCACTTCTGTCGGTGCTGCTTGAATGACCTCTTTTGGCTCATTATCCATAGGGGTGAGCGTTGAATCGGTATTTTTTTCAGCTCCTTTTACCGGTTCTACAATGGGATCATTAATCACTTCGGTAGGAGCATTAGGCTCAGGGGGAAGAACGCTTTGAAGCACTTTTTGAATATCATCACTTTTAAGTGATCGCATCCCTACGACAATTGCGACTAAGATAAGGGTTAATAGAAGAATAATCAGAAGCCATTTTTGTCTCCCTGATTTTAAACCGCTCTTGTTTAAGATAATATCGTTGAGTTCATTTAGTTCTTCCATCGAGTACTCCTACGGGCAATTTTTAGTACGTTGGCTGTTGGTAAATCACGAAATTTTGGGCTAACGCTTTTAACTCTTCTTTGATAGCCACTTGTTTCTCAACATTTTCAATATCGTCCAAAACATCGGCGATTTTATTGGCAATGCGTTCAAACTCAGCTTCTTTCATCCCACGAGAGGTCAAAGCAGGGCTTCCGATACGTACCCCTGAAGTGACAAACGGTGAGCGTGTTTCCCCTGGAACGGTGTTTTTATTGACCGTAATCCCAGCACGACCAAGGGCTGCATCGGCTTCTTTCCCACTAAAAGGTTTATTCAAAAAGGAGACCAATACAAGATGGTTATCCGTTCCACCGCTGACGATGTCATAACCACGTTTCATGAGGACTTCAGCGAGAACGGCAGCATTGGCTTTGACTTGTTTGGCATACACTTTCCACTCGCTTGAGAGGTTGTATTTAAACCCTACCGCTTTTGCTGCGATCACGTGTACCAAGGGTCCCCCTTGAAGGGCAGGAAAAATCGCCGAATTGATTTTTTTGGCAATCTCTTCATTGTTGGTCATAATCATTCCCCCACGAGGTCCGGCAAGGGTTTTGTGGGTTGTAGTAGTGACGACATCGGCGTATGGGAAAGGGCTTGGGTGTTCCCCTGCACAAACCAATCCTGCAATATGGGCGATGTCGGCAAACAACAATGCCCCTACTGCATCAGCGATTTCACGGAACTTAGCGAAATCAATTTCACGGGCGTAGGCTGATGCACCACACACGATGATTTTGGGTTGAACAATTTTGGCAATATCGAGTACGCGATCGTAGTTGATACGACCATCAAGCTCTACTCCATACGAAAAACTGTGATAATTTTTACCCGAAAAACTCACCTTGGAACCATGCGTCAAGTGTCCACCGTGACTTAAGTCCATCCCCAAAAGTTTATCACCCGCTTGAAGCAAAGCCGCATACACCGCGCCATTGGCTGAAGAACCTGAATGGGGTTGCACATTGGCAAACTGACAGCCAAATAATGCACACGCACGATCAATCGCCAATTGTTCAACGCTATCAGCGTATTCACATCCCCCATAATAGCGTTTAGCGGGGTACCCTTCAGCGTATTTGTTGGTGAACACGCTTCCCATTGCTTCCATGACCGCTGGAAGGGTGAAGTTTTCAGAGGCAATCATTTCCAAATGGTCGGTTTGACGCACTAACTCTTGCTCACAAAGGGCATAAATCTCACTATCGTACTCTTGTAAAAAACTCATTCTTCGTCTCCATTGTTGATTTGGTTGTGGTGGGGTTTCATAGCTGGGAAGAGCAATACATCCCGAATCGAGTGTTGATTGGTGAGCATCATCACCAATCGATCAATTCCAATCCCTTGACCCGCAGTGGGTGCCATTCCGTAGCTTAGAGCGGTGACGAAATCTTCATCCATTTCATGCGCTTCATCATCACCGCTCTCTTTGGCTGCCATTTGCCCCTCAAAACGCGCTAATTGATCGAGTGGATCGTTAAGCTCACTAAAGGCATTGGCAATTTCACGTCCTGCGATGAACAATTCAAATCGATCGGTTAACTCAGGACGCGCATCGTTACGACGTGCTAGAGGTGAAATTTCCACAGGATAGTGGGTGATAAAGGTGGGATTGATGAGTTTGGATTCGACAAACTCATCAAACAATTCCCCTTGCAATTGTCCCAAATTCATCGTGGCTTTGGCTTCGAGGTTTTTGGAACGTAAAAATGCCAAAATGGCCTCTTTGTCGTTGACAATTGCTTTTGGGACTCCCCCAATGACGCTAAGGCTTTCGATCAATTCGATTTCAGTAAACTGATCAAAATCGACCTCAAGTTCCCCATACGGAAGGCGTTTTGGGAGATTAAGATGGTCAAAAAGGTATTCAAAATATTCTTTGGTAATCGCGATCAAATCTTTATAGGTTTTGTATGCCCAATAAAACTCAATTGAGGTAAATTCAGGGTTATGGGTCGCATCCATCCCCTCATTACGAAAATTGCGATTAATCTCAAAAACGGCTTCAAATCCCCCAACGATGAGACGTTTGAGGTACAACTCAGGAGCGATACGCAAATAGCGATCGATTCCAAGGGCATTATGATGGGTCACAAACGGTTTGGCATTGGCTCCCCCTGCAATGGGGTGCATCATAGGAGTTTCTACTTCGAGGAACCCTTTGTCTTCAAAAAATCGGCGGGTAAGACTGATCACTTTGGAACGGATATGAAACGTTTTACGTACTTCAGAATTCATAATCAAATCCAAATAGCGTTGACGATAGCGCATCTCTTTATCTTGGATACCATGAAATTTTTCAGGCAAGGGGGAGATGGCTTTGGTCAACATCGTAAGGCGATTGGCGTGAAGGGAGAGTTCTCCATGTTGGGTCACAAAAGGGTAACCGCTCACTTCAATAATATCACCCACTTCAAACAATTTTTTAAAGACATCGTTATAAAAATTTTCGGGAAGATTGTCACGGGCAACGTATACTTGCAAAAGACCACTTTCGTCTTCAATTTTAATAAAACTGGCTTTTCCCATGAGACGGTACAACTTAATACGACCACTGAGGGTGTAGTGGCGATGTTCATCCCGTTTTTCTTCTTTATGGAGTAAATCTGAGTTGACGGTATTAAATTTTTCCACCGTGGTATTGCGATTGGAGGTATTGGCATACGGATCAATCCCCATTTGGCGTAATTGATTGGCTTTCTCGATCCGTTGAAGGACGTATTGATTATCAAATGTCACTATGATTTCCCTTGTATTATGGAGTTATTTTTTGGCAACTATGACAGATACCGTAAATTTGCATGGAGTGTTCTTTCATCAAAAATCCCAATGCTTGGGTAATCTTGTGTTGCTGCTGTTCGATTTGTTCATCAACAAATTCAGTAATGGAGCCACATTGGGTACAGATAATATGGTCATGGTGATCTTTTGCCCCCAACTCATATTTTTTTCCTTGCGCCCCAAACGAGAGTGATGTTACCATTTCTGACTCCTCAAGCAACGTAAGGGTACGGTAAACCGTTGCAATTCCTGTCTTTAATTCAGGATGTTTCTCTTGGATACGATGATGCAACGCTTCAGGAGTAAGATGCTCATTGCAATTGTAGAGCATCTCCAAAATAACTTCCCGTTGAATGGTAAATTTAAGCCCATTATTTTTGAGCAACTGCTTGAAGTCAACAAGCAGTTTGTCGTAATCAAGGGTTCGATGATTCATAGAAGAACTCATGCGCTTAATGCTTAGGGGAAATATCTTGAAGCTGAGAAAAATTCTTATGACTTAAATTTTCATCCATTAAGCTTTTTATATCATCCACTTGCATATGGACAATAAAATTTCCCGTCATAAACATGGGTTTAAAAAAGAAGCCATGTTTCATTCGCTCTCCAAAATGTTCGCGGATCATTGTAACGCTAAAAAAGGCGTAAACGATCACCGAAAAGATCAAAAAGAACTTTCCACCCCCAACAAAAAAGCCCAAAATTTTATCCACAGGGGTTAATCCACTCATAGCAATAACGTGTTTTTTAAACGCTTTTCCCAAGGTATTCATAATAAAGGCAAAAATGACCAATGTGAACATAAAACCCAAAAAGTTAATGGCCTTGGTCTCATGAAATTTAAAAATAAAATTATTCAGCAATTGACCGATCATTCCCCCAATTTGGAAAGCGACAAAAAGCCCTCCAACTACCCCTACTAAACCAAAAAGTTCTCGTGAAAAACCATTCAAGACCCCCTTGATCCCAAGGACGATAATGATCGTTCCGACAACGACATCAAAATAGGTTATTTCCATACCATTCCATCCATTCATTACTACGCTAAAGTGACCGAATTATACTTTTTAAAACCTAAAGATAGCTTTTGATCCTCTTAATCAGTCCCTTTTTAGGATAAAACGATAGAATTGCCCCTCATAATTTAAAAAAGAACTTTAATGTATAGTAGGAGAAGCGTATGAGTGCATGGAACCGATCCAGTTGGAGAGATAAACCGATCAAACAACAGCCAACCTATCCCGATGGGGTTAGTCTCAAAGCCATTGAAGAACAACTCAAGAACTATCCTCCTTTGGTCTTTGCAGGGGAAGTGCGCAATTTGAAAAAAAATCTTGCTGAGGTTTCCCAGGGGAGAGCGTTTTTACTTCAGGGAGGGGATTGCGCAGAGAGTTTTTCGGAATTTCATGCCCATAATATCCGCGACACGTTCAAGGTAATGATGCAAATGGCGGTCGTCATGACCTTTGCCGGTGGGGTTCCTGTGGTCAAGGTGGGACGTTTGGGGGGGCAGTTTGCCAAACCACGTTCGGCAGATATGGAGACCATCGAGGGTGTTAGTCTTCCCAGTTACCGCGGGGATATTATCAATGGAGTAGAGTTTAACGAAGCAGCACGTATCCCTGATCCGTATCGTATGGTGCAAGCGTATAACCAATCCGCTGCGACATTGAATCTTTTGCGGGCGTTTGCCTCGGGGGGATTAGCCGATTTGCACCAAGTCCATGCGTGGAATTTGGGCTTCGTGGGACAAAATGCGTTGACGAAGAAATATGAGGAGCTTTCAGGTCAAATTGATAGCTCGTTACGCTTTATGGCGGCGTGCGGTATCACCTCCGATAGCTATCGCACGTTGCGTGAGACCGATTTTTATACCTCACATGAAGCGTTATTGCTCAATTACGAAGAGGCATTTACCCGCCAAGACTCCCTTACTGGGGGATGGTACGATGTCTCTTCCCATATGTTGTGGATTGGGGATCGTACCCGTCAGCTTGATGGGGCGCACGTTGAATTTATGCGTGGTATTCAAAATCCTATCGGGGTTAAAGCAGGTCCTTCGATGGATCCTGAAGATTTGATCCGATTGTGCGATATTCTTAACCCTACCAATGAATCGGGACGACTTAATGTGATCGTCCGTATGGGTGCGGATAAAGTTGCTGATGGGATGCCAGCCCTCATTCGTGCCGTGGAGCGAGAAGGGAAAAATGTCTTATGGAGCTGTGATCCGATGCACGGGAATACCATCACCAGCGGGGGATACAAAACCCGCCCCGTTGATGCGGTACTCAAAGAGATGAAGCAATTTTTCCAAGTGCATAAATCTGAGGGAACCTACGCAGGGGGCGTTCATTTGGAGATGACGGGTAAAGATGTGACCGAGTGTTTGGGAGGGGCGTTTGAAATTACCTCTGAAAATCTCAAAAGCCGTTATCACACCCATTGTGATCCACGTCTCAATGCAGATCAATCGCTTGAATTGGCATTTCTCATCGCCGATACCCTAAAAGAAGCGCATCCCTAAGCGCATATAATTTTCTTTGTCACCCTGAATATGATTCAGGGTCTTATATATACAACGGGGAACGCAGATAAGTACTTTAAACTCTCCCACTTGGAAAGCGGGAGAAAAGTGAAGAGAATTAGAGCGTGGCGAGAATTTTTGCTAATTCGTCCGGTTTATTGGAGTATTGCAGTGCAGTCTCTTTACTGACCAGTTTTTTACGGACATACTCGACAATCTCTTGGGTTTGGGTTGTCATCCCTGTAGAGGTTTGATTGAGTTGCATTTGAGAGTAGAGTTGATGCACTTTATCTTCCCGAATCAAGTTGCCAATCGCGGGATTATTAATCATAATCTCTTGAGCAGCAACCCGTCCCCCTCCGATTTTGGGTAAAAGCATTTGGGAAATAGCGGCAATCAACGTTCCTGCTAATTGGGCGCGCACTTGGGGACGCTCATCCCCTCCGAAAACGTCGATAATACGGTTAATGGTTCCAGGGGCTGAGTTGGTATGGAGGGTTCCAAACACCAAGTGACCGGTCTCTGCGGCACTCAATCCTGCCGAAATGGTTTCCCGATCCCGCATCTCCCCAATCAAAATAACATCGGGATCTTGTCGAAGGGCGTATTTGAGTGCATGAGCAAAACTTTTGGTATCGCTTCCGACGTTACGATGGGAAAAGAGCGATTTTTTGTTTTGATGTACAAACTCTACGGGATCCTCTACGGTGATAATGTGGCGTGATTCGGTGAGGTTAATTTCATTAATCATCGCTGAGAGGGTGGTGGATTTACCACTTCCTGTAGGACCTGTGACCAAAATAAGCCCTTTTTCCCGTTTAATCAACTCTTTAAAGATTTTTTTGGCATTCAAATCATCCAATGAAGGGATGGTCGTGGGAATGATACGAAACGCACACGCTACATCATCCATGGTTTTATAGTAGTTTCCCCGAAACCGACCGACATCAGGGATGACCATCGAAAAGTCCAGCTCATTATGCTCTTCAAAGGCTTTTTTTTGTTTTTCCGTCAAGAGGGTATACGCCATCTCTTGAATTTGCTTCCCATCCAATACGGGGAGGTTTAGGGCGACAAGCCGTCCATCAATACGAATTTGAGGTTCAGAACGGCTAACAAGGTGCAAATCCGAAGATTTGTAGGCAATAACGCTTTTGAGTAGTTTTTGAATATCGAGGACTTCACTCATAGTAAAAAGGCTCCTTCATAAGTAGAGAGATTAAAACCGACAATTAGCTGGTCGTTGTATTCTATCACAGGACGCTTAATCAGACGATTCTCTTTGGTCATCCAGACAATTTTTTCATTATCGCTGAGGGTGAGTGATTTAAGATCAAGGGTTCGATAGGTCGTCCCTTTGGTGTTGAGCAAAAGGGGGATGCCCACTGTTTTAACCCACTGGGTAATTTTTGGGGTATCGACAGGGGAAGTTTTGAAATCGACAAAGGTATATTCAAGGGCGTGATCGGTAAAAAACTGCATCGCTTTTTTTACTGAGCCACAGTTTTTGATGCCATAAAGGGTAATCATCGTCTTACTCAATAATCTTAGGTACGATAAAAAAATGGTCTTGGGCATGAGGAGCATGTTCCAAAATGTCATTATTAATCGTTTTATCGACGATGCCATGGTCGTCACGTAGCAACGTGGAAGCACCTTCCATTGAGAAAGTGGGATCAATCGTATCGGTGTTCAACGCAGAGAGGTTATCGACAAAAGAGACAATTTCGCTAAGTTGGTCAATCATCTCTTGGCGATCTTCTGGGGGAATTTGGAGAAAAGAGAGTTTTTCTAACCGTTGTAAAAGGGTTTCATCGACATGCATGGGTAAAGACCTTCAGGGGGAAATTATAGAGCCTTATTGTAGCGAAAAATAATACTCTTTACGGAATTTTAACCACAGTTGAGTTATTATTGTGGCAAAACACACACGTACTACGCAATAGGAGTCCTTTTGAACCTAAAAGAGAATATGCAAGCCCTCAAAGAGGAGCTAAATTCGGAAGAAAAATTTTTCGAAAGTGCCGTTAGAACGGAGCGTTTTGTTAAGAAATACCAAAAACCGATGATTGCGTTGGGGGTGGTAGTCCTTTTAGGAATTGGGGGTAGTATGGTGTACCAAATGGTACGCGATGCCAAAAAAGAGCGGGCGAATGAGGCGCTAACGACCCTTTTAATGCACCCCAATGATTCCAAAGCGTTGAAAGAACTCTCTGCTAACAATGCGTCGTTGTACGAACTTTATACCCTTTCTCATGCCCTGCGTACCAAAGACCTGAAAGCACTTGAGACACTTCGCCGTGCCAATTCTGCTGAAATTGCGGATATTGCCTCCTACGAGCATGCTGTGATGTCCAAAGATGCTAAAGCGTTGGATGTCTACAGTAAAACACAAGGATCGATGTACCAAGAGTTAGCCTTGGTCGATGTAGCCGTGTTAGCGATTCAAAAAGGGGATGTGAAAGCAGCCCATGCCTCATTAAGTGGGGTCAAAGAAGATTCTGCTGTCTATCCTTTAGCACGAATGTTAAACCATTATGGAGTGAAATAATGAAATTTTTATGGATGAGTGTCAGTGTTATAGGTCTCCTTTTATTCAGTGGGTGTTCATCAAGACAATATTATAAGCCTGATCGTGTTAAGGGTGAATGGCGCAGTGCGGGTCAATTAAGTGCCCCTATCGCCCAAGTGACCCCTAATGGTGCGGTATTGGAAAATGGGCATCTTCTGAGCAAAAGTGGGGAGAAAAAAGCGACCATTGGTAAAAATCTTCGTCTTTTGAACCTAAGTGATGGATGGATTATCACCCAAAATGGTGCCAATAACTTGGAACTTATCCCCCAAGAAGGAAATACTGCTTCGGTAGTGATTGATGTCAACAAAACTGTTGCCTCCGCCAGCGTTCAAGGGGATACGTTGGCGGTGTTATTTGGCAGCAATGAGATGGCGTTGTACTCTTTAGCGGGGAAGCAAATGACATTCAAAGAGAGCGCCAGTGGCGCGGTTGCCGTTGATGCACGGATTCAAAGCCCCTATTTTTTGAAAAATTTGGTGATCTTCCCTACGCTTGATGGTAAATTGGTGATCGTTGATGGCACCGAAAAGAAACTTTTGCGTTCCCTTATCGTGGGATCAGATGAATATTTTAACAATACTACCTACGTTAATATGATCGACAATACGATGGTCGCTGCAACCGGAAGCTCAATTTTAGCCCTTTCCCAAAAAGAGGGTCGTGAAAAATACGATATTCGTGACGTTGTTTATACCCAAGAGGGTGTGTGGTTAACAACCAAACAAGGGGAAGTGATTGCCCTTACCCCAACGTTACAGTACAAAGCCAAAAAGAAATTCCCTTTTGCCCATTTTGTAGGATTAAGTGTGAGTCATGACCGTGTGTACGTGTTGGAACAAGGGGGATATTTGATCGCTTTGAGCAAAAATTTACTCTCTTCGGATATTTACCGTATTGATATGGATAATGATACGATTTTTATGGGAGAGGGAAAAGCCTATTTTAATGATCGTTACATCGACATTAAGTAATGTCCTCAGAGATTGAGGCATTTTTAGAATATGCCCTCATCGTTCAATCGCTCAACCCCAAAACGATTGAGGCGTATCGGAGTGATTTGACCCAAATCGAATCCCTCCTCGCGCAAAAACTTATTTCTGTGGAGAGTGGTGCGATCGTGGAAGCGCTCTCTCGCATTAATAATAAACGAACCCTCAACCGAAAACTCTCAGCGATTAATTCTTTTCTTACATTTTGTCACTCGCACCATTTTCACGCACAAGCTTCTAAATTTTCTTTGGCAAAGCTTCCCCAAAAACTCCCCCAATATCTCCCTTTTGAGACGATTATGGCGCGATTAAACGACATTGATTGTACCGTTTGGTTGGGGCAACGTGATTATGCATTGATCCTTTTTTTGTACGCTACAGGGATGCGCATTAGCGAATGTTTGGCACTACGAGAAGGAGATATTGAGGAGGAATGGGTACGCGTACGTCATGGAAAAGGTCAAAAAGAGCGATACGTCCCCCTTGCGCACGAAGCGTTAGGAGCATTACGTACGTATCAGCGACATTGTCCGAGGGAAAAATCGGGTTCGTTGTGGCTGAATTATCGCTACGAACCCTTAAGCCGCATCTCTGCGTTTAAAATCACCCAAAAATATTTAGGAGTCTCTCCCCATACGTTGCGTCATTCCTATGCGACGGGATTGATTTTAGGGGGGGCAGATGTTCGGGTTGTCCAAGAGCTTTTGGGTCACGCTTCCTTAATAACGACCCAAATTTATACTCATGTCCAAAAACACCATTTGCACGCTACGGTATTAGCGTGTCATCCTATGGCAATATCGTCTCTTCTAGCACCTCAAACCCAATCCCCCGTTGGGTTAAATCCTCCACAAACAGATTAAAACTCTCCTGACACAGTCGCTCATCCATTGAGGCGACCGAAATATCGACATAAGGATTACCATGGTTAAGCATCGGAAGGGAGGAAAAATCGACGCGAGGATCCAAGCGTGTCATGATGTGCATCAAATCATTTTCACTCTCATGCACCCGTAAAGTCATTCGATAGGTTTGAGGTGCCACAGGGTAAAAATGCCCCAACGCATAGGTGACCATCGGGTGCGCCATCTCAGGAAAACCGGGCATAAAAAAGTAACGATTCTCCAAATAAAATCCCGACATATTATTGACCACATTGGGAAGTAAGTGCGCTTTTTTAGGGAGATGGGACATGAAAATACGGTGGGGAAACGCTTTGTCTGCGTAACGCGCAATAATATCGTCGTAAAATTGGGGATGGGCAATGAGGTGACCATCATCGAAAACTTCACTGGCAAGGGCGCGGGTAAGATCATCGGGGGTGGAACCAATCCCCCCAAAACTAAACAAAACCGCTTCAGGATCATTTTTGATCAGGGTAAAAACAGCGCGGATAAGATTAGGGTCATCTTTGATAATAAACGTGGAAAAGAGGGTGTGACCACGCGCTAAAAGGGCATCACGGATAAAGTCGAAATGTTTATCATGACGACGACCATTGAGGATTTCAGAGCCGATAATAATGGCGTAAAAATGAGGTGTTTTCATCCCAAGAGTATAGCATAACAGCGATTTTTAACCAAGATAGCGGTAAAATTGACCCCTATAAAATAATGGCAAATGGGATAAAAATAATGGTTGAACCTCTTTTAATTGAAATCGGTGTTGAAGAACTTCCTGCGGTTCCGTTGCTCAAAGAATTGCCTGAAATAGAGAAAAAATGGGCGACCATTTTGGAAAAAAATGGTCTTTTGTGTGAGTTTGAATTTTATTACACCCCTCGTCGGTTGGTTGTGTGGCATCGGGAGTTTAAAACATCTCAAGAAGACAGCGTCGAAGAATTTTTTGGCGCGCCTGTGGAAATGGCGATCAAAGAGGGGCTTCCCACTCCTGCAGCGTTGGGGTTTGCAAAAAAATGTGGCGTACCGTTTGAAGAACTCTCCCGTGGTACCAAAGGGGGAAAAGAGGTGTTGTATTACGCCAAAAATCTCCAAGGAAAACCAAGCGCGCAACTGTTGCATGGGATGATTGAACAGTGGATTAAATCGCTCAATTTCGGTAAATCGATGCGTTGGGGGAGCAATACGGAGAGCTTCATCCGCCCCATCCGTTGGCTTAATGTGATGTTGGGGGAGAAGTGTGTGGAGGCGACCCTCTTTGGCGTAGCTTCCCATTCTTCCACCTACGTTCATCGGATTAGCCATTTTTACGCCAAACCCATTGAGTCGATTCACCACTATTTTGAGGTACTTAAACAAGGTTCGGTGAGCTTGTTCCCCCAAGAACGACGTGACATGATCTTGAAAGCCTTTGCGACCTTGGAAGAGAATCATGGAATTACCATCGAAGTGGATGAGGATTTATTAGCCGAAGTGGTCGCCATTACCGAACATCCCACCCCGCTATTGGGAAATTTTGATGACCATTTTTTAGAATTGCCTCCTGAAGTGATTATCACCTCAATGAAAGAGCATCAACGCTATTTTCCTGTGTTTAAAGAGGGAAAATTGACCAACGCTTTTGTGGTGGTCTCCAATGCGCTGAGTGAGAATTTTAGCCACGTTATTGAGGGAAACGAGCGGGTATTGCGCCCCCGTTTGAGCGATGCACTCTTTTTCTATCGCAACGACCTCAAAAAAGGGTTAAGTACGGCAGGATTGGAAAAAGTGGTCTTTATGAACGGATTGGGAACCGTTGCAGAGAAAATCCAACGGGAAAAAATCGTTGCCCAAAAACTTTTAGCGCAGAGCAAAGCGTATGGTCTTTTTACTGATGATGAGACGATTAAGGGGGATTTAGAGCGTGCAATGGGGTTAGCCAAAGCCGATTTGATGTCCGAAATGGTCTACGAATTCACCGAACTTCAGGGGATTATGGGGTATTACTACGCCCTTGCATTGGGGGAAAACGATCGCGTTGCCCAAGCGATCAAAGAGCAATACCATTTTACCGGTGAGCCTATCTCATCTCCTTTGAGTGCGATTGTTAACATGGCGATGAAACTGGATACCTTGATCGGGATGTTTAGCATCGGGGAGATTCCGACGGGGTCGCGTGACCCTTTTGCGTTACGTCGTGCGGTCAATGGGATTATGAGCATTGCCCTCAAACACGCCATACCGTTGAATTTTTCCACCTTTATCCCCTCGGTCAAAGGACTTTATGGGACGGATCGTGACTACCTCTCCACCCTTGAGACCTTTATCACCGAGCGTTTAGCAGGGGTGTATCCTGAGGTGAATCCTTCCATTATCCAAGCGGTAGTCAATCGGGAAAGCCCCTTTTTGGACGTGCTAGCGTTGGACAGTAAGATTCAAAAAGTGGATGAAATGGCAAAAAGTGATGATGCTAAAGCGTCGTTTTCCCTCATCAAACGTCTTGCCAATATTCTCAAAGAGGAGTATGTTGATGGAGATCCCGATGCGGAAAGGTTCAATGACCATGAACGCGCGCTGTACGCTAAATTTTCCCTTATTATTGAGCAGTTTGGGGATAATTTGGAGACATTATTTGATATTAAAACGGCACTTGATGCCTTCTTTGTCAATGTCATGGTCAATGATGAGAATGTGGATATTCGTGCCAATCGTAAAAAACTGCTCAATACGATCTACCAAAAATTCGCCCTCTACGCCGATTTTAAACAAATTACCCTCTAAGTTTCTAAGCCAAATTATTTTTACTTTATCGTCATTCCCGCGAAGGCGGGAATCCAGCATTCAGGGTCTAAGATTGCGGATCGAGTTTACGTTTTAAAAACACGTTCACCCTTTGTCCAACGTTAACTAACTCCCAAACCCACTTTTAACATTATCTTTAGCAACGACAATTTGTTTTTGCTTCTCTTTGCGCGCCGTATCTTTTTCGACAAAGATTTTTTCTCGGGTTTTAGGATCCATCTCAGTGTAATACATGACCGCTGAATAGGTTCCCGGCGTTGGGGTAAAGACCTGCGCTTGTTCAGGGTTCATTTTGAGTTCGTCGCTCGTAAAGCGTTTGAGATCGTGCATATCTTTCTCGGTACACCCCGGATGGGCGGCGATGAGATAATAGGTCAAAAATTGCTTTTTCCCCTCTTCGCGGTTGAGTTTATCATAGAGCTTTTTAAAATCAACAAGAGTTTGTTTCCCCGGTTTGTTCATCAGATGGAGGACATGGTCGGAGGTGTGTTCGGGGGCGACTTTCATCTGTCCTGAGATATGGTGACGCACCATCTCTTTGAGGTACTCATACCCCTGACGTTTGTCTTCGTTGATGAGATCATAGCGCACCCCTGAAGCGACAAACGCTTTTTTAATTCCCCGCACTTCACGAAGCCTTCTAAGGAGATTGATGACACGGGTATGATCCACTTTCATCTTTTTACACAGATGGGTATCGTTCACGCATCGTTGATGCGCACACGTCCCGTGTTTGAGTTTTTTACTGCACTCATAGCCGTACATATTCGCCGTTGGCCCTCCGACATCGCTGATGATCCCTTTGAAATCTTTGTACTGGGTAAACTGGGTCGCTTCGGCTAAAATCGATGTTTCACTGCGGGTGCGGATGGTACGCCCCTGATGCACCCCAATGGCACAAAAATTACACTCTCCCCAACACCCTTGATGGGTCATGATCGAAAATTTAATCGTTTCCAAACATTTGACCGCCCCTTTGGGACGGTGATACGGGTGAAGTTCACGGGTAAAGGGCAAGGCACTCACCGCATCCATCTCGTTTTCATCCAAATAATCAGCGGGGGGATTTTGGATCGCGTAACGACCATCAACCGCTTGGCACAACCCTTTGGCAGAAATAGGGTCATTGTTATCGTAAAACGCATCAAAAAGGTCGATATAACGCTCTTTGTTCTCCAAACACTCCGCATGAGAGGGTAAGGTCAGATAGCCCTCACGCGGTGCTTTGGCAATATAACACACTCCGCGAATATCTTCTACCGATTCGCCACGCTCTAAGGCTTTGGGCAAAGCGATAATCGCCCCTTCCCCCATCCCATAGATCACATAATCGGCTTTGGCATCGAATAAAATGGGTTTGCGTAGCTTATTCGTCCAATAGTCATAATGGGTTACACGGCGTAAACTCGCCTCAATTCCCCCCAATACAATCGGAACCGTATTCTTGAAATGTTTACGGATAAGATTGGTATAGACGAGCGTTGCACGATCGGGTCGCGCATTGTTAACGCCACCGGGGGTATAGTCATCGCTGTTGCGGAATTTTTTGGTGGCGGTGTAGTTGGAGACCATCGAATCGACGCTTCCGCCGCTCACCCCCCAAAAAAGGCGCGGTTCCCCAAGACGCATCACATCATCCGTCGTAATGTTAGGCTGTCCGATAATCCCGACTCGATACCCCTCACGCTCCAAAATGCGCCCAACGACCGCCACCCCGATAAAGGGGGAATCGATATAGGCATCGCCAGAGATGAGGATCACATCGCAGTACTCCCATCCACGTGCGTCCATTTCAGCACGGGTGGTGGGTAAATAGTTTAAAAGTTCGGGGATTAGGGTTTTCATAACGCGATTGTACCACAAGCTCGTCATCCTCGGAGATAATCCAGCTCATTCAAGTTCAAAATACGAGAAAATACAGAAGATACAAAGAGATTTTTTTGAAGTATTTTTAGATTAATTTAACTGTAGGGGTGGTACCAGTGGGCGGACTCGACATGTTCGTATTTTAGGACTTTATTTGATAGTTTTAATAATTAGTATCCCTAAAAATATCCCTATTTTCCTCAACAGTTTGTAGCATGGGCGTTGTGAGTCCGTCTCAAATCTTTAAAATATGCGGATGTTATATTAATCATGACTTAGACAATTCTATCATAAGTATCACCTTCTCATAGTAAATTACAAAACTTCTATATAGTCAGTAAATAAAATCATATTTGATTAAATATTAAATAAATAGTACAATATTAATAATATTTGATTAAAGGTTTCACGATGGACAGCTTCGAGCTTCATTCTTCCATAGAAATAGCGCATGAAATAGGTCGCAGAGCTAAAGCATTACGAAAAGCTACCAAAATGACCCAAAAAGAGTTTGCCGAATTTTCCGGAATACCCTTCGGAACCTATATGCGATTCGAACAAAGTGGAGAGATCTCGTTTCAAAATTTTATCATTATCATGCAAAGACTCGGACGCATCGAAGAACTTGAATCGATGCTTTTGCCTAGAAAGGCGATTAAATGGTAAATGATACACTTATAGTCAAAGCATGGGGTGAAACCGTAGCCAAAATTATCGAAAACGATAAGGGAACCTATGATTTCATCATGAATCCTACGAATACGCTTCCGTTCTCCCCGATTAAAATCACTAAGATGGGAGAAGTGTATAATTTTTCTCATCTTGAGCATCAATACGGCCTACCGGGACTTATCAGTGACAGCTTACCGGGAAAATATGGGAACACTTTTTTGGAAGAGTTTTTTATCCGTCATTTTAAAAAGACACCAACAACTATTGAAAAATTACAAATTCTCGGCAGCAATACGATGGGAGCATTGATTTACGAGCCTGAAAAATTGCATGAGCGCTCCAAAAATACTCAAGCTATTTTTCAGATGGCAGAACTCTACGAAGAGACCAAAAAAGCACTCTTCGGTGAAAGTGAATTTGAGCTTGAAAAAATCATCGCCCTATCCAACTCGGCAGCTGGCGGTGCTCAACCCAAAGCGATCGTCGGATTGAATCCAGATCAAAAAAGCATGTATGTCGGCAAAAAAAGTGACCCATTACCTAATGGATTCGTCCACGCGATCGTAAAATTTGATAATTTACTCTATACCCGTGAACCGCAATCTAAAACGTTTTACGATGAACTTAATATCTCAAAAACACTAACGGAATATACATACTCCATCCTCGCACGCAAATGCGGCATCACAATCTCGGATAGCTACCTAATCGAAGACGGCAATGGCGGTATCCATTTTGCTGTAGAGAGATTCGACATTCTGAAACAAAATGACAATGTAGAACGATTGCATATGCATTCCCTCTCAGGGCTCATGCATCATAATCCAGCTGAAACGACATTTGATTATAGCAATCTTTTCCGAGTCGGATTAAAACTCAACATTCCCCATTCGGATATGGAAAATATGTATCGAATTATGATCTTTAACATTGTTTTCGCCAATAGAGATGATCATTCCAAAAACTTTTCGTATCTCATGGATAAAAACGGTACATGGAGAGCAGCACCTGCTTACGACCTGACATTTGCCCCATCGGCGAAACATCAGATGCTATTCGATTATAAACCAGTGAGTGAAATCAATCGTAAGCATTTGATTAAAATCGCCGATGAGTTCAATATTCGAAATGCGGGTGAAATGATCGATCATACTCTTACAGTCAAAAACCATTATTTACCTCTCATGAGTGTCGAATACGGTATTAACCCGGTATGGGCGGATCGAATATTCAAATTAACACAAAACACTGACCAATCGATCGCTATTTAATAACATCATTCGTATCCATTTTCAGGATGACTCCAATATGAAAGTATTTTTACGATTTCAATCGTAATATCGATAGGAAATATGATTCCAAATTCATCATCGAAGTAGATTTGAATCGATTCGGCTAATTCATTTTGTTCCGCTATAGCATCCGTAAAATCGCTTTTATTATATCTACACAAAAAAGGACGTGTAAATAGAAATACAATCTCTTCATACACATATAATGCGAACGGACGATCCAAGTTATCATTCACATATTCCTGTAAGCGTATTGCTACCGTTTCTATTGATTCTGTAATCACATTATCCATAATTCATTTCCTTTTATTAATTAATATCATCCTAGGTAATGTTCTGTTATCGAGCTTCTGAAGTGCTTCATTTCCCATGAAACACCTTGAAGTGCTTCTTCATAAGAATACCCTGCCCTCTGATACTCTCGGACTCTGCGTTGAGCCGCCGTCCAACGAAATCCGTGTGATCCATGACACTCTATCTGCAATGTCGCACAAGTATTTCGAATATCTTCCGCATAACTTTTGTAGTTGACTTTAAATCGTCCTTCTTTTTTGATGATTTCCTCGATTTGTCGATACGTGTCGACATCGACAAATACATCACCAACTTTCCCTCCCTTTTCTTTGGTTTGAATAACTCCAATCTCTTTTTTAGAAATAGGATCAATGCGATATCCATGCATCTGTTCAGAACGAATCAACGTGCATCCCTCTGCCCTTGCGAGTCCATGTAATTGTACATGTGCTGAACACCTATGTTTATGGTTTGCAAGCATTCCAATCAATTGTTCCGGTTCTTTATAAATTCGGCTGTGGTATCCGTCATACACACGATTTAGATTCCTGGCTAAATTGAGTTGAATTTGACGTACTCCAAAATCATAATTACGCGGTTCGCCGTATTTTTGTTGTGTATAACGTTTGAGAGCAATTTCAAGTTTTCCAAGAGCTGCTGAAATTTTTTCAAGATACGCTTTTGATGGGTAATATTCAATTTTATAAAGCATATAGGCTTCAATATGTTCGGCAGTAATTTGTTCAAAATCTTTAATGCTATAACATTCTTTCATCCAGTGCCCAGCGTTGTTCCAAACGGATCGATACGTTTCCATCGTCATAAAACTTGCTACACAATTATGATTAGGATGACATGGGTCAATGCGTTCTTCTTTTTTGGTACCTTCTACGAAAATTGCTTTTACCAATTCGGCACTCTGCCAGTCGACTGATCCTCTCATGTTTGTCTCTGTAATTGAAATCGTTTATTCCTATCTCTGTCATAGGTTTGATGTTGAGTCACTATAAATTTTGTTACCCCAAAATCGGAAACGGGTTTTGTCTGATTTTGAAATAATCCGATAAAGCGCAGATCAATAACTGAGCGAACCGATGCCTGCTTCCAAGACGAGGCTACACTTATCACAACGAGATTAAAAAAATAAAATATGAGAAATTTTAGAAGATTTTTTGTAAAGTGCAGCAAGGTGCACTTTACTTGTCTGCATAATGCACCGTTTTTACTCCGTTTCCTTCTGGAGTTTTTGGTCCTCTACAAACTTCGGTATGAAGGGAGTTAGATCACATAAACTTTACATTTTATATGTTTGTCAACATTACACAAAACTTTACATATAGTTTACACATCACTTTACAAATTTTTCCATAATTTTATGGGGATCAATCACGATTTTGAAAATTTTAGCAGTTGAAAAGGAGTTTGTGAAGAGGGATTTATTCCGTCTGTTCTAAGACAATTAATTTATACAAATCTTGTTTGAGCTTATACAAAAGCTCTCGTTTTTTGCTCATAAATTCATACTCAAAAAAGACAATTTTTTTGATTTCAGAGGCTGATAGCCCCATTGTATATTTAGCAATATCTTCAATTTTTGATTTTCTATACTTTTGAGCTTTGTTGATAATAGATTTAAGGACTTCTGTATGAGAAGCATAAACCTCTTGTATTAAAAACGTTTCTAAATGAGTTTTGTATTCTGGTCTTGAAATTAATTGTCCATAGTTTTTGATATATATTTTATTCATATAGACATCGAAATCAAACTCTATTTCATCAAATATTTTTTGTGGGGGATATATTGAAGATTTATAAAAGTCTACACTACTTTTAGCTCTTTGATTACAAAATAAACATGCTGGCACTAAATTAGACAGCGTAACAGCTAAAAATGGATATCTCGATTTTGGATAAAAGTGATCTAAATCAGGAGTTATAGATTTTGAATTTTTCTCAGATTCAATTACACCAATATAGCTTCTCGAACAATATGGGCAAATAAATAGTTCACTAGATTGAATCAATTTTTTTCCATAAATATTCCTCATGTTTTTATACATTCTTGAATACTTTTTGATGAGAAACTTTTTTATACATTTTACTTGTTCATCAACATTCAGGGAACTAAAATCACAAACAACATCTTCAGACGTTGTTATAAAAATATCTCTTGCATTAGCACCATATTGAGCTATTAAATTTGTAAAAAAAGTTTCAATAATTAATGAATTTTTTACTTGGTCGGAAAACAAAACATCTTCTTTGATTCTTCCATTTTCTTCGAAAGACAGATTAAGTAAAAACTTTTTTGTAGCAGGCATAATATAGGCAAATATGGGGTCTTTTAGGATCTCATTTGTATCATAATCTTTTTTATGAAAATACTTAAGTAAATCTTTTTGATCCTGTTTATCTACCTTTATCATGATTGGTCACTATCTTGCAAATAAAAATACATTTTAAATAGATGATGTCTCACAACATCCTCACCAATATTATCAATGATTTTTTTAGCTTCTGAGGCGAATTCATGATTCCGATAAGCTACAAAATATTTATTTTTTATTATTTTGTCATATTTGTCTATTTCTTCCGACGTTTCACCTCTTAAGAATCTCTCCGTCATTCCAATCAGCTCTTTATTTTCTTCTTCTTTATTTTCTGTATTGATATACATCCAATCCAAAAAATCTCTCAACATAAAAAAGTTCAACTCCGTCTTAGCTTTTTTATATACGAAGAGAAAATATAAAAACTCTGAGAGTTCTTGAATTACGGATTCACTAAATGCTCCAATCGTATTCGTCACATAGAAGTCATCTTTAAAAATATCAAAAATATTACCGCCGAAAGTTTTTGTTCCTTTATCAGTGTCTCCCAAATAAATAACATTTTGATTATAGATATCACTAACGACAAAAGGAGAATGTGTAGCAATAATAAATTGAAATTTGATGCCAACATGGCTTGTTTGAAAAAAATCGTTGATATATTTAATAAAATTTCTTTGCCATTCAGGGTGTAGATGTAGTTCAACTTCATCAATTAAAATCATAAATGTTCTATTTTTGAGATTATTATATGTTGCATCTTCAGATTGGATATCAAGAAGCTCATTGACCCTACCCACAATGTTGGCAAAGTAAGATAATAAAGTTTTTTCGCCAGAACTCAATCTGAAAAAGTTAATTTCATTTTCATTTTTCAATAAATAAATATTAAAATCAATTATATTTTTTGCCGTCAAGCTTTTTAAGTTTTTTAGCATCTTCGGAAGCTCTTTATTTTCTACAATTTGCCGGAGTGCCTCATTATCCGTTAAAGATCTTAATTGAAGAAATTTATCTTTTTCAGTAATCAGTCGGGATAAAAATGGATATTGTTTGGAATCAAAAAGATCTTTTATATCGATATTTTTTTGAAGATCAAGTAAAAAAGTATCGATTATTTTGATAATATCAGTCTCTGTTGTATTTCTTTGAAGTGCATAACTCAAAAATAATATGAATCTTTTTGGACTTTTAATATTAAGATATTTGCGTAGAATCAAATTAAAAAAATCATCATCAAATAGTGTTGGTATAGAAAAAAAGTCAAAAGATTCTTGAAGAGTTTCATAGAGCTCTTCTGTAAAATAATTTTCCAATAATTTTTTTTCTTCCCCCTTAAAACTATTGAAATCAGGAAGATCTACTGAAAATTCAAAAAATTCATTATTTAGTTCCAATTCAATATTTTTAAAAAAATAACCAAGCTGATTCATGATTTGCTTACGATTTTCATTAAAAAATAATGAGATAAGATTGACGATCGTCATATGCTCATATTTAACTTCATTATTACCAATTTGGTTGATACCAATATACTTAAAACGCTTATGATAATGTTTTACTTGAGCAGATGAAGAAGAAAGTTTTTCTTTGATTAACGTATAAATTCTATCAAATGGTGACAAGCTATGAAAAATAATACTTGTTTGAAAAGGCAATACTGAAAATCCATTATCTGACAAAGGAAATTTTTCATTTTTATCTGTAATGTATTTATCTTGCTGAAATTTATTTTTTACCAAATTTTTTGAAATACCATCAACAATAAATATCCAATTATGTGCATCATTAATATAACTTTCAATCAAAAATTCATCTGCATTTTGATCATAAAATAAAAGATGAAGTTTCCCTTCTAACATACTTCCATCAAGCCTCCACAACAAAGGAGCGATGAGTAACTCAAAAAAAGTAGTTTTCCCTATCCCATTTCTTCCAACAATACACGTAATATTTGAGATTGAATCATTGAATGGATTGTGATAATTTTGGTTCGTAATGGCAGTAATATTTTTAGTTGCTCGATTTAATTCTATTTGAAATTCATTATCAAAATAATACCCACCAGCAGGGATATTTTTATAACCGTCTTCAAGAAACATATACAATAATTTCAATTTTTAACTCCTCATACTTTTCATGACAATTATCGATTCCGACAATCTACTCTGCATCATTCGTATCAATCTCAAAATTTCAATCAACTAAAATCTTTTCACGCATTATTTGTTTCCATCGTCTTGAATGGATAATTCGTGCTTCTTGCAATTGCTCTGCTAATATTTCTGCCTTTGTATATTGTGACAGCATTTCCCAGTTATTACTAAAAATATAGGTTGCATTGCCTGATTTTGAATTTTCGAGCACATACAGATTGCGTTCACGGAATCCAAAAACCACATATTCATTAAATGCACCATTGCCAATGGCTACAAAATCAGGACTAAAATTATTCATGAACTCAAATCTATTGAGTGCGTCCTCTTTATTTTCGATATTTGTCTTGGTAAGTAATTCGGTTAATGGTTCTCTCATGCTTTGCCAAGGCATTTGTCCCTCTGGCAAAACCCGCCAATTTAGTCTGATTATTGGTGTCTGTTGTCTACTTAAAAAATCCACATCAACAATTTCACATTCATTACATATTTCCAAAAACACATTGACTATATGTTGTATTAGAAGCTTATTTCCGCCATTAATTTCAATAGTATCTGAAGAAAGAACCTTGCTACCATCGATTGCTTCCACGACTGATAATTCTTGCGACGGTGCATCGATAAAACGGGTTCTGTATCGTTCATAATCTCTCAAACCTGTAACAGTATGAGGATTACTATGCCAATCATAAATTGTGCGTGTTTGCAATACACTAAAAGTCTCTTTTGGCTCATCCAGCAATTTTTCTTCACGTCCATTGGCATTGTATTCTGTTCCAGGGCCTATGACAGCTGGCAAAATCCTAGAACCAACAGCCATGCTCTCATCAAACCCCAAAGAAATCAGCCTATCCTGAAAACGCTCTATATCTCGAAGAATAATCTTTATCGACTCACCTTCTTGAAAATGAGTCAAATAGCTATCTATTTTTCGAATTCTTGATTTTGTAATAATCATTTATACCTCCAAGACATTGATCAACTTGCCTTCGCGTGTTTCAACCAATGTTCCCATTTTGACGATAGGTTCTATTTCTATTTTGATAGATTTTTTGTCTCTGAAGTAGTCACTGATTACAGTAAGTTGTTCGTCATTGGCTCGGACTTTAACTTTTCCCATAAAGTTAACATCCATGATAAACGATTTGCTTCCTCTAGACAATTTATCTGGAACGCCACTGATGATAAGATTTTCAAGTTTGATAGTATCAGATTCATGTGCATTAATAAGATCTTTAATAGAGGCATCAATTTCAAGTCTCTCCGAGACTTCCTCATCTGCATAACTGAATGAAATCGATGAAGGCTTTAGGTATGATTCTCCCTCTGAAGATCTTACAATAGAAGCAATTGATTTGACTGCATTGAAAGAAGCAAATTCACTATTAAGTATTTGAATATTTTGTTCAACTTTTTTCTTTTTTCGTTCTAAATTAACATCGTAATATTCAGCCTCTGCGAGTGATACCGCAAGCTCAAATGTTTGATCTAGTAGCTGTTTAAGCTCTGCACGCTTTTCAGTAAATAAAATGTACGATCGCATACCTTTAATTAAGTCATATAAAATAGCTGCACCAATACCTTCTTTTAATGCCTGAACCGTTGCCGGATCGAGTAATCCAAGAATGATTTCAAAACTACCTTCTCTATTTGCCTGAATATAAATTTCTTGTTGCTTGGTTCCGTATCGTTGATATTCTAGATTGTATGAAAGTTTTTGAAGCGCATCGGAGAGTTTTGCCATATCGGAGAGAGACATCATATGGGCATCAGAAGCACCGCCATTGAGTTTAATAATCACAACATGCCCCAAAATTCTTCTTCATAGATGCGCTTTTCATTTTCGCATACCATAAATCAAATTACCTGCTCTATCAATAATACCATTTTCGGTCAATTCTGCATTAATATTCAAAAGATATGATAATGGTTGCTTGCGGATTTCTAATATTTTTTCGTGACGATTAGTCAAATGAGTGATAACACCATACATGAGTCCAGTAGCATATGCAATTAATTTAAATTTCTCTGGAATAAAATTCATCAAGCTCTCAATATATGCAGGAGTACCTATATTTATAGTACCTCTAATCGTAATGATTCCATTCAACTCATATTGTTTTTTTAATTCCCCAGTTTGCCGTGCTAATGATCGACTATAATGATGAATCGCATCTTGAAGCGCAGATTCATTATCTATAGTTTGAATATGGTCAGATAGCTTGTTAATTTCATCAAAGTACGCATACCTTTCAGCCGAATATTTTTCTTTAAAAAGAATCAGCTCATCATATGAAATATTATGCATATTATCAGGTAGAACTACATTTATCATCAAACTTCCAACTCTACTGATAAGTTCCTCCTGAAAAAGACTCGGTGTTCGGTGCGAACTTGTACTAAAATCATTTGGATGTGTCATCGTGTCAGTTACATAGGGAACAGAAAATTCTTCTGCAATATTTGCAGCCAAAAGCTTCATGTAAATATCACCAATCTCTTTATCAACAGTAATCCACCCATTTATTTTTGGATGTCTAATATTTTTTTGAATCAACTTTACAACAGAATCATTCATTTTATCACTATGAATATATGATACTTCACCAAGTCTTGCTTTTGATGATTTCAGTTGATCAAAATATTCTATATTTTTATCAAAATATTGTGACAAATCTTCAGCTGTTTTATAAAGTATACTACCTTGTCTTGGATCAATATTTTCAATAAAACGTGTTTTATCATTGAAGTTTCTAACAAGTCTTTCATCATCCGGAGTAACTGAAGCAGGCACAATCCGAGAGATTTTATCCCAAAATAAATATGCTTGCTTGAGCCATTCTTCACTTTGAATATGAATATACGGATAATAAAGTGCATGACCAAAACTCATGATAAAAAGACCTTGCCTGATTTAAAAAAACTGAAATATTTTTTCTCTTTTCTCATATGAAAATTCATTTTTCAATCTTTTTTACGTGTGGAATAAAACCATAACGTCCAAATTCATCATTTTTTGTAAATTCGATATGATTAATTTCAGTATCACCATTTGGTGGAGGGGTGTTTTCGATTACGATCATCTGTAGATCCTTAAAATGTTGAGCCAAATAATGATAAAAATTTTCTGCCAAATCTACTGAAATGAGATCATCTGTATTCATCTTTGGTTTTTTATAAGTAACCAAAGGCGAATCAAAAACTGCCAAACCAATTTGATACGTTTTTGTTTTTAACAACTGAATAAGACTGACAATAAATGCTGCATAGGTGATAGCCCTATAACCTTTTCCAAATTCTTGTCTATTTTTGTCATTGATCACAAAATCATGCAATCCTTCCGAGTAACTTAATTTTGTTAAATTTGGAAAGTTAATTTCTTTTAATAGTGCTTCATAAATGCTCAGCAAAGGGAGCACAGTTGATACGTCAAGATCTATAAACCCTGTTGATTCTTGATCTTTCACTTTATCTAAAAATTTTTCTATTGTTGTCTTGTCAGACTCGTATTGTGTAATTCTCTTCATTATCAGTTGCGCTTTTGATAAATCTGCCTTTTTATCTCCATAAAGGTTCAAAAAGTTTGAAATTCTTGCCATTTCATTATTAATTTGATGTTCAATAACTTCAGTAATAGAATCTGCTATATTTTGATCTTCTTCTAATTTGGATACAAGTAGTCTTTTTTCATCGTTAAACATTCTTTTAGTATCGATTAACTCATTAAGTAATGCAGTTATTTTCTCAATTTCTGCATGGCTTGACTGCACAACCATATCCATATTGATTTCTATTCTACTCTCAAGCTTACTATGGCACATAGGACATGATGAACTATCTAAAGAACTCAATGTTAAACTTGTTTCAATTGTCGAACGTAATCGAGCGATATCACTCATATATTGTTCTGAAAGGATGTCAGCTCTTATGAGTAAATCATCCAAGTAAACAATTCTTGATTGTTTTTCTCTAATGTTTTGCTCTATAGTTTTCTTTTCTTGATAATGTTCATCAAAAATCTTTTTAAATTGCGCATATTCCTGACTCAATGTTGTCATACTATTATTTAATTTGTCAAGTTGACTATTTATCTGAGGTTCTGTTATAGCACCACTGATTCCTGATAGTTCTTCATATGAAGAGGCTATAAACTCATCCAAGAGTTCCATTTTAACCTTACGGTTGGCAACTGTATTTTTATCAGCTTTTACAATAATGTTACCATCATCTTGCCCTGTTAACAAATACTTAAAGACATTTTCCAAATATGTCTTATCTACATATTGTTCTTTTTGTATAGGAGACATTTCAGACTGAAGTTCGATTTCACCCAAAAGAAAAAAATTATGCAATACTCTAAAAGTAATATTTTTTGTTTCTCCTTTTTGATTTTTTCTTGCCTTTTTACCTTTCATTCCTCCGAGTGAAAGTAAAAAATCAGAAAGTTCTATTTCGCTGAATTTTTCATGTTTAGTACTATCATCAATTTCCGAGAGTTCAAAATCATATTTTTTAAAATCACCGCCTTTTAAACTTCGTTCTAATGTATAATTTTTGCCTAAATAGGTCTGAATTTGGAGAAAAGATTTTGTGTACTTTCTTGCTTCAGGCACATTTTTTGGAGGTCTAGATCTTCCTAATAAAAATTCAATACATTGAAAAATAAATGTTTTACCTGTATCAGAAGGTCCTGATATTACATTTAAACCTTTTTTTAAAGTCACTATAGCGGGTTCAAGGTCTATACCAGTTAATCGTAATTCTTTTAAAAAAAATCCTTGATTGGAATTACTCATAAATATTTGCTCCTATACTACAAAAAGTAAACTCACCACCCCATTTATCGAGATTATTTTTGATGAATTTTTCCAACTCTTCAGTTGCTTTATATTGAAATTCACACACAACCCATTGAGCACGCTCCATGAGTTCGAGCGTATAATGTTCATTTAGCATATCAAGAAAGGGACTTGCATTTTCTGTTGCTCTGTACTCTATGCCTTGTAGAGTAAACACTTTTTCAATCAATCCGTTTGAAATGAATAGTTCAAGACCATCTTCTAAAATTTTCCTACGCACAAAAAGTTCACCTGATCGATTGGGCACTTGAGGATGAAGACTCTTTGGTCCATCCTTTACATCGCCACTATGAACTGTCAAATAATCGTAATATAAAATTTGTTGTAAATCCAAAGTATTAGGAAAAGCAGTACGTAAAATCACCAGTACTCTCAAACCTGTTTCAATTGCATTATTAAAAACATAAATTCTATTCATCGTCATCAATCCATGTTAATTTTCCATCGTTAGCAAGCTGATGACATATACCTTTTTTATCTTGTGTAATACACCTTTCTTTTAAAGGATTTGAATCAATATTTATATGCGTAGCTTGCAACTCTACTTTTTTTACTTTTTCAAATCCACTGTAAAAGCTTTCATCTTCAGCCATATCGACAACTCCATGAAATATTTCCTGCTGAAAGTCGTCAAAAACTTTCTCACCTAAATTATCTCTACTAAAATTTCTCAGCTGTTCAGCAATATGAAAATTCTCGCGGGCTCTTGCAAAATGCTTGCTATATATCTTGTGACTTATGATCTCTTCAAGCGTTTTAAAATCATTTTCCGGTTTGTCAGATTTATATGCAAGAATTAATTGTTGAATATATCTATTCTCATTGGATTGAATAGTATTAGGAATTACTTGAGGTTTTTCACGAGGAGGCAACCCTCCTCCGAATCTAGTTATATATTGAGAATGGGATTTATATTCTTCAATAATTTCTTTTGGAAGTTTCTTATCAAATATTGAAAAATCAAAGGCTTCAAAGTATTTGAGCAACTCTCCTTCTAATGGTATTGATTTTGTCTTAGTAATTTTATCTTTACAATGTGAATCCCAATGATCTTTGATTTCTTGTTTCAATTTATCAGGCTTATTTAACAGATTTGATAGGCTAGTTCCAACACTTTTCGGAGCAACAAAAAAATATTTATTAGGGATAGGATATTCTTCCATAAATGTATAATAGATAATTTTGCCAAATTCCTGCCATACATCACTAGGTGCTAATGAATTAGCATAATGTTTACATTGATAACAATTCCATTTATAGTTTGGTTTACGTTCATCAATGTAGGCAACTACATCCCGCCCCATATCTCCAGCTCCGCCAAGTCTTTCTACCCTTACATATTCTTTGCGTTTAATATCTAGCCACTCTTCAGTAAATTCTTCCCATTCTTGCGCAGAATAAAGTGAAATACGCTGGATAGGCTTAATATATGGTCCTATCGCAACTTCTTCTGAGGATAAAAAATAACTGTTCATTGTTGCTCCATTTAATCAAACGCCTCTTTAAGAATAGTCTGCATCAATCGATCAGCTTTAGCACGACTTTTAGCAACTTCCGCTTCTATCGCATCGCAGGTAGTCATAAGCTGTTCAATTTTAGTAACGATACGGTGTTGTTCGACAAATGGTGGAATCGGAATTAACGTATTTTTTAGCTTAGTTCCGTTGTAATTTGCCTGCCCACATTGCTTTACAATTTGAGGCTCTATCTGTGTTTCTCTAAAATATGATGATCCCATACAAAAATTATAGAATTTTGCATTTACACAAGAAGATAACCGAACTCTAATTAAGTATGATGCGAATGTGTATTTGTTATTTTCACCTTCAAATAAAGCTGTTTTTCCAACAAGTTCATAACTATTAGTTCTATTAAAAACTAGATCATTCTGCTGTAAAAAAAGTTTTGGTAAATCACTATTATCAGATCTAAGAAACTTGAAGTTTCTACTTAATATTTTTCCATTTTGGATATGACCCATGCTGATTACGGGAACATCACCAACTTCATTTGCTTTACATGAAGTGCCAAATTCAACAAGGTTAGCGATATCTCCAAGTCTGCCCCACATCCACCCAACAGGCAACTCATAAGGAATTTCATCAGCAGAAATTGGAAAAAGAGGTTTGTCTAGCTTGAGTTCACCCTCTTTAATTAATCGCTCTTTTTCAGCTTTGATCCGTTTCAATAGTACACTGGCAGGTTCATCAGTGGGGTCTTGCAGAACGAGACGGCCACTTACCGCATCACTGAGAATAGAACTGCGGAGTTTAGAAATTAGTGCAGATTGAGTTTGTAGTTCAGCCGAAAATTCTTGCTGTATCGGATGAATTATTCCAAGCTTTTTTCTGACAGTTTCTTGATGTTCTTTATCAAAAAATGGAATTTCAAAATTCCCAAAATTTGCTCTATTGATAGATATTTTGGATGTTCCAGTTGCTGTTTGTTTGACAATACTTTCTCGAAGATCATTAAAAATAGTATGATAAAACTTCAAATCAATCTGATCTTTGTATTTTTCTTTTGGAGTGAGTATGAAGCATAGATCACTAGAAATAAATTTTCCATTAAAATAATGAGTACGTCCTAGTGAGCCAGAAGCCGCCATCGCAAAAATTAAAGCTTCGCAATCATGAGTATACGTTTCATGTGTTTTCCATTCTGCTGAAGCTGTGATAAAAGTATATTCTCCAGCTGTATTTTTACTGCTTTGGAGCTGTCCTTTTTCAAAATCAAAAAGTGCTTTAATGGGCACTAAATTGCTCATTTCAACTCACTTTTTAGTGTAACTAATAATTCATCACATTTCAAAAATGATGCATGGAGTTTTTCGACAATTTCATCAGTTGTATAAATATGCTCTTCTTCCCCTCGGTGAGAATTCTTGACATCAAGATTATAATTATTTGCCTTGATGGTATCGATACTGACTTTCCACGCCAGTTCATTTTCTATACGGTTATCCCACCACTCACTCAATCCAGCGAAATCATCGATACGAACTGGCTTGGTCTTGGTGTATTTTTTGTACCCTTCCGGAAGCGGCTGTTCATAATACCAAATCTCTTTGGTCGGTTCACCCTTGGTAAAAAAGAGGAGATTGGTATTGATGTCGGTATAGGGTGCGAAGATACCATTAGGGAGTCGGACGATTGTGTGGAGATTACACTCTTCTAAGAGCTTTTCTTTTATCCGCGCCGTTACACCATCACCGAAGAGCGTTCCATCGGGCAAGACGATCCCTGCACGACCACGAGGTTTTAGCATCTGGATAAAGAGGAGTAAAAAGAGGTCCGCCGTTTCACGGGTACGATAGGCAGCGGGGAAATTGTTCTCGATACCGGGTTCTTCTGTCCCTCCGAAGGGAGGATTCGCAACGATACAATCTACTCGCTCAGCTGGGGTGATGTCTTTTAGCGGTCGAATGAGAGAGTTGTCATGACGAATATCGGGACGCTCGATGTCGTGCAAGATTAGGTTTGTCATAGCGAGCATATATGGGAGCTGTTTTTTCTCGATACCGTGGATGGTTTTTTCCAACGTTACACGATCATCAGCCGTTTTGACACCGTGACGCATAATATGGTTAATCGAACTGATCAAAAATCCACCTGTTCCACATGCAGGGTCAAATACTTTTTCTCCCAGTTTTGGATCGACGGTGCGAACAATGAACTCGGTTACAGCGCGAGGGGTATAGTATTCACCCGCATTACCGGCACTTTGGAGATCACGCAAGATACGCTCATACATGTCGTTAAAGAGATGACGTTCGGAGAGACTGTCAAAATGGATCGCACTTAGCTTGTTGACCACTTGACGTAAAAGTGTCCCTGATTTCATGTAGTTGTAGGCGTCTGCAAACATCCCTTTGATCAGCGGGGCATACGGGTTATCCATCGTTACATCGAGCTCTTTTAGTGTCGGGAAAAGATCGTTGTTGATGAAGTTGATCAGATCATCGCCCGTCATCCCTTCATCATTTGCCGCCCAATTGCGCCAACGTAGCGGTTCTGGGATTGGGGAACGATAATTAGGCTTTTCGAGTTCGAATTCTTCTTCTTTGGTATCAAAGACTTTTAGAAAGAGCATCCATACGAGCTGACTGATACGCTGTGCGTCACCATCAACTCCTGTATCGGTACGCATGATGTTTTGGATCGATTTTACGATGTTTGAAATGTCGGCCATAATATAGTTAATTCCTTAAGATGCGTATAGGTGATGTTCGATGGTTTTGATTAGGCTTTCATAGCCTTCTCTGCCGTTTCCGAAGAGACGGGCAAGTTCGATAGAAGTTCCGATCTCATTAAATGGGCGGACTTTGAGTATCCCGATGTCTTCGATACTCTCGATCCCTTCTTCAGTGTATTTATCCAGCAGTGCGTTGATGACGGTTCTAGCTTTATCGCCATAGGTGTCGAAGTAGTTACCGCCTTTGAGCTTTCCGGCACGCTGAGCACGTGTGAGAGCAGGACGCTCGTAAGCAATATGGCAGATAAGATCGAATGGATCAAGCCCCTCTTTGCCAACTTCTCGTTCCAGCTCATCGAAGAAGATACCCTGAGACTGAAGTTCAGAGATAATTGCCTCTTTTTGCTCGGCTTTATTCCACTCTTGTAAAAACTCATCGAGGCTTGCAAAGCGGTTGTGAATATTTTTACGGCTGTAGTCGATGAGTGATTCTGTAATGAGTTTGCCATTAGCTCCGACGAATTGTACCCGCGTTCCCAGAACAGCCACCTGAACGTTGCCTACGGTATGACGAGTGGGTTTTGTCGTCTCATCACCATTGATGGTAATATCAGGAACATCGTGGATCAGTATTGTTTCATCCATCGGTGTAATTTCAGAGTCATCTTCATCCTCTGGAGGAACAACGGGGTCATCCCCTTTTGGTTCATAAATCTGTACCGGATCACCGTCAAAATCGGGATCTGCAAAATGGTGCGTGACATTGCGAAAATCCATGATCGTAAAGAAAAACTTGCCATAAATCTCGTTGATTCGTGTACCACGCCCAATGATCTGTTTAAATTCAGTCATAGAACCGATATTGGAGTCGAGAACAATCAATCCTGTCGTCTGTGCATCCACCCCCGTCGTCATGAGTTTAGACGTTGTAGCGATGACGGGATACGTGGATTCTGGGTCGATGAAGTTATCCAGCTCTTTTTTCCCTTCCTCATTGTCACCCGTGATACGCATCACGTATTTTCGGCTTTTTTTAGCCATTTCAGGAGCAGCATTCACCAGCGCTTGACGCATCCGTTCCGCGTGGTCGATATCGACACAAAAGACGATCGTTTTCATGTAAGGATCGGTTTCGTTCAAAAACTCAGTTACCTTGCGGGCGACAAGATCGGTACGCTGTGTCAGGATAACATTCCGATCAAAGTCTTTGGTATTGTATTCACGATCTTCGATTACATTGCCATAATCATCTTTTTGCCCTTCATATGGTCTCCATCCCTCAACGTCACGATCAAGTGAAAAACGGATAACTTTGTATGGAGCGAGGAATCCATCATCGATCCCCTGTTTAAGCGAATAGGTGTACACCGGTTCACCAAAATAGGAGATGTTGCTCACGTATTTAGTCTCTTTAGGAGTAGCGGTCAAACCTACCTGTACGGCAGTAGTGAAATAATCTAAAATCTCACGCCATTGACTATCTTCAGCAGCACTTCCGCGATGTGCTTCATCAATAACGATAAGATCGAAAAAATCAGGGCTAAACTCCTTAAAAATCTTTTTCTCTTCGCTCACACCGGTAATCGCTTGATAGAGTGAGAGATAGATTTCAAAAGACTTATCAACCGTACGGTTGGTAATCTTAGTCATTTTGTCACCGAAGTGCTTGAAATCACCGATTTTAGTCTGGTCCACGAGGATATTACGATCGGCAAGAAAAAGGATACGTTTGGCTCGTCCGGCTTTATAAAGGCGATAGATGATTTGAAAAGCAGTGTAAGTTTTCCCTGTCCCAGTCGCCATGACCAGTAACACTCGTTTTTGACCACAGGCTACCGCTTCTACGGTACGGTTAACGGCATTTTTTTGATAATAACGAGGTTCACGGCGAGGATCATCGATGTAATACGGAGCAAGAGCAATTTTTTCCGATTCTTCTTCAATGATCCCTTTGTGGATTTTATACCGACGCCAAAGTTCATCGGGTGACGGGAAAGCATCCATAGGAATTTCTCGTTCTAATGCGCCATTAGATTGCGTTGGGTCATACTCTAAAAAGCCATCACCATTGCTGCTAAATACAAATGGAATATCAAGAATTTCTGCATATCCAAGCCCCTGTTGCATACCAGCGCCAACACTATGCTTATTGTCTTTAGCTTCAATGATAGCAATGGGGATATTGGGTTTGAAATAAAGGACGTAATCGGCTCGCTTTTGTTCACCGCGTCTAATGATTTTGCCCTGCACATGTATCCGTCCAGCAGTAAAGCCAACTTCTTCACGAATTTGAGAATGCAAGTTCCAACCGGCTGATATTAACGCAGGGGTAATATGCTTTGTACAGATATCGCGTTCAGATAAATCTTTTTTAGAAGCCATCACTCACCTTAGAAGAATAGTTGATAGATTTTAGCCAATATTAGCTTATGCATCATCCTATAACCTAAAAAAATATATAAGGTGTTTCAATCATAGAAAGACCTTTTGTTGTAACATTCATTGAGAGCCATTCTCCAAATCCAACTTACTAATAATTTTTGAGAGCTTGTTGGCAATCAACAATGTTTCATATTTTGAGTAATGACAATTCAAAGCTTCTTGACCTGAACGATACATAAAAGCATTTAACTTAGGTGGCTTATCTTTATTTGCAACCAATCTAAACCTTACTTCACCTACGTGATAATCCATACTACCAGAAAGTGAATTTCGATTAAATGCATCAAAAACTGACACAAAATCAACTAGTTCATCCCATGATTGAGCAACAATTTTTGAATGAAAATATAGTTCTCTTAATTGATATCGTTTGGCTAACTTATTTGCTTCAAAAAGCACCATTAAATGGCACTTTATCTCAGAAGTAATTGGTATTACAATAGCTTTATTTTTCAATATGACCATTCTCCTTCAATTCTCTGTGAAAGCGTGAAATCTCGGTATGCGAAATATTTAATTTCTTTTTGCTTGATATCATTTCCGCAATCGAGCGATCGGAAAGTCCTTCTTGAATCCACGTAATAATGTTATTTTGTAAATTAATTAACTTATCACGTTTTGGGGTTTTTCTAACTTTTTTGCATTGTATAGCCTGATTTCGCGCTATTTTCCGTAACCGTGCTAAGTCATTTGAACGATTCTTTTTTGTAGGAAGTTTTGTCGATTCAAGCAACTCTTTAACTGCAAAGAAAAATGCAATCATATCAAGCAAAATCAGATCAGTAATAACACCACCCGATTTAAGTTTATGAAAATGATTTTTCTTTAGTTTAAAGACTTCATAGACCATAAGACTGTTTTGCTTGGCAAGCCAACGGATATTTTCTTTACGCACATCCGCACTTATTAACGTTATTTCAACAATCGTTTTTTCTAATTCATTTAATTCCATTTTATTTCCTTCTAAACAATCCACCGACAGCCGACAAAAGTGTGTAACTCCCTTAGATTAGGGGTAAACATGTCAGTTGATTAGTATTTATAGATCTCGACACAACCGACTAAGGTCGGCTCTTGTCGGTATACCACTTTTCATTCTTAACATTTATTAAGTCCCAAATCATTGGGATTTATGCACTTTTGTCGGTGTCGGTTATATCCTTAGTATAAGTATTACCATTACCTCTTTTTGCCCATCGAATTTCTACTAAATGTTCTAAAATTGTCTGAACTTCAGTAGTCGTAGCAGGACTTACATTACGGACAATTGTCCGTAAAACTTGAGGTTCATCTTTGTTCAGCTGTTTTTTGATTTTTTCTTCAAGTGTTGTTTTTCCAGTTGTTTTTTCCTGCGCATACAAAAGCACTTTCTGAAAGTGTTTTTGATGCAGATAATTCAGCATTTGGACAGCACGTCCCATAGCATTTCCACTGATTTCGATGATGTGCGGTGACGCATTTTCTATATTGATACATACTTGCAATAGCATTGCGATTCGCTGCACAATCGTTAAAAGTCGGATTTCAAAGCCGGCCGTATCGTCAAACATGTCGTATTTTTGGCGGAATCGTTTATTAATTGACTGATGAAACTGCTGATAAATCTCTGTAGCTTCATGTCCCAAATAAAATGATTTTTCAGACGCGTACTCATGAAAAGTGCGCGCAAAGCGTTCTATCGATTCTGCATCGCTTTTCGATAGTTCTTGACGGATAGGAATCTCTTTGAACTCGCCGAAAATGACTAAAAAACGGTTCAGCATACCATCACTAATCATATCTCTCATATCTGATTGCGTCAGATTTGATGGGCCTATCGTACTTGCAGCATATAGCCCCATGCCTTGTACCATCAGATGTTGAGAACGCTTACTGTCTTTGAGTTTTCGGGTGATCAAAACACCTGAATCAAAAATCTGCATGAGTGCTCTTAATAAACTAGCTTTTACTGTGTCATTCTTGGATGCTCTATAAAACTTCCCGTATTCATCCAAAAAAGAATGTAATGCACTCTTGGCAAAAATCGATTGCTCAAATCCCTCAGCCGAAGCAGCATCCAGAAACACATCTGGATATACTGTATCTTTTGATTTTTTCTCTGCCTTTGAGTACTGATCATCTAACCAATATAACAAATATTTTCGCGCGGTATTAGCTAATACCGATTTTCCCATGCCCGATCTTGCAAAATAGGCAAAAAACAAGATGATCGGTCGCCCTTTTGCATCTTTTTCTTGACTAACTGTTGCACCGCTACATAACGCCGGCAATGCACACAATATACTTAACACAATACTATCTATACTTGCTTGCGTAATTTTGTCAAATGACCGTACAATTTGATAAAATTGCTTGGTCAATATTTTTTCCCAAATAGGATTGTTGTATACTTCCTTAGTTCTTTCGCCAGAACCTTCACAAGAAGAGATAGTTGCCGCTGTCTCTTCATCTACTTCTTTATTTAACATTCCAGTTTCCTGCGATGAATGCTCTAATCTCCGACTCATGCCATACCGTCACACTTGCTGCCAACTTCTTTCCTTTAGGAAATCGCCCTTGCTTAATCCACAACCATATGGTGCTTCTACCTAGCCCTACACGCCGTTGTACCTCTGATATTCGAACGAGTCTTTCCTGATCCATATGAATCCTTGTGTAATGAATTAATCCGATTTGGACTGCACAATTATGAAGTTTTTTTAATCTAAAAAATTGTAAAATTCTGACGAAAACATCCTCATATTTTTTTAAGGTTTATAAATGGGTGCATATGATTTAAGATTAACTGGTTATCAAAATATTTTTGGAATTACTCGAAGAAATGCTGGAAATAGGCTTCGAAAAGACAAGAAGAAAATGAAACCTATAGAAAAATTTATTGCTATGCTTTCGACTGAAGACATTGAAGAGATATGTAAAATTGTGGAAGGCAGTTCGCACGCAAAATCTTTAAACGTTTCTGAATACACCCTTTATACTGCTGAACACATACCTATTGAAAAACTTAATATTTATGAAAAACATTCAGATTTCACTCTTCTCTACGATCCCTCAATCGCATCATCAGAAAAAACCAAAAAAAATCGTAAGAAAAAGACCGAAGCTCATTTCGAGCATCAAATGGAACTACAAGTAAATGATATTATTGCAAGGCATGAATTTGACAATTGGATTCAAAATATTGAGAAGGAATATGGTGATATTGAGCCTCGTTTAAAATCAATTGCTTTAGACTGTTTCTTAAACCAAGACAAACGTAGTCTTAAAGAAATTGAACTCGAAATGAATTACCAAAAAGAATTACGTATCAAAAATTTAGTAGTGATAAACAACAAAGATGCATTTGATACAAATAAGCTATTTATTGAACAAAAATGTACTGATTTTTTCAAAAATATAACTGATCATGATATTGAAATTAAAAACTTTAATCCTTTCGACATTGAAACATCTATATCATATGAAAATGAAAGAAATCAATTTTTTTTGCTTATCCATAGGCAAAAGCATGAAAGACATTTAGATAAAAATCAAATCATAAATTTTTTACTTCAGCATTTTCATCTATTGAGATCATCATTTATAGCTGAAGCAATTCAGCTTGATAAATTGACAATTAAATTTCTTGCTAGAAAAAAATTTACTGAACTTATTGATCGTTATCTTATTAACTTAGAATACGAATAAAACCCTCTTGAATTTCCTTTGATTCACTGCTAAAATTTTCCCAGTCGCGACCGAGAACGTTCTCACTTTTTGGAAAAGAGCCGTGTAAGACTAACGCACTCTTTTCACCTTACAGCCAAAGATCCTGATCAGATTTTTGTCACTGTCGAATTGTAAAAAAAGGCCCAATCAGAGGAGGATCTTCTGATGTCTGATTTCGGATAAAACGAAGTCATTTTGTGAAGAGTGATCTTTGATTGCTCTTCTTGTAAACGAAAGGGGAACGGCTATGAATATGGCTATGTTTCAAGAGAGTACAGCAGTACATCCTGAGTTTGGAAGTGCGGCTATCTTTATCGGGATTATCGGTTTATTGATAATCGCATTTTCTCGTGAGAGCGGAACAATGATGTTAGGGATATTGATCAGTGTGCTTGCACCCGTCCTACTGCAAGAGGATTACCATAAAGAGGCGGAGAAGCAATTCGTATTGGAGCGCTTTGATAGAGGTGACACCATTGAATGCACATTGTACCGGGGAGAACATAAACGGCTTAGTATGGATAGAGGCTGGTATCGTGAAGATGAGAACTTTGTCCGTGGTGAAGATCTCTTTAGTGATCCCCTGTTATGTAAAGTAATCGGCAAGGATTCCCCGACACCGATTCTATGGCTAGGTTGGATTTTTTATACGCTCTATTTGCTGATTGCCTTTTCCAGCAGGGCATGGATGAGCGATCGACGAAAAAATGAAGAAGCAGAAAATATCAAAGGAATTGACCATGACTAGTATGAATATCATAATGACAATCCTAATATCGGGGATGACAATCGGGGCGCTCTGGTTGATGCTCAACACCTTCGGTCTGATCAGACGTCCTAAAACACTCAGCAACCAAGAGCTCATTGCCCTTATCGATGAGCGAATAGCCCATCACACCCGAGGCGATGAGATGGAGCAGATTATTTTCGGAGGTCAGGATAGCGTTTGGAACGCTCCACACTACGCAAAGCTCAAAGGGGAAGTGAGTGAGCATCTTCGAGAAGCAGAACTGGACAGCGTCATTGTACTAATCGAGCATCAGCGTTTAAAGACGCTCCAGATCGAGGAGTTGAAGCTAAAACTGCAATTGATGGAGAAACACGGAGAGAAAAATGTGTAATATATTCGTATGGATTACTACTATTGTTCTGATTGCTGTGATGGCGTATGCCCTATACATGAGAAATGCAAGAGGAAAACACAAAGCAGCGCGATTGGAAAAAATCAGACAAGGGTGTGAGGAAATGGCAGCGCTTTATCGCGATGATCCTGATCTAAGAGAACTCAATGCGTTTGTCGGAGATATCCCCGAAACCTATACACGAAGTGAGATTTATGCGTACGATGAGTTTGCTGTTAATATCGAAGCAGTGCTGGAAAAACTTTCCTCCGGTGAACTCGAAAAAATAGGGATTGGTTACAACGATACCCTTTTTGCTGTTGTACTGCCTATTAGAAAAAAAGGAGAAGATCATGAAAAACTCTAAAACACTTTATTTGATCATTGCTATCGGCTGCGGGATAGCATCCGGGTATTGGATGAAAACCCCTTCAGCAGAAAGCAGTCAAGCGGTATTAATCGCGGCACTCTCGTTGGTCTTTATCGGCATTGCCGGTTTGATCGGGAAACGTTTGAATAAAACCCATAATCACCCTTATGAAAACAACCCTGAGCAGAGCGGTCAATAACCGCTTGCGATACTACCGTATCGAACTGATCGATAACCTCTTTGGAGAAAGTCTGCTCATCCGCACGTACGGAAGCCTCCTGCGCTCTTGTGCGACCCGAACCATAACAGAGGTCTATTCGAACCGATTCGATGCACACAGAGCCTATGAGAAGCTACTAGAGCACAAAACCCGCAAGGGCTATCGATAAAAAAGAGCGAATTATGAAACGGCTCATCATCTGGGGAGGATTCTATCTCCCTGCATTTGTATTAGCATGGCATGCCCAAACATTCACCGACTATCTGCAAAGCATTGTCGGTGTGCTACTCGGAGCTCTATTGTGCTATCTCCTCACCCATAGAGAGACTCCTTGGGTGAGAAATTTGTTAGAGCGTTTCTAATCGCTCCGGCACAATATAGAAAGATTCACACAACGATGAAACAACAAAGGAAAAAAGATGCTAAAACTATTCGTATTGATCGCACTGGTCTATCTGTTTATTCGTATGCTCCTAAATTACAAAGCGTCATTATCTACTACGAAGACGTGGAAGCAGAACAGCCACAGCTTTATCAACGATTTCGATCTCTTCACCAAGAACGAGAATTCGTTTGGATATCACCAAGGATATCAAGGGAGAAGGATTAATCCCTCTTCCGGCTTGCCGATGATGGGGAATGTCGACGTTTGCGGCAACCCTTATGGGGTTGATATGCATTGTTGTGGCAGCAGTCATGGGATAAGTTCTTGCGGAGGATATAGTCATGATGATTAAAATCAAACGTATCGCCGGAGTATTGGTCCTGATTGATATGATCGTGTTTGGTTCCGGTGCTCTGTATGCGCTGGTCATGAACACCTACGGAGGATAAGATGACTATTGTCCTCACTCACCATGCATTAAAGCGGCTAAAAAAACGGTTCGGCATTAAATCCAAACCCACGGCGGAGCGTTATGCCGAGTCGATTGTACGGGGCGGTAAGTCATTTGAGTTAGAGAACGGATGTGTTCGCTATCTCTATCTGGGACACAGTTATATTTTTACCCATACAACCAATTCTGAGGATGAACCGGTATTGCTGATGCTCACCGCGTGCAATGATGAAAAAAGCAGTGAATACTTGATTTATTACCAAGGGGAGCGTAAAAAACACTCCACCCCAAAACGATCTCACTTACAGCGATACATCGCCTAAAGAGAGAATTAATCGACTTTAAAAAAATCGGTGATGTCGCATTCGAGAATATGGGCGATCTGATAGAGGTGCTTAATATTAAAGTGCTGTTTGTCGAGATAGAGCTCACTTTGAGAGATCAGACCCGGAGATTTGAGATTCATCGCAAATGAGAGATCAAGCTGAGTTAAACCGTTGAGTTCACGAAGCGCTTTGACGTTTTTTCCGATACGTTTATATAGCTCATCGACATCCTCTTGACTCAGATCTTCCAGTGTTCTCAATGCAGCTCCAAATAATTAGTAATTACTATTTAGAGTGTACTTATGTTATACTACTTCACACAAATAGTAATAGCTATGTAAGCAGAAAAAGAAAGGAAAAAACTGCACTATGAATTCAAGAAATATACTTATAGCCTTAGCGCTAAGCAGCGCATTATATGCCGATCAACAGCCTATTTCTAATTCCTTTATCGCTGGAATGAAAGAGATGAAGATTGAAGTAAAAACGACCGATGCGTCTAATACCATTGAAGTAGTCACACCGATTGAAGAACTTCCCCTTATTGGAGGGGGAACAACGTATAAAACCCGGAGTGAGGATGCTAAAGATATGCTGGAGCGTCAATGCTTCGCATACGGGGGAGATGTCTATTTTACAATCAAGGACAGTTTCGGAGATACGGTAGACGCACACAGCCTTGATCATGCTAAAGTCAAAGCACTCTCAAGCGAACAACGAAATGAATATACCAAACTCAAACCCGAAGATAAATATTTCTTTGTTAAATCACGCAGTGACTTTCGAGAGTACTTTAGCGATCAGCGTCTCAAACGAGGTTTTATATTTGATGCTGATGCTCTAAGACCTCAGAACTTTTATTACGACACGACATGTAAATCGATCGATACCGGTAAAACCATCTATACGGCTAAAACCAAACGCTATCCCGATACTATGGTGGTCACGTTTAGTGAAGCGGTAGCGACAGAGAACTTTGCGAAGCCGAAGGTCTCTAAAACGATTGAATCACTATTTGCCGAGTATGTAACGGAGCAAAAAGGGAATAAATACCTAATCAAGTACGCACCATTTAAAAGTCAAACGGAAATGGCAAGAGCATTCTGCGAAGAGGCATCAGGTAAACTCATAGTCGATGGCGGTGAAACGAATATCTATAGCAAACCGGTAATGATGAAAAGAGAGATGGGATGTATCGATATCGAGCATCCGTTTGTGTTTCGTACGATTGATACGTTTAAATATATGCTTCTTACCGATACCGCTCCAGCGTATGCAAAAAACAACCGTGTCATTGATCAAAGTGACGTATCGTATATCCAGATGCAAGGGCTTGCTCTCTCAACCTCAATGCTTCCATTAGGGGCTCAAAGTGAAAACAATATCGGCAATCGAAAATTGGTTTCTACCGTCTATAGCGACACAGGAACAATGAAGCTGGTAAACATCCAAGAAATAGGTGGAAATAAGACCTACAAAAACTATAAAGTGCAAAACAATGAAGCCCGAGATATTACGGATGAACGGTTTGTTTATTCTAATCTCAAACTTCCTCAATCGATACAAAACGCTAAAGGATCATTGGTTCAGCAATGCAGTCAATACGGTGCGGGAAAAGTATCGATCGATGGTTATACGGCTACATGCAGCAGACAAGCGTATGGGAATCAGTGCAGTGTGAATCTGATCTATATGCGTAATGATCAGTTTGCCGGGCGTGAAGCGATGAATTGTAAGTAGTATTGGATAAAGCTCATGCGCGGAACGGTTAAATTTTACAACCCTGAAAAAGGATTCGGATTTATATTTTCGGAAGGGTTAAAAGAGGATATCTTCTTTCGAATCGGTGAGTGGAAACACCCATCGGTCCCCTCGGGGAATGATGATGTTGAATTCGAACTGGGCGAAGATCAAAAAGGGTTTCGTGCCAAAAATATTCAGCTCATTTTTTCTGCACAGGATAAGCGAAATAAAGTACACGAATCCAAGCATAAAGATGATCGGATTACCTGTCCATCATGCGGTAGAAAAGTAGTACCGCGCATGGTTACCTATCGAGGAGAACCGGATAAAACTCTCTGTCCTTATTGTGGCACCGTAATTAAAACATTCGACAACAATGATTGCTTTCTAGTACATATCTATGGAGACCGTCATCATAAACATTTAAATTACATACGTGAGTTTAGAGACACACAATTGATGAGCAATGGGATAGGTAAAATGACAGTGAAGTTTTACTATTGGGTCTCGCCGTTTTTAATCAAAGCGGTTCCTATAAATCGTAAGGTTCAATATACGTTTTAACCTGAAGTCAAAAGGACAAAACAAGTGCTCAATGATGGGGAAGTTTGCCATTATGGCGGGTATCAGCGTGTTGAAGATTATTGTAAAATAGCATATTTTTATTCATAAAATTACTACTAACGTTCTGATTTTAACTGGTCCAAGTAATCACTCCACCATTGCATGAGGGCTCTACGTTCATTCAAATATTCTGCGTGGTTATATGCATCTTTCACTTTATTACGTTCCCGATGATCAAGCTGGCGCTCAATGACTTCTGAAATCATCTTATGCTCCTGAAAATGTTCATAAGCCAGTGTGCTGAACATAGACCGTGCCCCATGACTCACCATATCAGCATCAATCTTTTCGTTTTTCAAAACAATACGAATCCCTTTCGTCAAAGTGTTCTCACTCAAAGGATGATCGGTTCCTTTTGTTTGTGTAGAAAAAACATATTTTCCCTGTCCCGTCAAAGGTTCCATTATCTTGACAATGTTAATCATACTATCCGTCAATGGCACATAATGTTCAGAACCCATTTTAGTTTTTTCTGCTGGAATTCGCCAAATCTTTTTATCAAAATCAAATTCTTTCCACTCTGCCGCACGAATATTTGCAGGGCGTAGAGCAACAAAAGGCATAAGCTGTAGTGCTGTTTTGACCGCTAATGTCCCTCTGTAGCAATTAACACCTTTAAGAAAGAGTTTTATAATTTTTGGATCGATGATAGTTGGCATATGCTTAACAACAATTGGATTCAGTGCAAGGCGGGGATTAATATCAGCTGCAATGTTATGTTTTACGCGTCCAACAGCCAATCCGTATTGATATACTTGATCAATCAAATTTAAAATACGGTGAGCAGTCTCATTCTGCCCTTTTGCTTCGAGTTTCCGGATAATGGCTAAGATCTCTTGAACTGTGACATCGTCAATATTTTTTGAACCGATAGAACCAAATATATGATTTTTAAATCGTCCCTCCTTTTTCTGATACGTTTTTTCTCCAAGACGTAATTTTTGTTTTTCCAAAAACTCTTTTGCAATATTTTCAAAAGTATTTTGAACTTCATCTTGTTCTAGTTGTAATTTTATTTTATTTAATTTTCTCTCTTGTGATGGATCTATTCCTGAAGCAATCGCTTTTTTATACTCTTCACGCTTTGATCTGGCATCGGCTAAAGAAACTATGGGGTAGGTTCCAAGTGAAATACGCTTTTCATTTCCTTGAAAAAGATATTTCAGCCGCCACCCTTTCGAACCATTTGGTTGTACTGATAAATATAATCCGCCGCCATCAAATAATTTATACTCTTTTTCAGAAGATTTTGCATTTTTGATTTCTTTGTCAGATAGTGGAAGAGTTTTACGAGCCATAGGGATACCTCTGCAAAAGATAGGGATATTTTAAAATTTGTATCCCTAATCCTATCCCTAAAAATCTTAGATAGTAGTGAATTATTGCGGATAGCCATAGACTAGAAGATTGGGTTAAAGTTCGTATTACTGGGGTTCTATGGACTTTTTTGGATTGTTTTAGATTAAGGAGTGGTACCAGTGGGCGGACTCGAACCGCCACGACTCGCGCCACCGGATTTTGAATCCGGCGTGTCTACCATTTCACCACACTGGCTTACTTTTGAAGAGGTGAAATTATAGTCATGCTTTGCTTAAAATTTTGTAAAACGTAAAAAAATTGTATTGAAAATAGGTTATACTCCTTTTTATGAAAAATGAGGTTAGTAAAATGATGATTATTGATACCCATGTCCATTTGGATGATAAACGTTATGATGAGGATTTGGAGGAAGTACTAGCACGTGCGTTGGACGCGGGTGTTCACTCCTTTATTATTCCAGGAGCTGATCCTTTAAGCCTGCCTCGAGCCGTTGAATTGGCGGAAAAATACCCTTCAATCTATTTTGCCGTAGGGGTTCATCCGTATGATTTAGCGGGGATGGATGCTCTTGATTTTATCCACTATGCGAATCATCCTAAATGTGTGGCGATTGGGGAGTGTGGATTGGATTATTACCGTCTTGAGGGGAGTGACGCGGAAAAGCACGCCGAAAAAAAGTCTCAAGAAGTGGCATTTCGTTTTCAAATTCGCGTAGCTAAAACCGTTAAAAAACCCCTTATCGTCCATATTCGCGATGCCAGTCATGATGCCAAAAGAATTTTAGTGGAAGAAAATGCCCATGAAATTGGAGGGGTGCTTCATTGCTACAATGCGGATGAAGAACTCTTAAGCTTAGCCGATAAAAATTTTTATTTTGGTATTGGGGGGGTGGTGACCTTTAGCAATGCCAAAAAATTGGTGGCGGTACTGCCTAAAATTCCACGGGATAAACTCTTAATCGAAACTGATGCTCCTTATTTGACCCCCCATCCCCATCGAGGAGAGCGCAATGAACCTGCGTATACGGCATTGGTTGTCCAAAAAATAGCGCAGATTTTAGGGACTTCGGAAGAAGAAATCGCTGACGTAACAACCCATAATAGTCAATGTCTTTTTAAAGAATTAATAATACATTAATTACATAGTGTTATACTTATCCCCTTTAGGTAATTTTTAGGGGGTGGGATGCGTTGGCTTTTTTGGGTTATGACTCTGTATACTTTAAATCTTTTTGCCGTTTCATTGGACGTAAATGATACTAAAAAAGTTGAGGTATTAAAAGATTTCGACATCCCTGAATCTTTTTTAAACGATCCCTATTTACAAGATATGTATGATGAGCGAAAACGGTATTGTCTTATGAACGGTTTTGCTAATTCCATTGATAATGCTGATGTTTTTATCCCTATGCTCTCTTCGTTGCTTGCTCAATCCGATTTACCCCCAGAGTTTTTGTTTATTGTTCTTGCTGAATCGGGTCTGGATACCATGAGTACCTCCTCACGTGGGGCAGGGGGATTGTGGCAATTGATGCCACGAACGGGGCGTACACATGGGCTTATTATTGATCAATATGTGGATGAGCGTCGTGATCATGTTAAATCTACACGGGCCGCCATTAATTATCTTTCTCAATTGCACCGTAAATTTGGTAAATGGTATCTCGCTATTATTGCATACAACTGCGGTGAGAGTAAACTCTCCAGTGCCATGCGCAAAGCAGGAAGCGATGATTTAAGTATTCTTGCTAATCCCAATCAGCAATATCTTTCAGGTGAGACGAAGAAGTATGTTCGTCGTGTTGTTGCTCTTGCATTACTAGCAAGCGAAAAAGTCTTTTTGGAACAAATTCAATACGATCATCTTATTGGAGTAGCGTCTCAAAATCCAATTACGACTCTTTATCTTCCTGAGGGTGAAGATATTAACGACATTGCTACAGTCTTAGAGATGCCTAAAAAAAATTTAACCATGCTCAATACCCATCTTCGCAGTGGTGTAACCCCTCCGAATCAAAATTTTTATCCGGTTTATATCCCCGAATCGAAATTAGATCTTTTTGAAGAGAAATATCAACCGCGTGGAGTCCAAAAATATTTTGTGATGCGCAAAATTAAGTTGGGGGAAACCTTTTCTAGTTTAACCAAACGGTATAAGACGGATCGTTCGGCTATTTTGGATGAAAATATGATGGGAGACCATGATGAATTAAAGGTCAATCGTATTCTAAAAATTCCTATAAGTAGCTCATTTATAAAAGCCAAACTATTTTTAAACGATAAAATACCCACTTCAGCCCCAAAAGTGTATAATTTTGAGATGGATCAATTCAGAATAAAAAATCCATTCAATCCCGTAAAAACAGATGAAAAAAGGGGGAAATAAAGGTGTACATTAGAGTTTTTTTAGCGATACTTATTGTAATGATGAGTGGTTGTACGGCATTTAATGGGGGAACGTATCTCAATAGTGATACCAAAGATTCCAATCTGTATCCAGCAGGAGATGTTCATAATCAAGCGTCTGCTACAGGTGTGGGGACGACGATGGCTCCGTATATGATGATGGGTAAAGATTATTTTCCTGTCCCTGCAAAAATGGGAGATATTTCCGATGGTAGTGCGACATGGTATGACACAAAGCATCAGGGTAATTTCACCTTTAGTCAAGAAAAATACAATATGTATGCCATGACTGCTGCCCATAAAACACTCCCTTTGAATACCTTGGTTAAAGTAACCAATTTGAAAAACAGTCGTTCTACGGTGGTTCGTATTAATGACCGTGGTCCTTTTGTGGATGGTAAAATCATTAGTTTGTCCTACGCAGCCGCAAAAGAGATCGAAGTTTTTGGGAATAATGATAACGATGTGAGTTTGGAAGTTGTGGGGCTAAACAGCCCTGTTAATCCTGTCATTAAAGGTGCTGTTGTAACCAACTCAACGACAAAAACCGTTACGACGAATGGAAAATTCTCAGACACTTTTTCCGTCCAAGTAGGGGCATTTACTATCAAAAATGGGGCAACACTGACTCAACAAAAATACGCTACGTTTCATGGTTATACGGCAGTCATCAAAGAGACGCAGTATAAAGGAAAAGCGTTATTTCGTGTCTTATTACGTGGATTCAAAAGTGAAAGTGAAGCGCGTAACTTTGTAAAACAAGGGTATGTCGCCGGATCCTTTATTACCAAGGAATGAGATGATTCATACCGAGCGTAAAACCAAAGAGACTGATATTTCTCTCTCCTTAACCATAGAAGGGGAGGGGACAAGTACGATTAGTACGGGGGTTGGCTTTTTAGACCATATGTTGGAAAGTTTTGCCAAGCACGCATGGATTGATTTAACCATCCATTGTAGTGGTGATACCCATATTGATGACCATCATAGCGTTGAAGATGTTGGGATCGTTTTGGGGCAAGCGTTGCGACAAGCGATCTATCCCATTGGATCGGTAGAACGGTTTGGAAACAGTTCGGTCGTGATGGATGAAGCGTGTGTTTCGTGTGATTTGGATCTTAGTAATCGCCCTTTTTTGGTCTACACGTTAGAACTTGAAGGAAAAGTGGGAACTTTTGATGTCGAATTGGTAGAGGAATTTTTTCGTGCTGTTGTGCTCAATGCAGGATTAACACTTCACCTCATTCAACAACGGGGACGCAATAAGCATCATATTATTGAAGCTGCATTTAAAGCGTTTGCAGTTGCTTTACGTCGTTCAATGATCTACAATGCACGCGCAGGGATTCCCAGTACTAAGGGTGTCTTATGATTCGCTTGGTCATTTTGGATGTTGATGGATGTCTAAGTGATGGAAAAATATCGTACACCGAATCGGGCGTTGAATCAAAAAATTTCAATGTCAGAGATGGCTTTGGGATTAAGATGATTGCCAAAATGGGGTACACGGTGGCGATTATTACAGGTCGCAACTCCCCCATTGTTGCCCATCGTGCCAAAGAGTTGGATATTTCCTACGTCTATCAAGGGGTCAAAGACAAATTAGCCGTAGCGCAAGCCCTGTGCGTTGAATTGAATCTTTTACCTCATGAAGTGGCTGCCATTGGGGATGATTTGAATGATTGTCGTTTATTACAGTGGGTGGGTAGAGCCTTTACCCCCGCCGATGGATCACGTCATACTAAATCGATAGCACAAATTTTGACCCTTTGTGGAGGGGATGGGTGCGTTCGCGAAATGATTGAGATAGTTCTTGAAGAAAACGGTGATCAAGAACGTTTTATCAATTTTTGGATGTAATGTACGATGTCCATTAACCTTTTTTTTGTGTTGTTATTGACCCTTTTGATTGGGATGTTTGGGTATTTTAAGCCTTTAACGAATGGGTCTACTTCTGCCAAAGAACTTCCCCAATTTGAATTGGATACCTTTGTTATCTATGAAATTTCTCCCCATAGAGTGGATCATTTCTTTGAAGGGGAACATGGAAAACGGTTTGCCGATCGCTATGAAGTTCATTTGGCTAAATTTACCAATAACGAAAAAACGTTGCTAGAGTCGATCAGTGCGGAGAATGCGTTGTATAAAAATGATATTATTACCCTTCACAATAATGTCCATTATGGTCGGGAAGATGGATTGGAATTTCGTTCCAACGAAGGGTCGTATGACCAAAATCGCTCTGTGATTACCACCCAAGGGGGATTTGTGATTACCAAAGAGAACAACACGATTGAGGGAACACAACTCAATTATAATTTAACCCTCGATACGGTTTCTGCCAACCGCATTCGGGGTAGCTACCAACTTAATTAGGAAGTTTAAACCATGAATAAATACGTACTACTTTGTGTTACTCTCTTCGTCACGGTCGCGTGGGGTGGTCAAGAACTCAATGTCCTTTCGGATAATTTTAAAGGGGATCAGAGCAAAGGGATTTCGGTTTTTACGGGAAAAGTTAGACTGACCAAGGGAAGTGATGAACTTAATGCGACGAAAGTGACCATTTACACGGATAAAGCGCGTAAACCTCTCAAATACATAGCAGAAGGGAATGTCTCTTTTTATATTGTAACCGAAGGGGGAGAGAAGTATAAAGGGGTTTCGCAAAGAGCGATTTATTTACCCAATGAATCCGAATATCAGTTTTATACGAAAGTTGATTTGATCCGTATTGATGATTTCCGCCGTGTTAAAGGGGATAAAGTAGTGGTCAATGAGAATGAAGGATTTGCCAATGCCGATAGTAGTGGCGGCGAACCTGTCCTTATGACCTTTACGTTAGAAGATAAAAATAGCACCAAAAAAAGTACCAAAAAATGATAGAGATTGTTGAATCGGTTTTTTTAACCTCAGCACCGACGATCCGTTTGGCTCCCGAAAATGAGTACCAAAATGAGATAGCGTTTATGGCACGTTCCAATACGGGAAAAAGCTCATTACTTAATACGTTGACTCAGCGTAAATCGTTGGCAAAAGTCTCCTCAACCCCAGGAAAAACACGGTTAATTAACTATTTTGATGTCCTCTTTTTAGATCGTGAATCGGGGAATAAAAAAAGTGCCGTTTTGGTTGATTTACCGGGATTTGGGTATGCCAAAGTGGCAAAAAGTTTAAAAAGCGATTGGGAGAGCAATCTCACCAATTTTATCTCTCAGCGTAAACAAATACGGGTTTTTGTCCATTTGGTCGATTGCCGTCACCCCGATTTGGAGATTGATGCGTCGGTGGAACACTATTTGGAGGAGATTTGTGCTGAAAATCAACATATTGTCCGTGTGTATACCAAGATTGATAAATTGAACCAAAAAGAGCTGTCGGTCTTAAAAAAACGGTTTCCTGATGCCCTTATGATCTCGAATCTAAACCGTCGGGGGGTGGATAAAATTGTGGCTCACTTATATGCTCTTTTGGATGAGGACGTAGTGTGAGGGAGATAACCTACCAAAAAGGGTCATTATGGGATATTGAAGCGATGCACGCATTGGTAGAGCCTGAAATTCAAAGCGGTGTGATCTTACCCCGCAGTAATGATGAAATTGCGACCAATATCCGCTCGTATACCTTAGCGATGGATGGAGACGAGCTAGTAGGATTTTGCGCTTTGCATATCCACTCTCCCCAATTGGCGGAGATACGCTCTATGGTGGTGCGAAGTGACTATCGTGGCTTTCATATTGGGAGTCATTTGGTCAAAAAAGTGTGCGATGAAGGATGTATGCTCGGGGTAAAACAGGTTTTGACCTTAACCTATCAACAACGTTTTTTTGAACGGCTTGGATTTATAGAAATCCCAAAAGAGAGTTTGCCTGAACATAAAATTTGGGCAGATTGCATTAAATGCAAACATTTTCCGATATGCAACGAAGTATCTCTTATCAAAACACTTTAAGCGATTTTCTGTGGATTATTGCTTTTTGTTTGTACAGTCCGCTGACGAGTATTTACCTTTTTTTACCTCCAATGTTGGCGGTGATGGGATACCTCTTTTACCGTGCTTTTTTACGCAATGACCTTTATGGTGTCGTGATTTTTTCGATCATGTTGCTGATGATTGAAGCCGAAAAAGGGTATTGGTTTGGGAGTTCTATTGTTTTTTTTACGTTGGTTAGTCGTTATGTGATGCCCTATTTGGAGCAAACCTTTCGGTGTAAGCTGTGTATTAAAGGGATTTTTGTTCTTTTAAGTTATCTTCTTTTTTGGGTTGTATTGATGTTGTTTAATGGCGTTTTTTTAGTAGAATCCCCCATATTGGATTGGCACGCATTTTTGTATATGACCATTGAATTTTTTGTGATGATTGTGTTGTAATGAAAGTTAAAATTCTACTTATTTTTCTGAGTCTAACGTGGATCTCTTTGATCGTTCGGGTGTTTGATCTTTCGGTGAAATCGAATGAACATTACGAAATGCTCTCCAAAAACAACAGTATCAAAGCCGAACTTACCCCCCCCGTTCGGGGTGAAATATTGGATCGCCAATTGGATCCCATGGCAATCAATGAGCTAGGATTTAAAATTTCATTCGCACCCCATTTAATCAAGGGCGATGATACCCATTTATTGGATGCTGAAATTGCGTATGTGATGTCGATGATCCCAAGCTTAGACCCAAAAGCGATGAAAAAAGCGTATAAACAAGAGGACTCTTATTACAACCATACGTTTATTGATGTGGTCGATTTTATCCCTCACGATCGTATGATTCCTCTCTATGCACGGATGAATTTGCGCGAAACGATCAAAATTTCCCCCTCGCCCAAACGCCTTTATCCTTATGGAAATATGGCTTCCCATATCCTTGGATACGTTGCTAAAGCAAACCAAAAAGAGGTAGAGGGAAATGAACTTTTACAGCTTTTAGGGCATACGGGGAAGACGGGGATCGAAAAACAGTATAACATCTATTTGCAAGGGGAGGCGGGAGAACGACGGATTAAAGTCAATGCCCACAATCTTGAAGTGGAAGAGTTGGGGCGAAGTGCTACTAAAGAGAATCGAAATTTGGTTTTGAACATTGATATGCGTCTCCAAAAATATATGGGTGAACTTTTTGCAGGTAATGTTGGGGCGATTGTGGTCATGGATACCAAAGGGGCGATTTACGCAGCAGGAAGTTATCCTGAATACGATTTGAATGAGTTTGTCAATGGCGTTACCAAAGCGCAATGGGACTATTTGATGAACAGCGTCAATGCCCCTTTTACAAATAAGATTGTTAATGGGTTATATCCCCCCGGATCAACGATTAAAACAGGTCTTGGACTCTTATATATTAGTTCTGGGATACTGAATGAAAATTCCAGTGTTCATTGTACGGGGACGTTTCGTTTAGGTAACCGATCGTTTCGATGTTGGAATAAACATGGGCATGGCGATGTCTCGATTCATCGAGCGATTGCGGAGAGTTGTGATGACTATTTTTATAAAGGGAGTCTTAATATAGGGATTGAACGGATCAGTGGGGGATTAATACGGATGGGATTGGGAAGTAAAACCCAAATTGATCTTCCCAATGAGTTTTTAGGAACCATTCCTAATCGACAATGGAAACGGAAAAAATTTAAACAACCATGGTACCGTGGAGAGACCCTTAATAGCTCTATTGGTCAAGGAAATGTCCTTGTAACTCCTATCCAAATTGCCCGTTATACGGCATTGATGGCGACGGGAAAATTACCCATTCCCCATGTTGCCCATAAAATGGGGAATATCCTTGTCGATCCCCAACCTCAAGATGTTCTGACCCCTTTGGAAAAACGGCAGCTTCCTCTTGTCCAATCGGCGATGCGCTCGGTGTGTAATGATCCCAAAGGGACGGCTAAAGCTCATATGTCCAGCCGTTTTCCCGTTGCAGGAAAAACCGGAACGGCCCAAACGACAGGAATCGGACAAAACGTTAGAAACCGTCTCAACGAAAATGAGATGGCGTATCTTCAACGGTCTCATGCGTGGTTTACCGCGTACGGACCTGCTGATAACCCTCAATTTATTGTGACCGTTTTGATCGAACATGGGGGGCATGGAGGTGAAATGGCAGCCCCCATTGTCTCAGGAATTTACAATAAACTGCTTGAATTGGGGTATATCAAATTGGGACAACCCAAAGTCTCTACCCCTGCACCCGAACAATCAAACTTAGGGGTAAATTAAACATCTCAACCAGTTCTCCCTCACGGGTGCGCATCTCCCCTTGATCCACTTCGTGATCATACCCTAGTAAATGGAGCATCCCATGAATGAACAAAAGGGCAAGCTCATGATCGGGGGTATGCCCCAAGGTGTGGGCAACGCTTTGGACATAATCGACACTGATAAGGATGCTGCCCAAGGGTGCATTGGGAAAAGGGTCGCTGGGAAAACTCAACACATCGGTTGCTTTATCGATATGACGAAATTCACGGTTAATCGCGAGTATTGCCTCATCATGCAGAAGAATAAGTTCAATATCCTGAGTGGTTAAAACGTCACAAATGCGTTCCAAGAGGGTGAAGTCATAGTCGTAATGGGTTTGGTTGTCTAATTCTATCATGGTCGTATTGTACCATAAGGGGGAAGTGACTACTATTTTAGCCAGACGATTGGGAAATTTTTTACCTAGAAAATTCACTTACTTAAATTGTTTTCAGTTGTATTTTCGTTTTTTCATTCCCGCGAAGGCGGGAATCCAGCTAGACTCCCGCCTTCGCGGGAGTGACGGAAATTCGTAATTTTGACTATAATTTTAGGATTTTTATGTAACATTTAGTAAATAAAAGGAAAAAATAATGACAAAAAAAGCCTTATGTATTATGAGTGGGGGGATGGATTCAACGTTGGTTGCGTACATTATGCGTTCTCGTGGGTATACGATTGTGCCACTCCATTTTAATTATGGTCAACGTACCCTAACCAAAGAACTTCACGCCTATCGGGCTATTTGTGAGGAATTAGGAGTCCGTGACCCTTATGAAATTGATCTGCCTTTTTTTACCACAATTGGGGCATCTGCCCTCACCGATCCTACCTTGGAAGTTCCTACTGGGGGGATTGAAGAAGGGGTTCCCATCACCTACGTCCCGTTTAGAAATGGGATTTTTTTGAGCATTGCCACAGCGATTGCCGAAAAAGAGGGGTGCAGTTGTATCGCCATTGGGGTAGTGGAAGAGGACAGCAGTGGGTATCCCGATTGTCGCAATGCGTTTATCCGAAGTTTTGAACGCAGTGCCAATCTTGGCACCAAAGAGACCACCCATCTGACCATCGAAATGCCTCTGGTGCATTTGCAAAAATCGGACATTGTGACCGAAGCGGTTAAACTTCACGTTCCCCTTCATCTGACGTGGAGCTGTTACCAAAATGAACAGCGTGCGTGCGGGGTTTGTGATAGCTGTCGTTTACGGCTTCGGGGATTTTCCCTTGCGGGTGTGTGTGATCCGATTGCGTATGTTGTTTGATGCTGCTACCTCAGCCATAACGATTGAACATCGACCGCGTAATCGCCATACTTATATTGTTATCGATAAAACAGGGGAGGTTCGGGTACGAACTCCCCTTACCGATGTCCAAAAAATTCGTCGCCTACTCACGGCAAAAGAGGGATGGATCACTACCAAAAGGGATCAGATACGCTCTCAAGCCTCTAACCACGCCATTATCGGAGAGACGATTTGGTTCCAAGGGGTTTTAGTGCCTTTGGAACATTTTCCTTTTTTTAAGGGGATTGAACTCATTGATGCGCACCATTATGATAGCTTTTACACCGCTGAAGCGTTAGACTATCTCCCCCAGCGTATGGCGTACTACGCTGTACGTATGAACCTCTCTCCTGCGAATATTGTCTACAAACGGCTCAAACGACGGTGGGGGAGTTGCAACAGCTTGGGGGTAATTACCCTTAACGTTTTGATGATGCAACTCTCGATTGAGGAGATCGATTACATTATTGTCCATGAATTAGCCCATTTGGTGCATTTGAACCATGCCCAAGCGTTTCATGCTTTGGTACGGAAATTTTTACCTCATGAACGACAGTTGCGACGGGGCTTAAAACATAAATTCTAATTGTTCCAAAGACGAAGCACGCGATGTTGTGGCGAATAAGAGTTCTTTGCTCACCCCAGCGACAAGGGCGAAATGAAACGGATGGGCTTTGAGGAGGGGGAGAATCTCTTCAACACAGTCGTAATAAACGCAATGATCCAGCGGAAGGCTATGGGAGGAGGGGAGGATATAAAGTTTTTGTGACCATTTGGCGTATTTTTCTAAAAAAGCACCCTCTTGGTCGATTAATTCAAGCGATGGTTCAAAAATGACCACATGGTCACTGGCACCAAACTCTTTGATTTCCAATGACTGATTGGTAAAAACAGGGGTAAAATGGTTGATTTTGGCAAAATTTTTGAGTTGAAACGGGATTTCCATTTGATGATAAAAATTTAGGAGCGGTTCCAAATAGGGGAGAAAAAAAGGGGAGAGCATTTGACGCTCATAAAAAAGTTCCTGATGGGCAAACGAGGTTTCAAAAAGGGTTTTTTCAATGATCGTGATGGTTGTTGCATGAAAGCAGCTTAAGGGGGTAGTCTCAATAAAAAGGTCACTTTCACTGAGGCTAGGGGAAAAGAGGACGATCGAATTTTCCTCTAACGCCCACAGTTTATCCCACACTTTTGGGATATTTCCCTCGAAGGAATAACAGCTTTTTGGGGTGCTAATGTACTGAGAAAGGTGAAGGGTAAGCGGATCACACGTATAAACACGCAACCTTTTTGGTAAAAGGTAAAAGCGAAGGATTCGTTTAAGGGCAGCGTCTAATCCTTCAACTTTAATCCATGCGACTTCAGGATCCCCAATTTGGGTGGGTTTATCAAATAAAATCCCATAGGCACCATTTTTGAGTGCTTCGGGAATTTCTGATGGGGTATAGGCGACAAAAAGAGACCCTCGCTTGACTTTGGAAACGTCAAAAACAACACCCTCAAAAACATGAATGGTGGGGGTACTGTAGAGTATCCCTTGTGTTAAGGCGAGGATATTCTCCAGTCTCATCCAATAGAACTTCCCGCACGACGCGATGTTGAGGGGCGAATAAGGCACAGTCCCTCACTATCTTTGGCAGCAAGGAGCATCCCCTCAGAGAGCATCCCCATCAATTTAGCGGGTTTTAGGTTGGCAACAACACACACTTGCGTCCCAATGAGCGATTGGGCAGAGTAATATTCACGGATACCAGCGATAATTTGACGTGGAGTCTCTTCCCCAAGATCGACATGAAGTTTGAGCAGTTTGGTACTTTTGGGAACCTCTTGGGCGTTAAGAACTGTTCCGATTTTAAGGGAGGTTTGAAAAAACTGATCGATGGTGATAAGCCCCTCAGGTGAAACAGTGGTGGTTTTTTTATCGTCCATTTTGGGAATTTCGACAACAAGGGGTTGTTCCTCACGCATAGCTTTGGGTGCTTCTTGCATAAGGGGTTCCTCGACGCGGGGGAAAAGAGGGGGGATTTTTTTGATGGTAAAGGTTGCCAAAAGCCCTTTAGTGAGGATAAGATGGGTATAAGTTTGGGTGGTTATCTCAAACCCAAGGGCATCGGCAATGGTCGCAGTCGTTTTGGGCATAACCGCATGGAGCATAACGGAAGCTTTTGCCAAAAGATTGGCAACCAAGGCAACTGTGGCTAGGGCTTCATCCTTGCGCCCCTCTTTCATTTTTACCCATGGAGCGTGTTCTTCAATCGCTTTATTCCCGATGGTAAAGATTTTCCACAGCTCTTCGAGATAACGGTGCAGTTGAAGTTCGTGAAGATAATGGGGCAAAGAATCCAAAATCGTATGGGCATCGTCTATTTCTCGTGTATGGTATTGGGCAACATCCGAACTGTCGATGACAAAAGCAGAATATTTTTCACTCATCCCAATAACACGGTTTAAAAGATTCCCCAAATCATTGGAAAGATCCGAATTCATACGATCAATCAAGGCGCGTTGTGAAAAATCACCATCTTGACCAAACGGAACTTCCCGCATCATAAAATAACGGAAATTTTCTACCCCATAATGGTTGGCAACTTCTCTTGGATCAACGACATTCCCTTTGGATTTGGACATTTTTTCCCCATCTCGTGTCCACCATCCATGAGCAGCGATGTGTTTAGGGAGGGGAAGATTCAAACTCATCAAAAATGCCGGCCAATAAATCGCATGGAATCGGAGGATGTCTTTGCCCACAAGTTGGATATTCGCCGGCCAAAATTGCATACGTGCTTCATCACCACCATAGCCCAATGCGGTGATGTAATTTAACAGGGCATCGAGCCAAACGTACATGACGTGTTTGGGCTCGTTGAGGGATTTTGGTAAATGCACCCCCCAACTAAAGCTCGTACGGGTGACCGATAGATCGTTTAATCCCCCTTTGACAAAACTAATCACTTCATTACGGCGTGATTTTGGGAGGATAAAATCGGGATGCGCTTCGTAATAGTCTAAAAGGGTTTTTTCATACTTGGAGAGGCGGAAAAAATAACTCTCCTCTTTGACGATACTGGTCGCACGTCCACAATCAGGGCAACATCCCCCTTCCATTAACTGTGATTCAGGGAAAAAGGTTTCACAACTGACACAGTAATTGCCCTCATAAAAATCTTTATAAATGTCCCCATTCGCGACCATTTTTTCAAAAGCGACACGAACCCCGTGTTTGTGATCCTCATCGGTTGTACGGATAAAGTGATCATAACTAATATCAAATTCATCCCATAAATTTTTGAAGGTCGCACTGATCTCATCGGCAAATTCTTGGGTTGGTTTGTTGAGTTTTTTGGCAGCCTCTTCGATTTTTTGACCGTGTTCATCGGTACCTGTGAGAAAATAGGTCTCGTTTCCCATCAAACGTGAGTGGCGTGAAAGGGTATCGGCGATAAATGTGGTGTAGGCATGACCGATATGGGCTTCACCGTTGACATAATAGATGGGAGTGGTAATGTAGTTTTTCACGTGAAAATTCCTTTATAACTTGGTACACTTTTTTTAAAAATCAAATCCACCGGTAGCCCCTTTGGACATACTCTCATACACAGAACGGACATAATGGGCGCGGACAGGACATCCAATAAGCTCTGAACACTCAAAACAACTCTTAACGTCTTTGGTGTGTTGGCAATTGACCAACACCTCTTTGGTGTTGTCGAGTTTGTGTTCATAAAAGAGGGGATCAGTTGGCTCCATACACACTCAAAACAACAGAAATTTCATGCTGAGAGCCAAAAAAACACGGAGAAGTATCATGGACATGCTTCGTTACTTTGGTCAAAACCCGTGCGGTACCATCCACAGCTCCCCCCCCTGCGGTTTCAAAAATGAAGGCAAATGGGAAAACTTCAAAAAGCTGACGCAGTTTTCCCTCAGGCTTATCACTCGCACCAGGATAACTAAACAATCCTCCCCCTTTGAGAAGAATTTGGTGTAAATCAGGAACCATCCCCCCTGAATAACGCAATCGGTACCCTTGCGCAAAAAAAGAATCAATCATGGCTTTGTGGTAGGGTGCCCAAAACTGTTGTGTCCCACCAGGGGCATTGATTTTCCCTTTTTCATTGAGGTGAATCTCTTTGACAAATTCAAATTCCCCCTCTTGAAGCAAATACAGTTTGACTTTACCATTATACGCAAAGACCAACTCGACGCGAGGACCGTAGACAACATAACACGAAGCAACCAAGGCACTCCCCACAAATTCACCCTCATAGATCCCAAAAATAGAACCTACGCTGAGATTCACATCCACAAGGGAGGAACCATCCAAGGGATCAAAGGCGATGAAGTAGTGTCCTTCTTCGTTTAACAGCATGGGGAGTTCTTTCTCTTCACTGGCAATGGTGTGGACAGAGGGGATATGACTAAGCTCCTCCTCGATGATTAAATCACTTTGAATATCCAATTGGAGCTGCGTTTCACCTGAACTGTTTTGTTCTTGAGAATACCCGATGTCTTTGACATCAATTGCTTGTTTAATCCGAATAGCACTACGTTCTATCGCTTCTAAAATTGCATTCATTTCATTACCTTTGCGTTATTTAAGATCCATTGTATAACATTTTCTGCATCATTGAGATCGAGTAAATCGACATTGTCGGGTAGATCATAGTCACTGAGTGCAATAGAGTCGTCAATTGCCAGTGCGTTCATGTACGGAAAATAATCGCGATCAATGGTCGTTCTAAAAATGCTAATTCGGGGGAGGGGGAGATTTTTGAGCCCTTCTACCAGCAACACATCAAAATCGTTCACCATGGCGACAATTTCATCCAACGTTTTGTGACGGTGTGAAAAATAGGTGGTGCGCGTAGGGGAGGTGACCACCACTTCGGCTCCTGTATCGCTAAATTTATAACTATCTTTCCCAGCGACATCAAATTGCGCCTTATCTTTGGGATCATTTTTGATAATGGCTACATCCAATCTATAGTCATGAATCAATTTACGAGCCACTTTTAAAATTAAGGTCGTTTTCCCACTGTTAGAAGGACCTGTAAAAGCAACTGCTAAACGTTTTTTCAAAAATATTCCTCATCATTAAGTCTCCATATTATAGTCAACTATCATTGAAATTTTGTTAAGATGGCACTCAAGAATAGGTTAAAAGGGATAATATGAAATTTTTAAGCAGTGCAATGATTGTGGTACTTGGGTTAAGTGGCTGTGCCCAAAAAGGGACATTTGACCTTTTTAAAATGGACAAGACGCATGAACGTTCGGTTGAACAGTTAAGAACGGGAACGATTATGAATTCTATGGAGACCAATGCGTTGGTGTCGTTGATGTATCTTAATCCTATTTATCCAGAAACCTATAATGATGGTGAATATTTTGTGGGGGCATTTTATTTTAAACGCTCCGATCGTGATATTAAAAAATGGAATTTAGCCGATCGTGGATACACCTTAAAACTCAATGGAAAAGATTCCACGAGTATGGAAGAACTCAAAGAGAGTGATCCACGACGTATGCTAATCCCCATCCAAAACAATTGGAATCAGTATTATCTTATTCGGTTTGACCCATCGCCTGTGAAGACGTTAACGCTGTTGCTCGAAAATAATCAGACCGGTTCGGTTGCACTAAGTTATCAAAAAGAGAAGTGATTTTAATCGCTTCTCCCAGTATTGTTTTATAGATGACATAATTAGCGAGAACTCTTTTACCATACTCCCGATTTTCATTATTTGCCATAAGCTCCATACTCAAAAAAGGTTCATAATAAGCAGGTAGAAATCGCTTATCTTCGAGTAAGAGGCGTTTGGTTGCCCCAATACCCGCATTATAGGCATACGCGACCAACAAAGGATTGTACAGTTTGTCGGTCAAATGTTTCAAATGCGCTACGGAATAGGCGATACTGTAGTTGGGTTGAAGCATATCAAAATAGGTTGTAATTTTTAGCGAATTGGTTTTGGTAATCGCATCAACATTAAACGGCATGATTTGCATCAAGCCAAGGGCAAACGCGTGGGAAATTAATCCGGGGATAAAACGGGTCTCTTGACGCATAAGGGCATATATAAGGGCTTTTTGCTCATTGCTAAGGGTCGTCATATAGGGGTCATACGCCATCGTAAAATTATGAATATAGGGCTTATAAATTTTCTCCAATACATACCCTTGAACTCCTACTGAATTGTTTCCATCACAACGGTCAATTAAAGAACCAGCAGTTTGGGGGGTTGCATTGGCAAGATCTTGAGCAAAGGCTTTCCACGCAAAAGGGTCAACCCCTGTAATACTGGTAGGATTTTCACGCGTAGGAAGCGTCGTAAAATAATTTTCAGTGGGGAGATTACGCAGTTCTCGTCCATACAAAACATACATATTAATGTCTAAACTTTGAACCAGTTTGTCTAAATAAAGGGGATCTTGGGTGATTTTGTAGAGCCAAAAAAGGGCTTTGTCTTTATCAATGCCCACGGGATAATGCTTTTCTGCCGCTTGTAGATGTTCAATGGCATTGGACATATTTCCATATTTAAGGGCATTTAGGGCTAAAAAGAAATTGGTTTGAGGGGTATTGTGTTTATTGAGCGTAAGGGTTGAGAGAGATTGTTGCAGTTGATCCATTTTAGGGTCAGTGACTGTTAGGTAAACAATATCAGAAAAGTGAGGGTTTTTACTCAATTCAATGAGTATCTCCGGTGTCACACGATGATTAAAGTGATCCCATCGGTATCGTCCCCCTGCAAGACGAAATAAAAGGGTTTCATCGGTAAGATTTTGGGTTGATGTGTAAAAACTCTCTTGATTAAGGGTGTACAACCAATCGGTATAACCAAAACGGTTATGTAAGCGTTGAGCGATGGTCTCTTTCTCTTCTTTGGTTAAAACGACCGCTTTAGCAGGGGTGAGTCCCAGCATTAAACAATCATCTTGTGATACTGAAAGAAGGTCAGTCGCTTTGGTGTTCAGACAATTAACGGTGTATTTAATCTCAGGTTCATCGGTTTTCGCGGCATAATCGGTTAAAAAACGCTGATTTACCCCTTCAAGTTGATAAAAGGCTTCACTCGCCTCCGAAGCATTAATCTCTTGATGTAAAAACTGCCAAATTAAAAAATTTTTGGGTAAAGAGGAAGGCTTATCATTAATATCGTTAAGGGTTATTCCCCAACTACTACTGGCTACAAGAAAAAAAATCAGGGTAATAAAATATTTCATCCTGCAAGAAGTCCGTTAATAATACTTACTAAAATGACATCTGTCACTTGTAAGGTAATTACCAAGATTAATGGGGCAAGATCCAGTCCATTAAACACCGTAGGGATATGACGACGGATAAAACTGTAAGCCGGTTCCGTTAAACGGTAGATGATTTGAACAAGGGGATTATACGGATCGGGGCGTACCCATGAGAGTAAGGCACCAATAATGACCACCCAAATGTACATTGTGATAAGGGAGTGGACAATCCCCCCAAGACCTGAAAGCATACTGCCTATCATTGGATCACCTCGTGAAGATAATTTTTGAGATAGTTATAAAGATCACTTAACTCAGGACCATGTTCAGAACCACTAAGCAATAGGCGTAAAGGCTTGAAGAGGGCTTTACCCTTGAGTCCCGAATGGCTCAGCAAATGGTTTTTAAAAGAGGTGTAATCATCAAAATGGGGAGCATTTTGAATCAAGGTTCGCAAAAGTTCGATCCCCTCTTTGTGTTCCTCCGGAACATTTTTAGGGGAAAAAATAGGTTTGATTTTTTCCCGTAACTCTTTTAGCGTGCTCACTTCCTCTAAAAAAAGTTTAGCCAGTCGCCCAATCTCTTCATCCGCAAAGCCTACGTAACGGGAGAGTTCTTTGGGATCAAGACCTTTGAGATGCTCTCGATTGATAAATTTGAGTTTATCAAGATCAAAATAGGCAGGAGATTTGGAAATTGTTTGTAGATCAAACCATTTTAATGCCTCTTCTAGGGTAAAAATTTCGTGAGGCGTTTTATTTCCCATAAGAATAAGATAGTTTGTGATAGCTTCAGGTAAAAACCCCTCTTCAAGGAGCCATTTAACACTGGACGCATCATCCCTCTTGGACATCTTTTTCCCTTCAGCACCTAAGATAATAGGGAGATGGGCGTATTCAATGGTTCGATCATAACCCAATGCTTTTTGAATAGCAATTTGTTTGGGAGTATTACTAAGGTGATCCTCTCCTCGAATAATAAGAGAAACATCCGAAAGCATATCATCTACGGCACACGCAAAATTATACGTAGGGTACTTATCGGCACGCATAAGGATGAAACTGTCGATGTCATCGGAAGCAAAGGTAGAATCCCCTTTGATAATGTCATGAACGACAATAGAACCAGTAGGTTTTTTGATACGGACGGTAAACGGAAGCGGATTGTCAATGACAGCTTCTGGTGGTAAATGTTCACACGTGCCATCATAACGATAAGCAATTTTATTCGCTTTGGACGCTTCACGTTTTTCTTCAAGTGTTTCTGGAGTACAAAAACAATTAAAAGCTTTTTTATCATGCAAAAGTTGTAATGCCATGGCACGATGAAAGCGTAAATGATTACTTTGAAGTTGATGTTCTTGGTATTCAATCTTGAAGAGGGAGAGAATTGCCAAAATTTCATCTTCTTTTCCAACAATATTGCGCTCTTTATCGGTATCTTCAATACGGATCAATAAGGGTTCATCCCGTTTTTTAGACATAATGTAGTTAAATAGGGCAACACGAAGGTTACCAATATGCATATCTCCTGTTGGACTTGGGGCAAAACGAAGCATTTATATTCCTGAATTTTTTCGTATTTTACCCAAAACTGTTTTAAGAGTTACTCGGTAGCTATTTTTTAGGTATAAAACTCATTTAATAATGTATACAGAGTAAAAAAGAGTAAAGATAGTTAAATTTTTTCTAACA
>DYMK01000034.1 GCA_020721585.1 Sulfuricurvum sp.
ACTTAAAAACCGTGGGCGCGGATTGGAAAGATGAAAATTAGGTTCAGGTGGCCGTATCTATGGCTTGCGGTTTCTGGGTGCTGGCGCTGGCTTTGCGGTATTCCTTCACAAAAGCAAGGCGGTCGCCATTCCACACAAAAGACGGATTAAGCCAGTACATACCCTGATTTCGTGTGGCGGCTATAAAACCCTTTCCGATTATCTCCCTCATTCCTCGGTCATACGTTGGGTTACTCATCGGCGTCAGCGTTTGGTCCACAGCCGAAAAAGCCATATAGATTTGGTCTTTGCCGATCGCTTCCTGAACCCTTAAATAGAGCACCTCAAACACTTTAGTACCCGCTCCTGTTAGTTCCTTCAGGGCTTTCACGCCCTGAACAAACAACTTCACGAACTTGGTGCTATCCACTTCCTCTGCTTCCCAAAAACCTGCAATGTTTTGGATCTCGCCCGTGTTTGCACTCACCAACATCATGTCGCCGCGCTTGTTCGTGACCCTTCGGGTGCGCGTGGACACATCCGCCATGAACGGGTTTTTATCGTACAACGCGACGCCTCGGCGTGTCTGTGGCTTAGTAACTGTTTTTTCATCTATCACGGTGACAGTTCCTTTTGACGTTTTAACGGTCACACTGTAATTGTTAAACTATCAGTTGTCAATCAAATCCTGATAGGTCGACTATCCAATCCTGATAGGTCGACTATCCAATCCTGATAGATTGAAAATTCATAACACATTGTAAGCAAACACTTTTTTTTTTCTCCCTTTCTTACATCTTTCCTAGGGGGGTGGAATGCCCTCTAGCGCACACTGGCGCCGTTCCACGGCTTGTGCTCATGGGCAGTAGAAAAAAGAATATCTTGAATCAATGTGTGAACCGCGCTCTTTAAGCTCTCGTGTGATGTGTCCGACTGCGCCGCGCACTTCACTAAGTCTGATACTTTTAACTCGAAAAACTGCCTTATACATACATCACCTCACTTTTTGATAACGACCACGACCATTCTTTTTTCTACTGCCCACAAGGCAAGACGCGGAGCGGCGCGCAGCTGCGGAGCAGCGTAGAAACTCGATGTAGTCGCGAACGAGTAATCTAGTAAAAACGGAGTTTTTCTAGAGTACAATAGTGAGTATTATACTCTATGAAATACATAGAGTAAAAGGGGGGCTGCGCTCGCTCCGCAGCTTGCTCTCGTGGGCAGTAGAAAAAAGAAGGTGGGGGTTGTTATACGTCAATCAAGTCGAGAATTTGTCTCGCCTGGCCGACATTTTTGATGGAACTAACAGACTGAACGATCTCTCGAAGCGTCGGCATTCTTGAGTGCTTTATTTTAAGTCGCGCGATTGCTTTTTCTGTCGATGATATGATTTTTTCGAGATCGCTAATATTATGCTCGCCGATTAACCAGACGGCATCTTGCACATGAAGCGAGATAACGCGCGCGGCCCATCCGAAATCTTCTGATGTTAAATGATCGCTATTATCACAGCGCAAAACGTGATAAATCATCGCATACTTCATCGATCTCCATATTATTCTTCTAAAAAAAGACTCCGGTATTTTGTCGTTGAAAAGTGCATTAAATGACGCAGAAAACGCGGGTATTATTATATTCTCATCAACATAATAGCGATCTTTAATGCAGCTAATTACATTTTCCCAACCTTTTTCAAAGAGCTTAGAATTAACAGTCCATAATGGATAATCTTTGAAATTACGATCTGGATCTGTATCAGCTTTCACATAACTAAAACGCTGCGCGAAGCCGTCCAGCATTGACTCAGCACTAACATACTTGCCAAAAGTTTCAGCGACTGTTAAACCCAGTATTGTTAATGCGGGCTCTTCAATCGAGATTTCTTCTTTTTTAGTTATACGCTCGATTTTTGAATTATCGTAAAGTCTAAGCATATAATCTTTCATTTCTGCCATCGCGCCGTCACTTTCAATCGATTTCAAAAATTGAGCAAACTCATCTCTAATCCAGAGACCTCGTGGTCTTAACTCTAACGACTCAACAAAAGCAGCAGAACTTACAACGTTACCATTAAACTCAACATTGCTTAAATCAACAGAACTCGTGACTTGCTTCTGACTGTAAGTTTTCCCTGCACCCGAGCTCGCAAGAATAACAGTCCAAAGATCCGGTTTTATTTCTCCCATTTTCGTCTCAAGTACAGATCCACTTGCAAGCATTAATCCGCTTATAACACTCAATAATGTGAAAAAAGGTATTTCTAGGGGTATGTTCGTTTTTTGTCTGAACTCACTGATAATCAGTGAAGCGAGGCCGGCCGGCGGCACTGCAAGCATGCCGCGCCATTGCCCGTGTTGATGACCTTGTGCTTTTAGCATCAAACGTATCATTGACGATGCTTCATCGCTTCTCGACATGCCTTCAAGAATCGCTTCAAGATTCATCTCGATCTGACCGCCGCTAATTTCAATTTTCGGTTTTCTACCTCTTTTAACTGATACTTTTCTCTCTTTTTTGCAATCTACAGTCGTAATTGCTTCGTGCATAAAATCAAAATATTTCATAGTCTTATGTCCTGTTTTTTTTGTAGATAATTATTTTAGCATATTTCTCAAAAAGCAAAAAATCATCTACAAATCTTCGCTCCACCCCCCCCCCCATCTACAATCTACAAAAAGCAAGTCAAAGCAAGCTGTAATGCGGGTTCTAGCTGTAGATTTTTTTTATCTACAGTACATCTACACTTTTTCAAGAATCTACGGATGAATGCGGGTTTCAGAGCTTTTTACTTTTTTCCGATGTGTAGATACTTCTGTAGATAGTAGCGTGTCAGTCATGACGATTTTTAGACTTGATTGAAGTACATCGTTCCAGTCTTTCATACTCGGTCTTGCGCGCTTCGCGCGTGGTATGAGACTTTGCAAACGAGCTGCAAGCTCATCACCGAAGACATCGTTGTCAGTAGCAATGAGAACAGGTCTATTTCTGTCTAAAACCTCTTTTACAAGCATCTGAAGCTGATCTTCACCGATGCCGCCGCCGGTACTCACGCACGCGCCTACAGTCGTTGTATGAAGCTGAGCGTAGCTCAATGCGTCAAGCATCGATTCTGATATCACTATCGACTCACCCGCGCCGGTTTCGATTAATCCGAAGCCTTTTTTGCCCCCGCTTGAGAAGCCTTTGAAACCTTCGCCTTTCACTTCCCATCCGCTTATAGCGCCCGAGGACTGATAATGCGGAAAACAAACATTTCCCTTCACGTCAACTCGAATTTCATCTTCAACTATTTGAACTCCTCTTTTTGCTAAATACTTACTACCCTCACACGATTTAAGTGCATAAAAATCAAGAGTTTTATCAGTAAAATCAGATTTTGATTCAGTCAAAATCGTTGGTGTTTTTAACTTGTTAACTTGCTTAACATCTTTGCTAATAAACGCTCTGAGAGTCTTGCGAACTTCACCAAGATTTTGATCAAAATAATGTTTGCAAAAGTCGATTATTGAACCCCGGATTGACGAGTTTTTAACGTCAAAAAACACATCATTTCCATTTTTTCTTGAGACAACGATCTTGGTTTGTCCGTCCGACATCGTAACGCTAGACTTGCCGGTCACCGACTGAGACCTTGAGCTAAAGCCACGCGCGCGCGCGAAGTCAAAAAGTGAAATTTCAGATTTGAATTTGATTAATTCTTCATCTGAATTATTATAATTATTATTATAATTGCTTGATTTGTTATTTATCTTTTTTTCAAAAGACTTTAACACTGTTTCACTCTGCGCAGCTGATAACGCAGCGTAATTCGGAAAATGCTCTGATATTAAAATAAGTGCTCGATTAAAATCGCATTTCTCGACATGTTTTACAAAATCAATCGCATTGAATTTTTTGTCAAAATTGTAATCTTCGTAAGTTGATTTACTGTATCCGAACGACTCTATAACTGCTTCTCTTGATAATAATCTTGATGAAGAAATAAAATCCTTGTTTTCTCTTAAAACAGCAGCTTGATCTTCAATAGTGCTTGTTAATTGCATGATTGTTTTCTCTTGTGATTGTATTTTTTCAGACAAAATTTGATTTTTAATTCTTAATGCGTTTACAGAATTTGTTGCTATTTCTGCGCGTTTTGTTAAATGATCGTTTAGTTTTTCAACCATTGCGACATTTTCAAAGTGAGTTTTTTTATAAGAGAAAACTGACGGTTCTTCTAGTGAAAAATTCGGCTTAGTTAAGTCAATCTTATTACCGAGCATCTTTCTAAATCGCGCGGGTGTTATGTGCTTGACTGAACTTGTTACACCACGCTCTAAATCTAAACTCTCGACAGATTCAGCATATAAAGTTTGCAATCTACCAAGCTTTGTTTTTGTCGAAGTCGTACCGAGTTTTCTGCACTCTGCGATGTGTTGCATGCTATCGCTAAACATCGCGTTATAACTCATGCGATTAACAGTTTTACTACCATATCGGTTGCCAAGAATTACATCGGAAACCGGCACGCTGACAAAGTGAACGTGCGGCGCTTCTTCATCAAGATGAAGAATTGCAGATTTAACGATACCAACTTTTTCTGAACGAAGAAATCGAAGATTCGCATCAATCCAGGGTTTCAATAAATCTGCGTTGTTTTGCCAGCCGCGGTAATTTTCATTAAAATAGTCTTTATTTGCAGTCAGAATTCCCTCGCAAAATTTAACCCCCGCTTTTTTATTCAGTACTTTGTGTAAAGCAGCTTCTTCTTCTAAGTCATGCTTAATGTCATCAACTGAAGATGAACCAATCAAAACCACATTTTCTATGCTTGAATCAATGTGTGAACCGCGCTCTTTAAGCTCTCGTGTGATGTGTCCGACTG
>DYMK01000035.1 GCA_020721585.1 Sulfuricurvum sp.
ACATTATGGCAACGCTCCCGACAGGTGCGCTGGTTGAATTGGTGGGGCTGTCAGGTTCAACAGCACGCGAGTTACAGCCGCCTACCCTGCCCTAAATGACCATCATCCTACCATCGTTATGATACTGTTTTAATATTAAAAACGGTGGAATATGATATTGACGGGTAGCTTATGCCTCGCCGCCCTGCCCTTCAAACCCCGCCTCGCGCTGATGCCGGATCGCCACAAGGGTGACGGTATCCGCCGCCGCATCAACCCGATACAAAGCAACATAGCCATCATTGCCAAAGCCGATGAGCAGTTCCCGGAAATCAGCGGGCAAGTGTTCCTGGCAAGGGCGACCCAGCAGCGGGAATGCCGCGAGCTGGTCAATGGCGGTGGTGATACGTTCCGCCGCCCGCCGTGCAGCCCGTGGGTTCTTTTCTTCGATGAATGCCCGCAGCCGGATAAAGTCGTTCCAAGCACGGCGGGTGATGTTTATCTGTGGCACTGGGGGGCTTCCTTCTCAGCAGTTGTTCCCCAAGTACTGATCCAGCTTTTAGCCTCGTTCCAAGTGACGTGCAGGCCGTCTTGCTGGTACTCATTCCAAGAAGTCAGGGCATCCGCGTAAAAGGCGGCTTTGCGTTCTTCCTGTTCAATGTAGCGGTTGATGGCTTCCACCATCACCCAATGCGGGGTACGCCGTTTGCTGTCGGCAAGATGCCGCAGCCTGATGTTCATGTCGTCGCTCAACTTCACAGAGGTGGTTGCCATGTTGCTTTCTCCAGTGTTGAAAGGTAACACCTAGTAATGAGAGCCAGCATAGCGCAGGTGGAAGCCTACAGCAATGCGCTTGACAAACACCCTGATTTTACTATCATCCTTATGCGGTTTTAATATTAAAAACGGTGAAATATGATATTAACAGTAGGCAACACCAAAGGCGGTGTCGGCAAAACCACGCTGGCGGTCAACATCGCCATAGCCCGCGCACTCGCAGGCCGTGACGTGTGGCTGGTCGATGCCGACCGCCAAGGCACGGCACAAATGGCAATCAGCATCCGCGCCGATGCGGGCATCCTTCCTGGCATAGCTTGTTCCCAATACGCCGATGGCCCGGTATTGCGCGGGCAGGTGCAGCAGCAGGGCAAAAAGTACGATGACATCATCATTGACGCAGGCGGGCGCGATTCGACCGCGCTCCGGGCGGCACTGGTGCTGTCGGATGTGTTGCTTGTCCCCTTCCAGCCGCGCAGCTATGACGTGTGGGCGTTGAATGACATGGCGGCACTGGTGGATGAGGCGCGGAGTGTAAGGGACGGCTTACGGGTGTATGCGGTGCTGAATTGTGCCGACCCCGGCACGACTTCCACCGACAACAGCGAAGCCGCCGCAGCGGTGGCAGACGTTCCGCAGTTTGAATACCTCCCTACCCCGATCCGCAGGCGCAAGGCGTTTGCCAATGCCGCAGGCCAAGGGCTGGCGGTGCTGGAACTCAGCCCCAAAGATGCCAAGGCGATTGAAGAACTCAATCATATTGTTTCAGCATTGTTTTAATATTAAAGTAATAGCGTAACGAGATTAAAAACGTATCAGGATGAGCGTAAATGACGATTACCAAAGCAAAGCCAAAAAGCACTAAGCAAGAAACCGCCACCGCTGATTTTATCGCAGGTGCGCCCGATTCCGGCACGAAAACCAAGGGCGTGAAGAAGGGCAACAAACAGCAGATCAGCCTCACCATGACCCCTGCCCTGCTTGCCAAGGTGGACGCGCTGGCGGAGAAGATGGGGCAGTCACGCGCCGCTGTGATTAACATGGCGGTTTATCGGGCGGTTGAGGCGGGGTGAGAATTAGGGGGAGTGATGTTCTGGACGGGGAATTGCCGCGTCTGCCGTCGAACGAATCATTGTTAGTCCGTGGTTAGTATTAATCTAGTACCCATCCTTCACGAACAATATCTTCAATGCTGGAAAATTCAATGGGTGGTTGAATTTTTTTTATATCTTCTAATATCCATTCTCTACAATAGACATTAGCAAAATTGACGAAATAGCCAGTTCGCCCATCACCATGTTTAAAAAAAACCTTATCATCTCTATAAACGCACTTTCCATCCATGAGGTCATCATATACTCTAATTGTATCTTCTACCAAGCCAATAGAGTATCTGAGGTTTTCAGGTTTAAGAGCTTTCCATACATTAATAACATAACTTCTTTCTTTGTTTAAGCTTGCTATCCCTTTTACTGATTGAGCTGGAGGTATTGGAGCTTTGCCAATTCTGTATGGACACCAATCAACCCATTCAACTTTCCCACCAAAAGTATTCCTATATTCAAGGTCACTAGATGCATCATAATAATAACTATCCCATCCGTTAATTTTTACTTCACAAATACCTCTAACTTTAATACCCTCTATACCAACAATAAGGTCACCTTTTTTTAAAGAAGCCAACATATACATAATTCTTGGGACATGATATTGATCTTTATTAAGCCACCAATCATAGTTGCCGTAAACTTGCTGACCAATGGTCAAAACACCTTGATCGAACAACGCTCTATTAGATATAGCAGTCGGCTTAAAAAGATTTGTTAAATTTATAGATGACCATCCCTGCGCGATAACACTACGATCTTTAAATTCTTCATAAGAAGAGTGTCCATCACTTTTGTCAATTGCTAACCAATATACATTCATTATCAAATATCCAAGTAGTTATGAGTCGTAAACTTCACCACATTTTAAAGATGATTATCTATTAAAATATTGCACATTAAACAAGCTTCCTGTATCCTTTATCATTTTTTGCATACCTTCAAAATCTGGATATATGGAATACTCATTAACATACAAACAGTTAAGCTCTTCTAATATTTGCTTTTTGCTTTTCCCCTCTATTGGAATCCGCGTTATATGATCCATCATTAGTGGCATCTTTTCAATTGCATCATCATTTTTTCCATGAATTGTAAAGCAGCCTCTCTGATGTAGTATCCTGTCATTTGTATAACTTGCTATATAAGCAAATGGATGTTTAATATCTTCTTCTTCAAGGTCACTATACTCATATCTTTTTTTGATATATTTATTTATTCTTTCAAAATCCCATCCACCTGAAAGTAAAGAACGGGCTATTATATGAATATGATGTATTTCTGCTGGAGTTTTATCTCTAACTACACTTAACCAATAGCTCCATGGATTTAAAACTATCACCTCACCATCTTTTATATTATCGCTATGATTATTATGACAACAGGAAAAGTAAAGCGCATTGAGCGGTGCTAACGTCCAATCTAGTAATCTGGTTGGCAATTTATAATGCTGCATGTCAGCTAGGACTTTATCCCTTTCATCAACAAAATCATAGTTGATATTATGAGTTGGTGCATATTGTTTAAAGTCTAATAGCACCTCTTTTTCATTATAGATTGAGTCTCGAAAAACAGTTGGTTGAAGACAATATTTTGCCCCATCGCTGTGACCTCGAAAAAACAAATGTTTTTTCGATTTTGTTTTTTCGTAAATATTTTTAACTTCATTAAAGTAATCTAATAAATTTTTGACCATAACATACCTAAAGATTTGGATATATTTAATTTCTCACATAAACAAGGTTATACAGCATGAACTTAAATTTGTGTACACCCACGACCTATTCTGGTTAGCCAGTGTTCCACATAATCCAATATGCTCATGGTAATCTCTTGTTCAGTTTCGCCATATTCCTTAGAGTTTACAGAGCAATAGTTAATCTGTATAGCTTATCAGCACCTCTAACTTTCTGATGCTGCCCTACTTGCCAAAAACGCAGCGGCACGGATGCCGCCGTCGATAGATTTCTTCATCGTGTTTTACTATCGTTTGACTATTTATTTAATATTAAAACACTGCCTTAATGATATGAAGATGAGGATAAGGCAGTACAGCCGTAGCCACACTGCCCTACCCGCTTGCCTTACGTGCCGTCACCCGCCGCCGCGTCAGTTGCTACCGTATCGGTACGCTTTTCCCCGCCTTGCCGCCGCTCGAACTCAGCCAGCGCAACAGCATAGTCAGCCGCCAAGTTTTCGGGATCGTCGGGGTAGAGCTGGGCAAGTGCGAAGGCGGCACATTCCAGCGGTGAGAGGGTGCGGAAGTTGTTCCCGGACGTGGGGAACGGGGCAGGGTGCTGGTCTACGGATACAGTTTTATCCATAGGCGCAGTGCCAAGGCGTGAATTCCGTTTCTTGTTGCGCACGGACGGGCGCAGGTTGCTATCATGCGTTTGCATTTTCAATCTCCATCTTAGGTTGAAAGTGAAGTCCTGCCTCAGAGGTTCGTAGCTCTGGGGTAGGGCGACTACGTTACAAATGGTTACAATTTCCGGTTAGTTGCCTCCTTTGGATTGCTTGGGTAATAAGGTTTCTAGCGGTACACCCGCCATTTCTGCCATTTTCTGTAAGTGGGCTAATTCAGCTTGTTTTTCACGTTGGTTAGATACGGTTTGTTGTTGCGTTTTTTCTTCGACCTCTTTGGTTTTCGCAACCTCCCAGCCGCCGCCCATATCTTCCTTAATCGCCATGTTCAGGTAAGCGGGAATATCCTTCACCACACCTTCCTGTTGCTTCGCCAAGGTGTAGGCAATGTTGCGCTCAATGCGCTTTACCCCGTAACGAGTCTTGTACTTGCTGGCAGTTTCCACCGCAAAGCCAAGGCTTATCAGGCGTTCAACGATAGGGTGAACTTGCTCTTTGGGTGGTTCTTCTTCCATTTCTAGCTGTAAGGTAGGCAACTCATCAGCGGTACGGATTGTGACGCAGAACGTAATATCCGTGACCTTCCGCCCTGTTTTTCCAT
>DYMK01000110.1 GCA_020721585.1 Sulfuricurvum sp.
AGTTGACCCGTGGCAAGCGCGTCAACGCCGCCTCCATGCGTGAATTCATTGAAAAGCTCGACATCCCGCACGATGCCAAAACCCAGCTACTCGCCATGACTCCAGCCAGTTATATCGGCAATGCGGAACAGCAGGCTCGGGGGATTTGACAGGTTGTAGAGTCGGATAAAATACGATAAGTAAATATATTCCGTTGCGAGGTCAAATTGACTCACAAATTACTTCTTGTTGATTTTGAAAATGTTCAACAGGTCGATTTAAGTCGTCTTGATGACAATTTTCACATTGTGATCTTCGTTGGCTCAGGCCAGAAAAATGTCCCAATTGATCTTGTTGCAAGTGCTCAAAAGCTCGGGGGGCGAGTCGATTGGCATCGTGTCGAGGGGAACGGAAACAACGCCCTTGATTTCCATATTGCTTGCAAGCTCGGACGCGTGCTTGAGAAATCACCAAGTCTTCATTGCATTGTTTTGTCCAAGGACAAAGGCTTCGATCCATTGCTTCGTTATTTGAACAAAAATGGCTTGAAATGCAAACGTATAAATAGCTTGCTTGAACTTGAACCAAAGAGCGCGACAACCGAAGAGCCAAACTTTAAACGTGTTTTTGACCTTTTAAGTAAATCCGAGAAGAAGTCGCGGCCGCGCAAACGAGCAACACTATCGCAGCACATTTCATCAATGTTTCAAAAAAATATTTCCCAAAGCGACATTGACCGAATCATCGACATTTTCTTCGCAAATAAATTAATTTCTGAAACCAATAACACACTCACCTATGAGTTCTAAGCCAATGTGGTCACCAACCAAAAGAGCCTGACTCGATTGAAAAACTTCTGCAAGTTACTACAAAAATACACGTCGATTTCGACGGCTAAAAGCGTATTTTGCTGTGTTAGGCTTCAAAATATGGGCGCTTGGCAAACCGGAGGACAATCATGAGTACGAATTTGGAAGCCCTAGAAGCCGAGGTTATGCAGTTAGCGCCTTTTGAACGCTCACACCTGCTTGAGCGGCTGATTGCCAGCCTTGATT
>DYMK01000111.1 GCA_020721585.1 Sulfuricurvum sp.
AAGTATCATTGGTTGGAGTTATGGTGATGTCTAAAGTTGAGGTATCTTCGCTATCGCCATCGCTCATAGTATATGAAATTTGAGGCACAACACCGTTATAATTTAATGCAGGGCTAAAGATATAATCACCATTTGCTTTGATTTCAATCGTTCCTTTATTTGGAATATTTGCCGTATCTCCAACATTATATTCGATTCCTTCAACAACAAATTTCGTAATTGTAACCGTACCATCTACGCTTGAAGTTCCAATCAAAAGATTTCCACTCAAAGGTGTATCTTCAGGAGTGGTTTCGATTTCATTTGCGTCAGTAAAAGTATCATTGGTTGGAGTTATGGTGATGTCTAAAGTTGAGGTATCTTCGCTATCGCCATCGCTCATAGTATATGAAATTTGAGGCACAACACCATTATAATTTGCTTCAGGGGTAAAGGTATAATCCCCGTTTTGTTTGATTTCAATCGTTCCTTTATTTGGAATTGTCGCAATCTCATCAGCGTTATATTCAACTCCCTCAACGCTAAATTTTGTAATTGTAACCGTTCCATCCACGCTTGAAGTTCCTACTAAAAGATTGCCACTCAAAGGTGTATCTTCAGGAGTTGTTTCAACTTCGTTTGCATCACTAAAAGTATCATTGGTTGGCGTTAGAGTGATGTCTAAAGTTGAAGTATCTTCACTATCTCCATCGCTCATAGTATATGAAATTTGAGGTACAACACCGTTATAATTTAACGCAGGAGTAAAAGTGTAATCCCCATTTGCTTTGATTTCAATCGTTCCTTTAGTTGGAATATTTGCAATTTCTCCAGCATTATATTCGATTCCCTCAACTACAAATTTAGTAATCGTAACAGCTCCATCAACGCTCGAAGTTCCAACTAAAAGATTTCCACTCAAAGGTGTATCTTCAGGAGTGGTTTCGATTTCATTTGCGTCAGTAAAAGTATCATTGGTTGGCGTAATTGTGATGTCTAATGTCGAACTATCTGTGTTTACTCCATCACTCATAGTGTACGAAATTTGAGGCACA
>DYMK01000022.1:0-11294 GCA_020721585.1 Sulfuricurvum sp.
AATAGCTTTTGAAGTGCCTAATACAGGACGTCTTTAGGGTTTTTCAGGGCTGACTATTTATAAAAGAGTCTGCATGGCTGCGGAATGAGTGTCCCGATGTATGAATTTACTTCAGAGAGAACCGAACTCAAAGAATGGTGTCAAGATGAGGAAGATGCTAACAGACTTGATGAATACAAAAAACGTCGTCATACTCCACCAGATTTAAGTGCATATCATTGAGTGCAATGGGGTTATAGTACCAGCGACCCAAATGAGAATACCGCCCTTGTCCCTTTTCCGCGTCCCTCACTGTGCAAGGTGAGGCTTCCCTGAAGAACGGTCGCAAGCCCTTGACTGATGGCTAAGCCCAATCCACTTCCCATGGTTGCATTAGGATGGGTGGGATTGGCTTGGTAAAACTCATCCCATACTTTTTCCAACATGGCAGGTTCAATACCGCATCCCGTATCGGTGATGGTGACCACAAATATCCCCTCATGATGGGAAAGTTTTACGCTAATCGACCCTTTTTGGGTAAATTTAATCGCATTGGAGAGCAAATTAATAATCACTTGTCCTATTAATCGGGGGTCACTGGCACACGTTGCGCCATCGGTTTGAATGTGAGTTTGAATCGTAAGCTCTTTTTCGTGCGCTAAGGGAGAGACCAAATCCAACGCCTGTTCGATAACCCTCGTTGGGTCACACGGGATGATACGGGGAACCATTTTGCCTGATTCCACTTTGGCTAACTCCAACACGTTATTAATCACCCCCAACAAATGGTGGGCGGAGTGTTCAATTTTCCCCAACGTATCGACCACCTCATCGGAGGTGGTGGGTTGGGCAATCAGGTATTGCGTTGAACTGAGAATCGAGCCTAAAGGGGTACGCAATTCATGGGACATCGCCGATAAAAAGGAAGATTTTGCCTGCAATGCCGATTGTCGTTTTCCCAACAATTCAATGCGTTCCATGCTCATTCGGGTGGTGGTGATGAGAGCATTAAAGCTTTTCGCCATTTTTCCCACCTCATCATTCCCCCGCTCGATGACCCCTTGAGTGTAATCCCCTGTGGCAGCAATCCGTTTAGCGGTCTGGGATAACGAGCGTAAGGGGGTGATAATCTGCAAAAGGATCATCCACACCAAAAAAGCGATAATGAGTAACCCAACCCCAAAGGCGGTCAAAAATAGGGTCTGCACGTGGTACAACACCGCTAATGCCTCGTGTTTGGGGAGGGCATAGTGCAGTCTCCACCCTGACAATACCCCTCCCAATGTAATGTGCTGTTGTAAATACGCTTCTTGGTGGGCAACGCCGGTGCCATAGGGATTTTTAAGGGGCAAGGGAGGAGTTAACCATTTATGGACGGTGGTATCGCTGTGGAGAGAGTGGGTGAAATTCTCTAAAGGATACGCAAGTACCAAATACCCCAAAAGGGGATGATGCTCAAACGACCCCCGAATAGGGGTGACAAGATAAAGCGTATGATGATCCACAAAGGAGGCGTGGTGTGCTGTGATGGCGTGGTCTAGGGGTATTTTTCCCCTAAAGGGGTGATTAATCAAGATTGCATGAGACGAAGCGCGTATCTTCCCCTCCACATCAACGGCTAAAAGGAGGATGGATTCCCCTAAATCGTCCCCCTTTTGCTCCAAAATACGGGTAATACGGCGATCCATATCCCCTACGACCATATCATCCATCACCTCCAAATGGGACAAAAAGAGGAGTTCTTTATGGAGTCCTTGGGTATGGTTCATGAGATCATGGGCGACATGGGTCGCTTGGAGGTGCAAAAGGTCATCCTCTTTTTTGAGGATCAGCTCCGATTCGTACCCCCATACGTACACCAATAAGAGGACAATGATGGTCGAAATACCGATAAAAAGGGGCAAAAACAATTTATAGACAATGGGGATGTTTTCCCAGTGGTACCGCATACACTACTCCTTGACTCGAAATAAGATGGTAAGATGGTAGCGTAAGGCGACCTCTTCTTCCACGTATCCCACCGCATCTTCGACGTTGGTGAGGAATTGGGCAACGGCTTCTTGGGATTTGAACACTTTGGGGGCGTGATGTCCCAAATAATGAGCTTGAAGCCATGCGTATCCCAAAGCGTCCCGATTTTCACGTAATACTTCGTGTTCAAACGTATGGCGTAGGGGGTGATCCGCTTCTAAATTCAGTAAAAGCACTTTGTGATTTCCGATCCGAAAATGTTTGGCGACATACAAATCATGCACCTCTTCCAATCCCAACGGGGGAAACGCGCTGTTTTTGCCCGAGGCTATTACCAAACTTTTGGCTTCTACCGAGACGATTATCATCACTACCCAAAAAAGTATGTTCATCCCTCGTGTCCCTCTAAAACAGGATCGAGAGCGAAAAAAGCCAACGGTTACGCAGTGCCACTAAATGCCCCTCAAACTCCCCCTTTAGGGCAACACTCTTCCATGGTCGGTAGGTGTATCCGATCAATGCACTCTCATCGTGACCTACTTGGGGCGATTTTCCCACTTCACTACGGAGGATGAGACTGTGTTGTCCATTAAAATGCCACACCCCTTGAACGTACCCATCATAATAGGTCTGACTCAGTCGCACATCGTAGCGACCGACCGACTCCATAAGCACATCCCACCATTGCACTCTCGTTTTGAGCGAAGCGGTTGCGTACCATACGGGGGATTTTTGTTCATCGTACTGGAAATATCCCCCACTAAAACGGTACACATTCTCCCCTGAGGGGAGATCCATCGCCATGGCGTAGTGACGATCGACGTTCATATTGTTATTGCCGTTGTCCAAATCATCGGTGTGCTGGAGTGTCCACGAAATACGGGCAATTGAGGGGGAAAGGTTGCTTTGTTCATAGTGGATTCCCGTGGTGAGTTTGGGGAAAAAATCGGTTGCCAAACGGGGATTTGCGGTGGTATCGCGCAAAACATTAATCGCCATTTGGTTCCAAAACCCCACATCGGAGTTAAATTTTCCCCAGCGTAATCGATCCCCTTCGTGACCGTAATAATCCCCATACATCCGTTCGATCCGAAATGCGCTATTCGTGCGATTGGGGGAGAAAGCGGTGGGGCGATTTTGAACCACATTGGTCGCTTCTAGCTCGGTCAAAAAATCAAAATGGTCAAACTCCCCATACCCCAAAAGGGCGACATCATCGACACTGGCGAAGGGGTGGGTGTGATCTTGGGCATAGAGGGAGGAGAGATACCCACCAAGGACAATCGGTGAGTCCCCAAACTGCCACCCCTCTCCCACTACGTACTCATCCCCCCACACTAAAACCACAACCATCATAAGGAGCATCAAGCGATTCATAGCAACATTATAACCAATTGCTTTGACCAAAATTAATCCCCCCATACACTGCGGGTGCTGTAGCCATTTTCAAGTTTGGCAAGCTACAATACCTCCATTCAATTCCAAAAAAGAAGGATATTTCATGCCAACAATTAACCGTTATGTCGATATCGACACTGTAGAACGTGAATCTCGCAAAGATTACATTGACCGTCACTCTCCCTTTATCCACTGCGCTGCTGAAGCGACCAAAGGGGAAAAATTTGCGGTTACGGTCAAAATGGGGAACGAATATTCTCATCCTGATGATTTTGATCACTACATCGCTAACATCGCGTTGTACAATGGTGAAACCCTCTTAGCCCGTGCGGATTTTGTAGCAGGTACCCTTGGCAATGAAAAAAACCATGCGGAAGTGACCTTTAACATCGTCCCTACCGGGAAAAAATTGACCCTTGTGGCGCACGGATATTGTACTAAACATGGTGTTTGGGAATCAACGCCTGTGGTCGTAGAAGTGTGCGAAGCTTCCTCTTGCTGCGGCGGCGGACACTGTAGCTAAAACCTTGCATTGCGGATTTTCTCCGCAATCTCCTACAATTTTACCGATAAATCATCGCTTTCACTTCCCCTAAGGGGATCTCTTTTTTGGTATTGACATTATAAATGACCACATACTTTGTGGGATCAACGCCATTGTAACTCCCCACATAGCCATTGATGTCCGTTGTCTCAGCATAATAGTATTTTTTTCCGTTGATGAGCAAATAACAGCGGGGTTCGCTTGTGTCATAGTTGGGGATATGTACCCCCACAAACGCATGGTCTTTGGTGTAAATAATCACCGATTCGTAGTGATTTTGTACCAACATGGAGGCAAAAAGATAGGAGCGTTCATCGCAATCCCCCTTGCCACTCATAATCACATCAATGGCATTTTTATCCTTATTTTTAGTACCCGATTCGTAAGGGAGTCGTTTAACGTAGGTGTAATACCGTTCAATTTTACAGTAATCATTACTACAATCATGCTCTAGCATATCGGTGATGGGTTTGATCTCCCCTTGCTCTTTGACCCCATATTGGAGGTAACGGTCACCAACTTTGATAATCCCTTTTTCTTCCATCATCTGTTGTTCTTGGTACTGTTCAACCATTTTTTTTTCGTTATTCGAGGGGGCAAAACTGGTTTTATTCATCAAAATTTTAATACCAAAGATTACCATTATCCCCATAAGCAGGAGAATAGGGAGGGTAAAATTGATCGGTTTGGGCGTTTTTTTATCGAACATAGTAACCTTTCTTTCCTATTTGTTTTACGCTGAATTGTACTATAATGCAGTGTCGAATTACCCCCTTACGAAGGCATATTTCCTTGGACTCCATTGATATTTTACAAAGATTGTCCAGTTCAGTGGCAGAAGCGATACTCGAAGCTACCGACAATGGGATACTCATTATCGACATCCATCGCAAAGTGGTTACGTACAATAGCTTTTTTGTAAAATTATGGAATATCCCCCCCTTCTTAGAGCAGTCACATTGCGATAAAGAGCTGTTGGCTTTTGTTGTGGATCAATTAAGCTATCCCCAAATCTTTATCGATAAAGTGATCGCATTGTATCAGCAACCCACACAAGAGAGTTTTGATACCATCCGGTTCAAAGATGGTCGGATCGTGGAACGCTTTTCACGCCCCATGTACCTTGAGGGGGAAGTCGTCGCTAGGGTATGGAGTTTTCGGGAGATAACCCTTACCGAAACCGTAAAACATGAGCTTGCCAAAGAGGTTGGATTTCGTAAAGCCATCTTGCACACTTTGCCCGATTTGGTGTGGCTTAAAGATCCTCACGGGGTGTATTTGGCGTGTAATCAACGTTTTGAAGATTTTTTTGGTGCGGTGGAAGCGGAAATCATCGGTAAAACCGACTACGATTTTTTGAATCAAGAACTCGCCGATTTTTTTCGTCACCATGACAAAAAAGCGATGTTCAATAATGCCAAAACGATCAATGAAGAGTGGCTCACCTTTGCTAAAGATGGACATCGTGAGTTGGTGGAGACGACTAAAACCCCCATGTATAATGATAAAGGGGAGCTACTGGGTATCTTGGGGATTAGTCATGATATAACCGATCGGGTAAAATCGACCCATTTACTCAAAAGCATTATCCAAACCGCCCCTTTACGAATTTTTTGGAAAGATCGGAATCTCAATTATCTGGGGTGCAATGACCTTTTTGCGCATGATGCAGGGTTTGATACCACCCAACAGCTCATCGGAAAAAGCGATTTTGATCTGGTATGGCGCGATCAAGCCCCTCTGTACCGCCACGATGATACGCGGGTGATGGAATCAGGTAACGCCACCTTAGGCTATGAAGAACCGCAAACGACCCCAAGGGGGGATGAGATTTGGTTACGCACTTCCAAAGTCCCCCTTATTGATAATTTTACGGGAGAGACCATTGGGGTGCTTGGGATCTACGATGACATCACTGAACACAAAAGAATGGCCTTAGCGCTCGAAGAGAGTGAAAATTTTTTAAACCAATCCCAAAACAATGCGGGGATCGGAAGCTACCGTTTGAATCTCAAAACCATGGTATGGAAAAGTTCCAGCACCCTTGATGCCATTTTTGGGATTGATGCTCACGATGAACACCCTTTGGGTACGTGGATTAACCTTATCCATCCCGATGACCGTGAAGCGATGGAAACGTATTTTTACGATATTCTCCATCAACATCGTAAATTTGATCGTGAATATCGGATTATTCGCCCCCATGATAACGCAGTTCGATGGGTCAATGGGATCGGAAAATTAGAATTGGATGCGACGCAAACCCCCATCAAAATGGTAGGTACCGTCCAAGACATTACCAAGCGTAAACGCTATGAACAGCAAACGCAAGAAAAACAAGCGGAGTTTGAGACCATTTTTAATGTTTCCAAAGATGGGATGGCGATTTTGGATTTGGACTCCAACTTTTTGGATTTTAATGACGCTTATTTGGAGATGACAGGCTTCACCCGTGAGGAACTTTTGACCAAATCGTGCATTGGGCTAAGTACCCCTGAGGATATGCCCCATGCGATTGAGGGGCTAGAGACCATTCTCAAAGAGGGGTTTATCAAAAATTTTGAAAAAACCTGCATTGTCAAAGATGGGAAAAAGATTGTTATCAATATGACCGTGACCCTCATGCCCGATAAAAAACGGATTTTAGTGACTACCAAAGATGTTACCCAAGCCAAAGCGTACGAACACCAATTGGAACATATCGCCCATTACGATCCCCTCACAGAGTTGCCCAATCGGGTGTTAAATACCCGCCAACTACGCCATGCGATGGTTCAAGCGCGGGATGAAACGACTAAAATCGCTGTCCTTTATCTTGATCTGGATGGGTTTAAAGAGATTAATGATTCGCACGGTCACAGTATGGGGGATCAGCTCCTTATAACCCTTGCTGCCCATATGAAACAAGCACTACGCCACGGGGATACCCTTGCACGTTTGGGGGGAGATGAGTTTGTCATTATTTTAAACCCTATTGATGATAAAACCGTTGCGTTGCCCATTATCCAACGATTGCTCGATGCGATCAGTCAAAGCATCACCATCGATGGTACCTTAGTTCGGGTATCCGCAAGCATCGGGGTCACCTTTTATCCCCAAGAGGGGGAAGTGGATGCCGATCAACTCATCCGCCAAGCCGATCAAGCGATGTACAGTGCCAAACAATCGGGCAAAAACCGTTACCATATTTTTGACCCCGAACGTGACCGTACCATACGAACCCGACACGAACATTTAGGGAGACTCCAACAAGCCCTTACTCATGGAGAATTTATCCTCTACTATCAACCCAAAGTCAATATGCGCACGGGGAAACTCATCGGTGCAGAAGCCCTCATACGGTGGCAACACCCTACCAAAGGGATTATTCCTCCGCTGGAGTTCCTCCCCCTGATCGAAAATCATCCCCTCTCTGTCGAGGTGGGAGAGTGGGTTATCAACGAAGCAATCACCCAAATTCAGCAGTGGCAAGCACGCAATCTTACTTTGCCCATCAGTGTCAATATCGGGGCGAAACAATTGTTGCAGGGGAATTTTGTCCAACGGCTCCAAGAGATTCTTGCCCAACACGACCATTTTGACCCTTCGTTACTGGAGATGGAGATCCTTGAGACCAGTGCCTTGGAAAATATCACCCAAGCATCCCAGATTATCCAGACGTGCAAAACCATGGGAATTGAGTTTGCCTTGGATGATTTTGGGACAGGATACTCCTCCTTGACCTATCTCAAACGCCTCCCCGTGACAACGCTTAAAATTGATCAAAGTTTTGTCCGTGATATGCTCGATGATCGGGAAAATTTGGCGATACTTGAGGGAATCGTGGGATTGGCCAAAGCGTTTGATCGACACCTCATAGCAGAGGGGGTTGAAACGCAACGACATGGCGAAAAGCTTTTAGAATTGGGGTGTGATTTAATCCAAGGGTATGGGATTGCACGCCCCATGCCACCCGAAAAATTGGTGGAATGGTCTCAAAAATGGTGCAAAGATCATGAGTGGCAAGGGTAATGATTTTTCTTTGGACTGCCCCCACAATCACGCAACAGATCCTTGGGGTAGCCACAAAGGGATTTAACCACAGTGATAGCGCCAAAGGTACCACGTCGCAATGGCATAATCGGTATACGAGTACTCCCGTTGTGCGGTGGGGATAGCATCATTGTGCAATTTCGAGCGGACAATTCCAAACACCACAAACCCCAATAAAAATGCTCCAAGGGCGATAAACCAATCGCTTTGCCACCACACGATCCCCGCCAAAAGATAATTGCCATAACTTAATCCCCACCCCAAAACGCGTGCCAAAAAACGGCAATAACGGGTCGGGAGAGAGGGGGTGGTTTCGATCGAAAAGGTAAAAGGGGCTTCTTCTTGCTTCATGAAACGCATTATAGCCAAACTCTAATCCAAAGAAAAACAATCCTAAGCTATCGTATCACCACCAAAGGAGTCGTTATGTTACACTGGAAAAGCATTATGGAATTAGCCCAAAAAGGGAATCTTCCCCCCGATCGTCGTGTCGAAAAAACCCCCCAAGCGTGGCGTGAGGTATTGGATGAGGAGACGTTTCGTGTGACGCGTCAAGCAGGGACAGAACGAGCGTTTAGCTCTGCGATGTGCAATCACTTTGACGCGGGTATGTATGCGTGCGTCTGTTGCGGAACGCTCCTTTTTGATGCACGTGAAAAGTTTGATTCAGGGAGTGGATGGCCCTCGTTCACCCAACCCATCACCCCCAATGCCATTGCCTATCATGCCGATCATTCCCATGGAATGGTTCGGGTCGAAACGGTGTGTGCCACGTGCGATGCACACTTGGGTCATGTCTTCCCCGATGGCCCTGAACCTAGCGGATTACGCTATTGCATGAATGCGCGGGCGTTGCACAAAAAGTAACCTTATTACATGGCAAACACTTTGGTGCGATGGTGTCCCTAGGGACACTATACAAAGATCCCTTTTACACGCTATCATTAGTCTCATAAGTTAAGAAAAGTGGGTTTTTCATGATAATTGCAAAAGTAACTGAGGTTTTTGGGGATGTGTTGATTAAAAAAGCGGATGGAACAAGCCATAAGCTCTCTTTGGGTGAGACCATTGAATCGGGTGATGTGATTGTCAATAGTGATGGTTCTGCCTCCTATCATGTCCGATATACCGGTCATAGTGAAACAGCAAACTTTAAGGGAACGGCTCCTCAGTTATTTGATTCAACGATGCTCCCTGAGCATTTTGAAGCGTCCGAATCAAGGATTGGGACAACGCAAACCAATCCCTTTTTAACCCATCCTGCTTTACACTCTCCACAACTTTTTCAGGTTGATCACACGATTTCATTAAATGAATACAAAAAAAATCATGTGGTTGTTGATGATCATTTTCATGACCGTACGGGTGCAGCAACTCACGCAAATTCTGGTCTAAGAAATGGTGATTTTACGTCTCGTCACGAAGTCGTTAAGGATACGTTTGACAATCGAACAGGGGATCAAACCCGTACGGATTCGGGTCTTAGAGATGGTAATTTTAAAGATTTTCATGGGGATGTATTTGATTTTCGGACGGGTAAAGAGATGCGTCCTGATTCGGATCTTCGAGGGGCTGAATTTGATGCCAAATATAAAAGCGCGCAAGAGATGTTTGCCGATAGAACAGGGGATCAAACCAATCTGAGTTCGGATTTACGTGGGTCTGATTTTTCGCAGGATACGGATCACTCAACGCCGTATGTCCCACCGTTTATCCCTCCATTTACACCACCGATTACCCCTAACGAAACGCCTCCTATTATCTCCACCAATTATGCTCCCACGGCAGTAGGGAATACCCTAAGTGGCAATGCAAATGATCCCAGTATCGCGGTTTCTTTGATGGGTACAGACAGTGATGGTAGTGTTGTTTCGGTAACGATTACCACACTTCCTTCCCCCACACAAGGGGTATTATACTATGCCGATGGGACGACTCCTGTCGTTGAGGGGACTGCCCTAACCCCCTCTCAAGCGGCTGGTTTGCTATTTGTTCCAACCACAAACTTTAGCGGAACCATTACCATCCCCTTTGTGGTCACCGACAATGGCGGACTCACCTCAACCCCTGCGATAGAAACCATCACCATCAATCTACAACCTCTTCTCCCCCCGACCATCACCATCACCGAAGACATGAACAACGATGGTACCATCAGTGTGCATGAAATCAGTGGTAATGTCGATGTTAAAATTTTCCTCCCCTCAACTGCGGCGGTCGGAGATACCCTTAATATCACCAATCCCGATGGTAGTGTTTCACATCACGTCATAACATCCACCGATTTTACCAATCACTATTATCTTACCAATTACTCTCGTCCTGCGGATGGGACAGTAATGACGGTCAGTACGACCATCACCAACCAAGCGGGCTTCACCTCCACAAGTTCCAGTGACACGGCAACCATGGGAGTAACCTTGCTCCCTCCTATGGTCATGATCACCGAAGACATGAACAACGATGGTACCATCAGTGTGCATGAAATCAGTGGTAATGTCGATGTTAAAATTTTCCTCCCCTCAACTGCGGCGGTCGGAGATACCCTTAATATCACCAATCCCGATGGTAGTGTTTCACATCACGTCATAACATCCACCGATTTTACCAATCACTATTATCTTACCAATTACTCTCGTCCTGCGGATGGGACAGTAATGACGGTCAGTACGACCATCACCAACCAAGCTGGGTTTACCTCCACAAGTTCCAGTGACACGGCAACGATGGGGGTGACCTTGCTTCCTCCAACAGTGACGATTATCGAAGATATGAATAACGATGGGACGATTAGCGCGAGTGAGATTAATGGTAACGTAGATGTAAAAATTGATATTCCTGCGACGGCAAAAGTTGGAGACACTCTTAATATTACGAATCCTGATGGTACCGTTTACCAACATGTACTAACAGTGACGGACTTGTCTTATCACTATTATTTTACCAATTACTCTCGACCTGCCGATGGTACCAATATTACCGTGAGTGCGACCATCACCAACCAAGCTGGGTTTACCTCCACAAGTTCCAGTGCCACGGTCACACTCGACTCCCTCCCCGTTGCGACCAATGACACAGCAACCTATACCGCAGGGGTAGCTAAGACCCTTACGGTGCTTACCAACGACACCACAGGAGACAGTGTGGTTGCCTCTACCTTACAAATCACAGGTGCTGATTCAGGTTCCAGTGGGTTAACAAAAACGGTGACAGGTCAGGGGGTATGGAGTGCTAATGCTACGACAGGGGAGATTACCTTTACCCCTGAGGTTGGCTACAAGGGGAACCCAACGGCCATTACCTACAGTGTCCAAGATACCCAAAACAATACCGTGACTGCCACGGTCACACTCGACTCCCTCCCCGTTGC
>DYMK01000022.1:11394-22020 GCA_020721585.1 Sulfuricurvum sp.
ATACCCAAAACAATACCGTGACTGCCACGGTCACACTCGACTCCCTCCCCGTTGCCCAAAACGATACTGGCAGTGTTAATGAAAACGACACCCTTAGTGTCAGTGCCGTCAATGGACTCATTACCAGTACCTTGGTTGCAGGGGGTAAAGACAGTGATGTGGATGGTGATATCCTTAGCATCACCGCCATCCGAACAGGTGCCGAATCGGGTTCAGGAACAGATGGGACGATTGATAACGCATTAGCAGGAACATACGGTCATCTTACCCTCCATGCCAATGGAAGTTATGGCTATGTCGCCGATACCGCAGCAGCCCTTGCGCTAACTGCTGGAGCAACTGCCACAGATACCTTTACGTATACCGTAAGTGATGGTCATGGAGAGACAGACACCGCTGAACTTACCATTACGGTTACAGGAAAAGAGAGTGCGACAACGACAAACCTTGAAGCGATTTCTCACACTCTTGAATCGACAGGTTTACGGGGGGAATATTTCGGCTACAATCAAACTTCAGATGAGCTAGGTGGTACTACGTACCAATCTCATAACAATGATAATAACTATGAGAATATTGATTCTATCGCGGAAGCGGCTAATATTATCAAAGATCGAAATAATAGTGCTATTTTTGGTACCGCTGTAGCTTCTGCTGATAATGCTGTGGATGCTAAATGGCAAGTAAAAACATACGATTATGGATCAGGTTCCACACCTGATACAAATCGTTGGTTTGGCGATAATCTTGGATACAATGGAAATGGTCTTGCAAACGATACAGCCATTACTTCAGGAAATTTATATAAATTTTTAGGAGGAACACTCAGTACGGATGCAGGTTCACTTAAAACGAGTACGCAAACAAGTAATAATACGTTTGGTATCACAACCGATGCTGTTTACCGAACGACGGGGATGATTTATATTATAGCGGGTACGTATGATATGCGGGTGCGTGAAGATGATGGATTTAGAATTTTGATTGATGGACAAAATATTGGGGAAATTGATCGTATTAATAGTGCTACAACCTATGTCTATCGTAGTATCACTTTGACAACGGGTTTTCATACCTTTGAAACCATTGGATGGGATAAGGGGGGGGAAGCGCAATCCAAAATCGAGTTTAAACTTCACGATCAGCCAGACAGTGCGTATGTGACCCTAAGCACTTCAAACTTTTTGATGGTTGATCCTTCTGTTTCCACTAGCTTGGCATGGCAAGATACCATCGTCCAATCAGGCAGTACGTTTACCCAGTGGACAGGCGCGAGCGGTAATGGTACTGCTAGTAATGAGACGATTAATGGAACTCTATACAATGATGCCATCAATGGTGGTGAAGGCAATGACATTATCAATGCAGATGCAGGGGATGATCGCATAGACGAAAGGGGTGTTTTAGGTAGCGGTGCGGATATTATTAATCTCGGAACGGGTAATGATACCCTGTATGCTGGCAATGAAACGGTTGTGGGGAATGATAGCTACAATGGCGGTGCAGGGAATGATACCTTAGATTATTCCGCAGCGACCGGTTCCATTACGATGTACGATGTTGCGGTGGGTGGTAATAGCACAACAGGGATGTTTGAAGACCCTATTAACGGTGGAGCTTCAGGGGTTGCGATAGGAGGAACAACGATGGGGACAGATACCTTTAGCAGTTTTGAATATTTTATCCTTGGTAACTGGGATGATACGATCAATTTTACCGGCTTACTCACCGGTATCACTGTTGATGGGGGAGCTGGTGCTGATACGATTCATGGAGGTAGCGGTAATGATACCATTCATGGAGGGTCAGGAGGCGATAACCTTGATGGGGGCGGTGGAGTCAATACCCTTAGTTATGCAACCGATACCACAGGGGTAACCCTTAACCTTGCGACTAACACTGCCTCAGGAGGCGATGCAGCAAGTGATGTCATTGCCAATTTCCAAAATGTGATTGGGGGAGCGGGTAGTGATGTTCTAACCGCGCTTGCGACAGGAAGTACGATCATCGGAGGTGCTGGCACCGATACAATCACTGGCGGTGCGGGTAATGACATCGCCGATGAACGAAGTGATAATGGAATCGGTAATGATACGGTTACTTTGGGCGATGGTAAGGATACCCTTTATGCAGGGGGGGAGATTGGTGCGCCATCGGTTATTTATTATAACAGTGGTGATTGGAATGCGAGTACTGCAACACTAGATCATACGCCCAGTAATTACAATTCGACCAATACGTATACTGGAGGAAACAATCAAGATACCCTTGATTTTTCAGGTGCTAAATACGATATTGCTATTTACAACAGTGCCAACAACGCGCTGGGATTGAGTACTGATGGTTCGGGTACTGCTTTTGGATCGGATATTGGTGAAGTGCATTTTAGTGGCTTTGAACTTTTTGTGATGGGGAATGGTAATGATTCCCTTAAAGCGTATGATTCATCTAATGGGGTAAGCATGCGTGGTGGTTGGGGGAATGATTTCCTCTCGGGAAGTAATGCTGCTACAGGAAACGATTATATCGATGGTGAATCAGGGGCTGATATGCTTGCGGGAAAAAGTGGAAATGATACTATCGTCTTGGATATCTCCGATCAAAAAATAAGTGGAGGTGAGGGAATCGATACCTTTCTTGTCCAAGAATCCATTAATTTTGATAATCTCGCAGCAGGGGTGATTGAGAAAATGAACGGATTGGATTTAGACGGTACGGCTACCATTGATATTACAGGACTCTCTTTAGATAGCATTTTTAATATGAGCGATGATGGGATTACCGGTTCAACCAATAATCATATCTTTAATATTTTTGGCGATACCGGTAATACGGTCACAAGGCTTTACACGGGAGGATGGACACTGGATACTGGTCAGTCTACTTATAATACTGCAGGGGGTAGTTGGAGTGTCACCAACCAAGATCTTACGACAACAACCAAAACAGCTACGTATGATCATTTAGTCTATACCAGTGGCAGCAATACATTAACGCTTAACCTTGGGGGGAGCGTAAGCGCATCGGATAGCACGCATCTCACGTATACGTTAGCATAGTTTGACGGTTCCCTATCTCCCTCACCCCCATTTACGGCTTAGGTTGATAGGGTTCTAGGGGGATGTGTTTGATAATGGCGTATTGAATTCCCCCTTGCAAATCGATCACGTTATACCCCATCTGCTCTCCCAAAAATTTCCCCAGTACTTTGGAACGGCTTCCGCTGTTGCAAATGAGGGCAAAACGCTCTTTTGATGGGATGATTTGAGTGAGTTTTTGGAGGAAGCTTTCCATATCATATCCCCCTTGATCATCGAAAAACATAATGGGGATCGACCCTTTGACCAGTCCCGTCGTATTCCATTCAGTGGGGGTGCGGATGTCAATGATTTTCATTTTTGAGTCGATCAATGGTTGATCAATGGGTTGTGCGGTATAATCCGCCATCAAAGAGAGGGTTGTAAACGCCCAAACAACGAACCATTTTTTCATGAAATACCTTTACGTGTAGGAAGTGATTGTGGGGTGATTATAACCAACGAAAATTAATTGAGGCACAATGGCAAACCCCAAAGAAGAGAATGCAAAACGGATCCGTTATGTTCGACTGCTGAGTCGTTTTGTGAGTGGGATACTCTCCTATTTAGCCAAAAGTGACCATCCGACCAAAGAACAGTTTGACCAAAAAGTGACGATGAACTTCCGTTTTTTGGAGAAAAATGAGGCGGTGAAACTCTACAAAGATGAGTACATTGCCCTTGAGGGGATGGCGCAAAAAATACTCAACTTTCAAAGCAGTGACACCGACATCGCCACCATCAAAGAAGAACTTTTTTACGCCCAAAATCAACTCGAAAAACGGATCAATGCGGTGCGCTACAAAAAATCCAAACACGACAATCACGCCCAAGATGGGTGGTAAGGTTTAGGGCATCCGCTCTAAACGCTCTTTAACCTCACTGAGACGGACGAACCTAAACCCTTGGGATAACAGCTTTGTTACCCCCTCAATAACCCCCTCGCGTGTCCCACTCTCAGGATGGTTAAAGTGACAAATGACGATGTCCCCCTCATGGGCATGGGAGAGTTGATACGCCACTTTGGCAGGGCTAAAGGTCGCCCCCGCATCTCCCAGTATCGAAAACCCTCCGATCTCCATCCCCATTTTTTGGGCAATCGCAATGGCTTGCTCATCGTAATACGCAGTACCTGAACGGAAAAAGAGGGGGCGTTTACCGCTGAGGGATTCAATTTTTCGGTTATTCTCCTCGATCTCAGCGACCACCTCTTGGGGTGAAGCCGTCCCTGTAATGCCATAGATACTTTTGCCATTGACCGAGAGAGGTTTATGGCTCATCCCGTGGTTAGCAATCTCAAATAAGGGATTTGAGGCAAGTTCGTTAAAGATACTAGGGTTACTCTCAATCCAACGACCATTCATAAACAACGTCGCGGGGATAGCGTGTTCTTGTAAAAAATCGATGAGTTTCGCATCGTACTGCGACCCCTTAACGCCACCGCCACACGCATCGAAGGTCAGGGCAATTTCTTTGGTCTGACTGCGAAAATGGTTTACCACCCCCGTGACGTTTTCTCCCCATTGCAGGGGAAGCGAAGCCTCCCCAAAAACGGAACAGACTAGGAAAAAAAAGAACCAAATGGCTTTCATTCGCGGGTACCGTTGTGGATTATACGTCGCGTGTTATCGATTTGTTGGTGCGTCCAACGGGCAGCGTTTAGAGTATCGGTTTGCATACCTTTGATCGTTGCACTGCACCCAGTACCCATTATGAGCATTAACGGGATGCTTAGCCATATATTTTTCATATTACCCTACTTTTTTACTCAGCTCTTCGATCTTATTGCTATTGCCTAACACCACCAAGATGTCCCCTTTTTCCAAAATATCATCGTTTTCAAACACGGTATGCCACTCCCCTTGGTGTTTGTAGGCGATGGGTTTGACTTCGTACTCGTTTTCAAATACCGGGGAGAGAATCGAGGTTCCTACCCAAAAACTGGGGAGAGTCATTTTGGCAATTTTCATCGTAATGGAGAGGTCAATGGTCTCATAGTGCATATTTTTGACGATTTTTTTGACCAGTTTTTTGGCGGATTCCATCTCCGGATAGATCACTTTGCTCGCCCCCAATTTGGAGAGAATCTGACCATGAATGGGGGTGATGGCTTTGGCTACGATGGTCTCTATTCCTAACTCTTTGAGCGCCATGACCGTGAGGATACTGGATTCGATATGCACCCCGATGCTCACAATCGCCACTTCCGCATCGGCAATGCCCGCTTCTTTTAAGGCACGAATGTCCGTAGAATCCAAACTAATCGCATCTTGGATGTACTCACTCACATCGCGCACTTTATCCTCATCGCTATCAATCCCAATAACGATTTCCCCTTGTTGCGCCAACCCTTTGGCAACATGAAACCCAAATTTCCCTAATCCAATTACGACGTAGGTCATATAATTACCTTTCCTTCTGCATATTTAATTCGACTTTGCAACGCTTTACCCACAATAACGATCGTAAAGGCAAAGACCCCAATACGTCCCATGAGCATTAAAATAATGATATTGATTTTTCCAGCATTACTAAATAACGCACTGTAACTTAACACCCCTCCATTGCCCGTCGAAACCCCGACCGTACCAAAAGCTGAACAGGTCTCAAATAGGAGACGCAAAAAGGGCAATCCCTCATTTTCACTCAAAATCACGGTGGAGACGATGACGTAAAACGACGCGACAAAAATAATCGCATACGCTTTATTGATCTGATACGACGAAATCGCCCGACGAAAGATATGGGGATTACCGTTCCCACGAAGGGTAAACCATACCCCGATAATAGACAACGCCAACGCGGTGGTTTTAATTCCCCCTGCCGTTCCGCCTGGGCTTCCCCCTACCATCATAAAAATCGTCCCAAAAAAGAGGTTAGAATCACTCAAGGTCGAAAGATCAATGGTATTAAATCCCGCCGTACGGTAATTGACCGAGGTAAACCACGCCACCAGAATTTTTTCCCATGTGTCCATCCCTCCTAAAGATTTAGGATTGTTCCATTCTAAGGATAAAACAATCGCCATCCCCGCAAGAATCAAGATTCCCGAAGTCCATAAGACCAATTTGCTGTGCATTGAGAGACGGGTTAACGCTTTTTGTCGATAATTATACACTTCCAACAAAACCATGTACCCCAATCCCCCCAAGATAATCAAAAGGGGGATGGTAAGATTAATCGTTAGATCCCCACGATACCCCATAAGATTGTCACTAAAGAGGGAAAAACCCGCATTGTTAAACGCCGAAATGGCGTGAAAAAATCCATACCAAAGGGCTTTAAGAAAGGGCATATCGACCCAAAAACGGAGCGTTAAGATCACGGTTCCTACCACTTCAATGAGAATAATACTGGCAAAAACAATTTTTAAAAACCGAAAAATCCCGCTCATCCCCGAGTGACTGAGGGACTCTTTGAGTACCAAACGATCCCGATACCCCAATTTTTTACCCCGCATAATCGCCAAAAAGGTGACTGCGGTCATGTACCCTAACCCCCCAATTTGGATCAAGGTCAATACAATAACATGGCCAAACGGGGTAAAATCGACGGCGGTATCTTTGACAATCAACCCCGTCACACACGCAGCCGAGGTAGAAGTAAAGATCGCATCGATGAGACTTAGCTCACCTTTGTGAGCAAACGGAAGCATCAACAATAATGCTCCAACACTAATCAAAATAACAAAGCTCATAAAAATGACTTTTACATCATGCGTTTGCAGTGGCACTTCCTTAGATGAATTTTTTGAACGTGAGAGTAATATCATAAGACAGTTAAGATAAAAATAGGATTATAGCGCTTTAAAAGTCCATCAACAACTCTGTGAGGATATGTCTTAAATGATCCCCTAAGGCTCCATGGAAAAATTGTTGAATTTTTTGGGGTAGTATAGTTTAAAAATGTAAGGGGGGTAGGATGAAATTTTTAGTTGGATTAATCATTATAGTGATTATTCTTGTGATTGAACAGTATGTAGAAAGCTGGTATACAAAGAGTGATTTACAAAAAACACTGGAAGAAAATTTTCAAGCTAATACATTTGTAAAGCTTGATAGTTTGATTGGAGAAAAAGAGGGATTGGTTTGTGTTATTGGAGAATATGAAAATGGAGTTTTCATTCATCGTGGAAATATTGATGAATTGCAGAGCCATATTAAAGATATTGATAGATTAAACGAATATTTTCACAAAAATCATTCACCAAATGATGATTTTACAGAAACATTGGCAATTGTTACAAGAGATGATATTCGTCTAGTTGACTTTGAAAATACTCGTTTCAATATAGGTGTTGAATTAGTCTTTGGAAATGCGGATATTGAGGAGCTAAATCTGACAATTCCAATGAATTTTCAAAGCGAAAGATGTGTGCCTTTGAACGAGGCTTATTTTTATCAGGTATTTACACAAACTCCATCTGGAGTTGAAAGAAAATCTATTATATTAGGGAGTAAAAAACAATGAAAGTATCAGACTTATACGAAAACTATAGAATCGAAGCGGCTCAGTACGCAAATTCTTTTGGAATAAATACGGATGATAAGACAATGACCGCAATAGAAAAAATGCAATGGGATGCATTTCGACATGCTTACGCAAGTGCATCTATGGCGAATGAATATGGTTACGCCGTAGCTGAGATGGCAGGATATGCAGTGGAGCTAGGTGGCTTCTTAAAAGGGAATTCGTTAGAATCCAGTAATATGGATTTGTGGAATAATTCAGTTGGGCGAGATATTGGGAGTAATTCTGATTTTAAAGATGAGATGGCTAAAAAAGTTTTTGATGCACTTAATAAAGGTGATTTAATTACTGATCCTTTAAATGATAACCGTTTATATGGTTTATTTTTTCCAAAAGGCTATAGTCCCGATGACCATTCCACGATTCCATCCCGCATGAAAAATCTTTTTGATCCCGAAATTAACCCCACCGTCAACGACTGGTGGGAACAAGCCCGCAACTGGATCGCCCGCTATGACCCCCTCGTCCTTGACCTTGATGGCGATGGGATCGAAACGGTAGGGGTTAATGCCACCACCCACATCCTCTTTGACCATAACAACGATGGGATAAAAACAGGGACAGGTTGGGTCAACGGAGATGATGGTCTTTTGGTGCTGGATCGTAATGGCAATGGGGTGATTGATAATGGCTCCGAACTCTTCGGGGATGGTACGATGGTCAATGGGATTAAAGCGACCGATGGGTTTAGTGCGTTGCGCTTTCGTCACCCTGAACGTGTTTCAGGGTCTAAAAAAAGTGCGATGAATAATCTTGATTTTAACATCTACACAAAGGCTCTCGCATGAAACACATCATTCTATTAATCCTCCTCACATTGGGAGTTTGGGCGCAGGAAGTTGGGGTGCCGTATGTTAAACCTGATAAACATCTAAGTGGTGCTGCAGGTGATTATTATTCATTTGTTTTAAATGGAAATGGTATTTTATTTTTCGATGGCAATAAAAATATTCATTTATTAGATCTTGTAAACGGAAACATGGATCGATGTACTACAGATAAATCACTACAAGACAACTATGAGATGTTTGATATGCCATATTCGTTTGCGACGATGAATGCATTTGGCAATATTATGTATCTTTCATTGAGTGACAAGCTTGAGCTTTGGGATATGGTTCATTGGCAAAAAATTAAAGAAGTGCGTATGCCACACAATTTTATAGGTGAAACAGAAGTGATGGCTAAATTGCAAATCAGTCAAGATGGAAAAACCATGATATCAGCTGGCGAGGAGCGAAATATATATCTTTGGGATCTAAAAGATATGACTATCCATTCGATACTTCGTGGCTCAGATATATCTTCCAGTCCTAATGCTAAGTATGAAACTTTGCAAGGGTTTTCATATTTTGAAGGACATCATAGAGATATTTCAAGCACCACACCCCTTATAAAAAATAAATATTTGTTTTCAGCTTCTTCAGGAGAAGAGTTATTGCGAAAATGGGATACACAAAATAGTAAAGAAATGAAACAGATTAGTGTAAAAGAATTTTTACAGCAAATATGGGTTAGTCATGATGAAAATTATATTTTACCCTATCAATATGATGTCAATTTAACGCTTTACGATACTAAAAATTTGACCCCGATCCGATATTTTTCAGGTCATAATGAAAAGATTTTAAATATAGCAGTGAGTCCTAATGAAAAATACTTATATGGCTTTAGCCCTAAAGACAAGACACTCATTGAATGGGATATGAAAACAGGCAAGTTGCTAAGGCGTATTATGATGCAAGATTACTTGGGCGACTTTCTTATTTCTAAAAATGAAAAATACATCGTGAGTGAGAAGAGTGGTATAATCACTTTTTGGCACTTAAAAACCTTTAAAGAGGTACTCAAAGTATATATTATTGGCGATTGTGGATGGGTGATTATCACACAAGATGGGTATTTTAATTCATCAGAAAATAGCTTCTCAACTATTCGTATCAAAAGTGAATCAGGTGAAGAAAAAGTATTGACATCCGAAGAGGTCAAAAAATACCAACAACCACAAAAAATTCAAACAATCCTCAACGACATCTTAACTAACACGACAATGGAGAAATAATCATGGCAAATCTATTCGGAACGACATACACAGGAAAAATTGGGGCTGCGATTGATAGCATAATGGCTTATGATGCAGGTAAAGAAATTAGTCAACAAATCAATGATGCGTTAAATGACTATGCAAACAATCATAATGGGCATAAACCAACAATATTCATACGATCAGTAGATGGTGAAAATGGTGGGACTAAAGCCTTAGACAAAGTAGCAGACACAAATGGTATTTCCTCCTCGTATATCCCAAAAATCGATGTAAGAATTGGAGATTTTTTGAATGGAGTTCCTGTCGGAAATAATATGTTTGCTACATATGATCCTGCAGTTATACTGATACATGAACTTTCACATGTACTATTATTTTTGACACAAGACAACCATGATGAAGATGATGTTGCTACACTTGCAAGTGGAAACAGCTATGAAAACTTATACACTCAACAGAGTGGATATTATAAAAAAATCTGTGGTCTAGGTGATAATACTCCTAATTTGCAAAGAACAGGGTACCAGGTGAATGGTACGTTTAAAGATAATAATGAGAACTTAAAATATCCAAACAATGCTACTGATGCAGAAATTTTGCAAATTCGACTTGATAATTTAAAAACGATTTCAGGCACCTACGAATACGCCAAAACCCATTCAGACCCCATAAAATATTATGGAAGCCAAAGCGCGGATTTACCCTTAGGCAGTGTTATGATGAGAACTGGTAACGCACCACATTACTATGCCCTCTCCGGCGCAACCCCAGAGGGAGGACTTTACGGCGGTGGAGGTAATGACTACCTCGATGGCGGATACGGTGATGACTATCTCGAAGGTAACGGCGGTAACGATACGCTCATCGGTGGTGGCGGTAATGACATCCTTTGGGGTGGCGATGGCAATGATCAACTCTACGGCGGTGAGAACGATGACATCCTTTTTGGAGATACAGGCAGTGATACCCTCT
>DYMK01000112.1 GCA_020721585.1 Sulfuricurvum sp.
GCGAAGAAGTCCAGCACGATGCCTTCGTTTTCCAATGCAATTGAAATTAGGTCTTTTGCAAAGTCTACAGGCTTAGGATTGTCGAATGGTATGCCAAGTGCGGCAAGTAGAGCGTCGTCACTTCCACCATATCCAATAACTGACGGCAAGTTTTCCGTCATGTTCTGCTCAAGTAAATATTTACGTCGCGGTTGAGTGGTGTGGTCTTTGCCAAATAGAACCTCATCAAAAGCCAATAGCTTGTTCATTGTTGCCGGGGGGTTCCTCCAACCTCGCTCTGGGACAGGGCAGTCCTGACCGGTCACTGGGTGCTTTAACGGAATAAAGTAATCATCTGGTGCTTTTTTTTTGTTTGGCCAAGCCATCGAAACTGACTGATAAACACAACCTGATTCATCAATCTTTGAATAGGCTTCCTCCCCCCCGGAAAAGCCCTGATTTTTTATCCATTCAGAAAATTCTTGATTTATAAGTTCAAGGTCAATCTGACGACGAAAAGGTTTCACGCATTGCTCGGAAAGTTCATATTCCCTTACACAATCTTTCAGCTTAGTTGGTAGTTCTTGTTTACCGACACGCACGAAAAGTTGCTTGGCTTTGGCGATGATTATTTCGGCATTTTTCTTTCGGCGCGTCATTCCGCCTTTTGTCACAAATTCTGAGTGATTTTTGGCTATGAAAAATAACGTTTCATGTTGGTAAGCGATTCGTTTTGCATCCCCTTTGGGATTCTTTTTATCCCAGACACCAGCACCTAAGATATTTTCATATCCAAAAATATCTTCAATGAGAGCGTGGACATTTGCGTGTTCATGCTCGTCAATGTGAACAATCATTACCCCATCATCCCGCAATAAATTCCGCGCCAGCTTCAATCTCGGATACATCATATTCAGCCAGTCGGTATGAAAGCGCCCGCTGGCTTCGGTATTGCTGCTGATCTTCTGCCCGCCTTCCACTTGCCCGGTGAGTTCCAGATAGTTTTTGATATTGTCCTGAAAGTTGTCCGGGTAGA
>DYMK01000010.1 GCA_020721585.1 Sulfuricurvum sp.
TCCGTTTGAGCATATTATCCGCACTTTGATGACTTTTGTGCAATTCACTCATCCAACTACGCAATGAGCTAATAGGGCTTCTCTCTTGGGCGTAGGCTTGAACAGTATTGATAAAATCTTCTATTGATACCTGTCCCTCTTGATTCAAATAATACGCTCCAAAATCGCATCGGATAGTTTTTTGGTCATTTTTAATCGTTAATTCATCTTTGATAAACTTATCCCAACTTTGGAAATTACTGCTTTGGACATTGTGGAACATGAGACTTGATGGAGCTAAATCTTTGTTGATAGCTTTTGCGTGTTTCTTGGTGGCACTACACAAAGCTTCTGCCAAATCGACCGCATAGTGAAAAGGGAATTTTTCATTACAGTACGCAATTCCTGCACAAGCGGTGAGTTTTTCAAAACCAATCTCTTTTAACTCTTCTATTTTCTTAGTTTCTACCTCAAAGTTCTCTAAAAAGTTTTTTGTAAATTCGAGTGCGTCGTTAGCATTGCAGACGACGGTCATATCATCGCCACCTAAGATAATTTTTCGTATATGCATTGTGTCGGTTTTTGCATTTTTGAAAGCATTTTGAGTAGCAACATTGAGTTGGATTGAAAAGCTACTGAGCTTACCATGTTCAGCAAGTTTTGGCACAATAGCCCCCAATCCATTACCATCGGCGTGGATAATGGCGATTTTGCCTTTGCTATTAGCAAGAGGATCAATATTGACCCTGTTTTTAGAAAAATCTCTTTTTTGGGAGGATGATTTATCCAGCTTTTCTATATTTCCCTCTGGATCAAGTGCAATTTCATAAAGTGGTCGCGCTGTCTTTTTGGTCAGTTGGAGAATATTGATACTCATATCCAGTGGAATTGATGGTTTGTTTCGTTGGGTTTTGAGTCGTTTTTCTAACTCTTTAATAGCTTTATCTTGAGTATCAAACTCTGGTTTTTCCATATCTACAACCGCTTGACTTATCGTAATCCCATACGCTTTTTGCATTATCTTTTTTGGAAATTCTCTCACAACCTTTTCAAGCTTCTCTTTATCATCAAAAATCGCTTTGATATTGCCTGCGGCTTGCATTAAAATTTCATGCGGTTCATACGCATCAATCATTGTATCAATGGATTTGACAATCTCACTTGCCCCCACTATCTCTTGAAGCTGATTGGTTTTAAAAATAAACTCTTGAATCCCTTGCACCGATGCCCCGTATAAATAGTTGCCCATCTTTCCCCCCCACTGTTATGAATGGTGTCAAGTGTAGCACACTATCGTGACAAAATAAGTCACGATAGGAGTCTCTTTATCGCTTCGTAAAAAAAAGGTTTTCTTGACACCCTTTGTCATGATGATTGGTTACACTCTGCTTACTATATCTTAAGGAGAATATCACCATGAACGAACAAGCGATTAAAGGTGAACACGAAAAATATTGCAGTGAGTGCGGGGCGTTGATTAATGCCAAAGCCGAAATTTGTCCTCAATGTGGAGTACGACAAATGAATACCCAAACGGTTTCGTCCGAAAAATCACGTATTTCCGCTGCGTTATTCGCGTTTTTTCTCGGGGGGTTTGGTGCGCACAAATTTTATTTGGGTCAAACAGGTCAGGGGATTATTTATCTTCTCTTTTTTTGGACGCTTATCCCTGCACTTGTCGCGTTTGTGGAGTTTATCCTCTTGCTTTCGATGAGTGATGAGAAGTTTAACCAAAAGTATGGCATCCGTTAAGATCAAACGGATCCACTTAGCCTTGATAAACAAGAGGCTAGGAAAAAGTTTTTTGGGTCAATGGATGTGGAAGTATGCAAAAAAATGGTGCGAAAAAAGATAAAAAAAGGATGTAAAAAAGAAGAGGGGGAAATGGCGCAGCCAACGAGACTCGAACTCGCGACCTCCTGCGTGACAGGCAGGCATTCTAACCAACTGAACTATGGCTGCATTAACAATGGTGGGAATTACAAGACTCGAACTTGTGACATCTACCTTGTAAGGGTAGCGCTCTACCAACTGAGCTAAACTCCCGATTCAAAATCGAAATCAAAATAACATGGCGCGGCCAACGAGACTCGAACTCGCGACCTCCTGCGTGACAGGCAGGCATTCTAACCAACTGAACTATGGCTGCATTAACAATGGTGGGAATTACAAGACTCGAACTTGTGACATCTACCTTGTAAGGGTAGCGCTCTACCAACTGAGCTAAACTCCCGAAAAATATCAAAAAACAAATGGCGACCCCTAAAGGATTTGAACCTCTGTTCCTACCATGAAGTGATAGTGTCCTTGGCCACTAGACGAAAAGGTCATAAACCTACAATCATGGTGTCCCGTGATGGACTCGAACCATCGACCCCTTCATTAAAAGTGAAATGCTCTACCGACTGAGCTAACGGGACTCTCGTCAACCCTCGAATAACGGTGATTGTGAGGGCGAAATTATAGGGAAAGTTTTCTTTTTTGTCAAGTAAAATGAGACATTTAGCTAAAAAACAGTTTAGGGTCGCTGTTTAAGAGCATTTTGACCGCCATAAGGACACTTTGCTCTTGGATGTAATTGCGATCCCCCTTGAAATGGAACCGTTGGGTATGTATGGAGGTGTGCGTTTTGACGCTGATGTAGACCGTTCCGACGGGTTTGAATTCACTGCCGCCACCCGGGCCTGCCACACCGCTGATGGCTAAGGCAAAATCGGCTTCACTGACACTTAATGCCCCTTGTGACATCTGATCCACCACTTCAGCACTCACCGCACCGTAGGATTCTAAGGTCTCCTCTTCCACCGCAAGCCATTGCGCTTTGATCCCATTGTCGTAGGTAATCAATGACCCTTTATAGGCTTGGGAAGCACCCGCTTGCGCGGTAAAATAGGTCGCAAGCAACCCTCCGCTGCAACTTTCGGCGAAGGAGAGGTATTTGTGATGGTGGGTTAATGTTTCCAAAATCGTCCGTGGAATGGAATCCGTGACCATGATTTTATGGGGAAATGAGGTTTTGGCAATCGTGATAAATTGGGTGATATTCCCATATTTTCGGGGAGTCACTTTGATTTTTATCCATCCCATGACCATTTCTGAGGCATCGAGTTTGACATCAAAACTGTTTGCCAAGGGTTCAAGTATCCCCAATGCCAGCGAAAATTCTTCATCAAAAAGGTGAATCCACCCCACGGTCTCTTCTTTTTGGGGTGCAATGCGGGGGAGTTGTTCCCCCTCCATGGCAAGGAGAACATGAATTTCAGACCCCTCATGCTTAAGTACGTAGCTCCCCGTATCGATGATCGTAGCGCGGGAGGGGGTGAGGATGGACTCTTTGATGATTTGGTTATCATCGGTGAGGGTACTTAAGAGTTTTCCCACCAATGTGAAGGTGCTTTTGGTCGTAATAATCACCATAGGGGAGGTGGTCATGAGGTGTCGTTCCAAATAAATCAGTAACGTTTTATCGGATTCTTCAAAATAAGTGATCGAGCCAATGGCGGAAAATTTTTCTTTGATATGGCGCAAAAGATAGCGTTCGTAGGGGTCATTTAAACGGAATCGATTACCCACAAAAAGGAGATTTGGTTTCATTTTTTTTTCCTGAATTATTTGGGATAGTATAGCATAGCGGGGTTTTGACAGCAAAATTTAAACCCCTAAAAGCTATAATCCAAAACTTTTACACTGTACGATTTAAGGGATTTCATGGATTATAAAGATACCCTCCTGTTACCACAAACACCGTTTCCGATGCGGGGAAATTTGATCGCCAACGAGCCTCTACGGTATGCGTCATGGGTCGCTTCTGATGCGTATGGCCGGATGAAAACCAATCGCCAAGGATCACCACGTTTTACGTTGCATGATGGTCCCCCTTATGCCAATGGTCATACCCATATTGGTCACGCACTCAATAAAATTCTTAAAGATATTATCGTCAAATATCACTATTTTAACGGTAAATCGGTTCGCTTTACCCCCGGCTGGGACTGTCATGGATTGCCCATCGAGCAACAAGTGGAGAAAAAACTGGGGGGAAAACAAAAAAAAGAGCTTCTTAGCACCGCACACGTACGCCAAATGTGCCGCGATCATGCCCGTGAATTTGTCGATATTCAACGCGAGGAGTTCAAAAAATTGGGCATTATTGCCGATTGGGACAACCCGTATTTGACAATGGATTCCAAATTTGAAGCCAATATTTATCGTACGTTGTGTTCGGTTGCCAAAAAAGGGTTGTTGATCGAGCGTTCTAAGCCCGTTTATTGGAGCTGGGCGGAGCGTACCGCCCTTGCTGAAGCGGAAGTGGAATACGAAGACAAAGAAGATTATTCGATTTATGTCGCGTTTGAACTCTCGGATGAAGCCAAAGTACTTGCGGGGATTGAGGGGAATGCAGCCATCGTCATTTGGACAACGACCCCATGGACATTGCCCTCCAATACGGGGATTTCACTCAATCTTGAGGAACTCTATGTCCGTACTTCGGATGGGTATATCGTGGCGCAAAAGCGGTATGAAGCGATGATCGAAGAGGGCGTTTTGAGCGGCAGTGTTGTCCAAAAAATCGAAGCGAAAAAATTGGAAAATCTTTATGCAATCAATCCTCTCAATGGACGTGGTTCCCATGTGGTCTTAGGGGAACACGTTTTGATGGAAAACGGTTCAGGCTGTGTCCATACCGCACCGGGACATGGGGAGGATGACTACCGTATCGGATTGCGCTATAACCTTGAAGTGGTGATGCCCGTCGATGAGACAGGATGCTACGACATCACAGTGGTCAAAGAAAAACTTCTCCCTAACCCTGAGGAGTTTGTGGGGAAACATATCTTTAAATGCAATGAACCGATTATCGAATTACTTGGCAACAAAGCACTTAAAGTATCGAAATTCCGTCACTCCTATCCGCATTGCTGGCGTTCGCATACCCCGTTAATCTATCGTGCGACCAAACAATGGTTTATCAGCGTCGATGGCACCCCTGAGGGTGAGACTAAGACCTTACGCGAAATCGCGCAAGCGGAAGTGGCTAAAACTACCTTTTACCCTGAAAGTGGACGCAATCGCTTAGGCTCTATGGTCGAAAATCGCCCCGACTGGTGTATCTCTCGTCAACGTGATTGGGGGGTTCCCATCGCCTTTTTCCGTGTGAAAGCGACGGGAGAAGTGATTCTTGAGGAGAAAGTGCTTAATTTTATCGCGATGATTTTTGAGATGCACAGTACCGATGCGTGGTATTCGATGAGCATTGAAGAGCTTCTTTATCCGGGATGCCCGTACAAAGCGGATGAACTCGAAAAAGTTTCCGATATTCTTGATGTGTGGTTTGATAGCGGTTCGACGTGGAATGCGGTACTCAAATCCCGTAACTACGATGCGGGAACCTATCCGGCTGATTTGTACATCGAAGGAAGCGATCAACACCGTGGATGGTTCCAATCTTCCCTTTTCCTCAGTACCGCCGTTGAACACATTGCGCCGTATAAAGCGATTTTGACCCATGGCTTTACGGTGGATGAGAAGGGTGAGAAGATGTCAAAATCCAAAGGAAACGTCGTCGCACCCGAAAAAGTATTGAACCAATACGGGAGTGAAATTTTACGTCTGTGGGTGGCGATGAGTGATTATCAAGGGGATTTGAAAATTTCCGATAATATCCTCAAGCAAACCGCCGAACAGTACCGAAAATTGCGCAATACGTTTCGTATTATGTTGGCAAATTTGGATGGATTAGAGACCATTGTCCCCTACGATGAGATGAATGAAGTGGACAAATGGATTCTTGCCAAAGCAAAGACGGTATTTGATGAGACCCATTCACTCTTTGGAGAGTACAATTTCGTCCATGGGATGGCGGGATTAAACTATTTTATCGTCAATGAACTCAGTGGTATTTACATCGACATCACCAAAGACCGTATGTACTGTGATGGGGAGAATAGCCCACAGCGTCGTTCAACCCAAAGTGCTATGGCAATCATCGCCCGCTCAATGTTGGGGCTTATCGCTCCGATATTGACCTATACCGCGGATGAAATTTTTGCCAATGCCCCCGCTATTTTAAAAGGGTCAGCAAACGATATTTTTGATGTGGTGTATGCCTCCATTGATCCCGTTGAGAGTACGTGGGAAGAGGAGCGTGCCAAAGCCATTCGTGCTGCTTTCAATGAAATCGTTGATGGTCTCAAAAAAGAAAAAGTGATTAAAAACACCCTTGAATTGGTCATCTCCACGACCCTCTCCAAAGCCTTCAAAAAAGAGGATATGGAAGAGTATTTGGTCATTTCCAAATGGTGCGGGTGCGAATTGAGCGATGTTTTAGGAACCTTTGAGATCGAGGGACACCTCTTTAACGTCGCCAAAGCAACCAAAGCCAAATGTCCCCGTTGTTGGAAATACCATAGTGTAGATGAAGAGACCCTGTGCGCGCGTTGTGCGAAGGTCGTTGCGTAATGGTTGATGTCAGCCAACCCGTGACGATGCTCTTTATTGCCCAAACCATCGGGGCTATTTTTGTTGTAATTGCAGTGGGGATTATGATGGTCAAACAAGCAAAGAAGAAAAAGGAATCGGTATGATTACACTCAAAGAGGCATTGACCCTCTCCCAAGAGGAACTTAGCGCACTCAAAGACGAACTCAAAGCTAAGATTGAAGCGTACCCCCAATTGAATGGGTACATTGATGTGAACAATGTGGGTGAGGGGATCCCCATTGCCATCAAAGATAATATTCAAGTCAAAGGGTGGTCGGTGACCAGCGGCTCTACTATCCTAAGAGGGTATGTGGCTCCGTATAACGCAACGGTTATCGAAAAACTTTTAGCCCATGGATGTAGCCCTTTTGGTCGTACCAATATGGATGAGTTTGCGATGGGTTCGACCACTGAGAGCAGTTGTTATGGCAAAACCCTCAATCCCCATAATCACAATTGTGTCCCCGGTGGAAGTTCGGGGGGATCAGCCGCGGTCGTTGCTGCTGGGCTTGCCATTGCGGCATTGGGGAGTGATACGGGGGGATCGATTCGTCAACCTGCTGCCTTTTGTGGAATTGTGGGGATGAAACCCACCTACGGACGGGTAAGCCGTTATGGTTTGGGGGCGTATGCCAGCTCATTGGATCAAATTGGCCCTATGACCCAAAACGTTGAAGATGCCGCCATTTTGTACGATATGATCCAAGGGTATGACCCCAAAGACTCCACCAGTTCAGATCGTACGGAGGGAAAAGTGAGTGATAAACTCGATCCTACGGTCAAACTGACCATCGCTATTTTCCCTGAGTATATCAAAGATGCTTCCGCGGATATTCGTAAAGGGTACGCCAAAGCGGTTGAAGCGCTCAAAGAAGCGGGGCATACGATTGTCGAAAAATCGCTGATGGATCCCAAATACGACATTTCAGCCTATTATATTACCGCAACAGCAGAAGCTACGACCAACCTTGCCCGTTACGATGGGATTCGGTATGGTAATCGTGTTGAGGGGGACAATCTTAAAGATACCTTCCTCAAAACCCGTTCATCAGGGTTTGGGAAAGAGGTGCAACGTCGGATTATGTTGGGGAATTTCGTCCTCTCTTCGGGGTATTACGATGCGTATTATGTGAAAGCCCAAAAAGTACGCACCCTCATTCAAGCAGAATATACCAAGATTTTTGAGGAGGTGGATCTCATCCTCACCCCCGTTGCCCCCTCTACGGCGTACGAATTTGGAGCATTGAGTGATCCGCTGGAGATGTATTTGAGTGATATTTATACCATTTCGGTCAATCTAGCAGGGCTTCCCGCTCTCTCACTTCCTGTGGATCGTGCGGAAAATGGGATGCCGGTTGGTTTGCAATTGGTGGCAGCTGCCTATCAAGAACAAACCCTATTTAATGGGGCATTAAGTCTCGAATCTCAACTTAAACGAAAAGGATAACCCAATGAATATTCGTAAACGTGCGCTCACTTTTGAAGATGTTTTACTGATCCCAAAGTATTCGGAAGTACTTCCCAAAGAGGTCAGCTTACAAACGATGTTAACGCGTAACATCCCCTTAAACATCCCCATGGTCTCTGCAGCGATGGATACGGTCACGGAATACCGTGCTGCTATTGCGATGGCGCATTTGGGGGGAATTGGTATTATTCATAAAAATATGGATATTGAGACCCAAGTCAAACAGGTCAAAAAAGTGAAAAAGTCCGAAAGCGGTATCATTATCGATCCTATTTTTGTCCTTCCCAATGCTACCTTAGCTGATGCGGAAGCGTTGATGAATGAGTTTAAAATCTCCGGTGTCCCTGTTGTCGATGAGAACAATCACTTGTTGGGCATTTTGACCAACCGTGATATGCGTTTTGAAAAAGATTTAACCAAATTGGTGATGAACGTGATGACTCCCATGCCCTTAATTACCGCAAAAGCGGGGATTACTTTGGCGGATGCGGAGCAAATGATGCACGTCAATAAGATCGAAAAGCTCCCCATTATCGATGATAAAGGGATGCTCAAAGGGTTAGTGACCATCAAAGACATCAAAAAACGGATCGAATATCCCCATGCCAACAAAGACGATTTTGGTCGTTTACGTGTGGGTGCTGCCATTGGGGTAGGGCAATTGGATCGTGCCAAAGCGTTAGTTGATGCGGGGGTTGATGTCCTTGTGTTGGATTCAGCCCATGGTCACTCCAAAGGGATTATCGATACGGTCAAAGCGATTAAACGCGCCATGAACGTTGATATTATCGCAGGGAATGTGGCAACGGGAGAAGCGACGTTGGCACTCATTGAAGCGGGTGCCGATGGGGTTAAAGTGGGTATTGGACCGGGTTCCATCTGTACGACGCGTATCGTTGCGGGGGTTGGGGTTCCACAAATTTCGGCAATTGATGAGTGTTCGGCTGTAGGACGAGCGCATGGCGTGCCGATCATTGCCGATGGGGGAATCCGTTATTCAGGAGACATCGCCAAAGCCCTCGCCGTAGGGGCAAGTGTCATTATGGCAGGATCACTTCTTGCAGGAACCGAAGAATCCCCAGGCGATACCATCATGTACCAAGGTCGTCAGTACAAATCGTATCGGGGTATGGGTTCCATCGGAGCTATGACCAAAGGGTCAACCGACCGTTATTTCCAAGAGGGAACCGCTGCGGATAAACTCGTTCCAGAGGGGATTGAGGGGCGTGTACCCTATCGCGGAAGCATCGCAGCGGTGGTTCACCAAATGATGGGGGGACTGCGTGCGTCAATGGGGTATTGTGGTTCTGAGACCATTGCTATGTTTTGGGAGAAAGCTGAATTTGTGGAGATCACCAGTGCAGGGCTTAAAGAGTCTCATGTTCATGATGTTATCATTACCCAAGAGGCACCCAACTACCACGTATAATTATCGTCGTCATTCCCGCGAAGGGGGGAATCTAGCTCTTTGTAATGTAAAGAATCTTGAATCACGTTCAAGGGTGGCGATATAAACCAATAAAAATATAAGCTGGATTCCCGTTTCCACGGGGATGACGGTCAATAAAGGAATAGTATGCAATTACAAACACAAGCGTTACACGCAGGATACGATAAAGATACGCAACGAACCATGGCAGTACCGATGTACATGAGTACCGCTTTTGATTTTGGGAGTACTGATTTTGCCGCGAGCAGTTTTAATCTGCAACAAGGAACCGATAATGTCTATACCCGAGTTGGAAATCCTACCACCGCCGTTTTGGAAAAACGATTCGCCGTTTTAGAGGGGGGAAGTGGTGCGTTGGCGGTGAGCAGTGGGATGAGTGCGATCTTTTACAGCATCCTCAATGTTGCGCAAGCGGGAGATAATATCATCGTGGCGAACCAACTTTACGGCGGAACGGTGACACTTTTTTCACAAACACTCAAACGATTAGGGATTGAAGCGCGGTTTTTTGATATTCATTCGCCTGATGCGATTGAAGCATTAGTGGATGAGAAAACCCGATGTTTTTTTTTCGAGAGTATCACCAATCCCAGTATCGATGTTCCTGATTTTGACGCATTAATTGCTATTGCAAACACACATAATATCCTCACGATTGTGGATAACACCGTCGCAACGCCTATGTTGTGTCAGCCGTTGTTATTAGGGGTGGATGTTGTGGTGCACAGTGCGAGTAAATACACGACAGGGCAGGGGCTTGCTATTGGCGGATTGATTGTTGAGCGACAAAACTTAGCGGAAAAAATCAAAGGAAACGTCCGTTATCCCGATTTTAATACCCCTGAAGTGAGCTATCACGGATTGGTGTTTGCCGATTCAGTCGTGAGCGGTATTTTATTTACCTTTAGAGCCAGAATGGTTTTGATGCGTGATACGGGAGCGGTATTAAGTCCGTTTAATGCGTGGTTATTTATCCAAGGGGTAGAGACGTTGTCCCTACGGATGAAACAACACTCTAAGAGTGCGTTACAAATTGCGCAGTGGCTAGAGAAACACCCTCGTGTCAAAAAAGTGAACTATCCACTCCTAGAGAGTGATAAAAGCTACGCTAATGCCCAAAAATACCTTACCAAAGGCTCGAGTGGATTGCTCAGTTTTGAGGTAGAAGACTTTGAAACAGCGAAAAAAGTCTTAGATCGTGTCGAGATTTTCTCAATTGTCGCTAATATCGGAGATAGTAAGTCGATTATCAATCACTCTGCCTCGACAACGCATCAGCAACTTAGCCCTGAAGAGCTGAAAAAAGCAGGGGTAAGCTCAGGATTGATCCGTCTTAGTGTCGGCTTGGAAGATAGTGATGATTTGATCGCTGATTTAAAAGCCTCACTTGAAGCGTAAAGGGCAGTATGTTACATCTTCAAATACACAGTGAACATTTTACCAATCCTCTCTATCTGGAGAGTGGACGAATTTTGGAACCCTACGACATCATGTATGAAACGTATGGGGTTTTGAATGAAGCCAAAGATAATGTCATTGTGATTTGTCATGCCCTTACGGGGTCTCATCATGCGGCAGGGACGTATGAGGGGGACAATAAAGCAGGTTGGTGGGATGGACTCATAGGTCAGGGGAAAGCGGTCGATACCGATCATTTTTTCGTGATCTGTACCAATGTGATTGGAAGTTGTTTTGGCTCAACAGGACCCATGTCTCCCCGTTATCCCTATACTGAACCCTATCGGTATAAATTTCCCGTAGTGACCATTTTGGATATGGTCAAAGCGCAGCGCATTTTATTTGATCGTTTGGGGATTCATAGTGTCCATGCCATTATTGGGGGATCGATGGGGGGGATGCAAGCGTTGGCGTTTGGGGTCTTTTTTCCCAATTTTGCCAAAAATATTATTGCGATGGCAACCACCTACGCGACCCAACCGTGGGCAATCGCGTTTAACAAAGTGGCGCAAGAGGCAATTTTAAAAGATCCTGAATTTAAAAATGGGTATTACGACCCCAAAATCATCCGTGAAACGGGATTAAGTGGGATGGCGATTGGTCGTATGGCGGGGCATATTAGCTTTTTGTCCCCCCAGTCGATGGATCGAAAATTTGGGCGTGAGTATAAACGCAATGATGGATTGTTTGAATTGTTTGGAAAATTTCAAGTGGAATCCTACTTGGAGTACAATGGGTACAACTTTACCAAATGGTTCGATCCATTAAGTTATCTCTACATCACCAAAGCGATTAATATTTATGACCTTTCACGAGGATTTGATTCGCTTGAAGAGGCATTGCATCGGGTGCGTGCCAACCTTTATTTGATCAGTTTTGAGAGTGATTTACTGTTTGTCCCCCAAGAGATGGAGATGATTGCCTCTACCTTGGAATCGATAGGAAAAGAGAATGTGACCTATATCCCTATCCCCAGTGATTATGGTCATGATGCGTTTTTGGTCGAAATTGATAAAATTGAACACTACGTAAAGGATGCGTTATGGAAGAAACCGTAAGTTTTGAGGTACGAATAAGCAAGGCAAAAACCATTTTAGAAAAACTCATGGATCCCACATTGCCCATGGATGAGAGTGTTAAAGCGTATCAGCAAGGGATGGACGAACTCAAAGAGGCGCAAAAGATGCTCGAAACAGCACAGGTGCAGATCCAAATTATTAAAAATCAGGAGCATTAATGCGTTGCGCGATTGTACAACTCCCTTCCATCGGGATGGGGGGAGAGGTGTTGGAAAATTACACCAAAGCCGCGTATGAAGGGGGCGCTTCCCTCATGCTCTTGGGAGAGTATGTCCTTAACCCTTTTTTTAAGGAATTGATTAAAACCCCCATCTCAATGATTGGGGAACAAACCCATCACCAAATTGAGGTGTTAAAAATGCTTGCGGTGAAATACACCATGGTATTTATCGCCCCTTTGGTTACGGTCAAAAAAGGGGAATGTACCAAAGTGATTGCTAAAATCACCCCTGAGAGTATCCACTATTATCCGCAACAATTTTTGATTAACTACCCCCATTGGAATGAAGAACAATTTTTTGCCAATCCCATTCAAAAGGTAAAATCGCCAATGATTTTTTCGATGAATGGGCTAAAACTTGCGGTCATGGGGGGATTTGAACTCCATTTTGATCCTCTTTGGGAGGCCATTACGACCAAAAATGTGGATGTGGTTTTGATCCCCAGTGCATCGACGTTTGGCTCCCATAACCGTTGGCGAGAGTTGATTAAAATGCGTGCCTTTACCCATAACTGTTACCTTCTTCGTGCCAATCGTGTGGGAGAGTATGGGGATGAGGATCAGCATACGTGGAAATTTTATGGCGATTCGACGATGGTCTCTCCGTTTGGAGAAGTGGAAAGCAATTTGGGGAGTAGTGAAGAATTGCTCATTGTGGATTTGGATCCCACGGTGTTGTATGAAGCAAAAAAAGGGTGGGGATTTAACGAGGCGATTCAAAAACGTTCACGGGGCAAAAAAGGATGATGCACTATTTCCATCGTCAAGTACAACTGTGGGGGGAGGAAAAGCAACAGCTTCTTCAATCCAAACGTATTGCCATCATTGGCAGTGGTGGTTTGGGTTCTTCTTTGGCATTTGCTTTGGGATCATCGGGGATTGGGGAGATCCATCTTGTTGATTTTGATACGGTCAGTGTCCATAATATCCACCGTCAAATTGCGTTTAAAAGCGGTGATGAGGGGAGATTTAAATCGCAAGTGTGCGCATCGGTCATTCAAGCACGCTGCCCGTATGTCAACGTAATTGCCCATACGGGTGATTTTGAGGCATTTATCCAAGAGGGTTGTGCGGTTGATGTGATTCTCGATGCGACCGATAATCTCCCCACTCGTGCGACCATTAATGACTATGCCATTGAAAAAAACATCCCATGGGTGTATGGATCAGTAGAAGCGTTTAATGGACAGGTGTGCTTTTTTGAGGATGCATCGTTTCGTGATCTTTTTAAAATCACCCATAATACCCCCGCTGGGATTGCAGCTCCCATGGTAATGCACATTGCCTCTTTGCAAGCCAATTTGGCATTGCGCTATTTGGTAGGCTTACGTGTGACCAAAGACAAACTCTATTACCTCTTTTTTAATGACGAGGGGGAATTGATAACCCAAAAATTTGGACTACCCAAAAGGGCTTAATGCCCTGAGATGTAATCAGACAATAATCCAATTTGTTCTTCATTAAGTCCTTTGGCTCTCCCCTCCATAATCGCTTTCATCTCTTTCCCATAGCTTTGTGATTGATACCCTTTGAGGGCGTGTGTGATCTCTTCTTGGGTAAGATTGGCAATAATTTTGGATTTCCCCAACGCCGATTTCTCCCCTTTGGCTCCATGGCAGGAGGCGCATTGTTGCGTAAACAGGGATGCACCATCGGTAGGTACTTTTGTCGTCGTTTCGCGTGGTGGTGTGTGGGTTTGTGCTACTACGGGGTTAGAAGGAGCATCTAAAGCACTTTTGGGTGGCTTTGACTCTTGCGTACATCCTAATACCAGAAGGGACGATAAAAATGGGATAAAAAATTTCATGATACATACTCCTAAAAATCAATATTAGGACATCATACAACTTTTTTAATAGTAACTAAGTAAAAGGGTTGAAAGAAAAAAATGAGAGAGAAGAAGATGATAAATTTAGCTCCGCGCCGAAGCGCGAAACCAAGTGACTCAAGCTAAACTTATTGAGCAGGAGTAGCAGCAGCGTCAGCAGCAGGTGCAGCAGCGTCAGCAGCAGGTGCAGCAGCGTCAGCAGCAGGTGCAGCAGCGTCAGCAGCAGGTGTTGCTTCAGCAGCAGGTGCTGCTTCTTCAGTTGCAGCAGGTGCTGCCTCAGTTTTTGCAGATTGACCGCAACCAATAAACATAGCAGCTAAAAGCATAGCAGAAACGATTTTCATCATGTAAGACTCCTTAAGAAATATGGCGGAAGTATACCACTTTCCCCCCCACCTTTGTCAAGCGTTTTGATACGAATGTGTAATATTTTTTTTAGAAGTCCCTATTTTAGGGGGTTTGATGCCATTTATACCCATTTGTAGATGGATAGGTAGAGAGAGTATTTAAATACAGGATTTGGACGCTATAATATAGGTTATTTAAATTTCACCCTAAAGATTGTCCCGTGCACTTTGAACCCTACCCTTTTGAAAAACTTGCCGTGTTGCTGGAAGAAATTTCCCCAAATCCCGCGTATTCGCCCATTGTCTTGACCATTGGTGAACCCCAATTTTCGACCCCTGCGTTTATCCAAAAGTCGTTGTGTAAACACTCCGAAGAGCTTCGCTATTACCCTAAAACAGCGGGTGAAGCGTATCTTAATGAAGCGATGCGCGCATTTGTTGCACGTCGGTTTGGGGTCAGATTGCAACCCCAAGAGCTTATTAGTACCTTTGGAACCCGAGAAGTTTTGTTTAACTTTCCCCAATTTTATTTGTTTGATAGATCAGACGCGGTGATGGCGTATACCAATCCCTTTTATCAGATTTATGAGGGTGCGGCGATTGCTTCGCGCGCCAAAGTGCTTCATCTCAACTTAACACACGAAAATGGGTTTAAACCGCTAATGGATGAGGAACAATTGTCCCAATGTGATTTGGTAATTCTCAACTTCCCCAATAATCCAACAGGATCGGTGTTGACCCTTGCGGAGTTAGGAGCGTGGGTGAAGCTTGCCCTCAAACACGATTTTTGTTTGATCAATGATGAGTGTTACAGTGAAATTTACACGGCGCATAAAGTTCCTTCTCTCTTGGAAGCATCCCTTCATGTGGGGAATAACGCGTTTAAAAATGTGTTGGTGATTAATTCGATCTCCAAACGCTCATCCGCCCCCGGATTGCGCAGCGGATTTATTGCAGGTGATGCAACCATACTCCAAAAATACGGACAATATCGTACCTATGTGGGGTGCGCTTCTCCTCTTCCCCTTCAAGCTGCTGCTGCTATGGCATGGAGCGATGAGTACCACGTGGAGCAATCCCGTAAAATTTATGCCCAAAATTTTAAAGCCGCGCAAGAGATATTGGGAATTTCCACCTCGGATGCCACCTTTTATCTGTGGTTAAAAGTGGACAATGCCCTTGAATTTACCCAACGCCTCTATCGTGAATACAATCTGAAAGTCTTACCGGGGGAATTTTTAGCCCGAACGAACGACAATGGGGAAAATCCGGGAATGGGTTATATCCGTATTGCCTTAGTCGAAGAGACCAACAAAACAATTGAAGCCCTTAATCGCCTAAAGGAGGCACTCGCATGGAAGAACTAAAAGCCAAAATCTATCACGCCCAAACGCAAGGGGACATCGCATCGTTGTATCTCCTTGAAGCACAAGCTCATGAAGTGTTTGATGAAGATACCCTAATGGCGTATTATGCCAATATTCTCGATTTGGCACTGGAGCGACTCACCAATACACTGGAAAATTTAGAGCGTTTAAATATGGAAGAAGTACAAGATTTCGCCACCCTCCGTGCTTTGTATGAATACGCTATTGAACATTACAGTGCAGGAAGTTTTTCGGATGCCAGCGCACTCTTTGAAGTCCTTGGGGGATTGAGCGAGGATGAAGCATTCAATGAAGCGATGAAAATTCATCGACGTGCGTGTGATGGTGCTATCCCGTTTGAGACCTTTATTGATGAGTATGTCGATATGGATGCAGTGCAAGCAGGCGGGAAATTTTATATTGGGGTTTTTGTAAAAAATATCGGGGCGTGACATGACTATCAAAGAAGCAATCATAGAAGCTCTTGAAAACCTTGCGAAACCAATGGGATACAATGAGGTTACAAAATATATTTTAGATAATAATTTGTATCAAAGTAACGGTGTAAATTTTAATTCAATTGTAGCGTCTAGGCTTGGTAGTTTCATTAGAAATAATGACACGCGCGTTGGAAGAATTGGTACAGATGGATTCTATCGTTATTACCTAACAAAAAATGAAGTATCCAATGAAATAATTGAGATAAAAGAAAAAAGTGAAGTTAAAAAAAGTAGTAAGGCAGATTTTACCGAAAGGGATCTGCATCCGCTGTTTGTGAGTTATCTCAAAAGCAAAGGGATTTATGCCAAAACTATTCTTCATGAAGAGTCCAAAAGTAGCAAAGACGATACTCAAAAATGGGCGCATCCCGATATTGTTGGGGTTAAGTTTGTCCAATTAAAAAGTGATGTTAGTGCCAAATTACTCAAAACATTGGAAAAAAAAGATTCGTGCGAGATCGTTTCGTATGAGCTTAAAAAAGAGATTAGCACCGATACGGAGTTAAAAAAATGTTATTTTCAAGCGGTATCCAATTCCAGTTGGGCAAATCGTGGTTATTTAGTGGCATTTGAGATTGCTGATTATCTCAAAGAAGAGATGGAACGGCTTAATAATGCGTTTGGAATTGGGGTCATTAAACTTCATGCCAATCCCTTTGAGAGTCAAATTCTTTTTCAATCGACTTATCGAAATTTGGATTATCAAACCATTGATAAGTTGTGTCACATCAATGCAAAATACCGAGAATTTATGGGACAAATTGAAAAAATTCTCAATGCGGATGAGCGATACTTAGACGCTAGTTTTATGGAATTACGGGGGAAATGTGACCCTTTTTATGAAAAAGATGAGGATATAGAACGCTATTGTTTCACTAAAAAAATTCCATTTGAGCAAGAATAGGGAGAAAAAAATGATTGATATTGCAAAATTACAGCCGTTGATTGTAGAGTGTCTTCAATCCCTTAATCCTGATAAAATTATCCTTTTTGGGTCTTATGCGTATGGTACACCCACAGAAGAGAGTGATATTGATCTTTTTTTGGTAAAAGATGAGGAAGATAACAATATTGAAGCAAAAGCATTGGTAAAGTTGAGGGGGTTAATGAAAAAATATGCAATAGGCTTTGATGTTTTATCAGCAAGCAGTCAATTTTTGGCACAACGAGACGATCCATTTTACGTACAAGATATTTTGCTAAAAGGAAAAGTGCTTTATGGCGAATAAAACACACGCGACAGAGTGGCTTGAAAAAGCGTATCATGATTTGGATTCTGCAAGACTCCTTTTTGAAGCAGGCCATTTTACTGATACTATTGGGTACCTCTTGCATCAAAGTATTGAAAAAATCTTTAAATCATCTTTAGCATATCAAAATGTACCCATTGTAAAAACACATAATTTGATTGAGCTTAATGAACTTTTGGATGATTTTGTGGATTTGAATCACGATGAAATTACATTGCTCGCAATAGCAACAACGTATCATACAAAACAAAGATACCCTTCACCACACAAAAGACTGCCCTCTAATGAGGAGATTAAAGCTATTTTAGAATTTGCTAATTTTCTTATGGAAGTAGTTGTTCAAAAGCTTAATATTGATCGTGAAAAAATAAAAAATTCAGTACAAGATGAGGAGAAAAAATGAAAATCCATTTTATCGGGATTGGTGGCATTGGTATTTCAGGTTTAGCCAAATATATGCGTTTTAGTGGTCATGAGGTAAGCGGTTCAGACATGAAAGCAACTCATATTACGCAGCGTTTGATGGATCGAGGGATTACCGTTTTTATCGGTCATGATGCGGCTAATATCCCGCAAGGGTGCGACTTGGTGATCCATTCGGCGATTATTCGCCAGACGAATGTGGAGGTGGTCGAAGCCAAAGATCGTGGGATTACGGTGCTTCATCGTCGCGATGCCCTTAACCGTATCCTCAAAGAGAAAAAAGTATACGCGGTATGCGGCGCGCATGGTAAAAGTACGACGACGGCGATTTTGGCCTCAATCATGAGTGGCAGTGCCATTATTGGGGCAGAATCCAAAGATTTTGGTTCCAATGTCCGTTATGATGGGAGTACCGATGTGATGCTTTTTGAAGCCGATGAGAGCGATGGGAGTTTTCTCAATTCCAATCCCTTTTGCGCCATGGTCACCAATGCAGAGCCTGAGCATATGGAACACTATCACCACAATATCGAAGAGTTTCATGATGCCTATCGCCGTTTTGTCGAGATGGCACCCTTACGTGTGATTAATGCTGAGGATCCGTTTATGGCAACCTTGACGTGTGATGCGATCCGTCTGTACCCCTCACAGGACATTCATAACATCACCTATATTTTGATCGATGATGAACCCTACACCCGTTTTACCCTCAAAAATATGGGAGAATTTGAGGTGTGGGGATTTGGAGAACACATCGCCATGGATGCCGCGTTAGCCATTTTAGCAGCGGTACAAACAATGAGTGTCGCTGCCATTCGGGCGAATTTGCTCCATTTCAAAGGGATCAAAAAACGTTTTGAGGTGATTTTCAAAGGTTCCGATCGGGTCATTATCGATGATTACGCGCACCACCCCACCGAGATCAAAGCGACCATGCAATCGCTTCAAACCTACGCAACGCTCAAAAAATTCGATAAAATCGTGGCTATTTGGCAACCCCATAAATATTCACGGACGATTGACAACCTTGAAGCCTTTGTGAGCTGTTTTGAGGGGATCGATGAGCTGGTCATTTTGCCCGTTTGGCGTGCAGGAGAAGAACCCGTAGCCATCGATTTTGCGGGAGAATTTGGGCGGTATAACCTTATTTTAGCCGATAAAATTCACCGTAATGGGGATGTGATTGATATTATCAAAGATGACACGGTGCTAACAACCTATACGAAAGATGTGATCGTCGGATTTGCCGCAGGGGATCTGACCTATCAGCTTCGAGGAACCAAATGAGTGTGCGTTACTAATGGAGAAGCTTTCGGACAGCTTGGTACAACTTTTTGGTAAGTTAGACCTTTTACCCCATATACAACGGTTAGCCTCCTTTTTTTCTCGTCCTCAAACCATTGTGATGGAGGGGGATCAAGAGCGTCATTTTCGCTTTATTGAGGCGTTGGATGGGTTGGAATTTAACGCCCCTCCCAAAACCATCGCGTGGGAGGGGATCATCAACCATCTCAAGAAGCAAGGGATTTTGCGCTTTGAAGAGTTGTTTGAACTGATTAAAGTCGTCCGTTATTTTCGGACATTGCGTCACACTCAGCCCACAGGATTGATTGGCGAATGGATGCAAACGATCCAAATTCCAGAGTTTTTTACCGAGATGGATGGCTATTTTGATGGCGTGGGCAATTTTTTGGAATCCAAAGATGAGGAGATTGCACGTCTCTCTCAACGGATCAAAAGCATCAAAGGGGAGATTCACGAGGCGTTAAAGCGTCTTTTCTTTACCCAAAAGCTCTCCCCCTATTTGGTCGATACCCAAGTACACTATTTTAATGACGAAGAGTGTGTGTTGGTGCGTGGGGGATTTAACCATGTCCTCAAAGGCTCTATCATCGGTCGTACAGGGGGGGGCTTTTTTTACGTTGTCCCCGATTCGATCACCCGATCCAAAGAGCAATTGCGTCATGTCTACCAAGAAAAAGAGGCAAAACTTTACGAATACGCCAAACATTTTTCCACCAAACTCTCGACGCTTGTCCCCTTTATCACCTTTGTAAATCGGGAATTTGAACGGTTTGACCATTACCAAGCGCGGGTGTTGTTTGCCAAAGCCCAAGATTTAGCCCTTATCAAAGCCCAACCCAATCAACACATCCTTTTAGAGGAGTTTTCCCATCCCGCTTTGCTCAAACCTAAACCCATTAGTCTGGCGTTTCGGGGGAATTTATTGATGATTACGGGGGTCAATGCAGGGGGGAAAACGATGATGCTCAAATCGATTTTGAGTGCGTGTGCCATGGCAAAATACCTCATTCCGATGAAGATCAACCCCCATAAAAGCCGTATTGGTCATTTTAAACGGCTTGAAGCGGTGATCGATGATCCCCAAAATGTGAGCAATGACATCTCCACCTTTGCGGGGCGGATGGTGCAATTTAGCCACCTTTTTGACCATAAACTCTCATTGGTGGGGGTCGATGAGATCGAACTGGGAACCGACAGCGACGAAGCGGCTGCGTTGTTTGCCGTGGTGTTGGATGAATTGATCAAACGGGGGCAAAAAATCGTGGTCACCACCCACCACAAACGGCTTGCAGCGTTGATGGCGGATCGGGAGGATGTGGAACTATTAGCCGCCATTTACGATGAAGAGCGACGGCTTCCCACCTACGAATTTTTGCAGGGGATTATTGGAAAAAGTTACGCCTTTGAGACCGCATCGCGCTATGGAATCCCCCAAGCCTTGATCACCAAAGCCAAAACGGTTTATGGGGACAATCACGAAAAACTCAATATCCTTATCGAACGGGGAAGCGAGATGGAACGCGCGCTCAAACACAAAAACAAAGAGGTCGATACACGTTTGGAGAGTCTCAAGCTCCAAGAACAGGAGCTAAGAGAATCAAAAGAGAACCTGCATAGCGCACTCGCACACGAAAAAAACCGTCTCCGCAGTGAGTATGACCGTGCCATTGCCGCTGCCAAAGAGGCAGCTCGAGGATTGGATCAAGCGGCCATCCACCGAGAGCTTAACCGTGCGCAGGCCAAACTTCCCAAGGTCGAAGTCCCCAAAATCGCCCAAAGTGAACCGCGTGTCTATACCATTGGGCAAGCGATCAAATACCGTTCGCAACGGGGAACCATCGCAAGTCTCACCGCCAAAGAGGCAATGATCGAGGTGGAGGGGATGCGATTGCGGGTAAAACTCACCGAACTCAAACCCAGCGGTAACCTCCCCAAAGTGGTCAAACCTACCCACACCACCAAAATCGACCAAAAAAGTGGTCTGAAACTCGATTTGCACGGATTACGCGGGGAAGAGGCGTGTGAAAAGATGGATAAATTTCTCTCCGATGCCCTTTTGCAGGGATTTGATGAAGTGATTATCTATCACGGTATCGGGACGGGGAAACTCTCATACGCGGTCAAAGAGTTCCTCAAAATTCACCCCAGTGTCAAAAGTTTCACCGACGCGCCTCAGCATTTGGGGGGATTTGGGGCGAAGATAGTACGGCTTTAAAAACTCCCCGTCATTCCCGCGTAGGCGGGAATCCAGCTTTGTCTTATTCCCAACATGATTGTGAATCTATCCCCTTTCCCCTTGCAAACTTTTTTATTTCACAGTAAAATCTTTAAAAATATGTCATTTGGTTTAATTTTGATGTATAGATTTTCATCTTAGGTATATTTTTGGAAAGAAATACATGAAAAATAATTTAATTATTGTTCTCTTATTTATAATTATAGTAGTATGGCTCGCTATTTTAAGCAAGTTTCATAAAGATAATATTGGGTTATGGCAAATGTTATCTATTGATTTTTTAACGGTATTATTTCTTTTCTTGACTACAAAAGGTAAGTCTTTTTCTTGCAAATACTTTGTGTCAATATTGTTTTTAGTAAATATTTTACTATACATAAATGCTCCAAATTTTACTGCTATGAGTATGAGTAGTGGTAGCTATTTTATTCTACTCTTAAAACCTGCATCTGATACAATATGGGCATATACGTTATACATGATTCCAATATTTATTTACGGAACTTTTCTGTATAACTTGGCAGTGTTGTCTTGTAAAACAATATCAAAAAAATGGTGGTCAGGCAATAACTATAACTCCTAAGCTACCCATTTTATCTCGTTCCCAGCGAAAAAAGGGAAAAAAGGGGACAGAAAAAAGGGGACAGGCTACTTTTTAAAAGCTGGGCTCACCCTAAAGGGCACTTCGCCCGATCAGGTCGGGAATGGCGGGACTCATAGATTTTCCAAAATTCCTGTATAATATTCTGTATAATTATACGGAATATACAAATGAAAAAATGTCCTAATTGTAATGAAGAGACGATTCCTTTGAAATGGGTACTCTTTGAAAAAGCGAATGGACAAAAAGGACGTTGTTATATTTGCGATAATTGTGGTGAAAAAATCAAAAAGAGAAGAATTTTTGGTTTTATAGGCGATATTTTAGAGAGCGAAATAGGATTGGTAGTACTTTTTGTCTTAAGTGCTGGAGTTAACTTTTTGATTCATTCTTTCTTTCCTTTCTTTTTGCTTTGATGACAATGTTTTTTTTACATCTTTTGATTGATCTTTTTGCTGTATTGACGATTGCAGATGAGTCTTATTGCCGAGGTGATATGACAAAAATCGGAGCTTTTTTTGGACTGATAGTCATGGGTGCTATTATTGCATACATGGTCTATTTCTTTGTAATACGACCTTTTCTATGATAACTCAGCATCCATACGTTTAGGGTAGCTAAACGCCTAACTTGACAACCCAGTCCTCATTGATTATAATGTCGCCATACAAATACAGCACCTTTAGTTTGATTAAAGGTACTCTACTAAAAGATCACCATACTCCTGTTTACTCAAAATCTACATCACTTCAGAAGGCTTCTTGACGAATGAGCGACAACGCAAAAACCCCTACTCCCCGAAATAACGCTAAGCATCGTACCCATACCCCTGTTGAGGGATTCACCATTGAGGCACTTCGTACCAAAAAACTCGAAGATCTTGTCGAGATTGCCATTAGTCTCCATGTCGAAGACCCCAATGAGCTTAAGCGACATGATCTCATTTTTGAGATTCTTAAAACCCAAGTACAGCAAGGGGGATTCATCCTCTTTACGGGTATTTTGGAAATTATGCAAGATGGTTATGGGTTTTTACGTGCCGTTGACCAAAGTTTTAGCGATTCCATGCACGATGCGTATGTTTCTAGCACCCAAATTCGCCGTTTTGCCCTCCGTAATGGGGATATTGTCACGGGACAAGTACGCGCGCCCAAAGACCAAGAGCGGTATTACGCTCTTCTAAAAGTCGAAGCGATCAATTACCTTCCTCCCGAAGAGTCCAAAAAGCGTCCCCTTTTTGAAAACCTTACACCGTTGTATGCGTTGGAGCAAATCAAGCTTGAGTATCAAGGGGGGAAACTCACAGGGCGGATGATGGATCTTTTCTCTCCCATCGGAAAAGGGCAACGGGGGCTGATTGTCGCTCCGCCTCGTTCGGGTAAAACCGAATTGATGAAAGAGATTGCCCATGGGATCACCAACAATCATCCCGAAATTGAACTGATGGTTCTGTTGGTCGATGAGCGTCCCGAAGAGGTCACCGATATGGAGCGTTCGGTCAAAGGGGAAGTGTACAGTTCCACGTTTGATGAACCTGCCAAAAACCACGTCAAAGTCGCTGAGATGGTGATCGAACGTGCCAAACGTCGCGTTGAGTTGGGCAAAGATGTCGTGATCTTGCTTGATTCCATCACCCGTTTAGCCCGTGCGTACAATACCGTCACCCCAAGCTCCGGAAAAGTCCTCTCAGGAGGGGTCGATGCCAATGCGTTGCACAAACCCAAACGGTTTTTTGGGGCAGCCCGTAACATCGAAAACGGTGGAAGTCTCACCATCATCGCCACCGCATTGGTCGAAACGGGGAGTAAAATGGACGAAGTGATCTTTGAAGAGTTCAAAGGCACCGGAAACTCCGAAGTGGTCTTAAGCCGTAAAATCTCCGATCGTCGTATCTATCCTGCGATTGATATTCTCAAATCGGGAACCCGTAAAGAGGAACTGCTTATTAGCAATGACATTTTACAAAAAGTGTTTATTCTCCGTTCGATGCTCCATAAACAAGAGGATGAAGTGGAAGCATTGCGATTCCTTTATAATACGATGCTCAAAAGTAAAACCAATATCGAGTTTCTTGATAGCATGAACGAGTCGAGTAAATAGATGCGTATTGGGGTGTTTGATAGCGGGGTTGGGGGATTAAGTGTCGTCAAATCGCTCTTGGATCATCACCTTTTTGAAGAGATTATCTATTTTGGGGATACCGCGCGCGTCCCCTACGGAGTCAAAGATCAAAACACCATTATTCGCTATTCCCTTGAGGCATTGGAGTTTTTCAAAAATTTTGAGATTGATCTGCTCATCACCGCGTGTAATACCGTAAGTGCTTATGCCCTTGATGAGATGCGATTGCAAAGTACCCATGATGTGATTGGGGTGGTTGATCCGGGGGTATTGGCACTCAAAAACGCCATCCCCGATACCAACGCTTCGATTCTTATTTTAGGCACCAAAGCAACGGTCAAATCAGGAGCATACGAAAAAGGGTTGCGTGCATTGGGCTATACGAATCTCAGTGCGATTGCAACGAGTCTCCTTGTCCCCATCGTCGAAGAGGGATTGTACGAGGGGGCGGTACTGCAAAGTGCGCTTGATCACTATTTTGGGCATCTCCCCCACGCTCCCGATGCGATTATTTTGGGGTGTACCCATTTTCCCTTGGTAGCAGCAGCCATCAACACCTATTTTGAGGGGAAAAGTACCCTTATTCACTCAGGGGAGGCGATTGTGGAGTATTTGGATCACCATTACGATGTCCATCCCCAATCGAACCCCACACAGCTGAAATTTTTTGCCTCCGAAAATCCCGAAGGGTTACGCAAAACCGCTAAAGAGTGGTTGGCGTTATAACGAATAGCTGGTATTTTGTTACAATATCACGGTTAATGGATTGTTTTAGTTTCGTCATTCCCGCGAAGGCGGGAATCCAGCTAGACTCCCGCTTTTGCGGGAGTGATGGCATTTGTCATCCTCGGGCTTGACTTGGGGATATATCCCTGAAAAGAGGAAACAGCATGGCTCACCATTCAGAAGTTTTAGCGCTCAAATATCGCCCACGACGTTTTGAAGAACTCATCGGTCAAGAGACCATTTCCCAAACCCTCAGCCTTGCCCTTGACTCGGGACGACTCTCACATGCCTATCTCTTTTCAGGGTTACGTGGATCAGGAAAAACCTCTACTGCTCGTATTTTTGCCAAAGCCCTGATGTGCGAGCAAGGTCCCACCGCGTCTCCGTGCGAGGTGTGTATTCACTGTCAGATGGCGAATGAGGGTCGTCATATTGATATTATTGAGATGGATGCCGCTTCCAGTCGCAAAATTGATGATATACGCGATTTGATCGAAAACACCAAATACCGCCCCGCCAGTGGAAAATTTAAAATCTTTATTATCGATGAAGTCCATATGCTTACCAAGGAAGCGCACAATGCCCTCCTTAAAACCCTCGAAGAACCCCCCTCGTATGTGAAGTTTATCCTTGCGACCACCGATCCGCTCAAACTCCCCCCTACGATTTTGAGTCGTACCCAACATTTTCGGTTTAAACGGATTAGCTCTCCCAATATCGTCCACCATCTCACCCACATTCTCCACCTCGAAAACATCGCGTTTGAGCCTGAAGCCCTCACGATCTTGGCACGCAGTGGCTCAGGAAGTTTACGAGATACGTTGACGTTATTAGACCAAGCTATCATCTACTCAAAAAATTTTGTCGATGTCAAAACCGTCGCGGATATGTTGGGATTGCTCGATCCCCAAACCATTGAAACGCTCTTTGCCGCGATTTTTGCCAAAGACCGTGTAGGGCTTATCCAAATGCTTCACGACCTTGAGCTTTACGAGAGTGAAATGGTGCTTGATGAACTCATGATCTATCTCAAAGAGCGATTGTATGCCGCCGATCACCACTTTAGCCCTTTGGTCATTGAACGTTTTTTTCGGATTCTCAGTGATGCCAAAAGCCTCTTTAGTCTCAATGCGGATGGGGGATTTGTCTTAGGTCTGGTGGTCTTTAAGATGGTCGAAGCCCTCAAAATCAAAGAGATTGACGAGATGATCGAATCGCTAGAATCGACCATTACCACCCAGCCAGTCGTATCCTCACACCCACTGCCACAAGCAACGCTCCCCCAAGAAAATATCAAGCAATCCGTACCTACCGTTGATCTTTTTGAACGCTTGCGTGCCAAAATTCAAGATCGTGATGGGATGCTCTTTGCGTGTTTCGACCGTTATGTTCACTATGTCTCGTATGATCAAGGGGTGTTAACGTGGGAGAGTTGCGCCCAAGGGGATGATCGCGAATTGCTCAAACACAGCTACTCCATCATTCGGCAGTTTGTCCGAGAAATTTATGGGATGGAGACCAAAATAGCCGTGCAAGCCTGCTCTCAACCATCTCCTCCTCCCCAAGAAACACCTCTTGTGGAACCTGCTTCGATGATCGAAGATGCTCAAATCGGGGTGGGAAGTTGCGTGAGCGGGTGTGATGAGACCAGCGCAAAAGAGCTTGATGGTTCCACGCTCCTTCATGAGCCTATGATTCAAAAAGCAGCCGAACTTTTTGAAGCGACTAAGCTGACGGTGCAATCCAAAGTGTAATAGTAACGTTTCCCCTCTGTTGTATACTTAACTACACACCATCCAAAAAGGAATCCCAATGAAAAAAATACTCATCACCAACGACGATGGCTACGAATCGGCAGGTCTACTTGCCCTTATTGACGCACTTAGTGGCTTAGGACACATCACCGTCGTTGCCCCCGCCACCGAAAAATCGGCGTGTGGTCACTCCCTTACCTTGACGCGTCCTTTGACCTTTGTGAGTGTAGGGGACGATTTTTACAAACTCGATGATGGAACCCCAAGTGACTGTATCTACTTGGCTCTTAATTCGTTGTTTGAATTCCAAAAACCCGATTTGGTCATCAGTGGGATCAATAAAGGCTCCAATATGGGGGAAGACATCACCTATTCAGGGACGTGTGCGGGGGCAATGGAGGCGGTGTTGCACGATGTTCCCGCCATTGCTATTTCGCAAGTGATGGATTTTACCCAACCTATGGGGGATTTTACGTTAGCCAAAAAAGCGATTCGTGCTTTGGTAGAGAAAATTTTCGCTGACGAATTCCCCCTCAAAGAACGCGAATTTTTAAACGTTAATATCCCCTACCAAGCCCACGAATTGGCGTTTGAAGTGACCTATGCAGGGTATCGTTTTTATGCCAATGATGCGCATGTTCACCGTAATCCCAGAGGCACCGAATATTATTGGTTGGGACTTCACCCTCTTGAGTATAAAGCACGCCCCAACCGAGGGGGACTTTCTGATTTTGAGGCGATTGAAGCGGGAAAAGTCTCTCTCACCCCGATTAAATTGGACATGAGTGCCTATAAATCGATGACAAGATTACAAGCGTGGCTGTGAAAAATTTCTGCTAATGCCTAATGATAGAGAAAATATTTCAAAATGACATAACCATAAAGTGTCTTAAAACCTAAAATTACGATTGTTCACCGCGACCCTCGTAGACCCTGAATCGCGTTTAGGGTCACAGAGTTGATGCTTAGCGTGAGGGTTGGTTTGGTAGTAAAAGATTTAGCGTAAAAATGCCAGCAACTCGATGTATTCTTGCTCGATGACACTGAGACTTTCAAGCATTCGCATCTCTTCGATGGCGGGATTTTCACTTAAGAACTCTTTGCGCCATTGGATATTGTCTTGAAGCTCTTTTAACCCTGTGGAGAGGTATTCGATCATCTGGTCAATCTCAGCACCGCGTAAAATCCCTTGGGTATCGGCTTTGTAAAACAACAGCGGAAAATCCCCCATCTCTCCCGAAAAGCGAAAATCTTCTGCAATATTATGCACGATGGTTTTAATCCGTTCATCTTTGATAATTCGTTTAGACATCGTCAGCTCTCCTTGATTGGTGGGGGCATTTTAATCTTTTTTGGTGCAGAAGTTGCTGAGAGAACCTTGTTGCGGGGAGAGGGTTGGGTATAATATAAGGAAAATTATCCGTAAAGGGGTGGATTCATCATGTCACCATTACCGAATGTTAAACGGGTTTTGATCCTCCGCTGCGGGGCATTGGGGGATCTTGTTTATGCCACCAGTGCCATTGATGCCCTGATTGCGCAGTATGGAGAGGCACTTGAGATTGATTTTATTTGTACCCCTTCCACAGCAAAATTATTTGAATTTGATCCCCGTGTTCATCAGGTGTTTCCTTTACGGCACAAAAAACTTCCCATCTGGCTTAGTCCCCAAAAACGTGCCATTATTCGCGCTTCGCACCACAATCCCTACGATGTGTTTATTAATTTTGAGATGGGAAAACAGTTTTTATCCCTCTCGCATGCGCTGCAAGCGACGCACAAAACGGGGTGGTTTTTTAGCCATCCCCAGTTTGAACACGTTACCCATATGGTGGATATTTGCAAAACGTTTTATGCCCCTGTGGTGCAAAGCGATATTCTCTCCAATGCCTCCCCCAAAGTGATCGGAAAACCCTTTGACGCGGTGCAAGCCAAACTCTACCTTCCTGAAAAGTATCTCCTGTTAAGCCCTAGCAATTCGCACAATAAGAAAAAAGGGATCAACTATCGGGCATGGCCGCAAGACCATTGGAAAACCCTTATCGCCTTATTGCCCGCTGATGTGCCTATTGTACTCATCGGTGGCGCGGGGGAGGAGCCGTTTTTTGAATCGATCAAACCGTATCCTCCCAACGTGATTGACTTGGTGGGTAAGACTTCTATTTCCGAAGTGATTGCTATTGTGGGGCAGGCCAAAGCGTTGGTCGTGACCGATACGGGAACTGCCCACATTGCCTCAGCGATGAATACCCCTGTTTTTTGCCTCATTGGTCCCACCCCCGCTGAGATGACCGGTCCGTATCGCTCACACACCAATGAAGTCCATATCCTCTGGGCCCCATTACCCTGTTCACCCTGCTATAAAACTGAGGTGATGAAAGGGTGTAAGGATAATATCTGTATGCGTCTCATTACCCCCCAACAGGTGGTGGATTCGTTAACAGTGAACAAAATTTTACGGAGTTTAACCCATGAAATCCAAGAATAGTCTCATCAACGACATCAAAACCATTATCTTAAAATACGCTAAACCAACACGGATCTACCTCTATGGTTCCCAAAACGAGGGTGAAGCACGTCACGGCAGCGACATCGATATTGCCTATGATGATGAACATTTCAAAGATCACTATCTCATAGAAGAGGCGATAAACCATCTCCCCACCCTCATAAAACTGGATGTTAAAAACATCGCCCATACCGAAGAGCGATTTAAAAATAGGGTGAAATCTACGGGAAGGGTGTTGTACAGTGCCACCAAACACCTTCGAGCAGAAGATGGTTTGTACAATTTTTCCAATGCCCTGCGTCGATTTTCCAATGCAGTTGACCGTTATGAAGAGTTTAAGCATGAGGGATTTGAAGATATTTATTTGGATTTAATTGTCAAACGGTTTGAATTTACCTACGAGATGAGTTGGAAAGCACTCAAAAGGTACCTTGAATTTTTAGGATTTGAACCCAAAAGTCCACGATCAACGTTTAAAGAAGCGTATGCCCAACAACTCATTGACGATGAAGCGGTTTGGTTGGATATGATTGAACAGCGTAATCTCACCTCTCATATTTACGATGAATCCGAAATTGAAGAGATTTTAATCAAAAAAGAGCTTTACAAAAAAAGCTTTTTGCACCTCCAAAGCACTTTGGAAACTCAATTAGCCACGCCAGACTAGCCACCACATTCAGCCAATCTAGTGTAAAATAAAAAGATTATTTTTAGGAGTTTTTACCGATGACGTATCCCCAGTCAACCCTCATTATTTCGGTGTATAAAGATACTCAAGCTCTCGAATTTATTTTGGAGAGTTTAGAATCACAAACCCTAAAACCCGATGAGATCATCATCTCTGAAGATGGAAACTCCTGTGAAATGGCAGCGTATGTTGCCCAACAAAAAGATCGTTTCCCCCATTTGGTACATCTCACCCAAGAAGATGATGGGTGGCGTAAAAATAGTGCCATGAACAATGCCATCAAAGCCTCGTCTCATGAATACCTTATTTTTATCGATGGAGATTGCGTCCCTTACCGTACGTTTATTCAAGGACATCTTGAAAATGCTCAAAAAAAGGTCGTTTTGTGCGGTAAACGGTTTGAACTTGGCCCTAACTATACCAAACGGGTGAAACAACGGGAACTTTCTATCCACGCTATTGAAAAAAAGTTTTTGTGGTATTTGCCAGCGATGATTGCCGATAATGCACGCCATCCGGAAGATGGTATCACCTTTGGCTCCCATTCTTTTATCAGTCGTCAAATCCATAAACGGTACGTTCGCCATATTATTGGGTGCAATTTTTCGTGCTACAAAGAGGATTTTTTGGCGATCAATGGATTTGATGAAACGTACAAACTCCCTGCTGAGGGGGAAGATGTTGATCCCAGTTGGCGATTTCGAGGGGCGGGGATACGGCTTCGATCGTGTCGTAATAATGCCAACATTCTTCATTTGTATCATCCAAAACGTTTTGGTGCGACGGAGGGGGATATTAATAGAGCCATTATGGAAGAGCATCGCGCCCAAAATGCTTTTTTTTGTAAAAATGGAATCATTAAGGTCACTACGCCATGAAATCATACCCCAACGTCCGTAGCCTCCCTCCTAAAGTAGCGCGACATGACTTTACGATCTGTACCCTTGTGACCCATCACGATGAATATGAAGCGATGATTGCATCGTTCCATACAGCAGGTTTTAGTGAACGTAATAGCGATTTTTTGTACATTGATAACAGCCAAACCAATGTAGATGATGGATACACAGGACTCAATAGATTTCTTAATGAAGCCACGGGAAACTATATTATTATCGCCCACCAAGACATTCTCCTCTCTTTTGATACGATCGAAACACTCTATGCTCGGATAGAAGAGATGAACCAACGGGATCCCCATTGGGGTATTTTGGGCAATGCAGGATTTGCGGGATTGAGTGAAAAATACTACCGTATCAGTGATCCGTGGCGGATGGATACGACCATCGGAGAGCTTCCTGCTAAAGTCAAAAGTTTGGATGAAAATTTTTTGGTGATCAAAAAGGAAGCCAATCTCGCCCTCTCCCATAATCTCAAAGGATTCCATATGTACGGTGCGGATGTGTGTACGATAGCTTCACTGTTGGGATGGAATGCGTATGTGATTGATTTTCATCTCTATCACAAAAGTGCGGGTAATTGCAATGAGAGTTTTTCCCGTTCACGGGAAGCATTTATGAGCAAATATACCCGAACTTTGTCTTCATTGTACCTTCGTACGACCTGTACAACGATGATCATCACCAATAATCGTGTGGTCAATTGGCTACTCAATCGAAAGATCATCTATAGCCTCAAAAAACGGATTGAAAATATTACCGCTATGTTGGGTCGTTCATGATTCATCGTCCATTTATTTGTATGCACGACAACGGCTAAAGTTGTCCTTTTAAGATGCTTTTTAACAGCTACGAATTTATTTTTTTCTTTTTGCCCATTACGTTTGGGGTCTACTTTTGGCTCAATCATAAGCGATTAACCTACGCGTCTAAGGGGTGGATGGTTGCTGCATCGTTGTTCTTTTATTCATGGTGGAATGTTGTGTATCTCCCCTTGATACTGGGGTCTATTTTAGTTAACTTTATCCTAGGAACAAGCCTTTCCAAGGAGGAAAATACCAAAGGAATTCCCCGTAAAACGATCCTCATCACAGGCATTGTTGCCAATATCCTATTGCTGGGCTATTTTAAATACATGGATTTTTTTATCACCAATGCCAATGTCGTGTTGGGAAGTCATTGGGAGTTGATGCACATCATTCTTCCCTTGGGGATTAGTTTCTTTACGTTTACCCAAATCGCCTATTTGGTCGATGCCTATCGCAACGAAGTCAAAGAGATAGATTACCTCAATTACACCCTCTTTGTCACCTTCTTTCCCCATTTGCTTGCAGGACCTATTCTTCACCATAAAGAGATGATGCCTCAATTTGATGCGGTTAAAAATAAAGTACTTAACAGCAAAAATATTGCAGCGGGTCTCTTTTTGTTTTCCATAGGACTTTTCAAAAAAGTCGTGATTGCCGATACCTTTGCCCAATGGGCAAATGCGGGTTTTTCGAGTGATTCTGCTTTGAATTTTTTTGAAGCATGGGCAACCTCCTTATCGTATACCTTTCAACTCTATTTTGATTTTAGTGGGTATACCGATATGGCATTAGCAGTCGCACTGATGTTTAATATTAAATTGCCTGCCAATTTTAATTCCCCCTACAAAGCGCTGGATATTCAAGACTTTTGGCGACGTTGGCACATTACGTTGTCCCGCTTTTTGCGTGACTATATCTATATCCCCTTGGGAGGTAATCGTAAGGGAGAGTGGCGTACATACACCAATTTGTTTAGTGTCTTTTTGATTGGGGGATTGTGGCATGGAGCAAGTTGGATGTTTGTGATATGGGGTGCATTGCATGGAATTGCCATCGTCATGCATCGTATGTGGAAACAACTGGAATTGACCATGAATACCTTTTTAGCGTGGTTCATTACGTTTAACTTTATCAACATCACGTGGATCTTTTTTAGGGCTAAAGATTGGGATCATGCTAGCAATATCCTGCAGGGGATGGGGGGAGTGAATGGTATTATGCTCCCTGAAAAATACATGAAATATATTGGTGAATTTCACAGTGAGATTATTCAATTTGGGACGGTTTATGAACATATTGAGGGTAAGAGTCAAACGACAACCTATCTTATTTTGGGACTTATTATGGTTCTTTTCTTCAAAAATTCGATGCAATGGGTTACACATTTCAAGCCAACACTTTTTACCCTTGGATTTGCGATAGCGTTATTTTTGACGGGTATTTCCATGATGTCTCACGTTTCTGAATTTTTGTACTTTAATTTTTGATAATGGCATTTACTTCAGGGATGAATTATGTACCTACAGTGCGCTAAGTTTTGATACGATGCAATTTAGAGACAGTACCCATGCAATTAGTGATGTAGGAGTCTTGGTTTTTGCTCGAATTTTTCATGCAAATTCACTAAAAGTACCAGAAAATTTTGGCTATTGTGTAGCACCTAGGAATGTGGTTGCGTATCTTCATACGCAATCAAAATTACCCTTTCTGAAACCTCCGCTATAATACCATCACCCATTTTCCCCGTAATAGGGGGAGATACATTTTATCAACAAGGGTAAATATGTTTTCTACACGCAGTATTCGACAACGTTTTTTACTTCAATTGATTGTCGCTTCCGCCGCGCTTGTCCTTTTGTTTTCAACGTCGTTATACCTTTTTATCCAAAAATCCATTTACGAAGAGAAGCAATCGGAATTGGTCAATACCGCTCAAAATATTTGCAATTCCAAATCACTTATTGCAGCGCAACAAAACAATCCCGATCTTTTATTGGGGTTGAACGTTGAGTTGGTGACCTTGACGAATGAACATGAACCCTTGGAATTTTACGAAACAGAGGCAAAAAATAAGCGGATACTGTTGACCCTTTTATATCCTTTTGAGTTTGAACGGGGAACGTATCTTAAAATTAGTCGGGATATTACCCCCACGAAGTTGTTGCTTCAAAAGATTCTCCGCTCCATTTTTTTGATTAATGTTTTTGGTTTTTTGGTCATTATTCTCTATGCTATTGCCTTTTCTAAAATGCTTATCGCCCCTGTCAGTGCTTTGACACGACGACTTGCTAATATGAATGAGCATCTTTTACGCCCCATTCAAGTAGAAAGTCTCCCTGAAGAGTTTGAACCTTTGGGGGAAACCCTGAATCGATTGATGGGGCGTATCCAAAATTTTGTCAAATACCAAAAAGAGCTTTTTATTGGGGCAGCGCATGAGCTTAAAACGCCACTGGCAGTCATTAAGCTTAAAAATCAGGTGACTCTCATCAAGCCTCGTTCCCCTCAAGAGTACATTGATGCCATTCGCATCACCAATCAAAGTGTCGAAGAGATGAATAAAATTGTGAGTAACATCCTCAATATTGGTCGGCAAGAGGGGGCGCAGTTGGAAATGCCCTCCGAAGCGGATATTGTCCAGATTTTAACCAAATGGGGCAACGATTTTACCCTTTTGGCCCACAGTGAAAACAAGCATTTGAACGTTCATCTTGAGCCTGAATCGTTTAGTGCCTTTTTGCAGGTGACCTTACTCAATCAAATAGTGCAAAACTTCCTCCAAAATGCCCTTAAATTTACCCCTGAGGGGAAAACCATACGATTTGAGAGTTATCTTAATGGGAGCGATATGGTGATTGAGGTGATCGATGAGGGGAGTGGTATTGATGAGAGTGTGGATCTTTTTGCCCCTTTCAAACGGCAAGGGAACAAGTCAGGGGTAGGATTAGGTCTTTTTTTAGCCAAAAGTGCTGCTGAGGCAATAGGGGCTAGCATCAGTGTAACGAACCGTACCGATGGGGTTGAAGGGGCAATCGCGCGATTGATCCTCCCCAGTAAGCTTTACTGTTTATTGCCACAGCGGTAAAGCAAACCTCCTCTTAAGGTTCCTTTTGTTATAAATCGCCCACTATCTCAAAGAATCAAGGTCGTTAAATGCCATTAATTATTGTCGAAGAATGTATTGCGTGCGATGCGTGCCGTGAAGAGTGCCCTATGGATGCGATCGAAGAGGGAGATCCCATTTACGTGATTGATCCGGATCGCTGTACGGAATGTGTGGGGACGTATGATGAGCCTGCGTGTATTGCCGTGTGTCCCGTTGATTGTATTATCCACGACAAAGACAATGTTGAGACCATGCAAGAGTTGATGTTTAAATACAAACAGCTCACTGAGAGTGAAGAGGAATAAATGGCGCAATGTTCCGCCGTTATTGACATTGGGTCAAACTCAATGCGTATGGCGGTCTTTCATAAAACCAGCCGTTTCGCATTTCATATCGTCCATGAAGTCAAAAGCTCCGTCCGTCTTTCAGAAAATGCATATCTGCATGGAGGATTACTTCAAGCACCTTCCATGGATCGCGCTGCGTGTGCCATTGGAGAGTTTTTAGGTGTTGCTCGTTCCTTCGGTGCGCGTAAAATCTTATGTGTTGCTACATCTGCTCTTCGTGATGCCCCCAATAAAGCCGATTTTATCCGTCGTATACAACGTGAGCATGGTCTTGCCATCAAGGTGATTGATGGGGATAAAGAGGCCTATTTTGGCGGTATCGCGTGCGCCAATCTTCTCCCTAAAATGAACGCTATTACGGTGGATGTTGGGGGAGGATCGAGTGAATTTGCCCTTTTGGTGTATGGTAAAGTGACGCAAACTCTCTCGCTAAATATTGGAACGGTACGTCTTAAAGAGCTTTTTCTTGACCGAGGCGATACCCAAGGGGCGATGGATTACATTGATAATGCCTTACAAAAGCTGACCTTTGACGCTACGGCAACTTTGATCGGGATTGGGGGGACATTTCGCGCCCTTTCGCATGGAATACTCAAAGAAGAGGGGTATTTTTTTAAAAAATTGCATGGGTTTGAGATGTCTGAAGGGACATTTAAGACCTTTTGTCATGCTATTATGGAGGCTTCGCCTAAAAAACTCAAATCCCTTGGTATTAAACCAGACCGTTTCGATACAATTAAAGCAGGTACCTTGATTTTCTTACGAATAGTGCATCGTTTGGAAAGTAAAAAGCTCGTTTGTAGTGGAGTTGGGGTGCGTGAGGGGGTCTTTTTGAGTGATCTTTTGCGCCATAGTACCCATCAGTTTCCCCATAATTACAACCCCTCCCTACGCTATTTGTTGGACACCTATGCGACCCATTCCCCTCATGGGATAGAGTGTGCGACTTTAGCCAAAAGGTTATTTGACCTAACCCATGAATATCTCCATTTGCCCTTGTCGTTGCGCCATGAACTGGTAATGGCAGCAAAATTACTCCCGATTGGATTGGGAGTGAGCTATTATGCCTATCAAAAGCACAGCTATTATCTGGCACTCAATGGACTCAAATACGCTTTAAGTCACTCGCAAATCGCCCTTATTTCCCATTTGCTACTTTTCAAAAAAGGGGTTGATTCATCGGAATTGGTACCTAAAAAAAGTTACGGAGCGTTATTGCCTGAAACCAAAACCCTTAATGCTTTACATTATCTTTTGTGGTTATCCCATATTGTTTTAGCGGGACGAATACGTGCAGGTGAGATCAATCTATCGTTGAAGGGGGGGGAATTGCATATCAGCGGTGATGATTCATCTCTTTATTTAGCAAAAGAGCAATTAGGTAATCTTATCACCCCTAAGGGGCTAAAAGTGAAGTTAGAATCGTTGCCCGATGGTAAATTCAAAGTGGGTGATATTGTCCCCTGATTTGGAACCATACGGCTCAGAGAAGACCAATTGAAGGGGACCTACAGGACTAAACCACTCTAGCGCAATCCCGTAACCTCCCCGTTTGATCCCCCCTAAGGTACCTTGTCCAATCATCCCATAGTCAAAAAATGCGGTAGCACGCATTTTGGCTTCAGGAACCAAAGGGACACTGAGCTCAAGACTGTTAGAAAACATCTCTGTCCCCCCGATTAAGTCAAGTCTGCCATCTAAATTAGCATCATTTCCATTATTGGGAGCCAATGAATAGCTACGATACCCCCGCACCGATCCGATTCCCCCCATAAAGAATTTTTCATTGATGGGTAAATTTCCCGTATCCGATGCGTAACTAAAACGGGCTTTGTAGCGGAGAATCAAATCAGCATCAATGAATTTTTGGAGACCTTGGTAGATCCCAAAATTGGTACGACTTTTCCAAAAATTAGCCGTTCCCCCCGCTCCCGCTTTTTCAAAGCTTTGAGAGATGACCATCCCCTCACGCGGAACATAGTAATCATCGGTGTTATCAAAGGTTAGCGACACCATAGGGGCGCTTTTACTGTAATCTTGATAATACAAGGGGTTGTAAAGGGTAGTATTGGCATCCACATTGCTGTAGCGGTTGTTGGAGTAGTTATACCCCAAATAGCCCGTAATATAACGGTTGAAGCGGTGACCTGTCCCTACTCCTACCCCTTGTGAATCGATTTTATACCCTGAAGAGGAGGTATAGTCAGTGGAGCTTGAATTGATAGAGAAGTTACCACTAAAATCACTATCGTTAAGACGAGGGTTGGTGATATTAAACGCATAGTTTTTGGTGAGTTGTGACTTTTGGACATTGACACCCACATGCAATCCGGAACCAAAGATATTGCGGTCACTAATAGCAGCACTGAGCAATATTCCCCCAAAACTTCCATATCCACCCCCAACTTGGATATTTCCGGTGGGAGCTTCTTTGGCTTGAACCACCAAATCCATACTCTCATCACTTAGACGCTTCTCTTCAATGGTATTGCTTTGAAAATACCCTGTACGTCCCAGCGCATTACGGGAATCTTTGAGATTGGTAAGGCTATACTGATCTCCCGGAGCTAAATAAAGCTCCCGTCGGACAACACGGTCTAAAGTACGGTTGTTTCCTGAAATAATAACATCATGAATGTGTACTTTTTTACCCACGGCGATGCGGTAGATTACCTCAACCGTCTTGCTCTCTTTGTCTTTGCGCAGATCGGGTTGCACTTGGACATAAGCGTACCCCAAATCGGCAATTTTGGTTTTGATCCGATCGGCATCATCACGGAATGTTTTGATGTTAAAGGGTTTGTTTTTTTCCAATTGGATTACTTTGAGCAGATCTTGATCGTTGATGACCGTGGTATCTTGGAATACCAAAATATCCGAGGTTTTATAGACATCCCCCTCAAAAATTGAGTATGCAATAGAGGCCTCATAGTGGTTAAGATCGACGGTGGTAAAGGGCTGATCCACTTGCGCGTCCAAATACCCTTTTTGCATATAATAGTCACGAATACGCATGGGATCGTATTGGAGTTCGCCCAATTTCATTTTTCCATCATTACGTCCCCACATCCATCCCATAAACTGGTGCGCTTTATTAGCGATGGTTTTTTCAAACTCTTTGGGATTAACTCCCGAAACTCCCAAATATTTCAAGGTTTTGATAATAATCGTTCCCCCCTCATTGGCGATGAAGGTGACGTGCATACTTCCATTATCAAGTTTTTTGGTCTCTACTTCTACCACTGAATCAATTTTTCCCTCTTGGTTGAGGGCATCTACGATCCGTTTACGGGCATTTTCGATACGAGCGGGATCGTACAGCGTTCCTTTGTCAATTTGAAGAAGGGTCTTTTTTTCCTCTTCATTATTCTCTTTGTACCCTTTAAGTTCGAGCTTAGAGATAATCGGTTTCTCCTTGAAGTGGAATGTGACTGTTCCATTTTCTTCATCTGCCCAAATGTCTTCAAAATATCCTTGGTTAAAGAAAATCTTAACGGTTCTATCCATCTCAAAAGGGTCTAAGGGTTGCCCAATTTTTACCGTATTAAGCCGTTTGGCAACAGCGGAAGAAATATGAACCATCCCATCATAATGAATGGCTTCAACATTTTGAACAGACGCGTGTGCCAAAGCGCAACTTAGCACGACAGAGAGGGTAATTTTTTTCAAGTTGGAATCCATTACAGTAAATTGGTGCTTATTTTAGCACCCTAATGGTTAATGTTTCTGTAAATCTGCTAGAATACTGATAAACAAGTTATTTTAGTAAAGGTTAAGTATGGACATTGGTATCGTCGGATTGGGGCTGATGGGAGGATCGTTAGCGCTTTCACTGAAAAAGCTCCCCTTCGTTGCTTCGGTGGTAGGGAGTGATCACAATCGTGAGCATCAACGCATTGCCTTAGAATTGGGATTGGTGGATGCCATTGTCTCTTTTGAAATACTCAAAGAACGGTGCGATGTCCTCTTTTTTGCCGTTCCTGTCGATGGGGTCATTACGTTACTTCATCAATCCATCGATTTGGCAGGAAGTGATACGACGCTGATTGATTTGGGAAGTACCAAAGCCCTTATTGTCGAAGCCATCCCCCCTGAAATCCGCCCTAATGTTGTTGCTGCGCATCCCATGACGGGGACAGAACATTTTGGTCCCAATGCCGCGTTTGAGGGGCTTTATACCGATAAAGTAGTGGTTTTGTGTGATTTGGAACACAGCGGTGCCATCCAACGCGCCGTAGCTTTGAAGCTTTTTCGCGCTATTGGGATGCAGATTCACACCATGAATGCTCAACAACACGACCGCCACGCTGCTTTTATTAGCCATATGCCCCATGTCATTTCGTATGCGTTGGCCAATACCGTCTTGGCCCAAGAGGAAAAAGAGAATATTCTCACCCTTGCCGCGGGGGGATTTCGCTCTATGAGCCGTTTGGCAAAAAGTTCCCCCTCTATGTGGGAAGATATTTTTCGTCAAAATCGGGGCAATGTGCTAGAAGCAGTCGAATTATTTCAACAGGAATTAGCAACCCTTAAAGCTGCATTAGAAGCAAGCGATTACCCGACGTTACACAAAGAGATGAAAGATGCCAATAAACTCTATGAGATTTTCTCCTAAATTCCCCTTTAGTAATTTGATTTTTTTTTAAAGTATCAGCATTGCATCGCCGTACGAAAAAAAGCGATAACCGTGCGCAATTGCCTCTTGATAGATGCGATGAGTCTCTTCCAATCCCACGAACGAGGCGACCAACATCAACAGCGTTGATTGGGGGAGATGGAAGTTGGTGAGGAGATGATTGACCCGCAAGGGGGGGTTGTTGGGGTATAAAAAAAGATTGGCTTCCCCTTGAATCTCCCCAGTACGGACGTGGTATTCGAGGGTGCGGGTGGAGGTGGTTCCGATGCACAGGAGGGGGAGGGGGTCATGAATCAATGCAAGGGCTTCTTCACTGATATGAAAATATTCGGAGTGCATCGGATGGTCGGTGATGATCGCAGCTTCGACGGGTTTGAAGGTGCCTGATCCCACATGCAGGGTCACAAACGCGTGGGGAAACGTAGCGCACACCCGCTCAAAGAGTGCATCGGTAAAATGAAGCGAGGCAGTAGGGGCAGCTACCGCCCCCTCATGATGGGCAAAGACACTTTGGTACTCTGTTGCATCCTCACTCTCATCTTCGCGTCCCAAATAAGGGGGGAGCGGGATATGCCCAATGGTCTCTAATAAGGGTAAAAGTGCCTCAAAACGTAGGGGGTGACCATACTGTTTAAAGGTCACTTCTCTGGAACCATCGTCGTGTAAAGCGGTCACGGTGGCACTAACCCCCTGCTCAAAGTGAAGGTGGGTGCCTACTTTAACCCGTCCTTTGATGTAGACCGTGAGGGTATAGGCATCCAATGGGCGATTAATGAGCAGTTCAATGGCTCCCCCCGTCGCTTTTTTCCCATAAAGTCGTGCTTTGATCACTTTGGTATCGTTAAAAATGATCCCACACTCACGCGGTAAAAAGTGTTCCAGCGCATCAAAACGGGCATGGGTGATGGTTTTGTCATGGCGATTATAGACCAACAATCGGGCGTGGTCTCTGGGATGGAGGGGATGGGTAGCTATAAGCTCAGGGGGGAGCGTATAGTCATAGCTAGCGGTGAGGAGTGGATCGTGCTTACTCAATCAATCGTCTCTTCTTCATCTTCTTGGCTTGTGGGTTCCTCTTTGGGAGCAGGGTTGACCATACGGACAATAAGGATTGACAGCCCGTAGAGGATGACCAAAGGGATCGCCATAAGCAGTTGGGTGAGTACATCCGGTGGGGTAAGAATTGCGGCTACGATAAAAATCAATACCACCGCATAACGGAAAAAACCAATCATCGCTTTATCATCAATGAGTCCCAAAAGGGCGAGAAAATAGCACAATACGGGCAGTTCAAAGGCAAGTCCAAACCCCAACATGATTTTGGTGAAAAAATCAATGTAGTCTTCGACATTAATCATCGGGACAAACGAGGCACTCCCAAATCCGATGAGGTACTGAAAGCCAAAGGGGGTGACCACATAATAGGCAAACGCCCCCCCTACCAAAAACATCACTGTCCCCCCAAGAACGATGGGGATCATCATCTTTTTTTCATTGGCGTACAATCCAGGGGCGACAAAAAGCCAAATTTGGGAGAGGATAATGGGGAGTGCCCCTAAAAAAGCGGCAAAAAAGGAGACTTTGATAGCGACAAAGAATGTTCCCCCAATTTGGGTGGTGGTGGTCATCCCTTTGGCGGCATTCGTCGAGGTTTTGGCAACCAATGCCAAGGCATCATTGAGCGGTTGACTAATCCAATTAAGGAGGGGTTCGTAATAGTGAAAGGAGATAAGGAACATCACAAGGAGGGCGATAACGCTAATCGCCAATCGTTTTCGTAATTCGGCAAGGTGGGGTTTTAAATCATCAAACATTAAACGTTCTCTTCAGCGGGCTTAGGTTTTGGGGTAAAGGTGATCACTTCAGGCTCTTTGGGCGCGGTGGTGATGGGGGCTTCGATTTGGGTTTTGATGCTTTTGATCTCACTGCCCACTTCGGTCATATCGGTCATTTGTTTGAGTTCATCGCTGGCACTCAAAAGGTCATTTTTGTAGGCGATTACCTCTTCTTTCATCTGCGTGTACTGCATCTCATCGGCGATGGTCGCTTTGGTCGAGGAGATGGTTTCTTTAACACCACGGATAAATTTGGCGATACTGACCATGGTTTGAGGAAGTTTATCCGGACCTAAAAAAATAATTGCAACAATGGCGATTACCAAAATTTCACCCAAATCCATACCAAACATACTTTATGACCTATTATTAAAATTGGGGCAATTCTAGCAAAAAAAGGATTAATATCCCTCAACGCGCAGGGCAATTTCATCGGCGAGGAGGAAATTGGGATTATGGTATCGCCCCTTAGTGTAGTGTAAGAGCTTCTCTTCACACAGCCATTGTGCCGTTTTGGCTTGCGTTGGGGTGAGAATGGAAGCCTCTACCCCCACACAACTTCTAAACCCCAAAAAAAGTTTTTCGCTTAGCAACGCGTTGGCTTGGAGGGATTCGGTGTGAATCTCAAGGGGAGAAGCACTGTAACAATCCACATCGGTGGAGGGGTAAAAGCGGGTGTTTTTCAAAAAACCCACCGCGCCCGCACCTACCCCCATATAATCTTTGTGCTGCCAATAGCCCATATTATGGAGAGAGGGGGTTTTCCCAAAATTGGAAATTTCGTACTGCGTAAACCCTCTCGATTCAATTTCACTAAAAAGCCATTGGGTGAGTTCCAACTGTTCTTGGGACATTTGGGGTTTGGTTTCAAAAAGGGTATTTTCTTCGATGGTGAGGGCATAGAGGCTAATATGGTCGATGGGGAGGGAAAATGCCATGGTCACATCCGCTAAGAGGCTCTCTTGGGTGTCGCCTATCACCCCATAGATAAGGTCACATGAGAGGTGTTTAAACCCAATGGCATGCGCGGTGCGAATCGCATCAATGGCATGGGCGGTGTTGTGGGCGCGCCCTAAGGTTTTGAGTTTGGTATCCTCAAAACTTTGTACCCCAAAGCTAATGCGATTCACCCCCAGCGCAAACATCCCCTCTAACCAATGCGCCGTGGCACTGTTGGGATTGGCCTCACTGGTGATTTCCGCATCGGGGGCTAAAAAGGGTGCTATGGTCGCAAATAGGGGGGCATAGAGTTTTGGGTCAACGGTTGAGGGGGTTCCCCCTCCGATAAAAACGGTTTCGATGGGATTATCCACACTCACCTCAAAACGGTCAAGCTCATGGAACAATTGGGTATGAAGGGCGTTCATGTAGGCTTCACGCTGCCCAAATTTATCGACGTAGGAGTTAAACGCGCAATACGAACATTTGCTATCGCAAAAAGGGATATGGAGGTATAAAAGCATTGTGTATTATAGCATTGGCACCTTTTAGGCACTTTTGATTATAATTAACCTTATTTAAACGCTAACAGGAAACCCCCTATTATGATCGATGTAAAACTTCTTCACAAAAATTTTGACGAAACGGTCGCTGCTTTACTGCGTAAAAAAGTGGATGTGACCCTCCTCAATGACCTCAAAACCGCCCATGAAACCCTTAAAAGTGCCAAGCTGGCGTATGAGAGTTTACAAGCCAAACAAAATGAACTCAGTCGTCTTTTTGGTCAGTATAAAAAAGAGGGAAAAAATATTGATGCGCTTAAAAATGAGGTGGATAGTAATAAAGCCGCATTGGTGACACTCTTGGAGACCCAACGCCTTGCCGAGGACGCTTTGGATGCGATCATTATGACCATCCCCAATCTTCCCGATAGCGATGTCCCCCACGGAGAAGATGAAAATGACAATGTCGAAATTGCCAAAGTTCTCACCCCAAGAGTCTTTGAATTTCCCATCAAAGACCATGTGGAGTTAGGGGATACCTTGGGGTTGGATTTTGAAGCGGGGGTGAAACTGGCTAAATCCCGTTTTACGGTGATGCGCGGCGATATGGCACGCTTGGAGCGTGCGTTGATTAATTATATGTTGGATTTTAATGCCCAACGGGGATTTCATGAGATGTCACTGCCCTACATGGTTAATGCCGATATGCTTCGGGGGACAGGACAACTTCCGAAGTTTGAAGAGGATTTGTTTAAAATTGGTGATGAGAATCTCTATTTAATCCCCACGGCGGAAGTTCCGTTGACCAATCTTTTGTACGATGAAATTGTCACCGCCGAAACCCTCCCCATCAAAATGACCGCCCACACCCCCTGTTTTAGAAAAGAAGCGGGCAGCGGCGGACGGGATGTTCGCGGTATGATTCGACAACACCAATTTCATAAAGTAGAATTGGTCGCCATTACCCATCCTGACCAGAGTGATGACATGCTCAACGAAATGGTGCAATGCGCATCGGATTTGCTCACGTCTTTGGAATTACCGCACCGTTTGGTCACCTTGTGTGATGGGGATATGGGGTTTTCCGCGGCAAAAACGATCGATATTGAGGTGTGGATTCCCAGCCAAAATACCTATCGTGAGATCAGTTCGGTCTCCAATACCCGTGATTTCCAAGCACGTCGTGCCAAAATTCGGTTCAAAGAGGGGAAAACCAACTCTTTGGTGCATACCCTCAATGGTTCGAGTTTAGCGGTGGGTCGTACCATGGTAGCGTTGATCGAAAATGGCCAACACGAAGATGGAACCCTCACACTCCCCACCGTTCTTGATCGTTACCTCTAAGTGTTATGAATACCGACACCCTTTTTACCAAGCCCATCGCCAAACAATTTGAGTTTGATGCCGATGTGGCAGCGGTGTTTGATGATATGCTTAGTCGTTCGGTACCGTTTTACCAAGAATCGCAACGCCTCACCACCCGATTTTGTCTTAATGCCCTTGGAAAAGGGGGAAGAGTGTTGGATCTGGGATGCTCCACGGCTTCGTTGTTGTTGCAACTTGAACGGGGATTGGGGGAGAAGGCTTCGGTGGAATTGATCGGGTTGGATAACTCATCGGCGATGATTGAGCATGCCAAAAAAAAATGTGAAGCCTACCAATCCACCATTACGCTGGTCGAAGGGGATATTTTAACCTACCCATTTGGGGTGACCAAAGCGATTTTGTGCAACTACACCCTCCAATTTATCCGCCCAATGATGCGGGAAACGTTGGTGCAAAAAGTGTATGATTCACTGGAGAGTGGAGGGGTTTTTATCTTTAGTGAAAAAATTCTCAGTCCCAATGCGACCCTTAACAAGCAGCTCATTGATTGCTATTATGACTACAAAAAAGCCCAAGGGTACAGCGAATACGAGATCGTCCAAAAGCGAGAAGCCCTTGAAAATGTCCTTATCCCTTACACCGTTGAAGAGAATCAACAGATGGTCAAAAAAGTAGGGTTTAGCAGTTGCGATGTGGTGTTTCAATGGGCAAATTTCGCGACGTTTATTGCGTGTAAATAACCATCAGCGCGGTTTAAAACTCTCTTTGGTTTTGCAATAGGGTTGTAAAAAACACTCGGTGTCACATTTGGGATTTTTAGCGGTGCAGATATAGCGACCAAACAAGACCATAGCTTGATGCAATTGGTGCAAATCACCCTTAAACTTTTTGACCAATGTGGCTTCGGTGGCGGAGGGGGTAAGATCATCGCTGAGACCCAATCGATGACTCACCCGAAACACATGGGTATCGACCGCCATGAGATTGGCTTGGAGGTATTCGATGAGTACCACGTGTGCTGTTTTTTGTCCCACCCCTGCAAGGGTGATAAGCGATTTTTCTTCTAAAGGAATCTCCCCCCCATAGACCTCAACGACCCGTTGTGCCATGGCGATGAGGTTTAGGGCTTTGTTGTTAAAAAATGAGCAGGTTTGGAGCAGTATTTTGAGTTCATTGAGATCAGCAACCGCTAAATCATGCACGCGGGGATAGCGTTTAAACAGTGCCGGTGTGATAAGATTGACCCGTTTGTCAGTACATTGGGCTGAGAGGGCAACGGCAATGACCAACTCGTAGGGATTTTGGTAGGTGAGTTCCGTTACCGCATTGGCGTACCGTTCCAAGAAATGGTGTTTAATCGATGCAATGTCGTTTTTGGTAGCTTTTTTCATTGATGGTAAGAGATTGCCTATTTTTTTGGGTATTGTAGCATCACGTTTTACTCACTTTGATAGAGGAATTAGATTAATTTTTTTAGTTAATATCCCTACTAGATCGGTTTTGTGCTACAATAGCCCCAAAAGTGGCTAAATTTTTTGTTAGATAGAGGTATCAATTTGGAACTCAAAAAATGGATTGTTGGTCTCTTGGGACACGAGGAGAAAAAAGAGGAGCCTAGTCAAGGAATTGATAAAGTACTTTTTGATAACGTCTTGGACACGGATCCAAGGGCGTTGCTTTTTTTTACCAAAGAGCAAGGGTGGACAGGGGCGAATAAAACCTTTTTTGATTTGGTATCGATTAACACCATCGAAGAATTCCATCAACAGTATAAGAGTCTACGAGAGCTTTTTTGCGATGAAGATGAAGCTGTCTTTACCGAACATGATAAAAGTTGGTTGGATTATATCCGAACCAATTGTCCCAATGGCTACGGGCTTGGTATCCTTGATACCAACGGAAAACGCCATGCCATGTTGGCAACCTTAAGCGTGCTGCATGAAGGGCATAGTGATGTGTATCTTTTGCGTTTAGAAGATCGTACCCATATCCTTGCCCTCAAAGAGGAAGTGGCACAGGTTGAAGCGATCAAAACCAAATTTTTGGCCAACATTGGGCATGAATTTCGTACCCCAATGAATGGAATTTTGGGATTTGTGGATCTACTTTCCAAAACCTCGCCGACTGAGACACAAATAGAGTATATTCGCTCCATTCAAGGTTCTTCCCGTAATTTGATGTCTAATATTGAGAATTTACTTGATCTAGCTCAAATGCAAACGGGTCGTTTGACCATCAATTATGTCGATTTTAACATGATTGCGGAGATGGAAGAATTTGCCCTTGATTGTGTCTCGTTGGGTCAGGATAAAGGGATGCGGGTCGTCTTTTTCCTTGACCCGAAATTGCCCATGCACCTTTCAGGCGATATCCGAAAAATCAAACAAGCGTTGAGTAATTTGTATAACAATGCGTTGAAATTTACTCCGCCTCGCGGTCATATCACCATTGAGATTAAATTGCTTAAGCGAAACGCTTCAGGAAGCGTTAATATTGGCTTTAGTGTCAAAGATACGGGTAAAGGGATCAGCCGAAAAGAGCTTGGGTTTATTACCCAGCCTTTTGTCTCAGGGGATCAAGCGGATAATCGCTTGGGAGTAGGATTGAGTATCTCTCATGGTCTCATTAACCTTATGGGGGGTGAGCTTAAAATTGTGAGTGAAGAGGGGAAAGGGTCGTCGTTTAGTTGCGTCCTTACCCTTAAAGGCTCTTCGGATCAAAGTATGCAGATGATTAATCGCTACAGCGCCAAAGTGGTTTTATTGGATGAAAAACGGTTGGATGATGCTAACCATCTGAGCAATTATCTTTCTAGTTTTGGATTGAGTATCACCAAGAGTCCTTTGATTGATGAAACGGTTTTTAATGATATGGATATTGTCTATTTCATTGCGTCTCAAGAAAAAAGCGATTGGATTTTAACCCTCTCTTCGTTCCAAAGACGGTGTAAAACGGTGCTTTTATTGGATCAGAATGAACGTTTGTTAGCACGCACGTCTCATGTGATTGATTATGTTTTAGCTAAACCATTACTCCCTACAAGTTTATTAAACCATTTGGTGGAAGTTTTGGCATTACCTAAAGAATCAATCCCTGTGAGTGCCCAATTGCAACAGGGACTTGGTGCGTTGGTAGTGGAAGATAATCTCATTAATCAACGGTTGATTACGTTGCTCTTGGAGGAGTATGGGCTGAGTGTTGTGACCACTTCCAATGGGGATGAAGCAGTCGAAGCGTGTCGAAATCAGCGATTTGATATTGTCTTTATGGACATTGATATGCCCATTAAAAATGGGATTTTAGCCACCCAAGAGATCAAAGCAGAACAAGGGGCGGTACATGGAAGAAGAAAAATGCCCATTATCGCTTCCACCGCGTTAGCCATGGATGGGGATCGAGAGTATTTTCTCGAAAAAGGGTTGGATGATTACCTCTCCAAACCCATTACGCGGGAAAAATTAGAGTATATTTTGCAAAAATATTTGCACGTTTCTCCAGAGTAATACAAGACAAAAGAGACTAAAACCGTTTGCGTGTTGGGGGATGTTTTTGTATAATGTATTATAATTCGTTTAATTGAAAAGAGTAAAAGGATAACATCATGAAACGGGCTTTGGCGCTATGGGGGATTTTAATCAGTGCAACACTCGTCAACGCAACCGTATTGGTAAGTGTTAATGGAAACGATATTACCTCAGAGGAGGTTAATCGTGTTTTGATGGAAGGGACTCAGGGACGTTTTGATTCGCTTCCTACGGATAAACAAAGTGAATTGCGTCAACGGATGATTGATGGGATGATTGCGCAACGATTGGTCTTTAATGATGCCCAAAAATCGGGTGTTTTAACGACAAAAGAGTTTAAGTCGGAGTACCAAGCAGCCGCTGCACGTCTTAAGATGCAAATTGCTGTTAAAGTGTGGGAACAGCGACAATTTGATGCGATTAAGGTGAATCTTAAAGAGAAAAAAGCTTATTATGATGCCAATCCTGATTACTTTGTGGACAAAGAAAAAGTGCATGCACGCCATATTTTAGTTAAAACGTCCGAAGAGGCACTAAGTATCATTAAAAGTATGAAAGGGTTAAGTGGGGATCGACTCAAAGCCGAATTTATCGCCCAAACCAAAGCTAAATCGATGGGATTAAGTGCCGCAAGGGGGGGTGACTTGGGCTATTTCCCCCGTGGTCAGATGGCTCCTTCGTTTAATGATGCGGTATTTTCGATGAAAGAGGGGACGATCTCTTCTGAACCGGTTCCTAGTCAGTATGGGTATCACATCATTTATCTTGAAGATAAGATGATGGCTCGAAAGATGAATTTTGATGAGGTTAAAGGCTTTGTTGAACAACGATTAAAAATGGATAAATTTAAGATGTATATCGATAAGCGAATGGTGTTGTTACGCTCCAAAGCGCATGTAACGTATGTGAAATAAGTATCCAAATAGTTTAACAAAGGGAGTGATGAGCATTAATGGAACAAAGACAACATCTTCAATCCAATACTCTGCTAGGAACGGTTGAGGAGGTGGTATTGGCAGGGCGAGGAAGAGACAAAACGTTATGCGAAGAGACATTGCTTGATCAACGTCAAACCATTGCTGATACCGATAGTATTGTCTCAAAAACCGATGTAAATGGGATCATCACCTATGTTAATGATGCGTTTTGCAGTGTGAGTGGATACACGCGAGAAGAATTAATTGGTCAATCACACAGCATTGTCCGTCACCCTAAGATGCCAACAAGCTTTTTTCAAGAGTTATGGGCGACCATTCGTGCCAAAAAAATTTGGCGGGGTGTTATCCATAATCGTAATAGAGAAGGGAAACGGTATACCTTAGAGTCACGTATTACCCCGATAGTGGATGCGGATGGGAATATTATTGAGTTTATTGCCTTTCGTAAAGATATTACCGATAAGATTGACGAAGAGTTTAAAGTTCGGTTAGAGCGAAAAAAACTCGAAGATATTCTCAATCATGTGGACAGTATTGTCGCGATGGTGGGGGTGACAGAAAAATTAATTTTTGTCAATCGGAAATTTTTTGATCATTTTCCTTATGAAAATTTTCACGATTTTAAACAAAAACATCAGTGCATTTGTGAAATTTTTGAACTTAGAGAGGGGTATTTACACCCAATGATGGGGGAGAGTTATTGGATTGATTATGTGTTAAATCATCCTGAACACCATCATCGTGCTGTTATGATTGATCGAAAAAGGAATGAACGTATCTTTTCGGTCAATGTTCAAAAAATTCATTCCGATAATCAAGAAATGCACGTTGTGACTCTCAGTGATATTACGCAGATACAACGGGCAAAAGAAGAAGCCAATGCGTTGGCTAAAATGAAAGGGGATTTTTTGGCCAATATGAGCCATGAAATTCGTACCCCCATGAATGGTATTTTAGGGTTTACGACGTTACTTTCAGAAACTTCATTGGATGAGAAGCAAAAAAAATATTTGGATATTATCACCCACAGCACCCAGTCATTGTTGGAAATTATTAACGATATTCTCGATTTTTCCAAAATTGAGAGCGGTAAGTTGGAACTTGATCCCATTGTGATCAATCCAATTATTGAGTTTGATAAAATAGGGCAACTTTTTATCCCAAAAATCGAGGAGAAACACCTTGACTTTTCCATTACGATTGAGCCTACGTTATCGGAATGTATCCGTATTGATCTTCTGCGAATACAACAAATTATCTCCAATTTATTAAGTAATGCCATTAAATTTACCCCCGAAAAAGGGAACATCCACTTTTATGCCCATCGTTTGGAAAAGAGAGAAGAGAGTGTTGTTTTTCGTATGGGAGTGCGTGATAGCGGTATTGGTATTTCCTTATCCCATCAGAAAAAAATCTTTGAACCTTTTTCCCAAGCCGATAGTTCTACAACACGGCAGTTTGGGGGGACAGGATTGGGATTGTCCATTAGTACCCATTTGGTTGCACTGATGGGGGGCACGTTGAGTCTTGAGAGTCAAGAGGGGGAAGGGAGTAATTTTTATTTTGATATAGAGGCAAAAACGTGTACCCTTGAACACCCCCTTTCGGAATTGTTTTCGGATGAGATGGTTTCTATTATTGTGACCAAAAAACATATCCAATACCAACATCAAGTGGAACGCTATTTGGATCAGCTTGGTATCCCCTATGTGTTAGAATACAGCGATGAACCCACGGAATTGTGGACGAAAGAACATCTTTTTATCGTTTTTTGCGATGTCAGTCTCTCGTTAATTGAGTGGTTAAATGAATATGCAATTGCCTCGATTATGATTGGCAAAAATACCCCTTCCTTTTTAACCCTTCCTAATATGGTTATTATTAACGATTTAGAGTATAATTTTTCAGCATTATATACGACACTTCTGTTTCGGGCAACAACAAAGCTCTCTTCTTTATCCCTAGAAAGCGGTACGGAGACGCAAGAGAGTGGTTTGTCTGGGCGCATTTTGGTCGCAGAGGACAATAAAATCAATCAGATGTTGATTGAAGAGTATTTGCGCCCTTATGGGTTTACGGTTGTGCTGGTCGAAAATGGTCAAGAGGCGGTTGACGCGTTGGAAGAGGGGCATTATGATCTCATCTTTATGGATGTGAATATGCCCGTGATGAGTGGGGATGAAGCGGTAAAAATCATTAAAGAGCGGGGGATTACTACCCCTGTCGTTGCTCTAACTGCCAATGCAATGGAAGGGGATCGGGAGCGGTTTTTGACCGCTGGATTTGATTATTATCTCTCCAAACCGATTATTTTGAAAAATTTTGAGAAGGTTCTCTTTTTGTATCTTGCTCATCCTGAACAAATGAAGGGTAATAACCAATTGGAAAATGTTTTAACCGTGGACGAAAAAATTTTAGATATGGATCTTATCCGCAGTGAAATTGATCTTCCTGATGCGATTATTTATCAAGTATTGACCCTTTTTGTTGACAATTCCGATACGATGCTTTCCGATCTCAAAGAGGCTATTGCTTCTAAGAATTATAAACAGATTCAAAATGTTGCCCATGGGATTCGGGGATCGAGTGGAAGTCTTCGACTAAAAGCATTAGAAGCCTTGACCAAAGAGATTGAGCTGAACGGTAAATTGGGTCAGGCGTGTGACTATGAAGCGTTGTATCAACAATTTGCTCAGATGGTATCGATTGTTAAAAAAGAGATTAATACCCTCCTCGCCACTGCACCCTTAGGGTAACTTTACCTTCTCCTAAACCACCCTAAGCTACAATTCACTCACTAATTTATGGGGGTTTCCCCCTTTTTCAAAGGAAGTGTATGAAGCGTGCATTGCTAAGTGTCAGCGATAAAAGTAACATTGTTGCGTTTGCCAAATCATTGATTGGTTTGGACTATGAGATCGTCTCTACGGGGGGGACGTATAAAATGTTGCGCGATTCTGGGGTAGATGCCATCGAAATTGATGAAGTGACCGGTGTTCCTGAAATGTTTGATGGGCGGGTTAAAACCCTTAATCCGTATATTCACGGGGGGATTTTATTTCGTCGCGATTTGGACGCTCATGTCAATACGGCGATGGAATACGGGATTGTTGAGATTGATTTGGTTTGTGTCAATCTTTATCCCTTTAAAGCAACGATTGAACGTACCGATGATTTTGAAGAGATTATCGAAAACATCGACATCGGTGGACCTGCGATGGTGCGTTCAGCGGCAAAAAACTTTAATGACGTTCTCATCGTGACCGACCCTAGCGATTATTCACGGGTGTTAAATGCGATAACCCATGAGGAAGACAGCGTTGAATTTCGCCGTGATTTGATGATCAAAGCGTATGAACATACAGCGGCGTACGATTCGATGATCGCCAACTACATGAACAAACGGTTTAACAACGGTATGGGGTCAAAACAGTTTATCGTAGGCTCCAAAGTGATGGATACCCGTTACGGCGAAAACCCGCACCAAAAGGGTGGTTTGTACGAGTTTGATACTTTCTTTTCTAAAAACTTCAAAACCCTCAAAGGGGAAGCGAGTTTTAACAATCTCACCGACATCAGTGGCGCGGTGAAAATCGCGGCTGCTTTCGGAGATGAAAACGCGATTTGTATCGTCAAACACGGTAATCCGTGCGGCTTTGCAATCCGTGAAAATCTCCTCGATGCGTACACCGAAGCACTCAAATGCGACCCGATTTCAGCATTTGGCGGTGTCGTTGCGGTGAATGGTGTCGTGACCAAAGCGTTGGCTGAGAAAATGAACGAAATGTTCCTCGAAGTGATTATCGCAGGACGTATTGATGAGGAAGCTCGTGCGGTATTCGAGCCGAAAAAACGTCTCAAACTTTTCGAATACGGCAGTGCTCGTATCACCCTCAGTAACGACTCTATCGATTTCAAACACATCGACGGCGGGTTTGTATTCCAAGACGCTGACCGTGTAACGCATGAAGAGGTTGCTAACGCAAAACTCGTTACCAAACACGTTGCAAGTGATGCGGCGATGAAAGACGCGGAGATCGCTTACAAAGTAGCGTCATTGACCAAATCAAACTGTGTTGTTTATGTCAAAGACGCTGCGATGGTCGCTGTCGGTATGGGGATGACCTCACGTGTCGATGCGGCGCGTTGTGCATTGCGTAAAGCCGAAGAGATGGGTCTGGATGTGAGCGGTTCGGCGTTAGCGTCTGAAGCGTTCTTTCCGTTCCGTGATTCTATCGATGCGGCGGCGGGTGCGGGTGTTAAAACTGTTATCCAACCAGGTGGTTCGGTACGTGATGAGGAAGTGATCGCTGCAGCGGACGAACATGGAATGGCACTGTACTTCACGGGTGTTCGCCATTTCTTGCATTAATCTAGTCTGTGTCACCCTGAACTTGATTCAGGGTCTAAGGATTGCGGATCGAGTCCGCAATGAAGAGAAGTGCTTCAATACTGCTTGTGTTTGATAAAACGTAATAATGAGGGCATCAACATAAGTAAGATAAAGGTTCCAATCAACATCCCCCCCACAACGACAATCGCCAAAGGTTTTTGAACCTGACTTCCCACCCCCGTCGCAACCATCGCAGGAAGTAATCCAATGGAGGCAGTTAATCCCGTCATCAAAATAGCACGAAACTTATCCGAAGCGGTTTGGGTAATGGCTTCATCAATGCTGAGTCCATGTTTGGAAAGTTGTAAAAAGTGGATAACAAAAATAGAAGCATTGAGGATACTTACCCCAAGGATGGAGATAAATCCAACCGAAGCCGAAACACTCAGCGCTTGACCAAGTAGCAATAAAAAGAATAGTCCCCCAAAGACCGAAAAGAGTGCCGCAGTGAGGATGATAAAGGTGTTTTTAATCGATCCAAAGTAGACAAATAAGACCAACGTAATTAAGAACAACGCTGCTGGGGTCATGATTTTTAAGCGACCAAAGGCACTTTGCATCTGTTCAAACCGTCCGGAGAGATCGGTTAAATACCCATCGGGCATTTGAACGGTTTTGATTTGCTCTTGGACTTTGGCAACGGTTCCGGCCAAATCGTTTGAGGCGACCGAAAATTTAATCGGGATAAACCGTTTAAAGTTTTCACGGTAGACAAATGAAGCCCCCGTATCGTAATAGATATGGGTGATTTTAGAGAGGGGAATAATGGCACCATCATCTAATACCACAGGAATTGCTTTGATGTTTTCAATACTCTCCCGATAATTATGGGGAAAACGGACGACCAAATCAAATCGCTTATCTTGTTCAACGATTTTGGTGACGGCGCGACCATCCAGTGATGAGGAGACAATGTCCATGAGGTCAACAACATTGACCCCATACAAGGCTGCTTTTTCCCGTTCGACTTCGACAATCAAACTGGGTTGTCCCGTCTCTTTGAAAATCCCTACGTCAGTGACCCCTTCTACTTTTTTAATTTTTTGTTCAATTTCTTTGGCGAGTTTGTCCAAAACATACAGATCGTCTCCGAAAATTTTAACCGAGTTTTCCCCTTTTACCCCAGACATCGCTTCAGCGAGATTGTCCTCGATGTATTGAGAGACACTGATGTCGGCATTGGGAAACGCATCGCGTAAGGTGGTTCGGACTTGATCTTCAAGTTCCTCTTTGGTAATACCACGATGCCATTGGCTGTAATCTTTAAGTTTAATAAAATATTCACTGTTAAAAGGGCCTGAAGGATCGGTTCCATCTTCGGGTCGTCCCGCTTGGAACTCAATGGTTTGTATCTCAGGGTATTTTTTGAGAATATCGCGTATCTCTTTGGAATTTTGATAGCTTTCACTAAGGCTAATCGAATAGGGGAAAATAGCGCGGATATACATATTTCCTTCATCCATTTTGGGCAAAAATTCTGACCCCAACATGGTAGAGATAGCCAAGGTTAAGACGAAAATAGCACCGGTTGCCATGAGTGCCATTTTGCTGCTAATGCGGGCAATGGTATCCATGTATTTGTTTTTAAGCCACTCTAGGGGACCAAAGACTTTTTCATGGGAATTGAGCAAAAAGATGTATTTGCCGGCCATAAGAAAACTAAAGGTGAGGATAAAGGCAAAACTAATCGCATAGACATAGGTTTTTGCCATGGGTAAAAAGATTTGAGACTCTGCCCCTTTCATCGCGAAGAGGGGGATAAAGGCAAGAAAGATAATGAGAATGGAGAACATAATGGGTTGACCCACTTCACTGGCGGTTTCCAAAATCGCAGGGATATGGTGTCGCCCTTGGTGCTTGAGCCTAAAGTAGTTTTCGATGACGATAAGGGGAATATCGACGATAATCCCAAAGTCAATGGCTCCCAGTGAGAGGAGATTGGCCGATTCTTGTTGATACGCCATCAAAGCAAGGGTATAAAGTAACGACATAGGGATAATGGCGGAGACGATCAGTGCTGCACGTAAATCCCCCAAAAAGATGAGGATAATGACAAAAACCAAAATCATCCCCTCAGAAGCAGTTCCTTTGAGCTTTTCGACAACGGTGTGAAGAAGGTCTTGACGGTCATAAAAGGGGACAACTTTAATGTCTTTGGGGAGAATGCCATTATTAAGGGCATCAATCTTATCGTGGAGTATCCCCATGGTAGAGACACTGGGGGCATTTTTACGTAAGACGACTACCCCCATAACAATGTCATTTTCATCGTCCAAACCCGCAATCCCCGTTCGGGGCATGGAGGAGATGGCTACGTCGGCAATATTTTTGATATACACAGGGTGACCATTAATGGTGCTGACAATGGTATTACCAATATCTTTCGTCCCTTTGATGAGTCCAAGACCCCGAATGGTATAGTATTGGTCTCCAAATTCCAAAACCCGTCCCCCAACGTTTTCGTTACTGTTGGCAAGGGCTTGAATAACGGTATGCAAAGGGATTTTGTACTTCACCAGATCATCGGGGCGGATGACGACCGTATAGGCTTTAATCTCACCGCCATAACTTCCAATATCGGCAATATTGGGGACGGTTTTAAGATAGCGCGAGACAACCCAATCTTGATAGGTACGCAGTTCGGTCATGCTTCGATTGCCAACGACACGGTAACGCATAATCTCCCCAATAGCACTGGGGATAATAGAGGGGGTTACCCCTTCGGGAAGTTCAGCTTGTTGCAAACGGTTGAGTACCTCTTGACGGGCATCTTTGTAGGCAACATCGTACGAAAATTTGCATTTAATATCCGAAAGACCGTACAAAGAGACGCTGTTGACATTTTCCAAGCCGGGCATCCCCGCGAGGGAAACCTCTAGGGGGGTAGTAATTTGCTTTTCGATCTCTTCAGCGGAGCGTCCATCGCTTGTGGTGACGATTTCGAGAATGGGGGGGGCGGGATCGGGGAACGCTTCAATATTAAGATCCCGAACCACAGCAATACTAATAGCGATCGTAATTCCCGTAAAAAGGAGAATGGCGAGAAAATTATCGATCAAAAAGTTGGCAAGTCGACGCATCTTATTCCTTTTCCATCGCAATAGGCTCACGGGCTATAATGGCGTGTTCTGGAAGCCCTTTAATGAGTGAAAAGTTGTCTCTTGGATTATCGCTCACAAAGGTAATAGTTAGGGGTTCAAAGATATCTCCTTTCCCCTTTTTAACAAAGACAATAAATTTTCCTTCTTTAAAAAGTACCGACTCTTTGGGGACACGGAAAACCCCTTTCTTTTCTACTGCAAGGGTGATGGTCGTAAACATATTAATCCGTAAATCGGGAGAATCGACTTGGGGCTGAATGTACACTTTGATTGTTTTGTTTTCAGAATCCAATAAATCACTCACATAGGTAATTTTCCCCTGAAGATGTTTTGTTCCCGCATCATCCAAAGCAATACTCACCTCTTTACCCACATAAAAAGCTTCAATGTCTTTTTCGTAGACAGTCGCTACTACCACTTTTTTGTGAGTATTGGCAATGCGCATCAACGGTTTTTGGGTATCGGTGGTCACTTTTTCCCCCAAATGGGTTTCCACTTCATAGACAACTCCTCCAATGGGGGAACGAAGGGTGAGGTTTTGATTGGAAGAAGCACCCAAATAGTTGAGTTTTTGAGAAACCCCTTTCATTGCCGCTTGGGTTTGTTGAAACGTACTTTGGGAGAGGGCAAGGTCGTTGGCAGTTATGGCACCCAGTCTAAAGAGTTCTTTGTTCATCTCATAGACGTGTTGCGCTTGCGTTAGGGCCGCTTTGGCAGAGAGTTCATCACTTTGGGCATCACTGACATCGGAAGAACGGATACTCATAAGAGCCGAATTAGCGGAGACTTTATCCCCTACTTTGGCATGGATAGTAGAGACAATTCCACCCACGGGTGCGCTAATAGAGACGATCCCATCGGGGGAGGGTTGAACCGATGCGGTGGCCGAAATTTCAACGCTATAGTCACCTAAAATAGGAGAGACAACCTCTTTAAGTGTTTTTTGTGCCTTGGTAGCTGGATGGGCATTTTCAGCTTCCCCTTTGGTACATCCAGAAAGTAAAATCAATGCGGTGACGCATGAGAGGGTAAGAAGAGAAAAACGCATTAATGTCCTTTTAAATCGGTAAGTAATTGTCCGGAAGCAAGCTTCAACTGTGCACTGCTGATATGGAGATCAATCGTGGCTTGAATAAGGTTTTTTTGGTAATCACGGTAACTTTTTTGGGCATCCAATAGCTCAAGGATGGACATCCCCTTGAGGGTAAATATTTTTTCATGGTTCTCTTTGAGGTTTTTAGCGGAGTCAAATCCTGCTTTAATGGATTGAAGAATTCGTTGACGTGATTGGGTCGCCTCGTAGGTTTGCACTAAATCCGATTGAGCATTACGGGTCGCTTTATCGTAGATATGAACTGCCTGAAGGGTTCCGATGCGGGCTTTTTCAATTTCCCCTTCGTTGCGATCGTACAAAGGGAGGGGTAGGGAAAAATTCAACCCCGCCAAAGGTTCGTAGTAAGGGCCAAAACTGGCGTATTCCATACCAACGTTGATGTTGGGGACTCCATTGGCTTTTTCAAGGCGTAGTGAGGCATCGGCAATGGCGAGATTTTCTTTGGCAGCTTTACAATCGGGACGATGAGGCACTTTGGTTAAGAGTGTTTCCAAGGGAGGGATCACCTCGGTCACCGTGGGAGCTACAACGACCGTTTCGGAGGAGGGGAGTGCCAATAATGCTGCGAGTTTTTCCCGATCTTGCAGTAGTGCAAGATGGCTATTTTCCACCTCACGCGTGTACTCATTTTTTTGAAGAAGAATTTTTTGGTAATCCATCGCCGAGAGGAATCCATGGTCCAATTTAATTTTAGCAACACTAATAATACGGTCGTAAGCTTGGGCATTTTCGTGCGCCATCTCAAACGTCGTTTGGTCACTTACTACCGCATAATAGGCACTAATAAGGGTATAAAGTTGTTCCCGAATGGTCTCATCAAGCAGCAGACCATTATAATTGACGTAACGATTGGCTAACTCAATCCGTTTATCCCTTTTTCCTGCGGTTTCGATAGGGTGGCTTAGGATAAGGGTCGCTTGTCCATTGGAACCCCGTGCGGTATCGCTAAAGCGACGATTAATGTCCATAAATTCATACGATCCCAAAAGGGTTGGATTGGGACGTTCTTTGGCAGTGATAAGATTGGCATACGATTTTTGGGCTTCGTGGCGAGCAATATTAAGGTCATAGTTGTACGCTACAAACTGTTCAATTGCGTTATCTATGGTCAAGGTATCTCCCAACAGGGGAAAAGAAACGAGTAACAGGGTAAAAAGAGTACATTTGGCAATACGCACAGGATGATTCCTTAAAAATATGGATAAAAACGATGGTACAAGTATAGTGGAACTATTGTGAAGTTTAGATGAATTTTGGGTATACATTATTACTCCTTGATAGAGACTGGAGTGATGCCAGCCATAAGTTTGAGATACTCTTGTGCAATCATTAAATCAATAGATGAGCGAATTACGTTACGTTGATAATCATTATGTCTCCGTAAGTTATCCAATAAATCTAAAATTGGCATTCCTTGACGCTCAAAAATGAGATGATGTTTGCGTTTAAGCTGATTAATGGCATTGAATTCTTCTTGTGTCGCACGGGATACTTTTTGTTGTGTCTTATAGAGGATAAATGCCTGAGTGACATCGGATGCGACTTGCTGACTAATTTTGCTTTGGTGCGTTTTTGCCTGCATTAGGGTCACTTTAGCGCGTTCAATTGCCCCTTGATTGTGATTGTAAAGGGGTAGGGGGATTGCTGCACTCACCCCAAGAAGGGGATTGGTGTAATTGGGTGCATACTGTTCACTCTCAATGCCTAACGTTATGTCCAAAACGGCATTGGCTTTTTCAAGATCAATCGAAGCTTTGGCAACAGTAACATTTTGAATGGCTGCTAAGCAATCGGGGCGATGGGTTTGCGCATACGCAATGAGTTCATCCAAAGAGGTCGTTATATCGGTAGGTGTAGGGGAAATTTCAGGAATCTGAAGGGTGTTAGCGTCTAATGAAAGCATCATGGCAAGGGTTTCACGATCGGTTAAAAGGGTCGCATGGATAATTTCAACCTCTTTGTTGTAATCCATTAATTGGAGATCTAACTCTTTTACGTCAACATCATCAATGAGTTTATGAGCAAATTTTCCCTGAGCGATGGTGAGGAGTTTAGTAAAATTATGACGGTTATTAAGGACATTGTGATAGTGCGCTTGATCCGCTTGTGTTTGATAATAGACATTGAGAAGATTGATCAGGGCTTGGCGTTTGTTCTCTTCGACGAGTAATTGGGTGTAATGTATCATCTCATGAGCGGTTTTGATCCGCTGATCCCGTTTTCCCCCCAACTCAATGGGGTGATCCAAATGGGCAACCAAAAAAGCAGGACTCCCTTTGGCCTGATCTCCAAATTGGTGTCTAACATCCAAAAAGCTGTAACTTCCGTAGAGGATGGGATTGGGACGACGTTGTGCACCAAGGAGATCAGCTTTGGATTTATTAATTTCATACTGGGCAATTTTCAGATCATGATTATGGGATAACAATCGCTCAACGGCATCGTGAAAGGTCAATTCAGCACAAAAAGCGTGTGAGACAATCACGAAGGAAATGAATAGCAAACGGACTAAAAACATTAAAAACCTTCCTCTCATTTTTTTAAACTCTGAAGAAGATTTTAGCGTAGCAATTGTGTTGAAAAATGATAAGAAGTTGTGCACCGTTGGATTTTTAACCTTGATTGCTTTTGACTCAACTATAGTGCTATAATATCCAGTAAATAACGTACCCTATCTCAAAAGCAGGACTTATAATGTCAAAAAGTTTATACACTACCCTAGAAATTAGCCCCTCAGCCAGTGATGCGGAGATCAAAAAAGCGTATCGAAAATTAGCACGCCAATACCACCCTGATGTAAATAAAGATCCTGCCGCCGAAGAGAAATTCAAAGAGATTAATGCGGCGTATGAAGTTCTCAGTGATACAGAAAAACGGGCAAAATATGACCAATACGGGGATTCGATGTTTGGGGGTCAAAACTTCCATGACTTTTCACGTTCTCAGGGGGGGAATGTCGATTTGGATGAAATTTTGCGCTCAATGTTTGGTCAAGGGGGGGGTGGTTTCAGTGGTGGTGGCGGTGGCTTTGGAGGATTTGGCGGTTTTGGGGGAGGGGGGATGAACCTTGATATGGAAGCCAATGTGACCATCCCCTTTGCCATTGCTGTTTTGGGTGGAAAACATACGATCAATTTTAATGGCGAGAGTTTTGACATCAAAATTCCCGCAGGGATTAATAGTGGTGAAAAATTGCGCGTGCGGGGCAAAGGGAAACGTCATGGGGCGCAAGTGGGAGATTTGTATCTCAAAATAGACGCATCTACCAATCCTGAGTATGAGCGTGATGGGGATAATCTGATTAAAACCTTTAATGTCCCGTTGTACGCAGCCCTTTTTGGGGGAAAAGTGAGTGTCCCCACTTTGGAAAAAGAAGTAACCCTTAAAGTCCCTGAAAATACCAAAAATGGGCAACGTTTCCGCCTCAAAGAGATGGGGGTACTCAATCGTCAACGTGGTGTTCGAGGTGATTTGTACCTTAAAGCCACTATCGTGTTGCCCAGTGTGGAGAGCCTTGATCCCGCTTTGGTCGAACAGATGAAACAATCCCTTCCTCAGGAGTAGATGATGCACCATTTTGATGAACCTGTCTATATGATCAGCATTGTGGCAAAAATTTTGGAGATTCATCCCCAAACGTTGCGTCAATATGAGCGGGAAAATCTCATCACCCCCTCACGCTCCGATGGGCGGATACGGTTGTACTCTCAACGGGATATTGAAAAAATCAAAACCATTTTACGCCTCACCCGTGAAGTGGGGGTCAATCTTGCGGGGGTCGATGTGGTAATGCGCCTCAAAGAGAAGATGGAAATGATGGAACAAGAGATTATGGAGTTACGCGCAGAACTCTCCCGCGTCCGTTGCAGTGGGGGTGTCCCCCCCGAAAAATCGTTGGTGACCAAGCGTAGTATCTATGAGATGGTTATTTTTGACGATGATCTTTTAAAATAATGCAGTTCAATCCTGTCCTCCATGAAAGCTGGAAAAGCGTCCTTCGTGAGGAGTTTGCCAAACCTTATATGGCGCACCTTAAAGCTTTTTTGGTCGAAGAAAAAGAGCGTTATACCCTCTATCCCCGTGGTAATGCGATCTTTAATGCCTTTAATTCCACCCCGTTTGATGCGGTAAAAGTGGTCATTTTGGGACAAGACCCCTATCATGGGGTAGGTCAAGCGCATGGATTGTCTTTTTCCGTCCCGCAAGGGATCAAAATCCCCCCTTCGTTGCACAATATTTTTAAAGAATTGATGGAAGATATCGGGTGTGATTACCCTACTAGTGGGGATTTGAGCCATTGGGCAGCAGAGGGGGTGTTATTGCTTAATACCTTGCTTACCGTTCGAGCAAGAGAACCGCTATCGCATAAAGAGCAGGGGTGGGAACGTTTTACCGATGAGGTGATTCGCACCTTAAATGATCAACGCGACCATTTGGTCTTTATCTTATGGGGTGCGCCCGCACACAAAAAATCGGCTTTGATTGATAGCACACGCCATTTGATCCTAAAAGCACCTCACCCCTCGCCCCTCTCATCGTATCGGGGCTTTTTTGGTTCAAAACCCTTTAGTCAGAGTAACGCGTATCTTACTCAGTGGGGGATGACACCCATCCGGTGGGCATTTTAATCTACGTGAAGGCGGTATAAGTTACTAAGGCTTCCCCATCGGGAGATGGGGAAGCAGTAAAGATCAACGTTGATCTCACCCACGCCCAGACCAACCCAACCCTATTAAAACAGCACTATCACCTCACCCAACCCTTTATCCATCTGCATTCGCACCTGAAACTGGTACTTTCCCCTCAAGGAAGTCACAGCCATTTTGAGATGCAATCGGACGTAATGCCGCTTGCTTTTTGACACGATAAACGTCTCACCCTGAACGGGATTCGGGGTCTAAAAAGAAGCTCATTACTATTTTTCTTTTACCTCAACATTTTTGAGAGAGATGTTTTTTGTCTTTTTGTCAGTTGACTTGCTAACATTGTCATAATGTCCTGAAGGTAATGTTTGTCCACCAATAGTAACGCCACTGTTTGAATTCATCATAAGTGAATTTTTTGTCTCTTTATGATGGCTAATTATGGTCACATTTTCTAAGCGCACTTGATCTGCTACAAGCACACTCATACTCAAAAGCATACTCAATACACTTTTTTTCATTTTCGTTTTACTCCTGTATTAATATCAATCAACGTCGAATTTTGGAGATTTTGACGATTGGTAATATCCGCATTGTACGTTTGATGATCATTCCTCTGGGATTCACGCTGATTTTCATGATGATCTCGACTAAAAAAACGCGTATCGACATGATCCATCGTGACCACATTGGTTACCTCTTTATTCGTTAAATTTTCACCAACAACACCAAGATTTTGCCCTTTTTTCAGCTTCACATTGCTGATATTAACCACATGAACAATTTTTTCGCGGTGGTTCCCCGCATCCAATTCTTTTCCTAAACTACCGCCTTTGCTTGCTAATGTCCCCTCTAGCTGTCGTTGATTCGTAATATTGACATAATCATACGTGACCCCATTGTGGGTTTGTCCATTGAGTCTTCTGGCTTTTTGCATCTCCAACGTAGTATCGTAATCTTCAGCATTAAGCAATGCGGATAATACGCTCATTAGTACTATTTTTCTCATATTAGTAGTGTACTCCTGTCTCTGAATTGAAGAGTAATGATTTTTCATCAATAAAAATATTTTGATGTAGGATATTATTGTTGTGTTCATCACGATCATTGCGTTGTTCATAATGACCTCGTTGAGGCGTATCCCCGTAGGAAGCTTGATTTTTGATATATTTTAAATTGATCTCATCCAACAGTCTATTAATTTCCATTTGGTTATTTTGTGCATTGGCGATGGAAGTTAATACACCATTTGTGACAAGATTGTATTTTATGAGGGATAAAGGATAACGCTTGAGATCCATTTGTCTTTTAAGCAATAAATCTACTTCGTAGTGAGTGAAAATTCTGATGGTAAAATTTTCAGGAAGAATGTCTTTGGTTAAAAATTGGTAATACGCAATAGCCTCTTTGTAACCACTAATCACAGGATAGCAACCGGATATTTTGGCTTGAAGGGTGCGTAATGCGGCATAACTTTTTAACGCTTTTAGGCTATTAATGCCATTTTGATAGTGACCGCATAAGGTAAGTTCTGTATCCGATGCAATCATGTGTTCCAATTGAACAAAAGCGTTGATCTCATTACCGTGATATATAGTATGGGTGAACGTATCCTCATAGTCCTCCCCACGCACAAAAGTGGTGAGAAGAAGCGTCACAAAAAGGGCAACGTTAATATTTGTATATTTCATACGCATCCCAAAAAATGACAGCATCCGCATTACCCTTTTGGGCAGCGTATTGGATGAATTTTTTCGCTTCACCCTTTTTGTCCAGTTTAAGGTAATAAATTTCTCCTATACGATACGCTTGATAGGGAGAAACATGAAACGTTTTTGGGTCAATCATATAATGATTTTTGAGCAATATCTCCTCAACACGATCATAATTTTGATCGGCTAAAGCTTCTTGCAACGCCTTAACAAAAATAGCGGTATCATCGTGCGTTACTTCTGTGGTTTGCGCTACTGCCGGTTGAACAATAGTTACGTTGTTCTCTTTGGTTGTCTCTACTTTTGGAGGTGTAACCAGCGTTGCATTGTTTTCCTTAATTGGCTGAACCAATGGCATGGGAGAAACCATTGTCGCATTGACTTCGGTAGCGACTACGACTTTTTTGGGTGAAGTGGTATTTTCCTCTTGGTTCAGTGACACATTTTGAACGACTAAGGGTTGTTGAGTAACTGGTATAGTGGCATCTACGGTTTTTATTTCCACATCGGGGGTCGATGCTGCAAAAGCACCACTTATTAAACCCAACATCATAACCAAAGAACTCAATAATTTTATGGCGTTAGGGTTCATTTTGTTGCTCCTGTACGGGTAAGGATTTGAAGTGGAACTTGCTCCATAATATCAATCAGTTCTGAGGGATTAACCCCTTTTTCAGTCAGTCTTTTCTCCCATTCTGGAGTATAAAAACCGCCTGTTTGTAAAAAAACTTTCGCCATTTTGACTCGTTCGTCCGAAGTTTTACCGGCATAAATCTCTTTTAGTGCTTTATCCCATGTCTGATTTTTTGACAAAGAGCGTTTTAATTGTAACGCCTCTAACGAAGCGGTATAGGATAGAATATCCTCTTTGTTAGTCTTATCGCTATAACTGCCATCTCGACTGTAATGAATGGTCACCATACCATTATCATCAATTTTTGAGACTACCCCATGATCAATTCGGTAAGATTTGTCATTTGCCCCTTTTTTATAAAGGAAACTGACATGATCTTTTTCTTTGAGACCCCCATCGGGTTCAAATCCAGCATACGGTAAATCATCCAATTTGGTAAGTAATTCTACTAACGATTTTTCGACAAGGAGACGCGTCGCATAGGCTAAGTTGTTACCCGCTTCAACATCCTGACTGAAACTAAATCCTGTCCCTAGAATGCTTAAACTAAATCCACCTGTTGCATTGTTTTTTTGTAAGATCAATTTGGTTGAACTGGTCGTTTTTGGTAAAATTCTCCATCCATCCCCTTTATTTTTAGAGATAAATAAATCCAACGTAATTTCGGTGTATTCTTCTCCATTACGACTATCGGCATTAGCATCAAACTCTCCACGCCCTTGCCCACCATAGGCACTGATCCGTTTACTATCCCCTTTTTTATAGGTCGTCTCAAACCCTGTAATGGCTCCTGCGATATGATAAGAAATAGCAGGGTTTTGATCTCTACTATCTGAATCTAAGACTCTATAATCATCCCCTACATTCGCGAGTGCAGTTTTCACATAGTTGCTTAACTCAAGACTTTGTAATTTTGGGTCAGCAGTTTTATTGGTGATCGTCCCTACTGAAAAATATCGAACAGGTGACCATGTAATATAAGTGGCACCCTTAGCAGACAAAGAAGAGGGGTTTTGAAGATCACACCATGTTCCATTAAAATGCTGATCCGTCTTTTTACACGTTTCTGCATCGGTTAACGCATTGGAAGCTGAATTACGAAAAGGGATCTCTTTGGCTAAATTATTATGTATTTTTCCCAATACAATCAAACTTTGACGAAAAGGACTTTCTGCCGACGAGGTAGAATTTTTTTGAAGAAAATCTTCATTAATCTCAATCTTTTTACCGCTACACCCCACCAAGAGGGCAGAGCATAGCGCTAAAAGAGTTACATTTTTAGATGATAATAACACGGTATTTACTCCTTTAAAATAGTGTTAATAATTTTTTACGTTGCTAAAATCCAACTTAATCTCCAATCTGAACCCCAACATTACTATTGTAAAGCAGTGCTTTATTGACAAAGGAATCATTGTCTATTTTACTCCCCTCCACAGTCGTTGATGCACCTGATATTTTGACCCCAGCATTACTATTGATAAGGGCAGCTTCGGTAATGGTTGATTTGTTTTTAATTTCAGTACCTGTGACTCTTATACCTTTACCATTTCCTCCTACACCCATTGCGTTCGCTGCTCCGCCTACTGCTCCTTTTAGTACTCCTTCTAAGACTTTACCAGCAATCCCTACCATATCATCTCCTGCATACACATGACTGCTTAGACCCACTAAAACCAATCCACTTAAAATAACTTTTTTCATACCCTATCCTTTGCGCTTTTTATCTCAACGACATTTAAATGGCTCACCCATCACCTCAAGTTCAAAAGAAGATTTACTTCCTTAAACCTAAAGTATGACAGTGAAAAGTCAGAAAAAAGTCAGGATTTTTTGATTACTGATTGTAGAGGATAATCTTGTAGCCAAATCCATGACAGTTTTTTATGTGCTGTTTCCCTATTTTTTTTCTCACTGCATAAATAAGTGTTTTTAATCGATGAAGACAATCGAAGTCCATAGAGTCATGTTCCCAAATGTGGTATTCAATCTCTTCACTTTTAACACAATAGCCTTGTCGCTCCATCAATAAAGCTACCAAAAGCATCTCTTGCTTTGTTAAATAAATCTCTTGATTATTAATCAATAAATTATGATTTTTCGTATCTAAGCAAAGAAATATTTTTTCATTTATCGTATTCATGATTGCCAATGTATTTCACTATAGGGAATTGTTTAACCATTCTACAAACTATAAGCTTAGATTAAAATTACACTATAGTGAAGTAAATGAACTTAGAAATTGAAGTATCCTCAGCAGAAGTAGAGGCTTTTTACCGCCGCATTGGTTTCAATGTCAAAAAATTTCGGCAAGCCAAAGGGTTAAGCCAATTGCAATTGGCACTTGCGATGGGTTTTACCTCCGTTTCAAGTGTTGCTAAAGCAGAAATAGGGATTGAAAAAAAACACTTCAATCTTGAGCATCTTTACAAAATTGCCAAAGTATTAGAAATAAATTTGTGTGAGTTTATGGAAGAAGAAAAATCGGACGTAATGCCGCTTGTTTTTTGACACGATAAACGTGTCACCCTGAACGGGATTCGGGGTCTAAAAAGAAGCTCATTACCCTTAAAATAGTCATTTTTTTTACCCATAGGTTAACTCCCATGTCGAAAAAAGAGCGGATTAACCCTAAAGAGGTTTATAGCAAAATGGGGAAATACATCAAGTACAAACGTTCAGATATTGAGGCTTTTTTAAATGCTTCCCGTGTTATGGCGGTAGCATCATGAAAATGAAAAAGCCCCCCTATAAAAGCCATTTTTTAACAATGGATGCACTCATCAAGGGTGAAGACGTAAACGGTAAAAACGGGTACGATAAGTTTATGTGTTCTCGTATCTCTAACGTTATAGCGGATTTTAGAAAAGATGGGATATTGATTGACGAAAGCGTGAGAGAAAAAAGTGCATATAGTGATTTTAAACCATATCGACTAATCCAAACAAAAGAGAACATAGCCAAAGCCAAAGATGTACGCGATAAGTATAAAAGTATCGTAGAACAGTATGAGGTAAAACGTAGCAGTAAACCCGCCTAAGTGAAAATGGCGGGGGAGATGATGCAGAAATATTGATAAAGGCATTATACCCCTGCCGTGCTAAATATGCAACGGGTAACGGCTATTGATAGCGTCGTCCTGCAAGTAATGACGCGCATAGCGTTTCCTTTATGACAATTTTCTGTCATTATATCCTCTTTTCTTACCATTTGTTGCACCCACTTTTGGCTATAATCCCACCATGAAAATTCTTTATGACCACCCCTCTTTTGTCATCAC
>DYMK01000003.1 GCA_020721585.1 Sulfuricurvum sp.
TGACCATGCGATTGAAGCGTACCAAAAAGCAGTAGAGCTTAATCCGCAAAGCGATCAAGCTTACACCAATATGTGAGTTGCGTATTATCAAAAAGAGGAGTATGACCGTGCGATTGAAGTGTACCAAAAAGCAGTAGTCATTAATCCGAAAAAGTATGAAGCTTACACCAATCTTTTTGAGCTTCAACTTATACTGAATCGCCCCTTTGATCCTATCGCAGAAGAACGCTATGTAACTGCATTTCACGATCATAAAAAGATATTTATACACTATGAAATACTAAAAATAGTACAGTCCATCGTAAGGGGTGATCCTCTGAGTATTACGTCATGGGAAGAAAAATATCAGGGGATTGGTTTGGGTGGTTGGAGTTTTAACGAATTAGAGCAATGGAATGACGCGATGGAGGAGGGGACAATTAAAGTCTCTTTGCGCGAAGCGATAGAACGATTTAAACAAAAAAGGTAGTTTAGACCCTGAATCGAGTTCAGGGTGACGAGAATAAAAATTATATAGTATAATGGTATAAAATATACTTGTATAGAGGGTAAATATGAAAACAAGAACATTAGAAACTATTTTAAAATTAGCCCTTGAAACATTTCCCATCGTCCTTTTAAATGGAGCCAGACAGGTGGGTAAATCGACACTGGCACTCGAAAAATTTCAAAATTATCTCACGTTTGATGATGGAGAGTTAAGGCTTTACGCAAAAGAGAATCCAAAAGCATTTCTTAAAAATCTTGAGCTTCCTATCTGTCTTGATGAGATACAAAAAGTCCCCTCTTTGCTTGAATACCTGAAAATGCACATCGACAACGAGAGGGTAAATGGCAGTTTTCTCCTGACAGGCAGTTCCAATGTATTGGATCACAAAGATGCGAAAGATACCCTTGCCGGACGACTGTGTGAGCTACGGCTTCATCCGCTCAGTTCAAAAGAAAAAAAGGATAAAGCGGATGAAAACGTAATCGAAAAACTGTTAAAAAGAGATTTTAAGCTTCCCCAAAAAGAGTACAGCGATGAGATCATTCAACACATTCTTGATGGTGGTTATCCTGAAATTTTAACCCTTGAAGGGGTACAAAAAGATTTATGGTATAAATCCTACACGGCTACGTATATCGAACGCGATGCACGCGATTTGGCGGACATACGAGACATTGATAGCTTTATAAAGTTTGTGAATGTATTGGCTTCTCGAAGTGCCACACTCCTTAACAAATCAGCGCTTAGCAGTGACATAGGGATAAAAGATATGACAACAGACAACTACCTCTCGATCATCAGTCGTATCTATCAAGTGACCCTGCTTCGACCCTATTTTGCCAATATCGGCAAACAATTTACCAAGTCACCCAAAGTGTTTTTCAACGATACGGGAGTGCTTTGTTCCTTGCTACGCATTGACTCAAAAGCAAAACTTCTTAGCTCACCCTATAGCGGAGCCATATTTGAGACCTATGTCTTTGGCGAACTGCAAAAACACCTCGCGTATAGGCAAAAAAGCGGTACACTTTATCACTACCGAACAAACGACAAAAAAGAGATAGATTTTATCCTCGAAGTGGACAACGAGCTAATCGCGTGTGAAGTAAAACAAAGCGGTAGTATCAAAAAAGATGATTTCAAACACATCATCGATTTTCAAAGCAGATGCGGGCAAAAATGTTTAGGGATCGTGTTTTACAATGGTGAACGCGTTAGGGAGTTTAGTGAAGATTTAGTAGCGATTCCATTGGGGGTGTTTTTATGATGTTACGTTTTTTAGACCCTGAATCACGTTTGGGGTGACAGATCAGGATAGCCGTAAAATGAGAGAAATCAAAAAGCTACGTTATAATAATCCCATGGAAAATAATCTAAATCAAGAGATCATCGAGCATCTCATGCACCCCAAAAATTATGGCCCCCTTGACAACCCAACCGGTGTTGGTGTTGGACACAGTGAACAGACAGGAGAATTTGTCATTTTTTATCTTCGTTCCCAAAACAATCGCCTTGAAGCGGTCACCTACGCTACCAATGGGTGTCAAGACACCGTCGTCTTTGGCTCCATGTTTACGGAGATGATTCAAGGGGAAACCTTTGAGTATGCCCAAAAAGCAGCCCAAAAGCTTCACCAAAAAGTGATGGAGGGTTCCCCCAAACAGCAAGCGTGCGCCACCATGGTCTTACAATCCTTTGAAGCGGCCAAAATTCATGAAGAACGCCAAAAACAAGGGTTTGATGAAGAACTCCATACCATCGAAATTGGGATGGATTGCGAGGTGGAAGAATGACCCACAATACCCTTTTTCAAGCAAAACATCAGTTATGGTTAAAAATCGCTTTTGCCTCCTTTGCCCTAAATGACCCACGCATCAAAAGTCGTCTGTATGAATTTTCCCAAATCGAATTTCGGCATCTCAAATGGCTAGCACAGTCACTGTATGAGGAAAACACCCCGTATGACTACGAACGTGATCCTCATTTTAGCATTGAAAATGAGACTTCGTTTGGGTTGATTAACCATCTCCTCCAAGCTATCCAAACGGTTCACCTTTCGTATCCTGATACCCCTTTATGTGAGCGGATGCACCACGATGAGGAGTACATCGTTCACACCCTTAATGCGTATCTTACGACGACAAATGATGAAAGGATCACCGCATTTAATCGTTCCCGAATATGGTGTGAAGGAACGCTTAATGAGGTGGAAACCGATGCGTTAACCCTCTTTTTATTCGAGGAACTGTATAAAGAATACGAACTCATTATGGTCTATTTTTACCAACACATTCGTGCCACTACCCCCGCGCAAGTGACCCATTTTCAAGATCTGATCGATGAGTCCCATTTTCATCTACGGTCGTTTGGGGAGATGATGGCACAATTGGGGATACTCTCCCTTCCCCGCACACTTCATCCCCGCACCTATCAGATTACGGATAGGGAGAAATTTCTCAAAGGGGGGATTGTCGAAGAGGAAAATGCCAAAGAGGAGTGCAAAAAACTCTCCTCCGCTATTGGGGATGAAAAACTCTCTGCCTTTTTTGAGTTTATCAATTTTCAAGAGAGTTACCACATCGAAATTATGAAAAAATTACTCAAGGAGCTTTAACATGGACCAGCAAGGGAACATTTATATTCTATTAGCGATCGTCGCCCTATTCGCCTTTGTCCTCACCCGCAAAAAAAATTAGTCGTCCATTTTCTTGTGTTGCACTAATGCAACAGGATCAATAAACGATCCTTGGAAGTGTTTAATTCCGACGTTTTGCAACTCTTTTAGTTGTTGCTGTGTCTCGATCATCACGGCAATCACAATAATATTAAGACTTTTCATCACATTGTGTAAACTTTCGCGAACACTTTGGCTATCGGAATCAAACAATATCTCAACAAGATATTCTCCATTGGCTTTAACGTAATCAGGATCAATCTCCTGTAAATACCCCGCACCACTTTCAGGGAGAATAAAATGGTCAATTCCAAAACGATGACCCCATTTTTTGACCATCTTGGCTACCATCGTGACCGTTTTAGGGTTACTTAACGCAATGGAATTACTCACTTCAAAACACAATCGCGTCGATTTGTAACGGGAAAAAAGTTCCAGTTGCTCCATTAACCATTCAAGATTAGCCGACTTTGTAATAAAATCAGCACTAAAATTTAACGCCATAGAAATAGTGGGTTCTTCCGTTTTTAAGTAGTTGAAAACTTGTGCAATCATATTACGGTCGAGTTTATCGATTAATCCTAAACTTGTTGCGATGGGGATAAAATAGCCCGCACAATGGACACTTCCATTTTGATCCACCAGACGTAAAAAGATCTCTTGGTGTGTTACCTCAGATTCATTTTTATCAATCCGTAAAACACATTGCGAAGCCAAAATAATGCGTGATTCTTGAAGACTCAAAAGAATCTCTTTTCGCCACTCTTCCCGTCCTAAAATAAGAGAATTCTCTCCATCACTATTAAGATCAATCGCAAAATTGTGTCGTAATTTGGCTTGGGTAAGGGAATAATCAGCACGCGACAAGAGGGTTTTTAGGGTGTCATTTTGGCTATAATTCCCCATACCACACCCCAAAACAAGATACTCTATAATTTTTATCTCTTGCTGAATGATGATTTCTTGCATTTGACGCATAACCTCTTCAACCCTACGGATCACCGCTTTGCTCTCCTTAGAGGGGATCAAGAGAAAAAAATCGCTTTCGTTGAGACGGGCAATCAGCGTATGGGGTTCTTCAAATTGCCCTTTTACTACCGTTGCAAAAGCGACAATCAGCGAACGGTACGCCTCATACCCTAACTCCTGCTTGAGCCGATCCAATGCATCAAAACCAAATAAGATAAAGACCCCAACCGGAAAAGAGGTATCCATTTCCAAATAATCGGGAAGCTTATTGGTAAGATAACGGCGATTAAAAAGATAGGATTCACTGTCTTTGAATTTCAACTCATGATACCGTTTAAGTCGTTCATCTTCTCGATCAAAAATATCTTTGACCTTACCGACCATCCCATTCATCGCGATGGTCGCTAACCGAAATTCGGTCGTAAAGGGGATTCTCTCTTCAAAAATAAATTGGTTATTGATAATCCCTTTGGCTTGTGCGCTGATACGTTTGAGCGATTGTAGACTCAAAGAGAGAAGCAAATACAACACCGCAAAAACAATAACACCTAAAATACAAAAAATCTTGATTAAATCCATCAACGTACCATAAAGCTGTTGATACGCATGACCTGTATGACCTTGTACCGCTAAGGTTCCAAAATGGTTCCACCCTATCATAATATCACTGAAAGCAGTTTGATTCTCAATAGGAACTTTCCTAATAAACCATTGAGGGACATTTTGAACGACCACATCGGTTTTACGTTCATAAATGATCTTACCCTCCACATCATTGAGGCGAATCATCTCATAGTAACCGCTGTCAAAAATTGCATCCATCATCGTTTTCATGGTCGAAGTATCCTCAGGATCGGCGACATGGGAAAGGGATAACCCTAACGAGTGGGCGGTATTTTTCGCATCAGCATAGAGTTGATTTTGAACAAACAGCGTCGACGTTTTAAAATTCAGCCCCATTATAGAGACGAGAATAACGACCAAAAAGAGGGTTAACATAAGGGAGAGTTGCTTAAAGAGGGTCATGGGTTCATTCCTTTTTTCGACTAATAACCAGTTCGTTCCACGAACGTTTTTGTGCTTTAGAAGCGGGGATGAGTTTTCCTAGTTGGGCTTGTTTCGCCGAAAAAAGGTCATCACCCGTAAAACTGTAGACCGGCTGTAAATCATTACGTTGTGAGGCGGGAAGAATGTTTCGATTATAGTTATCCAACACCAAGGGGATTGATTTTGGGGTTGCATAATAGCTCAACACCAAATGGGAGGCTTTAAATGTGACCAATTTAACGTAGGTCATATAAAGTTTTTTGGGCGAAACACCTAAATCTCTCAGCGTAAAATACTTAGCAATCACGTAATCTTCACAATCACCCTTATCGTTACCAATCAATTCCAATCGCGTTGCCCAATAATCGGGAATCCCATAGGTTTCTCTATCAGGAACATAGGGAGTTTGATTAAAAAAATCGTTCACAAGGGTCAGTTTGGTACGTTCATCGTGATCTTTAGCGTTATTCATCATATCCACCAAGGCAAGGGTGCGTCGCTTCGCAAAAAGACCGTACCTTTTTTCAATCTTATTTAAAAGAGGTTGAGCAATAAAAAATTCCGAAGAAGCACTTAAAAAAGAGAAATACCCCATCAGTAAGAGAAGAAAAAGAGCTTTGAACATCTCTTAATCCTCTCACCGAATCAACATTCACATAGCATTTCAAAAGGGTTATACGCCTTTCCAATTTGGACATGAGTACGAAAAAAATCATCTAAAACTATGCGGGTTTCATGTGGATCTTCCAAGCGATTCACACAATCTCGAAGGGCAGAAGCCCCCTCATACCCTTTTGAATAGGTATGGGCGTGTTTACGAAATAAAATAGCCCCTCTCTCTCCATACCAACGTATCATCCCCTCGAAATGCTCCATAATAATAGCGTGTTTAACCAAAGGATCCACATGCGCATTACCGGTTTTGAGTTGATGAAAAATCCACGGCGCGCCAACCGCACCCCGACCAATCATCACCCCATCCGCGTGCGTGTGAGCTAACACCCATTGTGCTTTTTCAAACGAATCAATATCCCCATTGGCGATCACAGGGATCGAAACTGCCGCTTTAATCTCCCCAATCGCATCATAATCGACGGGAGCTTTAAATTTTCCTGCACGGGTTCGCCCATGAACGGCTAAAAAATCGGCACCACACTCTTGGACGAGTTTAGCAATTTCGATATGGTTTTTGGATTCAAATCCTAACCGAATTTTGACACTCAAGGTCGATTTATGGGAGGTTTTTTTGATCATTTCAATGATTTTAGCCATACGGGGAAGATCATTGAGCAATGCACTGCCCGAACCATGCCCCACAATTTTAGGGACAGGACACCCACAATTAAGATCAATAATATCAATATCCTCTTGTGAATTCAAAACCTCCACAGCACGTCGTACCACCTCTTCCTCTGAACCTGCGATTTGTACCGAGTAGGGATCTTCATTGGGACTTCGTTCCAACATTTTGAGGGTTTTTTCAGAGCCATACGCCAAGGCATTGGAACTGAGCATTTCACTCACCGTTAAATCTGCACCAAATTTTTTAACCACATTACGAAAAGGGAGATCGGTATAGCCAGCCAAAGGGGCCAGCGCATAGATGGGGGTCGAAAAAGAGAGTTTTGAAGTCATACGCGAACTATTTTTTAAGGAACAACGCAATATCGTAATGCTTATTGGCCGCTTTCAAATCACGGTACGCTTTAAAGACAAGGTAATCCTCTTTGGCGGTATTGTTCAAAATTTCATTCGCCGTTTCAACCATTTGGAGATCATACAAAGTGTATAAATATCCCACCATCGCATCATCATTATGCTCACTGGCGGTTTCAAACAAGCGAATTCGTTGTTCAGGAAGCATATTTTTTGACAATCCCATAGCCAATTCTAAATAATCTTCTTCGGTGAGGTTAAGGGTTTTAAACAATGCCAATACTTCATCGTTGGTCATCACAATCCCATTAACATCACTGTTAATCCGTTCCACAAAGGCGTTCAAAGAGGTAATCGTAAAAAGCTGTTGGTATTTAAGCACTGAACCCACTGAAGCCGTCTTTACATACGATTCGTATGCTTTGGAAGCCACGATGGTTCCATAGGTATCAAGGCGGGACAAAATCTCTTCTACCCCTAATTCCCCTCGCTCTAAACGATTGAGGTTATTTTGAACCCCCAACGTACTGCTATTGGTTAAATGGAATTTTTTCAAATCCACTTTTCGTTTCTCTTTGATGTCACGTACCAAACGGAGGGCTTCATCAATTTTTTCGTGACCGACCTCTCTGAGTGATTCATTGGGGAGCAAAATCACATTCGTTAAAATTTTTCCCATCAATTTGTAAGCATCACTTTTAAAGACGTATGTCCGTTCACTTGCCCCCAAAAAGGCATCGGTAATGGCATCGATCATTTTTTCATTATCGCGATCCAATTTACGCAATTTTAAATCACCTAACAACGCATGAAATGCCATATGCAATACACTGACCAAATACATCAATGCCATAGGGGCGACCACCCAAAAAGCAACCGGCAAACTAGGAAAATGGATTCCCAAAAGGTCAAAAGACAAAAGATTTGCATTAATGGTATAGGTAGCCATTCCTACTAAAAAAATAAATATAAATGAAGCAATCGTGTAACGTTTTAATTCCATCGTACCCTCTCCTTATGCCCTAAGCTCTATTTTTTTCAACAATAGGACGACAGATAATGCAATAACGCGCGTGGGGCTTGACTTTTAGCCGTTGAAAACCAATATCATCCTCACACATTTCACACACACCGTATTGTTTTGATTTGATCTTTGCTAATGCACACTCAATTTCCGATAACTCTTGGGATTGTTGCGCGCTAATGGCACTCTCAACCAAGTTATCATTACTCACTGAGGCATAATCCCCCTCATCTTTGAGTTCACACTCTCGTAATTGTACCATCTCCGCCTCAACCCCATTCAAATTCTTGATAATTTGTGTTTGACGGGCCAGTAAAATTTCCTCGAAATATTGCAACTCACTCTCTCTCATCGTGTTCCTCATTTGTGATAGGGATGGTTATTTAATAGACTAAAAGCACGGTATATTTGCTCAAGCAAGACCGACTTGGCAATTTTATGACTCATGGTCATCTCTGAGAGACTAATAACACTGTCGCACTGTGCGACAAAAGAGTCTTCAAAGCCGTACGCTCCACCTATAAAAAATTGTATCGCGATTTTATCACGTATAAGCTTACTAAACGCCAAAGAGTCGACTTTTTTACCATCGGGATGCAACGCAATGGAATAACTTTTACCGATCATCGGTTCAAGAAGTTTGGTGTATGCTATCTTAGAAGCGTCTGCCCCAATGGTATGGGCTTTCATAATCTCTTTGGGGAAAAGCTCAATATCCTCTACTTTGGCAAAACGGGAAATCATCTTCAACTGTTCTTGATAGAGAGGATCGTACAACGAGCGTTCTTTTTTGGCTATGGAGATCACAGAGAGGGTCACAACAGTCCTGTTCCTATGACAAGGTAGGTCACATAGGTAAACGTATCGTCCAAACGTACCCCCCCAATCGCCCCAACAGGATGGATCGAATGGGAGGCTAGGGCATCCAAATCTTCCCCTAACACGCACGCTTCTTTTTTGGTGGAGGTAGCGCGATACGCACCCAAACCAATGTAATCAATCGCTAAGGTGTTGGCTATTGCAATCTCCTGACGATTATGGGTCGAAAGACCGATTATTTTTGTATTCCCAATGGTCTGCTTGAGCTTAGCCATTGCGTTATGGGGATTGGGATCAAACGCGTACAAATCCTCTTGACCAATATGAACACCATCACACAGTGCAACAAGTTCATAATAATCGTTAATTAAAAGGGTCTTTCCCCACAAAGAACGTAACGCGATTAATTCGTGGCGGATGGTGTCGGGAGAATCGGATTTATTACGGTATTGTAAAATGGTCGCGTTGTGTTCTTTGGCTTTGTGAACAAACTGCTCTAAGGTTATTTTTCGCGAGCGTAATGCATCGCGATCGCATAGCGCATAGACCTGCATTAGGGGAGAAGAAGGGTAAGAAGATCACTCAAAGTCTCTTTGAGTTCACTCCGAGGAACAACCATATCAATAGACCCTTTTTCCAGTAAAAATTCCGCCCGTTGGAACCCTTCGGGAAGATCAGACCCGATGGTTTGCTTGATAACCCGCTGACCGGCAAACCCAATCAACGCCCCCGGTTCGGCGATAATAACATCCCCAAGCATCGCAAAAGAGGCACTCACCCCCCCCATGGTCGGATCGGTTAAAAGGGAGATGTAAGGGAGCTTTGCTTCGGATAATTTGGCCAATGCGGCAGAGGTTTTGGACATTTGCATCAACGAAAAGGTACTTTCTTGCATTCTAGCCCCGCCACTGGCACTGACAATAATAACCCCTTGTCGTTTGCTCAAGGCACGGTTGACCGCACGAACAATCTTTTCCCCCTCAACCGAACCTAACGATCCCCCCATAAAGCTAAAATCAAAAACAACCAGCTGAACCGCTACCCCATTAATGGTACACTCACCACTTACGACCGAGGAGTGTCGCCCATTTTTGGCGTATGCCTCTTCTATCCGTGCAGCATAGCTTTTTTTATCCACAAAAGAGAGAGGATCAATAGGTTTTAGATTGGCATCATGCTCTACAAAACTTCCTGTGTCACTAATTAAAGAAAGACGCTCGTTAATTCCAATACGCAAGTGAAAACCACATTTTGGACAAACGTGATTTTGTTTCTCCATCTCCTTATAGTACATCAAAGACTGACACGAAGAACACTTCACCCAGTGTGAGGGGGCTTCACTTTTCGTGGGTTGCTGCTTTTTTTTGGAATCCCCAAACAAATTAAATAGACTCAAAACTACTCCTCTACAAATCTTCAAACCCTATCACTATGGATCAATCAAGTGTGGCTTAGATCATAAAACTTTCTTATTATAGCAAAAAGCACCCTAGATTCCTCTAAGGGGGGAATGTCCCTATCCGTTTAACAACGATTTGACCATCGTTCGTGCTGCTTCACGCCCATCATACGCTGCGGTAACCACCAAATCAGCGCCACGATAGCAATCACCTCCCGCATAAATCCCCGCCGTTGTGGTTTGAAAAGATTCATCGATAATAATTCCTCCCCAACCATTCACTTCAATCCCATTTTCTGCTAAAAAGCTGGGGACAACCGGATCAAATCCAAGTGCCATAATGATCACATCGGCATTCACCGTGAAATCTCCCCCTTTGACCTCTTCCATTTTTTGACGACCACTTTCATCTTTTGCCCCAAGAACGGTCTTTACCATACGAATGGCAACCGCACTCCCATTTTCCCCTAAAATGACCTCTTTGGGGGAAGCGTGAAAGACAAATTCAATCCCCTCTTCAAGGGCATTTTTATACTCTTTTTGGGAACCGGGCATATTGTGTGCATCACGACGATAAAGACACGTCACATTTTTTGCCCCTTCTCGTTTGGCGGTACGGACACAATCCATGGCGGTATCTCCCCCCCCAATAACAACCACATCCAAATCTTTAAAATCAAAATGTTTATCGTACATCAATCCAAAATTTTTGCGTTGGATAGCCGTTAAATATTCCATTGAAGCGTAGACGTTAGAGACATTTTCCCCAGCAATATGGGCTTTTTTTGCTTTCGTTGCCCCCAATCCCAGAAAAACGGCATCATGGGTATTGGCAATGGTATCGAATTCTATATCCTGCCCTACTTCGCAATTCAATAATAACGTCAATCCCGCCTCTTCTAAAAAGCTCACCCGTCGTTCCACAATTTTTTTATCCAATTTAAACCCTGGAATACCATACGTCAACAATCCACCTGCACGGTCAGATCGTTCATACATCGTCACCGAAATCCCTGAACGAAGCAAATAGGTCGCACACGAAAGCCCTGAGGGACCAGAACCAATGATAGCTACTTTTTTATCGGTTGTAATCCCCGGAAAATAGGGGCGTAACCCTTGCTTAAACCCTTCTTCATTAATAAACGTTTCCACAGAACCAATAGTAATAGCACCATGCCCATCGTTAAGGGTACAGTCCCCTTCGCACAAACGGTCATGAGGACAAATACGCCCCATCACTTCAGGAAACGGTGAAGGTTCATTGGAAAGATTGAAAGCAAATTTCAAATCTTTTTCGGCAACGGCTTTGAGCCATTGGGGAATATAATTGTGCAAAGGACATTTGTTGAGACAAAAAGGGTCGCCGCATTGGATACAACGGTCACTTTGTGAGGATGCATCATGGGACTCAACAACCTCATAAATCTCTCTAAAATCTTTAAGACGTTCTACAACCCCCCGTTTAGTGGGATCAAGACGTTCAATGGTTAAAAATTCTCTCATAATAATCAGTCCCCTTTATCAGGATTAAGTGGCAATTTGGTTAAATTTTTGGGGCGAATCAGCCAAAAATTTCGGATCTCATTTCGGAAATTATCCAAAAGCATTTGGGCTTTTAGACTTTGGGTCTCAACAACATAATCTTTTAAAAGACGTTTAAGATAATGGCGTGCTTCATCCCCTTCATCGGTATCAATACGAACCGCATCGATCAATTCACGGTTAACATTTTCGACAAAACTGTGATTTTCATCGTACACAAAGGCGATACCTCCGGTCATACCAGCACCAAAATTGATACCTGTTTGACCAAGAATAACCACAATTCCACCGGTCATATACTCACACGCATTATCACCCGTCCCCTCAACAACGGCCAATGCCCCTGAGTTACGCACCGCAAAACGCTCCCCTACCGAACCGGAAATATAGAGTTTCCCACCGGTTGCACCGTAAAGACAGGTATTTCCTCCCGCTGCGTACGCTTCACCTTGGTTTTGGGATTGAATAACGATTTTACCACCGTGCATCCCTTTCCCGATGTAATCATTGGCTACTCCAGTGAGACGAATGGTGACACCGTGAATCAAAAAGGCTCCCAAAGCTTGACCCGCAATCCCCGTTAATTTAATATTAATCGTATCATTTTTTAACCCTTTATCACCATAGTATTGGGCGATTTCACCGCTGATTCTCGCACCAAAACTTCGGTTAAGATTACAAATGGTTCGGGTAATACGAACAGGACTGTCAGGATGTTTAATTGCATCCATTGCTTCGCTCAAGACATCAATTTCGTATGCATTATCATCAAAAGGATCATTGCTTGGGAACTGACAGGTATTTACCCCCTCTTCCCGATGCAACACATGACTAAAGTCAAATTTACGGGCAAAATCGGTATCAATGGTTTGAAGCAAATCGCTACGTCCCACCAATTCTTCCATCGTTTTGTACCCAAGTTTTGCCATAATAAGACGAACATCTTCGGCTAAATAGGTGAAGTAATTGATCAACTGCTCCACGGTTCCTTTGAAGTGTTCTTCTCGCAGAGTCTCGTTTTGGGTCGCAATTCCCACTGAACATTTATTGACATGACAAATACGGAGCATTTTACACCCAATGATTGCCAAAGCTCCCGTACCAAATGCGTAACTCTCCGCCCCTAAAAGGGCTGCTTTGACAATGTCCATACCACTTTTGAGTCCGCCATCGGTTTGGAGATGCACCAATCCACGAAGATTGTTTACTTTAAGGGCATTGTGCGCTTCAGAAAGTCCCAATTCCCATGGATTTCCTGCGAATTTAATGGATGTTAAGGGTGCTGCACCCGTTCCGCCATCACCTCCAGAGATAATGATTTTATCGGCATACGCTTTGGCAACCCCCGCTGCAATGGTTCCCACGCCCGCTGCGGAGACCAATTTGACCGCGACGGTGGCTTTAGGATTGACTTGTTTCATATCAAAAATCAATTGCGCCAAATCTTCAATCGAATAAATGTCGTGATGCGGTGGAGGCGAAATAAGGGTGACCCCTGGCATCGTATAGCGTAAACGGGCGATAAGACCACTCACTTTATGCCCCGGGAGTTGTCCCCCCTCCCCTGGTTTTGCCCCTTGGGCTACTTTGATTTGGATCTCTTCAGCAGAACGCAAATACGCCGGTGTCACCCCAAAGCGTCCTGACGCAACTTGTTTGATTTTTGAATTTTTAAGGGTATCAAAACGCGCTGCGTCCTCTCCCCCCTCCCCTGAGTTGCTTTGCGCACCGATGGTATTCATCGCGATTGCCATACACTCATGCGCTTCCGGAGAAATTGATCCTAAAGACATGGCAGCTGAAGCAAACCGTTTGAAAATGGCCTCTTTGGGTTCTACTTCACTAATATCAATGCTGGAACGATCTGAGCTAAATTCAAAGAAATCACGGATAAATTTTTGCCCACGCTTATTGATCAACGCACTGAGTTTGTCAAAATCTTCCCGCTTTCCACTGCGAGAAACCGCGTGAATAGCATGAATAACCGCTGGGTTAAAGGCGTGGTACTCTTGACCGTTGTAAAATTTATAGAATCCTCCTATTTTGAGCGGGAACATTCGATTAAATCCATTTTGTTCAAACGCCTCTTTGTGATCACGATCCAAACGTTCATCAATATCTTCATAGGTTAATCCAGGGATCAGAAGATGGGATTCCCCAAAACACTCTTCAACGATCTCATGGCTTAATCCAATCACATCAAAAAGCCCTGAATTTCGGTACGATGCGATGGTCGCAATCCCCATTTTGGACATAATTTTCAACAAGCCTGCATTCAAAGCGTATTGTGCTGATTTAAATGCTTCTCCACAATTTCCCTCACTTCCATTGTTCGCTTGCTTACTGCGCGCGGCAATGGTAGTCAACAATAAATGGGGGTAAATGGCACTGGCACCATACGCAATTAAGGTTGCTGCTCCATGGGAATCAACAACTTCGCCCGTTACCGCTACAATCGAGGCCAAATGGCGGATTTTCGCGTCCAACAATGCACGACTCACCCGTCCAACTGCCATGAGCATGGGGATAACTTTATGCTCTTTGTCCAAACCACTGTCATCTAAAATAATGACACGGATTCCCTCTTCACGGACATCATGCAAGATGCGTGCAACCAATGCTTCAATTGCGGTGCGTAAACTTCCACTAAATGCGGTCGAAAAGGTTTTATTGGTATACGATGGGTTAAATCGAGGGGATTTTTTATCCCCAAATGATTTCAATACATCCAACTTTTCTTTGAGCATAATAGGAGAAATTGCTTTTAAGCGGTTAGCATGGGCAGGAATTTCATCCAAAATATTATGCACTTCCCCAAATCCTGTATTGAGACTCATCACCACTTTTTCACGAATAGGATCGATAGGAGGGTTGGTCACTTGAGCAAAACGTTGTTTGAAAAAATCACTAAAATTACGTTGCACGGTACTAAACGCTGCTAGTGGGGTATCATCCCCCATCGATCCAACTGATTCTTTACCATCGCGCATCATCGGCTCAATGACTTGCTCAATAATCTCTTGGGTGACGTTAAAATAGCGTTGGCGCGGGATTAAATCCTCTGAAGAACACTCACATTTGGCTTTATAGGGGTGTTCGACGTGTTCTTGAAGGTAGGTCATATGTTCATTCAGCCAGCGAACGTATGGATTGGAGGTTTTTAGATAATGGTTAATATCACTGTCTTTGAGTACTTTCCCAAATTTAAGATCCAGGCCAATCATTTGACCGGATTGTAAACGTCCACGCTCTTTGATATTCTCTTCAGCAATATCGATAACCCCATATTCACTGGCAATTAAGAGTGTATCATCATGGGTAATAATGTATTTAGAAGGGCGCAATCCATTACGGTCAAGTACACATCCAATATAACGACCATCGGTCAAAGAAAATGCCGCAGGACCATCCCACGCTTCAAATACCGTCGAATGGTACTCATAAAATGCCCGTAATTGAGGATCCATATGGGGGGCATTTTGCCAAGGCGCAGGGATAACCGCACGTGCTGCTTTGAAAAAGTCCATCCCATTGGCAATCAAAAACTCAAAGAAATTATCCGCACTGGCACTATCGGAAGCGTGAAGCTGTAAGATAGGTAAAATTCGTGCAATCTCTTCATCGGTAAAGACATCACTTTTAATCGATTCGGATTTGACCGCAACATTAAAACGGTTTGCTTCTACGGAGTTAATTTCCCCATTATGGGCAACGGCACGGAAAGGTTGTGCCAAACGCCATTTTGGGAGTGTATTCGTCGAAAAGCGTTGATGAAAAAGGGAAAAAGAGATTTTAAATTTTTCATCTTGCAAATCAACGTAAAACTCTTTGATGTGGGTGGGCATAATCAGCCCTTTGTACGAAATGACACGCGCACTCATAGAAGGAATATAAAACTCTTGATCCCCCACTAACGTATGTTCGGTCTCTTTTCGGCTCAAATATAAGAGTGCATCAAAACGTTGAGATGCCATCAAAGAGTTTGGGGTAATAAAGATATGGTAAATTTCAGGAAGATTTGCCAGTGCTTGCTGCCCCAACGCATTCGTATCCACAGGGACACGTCGCTTTAACACGACTTTTAAATCGTTATTGCAACAGGTTCGTTCTAATACGTCCAATTGGGTCGCATCTTTGGTAAATACAACGGCAATTGCATACATTTGCGGTAGTTCAACCCCATGTTCCAATGCTTTAGCGCGCATAAATTCTTGGGGAATAGAGAGTAACAAACCACTTCCATCACCCGTTTTTCCATCAGCAGCGACTGCCCCACGATGCATCATTCTTTCCAATGCGGTAATCGCATTTTCCAATGTCTCGTGAGACGAACGGTTCTTAATATTGGCGATGAGACCAAACCCACAGTTATCTTTAAACGATCGTAATAAATCTTGGTATTCCACTGACATATCACCTTATACATCGGAAAAATCCGGAAATTATTTCTATTTAATCTCTTTTTAAACACAACTAGTTTAAAGAGGATGGAAATTGCTTAATTTTACCAGTTATTAGGTTAAAAAGTTTTAAAATTAGAGGGTCAAAAGAAACAAATAAAACGAAGTGGGCAGTGAAGTAACATCATGCAAGGATTCATCATTAAACTTACTCGCATCAAAGAGGAAGATATGATGGTCACTATCATATCCGAGGATTCCTTAACAACCCTTTATCGTTTTTACGGCGCACGCCATAGCCCTATCAATCTTGGATTTAAAATTGATTTTGAACGTGAAACCTCACTTAAAAGTTCTATCCCCCGTATGCGAGATCTGCTCCATTTGGGATTTTCGTGGATGGGAGAGTACCATCGTCTTCAGGTATGGCAACAATTTATTGCCTTATTCTATCCCCACTTAAGCCACACCGAGACCATTGGCCATTTTTATTTTGACCTCTTGGTCTCCCTCTCCCATCGTTGGAATACCCAAAATCCCAAACGACTTGCCGTAGAGGGATACGTGCAACTTTTGGAACATGAGGGGCGATTGCATCGCGACCTCCACTGCTTTTTTTGTGACCATCCCATCCACACGGACATTTCTTTGATACGGGCTTTTTTACCTGCCCACAAAGCGTGTTCCCATACATTATCCATTAATCCCAAAGGGTTAGCATGGCTCTATGACCATCACTCCACCCTTTTTTTGGATGACACCGAGATAGAGCGGTTATGGTATATTATCAATGAAGGATTTTAAATGAACCCATTCGTAGAGTATGATGTCATTATTATTGGCGCGGGTATCAATGGGTGCATGAGTGCCTATCATCTTCATCACGGGGGATTGCGCGTCGCCCTTGTCGATGCTTCCCATATCGCTAGCGGAGGCAGTGGCGCAGCAGGAGCGTTTATCTCCCCAAAAATTTCCAAAGCGGGTCTTTTAAAAGAGATCATGACCCAAGCGCACAGCGAAGCACTGGCTTTTTACACGAATACTTTTCCACACCATACGCTCCAAAAACCCCTCCTTCATATTAGTAAATCCGCAGAAGAGGCAACAACCTTGCGCCAATTTAAAAAAGAGACCCAGCTTCTCTCCACATCCATAGATGAAGCAACGTGGGATCTTTTAACCCCACAAGCCCACACTTCTGAAGCGGTGTATCTGTCTCACGGAGCGGTTGTGAATGCACAAGGAATATGTCACGCACTCGTAGAGGGAATAGATTTTTACCCCCTTCACGTAGAGGATTTGGTACAAGAGGAGGGAAAATGGCGTATTGGTCACCTTACTGCCAAACACGTCATACTAGCCATTGGCGCGTATCCAAAACTCCTTTCCCTACCTTATTTAACCCTTCGCGGGATTTGGGGACACCGTATTGACATTCAAACCTCCACCCCGCTTCAAACGATCTTGCACCATTTTGTCTCCATCTCCCCCACTTCGCATGAGGGGGTTATGGCAATTGGGGCAACCCATGATGTCCATTTTTCCCCTTTTAATGATTGCATTTATGATCTGGAAGCGGGGCGAAAAGAGCTATTGACCAAAGCGTCTCAAACCCTTGATCTTAAAGAGGTAAAAATAATTCGGGACTACACAGGATTACGCTCAGGTGCCAATGACTATCTTCCTATTTTAGGGGGAGTTGTTGATGCTTTTGCAACCTTAGCGCGTTATCCCCATCTTCGACATGGGAAAAAAGTGGATCCCAAAGAGTATGTTTATTATCCTAACGTAACCATGATTAATGGCTCAGGCGGATATGGATTTGTGTTAGCACCTTATTTGGCAAAACGGTTAAAAGAGTATTTAGTGGATAAAAAACCTTTGAATGAGGAACTCTCACCCGCTCGATTTTTTCCACGATGGGCGAAAAAAAGTTAATTGTAGTTTTTTAGGCTATTTGTATCCTTAAGAGCGATACGCTTGGCACAAAGAAACCGTTTTTGATAATAGCCCAAATTAATTGAGTCGTACTGAACTTTTCGAGAACGGTAGGACGCGTGAATCATTTTTCCATTACCTACATAAATGGCGACATGGGAGGGAGCACGCTTATAGGTACGATAAAAGAGCAAATCGCCCGCTTGAAGATTTTTAAAATCTACTTTCTCCCCCAATTGTGCTTGTTCCGCTGCGCTATGGGGTAAACACACACCAAAACTTTTAAATACTTGTTGCGTAAATCCTGAACAATCAGTACTACGAGCAGTACGACTTCCAAAACCGTATCGAACCCCTAAATACTCTTTTGCTTTTCCTAAAACGCTCGCTTTAGCAGAGGTCAAATGGGAGATAAAAGAGGGTTCATTATCAGAAGAGCTATTGAGGGTTGAGAGGTCTTGATTGGACAAAGGGTTTAGATTAAGAGAGTCGGAAAAAAGAGAGGTGGTAAAAAAAAGAACAATGAAAGTAAAAAGCAGCCTACTCATGTGGCCTCCTGTATCTTAGTTGGTGATATACCGTTTGACTTAAGCCATTATAAACTTAAAGAACTTTGATTCTCATTAGAATTTAATATTCTTCTGATGGCGTTATGATACACTGCCATTCTAAACACATCGTTAATGAGGCGAAATGAAAGAAGCAATTATCCTTCTCAATATGGGTGGTCCCAATAATCTCCATGAAGTGGAACTTTTTTTGACCAATATGTTTAATGACCCTGCTATTATCCGAACCAAAAGTTCCTTGTTGCGTCGTTTTATCGCCGCAATGATTACCCTTTCTCGTACCGAAAAATCCCAAGAAATTTATCGACGCATTGGGGGGAAATCGCCCATTGTGGGGTTAACTACCTCGTTGGTAACCAAACTCCAAGAGGCATTAAGCGATGAAGTAATGGTCGATTTTGTGATGCGTTATACTCCCCCTATGGCACGTAAAGTAATTGAAAAGCTTCAACGCAATGGAGTCGAAAAAGTCTTTTTGATCCCCCTCTACCCCCACTACTCTTCCACCACCACCGCCTCTTCGTTGGATGATTTTGAAGCCACCGCGCACGCGATGGGGTGGTCTCCTATTATGGTAGAAATTAAACACTTTTTCATGAATGATCGGTATAACACCCTCTTGGTTTCCTTGATCCAAGAGACCTTAGGTCGTGATCATCCCCAAGAATTTGAACTTATTTTTTCCGCCCATGGCTTACCCCAAAAAATTGTCGATCAAGGGGATCCCTATCAGCGGCACGTCATGGCGCACGTCGATCTTTTGACCACCAAACTCCATGAAGCAAACCTCTACTTTAATGCCATCCATTTGGCATACCAATCCAAAGTGGGACCCATGAAATGGCTTGAACCCTCACTGGAATCGATGCTTCAAGGGGTAAGAACTCCTAACGTGATCATTGTCCCCCTTGCCTTTACCATTGATAATTCGGAGACCGATTTTGAACTTTCCATTGAATACGCTGAAATTGCTCATGAACTGGGTATCACCGATTATCGGGTCTGTTCTTGCCCCAATGACCACCCACTCTTTGTCGATTTTTTGGTCAATACGTATCATAAGATGAAATAAGAGGATTGTGTTTGTAAAAAAAGAGAAAAATTTAAAGAACCATGAACACTTCACCCTTCGACAAGCTCAGGGCGAACGGGATTTTTACAAATCCCCTTCTATCACTTTTTTGAAGGTGTTGTAGTAAATATTTTGCATCTCAGGAAGTCTCATCGACACGTCGTTGAGACTAAATGTATCACCACCCACGGTTCCAATTTTTTGACACGCCAATTCACCCACCATCGCTTCAAACGCTACACAGTTTTCATGGGAAACTTCGAGTATCGCACGAGACATACTTTCGGCAAAAATATCACGTTCATCACTTACGTTAAGTGTCGCAATAACCCCTTTATCACTCACACACGCCATCTTGGCAAGAGCAATCGCAAGACCGCCCGAACTACAATCTTTGGCAGAGGCTAAAAGTCCTTGCTTATTGGCTTCAATCACCAAATTCCACAATGCACGCTCTTTGTCATAATCGATAGCAGGAATGGTTCCCGCAACCACATTATAAAGTTCTTTCATATAAAGAGAACCGCCGAATTCCGAACGGCTTTCACCGACGAGATACACTACGTTTCCTTCTTTTTGGAACGCAGACATCAACACTTTGTTTTGATCTTCATTGACCCCCACCATCGCGATTGAGGGGGTTGGGAAAACTGATTTTCCATTGGTTTCGTTATACAGCGATACGTTTCCGCCGATAACAGGGGTATTGAGTTCAGCACACGCTTCTTTGATCCCCAGACACCCTTGACCAAACTGCCACATCACTTCAGGGTTTTCTGGATTACCGTAGTTGAGACAGTCGGTGATTGCTTTAGGCGTTGCACCGCTCATCGCGACATTACGACCGCTTTCGATTACCGCTGCCGCCGCACCTGCTTTGGGGTCGATAAAACAGTAGCGAACGTTACAGTCGGCACTCATTGCCAAGGCTACGCCGTTTTCTTTGATACGGATAACGGAAGCGTCAAGTTCGCCCCCTTTTTTGACCGTATTGGTTTGTACCATCGAATCGTATTGCTCATAAATCCAATGTTTATCGACCACTTCCATCGAAGCGATCAATTTTTCGAATGCTTTTTGGTTATTAACGGCATCGAAATCACTGAGTTTTACGTTGGCGATCTCATCGAGATAGGCCGGACGAGACATAGGGCGATCCAATACGGGTGCCTCTTCACTCACTGGATCAACTGGAACCTCAGCACATTTCTCGCCGTGCCAGAAAAGTTCCATATTACCCGTCGCCGTTACTTCACCGATAACCGCGCAGTCGAGATCCCATTTCTCGAAAATATCAATAATCGCCTGTTCAGTCCCCTTACGAGCACAGATGAGCATACGTTCTTGCGACTCGGAGAGCATGAATTCATACGGCATCATCCCCTCTTCACGAGCAGGAACTTTATCGAGGTGCATAATCATCCCGCTACCAGAGCGTCCCGCCATCTCGAATGAACTGGACGTTAATCCCGCTGCTCCCATATCCTGAATCCCGACGACGTAATCGGTTTTAAACAGTTCCAAACACGCTTCGAGAAGGAGTTTTTCGGTAAACGGGTCACCCACTTGTACCGTCGGACGAAGCCCTTTGGACGCTTCGGTGAAACTGTCCGAACTCATAACCGCACCACCAAGACCATCACGCCCTGTTTTAGATCCGACGTAGATGACCGGATTGCCGATCCCCTCCGCTTTTCCGTAGAAGATTTCGTCACTTTTGGCGAGTCCGAGGGTAAACGCATTGACGAGGATATTACCGTTATAGCACTCATCGAAACTTGTCTCTCCGCCGATGGTCGGAACCCCCATACAGTTACCATATCCACCGATACCCGATACGACACCGCGTACCAAATAACGCTGATGCGCACTGATGGCATCATCGTTAAGAACATTTCCAAAACGCAACGCATTGAGGTTGGCGATAGGACGCGCACCCATCGTAAAGACATCCCGCATAATACCGCCTACACCCGTAGCAGCCCCTTGGTAGGGTTCGATAAAACTGGGATGATTGTGGCTTTCCATTTTGAAAACCGCCGCATAGCCGCCACCGATGTCGATAACACCCGCATTTTCACCCGGCCCTTGGATAACCCATGGTGCTTTGGTGGGGAAACCGCTCAAATGTTTTTTAGAGGATTTGTAACTACAATGTTCACTCCACATCGCCGAAAAAATACCGATTTCCACAAGATTAGGCTCGCGCCCGAGGATTCTTTTGATGTGGTCATAATCGTCAAGAGAGAGTTTGTGTTGCTTAAGAACTTTTTCAATGTCTGGGAGGGGAGTGCTCACGGCAGTTTCCTTAGTATGTAATAATAGTGGCGCGATTATACCCAAGGGCAAACAAACCCCCCCTTAATTTACCTTCTATTTACAAAATTGCTTTAGATTTATCCCCTAAAAAATTCTAGGAGGTTTACACCATGACCATCTTGCTGAAACGTCTTTTAATCACTTTAGGGGCTGTTCCCCTCATACTTACTGCGGCAACACCACCATCAGCTCCCAAATCACCCTGCGAAAGAGGATGCCCTTTTTGGGGATTTGAAGAGATGGAGAGTTTTTTTAATCGCCCTTTTTTTCGAGGGACAACGCTTTATAGCAGTTCCACAATGAATGAAACCGCTAAAGAATATCTCATTACCCTTGATCTACCGGGGATGGATAAAAAGGATATTGCCATTGAGACAGTGGGAAATCGATTGATAATTAAAGGGGAACATAAAGAGGATAATAGCACCCAAGGTCGCACCAATCGCTCGTTTCGTTCGGTGAATCAAAGCATCGTATTACCCGATGATGCTGATATGAGCAAAATTCACGCCCGTAGCAAAAATGGAGTCTTAACCCTCACGATTCCCAAAACAGCGGGGAAAAAGGTGTCACGTACGATTGAGGTTCAATGAAACACTCTCATTCTCCCGAATTCATACTCGGGAGAAAATAACATAAAAACTGATTTTTTACGTCAACTTTTCAAGATACTCAAAAAACTCTTTTGAATGTTTCCCATGATTTTTCACTTTATTTGCATCCAACATTCCAAGAATTTTAAACGAATGGGCACCTTTTCCATATGTACCTTTGGTCGTATCTTTTGTAGCGTTTTCTAATGCATTATAAATAGTTTGTTTGCATGTGGATTCTAAATTAGTATTTTTTGGTAAAGCATTCTCATGAAAATCTTTTCCATAAAAACTCTTCAGTGCATCTTTATCAGCTAAAAACCATGATTCCATACATTCAATCATAAAAAATAAGTTATCTTCATCAGCACTTTTTGGCTGCTCCCAATTATCTCCAACTCTTGTTTTTACATAATCCCATTTTTTTATGTCTCCATCAATACAGCCTTCACTATCAACTAAAAGTAATATCACTTCATCAAATTTTTTATTTTTTATAGCTGCTTTAAAATCACCGAAGGCTTCACTTCTGCTTCCAGATGCAATAATTTTTGAAACTTTACTTTTGATTCCTAACTTATCAAAAAGTAATGAAAAAGCCATTCTTAGCTCTTTATTAAGCTGACTATTGTTTTTTGCACCGCCTTCAACATATATTTTAGCTTTCAAAATCGGTTTCCTCCAATTTCACCCTTTGACCAAAGCTGACCTAACGTATACCGATCTAGCCAATCTTCAAGATCTTCTTGACATAAGCGATTCATCTGTGTAGCCCCATTCTCATTTTCGCATACAATAACATCTTCAGGACTCTGTGTTAAAGCATCAATAATTATTTCTGAATGTGTTGTAACTACAATTTGTACTTCTTCGGAAGCTTCTTTTAACAATTCTGCTATAGTAGGTAAAATATCAGGATGCAATCCAAGTTCAGGTTCTTCGATACACAATAATGAGGGTTTGTTAGGTGAATAAAGAATGGCTAATAACGACAAATAACGTAGCGTACCATCCGAAAGACGTGTTGCAGGAATATTATAATTTTTTTCAGTAAAAAATATTTGTATAGTAGTGCCTTGAATATCAACGTAAAAATCATCAAAACGGGGATAAAGAATTTTTAACTTTTCAATTATTTGCTTTTTAACATCAGGGTAGCGATTCATTCCATTAAGAATCAAACCTAAATTTTTATAGTCTTCATCAAGGAATTTGATATTTCCTTCAACACTTTGAGCTAATCGTGGGGCAGAACGTCGTCCAAATGACCACTCTCGATAAATTCTAATTTTATGATATTCTTTGGACAATTTACTAATTTCAGGATATTGATCGGGGTCTTTTCGTTGTGATAAGATAGATTGTTCTGGATCTATATCTATCCTTGCTAGTTTTCGATCTTTGCCTTTTATATTTAAAACAGGGTGATTATTCTGATATTTATAATAAAAATAGGGTACTTTCCCCCCATTAGAGGACTTTTCATCTTCAATTCGTTCATCTTGCAAATCAAATTTGTTACCCACTGCACCAAAAGAAATTGAATGTTTTATACAGATATTATTCTTATCATTTTTAACGCCTGTTTTTACTTCAAGATGCGCTATTGGAAACGGTGTCCCTTGATGCAACCAAACAGCAATCCCTCCATTTTCTTTTACCGTGCTGGCAAGAAGTGTCGGAGCCGATTGAAGTAAACTTATAGCTTCAATAAAATTGGATTTACCTGAACCGTTGGAACCAATGAGTACATTGAGATTTTTTAAGGGTAAATCAATCCCTTTATTATCAAAAGAGAGTAGATTTTGAATTTTTATGTGATTAATTAGCACGTAATATCCTTTAAAAATAGCAGATCAAAATATAGACGATTTTAGCTTATACTTACAAGCTTAACATAGAAGACATTAAAAAATTTCGTTCCAACTAGTGCTTGAAATCCTAAAAAAAATCAATGAAACGCAAAATCAGATTCACTGCGGTGATCCTTTTTGAGGGTAAAAATATCGCTATACCCCAAAGAGAGGATTTCATACGTTTTTTTCCCTTGAGGAAGAGTAAGGGTAAACTCATCCCCCTCCTCTTTGCCCAATAATGCCCGTGCAAGAGGAGAATGTACCGATATAAGACCATTTTGAGGTTCACTTTCCAGTGTACCACAAATGGTATAGCTAAACTCTTCTTCTGTATCACTCTGGACAATGCGGATCGTCGAACCAAAATGGACACGAGTATGATTTAATACAGCAGGATCAATGATCTGCGCTTTTTGAATCATCGAATTGAGATAAAAAAGACGTTTATCGATGTGACGGAGCTTCTCTTTTGCCGCATGATATTCGGCATTTTCACTTCGATCCCCCAACTCTGCTGCACGCTGTTTTTCCCTATTAACCTTGGGTTTTTCGACATCTTTTAGGAATTTAAACTCCCGCAAAAGTTCATCGTACCCTCGTGGGGTCATCGGTTCATTTTGGCTCATTTACTTAATCTTTCTAGGTAACAATTACACCTAATTTAATGTATTTAAGAAGCCAACGCTACAATGATTTTCTCTTTTAAATCACTCAATTCATCATGGCAAATTTCAAAGACAACTTCCGAGTTAATATCGATATAGTGGCGCGATATTACTTCTCTGAATTTGATAATGTCACTCCAATAATTTTTGGGAGCAATCTTTTCAAGCACTTCTTTGTCTGTTTTATAAATATTTTTGAGGGCTTCACCGATACTTTGAAGGCGCATCGAGATTGAACCGAGCTTTTCTAGCCCTTCATCATCTTTCATGAAATCATCACTTTGTCTGATAACCAAAAAACGTTTTTGGACAAGTTTAATACTTTGAAGTATGTATTCAAGTAATTCTGTGGTATTTTTCTTATCCATAAATAACGTCACGCTCAATAGTGTACTTCAATGAGGGTCGCATATATTTATGGGGATACAAGAGATCGATTTTGGTTCCAAAAGCTTCTTCAAAATAGTTCCATGCCCCAGCGATATTTCTAAATTTTTTATCTTCAAATTCAGCATAAATATCAATATCACTCTCAGGGGTTGCGACACCTTTGGCATAGCTACCAAAAAGCCCAACTTTAACGAGAGAGTATTTTTCCCGTAGCTCGTCTTTGTGATTAACAAAAAAATCAAGGATTAACTCTTTGGTAACCATCTCACCCTACTTCTGCATTACATGATTTGTATTGTACCACAGTCACAATTAGACGCGATATTGATGGAGCTTCACTTTACGTTGGCTCCACATATACCTTCGCCTCGATTCCATGGTCATTAGGCGGTAAATCCTACAATATAATAGGTCTCTTTTCCTGCCACTTTTTCTAATTTGACCTTATACTTATGGGAAAAATGGTCAATTTTTTCACGTGCATCGCTTTTACTCACCTCACTGACCCCTTCAATCTTAATCTTCAAAAAATCATGGGTATTGGACATCGCCACATACGACTTGTCCGCTTTCAACGCTTCGTGTAAATCCATCACGTGTTTAATAATTTTATCAAATCCAACGGTATTGGCTTCAATCCGTCCTAACTGCTCCATCAAGGGGAGATTGGGGACGTAACCCAATTGGTTCAAAATACTTTCGTGTGTCATGGCTGTTGCTCCTTTTTTTCGTAAAACAAGGGGGTTATTCTATCACAGAAGTATTTACGGGCTATAATAATGGGATGAAATCACTTTTAATTCGACTTACCCATGGCTTATTTACCCAAGATGTGACCGCTGAAGAACGCCCTTTGGTTCAGGAGTGGCTGGAAAAAAAGATGCTCATCCTTGAAGAGGGAAAATACCAATTTTCCTCGCGTTACCGTGGGGGCATTATTGCCAGTGTCCAATCCACGGGTGCTTATTTGCAAAGCGTCGGAGAGAGCGTTCGAGACCATTTTATCGATACGGCGTATCTCAATGGTGCCAAAGCGGGAGATTTGGTCATCGTCCAACGACTGCTTGGCAAACGCGGTGGTCCCAGTGCTAAGGTGGTGGTCTTGGTCGGGAGAAGTGAGACCTTTAGTGTAGGATTGCTCTCCCATCATAACGGTGAATTGACCTTACGCGATATACGAACATCGCAACCCATCCCCCTATCGCTTCTGGATTTACCCCACACGCGCGAGGGATCGGTGTATCAGATCAACAATCAAACCAACACCATTAGTGCCTATTTGGGAGACATGAGTGACCCTAAAGTGGATGAAAAAATTGTCCTAGCCCTTTATAACAAGCACGATGATTTTGACCCCGAAGTGATCGCAATGGCGCAATCGTTCCCCAAAGAGGTGGATGCGTCGCTGTATCCCCATCGTCGTGATCTTCGCCACTTGCCTTTTTGTACCATTGACCCTGTGACCGCCAAAGATTATGATGATGCCATTTGTTATGTACCCCAAACGCACACGCTGTATGTCGCCATTGCCGATGTGAGTGCGTATGTCCTCCCGTTTGGGGCGATTGATGCGGAAGCCATTTACCGCAGTTTTTCGATTTACCTCCCCCATCGCTCTATCCCGATGCTTCCACGTATCTTGAGTGAAACACTCTGTTCGTTGCAACCGTTGGTCGATCGACTGGCGTATACCTTTGAACTCTCCCTTGATCCGCAAACCCTTGAAGTGATTCAAAGCGATGTGTACGAGTCCATCATCCACTCCCATCGCCGCTTTACTTACGAGGAGATTGACCTCTTTTTAGGGGGAAATCTTCACGCTTCCAACGACAAAGAGCAACGGGTGTTGGACTATATCCCCCAACTCAACGACCTCACTACCCAACTCAAAACCCAACGAATGGAGAAAGGGTACACCTTCCGCTCCAGCGAATTGGAGATGCAACTCGATGAAGCACAAAATATACTTACCACTGAGTTTGCCCTCGAAACCCCCTCCCATGCCCTCATCGAAGATTGTATGCTGCTTGCCAACAAAGCTGCGGCATCGATGTACGAGCGGGGAGTGTTTCGTATCCATGAACCTCCCAGTGCCATGAAACTCCAAAGCCTCACTACTGAGTTAGCCAGTATCGGTATTTTTGTTGAGTTTCAAGGCTCGATCAAAGAGACCATCACCGCCATCCAAGTCGAAGCGCAAAAACGGGAGCTTGTAAGTGAAGTCGATACCCTCATCATTCGCGCTCAGATGCAAGCGCGTTACGCCCCCTACAATACAGGGCATTTTGGATTGGGATTTGAACGTTACACCCATTTCACCTCTCCTATTCGCCGTTACAGTGATCTCATCGTCCATAGATTGCTCAAAGCAATCAAAGCGGGTGATACAGAAGAAGGTTCCTACGTATTGCGCAATATCGAATCACTCTGCACCTCCATCAGTGAAAAAGAGCGAGAAGCTAGCGACATCGAGATTCGCTTCCAAGAGCGTAAATTTGCCCGTTGGGCAGCTACGGTCATAGGGCAAGAATTCAATGCCCGCATTGTCCAAACCGAAGATGCCATTCGAGCAGAGGTGCATGATGTCATCATCGGAGCCAAAGTGACCCTCACTGACCATTTTGGATTGGGATTATTTGAGGATATTCGGCTCAAAATCGAAAGTGTCGATTTGGCCACCGCGAAAATTACGGGGTCGTTTGTGGAGAAAATAGACAAAGAGAATGATAACGTTTGAGATAACGAAATACAAATGCACGCTTTAAAAGCTTACAGGCATAAGGGATTCAACCCCTGCTGTTACCTCTCTTTTAGCTTGATTCACCTACAATAAGCCTCTTAAATCACCTAGCTATTGGAACTTTTTTTGTGCGTATCGATAAATTTTTAAATGCCGTAAACCTCACCAAACGCCGTGCTGTAGCGCAAGATATGATTAATGAAGAGGTGGTTATGGTCAATAACAAAGTTGTTAAGCCCGCCAAAAACATCGCCATTGGGGATGTCATTACCTTGGTGTATCTCTCCAAAGAGCAACGTTTTGAGGTATTAGCCCTCCCAACGATCAAATCAACCCCCAAATCACAACAACATTTGTACGTCAAGGAGTTGGTATGAATCCGATAAGATCTGATTTTGAAGCACTTTTTGACCATCAACTAAGTGATGGTCAGATGCACGATTTTTTACGCTCACTCAGTCTCAATGAAGAGACCTCTTCGGAGATGATTGCCACCGCAGCAGAGGTGATGCGAAGTCATTCAATTATCCTCGAAGTCCCCTCTGACCTTAAACCCAAACTCATCGATGTGGTCGGTACAGGCGGGGATAAAAGCGGTAGTTTTAATGTCAGTTCCACCGTGGCGCTTGTTCTTGCTGCATCGGGAGCGTATGTTGCCAAGCATGGTAATCGCTCCATCACCTCCCAATCGGGGAGTGCTGATGTCCTTGAACATCTTGGGGTCAAACTTGATCTCACTTTGGCACAAAGTTCGACGTTGCTTCAGGAGTGCGGATTTACCTTTTTGTTCGCCCAATACCATCACCCTGCGATGAAGTTCATTATGCCCATTCGACGCAGTATCCCTGATAAAACGATCTTTAATATTTTAGGGCCGTTGACCAATCCTGTTGGGTTATCCAAAATTCTTCTTGGGGTGTTTGATCCCCTTTTTGTCCCTAAAATGGCACAAGCGGCGCAAAAATTGGGGATGGAGTCTGCCATTGTGGTGAGTTCACGCGAAAAAATGGATGAGATTAGCATCAGCGACATCACCTATGCGGGGGGGCTAAAAAATGGGACAATCGACTATTTCGAGATTGATCCTCAAGCTTTTGGGATTAAAAAAGCCCCTTTTGAGGCGATACTTGGAGGAGATGCCCACCAAAATGGGAAAATTCTCACCGATATTCTCAATAACCGTGCTACCGATGCGCAACGGGATATGGTGGTGATCAATGCCGCGTATGCCCTCATCGCCGAGGGGATGGCACGTGATGTCCAAGAAGGATTGGAGATTGCCCATGAAACGTTACGTAGTGGTAAAGCCGCGCAAAAACTCCACCAAATCATTACGGTCTCCTCCAAGCTATGATGCACTTATCCCTCAATGAACTTCCTCTTTTGTGTGAACGTATGGCACGTGAGCTACCTCAGGGTGGCGTGATTATTCTTCAAGGGGATTTGGCCAGTGGTAAAACGACCCTTACCCAAGCGTTCGCACGCTATCTTGGAAACGACGAAGCGGTCACGTCCCCTACGTTTTCCCTTCAACAACAGTATGGACGCACCCTTTACCATTATGATTTGTACAATTATGGATTTGAAAAATTTTTGAGTTTGGGAATGATGGAGGAGTTAGAGCAAGAGGGATACCATCTCATCGAGTGGGGGGATGAAGCATTGATGGCATTACTCCAACGGTGTGGGATGGCGTATCTGAGGGTAACAATCACCAAAGGCGATGACCAATCGCGCTATTACGAGGTAACCAATGGATAATCAAAACCATGTACTAAAAGTTGATCACTTGGTCAAAACGATCAAAAAACACGAAATCGTTCGCGGTATCAGTATGGAGCTTCACACCGGTGAAGTGGTGGGGTTGTTAGGCCCTAATGGGGCGGGGAAAACCACCACGTTTTATATGATTTGTGGTTTGGTTGAGGCAACTTCGGGGCATGTCTACATCGATGACCAAGAGGTCTCTACTATGCCCTTGCACCAACGCTCTCGCATGGGAATTGGGTATTTGCCCCAAGAAGCTTCGATTTTTAAAGAACTCACCGTCGAAGAGAACCTCATTATCGCCGCAGAAGCAGGGAGCCTTTCCAAAGAGATGCAAGAGCGACGGATTGAAGAGCTTTTGGAGATGTTTAACATCGAACCCATCCGCGCCCGTCGGGGGATCAATCTCAGTGGTGGAGAGCGACGACGGGTGGAGATTGCCCGTGCTTTGGTCAATAAACCCCGATTTTTATTGCTCGATGAACCCTTTGCTGGGGTGGATCCCATCGCGGTAATGGACATTCAGACCATTATTGCGCAGTTGATCGAGTATGGGATTGGGGTGCTGATCACCGATCATAATGTGCGTGAAACCTTGGCGGTATGCCATCGTGCGTATGTGATCAAAAGTGGTGCGTTATTGGCTGCGGGTACCAGTGATGAGATTGCCCACAATCCGGATGTACGCGAACACTATTTGGGTGAATCGTTTAAATTGTAGAGAGGAATTCGCAATGAAAAAAATTTTAATCGTCAGTGATGGCATCCTTGGTCACCATTTTGTTCAACGGGTCATTGGTGCGTATACGACGGAAAATATTTACTCAATCATTCAGACCAAAAATGGGGTAAATTACACGGGATATAACCAAGCGCGCTTTAAATTTTTTCATTTTGACCCTACCAATTACTATAAAATTTCTCCCTTACTCAAAAATGATTTTACCCAAGCGGTTTTAGTCATGGATCAATCACTGGAGATGGAACAAACCATTAAAAATATCCATCTTATCCAACCCTCTTTACGTATTATTGCCCTTAATCTGTGGGACTTACCCCACATAGAGGGGGTTGAGTGGATCAATATGCACCAAATTGTCTCCCTCAATCTTTTGGATCACCTCCCCAATATCCCCGTTATCGCCCAAAACATTGGATTAGGCAATGGGGAGATCATGGAGGTCTTGGTTCCGTTTGGGAGTTCCTTTGTCTATCGTCATATTGGCTCCATAGAGCAAAACAATTGGAAAATTGCCGCGTTGTACCGCAACCGTCAGTTGATCTTACCCTCCGATCAGCGGATGCTTCAACCCAATGATCTGTTGGTATTGGTGGGAGAACCCACCGTTCTTAAATCGGTTTATCGGGCGATTAAACGGGAATTGGGGCAATTTCCTGCCCCCTTTGGAAGCAAATTGTACCTTTACATCGATATGGCGTATGATACCCCCAAAACGTTAGTGGAGTTGGTGCGACGAAGTATCTATATTCAGCAAAAGCTCAAAAAACCGTTGTTAATCAAAATTATGAATCCCACCCATATTGAGACGTTACGTCGTATCAAATCGTACAGCACTAAAGAGGTGGAGGTGGAAATTGTCTATAGCCCATTGGGTGATCCCTCTATGCTTGTAGCTGACATCAAAAAACACCATATTGGACTGTGTTTGGTCTCCCAAAAGATGTTTGCTAATGATGCAATACGTGAAAAATTGTATGAGGGAAAAATCCCCATTTTGAAATTGGCAAATAGGTCGTTTTCGACCTTAAAAAAATCGTTGGTGATGTTAGGAGAACAAAATCATCTTGAGCCTATTTCCAGCACGGTGTTTGATGTCGCTTCGCAATTGGGCTTTGATTTGGAATTGATTGATTATGCCATTGAAGACCGCGACGCAGCTGCACGCTCTATTGACCATTTCAAAAATCTTTCGGCTATTTTTTCCAAAAAAATTCGGGTGGTCAAAACCGAAGAAAATCCGATCCGTTTTGTCCGTGAATACGATAATTTTTTGCAGTGTCTCCCTTTTTCCCAAAAAATGTTTCAAAATCCATTGAAGCGGTTTTTTGCCACCGATATGGAAATTTTGTATACGAAGTTGGATTCCTACCATCAGCTTTTTATCCCAACCCAAATATAATTTAAGCCCTTTTAACGTATCATCACAGCTGTTTCATTATTCCCATTTATAGGCTTTTTATGACCGTATCTATCACCCTTGACCGTATTATCAACGACTCCTATCCCATCCATATTGGTGCGTTAGACACCATCGAATGGGGGGGGAAAGTGGCGATTGTCACCAACCCAAAAGTTGCAGGCTTGCACCTTGCCACACTGCTTAATGTCCTTAAGGCAAAAGAGGTCTTTTTGATTACCGTTCCCGATGGAGAACAGTACAAAACCTTAGCGACCATTGAGTTTATGTTGGATCGGATGTTTGATCACCGTCTTAACCGAAAATCGCTTTTGATCGCTTTTGGTGGAGGTGTGATCGGAGATATGGGGGGATTTGCTGCGAGTTTGTACAATCGTGGAATCGATTTTATCCAAATCCCCACCACGTTGCTCTCGCAAGTGGATGCCAGTGTGGGGGGAAAAACGGGGGTAAATAACCGATTTGGTAAAAACCTTATTGGGGCATTCCATCAACCCAAAGCGGTTTATATCGACCCAAGCTTCTTAAAGACTCTCCCATTGAGAGAATTTGGAGCAGGGGTAGCTGAGATTGTCAAAATGGCGGTCACGTTTAATCGGGAGTTTTTTGAGTGGTTGGAGTCTCATGATCTGCGCGAAGAGGAAAATCTCTTAACCGCCATTGCCCACGCGGTGGAGACCAAAGCCCGTGTCGTCGAAGCGGATGAAAAAGAGCAAGGGTTGCGCGCTGCGTTGAACTACGGTCACACCTTTGGTCACGTGATTGAAAACGAAACCCATTATGAGACCTATTTGCATGGGGAGTGTGTCGCTATGGGGATGATGATGGCGAATGAATTGGCGTGTGACGTGGGGCTTATGAGTAGCGTTGAAGTTCAACGGGTGCGTGCTGTCTTGGAACGGTATGCCCTACCGCTTGATTATACGATTGCCGATGTTGAAAAATTTTATGAAACCTTTTTTCTCGATAAAAAAAGTGCCGATGATGCGATTACCTTTATTCTCCCCCGTTCATTAGGGGGTGTTGAGATTACCGATACGGTCAATTCTGAGGTGGTCAAATCGGTTTTAAGACGTTTTACGAATGGCTAAATATCTTTTTTGGTTCCTCTTGGTCGCATTATGCGCGTATGCAGAGGGGCAGAGTGATCAAAACATCAGCGTTGATCATCAAAATGAGATTGCGGTTAAACTTTTCCAAATCGATCAGCTCCAAAAAGGGCTTGCCAAAGGGAACAATGTTTGGATCAAAAGTTATGACTCCTACACGGCGTATCGGGAAGCACGACAAAGTTTATCCGCCATTAAAGTGCGTATGGCACTCCTTAAAAACAGTGATTTAAGTGATAAGCGAAAATTAGAATTTGAAGCCCTTCAAGCCAAAGAGAAGATCCTTACCGATCAACTCGAACTGCTCAAAGCCCAAGGGAGTTCCCCTTTCGTTACCCTCTTAAAACCCGATGAAGCGGGTGTTCCCCCCTCCGTTACCAACCCTTTTGATATTATTCTTGGATTGTCGTACATCAAACGGTTGGATGGGCAGTTTAAAGAGTATAAAGTTCGTTCAGATGATTTAAATGAGATTATCAGCAATTTAGAACAACAAATTGAACTCTACAAAGAGGTTTTAGTATTAAATCCCCAAGAGATCACCTATCAAGATAATCTTGAAGAGACTTTTTTGAAAGAGGAAAAATTTAAATTAGCCTTAGATACCCTTGAAGCGACCACTCAAGTGTACGAAAAACGGATTGAATCGACCGAAGCCAAAATCAATGAAGCGATTAAAGATCAGCTTACGAAATTAATGACCTTGGTGATCGTAGTAATGATCATATTCGCACTGATGTTTTTGATTAAACAGATGGTAAAGCGGTATGTGAGTGATAATGAACGCTTTTATATGGTCAATAAGGTGATCACCTTTACAGGGATGAGTTTTATTATTTTGCTGTTATCGTTTAGTTATATCGACAATGTGGGCTATTTCGCGACCATTTTGGGGTTTGCTTCAGCGGGGATTGCCATTGCGATGCGCGATTGGTTTATGAGTATGTTGGGGTGGTTTGTCATTGTCTTGGGCGGTTCTATTCATGTGGGGGATCGTATTCGTGTGGAGAAAGATGGGATGCTTTATTTGGGGGATGTATTGGACATTTCGTTTCAACGGTTAACCCTCCTTGAAGATGTTACCCTCACGACGCTCATGCACAATCGTCGAGCGGGGCGGATTATTTTTGTCCCCAATAACTACATTTTCACCTCCATGATTGCCAATTACACCCATGGATCGCTCAAAACGGTGTGGGATGGGATTGATATTGTCATTACCTTTGAGTCCAATCACAAAAAAGCAGCCCATTTGGTGAAAGAGATTTGTCGCAAATACTCCAAGGGGTACACCGATATTACCCGTAAGCAACTCAATAAACTACGGGATCATTACAGCCTAAAAAACACCAACGTTGAACCCCGCATTTTTACTTTTATCGAACCCAATGGGATGAAGATTAGCGCGTGGTACCTTACCAATGCGTATGGGACGCTGACTTTGCGCAGTACCATTTCGGGGGATATTGTCGATGCGTTTATGAAAGAAGAGGACATTACCATCGCTTACCCAACCCAAACGGTGTATGGCACACTCTCTACGCCACACGAATTGTTGAAAGAAGTGTAAGGGTAAATCGGTATGATTGGGGGGAAAAGTGGATGAGGGTGTATGAACAAATAAGGGTCGTTCAAGACAAGGGCAAATTCCCATACTTATAATACGCCGAACACGCCCCCTCGGAGCTGACCATACAGCTTCCCACAGGAGTCGTCGGTTTACACGCGGTGCCGAAGATACTACACTGCGGCGGGGAGGCTTTTCCTTTCAGAATATCGCCACAAATGCAGAGCTTGTGATCGTTGATCTCCTCTTTGGGCAATACGGCATCATAAATCTTTTCGGCGTTGTAGCGATCATACTCGCTCCGTAGACCCATCCCGCTTTGGGGAATATCCCCCAGACCACGCCAGCGAAAGTCTACCTTGTGGAAATATTTGTCCATCATCGCTTGAGCTTTGAGGTTCCCCTCACGCGTCACGGCACGTTTGTACTCCACTTCGAGTTCGCATCGGTTTTCGATAAATTGTTTGACGATCATGCTGATAGAGTGCATCACGTCCACCGGCTCGAATCCGCTGACTACGACGGGTTTGCCCCAATCGCGCGGGAACTCTTCGTAGATTTTGCTTCCGCTGATAACGCTGACGTGGGAAGGTCCTAAAAACGCATCAATAATACACGCTTCATCACTAATCAACGCGCGCATCGGCTCAGGTACGGTGACGTGGTTGACGTGCAAGAGGATATTTTTGACCTCTTGGCGGATCACCGTGTCTAAAAGGGCGGCGGTCATCGGGGTCGTCGTCTCAAATCCGATAGCGAAGAAGATGACTGTTTTATCGGGGTTTTCTTGGGCGATTTTGAGACAATCCAGAGGTGAGTAGACGAAACGGACATCCGCACCCTTGGCTCTAGCATCTTGTAAACTTCCATTGCTTCCAGGGACTTTGATCATATCGCCCAGCGTCACCAAAATGACATTAGGCTGTTGACTCAATACGTATGCGTGATCAATCCGCTCTTTGGGCATGATGCACACGGGGCATCCCGGACCGTGAACGAATTTAATATTTTTAGGTAAAAGCTGAAGAATTCCGTACTTCATGATGGTGTGGGTATGTCCGCCGCACACTTCCATGATATTGATCGGGTGGGAGAGCTTTGAGGCATCCACGGCGATGATCTTCGCGTATGCTTTTATCGTATCCGCATCTCGAAAATCATCATAGAGATTTTTAAGTTCCAATCCCATCTTAGACTCCGCCGTTCGGACAGTTCTCACTCTCTTCTATCGCGGCACGCCTCTCTTGCTCATCCATCACATCGAGTATCTCTTTATAAACCCTCAGCGATTCGAGGGCATCTTCCTCATCGATCTTGTTCATGATAAATCCGATATGAAGGAGTACATAATCGCCGATTTGAACACTTCCCTCTTCCATCAAATCCAATCCAGCACTGCGCTGAACCCCCATCGTATCAACGGTGGCGGTGTTGGTCTCGGGATCAATTTTAACCACTTTTGAGGGGATAGATAAACACATATTACGCTCTCATCTTTCGTTTAAATTCAACCCACTCGATCACCTTCATGATGGAGGCTTCGTCGTTGATGTTCACTTCCAAAATATCGACGTTGGGTTTGAGCCTGCGTGCTTGCGCTTTTTCGCGCTCGATATCGTATTTGAAATACGGCAACAAATCGGTTTTGGTGATCAGGATCAGATCGGCACAACGGAACATAACGGGATATTTAGCGATTTTATCTTCCCCCTCAGGGATCGAGACGAGGACGATATTAAGATGCGCACCCACATCGTAGCTCGCAGGGCAAACGAGGTTCCCGACGTTTTCGATAAAGCAGACATCCAGTGGAGCTAAGGGCAAATCATGCAGCCCTTTGTGTACCATAAATGCGTCCAGATGACACGCACTCCCCGTCTGAATTTGAATGGCATTTATCCCTTTGGCTTTGAGACGGTCGGCATCGCGACTGGTCTCTAAATCCCCCTCGATCACCCCAAAGGTAAAGGGGGAAATCCCCACCATCGCTTCTAACAATGCCGTTTTTCCGCTCCCCGGTGAACTCATCAGATTAATCGCTAAAACGCCATGCTCTTCAAAATGTTCACGGTTGTGGTGCGCCTCTTGATCGTTTTTATCCAAAATCTTTTTGATGACGGAGATCGTTTTTGCATCATTGAGCTGAGGGTTATGGTGAAGCGTCTCATGCGCCGCTTGATGGGGGTGTGAATGGTCATGATGATGACCGTGGTGGTCGTGATCCGTCAGTGAGCATCCACAATCTTTACACATTACTAATCCTTTTTATCCAAATAACATATTTCCACTCACAAGAAGGGAGAGGATTCCAACCGTGGTAAACGCACGGCGCACATTTTTGATCGTGGTGAGTATATCGTTATTTATCCATAATATCACCCATCCAAACGTTAAAAAAATGACCATCACCCCTGCAATAAACGCCACAATCATCCACGCATCAATGCTTTGCCCCTGAAGCATCCCAAGGGTGACCAACATCCCCCGCACTCCCCCAATCCCCATAAGGACACCAATCCCAAACGCAGAACGACCACCTGTGGAAGAAGATGGGTGGTCGTGTTCGTTGCCAAACCAAATATGGATATGGTTGTGGTCATTATGGATATGGGTGTGCAGATGAATTTTGTTGGCGTAGACCATATACAGAAGATACAAACCAATACCGAAAAGAACACTCGAAGCGATCACATCTCCATAATCGGTAATGCGTTGGGGGATCACAAAGAAGTGGAGCAATTGGGCAAAGATAAACAGCATCAACCCATGCCCAATGGCAAAAGCACCCACCACCATCAACGTTTTTTTCGTATCTCGACCGATCGAAAAATCGGCAATGGCGGTGAGATGGTCAGGCCCAAAGGCGTGCAACACTCCGTACCAAAAAATGATGATTAACCCAAGTTCCATACACGAATCCTTTTATCGACAAAGGGTGGGATACGTAAATGCCTCTATAATATCATGTACGTTCTTTAAGGTCTCTTTGGGGGTAGCATCAATCCCGATGCTTTTAAGGGTCGCGATGACCGTGGCGATATAGGGATCAAATTGGTGGATGAGTGGCGCACTTAACCCCATGGTAAAGCTAAGTGATTGTGGGACGATCCCCATCACGCTTGAGTAGGGCAAGGGATGACCCATGAGTTCAATCATGTCCAAACACTGCATCACCCCCACTTCATGCGCCCCACCGCGGTTAAGTCCATAGCCGCTGAGGTGTTCTGAGGGGATATGGTAGATACTTCCGGCAACATCATCAAGATGAATCGTATCAAGGATCAAAATGGGATCGTTTTCTAAAAAAAGGTTAAGCAGATTAATCCCCTCAACGCCCCCATTGATCATCTCAATCGGGGGGCTAAAGGTATAATTGGCATAGAGATAGGTACACGCATAGATCCCAAAGCCATCGTCCTCTTGGAGAACATTTCCCACCCCTAAGACTACCATGAAATCTTAAAACCCTTTCCCATGTTCAATACTGGGATTGGCAAACTGCTCGATGATCGCATCCAAATCCATCCGCTCGTTTTTTGGGGTTGCAGTGATACCGCATTGGGCAAGTTGTTGTACGATCATCTGAAGGTAGTTTTCCCAGTGCGTGCGCAAAGCGGGAGAGACATTCACGCAGACACTGAGTATGTCTTCAGGGACAATACTCACCATGGTCACCTGCGCACAATGGTGTGCCATCGAACAAATTTGAAGCATCTCGGTAATCTCTACTTCGTTGGCGGTTTTCTTAATCCCTTGATGCGAGAGGAGTTCTTCCCCCTTCATCACCGTGATTGTCCCAACGTTTCTAGTACCTTCTGAACTGGTATTGGCGATAATAACGTATTCATACGCTTGAAGCAGTGGCATCAACGCAAAGCCAAGCGTCCCCCCATCGACAATATCCAAAGCAGGCGCGTAGGTAAAATTATCTTTGAAGTATTTTCCCGCATACAACCCAATCCCCTCATCGCTAAAAAATGGGTTTCCTGAACCAATTAGGGCTACGTTTGCGTCCATGATATTTTTTCCTGACCTTTGTGTTTAGCTATAAATTTGATCTAATGGCGATTGGTTCTTTTCTGACGCTAAGGTGAATCTCAAAGCGAACATCTTATGCTAGGGTAAATTCTACCCCATTATTCTTAAGTCGTCTCAACTATTTAACGTAATTCATAGCTAACCTCTCCTATAATGGCGCACTTTTTACAACCTGTTTCTATCCCTTGTTGGGCGATAAAGGACACGTTAGAACTTAATTTTACAAAGGAGACGAGATGCAAATAAGTGGCGCACAGATGGTTATTGAAGCCCTTATCGCGGAAGAAGTCGAGGTAGTGTTTGGGTACCCAGGAGGGGCGATCATGAACGTGTATGACGCCATCTATCAACAAAATTCCTTTCAGCACATCCTCACACGCCATGAGCAAGCAGCGGTTCATGCAGCAGAGGGGTATGCCAAAGCCTCAGGGAGAGTGGGCGTTGCGATGATCACTTCAGGACCGGGATTTACCAATGCGGTGACGGGGATTGCCGATGCCTATATGGACTCGGTTCCCTTGGTGGTCATCAGTGGGCAAGTCCCGATGTCCCTTATTGGTACCGATGCGTTCCAAGAGATTGATGCGGTGGGTATTAGCCGACCCTGTACCAAACACAACTATTTGGTCACCGATGCCAAAGACCTTCCCCGTGTCTTAAAAGAGGCATTTTATCTTGCCCGTACGGGTCGCCCAGGTCCTGTCCATGTCGATATTCCCAAAGACGTAACGGCACAAATAGCCCTGTTTGATTATTCCAAAGAAGTAGAGCTAGAGACCTACAAACCCACGATCAAAGGAAATGTTCGTCAGATCAAAAAAGCGGTCGATGCCATTGCCCATGCCAAACGTCCGTTGTTGTATCTTGGGGGTGGGGTGATCAGTTCGGGGGCTTCGGATTTGGTGCGTGAATTTTCCACGGCGATGAATATCCCTGCGGTAGAGACCTTTATGGCACGGGGAACGTTGCATCATTCTGATCCGTTGCTCATCTCGATGTTGGGAATGCACGGATCGTATGCCGCGAACATGGCGATGTCGGAGACCGATTTGGTCATTGGGCTTGGGGCGAGGTTTGATGACCGTGTAACGGGTAAAATTTCCGAATTTGCCAAAAATGCTCAGATCATCCACGTTGATATTGACCCTGCGAGTATCTCTAAATTGGTCAATGCCCATTTCCCCATCGTAGGAGATGTCAAAAATGTCCTAGAGACCTTGATCCCTTTGGCAAAAGAGCAAGTAGACCCAAGTCGTTATGCCCCATGGATTAAGACCATTGCCAATTTTAATAAATTGCACCCCCTTGGTTATACCGAAGGGACCGATCGTCTTAAACCGCAATGGGTGGTGCAGCGTATTGGTCAGATTTTGGGCGATGGTGCCAATATCTCTACCGATGTGGGACAACACCAAATGTGGACTGCCCAATTTTACCCCTTTAGCCGTCCCCGTCAGTGGAACAGTTCGGGGGGATTGGGGACAATGGGGTATGGTTTTCCCGCCGCCATTGGGGTAAAACGTGCCGATAAAGGGCGTGTCAGTATCAACATTACCGGAGATGGCTCGATTTTGATGAACATCCAAGAGTTGATGACCGCCGTAGAGTATGATCTTCCCGTTATCAATGTGATTTTGAATAACAACTTTTTGGGGATGGTACGTCAGTGGCAAACAATGTTTTATGACAAACGCCACTCTTCGACCGATCTTTCGATACAACCTGATTTTGTGAAATTGGCGGAGAGTTTTGGGGGAGTTGGATATCGCGTCACCACCAAAGAGGAGTTTGATGCGGCATTACACGATGCGATTGAAAAAAATGTCGTCGCGATTATTGATGTCGCGGTTGAGCGTTTTGAAAACGTATTACCGATGGTTCCTGCGGGCGGGTCATTGTTTAATATGATGTTAGAATATAAGGATAAATAATGGAGCAAACACGACACGTATTGTCCGTTATCGTAGTCAATGAGGCAAGTGTCCTCTCCCGTATCGTAGGACTTTTTTCAGGACGGGGATACAATATTGAATCACTCACCGTAGCGCCCATTCCCGATTCAAAATACTCCCGTATCACGATCGTCACCAATGGATCGCTTAAAGTGATGGAACAAATCACCAAACAACTGCATAAGCTCATCCCCGTACTCAAAGTGTACGAGTATGCCGATTTGGTCGAAAAAGAGGTGGCTATGGTCAAAATCCCTTTGAGCGAATCGTTAGCGGATATTCAAGTGCTTGCCCATGCGTATAATGGAAAAATTATCAATGTGGGAAGTGATTCGGTAATGGTTATGGTTGCGGATGAACCCAATCGGGTCAATCATTTTTTAGAAGCGATTAAACGGTTCCATCCCCGTGAAATGGTACGAAGCGGTTCTGTCGCTTTGGAGCGTTAAGCATGACCCTTTCTGACATTGGTTCGTTATTGGGATGGAAAATACCCTCAGGATATGAGGGAGAGATTAGCGGTATCAATACCCTCAAAGAATCGGTATCGGGAGAAATCTCATTTCTCTCCGATTCCAAATACGAAAAAGATTTAGCCACGACCAACGCTTCGTGCGTGATCGTACCCGAAGCTAAAGCGCATCTTCTCCCCGCTCATGTGATCCCCATTATTACCGAAGAACCGTATTTGATGGTGGCAAAACTCTCTAAACTTTTTGCTAAACCCGTTGTTGATAGTGACCGTGAACCCTCTATTGGGGATAATACCATTATCTATCCCACTGCCCATATCGAAAAAGGTGCCTCTATCGGCGCACATTGTACGATTATGGCGGGAGTCTATGTGGGATGCAATGTGACTATCGGGGATAATGTTACGCTGTACCCTAATGTCTGTGTCTATCGGGATTGTACCATTGGTCGTAATTGCCTTATCCATGCGGGAACCGTGATTGGGAGTGATGGATTTGGGTATGCCCATACCAAACAAGGGGAGCATATTAAATTTTACCAAAACGGGAATGTGGTGATCGAAGAAGAGGTGGAAATTGGTGCCAATACCACCATCGATTGTGCCGTTTTTGGGAGTACTGTGATTAAGCGGGGGACTAAAATCGATAATCTCGTCCAAATCGGGCATAACTGTATCGTTGGTGAATACACTATTTTGGTCTCCCAATCGGGACTGGCAGGCTCAACGACGTTGGGACGAAACGTTGTTATGGGGGGACAATCCGCCACCGCAGGTCATCTGACCATCGCCCCCTTTAGCACCTTTGCTGCCCGTTCAGGGATTACCAAAAGTGTTACCAAAGCGGGAATTTATGGGGGTTTTCCACTGATGGAACAAAAAGCGTGGCTTAAATTTCAGGCAAAATTGGCAAAACTATTCCACGTATAACCAAGGAGTATGGTATGAAGAAACTGCTATTATTAGTACTATTAGCACTGAGTGTATCCGCAGAAGAGGGCAATTTTGGGAGTGATATTCGTATGCCTGATATTGTATTGGATGCGATTCGTCATTGTGAATGCCTCAAGGAGCCTACGGGGGAGTGCAATCCCAATGTGATTCGGATTAACTCCAGTGAAGATGCATTGCGGGCGCAACAAGCGGGATTTCCTGTGGTCAATGGGCATATTATCCGATGCAACTCCACCCAAGAGTGTGTCATGCAAGCCCAAGCCCTTATCGATGGAGGGGTCATTAATCTCGATCTTGGACCCTACCAAATCAATTACAAATATCACCCTAATCCACGCTTGGCAGAGTATTTTATTGATGCCGTAGAGCGAGAACACGCCAACCGGATTATTACGGGATTGGTCAAAAGTTTTGGATATTCGTGGGAAACATTAGGACGATACCACCATTTTAGTGCGACTGACCGTACCCGAAATGAGCGTTATTACAAACGAATGTACGCTTTTATTTACGGAAATACTAAAGCTTCTATCAGTTCAAACTGAGCTGACTCTTTTTTTTAAGCTTTTTTTAGCAAAAATCCCGATACACTCCTACCATATCACTTTATTAGGAGAAATTATGGGATCAGCTGCTGCTATCATCAAAGAAATACCGTTGAATGGAACCAAAAAAGGGGTCATTGCTGTTAGTAAGATCGATACCCCCTATGGCGAAGGATCTGATAGCGTTGCCAGTATTGGCATTTCACTCTCAGGCGATGCAAAAAATCCCGAGTGGAAAGTGCATCTTCCTTTGGGTAACATTGATGCCGTTATTGAAGCGTTACAATTGATTAAATAATTTTAGACCCTAAAGTTACGCTTAGGGTGAGAAAATTTTATCATTCCCGCATTCGCGGGAATAATGATACTAGAAGTTATTTTTGTGTTGCCACAAACGCAGCGATTCGTCCGATTCCCGTACGGATACTCTCCATATCGGTTGCAAAACTGAATCGAAAATACCCCTCACTCCCAAAACCAATCCCCGGAACCACCGCAACCCCTTGTGCTTCAAGCAGTGCTTTACAAAATGCCATTGAGTCATTAGTAATGGCTTTGATGTTGACAAAAAGGTAAAACGCACCTGCAGGAGAAAGAACAGAAAGCCCCTCAATGGCGTTAATGAGCTTGACTGCTTCATCACGACGCGCTTTAAATTGCACCCGCATCGTTTCAATATCGGTATCCGCATCCCCATTAAGTCCTACGATAGCCGCTTTTTGGGTGATGGAGTTGATATTCGAGGTGCTTTGACTTTGAAGTTTCTTAGTCGCTTGGATAAGTTCCGTATTTGCCGCAGCCATATACCCAAAACGCCACCCCGTCATTGCCACTGATTTGCTTAACCCATTGATGGTGATGGTGCGGTTAAACATATCCTCGCTCACCGAAGCGACCGAAACAAACTCTCCATCGTAAATAAGTTTTTCGTACATCTCATCACTGGCAACCATAACCTCTGTCCCTTTAAGAACCTCACCCAGTGCGATAATCTCTTCACGGGTATAAACCGCCCCTGTGGGATTGGAGGGGGAGGTAAGGATAAGCATCTTAGTTTTAGGGGTTAAGGCTTCACGCAATTGCGCGGGAGTGATCTTAAATCCACTTGCATCATCGGTCATTACTTCGACAACACTGCCACCGCAATACTGCACCAACTCAGGATAGGTCACCCAATAGGGAGCGGGGATAATCACTTCATCTCCCCCTTGGATCGTTGCGGCAAACAGATTATAGAGGGAGTGTTTTGCCCCATTGCTGGCAATAATTTGGGAAGGCGTGTACTCCAAACCATTATCCCGTTTGAGTTTAAGGGCGATGGCTGTTTTAAGGGTAGGAATCCCATCAACGGCGGTGTATTTGGTAAAGCCCTCATTGATAGCGGTGATGGCGGCTGCTTTAATCACCTGAGGGGTATCGAAATCGGGTTCACCGGCTGAAAAGCTGATGATGTCTTTTCCTTGCGCTTTTAACTCTTGCGCCAAGGTTGAAATAGCGATGGTAATCGATTCTGATAAGGTATTAACGCGATCGGTTAACATAGTAGTCCCTTTTTTTTCGGAATTATAGCAATATACCCCTAAAAGTGGTTTATAATGCGACTATTTTATTGGAATGGATGGCTATGTTATTTGACTCTGGATTTTTGGGGACACGTGCGGCGTGCTACATGGATGTCGTGACCCTTTTTTTTGCGTTGTTGCCTTTTTTATTGGGTTTATCGATCTATCAAGCTGCCATAGGGAGAATTAAAGCGCACTACGTGTCGCAAATGATTATTTTGGGAATGACCATCGTGATGGTGCTGATTTTTGAAATTGGGGTTCGTCTGGAGGGTGGATTTATCGAATACGTCAAAATGTCCCCCATCTCATACGACTTTTTGGTACTGTTTTTGGCAATCCATATCCTCATTGCCCTTTTAGCGGTGGGAGGATGGATCTATTTGATGATTAGCTCGTATCAAACCTATCAACGCGTGGGGCAAGAGGGGATGAAAAAGCATCGCCGAATGGGACGATGGATTTTTGGTGCATTAACCCTCACTTCGCTTATGGGGTGTGGTATGTATCTGTTTTTATTTGTAATGAACTAAAGGAGAAAAAATGACACAACGTTTTGATGCGGTTGCCAGTGAATGGGACAAAGGGGATATGCGACAGGTTATTGCCCACAAAGTTTTTGGGACGATTAGCAGTCGTATTGCGTTGAACACGACGATGTCCATTATGGATTTTGGTGCGGGGACGGGATTGCTAAGTTTTAAAATTGCTCCGTTGGTGCATTCGATGACAGGCGTAGATCTCGCTTCTAAAATGCTAGAACAACTTGAAGCAAAAAACAGTGCAGAAGCCAGCGTCAAGACCGTGTGTCAAGACATTATGACCACACCTTTGGAGAGTACGTTTCATGGGATTGTAAGCTCCATGGCACTGCACCACGTCGAAGACACCAAAGCTCTTTTTACGACGTTTCATGCCCATCTTAAAAAAGAGGGGTTTGTTGCTCTTGCCGATTTGGAAGCCGAAGATGGGACATTTCACTCGCATGGCAATGAGGGGGTGTTTCATTTTGGATTTGAGAGAGAAGCGTTACGTGCTATCATGGAGGAAGTAGGATTTGATAACGTTCGATTTCATCACGCTCACACGGTAGTCAAAGAAGAGGGGGAATACCCCATTTTTGTCGTAACGGCGATAAAACGAGGGTAAAAAAAAGAGGTGTCATATCCGCTATGGCAGGCTAAAAAAGGTCATAATAGTAAAAAAGACTAAACGTGGGAAAATACCTCGGGATGCGTAGCAGCAATAGAGAGTAAAACCCGCGCAGGACCCTCTGGCTTACGGCGTGATTGTTCCCAATTACGGAGGGTGTTAACACTGATATTTAATAATTTTGCAAACTCATCTTGTGTGAGTTGCAATTGTGTTCGTATTGACTTAGCATCCGGTTCATCAAGCATAAAAGAGCGTGAAGGTTTTCTTTGATGGTTTAAAATTGCTTTGGCTTCACCGGCACTTGTTAATAAATCATTAAATAGAGACTCTTCCATTATACATCTCCTATAAAAGTTTTTCTTAGCATTCCAATAAGTCAATGGCGTAGTTTTTGACGTTACTCATTCCTTAACACCGTAAGGACATCGACATCAGAGGCTTTTTTGGCAGGATACCATGCAGAAAGAAGGACGATAATAAAGGCTCCGGTGATAATCGAGAAAAAATCCCCTACGGTAAGATCAAGGGGGAGCGTAGCGGTGGGATAAACATCAGCAGGGAGTGAGATAATATCAAACGATCCCAAAATCCATATCCCCAAAAAGCCTAAAATGGAACCGCTAATAATCCCCAAACTCCCAATCACTACCCCTAAAATCAAAAAGACTTTTTTAATTTCTGATTTGGCAGCACCCAAAGAGATAAGGAGGGCGATTTCACTTCGACGGTTCATGACGGTCATCAACAGCGAGGAGATAATATTAATCGCGGCGATGAGAATAATGAGCATGAGGACGATGAAGAGGGAGGTTTTTTCCATTTTGAGTGCGCTAAAAAAGTTACCATTATCTTCCCACCATCCCCGAATCGAGACACTTTGGGGGAGGAACGGGGCAATTTTTTGAATATCGACTTCGGGATTGGTTGAGTAGACATGAATCCCATCGTACAGACCCTCAGGAACCCCTAACACCTTTTGCATCGCTTCTAGGGGGATATACGAAAACCCTTTGTCGTAGGCACTTAACCCAGAATTAAAGGTACTGGTGACACTAAAACGTTTCATTTTGGGGGTCATCCCCATCCCCCCCGGTTCGAGTTGGGTGAAGATGTAGGTCACTTTTTCATTCTCTCTAAGGAGGTACTCTTTTTTAAGTGCCTCTCCAATCATTACCTCAAAATGGTGCGGGGTGTGTTTTTTTAGAGCCTCTGCGACCACACTGTTGACCTTGGCTTCACGGGCAAAATCGACCCCAAAGAGGTATCCCCCCTCCAGCATTGAATCGTGACGGGACAAAATTGAGGAGTTAAGGTAGGGACTAAAGGAGAGTTGGGGAAATTTGGCTTCGAGTTGATGGAGCAATACGACATCCACCGAACCAAAAAATTTGGGCTGAATGGTGAGGGGGTAGTTCATGACGGTGAGTTTTTTCTTGAACTCGTTGTCAAACCCATTCATAAGTGCCATGGCAATCATCAGTACCATCACCCCAAGGGCAATCCCTGAAAACGCCAACAAGGCAGAGAGAAAGATAAAGGGTTGCTCTTTATCGAACCGTAAAAAGCGTTTAACGAGATAGCCGATGATATTCAAGAGGCAAATATCCCTTTTTTAGGCCCTGATTTACCGCAACAATTTTTGTATTTAAGACCACTACCACAAGGGCAATCGTCGTTGCGGGAAATTTTGGTGTTTTCCAATTGAGAAGGGGCACCCATAAGGGACATCGCTAGCTCCTCTTGCCGTTTTTCAATCTCCATTTGGTGCGCTAAGGCTTGCGCCTCATCCTGAGCCTCTTCGACTCTAAAACGGATGATGTGGAGGGTTTTAACCGTATCGTATTTGAGGGTGGTGATCAATTCGGTGAAAAGGTTGTAACTCTCTTTTTTGTACTCCACTAAGGGGTCTTTTTGGTTATACGCACGTAAACGAATCCCCGTTTTCATGCTGTCCATTTGGTAGAGATGCTCACGCCATACCGTATCCAAGGTTTTGAGATAGATCTCTTTTTCGATGGCGGAGCGGGTCTCCTCATCGATGGGAGACATTTTTTCCTCGTAATCTTCTTTGAGTCCTGAGTGCAAGCGATCCAACACCCCCTCCACGGTAATCTCTCCCACGAAAGTGAAATCAAGGGCAATATTGACCTCTTCGATGACCCGTTTTTGGAGATGCACTAAATCCATCTCTTCCCCTTGCATCCCCGCATAAATGCCACACTCACTCAGTAGATGATGGGCATATTCATGACGGATGGTGTCGATTTTAGCAGAGACATCGTAGGCTGGATCGAGCAATTCGGTGCGGAATTTATAGACAATTTTACGCTGTTCATTGGCGACATCATCGTATTCTACGATACTTTTACGCCCTTCAAAATGCATATTCTCCACTTTTTTCTGCGCTTTTTCGACCGCACGGGTCACCATTGCTGATTCGATGTACTCCCCATCTTCGACTCCCAAACGCTCCATAATCGCTTTGATCTTATCCGATCCGAAAATGCGCAAAAGATTGTCTTCCAAACTGAGGTAAAATTGGCTCACCCCTGGATCACCTTGACGACCTGAACGCCCTCGAAGCTGATTATCAATCCGTCGGTTTTCGTGCCGTTCGGTTCCGATGATATACAATCCCCCAAGGGCTTTGATCTCTTCGCTGACTTTGATGTCAACTCCACGACCTGCCATATTGGTGGCGATGGTCACTGCCCCTTTGTGACCTGCCCCTTTGATGATTTCGGATTCTTGGGTATGATTTTTGGCATTCAAGACCGTATGGGGGATTTTCTCATTTTTAATCAATTGGTGCAATTTTTCCGATTTTTCAATGGAGGCGGTACCGATCAAAATGGGTTGTCCCGTGGCACTAAGCTCTTTGATTTTGGTGATGACCGCAGCAAATTTTTCCGCTTCGGTTTTGTAGATCAGATCGTTAAGATCTTTACGGATAACGGTGACGTTGGTGGGAATCGAGACCACATCGAGGTTATAAATTTGGGCAAATTCGGTCGCTTCGGTTTGGGCAGTTCCGGTCATCCCTGCGATTTTGTCGTACATACGGAAATAGTTTTGGTAAGTGATGTCCGCTAAGGTTTGGGTCTCCTCTTTAATGATGACCCCCTCTTTGGCTTCAAGGGCTTGGTGCAGCCCTTCGGAATAGCGTCTCCCCTCAGAAAGTCGTCCCGTAAACTCATCGACAATGACCACTTGACCCTCGCGAACGACGTAATCGACATCCGCTTCAAAAATATAGTTTGCCTTGAGCGCTTGATCGAGGTGATGGGAGATGGAGGAATTTTCGACACTGTAGATGTTGCCCACCCCAAACAACACTTCCGCTTGGATAATCCCCTCTTCGGTGATAAGGATAAGGCGATCTTTCTCATCCACAGTGAAATGTTCATCGCGCACCAACGCTTTGGCAACGGCATCGGCTTTGGTGTAGTTTTCGAGTGTTCGATTCGTAGGGCCTGAGATGATCAAAGGGGTACGTGCTTCATCGATCAAAATCGAATCGACTTCATCGACGATAACAAACGAGTGACCCCGTTGTACCATATGCTCTTTGGTGTAGGTCATGTTGTCGCGGAGGTAATCAAATCCAAATTCGTTATTGGTTCCGTAGGTAATGTCCGCACCGTACTGGATCCGTTTGTTGATAGGGTCATACTCCCCTTCTAAAATAACCCCCGTACTGTAGCCCAAAAACGCGTACAGTGGAGCCATCTCCGAGCTGTCCCGAGAGGCAAGGTAGTCATTAACCGTGACGACATGCACCCCTTTTGCGCTCATGGCATTGAGGGTGACGGCTAATGTGGCGACGAGGGTTTTCCCCTCACCCGTTTTCATCTCCGCAATACGTCCTTCGTGTAGAACCATCCCACCAATGAGCTGAACGTCAAAATGGCGCATCCCTAAAACCCGTTTGCTCGCTTCGCGGGTAATGGCGAACGAATCAATCAATACCTCATTAAGGGTCGCTTCACCTGCACGTACCGATGCTTTTAGGGCAGTAAAAGCATCTTGGAGTGCTGCATCATCCATGGAAGCGAAATGGGATTCCCGTCCATTGATGAGCGCGACACGCTTACGGTACTGTTTGACTTCACGATCATTTTGAGTTCCGAATAATTTTCCTACAAACGCTTGGATCATTGATTGCCTTCATATCTTAAGTTGCATTTAAAAAGTGGGTGATTTTAGCACATTGAAACTATTGTTTTGGTTAATGGGGATTGGATACAATTGCTTACTTTAAAAAAAAGGGAATTCATGCGTTTTTTTCTTATCCTATTTTTGGGGGCATTGACCCTCTTGGCTTCCCCCAAAGAGCTGAAGTCGTTTCATGCGTTTTTTACCCAAACGGTGGTCGATGACCATGCCAAAAAAATCGTCTATCGTGGGGAACTGTGGGCTTCGATGCCCCAAAATGCGTTGTGGATGTACACCAAACCGATCCAAAAAAGCATCTACCTCAATGGTACAAAATTGACCCTCATCGAACCTTCTTTGGAGCAAGTGACCCTATGCACCATGGGGGATGAGATTGACTTTTTGACCATCGTAAAAAAAGCCAAAGCCATCGATGCAACTCACTATAAAGCCACCATAGGGGAGCAAACCTATCTGATCGAATTTGTCAATGAGGTACTCTCATCAATCCGCTACACCGACAGTTATGACAATCATGTGACCTTAAATTTTAGTAATGGGGTGATGAATAAAGCCATTGAAGCTTCCCGTTTTAAACCCATCATCCCCGCTAATTTTGACCTTATTCGCGAGTGATGTGGACGGTTCAGAATTGTGTGTCAGCATTCAGTAAAAAGTAATCTTAACAAGCTCTCATCGTGGGGAAAAGCTACTGTTTTTGTTAGGGTTTAAAACTAACGGTGTAGCGATTCAACGATGACAAGACTTTATTTAGTGACAGCCACACCCTGTGCCACAGCTCTCACCACTGGAAGCTTTAGGAGCTACTGCTGCGGTGGAACACGCCGATACACCCGGAGGGGTATTGGGTTGAATCGCTTGGTTATCGACTCCCCCCTCTGCATTGATTTTTTCAATGGTAGCCCACAGCTCATCCGCTGCTTTCATGTACCGTTTGGCGGTCTCTGAAGTGGGGACACAATAGGTTACGGGTTTACCCTCATCGCCTCCGGTACGGATGGAAGGCTCGATGGGGATTTGCGCCAAGATATGGGTATCAAATTGTTTTGCCATCGCTTCAGAGGTTCCTTTACCGAAAATATCGTATTCAACACCCGTATCAGGGGCGATAAATCCAGACATATTTTCCACCACACCTGCAATGGGGATATGCAATTTTTTAAACATATCAAGACTTCGGCGTGAATCATCCAAAGAGACCATTTGAGGGGTAGTGACCGTAACGCCTACGGTCACAGGGACACTTTGGGCAAGGGTGAGTTGCGCATCCCCTGTACCCGGAGGCATATCGATAACCAAACAATCCAAATCAGACCACAAAATATCGCGTAAAAATTGCTCAATCGCTTTCATGATCATCGCACCGCGCCAGATAAGGGATTGCCCCTCTTCCATAAGGGAACCCATAGACATCACTTCAACGCCATACGCTCTAATCGGAAGCACTTTATTTCCAACCACTTCAGGTTTAACCCCATCAATCCCCATCATACGGGGGATATTAGGTCCATAAATGTCAGCATCCAAAAGCCCCACTTTTTTCCCTTGCATTGCCAAGGCAATCGCAAGATTCACCGAAGTGGTGGACTTGCCCACGCCCCCTTTACCGGAACTGACCATAATGAAATTCTTCACTTGCGGAGCAATGTTTTTCCCCTTAGAAGAACTTTCACGGGGCATTTTAGGGGCTGTAATGTTCACTACAACCTCATTAGCACCCGCACGTTTGAGTTCATCGGTCGCATTGAGGGTAATTTCTTGGGCTACTTCGGGTGCGCTGGAGGTAATATCTACCGTAATAGTGACATTAGAACCCTCAAGTTTAATCTCTTTTACAAATCCAAAGGCAACGATGTCTTTGGTAAATCCAGGATAAGTTACTTTGGATAACGCTGATTTTACACTTTCTTCGGTCATGGTTTTTTTCCTTATATTTTATAGTATTGGTCATTGCGGACGTGATCCGCAATCTAAAGCTCCTGAATCACGTTCAGGATGACGAACCTTTAGTGTGCGCCGGGTGTTTTTGCCTCTTGGGCAATCCATGCCAACGATTCGGGGTTATCCATAATCTGTTGGGTAATTTTATACGAACAAAATTTAGGTCCACACATGGAACAAAATTCCGCTTCTTTGAAAACATCTTGAGGCAAAGTCTCATCATGATACTCACGCGCCCGTTCTGAATCAAGAGCCAATTCAAATTGACGATTCCAGTCAAACGCATACCGTGCATCACTCATCGCATCATCGACATCCCGCGCCCCTTTACGACCACGGGCGATGTCTGCTGCGTGCGCGGCAATTTTGTACGCAATGATCCCCTCTCGGACATCTTGGGCATTGGGAAGCCCCAAATGCTCTTTGGGGGTGACGTAACACAACATTGATGCCCCATGCCATCCTCCCACCGCTGCACCAATGGCAGAGCTGATATGATCATACCCTGCGGCAATATCGGTCACAAGGGGACCAAGGATATAAAAGGGGGCTTCATGACAATATTCCCGTTGAATTTTCATGTTGCGTTCAATCTGATTAAGGGGAACGTGACCCGGACCTTCGATCATCACCTGAACGTTTCTCTCCCACGCACGCAATGTCAGTTCACCCAATACTTTGAGTTCCCCCAATTGTGCCTCATCGGACGCATCTGCCAAACATCCGGGACGGAGCGAATCGCCCAACGAAAGCGAAACATCATAGCGGGCACAAATGTCCAAAATCTCATCATACGCGGTATAAAAAGGGTTTTCGCGGTGGTAGTGCATCATCCATGCTGCCATAAGCGATCCCCCACGACTGACGATCCCCATTTTACGTTTAGCCACTTTGGGCATAGTGGAGAGCAAAAATCCTGCATGGATGGTAAAATAACTCACCCCTTGCTGCGCTTGACGCTCCAATACTTCTAACATCACCTCAATACTTAAATCTTCGATTTTGTTGTTGACATCGTGCAAAATTTGGTAGATGGGAACCGTACCAATGGGGATTTTAGAATGGGCAATAACCGCTTTACGAATCTCGTCCAAATCACCCCCCGTAGAGAGATCCATTGCGGTATCGGCTTTGTAATGTTGAGAAACGTGAATCTTTTCAATCTCCCCTTGGACATCACTGGCAATCGCCGATGAGCCAATATTGGCATTAATTTTACAGCGCGCAGCAATTCCAATGGCCATTGGTTCTAAATTGGTATGATTAATATTAGCAGGGATAATTAAACGTCCGCGTGCTACTTCAGAGCGAACCAGTTCGGGATCCAAATCTTCTATTTTGGCGACATAGTGCATCTCTTGCGTGATAATGCCTTGCTTGGCATAATACATTTGAGTACGAACCGTATCATTTTTTCGTTCCTCGACCCATTGCGTTCTCATAATCTGACTCCTTGGACTGTGCGTAAAGCTACGATGGACTTATAAATAAGACCCCCTAAAAGGGTCTTATCCGTTTTGACTTATATTAAAAATTTCAAGAATAATTAGGGAAAAATTATCGTTAAACCCCTAATTATCGTGACGATTTGAAGGAGAATTTATCACAAACAAGATAAAAAACAGCTTTTTATATGTATACTTTCGTAACACTATTAACACTATTCCATTAAACAGGATATAATTTGTCCGATTTGACACTTATTTTACTCGCAGCAGGCGATTCAAGCCGTTTCAAGGTTCCTGTAAAAAAGCAGTGGCTTCGCATAGACCATGATCCTTTATGGCACTATGTTACCAACCGTATCACAAAAATGGGTGATTTTGCCAAGGTAATTGTGGTTTCGCATCCGGATGAAGTGGTATTCATGCGTAAGATGTGTGACTATACGTTTGTCGCGGGGGGGAAAACCCGTCAGGAATCCTTGCGTCATGCACTCTTTGAGGTTCAAACCCCCTTTGTACTGGTCAGTGATATTGCCCGATCGTGTGTGAGTCCTGAGTTGGTACACCGCTTGGTGGAAGCGAAGGGAAAAGCCGATTGCATTGTCCCTGTATTGGGGGTGAGCGATACGGTGATTTATGGTGATGATACCATTAATCGTGATCACGTTAAGCGGATTCAAACCCCACAACTCTCCGCAAAAGCGGTGTTGATGGATGCCTTAAATACCCCACATGAGTATACCGATGAAAGCAGTGCGATTGTCGCGTATGGGGGAACAAGAATCTTTGTGGAAGGGGACAGTCGCGCCGATAAGATTACCCATGTGCAGGATGTTTTGGCATTAAGCTGTTTGGCTCCCCCCTCAAACGCTACCTTTACGGGGAATGGATTGGATGTTCATGGGTTTGAGATGGGTAAACCGATGGTCTTAGGGGGGGTAAGTATTGATAGTCCGTTTGGATTTTTAGCCCACAGTGATGGGGATGTGGCGATTCACGCCCTCATTGATGCATTGTTGGGTGCGGCGTGTTTGGGAGATATTGGGATGCTTTTCCCCGATACGGATACGGCGTATAAAAATGCTGATTCCAAAGCATTGCTGAGCGAATGTGTTTTAAAACTACACCAATTTGGGTTTGTGGTTCTTCACGCTGACATTACCATTATCGCTCAAACCCCCAAAATTTCCCCCTACAAAGAGGCGATGGCGAAGAGCTTAAGCGCTCTTTTGGGGATTCCTCGCTCAAGGATCAACATCAAAGCAACGACGACTGAACAGCATGGATTTATCGGACGAAAAGAGGGGATTGCTGTCCTTGCAACCGCTTCGTTACACTATTTTAATTGGACCCTTGGATGAACGTTTTAATTATTGAAAATGAGATCTATCTCGCACAAAGTATTGCTTCTAAGTTGAGTGATTTAAATCACAATTGTGATATTAGCAGTTCCCCCAAAGAGGCGTTAAAGGAGAACGTGTACGATGTGATTCTCCTCTCCACCAACATTAGTGGTCACGATATTTACCCCGTGATTGATGCGTACAAAAATGCGGTAATTATCTTGATGGTCTCCTATGTGAGCAACGATACGGTTTCAAAACCGCTAGCAGCAGGGGCAAAAGATTACATCCTTAAACCGTTTATGATTGAAGAATTGATCCGAAAAATTCAACATTTTCAACATCATGAACGGATTCGTCGTCAAAATGTGATGTACGAACGGTACCTTGCCCATACCTTTGAGAGTGTTACGCTTGAAGAAGATTTTGCCAAAACAGAATTACCGGTAATGGTTTGCAGCAATTACCCCAAATATGCCGATGCGTTTGCGTTTGGGTATACCAAATATCATAAAAAGACACTTCATTTTATTTCACTCAATACGTCTCATGCGTTACACGAGATTGCCCTTGCCCCCTCGGGGAGCGTTTTGTACATTACCGATTTTCAAACCCTCAAAAAAAGTGATCACAAAGTGTTTTTCGATTTGATTGAAAAACGAATGTCTATTATTGCAACAACAGAGCCTTTTGAAACTTTGCCATTTCGTTTGATTACGATTGAGAGTGAAACGCAGTTGTTTGATCAAGGGGAAATTTTACCCATTGAAGAGTATGTTAAATACATTATGACCAATTTTCAAAACCGTTTTCCCGATACGGAACTCTCCAAAAAATTGGGCATTTCACGTAAAAGTTTATGGGAAAAGAGAAAAAAATATGGCATCATCAAGAAAAAATAAGGCGTTATACATTGACCAAGAGGCATTAAGCGCCCTTGCATTGCTCAAAGCAGGCATCCTTGCCCCAGTAACCCATTTGATGAATGGCAAGGAGTGCGACGAGGTGCTGCAAAGTGGTGTGTTTAAGGGTTCCACGTTCCCTTTTCCCCTCATCCTCTCTCCCAGCGGAAGCAAAAATGAGATTATTTTGATGAACGCCAAAGAGGGGGAACTCCTTGATTTGATATGTGAGCATGAATGGGTGGGGGAAATTTGCGTGGATGAGGTATTTCTCATCAACCCTATTGAACGGCTTCGTCAAATTTACGGTACGGAAGACCTCGCCCATCCAGGGGTCAATGCCACCTACAAACGGTTGGGAAAATACGCCGTTTGTGGGGAATATACCGTTGATCTTTCCCCCATTGAGGAGATTCGGATTAAAATTCAGCGCGCGCAAGAACAAATTGGGGCAAAACATACCACTGCTATGTTTATGGCAGCCAATCCGCTCCATCGAGCCCATGAACGATTGATTCGTCAAAGTTTGGAGGGGAGTGATCTCATTGTCATCTTTTTACTCAAACCCTACCAAAGCAGTGATCTAAAATATGAGCTTCGGCATGAAACCTTAGAACTCTTTATCCAAAATTATCTTCCGATGGGGCGCGCCATTGTGGTTCCTTTGGAGAACAGCTACATTTTTGCGGGGAGCAATGAGATTATTTTGGATGCAATTGTGGCGAAAAATTATGGGTGCAATCGGTTGATGATCGGGCAAAACCATGCAGGCATCGGGATGTATTATGACCGTAATGCCAACCAAGGGGTAATGGAGCATTTAATAGGGATTGATATTGAAATTTCGATGGCAAGCGAATATGCCTATTGTAATTCGTGCAAAACGTTAGTCAGTATCCAAACGTGTCCCCATGGGCATCATCATCATATTTCGTACAATTCCGAATCCATTTTAGAACTTATGAAACAAGGGATGTTACCCCCTGCGGTGTTGGTGCGTAAAGAAATCTCTTCCCTGATTGTCTCGACCTTGCACCCCCATCGATTTAAAAATTTAGCCAAGCTCTATTATGATATTATGCCCATTCACGGGTTACTTGAAGAGCACAGTGAAAAAGATTTTTACAATGAACTGATGAATCTTTACCAAACTACCTCATTGACCTAAAGGAGTTGACACAACAATGCGATTAAATTGGTTTTTTCTCACCCTGTTTTACAGTGGTCATGCCAAAAAAGCCCCCGGAACGGTAGGGACATTGGTCTCTCTCCCTTTGGGAGTTATAGTGTTGATGTTTTTGGGGTCACAAACCCTTTTTATGCTTAGTGTCCTTATTACGTTAATCGCGATCAAAGGGATTGACAAGCACGAAGCCATCGTCCAGACCCATGATGATTCGCGCATCGTGATTGATGAATTGGTGGGGATGTGGATCGCCCTCTCCATTGCCCCTGCGGTGACGTTTACGCTTGGGGAATTAACCACTTTATCCAATGGCATTGCTCTCCAAATTGTGTTGAGTTTTCTCTTTTTTCGGGGGTATGATATTGCCAAACCTTCCCTTATTGGACGGATTGACCGTGAGGTCAAAGGGGGACTTGGGGTAATGGGAGATGATATTTTGGCGGGGTTTGCTGCTGGGATTACGACGGCATTGGTGTGGCAAGTGATCCTTAAACTCCAACCGTTGTTGGGATAACACAAAGGGGAAAGCAATGATAGATAAATTAATGGTCTCCGTCCCCTTAGATGGGACGTATGTTGAAGTGAAGCGTGAAGAGGTGCGTCGCTATTTTCACCAAAGTTTTGATCTGTTTGAATCACTGTTTGACCTTTTACGCAGTGATGAGGTTTTTTATCTCCAATCCGAACCCACCCGCCACCCGATGATTTTTTATTTTGGGCATACGGCTATTTTTTATATCAATAAATTGGTCGCCTCTGGCGCATTAACCCAACGGATCAATCCCCATTTTGAAGAACTTTTTGCGGTTGGAGTGGATGAGATGCGATGGGATACTCCAAGTCATTTATTGCAATGGCCTTTGGTCGCGGAAGTACGAGAGTATCGTAAAGCCGTTCGTGCGTGTGTCGATCATCTCATTCAAACCCTCCCTATGACCCTCCCTGTGACCCAAAAAGACCCTTTTTGGGCAATTTGGATGGGGATTGAACACGAACGCATCCACATTGAGACCTCCAGTGTTCTCCATCGTCAAATGCCTTTAAAGCATATTCAGTTCGATGTCCGTTTTGCACAGTGTCCTTCGTATGGGGAACACCCTATCAATCGTCTTGTCCCGTTTGAGGGGATGAAGATCACCTTAGGGAAAGGGTCTGAAGATCGTGGGTTATACGGTTGGGATAACGAGTATGGGGAAGAGACCCTCGAAGTTGAACCTTTTCAAGCCTCCCGTTATTTGGTGAGTAATGGGGAATTTTTGGAATTTGTTCAAGAGGGTGGGTATCAAAATCCTAAATACTGGGATGAAGAGGGATTAAGGTATCTCTCACTCTCCCATGCGCAATGCCCCCCCTTCTGGATTTCACAAGCTAACGGGGAATTTTTTACCTATCGAACGCTCACGCAAGAGGTTCCCCTTCCGCTTAACTGGCCCGTAGAAGTCAATGCCCTTGAAGCGGAAGCGTTTTGCCGTTGGAAAAGTGCCAACACCCCCCATATTATCCAACTTCCCAGTGAAGCACAGTGGCGGGTAATGCTTGCCCATACCAAATTAGACACCCCCATTTTTGATTCCATTCATGCCAATATCAATTTTGCCCATTACGCCTCATCGGTTCCAGTAAATACCTTTTTGCATGGGAAACTGTACGATGTGGTAGGGAATGTATGGCAATGGACGCAAACCCAAATGGCACCGTATAAGGGATTTTTACCCCATCCGTGGTACGAAGATTTCACCGAACCTACCTTTGATGGGAAGCATAATCTTATCAAAGGGGGATCGTGGGCTTCGAGTGGGAATGAGATCATGCGCGCTTCCCGTTACGCTTTTCGCCGCCATTTTATCCAACATGCAGGTTTTCGTTATGTGGTAGGGGGGGAGTCATCGACGCAAAAATACCGTCGTATCCAAGCGATGGAAAAAGCGTGGAAACAACGGTATGGATGAGTTTAAGGCAATTGATCGAGCTAGCTCCAATGCCGAAAAATACCAATTACGGGAAAAGCTTTTTGGTTCCAACGATGTACAACCTTTATGGGTGGCGGATATGGATATTGCTACCCCGCAATGTGTTTTGGAGGTGGTCAAACATCGCTTAAACCACCCTATCCTTGGGTATGAAATGATGCCACGAAGTGCTTTTGAGGCGCAGTGTGCGTGGATTTTGTCTCATCATGCTTGGAGGATTGACCCCCAATGGCTTTTGTATTCCCCCTCGGTGGTGGCATCGCTTGGATGTGCGGTGCGTGCGTTGAGTAAAGTGGGGGATGAAATTATCGTCATGAGTCCGGTCTATCCCCCCTTTTTTACGGTTGTGACCGATAATCATCGCCAAGTGATTCGCTACTCCTTGACTCAAAATGGGGAGGGAAACTATTCGCTTGATAGTAGAGACCTAGAGCGACTCATTACCCCCAAAACAACGATGCTGCTGTTATGTTCCCCCCACAATCCTATTGGGCGGGTATGGGATAAAGACGAATTAAAAGCACTGGGAGCTTTTTGTTTGGCACATAATATCACCATTGTGAGCGATGAAATTCACAGTGATTTGGTGTTTGAGGGGCATTGCCATACCCCAATAGCCTCTTTGTCTCCCGAATTATCGGAGAGTACTGTGACGTTATTGGGGGTAGGGAAAACCTTTAATATGTCAGGATTTGGTATCTCAACGGTGTGTATCGCTTCTAAAAGGTTACGAGAAAAATTTCAGTATGAAACGCAAAAAATCCATTGGGGTGAGGGATCGGTTCTTTCACACGTGGCATTTGAAGCAGCGTACAACGAGGGAGGTCAATGGCATCAAAGGCTTCTCATGCATCTAAGTGGTAATAAAGAGCGATTACTCCAATGGTCAGATTCTCAAAATTTTATCACGGTAATGCCCCCTGAGGGAACCTATCTTGCGTGGTTGGATTGTCGCCCCTTGGGATTAAACGATCGTGATTTACGTCACTTTATGGTGCATGAAGCGCGATTGGGGGTGAGTATGGGGGTAAGTTTTGGGAAAGAAGGATCAGGGTTTGTCCGTCTTAATTTTGCCATAGCGCGTGACTCTTTGGAAGAAGCATTAAATCGACTTAATACTGCTCTGGCAAAACTTTCGTTATAATCGTCCTCTCGTGATGCTTGTACTAAAGGTGGGATAAAGATATGAAACGGTTAGCTTTTTCAATGTTGGAATTGGTCTTTGTGATTGTGGTGATTGGCATTTTAGCATCTGTCGCAATTCCCAGTTTAAGCCGTCATCCCTTACAAGAAGCCGCAGAACAAATTGCAACCCATATCCGTTATACCCAACATTTGGCGATGATGAATGATGTTTATAATCCTACTGCTCCCCAGTGGTATTACGCTCGTCCCCAAATTAGTTTTCGTTCGTGTTCGAGCGGAGGTAATTATTATTATGTGGGAAGTGATATGGACCTTAATACAGGTCATATTGCCGAGAGTGAATCGGCTAAAGATCCTTTGAGTGGGAAAAATCTCTATTGGCTCAACACCCAATGCACCCCTGCGAGCTATCCCAATCGAGAGCAAAAGCTCCTTTTGCAAGAGACGTATGGGATACGTTCAGTAACGACTACGTGTGGTGGTACGATCTCTTTTGATAGCTTTGGACGACCTTACAACAGTTTTAGTACCACAAATCCGTATGGAGGACAACTTACTACTGCGTGTAAAATTGTATTGACCCATAGTGATACCAAAGAAGGGACTGCCACCCTCTCTATTGAACCCATTACGGGCTATGTATCGATTACCTATCCCTAAAAAATGGCTTGACTTCCTTTTTCTTTCGCGTTAAAATCATAATATCTCATCCAAAAGGGGTTTATTATGGTTAAAATAGGTGCGTTATTAGCAGTAATGGTTTCACTCTCAATGGCAGCAGTTAATATCAATACGGCAACATTGGCACAATTAGAAACACTTAGTGGTATTGGTCCTACCAAAGCGCAGGCAATTCTTCAATACCGCAAAGAGCATGGTTCATTTAAAAGTGTGAATGAGCTAGACAATGTCAAAGGGATCGGGATGAAAACCGTGCAAAAAATCAAACCCCAATTAATGACGCGATAACAAAGAGGAATAAATAACAAGAGGAAAAGAACTCAAAAACCCCTTAATAAGGGGACTTGAGTTAATGAGGCTTAATAGCTACGATCGTCGAAAGAAGCACCTGCAATCACTTTACGTGAAACAGTGTACGGGATCAATGCCGCTGCGCGAGATTGTTTAATGGCAATGGTTACCATATCTTGGTGACGTTTACAGTTACCTGTCAAACGACGAGGCATGATTTTAAAACGCTCAGAGAGGGAAAATTTCAACGATGCTACATCTTTGTAATCGATGAAATCTACTTTTTGTTCGCAATATTTGCAAAAACGTTTTTTAAATTTTCTTTTTTCTGACATGGTTATTTCCTTGTGCTTTTTCTAAAACGGAATTTCGTCTTCGTTGATATCAATCTCAGGGAGATTATTTTCCGGCATCCGTACGGGTGCGGGTTTAGAATACGATGGTGGTGGGGTATAAGCTGGCTTAGGTGCAGGGGCAGCATTGTACCCACCGCCATAACCACTGTTACCGCCATCGCTGTATTCATTATTATTTCCCTGAGAACCACTGTCGCTACGCGAATCAAGCATCTGCATGGTTTCTACAATCACTGAATGTTTGGAACGCTTTTGCCCGCTTGTTTGGTCAACCCATTGTTCAAACTGTAATCGACCCTCGACGAGGATTTTACTCCCCTTGCGAAGGTATTGGTTAGCGACTTCACCCGAACGACCGAAAAAAGTAATGTCGACAAAACACGTTTCCTCTTTTTTCTCACCGTTAAGGGTGAATTTTCGACTGGTCGCAATCGCCGTTTTGGCAATTGCTGATCCACTTTGTGCATATCGAAGCTCAATATCACGCGTTAAATTACCAACCAAAATGACTTTGTTATACATGGGCTTTCCTTAAAGGGTTTAAGAAGCTACTTCTTCTTTTTTCTCAGCAGCTACGGGAGCGACTTTTTTGGTTTTTTCAACCATACCGTTCCATGCTGCGATTTCACGTTTACTATCGTACTTCATGGTTACGAAACGTAAAATTTCCTCGTTGATACGGAAACGACGCTCAATTTCACTGATAGCAGCAGGCGCAACGGTGTAATAAAATACTTGGAAATAACCACGCATATTTTTTTCAATTGGGTAAGCCAGTTTTTTCATCCCCATTGCGTCACGACCGATAATCTCTCCGCCGTTTGACGTGATAACCTCTTCGATGGTTGCAAGGGTGTTTTTAATCTCTTCTTCAGTAAGAGTAGGTTTTACGATGACTAAGTTTTCGTAATGTCTCATAGCGTATGTCTCCTTATGGTGTTCGCCCCTTATGGTTGTTATACAGCACGACAATCGTGTTGCAAAGAGCAAGGAACGCGCGGATTATACTGAAGAATAGCTTAATATTAGTTTTAGTTAAAGAAGCGTTTGAAGCTTCAAAAGTGCTGAAAGCAGGAGGGCTTCTTGATCAGGACTTCCGCTTGATTTCATTTTGAGTTCGGTATCCAGTAGAAGAGTGATCCCTTTTTGGTAACTTTTGGGGGAAATTTTAATGGCAAGGGAGGCGCGCTCTTTTTCGATAAAACTGGGAAGTTTGTACCCCAATACCAAAGAAGAATCGACAAAACCATTCATTTTGATGGTCGTGTTAAACAAATACAACTCGGTCAAAAATTTACTTAACGTAGTGAGAAAATAGATCTCATTAACCCCCGATTCGAGTAATTTTTCCAGATCAGTGAGGTAACTTTTCTTCTCAATAATATGGGTAATCAGGGTGTCTAATGTGATTTCATTGAGTCCATACACGTGTTCGTCAATCTCTAAGGGGGTGATAGGTTTGTTGAGCAATGCCAATTTTGACAACTCATTGCACGCTAATCCAAGGTCATTGTTATGACACTCCAATAGATGAATCGCCGCTTGGGTACTCAAAGAAACGCCCAAACGCTCCCCTTCGTGGATAAGAATCGTCCTTGCTTCATTGGCAAAAGGGGTATACAGTCGCACCGATCCCGTATGTGCACCTTTAAACGCAGTGTCCACCCCTTTGACATCCTCCCCATAATAACAGTAGATAAAGGTGTTGTCAGGGTTTTTTCCCACCAACGTGACCAATGTATCCAGCTCCGCTTTGGGAAGTTTTTTGTCGTGTTTGATAATCAAAAGATTTTGATCCCCAAACAGTGACCCCTGAGAGAGATGGGCTTTGGCAGTCGTAAAGTCATACTCATCATAGTACAGACTCAAAACCGATGCCCCCTCACTGTTGGCAAGCGCTCGCGCGTAACGGTCGATTAAAAAATGGCTCTCCCCAAAAAGTGCCATCGCATGAGGAGCGGTTTTTTTTTGTAAATGGCGGTCTAGGTCTTGGCGGGTCATTGATTTACGGTTCCTGACTTATTTTTAAACAGTTGATTGATACATCGTTTCGCATCGTTTGAAGTACCAATAAAAGTTCAGAAATATTATTTTGGCAAATTCCATAAATCATTTCAGCATCCAAATCAAAATAATGGTGACTGATAAAATCTCTAATTCCTTTAATTTTTTTCCATTCAATTGTTGGATAAAGTGGTAAAAGCGTGTGATTCGTAATCTTATCAATATTTTTTAGACTTTCACCAATAGCGATTAGTTTCATACAAATACTATCGAGTTTTTCTTGCCCTGCTTTTGTATCCATAAAGTCATCAACACACGTGGCGTATACGCATCGCTCTTGCACAATCTCAATTGATTCTATAATCTGGTCGAGTATTTCTATCACTAAAACTTTATCATACATAAATAGCCTCTCTTAAAATCCTATTTTTTAAAGAGAGATTCATTTTATCTCTCAGTCTGATAACATCAACTTTGGTATGAAATCTATTTTCTAATGTCTCTTTAAAATCATACAGAACAAAATAATCGCTCAGTTGTGTCTCAATAGCAATATCAACATCACTATCGTCTCGATTTTCCCCTCGGGCATACGAGCCAAAAAGTGCCATTTTAGAAATTTGATATTTATTTTTAAACTCATTTTTGTGCTGTTTTAGATAGTGTAATATTTCTTCTTTTATCATTAAATACCTCTTACTATAATGTAAGCAACTCAATTGCGTCCGCAGTGTGGACGTAATTGGAAGCTTTGTTTATTCAATAAATTTATTTTCATGCGAAAACTTCATTAGTAAGTGCTCTATTATTTAGCATTGCGAGGCTTATTTCGTTGCCGTCAATATTAACGACTTTATTGAACAAAATTCCAAAGATTTGCTTTTCACTTCTTCCATTTGCTTCAAGTGATTGTTTTTCATCCAAAAGTACTGCTTTGAATTTTGAAACTAAGTCATTTTGAGATGAGGGATATTTTTCTTCTCGATACGCACGATTAGTCTGTATATTTTTTAAGTAGGGATATTTAGATAAATCATAGTGTACATTGCACTCTTTACATTGATAGAAAGTTTCGGAAAGCTCTTCCATCCATTGACCACATTTATAGCAAAAATATTCTGCTTTTTCTAAATGTCCTAATTTATTATCTATTTTATATCTTAAATCAAGATGAACATGTAGGTTATTGTTTAATAAATTATTTTTTCTTCGTTCAAACATAGCGTGCGAACAACAGCTTCCACATGTATGGCAAATATATAATCCATTTGAACATTTTTGGGATTCCCTACTGTCTATAATGGCATTACATTGTCCATTTAGACAATGATTTAAATAAATCACCTTCTCGTGCAATCCACATTGTTGATTAACACATGAAAATCTGGTAACAGAATAAGCGGCAACTGCAGCTTCAACGGGATATAGTATATGTCCACACTCGGCACAATACATTCTTTCTAAAAGTTTTTGAAAACGATTTAAGATAGTAACAAATTTAATATATTCACCAATTGGAAAAGTTGCAAGCTTAGTTTTTTCTTCAAGTGATAATTCTAAAATATTTATGAAATCATAAAGAGTATATTCTTTCCACTGCTGTACACTGTGTAGATGAATATTGTTTTGATAACACTTACCTCCTGCACACCACCAAAATTTTCTAGGAGATATTAAATTTGCTTCTATCGTTTCAACACCAGAACAAAATTCAATATCAGCAGGTTTACTTTTTATATCAAGATAAATCTCAACTAAATGGCTATTGTCTTGGAACTTATTTTCAGAGTTTATAAGAAATCTATGTGCTTTGGCAAAAGCCATAAGTTCGTCGCCATGTCTTAGTGGAACGCCCCAATATCTACCATCTGAGTTGTATCTTGAACCAGGAATCTTTCTAATTGCCTCTACAATGTCTCTAATGTAATCAAATACTACTTTAAAATAGTATCTTTCCTCACCATTAGAGGTAATAAATCTTTCTTTTGTTATCGCTCCATTCGTTTGGTCTGAAATTCTAAGGCGACCCATTCCTTCACATTTGTCAAAGTAATGGTCAATTTGAATTTTTCTTGATTTATGATTACCAATTGAAGTCAATACGGTCTTTATAAGCTCCTTTTCAGCTATGAACTTTCCATGATTTTGAAAACTATAGAGAATATTAGCAATAAGCAGTGTTGAAACATCAACAATCTGTTTATAATTATTGATAGCATTGACAACTTTTTCACTAAGAAAAACACCCATATCTTCAGCAGTAAATTCCAATTTCAACAGCGAACGCAGATGAAAGAGTTTTTTCATGAATAAAACTTGATTTTCAGAAGAATAATTCAGCAAGCTATTGTGAATAACGTGAGTAAAATGTTTAAATTCAAAGTCACCTTCTAATATATTTTCTAAATCACATATTATATTTTCAAGTAAAAGTTGTTCTTCGGAATGTGATAGAAGTAGCCATGTAATCTTATCAATTGTTGGGTGCAATTTTAGTTTTTCATATAAACGAAGAGTAATTTTTGGAATATTTTTTTCTATATCAACAAACTTTAGTTCTAATGTCTCAATATAGCCAGCTTCCCATGAATCGAATATAAAAATAGAATCATCACTTTTGGTTAACCTTATTGCTATTTCATGATTAACTATTGCTTCTATTGTTGATTGATTGTTCAATACTTTTAGAAGTCTGCTCGCTTCCGCAATAATACTTTTTGTTTCAATTTCTGAAATAATCTTTTTGACTTTCAGTACAGCATACTCAATTAATGAATCATTTGCCATTCCATAATTGATTAACTTATAAATCAATTCGGAATTATTTTCTTCTAATAGTACTTTATAAATATTTATCACATCTGGATGTGATATTAATTTTTTAAATAAAGTGATGTTGAATTTTAGAATATTCTCTTTAATTATCTCTAATGTCAAATCGTCAGTATTAAGAAAACCTTTTTCCCACAATTCAAATATAAAAAAATTATCATCAGGTGTTTCTTGTGCACGGATAGAAGCATTTTTTTGAATTAATTCATTCGCTATAAAGTCTTTATCAAAATATTTATACAGTTTTTCTATAAAATCAAAAAAATTATCATTAGTTACTTGATAAAGTTTATTTTCCAAAACAATATTAAAATGTGTAAAAGAAACTGGATTTTGTTTAAAGATTATATTCACTAATTTAGTGGATTTATTATTGGGTTTTATTGTAATTGCTAATTTCCCACGATGTTGGATTGTAAGCTCATATAAAAGTTTAAAATCCTCTATTGAATAATTGAAATAGCGACACTGCTTAGCTGTAATTTTTCCTCGTTCAAATATAACGTCAAAAACCAAAGGTAATGGATTGCTTGTAATGTCAATTGTGCTTTTATCTAACCAATTAGTTATATGAATAAAAACTTCATTATATTTTTGTATGTCAATTGATTTATCTTGCTTGTTTTGAATCTCAATAGTCGAATCTATCGTTGATATTACGCCATAGCCTTTTTCTGTAGAATACCATTGAAAGATACCTATTTGTTGCATAATTTTATTCCTTATCTATCAGCATGTATATGTCTCCACAAAGAGACAACTGTATCAACAATAAAACACAAATTGTTTCTAGCTTGTGAAGAATAAAAAATTGCTTACATGACGCACCTTTTTTCTCAACATAGTGTCATTTTAGCTTAAGCGCAATTGGAAGTCAAACGCCATCATGTCCTTTGTCGATTTTCCCCATCAACGATCCTGCAATCTTCGTAGTGGCTAAATCAATCATCACGCGAATGAATCGGGGTGACGAATAAAAAAATTATTCTATACGCCGTTTAGGATACGCCATAGCAATAAGGATCGCAATGATTGCATACGTCCATGGGACGAAATCGGGAACGGGAACAGGGTCGCCTTTGGCGTACGAGTGCATCCCTGCTAGATAATAATTGACCCCAAAATAGGTCATCAATACCGATGTAAACGCCAAAAGGGAAATGACACTAAATGCAAAGTCGGTATACAGCCCTTTGATCATACGCAAATGCACCACAACCGCATAGACCAAAATGGTCACCAATGCCCATGTCTCTTTGGGATCCCATCCCCAATAGCGTCCCCAACTCTCATTTGCCCAAACGCCACCCAAGAAATTGCCCACGGTCAGAAGGACTAATCCGACCAAAAGGGTCATCTCATTGATCGCATTGAGTTCTTTGATTGAGAGGTTCAAACGCACGGCATTATGGGGATTTTTAAGGACAAAGAGGATCAAGCTAATCATCCCTAACAAAGCACTTAACCCCAAAAAGCCATAACTTGCCGTAATCATCGAGACGTGAATGCTCAACCAATACGACTGCAAGACAGGCACCAAATTGGTCACTTGCGGATCCATCCAATTAAGATGGGCAACAAACAAAATCAATCCCGCCATCATCCCCGTAGCTGCAAGGGTCATAAGTGATTTTCGGGCAAAAATAAATCCTGCCAGCATCGTCGCCCATCCGATGTAGATCATCGACTCATACCCATTCGACCATGGGGCGTGACCGGCAATGTACCATCGCATCAGCAATCCAAGGGTGTGTGCCAAGAATAATAGTCCCAACACACTCACAGCAACACGGTTCACTCCCAAAAAGCGGATGGAAGGGTTCAGAATTTTGGCAAACGAGATTATTAAGAGGCTCAAACCTACGGAAAAATACCATGGCAATAATTTCTCAAAAATGTTGGTTTGATTGTACAAAATCTCCACGTCAATTTTATTCTTAGAGGGGTAAACACTCGCCCCAACAAAACGTTGATACTTCTCAATCAATCCTAATGCTTTATTCGCATTATCCCAATTACCACTTTTAAGGGCTTCATCAACCGCGGTAAAATAGTTGACCGCCATAAGACGCACCATCTCTGATTCTTTGGGAGGGAGGGTTTGTAACGCATCAATGGTCGCATCCCATTTGTGACGCGGATCATTGGGTTTGGGCCACATTTGGATCAACGATCCTGTATAGACCATATATGCCACATTCACCCGTTCATCCACTTGCAAGAGGGCTTTGTCCAATTTATCGTGTTTGGCAGGGGCTTTTCGCGTTGCGGCATCGACCAACTCGGCTAATTTATACCCACTGTTATCTGAGGGAACATCAAAAAACTGGGAAAATGCTGCCATTTTGGTTTCGGGAGGGAGACCAATACGTTTGTTAATCTCAGGATTCCCCGTTTTTATGAGGGCAATTTCCCGCCACGCATCGGGGCGAAGCATCATCCCTAAGACAATTTGATTGGGTGAGAGACCCATAAAACGATCGCTACGGTTAAGTTTTGCGACGATTTCATGCGCTAACGTATCCAGTGGTTTCATTCGACCGCTGGCATCTTGAATCACCAAATGACCAAATTGATCGGCATGGTCAGCATCAAAACTTTTGGCAACCGTAATAACGGGATTTTCCTCTGCATGAAGACCACTTCCCATCATGACCATGACCATCACTGCCAATGAGGCGACCAGTTTTCCCCCTTCGAGTTTTTTAAGCTTGTGACTGAGTTGGGCAAAACGACCATTTTTAACCACTAAACTCCCAAATAATCCCACTGCAAGCAAAAGATAGCCGATATACGTAATAATCGTCCCCGGATCTTTGTTGACCGATAGGACTGTCCCGTGTTCATCTTGATCGTAGGAAGATTGGAAAAAGCGAAATCCCTCATAATCCAAGACATGGTTCATATAGATACGAAAGGGGAAGATCATATTCGATCCTTTATCGATCAAGGTCACCTCACTGGCATACGATGCAGGAGACATGGAACCGGGATAACGCTCCAACTGAAAATCGTTCAGGGCAAGGGCAAACGGCAATTTTCGCTCGATGGATCCATAGGTCACTTCTACTGACATATCCCCTAAAACTACAACACTTTTTTCACCCACAACGCTCGGTGAGCCTAATACCACCACCTTGGCGTGATTTTGTCCAAAGGTTACCTCAAAGGTTAGGGCATCATCCCCTTTTGCCATCGGTGCTTTAGTGGATTGAGAGACCAACTTCATCGATGCGTTGGGTAAAAATGCCCGTAAAACAAAACTCGTTTGGTCACTTTGGAAAAGTGTCCGTGCAGCAAGAGGCGTTTTTCCCGCAGCGACACTGGAGGATTCACGCGTATCCATACTCAACGTTTTGAGTTCCATAGGGGTATCCATCACCAAATGATCCCCCTCCACACTCAAGGCAATCACGGGTTTTTGAAACGTTTTATGGGAACCAAAATCGATCACGACATCATTGGCTTCATAAAAATCCCCCGCTTTGAGGCTCACTGACTCTCCACCCCCGCCAGCGGTAATCATCATGTTTGCCACGGGAATCCCTTTGGGATCGGCAACGGCTTCATAATGGGCGTTGGGGAGATAGCTTTCAAGGGAAACTGTGACATTTTCCCCCGTAGTAGTACGTAAAGTTTTATCAAAATGGTTTTGGGAGCGTTTGGAAAGATACAACGGTTCTTGGAAGGTGGTACTTTTGTCCCCATGATGAACCACAAAACTCACATACGGTTCGGCACTGATCAAAAGATTACTGGTCTCCCCCTCACGGATGTGCATCGTCCCCTCATAGCCAAAATAACGGGTTACCCCTGCTCCGACCAAAATAATTAAAAAGGCGAGGTGAAACATAAAAACTGCCCATTTCTCTTTTCGCGCCATATTGAATCGAAGAATATTCAAAAAGAGGTTCAACGCTAATAAGGCTAAAAGAAGCTCAAACCAACGGGCATTATAGATGTCAGCTTTGGCACTCATCGTACCATAATCATTTTCAACAAACGTCGCATACCCAATGGTAATGGCAAACGTCAATAAAAGGGTTGCCATGGTTTTCATGGAGCTTAATAACGTGTAAAGTGTATTCATTTCAAACCTAATACGATAAGATGGGTGCAATTGTAATCACACTTAGGTAAATGTAGGTTAATCCCAAAGGGGTAATCAAATACCCTCAAGGATCATCGCCTCAGAGAGGCGTTTAAACGCAGCGATATTGGCTCCATCGACAAAATTGCGCTCTTTGCCATGCTCTTTGGCAGTTTGGGAAATTTGTTTGTAGATGTGACACATAATATCATTGAGTTTTCGATCCAGTTTTTTGATGTCCCACCGTTCCATCGAAGCGTTTTGGGACATTTCAAACTCACTGACCGCAACGCCCCCCGCATTGGAGGCTTTTCCCGGAGCGAAAAGAACCCCATTGCGTTGAAACAACTCAATGGCTTGGGGCATGGTGGGCATATTTGCCCCCTCTACCACCGCTTTGACACCATTGTTAAGCAATATTGTCGCATCCTCAAGACTCAGCTCATTTTGGGTCGCACAGGGAAAAGCGGCATAACAAGGGTGTGTCCATACGCTGTGACCGTGAGGAGGATATGCCTCTTTTTTGGTATACACTGACCCTTGACGCGTGGGGGTATACTGTTCCAGTGATAATCGTCGTCCCTCCCCCTTGAGGGTTTTGAGAAGGGGTAAATCAATTCCCTTAGGGTCATAAAGTGAGCCTTCACTGTCACTGCACGTGATCACTTTTGCCCCCAATTGTTGGAGTTTTTCAATGGTATGAATCGCTACATTTCCCGCACCGCTCACGCAACACACTTTCCCCCACAACGAATCCCCCAGCTCCGCTTTGAGCATCTCTGCGGCAAAATAAGCAACCCCATACCCCGTCGCTTCAGGACGCAAAAGCGAGCCTCCAAATGCGTAAGGTTTTCCACTCAAAACACCATCATAGTTGTGGCTAATGCGTTTGTATTCTCCAAACAAAAACCCTATTTCACGACTCCCTACTCCAATATCTCCTGCGGGGACATCGACACGCGCCCCGATGTATTGGTGCAACTCACGCATAAAGGCGTGGCAAAATTTCATGATTTCAAAATCACTTTTCCCTTTGGGATCAAAATCCGATCCCCCTTTTGCCCCTCCGATGGGAAGTCCTGTCAACGAATTTTTGAAAATTTGTTCAAACGCCAAAAATTTCAATACCCCAGAATCAACACTGGGATGGAAACGCAATCCCCCCTTGTACGGTCCCAAAGCGTTGTTAAACTGAACACGGTAGCCATTGTTAATATGGACTTTATTGTTATCATCCACCCATTGCACTTTAAAACGGATTTCCCGATCGGGGACAATGAGACGTTCTAAAATCGCATAGGTCTCATACCGCTTATCGCTTTGCAATACAGGTTCTAAGGATCGGACGACCTCACTGACCGCTTGGATAAAGGTTCCATCCATGGCACAATTGGTGCGTTCCAAATGGGCTAAAAAATTTTCAACCATGGTCTATTGCTTTCCTTACTATTTTGATGTTACGCAGTGCGTTATTTTTTGGTTTGAATTGCATAAAAATCTTAAAATTATACTCAATATCACAAACGTCCCTCACTCCCGCGAAGGCGGGAGTCTAGCTGGATTCCCGCCTTCGCGGGAATGACGAAACTCAAATACGACTTACAAAATCTGCAACATCAGTTAATACGATTTTCGACCTGAATTACTGGGACGACGCGCACCATCGCGTTTTTGTCCTTGGGGTTTTCCGCTGGGGGAGTGGTTATTTCCCCGTCCACCACCGCCGCCACGCCCTTGCAAAATGGGCATTGCAACGATGGTCGGATCGGGTTCAAACCCTGCAATAATGTCACGATCCAATTTACGATGGATGAGTTTTTCAATCCCCTTAAGATAGTCATATTCATCGACACACACCAAGGAAATCGCTTCCCCCTCATTGCCCGCACGACCCGTTCGACCAATACGGTGAACGTAATCTTCGGCAATATTGGGCAATTCAAAATTCACCACATGCGGAAGCTGATCGATGTCCAATCCCCGTGCAGCAATGTCCGTCGCAACCAAAATTTTAACGATTCCCAATTTAAAATCGCTTAACGCTTTGGTACGTGCGGCTTGGCTTTTGTTTCCATGAATTGCAGCGGAGGTGACCCCGATTTTTTGGAGATAATCCGAAAGCTTATTGGCTTGGTGCTTGGTGCGGGTAAAGACCAACACTTGCTCCCATTTATGTTCTTTGACTAGATGCCCAAACAGGACACTTTTTTTGGCACAGTCGACCAAGATAACTTTTTGGGTCACCAACTCACTGGAGGTATTACGACGCGCCACTTCGACGATGGCAGGGTTGCGTAAAATGGATTCGCACAACGTTTTGATCTCATCCGAATAGGTTGCGGAAAAGAGGAGATTTTGCCGTTTTTGGGGCAAGATGGAGATAACCCGACGAATGTCTTTGATAAATCCCATGTCCAACATTCGATCCGCTTCATCCAAAATCAACATCTCCACATGGCGTAAATCGATGGTTCCTTGGGCAACATGATCCAACAATCGCCCCGGAGTAGCAATCACAATATCGACCCCTTGACGTAAAGCGGCAATTTGGGGTTGAATCCCTACGCCGCCAAAAATAATCGCACTTTTAAATTTGAGGTATTTGCCATAGGTTTTGACGCTCTCTCCCACTTGGGCAGCAAGCTCACGGGTGGGGGTGAGGATCAATACCCGTACCTGACGCGGTACTTTGGGGTTGATCGCTTTACGGGAGAGAATCTCCAACATAGGCAACGTAAATCCTGCCGTTTTTCCCGTACCCGTTTGGGCGCCGGCGAGCATATCCCGCCCTTCTAAAATAAAGGGAATCGCCTGTGCTTGGACAGGGGTTGGGGTGGTGTATCCCTCTTCGGTTACCGCTTTTAGGAGTGCGGGAGAGAGTTTTAAATCGGTAAATAACATAGTAGTAAAATTCCTTTAGGTGGTTCAAGCAGACAAAATTTGCGAGAGAAAAGATGCACATTGTGAGCGGCTTACGGATTTTTCCGTTTTGAATGGTCGTATTATAACGCACTTTAGACCCAAATACCGATTCACCCCCCATTTTGGTTTCCCAAAAACGGTACAATAACGGTCACTGTACGGCAAAAAACTATTTCCCAACACGAGGTTGACCATGAATGACCATTTCATCAAAAATATCGAAATCAAAAATTTTAAATGTTTTGAAGATTTTACCGCTGAAGGGTTTGGACGAGTCAATCTCATCGGTGGCAAAAATAATGTGGGGAAGACGGCTTTTATGGAGGCGGTTTATGTAAATGTTTATGCACAAAATATCAAATGCTTTATTGGTTCACTACAAGCTATTAAATATATGCGAGAGAATCTTAATATTTTAGAAAATCGATTTTTAGATGATACTAAAAAATTTGTCGAACAAGCCAATCGTATTTTGGTTACTTCCAATATCAATCATGCCCATTTTCGTATTGATGAGCATGAAGGGGTTAAAAAATATCATTTTGAATTTAATAACCAAACGATTGATGTGAATGCCAATGAATTTTCATTTGACCTTGACTACATACCAAATATAGAATTTATTGATAATTTTGGACTCTCTAATAGCGACATTGAAGATGCCTATCTATCTGTACAGAAAAAAGATAAAGAGCAGTTTATTAATGGTATTTTACATAAGTTTGACAGCCGTATAGAAAAATTTATCGGTGGAGATACTCCACAATGTAGAGTCAATGGCAAGTGGCTTGAGCTTACAGAACTAGGAGATGGAGCGAGACATTTGGTGTCTATTGTTGCGACTCTTTTTAAATGTGAAAGTGGTTATTTGTTTATAGACGAGTTAGACAATGGGATCCATTACACGCAACTTGATGAACTGTGGGAAATCATCCTCACCGTTTCCCAAGAGCAAAACGTTCAAGTTTTCGCCACCACCCATTCCAAAGAATGCATCGAATCGTACGCGCGAGTGGCGAAAAAATTAGCCGATGAAGAGGTTACCTACAGTCTCTTAACACGCCTAAAAAGTGGTAAATTGCATCATTCTCTCTATGACTATGCTCTTTTAGAAAATGCTATTATTGAACAAGCACACGAGGTACGATAATGGCATCGGTGGCAATACTTCATGAGGGTAACGAAAAAAATACCCATGACAATGAACTTCTTAAACTCTTAGTCAGAGAGTTAGGTCTGGACGAAAATCGTATCCGATTTTTTGGGATGAAGGGAAAAAGTAATTTTTTTAACGAGGATCACGATACCTATCGACTTTTACGCACAGGCATTGAGAATGAAACCATCGAAAAAGTTTTAGTGATCGTTGATGCAGATTATGAAAAAAACGACCATAGTTATGGTGGCTATGACAACACCCTAAAAGGTTTAAAGAAAACGTTTACCTCCTTACAATTTACCCCTTATTGTGACATTTATATCATGTGTGACCCTAACACCCAAGCAGGATATTTGGAATCTTTTCTGTTGTCAACCATTCCATCGCACCAAAAAGCGTGTATTGAAACTTTTTTAGCGTGTTCAGAATTCAAATCAAAAGAGAACCACAAAGCCATTCTGAATCAAATCTACAACCTAGCCTATCCCAAAGCCCCCTTCGACTTCACTCATCCCCACTTCGACGACCTCAAAACCAAACTTTGTAACCTTTTCACGTGAAAACCTTTACCATCCAACCTCTCATCGACATTCTTGCATGGGCAAATGAGCAACTCCAAGAAAGCGACACGATACGCTTTGAAGTCCTCAATCCCGATTGTGGTCGAGGGCATTATGCGGGGGAGAGACTCACCCTAGAGGGGACTGAGTATTGCTATCGCAGTTACAAAGCGTGGAGCGATTTGGGAGAATTGCTCTTTTGTCGGATGCTCACCCCCCAAATACTCACCCAATCCACCATCCTTCTCACCTATGAAAAACTCGATTGTAGCGACTCATTTCACCGCAGTGAGACGCACGAGGAAAAATATGGGACGACCTCCCCCTTCGCCCGCATTCACAAAAACGAAGAACCCAGTTTTGTAAGTCCCTATCTACGAGCGTTACGCAGTGTCAAGGTGGGGGAGAGAAAACGGATCCTTAATTTGGGGATCAATACGGGGGATGAGTTTGATCTTATCCGTCAAATGCTCCCTAAAGAAATCTATGAAAATCTCTCCCTTATCGGCATCGACCATTCATCCTCGGCTATTGCTGCCGCACGCGAACGGTTCCCTGAGGGGAATGCGACCTTTTTTGTCCATGATATTAACGATTTAGCGTCATTGGACATGGGACTCTTTGATCTGATTATCACCATTGGGACGTTGCAAAGCAGCAACTTGGAATTCAAACCGCTTTTTATGTCCTTAGTCCAAAATCACCTGACCCAAGAGGGATCACTGATTATCGGTTTTCCCAATTGTCGTTGGATGGGAGGGGAGATGATTTACGGTGCTAAAGCCCCCAATTACCCCTATTCGGAGATGTCCATTCTCATCAAAGATCTTTATTATTGCAAAAAATATTGCCAACAAAAACGGTTTCGTGTTACGGTAACGGGCAGAGATTACCTCTTTTTAACCGCCACTTCCCTCAAAAAGGGTCTATAAAAGCTTTAAGCGATTATAATCGAAGGCTATTTATCACTATTGGGAGTTTGAATGTCTAAACCAAATACCTCTGTTATTGCTCAAGTGTTAACCCTTCCTGTCATTGTTATTGCGATGGGATATTTTGTCGATATTTATGATTTAATTTTATTTGGAGTCGTTCGGGTTGCTAGTCTCACCGAATTGGGACTTAACAGCGAACAAATCACCTCATGGGGTGCCACCATCCTCAATATGCAAATGGGGGGGATGCTCATCGGGGGGATCATTTGGGGGATGTTAGGGGACAAAAAAGGGCGTTTATCGGTTCTTTTTGCCTCCATTATCCTCTATTCAGTCGCCAATTTTCTCAATGCGTTTGTCACCAACGTGGAGCAATACGCCCTTTTGCGTCTCCTTGCGGGGATCGGTCTTGCGGGTGAATTGGGAGCGGGCGTAACACTGGTGTCTGAAATTCTTCCCAAACACTTACGGGGATATGGGGTGATGGCGATTGCCAGTTTTGGGGTGCTTGGGGTGGTTGCCGCCAATATTATCGCCCATAACTTTGATTGGCGTAACGCCTATATCTTCGGAGGAGTTCTTGGGTTTGCGTTGCTACTCTTACGTGTGGGGGTGCGCGAATCGGGCATTTTTGAGCATCATGTCGCTGATGATGTCAAGCGGGGAGATTTTCTCTTCCTCTTTGGCAACGCTGTTTTATTTAAAAAATACCTCAAAACCATCGCCATTGGGATTCCCCTGTGGTTTGTGGTGAGTATTTTGGTGATGTTCTCCCCTGAATTTGCCCAAGCACTTCACATTAGTGGAGAGATTAATGCCGGTACGGCGCTGATGTATTGTTATATCGGTTTGGCAGTGGGGGATTTTGCCAGTGGGTATCTCTCCCAACAACTCCGCAGCCGTAAAAAAGCGTTCACCCTCTTTTTAGCAGCATCCGCAGGAAGCGTCATATGGTATTACACCCTACAAGGAGCGTCTCCTGATACGTTTTACTGGAGTGCTTTTGCACTGGGGATTTTTTGTGGCTATTGGGCATTGTTTATCACCATGGCGGCAGAACAATTTGGAACGAATATCCGTGCGACCGTTGCCACCACTGCCCCCAATTTTGTCCGTGGAGCCGTTGTCCCCATTACCCTCTCCTTTGCTGCCCTCAAAGAGAGCTACGGAGTATTAGGCTCCGGTGCCATCGTGGGAGCGGCGTGTTTTACCCTCTCTGCCGTTGCGTTGTATTATACGCATGAAACGTTTCATAAAGATCTTGATTACATCGAATGTTAAGTTCTCTATTCCGTATCGCGCTTATCGTCGCACTGTTTTCCACCCTCGCGTTGGCAACCTCAATGCCCAATGATGCTGCCCTCAACGCCGCATTAAAATCGATTGGCTCGGATGAATCGTATCAAGAAATTGGAGCGCTGTCCAATCTAAGGGAAAAATACCGCACCAGCTATAACAGCCATTTGCGTCGCCATCAAGCGACCCAAAAAGAGTATGCATCCATTGAAAAGCAGTTTAGAAAAGCAGGGATTCCCACGTTTTTTTCGCTTATCCCCTATTGTGAATCGGGGTTTAGAACCAACAGTCATGGGTATGGAACGGCAGGATTGTGGCAATTTATGGCGCAATCCGGACGTAACAATGGACTCATCGTCGAAAAAGGGAGAGATGACCGTACCGATGCGTGTCTCTCCACCGAAGCTGCCATCCGTTACGTTAAACGACTTAAAAAAGATCTTGGAAGTTGGTATTTGGCCGATTTTGCCTACGGGATGGGGGAACTCAAAGTCAAACGGCTAATCCAAAAAAATGGGAGCAAAAAAATCTCTGTCCTCTTGCGGGATCCTGAATTTTCACGCGGTACCCGAGACCATTTTTCGATCACCCTCCTCCTAGCTGCTACCATTCACCCCTCCAAAGAGAGCGATGAAAATTCCGACACAATGAGTGACGATCAAAATCAAACGACGAGCATCGACGCTATTGACGAGCGTGATGACGCTTCGTATATCGCTACACGAAAGCACCATCACCCTAAAAAACACGTAAAAAGTAAAAAACATAAGCATGAGAAAAAAGGGAAAAAAAGCAAGAAAGGGAAAAAAGATAAAAAAAGCAAAAAAGCTAAAAAAGGAAAAAAAGGGAAGAAAAGCAAATCCGACAAAAAGGGTAAAAAAGCTAAAAAAAGCAAGCAATCTAAAAAGGGTAACAAGCATCCTTAAGACAAGCAAGTTCCCTCCACAGGAGCTTGCAATTATCGAAACGTTGTCCCGCCATCAACAACCAAAGTATGACCGGTAATCCAACTGGCTTCATCGGTGCAGAGAAAATAGACCGCACCGGCAATATCTTCAGGCGCACCCATACGATTAAGGGCAGAACGTTTAACCGTTTCGGCTTTAACCTCTTCGTAATTGGTAAACGCTTTAAGAGCATCGGTGTCGATGGGGCCTCCTGAGACGGCATTAACACGGATATTCATCTCCCCCAACTCCACCGCTGCGTAACGGCTCATCGCTTCGACAGCGGCTTTATTGGTTCCATGTCCTGCGTAGTTTTCGATGTAGATCATATTCCCCGTACTGGACATGGTAACGACTGCACCACCCCCTACTTTTTCCATCCGTTTGGCAGCTTCTTGGGTTCCCACTACAAACGCATTGACCGTTGCGGTGTAGATATTGTTGAGACCTCTGGGTTTAAGACGCATAAATTTACCATACCCTCCCACCACCGGGCGACCGTAGATCATCGCATTGCTCACGAAAAAATCGACACGGTCAAAATCGGCATCAATGGCTTCAAAAAGGGGTTTGAATTCATCGGGTTCGAGAATATTCAACGGATACGCACGGGCTTTGATCCCATAAAGCGTTTCCCATTTTTGGGCTAATTGGTTGGCGGTTTCACGGTTGCTGTTATAGGTAAAGGCGATATTGACCCCATTTTTGGCAAATTTTTCGGCAATCGCTTCGCCAATTCCTTTGGTTGCGCCTGTAATAACGAGTGTTTTTCCTTTCATAGTTACCATCCTTTAATTGTGTAGTTTTGCATAACCGCTTCGAGTTTTTTGAGATTTTCAGCACTTGGAGGTACCAAGGGGAGACGGTACTCAAGGGTATCGATGAGTCCAAAGAGATACATGGCTGCTTTAATCATTACGGGATTGGACTCCAAAAAGAGGGCTTTATTGATCGGATACAAGGTATCATTAAGCACTTTTGCCCCCCTAAGATCACCGCTTAAGGCTTTGGCGACGAGTTGACTTTTAAGATCAGGCAAGAGATTGGAGGTGACTGAGGTGATCCCTGCTCCCCCGTTTGCCAAAATCGCATAGTCAATGGCATCATCACCGCTAAACACTTTCAACTCCGGTCGTCGAGAGAGCAGTTCGATGGTACGTTCAATGCTCCCCGTTGCCTCTTTGATCCCATAAATATTTTCTATGTCATCAAACAAACGAATCACGGTATCGGCACTAATATCAACTACGGTGCGACCGGGGACATTGTAGAGCATAAAGGGTAAAGTGGGTACGGCTTGGGCGATGGCTTTGTAGTGTTGATACAGCCCCTCTTGAGAGGGTTTGTTATAGTACGGTGCGACGGAAAAAATCGCATCTACTCCACAACTTTGTGCCATTTTTGCCGCCTCTATGGCTTCAGCCGTGGAGTTGCTCCCCGCCCCTGCAAGGACTTTGGTCTGTGTCCCTTGACACACTTCCACCGCAATTTCCATACAGCGTCGATCTTCGTCGTAGGTGAGGGTAGCACTCTCCCCCGTTGTTCCAACAGGACACACCGCATTGATCCCATGGTCAATTTGTCGTTGAATCAGTCGTGCGTATTTTTCTTCATCCAATGTCCCGTTTTTAAATGGGGTGATGAGGGCAGTCGTTGAACCGGTTACCAAAGTCATTGTTTCCCTTTTCGTAAGATAAGTGTGGTCGAATAATCACGATTAAAAGTGCGTTTTGCCACCGCTTGAAGATCCTTTGAGGTGAGCGCATTGATAGCACTTTCGTACCGTTCTAAGGGGGTGATGTCGCCACGGGACAAATATCCCCCCAACAATTCGGCAACGGAGGTGGAACTCTCTAGCGAGTAGATAAATTCTGCTTTGGTACTGATTTTGACTTTATCGAGTTCACTTTGACTCACCCCTTCATTTTGGAGCTTTTCAATCTCTTTCCAAATCGCTTTTTCGATCGTTTCGGCGTTAACCCCTTGGTTGGCAATCGCTAAAAAAACAAATACTCCCGGATCGGTTGTTTCCATATTGTAGGCATGAATTTGATTAACCAGTTGCTTTTTATCCACAAGGGTTTTATACAGACGAGAGCTTTTGCCTGAGCTTAAGAGTTCACTTAACGCAGAGAGTTTGGGTTGGTCGGGATCTTGAAAATTGGGGATGGGGAAACTAATCGCCAACATCTCCACTTCGCTCTCTTTGAGTACTTCAACGCGACGCGCCCCATCTTGTTTGGGTTCTACGGTGATTACCTTGGGGATCTCTACCGTATTAGGAATCGCACCAAAATGGTTTTGCGCCGCTTCAAATACTTTAGAAGGTTCAATATCTCCCGTGACCATAAGGATCGCATTTTTGGGCTGATAATACGTAGCATGAAATTTTTGAATATCAGTGAGTGTCCACGTCTGAATGTCGTTCATAAACCCAATGGGAGTCCAGTGATACGGGTGATAAAGGTACGCGGTATTAAAGAGGCGAAAATACAAATACCCCATAGGGTTATTATCCGTTCGCCACAAACGCTCTTCAGCGACCACTTTGCGCTCGGGTTGAAACTCTTCATCTTTGAGGTTAAGATTTTGCATCAATTCCGCGAAAAGAGCAAGCGATTTGTCCATATTTTCACTGCTGGATTTGATGTAATAATGGGTATGGTCAAACCCTGTGGAGGCGTTATTGACCCCTCCAACACTTTTGACCTCTTCATCAAATTCCCCCGCTTTAAGGTTTTTGGTTGATTTGAAATTCATGTGTTCGAGCATATGGGCAATGCCCGTTTTTCCCATCACTTCGTTTCGACTTCCCACTTTGTAAAAAATATCGGTGGAGATAACGTGGGAATGATTGTGCATCGGGACAACAACGACCTGTAAGCCATTTTCAAGGGTTTTGGTTTCATACTGGGGTAGTGCAGTGGCCATAAGGGTTCCTAGTGTCAAAAATAGTAAGATGAAAAATTTCATTTGCGATCAGCGCCGATGGCTTGGGTAATTGAGGTGTATCCATCATGGGCAAGGAGATCAATAAGTCCTGTGTTAATCTCTTCGATCACCGAAGGTCCCTTAAAGATCAATGAGGTATACAATTGCACCAAGGAAGCCCCCGCACGAATCCGTCGGTACGCCTCTTCAGGGGTGCTTATACCGCCCACACTGATGAGGGTCGTTTTACCGTACAATTCACGGGCGATGGCATCAAAAAGATAAAAACTGCGCTCCCGTAACACCTCACCGCTTAATCCCCCCATCTCTTCGGGTTCATCCACGAGGGAATAATCAATGGTGGTATTGGTAGCAATAATCCCATCTGCCCCACTCTCCACCGCATGCGTACAGAGGGTAATGGCTTGATCTTCGGACATATCGGGGGCGATTTTGAGCAAAATGGGTTTATCGGTCAGTGATTTTGCCTCGTTAAACAACTGCGCGATAAAGGTCTCATTTTGCAAATCACGCAAGCCCGGTGTGTTGGGTGAAGAGATATTAATGACCATATAATCGGCATATTCATGCAACGCTTTGATGAGGGTCATGTAATCTTTCAGGGCATTTTCTTCAGAGGTGGTTTTGTTTTTGCCAATATTGACCCCAATGGGGGTACTAAAAGGGGTGATGTGTTTGAGACGATGAGCGATACGAAACATCCCATCATTGTTAAATCCCATCGCATTTTGGAGCGTTGATTCTTCGATATGCCTCCATAAACGGGGTCGGGGATTTCCCTCTTGGGGACGGGGAGTGAGGGTTCCTATCTCACTAAAGCCAAATCCAAGGGCAAGGGTACCCTCAAGCATGGTGGCATTTTTATCAAATCCCGCTGCCAATCCTACAGGGTTTAAAAAGGTTCGACCAAAAAGCTCTTGGGTGAGGCATGGGTGAGAGATAAAGCTTTTAGTAATGAATGGGTTGAGAAAAGGGGGACAAAATCCCCCCCCTCGTAAAACAAATTCCGCCAACGTGTGGGCATTTTCGGGCTGAATTTTAAATAACCATGGTTTTAACGTTTCATAATCGAACATATTTCCCTCATCTGAAAAAGTGTGAATTGGTCTTGATTATACTCAAAAAAGATTGAAGGGTTTGTTAATGAACCACCCGCTTAAGATGGGTAGTGACCAAAGTAGCAATCTCTTCAGGGGGACGGTTGGCAATGACCAACGATAGATTCTGTTTTCCCAACGTTCCGTATAAAATGGGTGCGCTGCTTTTGAACAATGCCACAGTAGGTACCATCGAAGCCGTGGCAAGGTGCATAGGTCCCGTATCGCCACAGACAAAAAGATCCATTTGCGACAAAAGTCCCCCCAGTTTACGTAGATTCGACTCATTCAGCGTACACACCGTTTCATTCAGCGGTTGGGTCACCTCAGGGGAGAGAATATCAATAAAGAGGGCATTGGGATGGAGGGTACGCATCGCCTCATACCAAGCACTCCACCACAACGTCTCAATCTTTTTTTCAAACCGTGCATCACGAAAGATTCCAATCATAATCCCCCCATCTTCAAGGGTCACCCCTTGTAAAGCCAGCCGTTTTTTGAGTTCCACATTGGCATTAAACCGCTCTTGCGCGCTCAAAGCGATGTCCATCCGTTGGGGGAAATCATTAGAGTGATTCCCAAAAGCCTGCATCAGTTTGAGGGCTTTAAGGGCTTCATGCGTCTCCCCATCGGGAGCTTCAATGGCATGGGTGAGTGGTGACCAGTTCGTAGCAGTCTCAAACCCCAATTTATACGTTCCTTTTGCCAACCATGTCGCCCCCCGATCACTGGCAGATCCACTGTTGGGGTTGAGGATCAGATCGTAGTGCGTTGTCCGCAATTGGCGAATATAACGGTACGCTTGAAGGGGATGTTTAAGGAGCTTTCGGGGAAAATCAAATACTTTTTCGACATTGGGAAGCCCTTGAATCAAGGAAGAAGGGTATGCAGCACCCATGAGTACATCGATGGTGGCATGGGGAAAACGTTGTTCCAATGCCCGCAATAACGGGGTAGTAAAGAGAATATTCCCGATACGATAATTAAGCCGTATCACTAAAATTCGATGGATCGATTCGGTGGGGATAGGGTCATGGCAAAGGTGCATTGGGAAGAAAAATTTCAGTAACGCATCCGCCCCATCTTTAATTTTTCGGCGAATATACGCGTGCAACGGTAACCCCATTAGTGGTCTCCTTGCAAGATGTGACTCAAACGCTGATACTCACTGGAGTTTTCCAAAAGTTCTTGGTGGGTTCCTCGTGCGACAATCTCCCCCTGTTGCATCACAACAATCATATCCGCATGGACAATGGTACTTAAACGATGGGCGATTAGGATGGTGATTTTATCCCGCGTATACGCGTGAAGTGCGGCTTGAATACGTCGTTCGGTTTCGTTGTCCAGTGCGCTGGTCGCTTCATCCAAAATAAGGACGGAGGCTTTTTTGTAGATGGCACGGGCAATGGCAATCCGTTGGCGTTGCCCCCCTGAGAGATTGGCACCAAATTCTTGCATCACCGTATGGATCCCTTGCGGAAGCGATTGGGCAAACTCAAGGGCATCTGCCATCACCAGTGCTTGAGTAACCCGCTCCTCATCGATGCGCTCACCATACGCGACATTGGCAGCTAAGGTGTCTTGGAAAATATAGACCCGTTGGGAGACAAAAGCGATCTGTGAACGGAGAGAGTGTTGGGTATACGCTTGGATAGTACGGTCATTGATGAAAACGGTCCCCGATAACGGATCGTAAAAACGGAGCAAAAGGTTCACCAACGAACTTTTTCCCCCGCCACTTTGCCCCACCAGTGCGATGGTCTCTCCGGCGTGAATCGAGAGGTTAATATTCTTTAGGGCAACTGTATCGTCAAAATGAAGAGCGACGTGATCCAATTGGATCTGTGTAATGGGATCACGTAATTCAACGTCTCCATCGGTTATGGTGTTTTGTATATCAAAAATATGAAAGACTCGCTCACTGGCAGCTTGAGCATCTTGGACTCTCCCTAAGATATTGCTCGCCCCTTTGAGCGGTTGAAACACAAGCCCAATCGCCGTTAAAAAGGCGGTGAAATCGCCCACACTCATCGCCCCTGAGTAAACTTGTTTCCCCCCCACAAAGACAACCGATGCCAGACCAATGGCAGCGATAATCTCCATCATCGGGGAAATGAGTTCACTGGTATAGGTCGCTTTCATGTTGATTTTGAAAAAATTATCGTTTTCGGATCGAAAACGCTCCAATTCGTAGTGTTCTGTGGCATTGGACTTGATGATTTCGGAATTGTTGAACACTTCGGTCAAACGGGTCACCATATCGGCATTTTTTTCTTGCGAACGGTGGGCAAGACGTTTGAGCCGTTTGGTAATCTGAAGTAAGGGGATAATGATGGCGGGGATAACGATTAACGCCCAAAAGGCAAGGGTCGGATTGAGATAAATAACATACCCCACAAGGGTAACGACCGTGAGGCTTTCCCGCACGAGTTCAGGCATCATGGACGATACGAAGTATTGCACCCGATTAATATCGTTGGTGATCCGTGAGATAAGTTCTCCACTGCGGTTGGTATAGAGAAAGTGCATATCCATGTGGAGCATTTTATCCAGTAACTCTTCTCGGATTGTGGAAACAATATGAAGCCCAATATAGGTATTAAAAACCGATTGGATGTACCGTCCCACCGCTTTGAAAACATAAATGGCGACCAAAAGGAAGGGAATGATATAGAGCATTCGCCCCTCTTTTTGGATAAACATATTATCAATCAACGGTTTCATGATGTGTGCGGTCGCTGCGGTTGCGCTCACGGTTAAAATGATTCCCACAAAGACCATAAAAAATTGAAATTTATACGCTTTGATATACGGCCAATACCGTCTTAGGCTTTCTTTCACGACTTCATCTCCCAAAAGGTTCCCAAGGGGGTATCCATTAACCCAATTCCCATAGCACTAAGCTCCTCTCTAAGGGCATCGGAGGTAGCAAAATCTTTATTTTTTTTCGCTTCGGTGCGCTGCGCGATGAGGGCATTGATCTGCTCTTTGGCAGCTTCTTCTAAGCCAAATTGAAAATACGCAAATGGGTTCTCCTTTCCTACGCCCAAGAGGGTTTGAATACTCTCTAGCGAGGCAAGCAATTCGTTTCGATAGCTTTTGTCTTTGGGATTCGTGTCCAACGTTTCATTGGCACGGGAGAGGAATTCATCCATCAAGGCGTAGGCTTTGGAGACATTGAGATCATCACTGAGTACCGCCAATAATTCCACGCCAAAAGGGGTCGTCATTGGATTAGAGAGGCGCATCCCAAAGAGCCGTTTTTTGAGACGGTAGAGACGATCAAGCCGTTTTTTTGCGGCGAGTAGATCCTCTTCGTTGAAATTAAAATCGCTTCGGTAATGGGTACTTAAAAGATAAAACCGCAACACCTCTCCGTGATACACCCTAAGGGCATCTTTGAGAAAAAAGCTATTGCCCAAACTTTTGGACATCTTCTCCCCGTTCACCGTGATAAATCCGTTGTGCATCCAATAATTGGCTAACTCACGCTTCATGGAACAACGACTTTGCGCCGCTTCGTTTTCGTGGTGAGGGAAAAGCAAATCAGCACCCCCTCCGTGAATATCAATGGCGTAGGGGGTATTGGGGAGGGCAAGATGCTGTTCAATCATCGCTGAACACTCCAAATGCCACCCAGGGCGACCGCGACCAAAGGGGGAATCAAACGCAACGCTCTCATCGTGTACCGCTTTCCACAGGGCAAAATCGGCATCGTCCCGCTTTTGGGAAACTTTGCTCACCCGTGAGAGTTTTTCATGACTTTCACGATGGGAGAGACTCAAATACCCACGGTCACTGTGGACATCAAAGTAAATATCCCCATTGTCAATGGTATAGGCGTGCTTGTGGTCGAGGAGTTTTTGGATCATCGCAAACATCGCCTCCATCGATTGGGTCGCTTTGGGTTCGAGGGTGGGACGACGCACCCCAATGGCATCCATATCGCGGTGATAGGCGGTGGTGTATTGGGTTGCAATAGCGTTCGTACTCACCCCCAACGTGTGGGCTTTATGAATAATCTTATCGTCAATGTCGGTAATGTTGCGCGCAAAGGTGACGCTATAGCCATTGGCTTCTAATACTGACGTGAGCAGATCAAAGACCAAAGCACTTTTTGCATGACCCAAATGGGCATCATCATACACCGTAGGGCCACACACATACAGGGATACTTTCCCCTCTATAAGGGGGATAAAAGGTCGTTTGGTTTTGTGTACGCTGTCGTAAATAATCATCGTCTCTCTTTTTAAGTTCTAATACTATGGAGTAAAAAATCGTTTAAGGCGTAAAATAATACCCCAAAAATTCCCATTCCTACGGTGAAATAGAGGGTATATTTGGTTTTAAGAAGATCCAAAACACGGCTCCATCCCACCTCTTTGACCGTGAGGATCAGTTGCGCAATCCCCCCAATACTCCCTGCCAATGCCAATCCCGCTGCCCCCATAAACTGCATTAAAATGACCGAAAAAATCATATTGACCACCAACGAGGCAGCGGCGATTTTGGCGGCTTTGAGGTGTTGGTGCATGGCGTACAAATAGAGGGAAAAGAGTTTGGCTAACCCAAAAGGGACAAGCCCCACCATGTACATTTGCAACACAGCAGCGGTCGTATGGGTATCGGTAATGGTAAACGCTCCCCGTTCAAACAAGAGCCAAATAATAGGCTCAGCTAACAATACTCCCCCCAAAACGGAAATCCCCAACAACACATTGAGTAACCAAAACGATTTGGCAAGATTCGCGTAAGCAAGGGTGGTATTGTTATTGTTAATCGCTTTGGCAATGGAGGGGAACAACGCCGTGGTAATAGCTAGGGCAATAATAGCAAAGGGGAGTTGAAACACGCGATTGGCATAAAACAGATACGAAATTGATCCTGCGGTCAAAAACGATGCCAAACTGGTATCAATAAACGAGGCAATTTGAGCAGTGGAATTACCCAAAAGGGAGGGGAAAAAGAGGGAGGAAAATTTTCGTTCTTCCGCTTTGACATCTTTTGTCTTTCGGTATTTCCATCCCCCCACTAACATCTTTCCAATCCCCAAATGACGGATGGAGTAAAGATGCGTTATAACTTGCAACAGCCCCCCCGCCAGAATCGAAAAACTCAACGCATAAACGATGGTTTTAGGGTCACTGTGGGCAAAGAGCAATAACGCTGTAATCATGGCGATATTGAGCCAAACGGTCGAAAACGCGGTGGTAAAAAAATGCTCTTTATGCTGCAGTAATGCCCCCAAAAACGTAACGATGAAAATGAGATCCAAATACCAAAAATTGATAATGGTGATGGGGGCGGTTTTGGCGATGAGTTCCTCACTCCAATCCCACGCCAAAAGTTTGGTCGAGGTTTCGGGAAAAAGGGTGATGATGAGGGAAAGGGCGACAATAAACACCATAAATCGGATAAAGATGGCAACGGCAAAGACACTTTTTTGACGCGAAGCGATGTACGAGGGGATAAAACTTTGGGTAAAAGAACCCTCCGCAAAAATACGACGAAAAAGATTGGGGAATTTAAACGCCATAAAAAAAATATCACTCCATACATTCGCCCCCAAAACCGAAGTCATAAGGACATCCCGTATAAGACCGCTTACACGAGAAATGAGGATACCCGCAGAGTTAGAAAAAACAGATTTGAACATCAATACCAAAACCAATTGTTAAATTTTATGTAAGTTTAGCTCATTTACGATTAAAAAAAGTAGGGTGCGATACGAAGGGATTTACGTCCCTTTAACCGATATTTCATTACAATCACCCCGCAATAAAAGAGGGGTGGTAACGTTATGATCGTTGGATTACTCGGAAACATTGACCACAAAGAGCCCAATAAACTCCATTTGGAGGTTCAGGGGGTGGTGTATGAGGTGTTTATTAGTCTACACACCTTTTCGACATTGACAAGCCAAGAGGTAAAACTCCATATTAGTCACATTATCCGTGAAGATGCCCAACAGCTCTATGGATTTCGTCAAAAAAGTGAAAAAACCCTCTTTGAGGGGATGCTTAAAATCAACGGTATTGGTCCCAAAGCCGCTTTGGCAATTTGCTCCACCTTTACCCCTGAGCAGTTTGCGGGTATTATTACCGCCAAAGATGTCACCGCGCTCAAAAAAGTCCCCGGAATTGGCCCCAAAAGTGCCGCACGGATTATGGTCGAATTGGCAGGATTTGATGCAGTGTTGTTGCAAGGGGAGTCATTTACGACCAGTGCCTCAAGTGAAGCATTGATGGCATTGGAGTCGTTGGGATTCAAAAAAGAAGAAATTCTCACGGCATTAAGCAAATGCCATGGGACAGAGACCGCAACGCTGGTCAAAGAGGCGTTAAAACAACTTCAAAAATTTTAGTAAGGATGGTGTTATGAAATTAGCAATTGTATTTGGAGGGGCAAGCTACGAGCATGAGATTAGTATTGTCAGTGCCATTACGGTTAAAGAAAAACTAGTCGGCTTTGATCTGAGTTTTATTTTTTGTGATCAAGATCACCGTTTTTACTTCGTCGATGGATCAAAGATGAAAGCGGTCACTTTTTCACGGGGTGAACACCGTAAAATGCCCCAACTCACTTTGGTAAAAGGGGGATTTGAACAACGGGGGATGTTGGGAAGCAAGCTCCACACGATGCCCATTTTGAACCTCATTCATGGGGGCGATGGGGAAGATGGCACCCTTGCAAGCCTCTTGGATTTTTACGGTATCCCCTTCATTGGGCCGCGTAAAGAAGCGGCGATGTTGAGTTTTGATAAACATTACACCAAATGGTTCGCCCAGTCAGTGGGGGTTAAAACGCTCCCTTTTGAGGTCATTACCCCCAAAACCCGTCATACGATTACGACGGACTACCCTTTTATCGTGAAACCTGCCCGTTTGGGAAGCTCCATTGGGGTGAGTATCGTCCGTGATGCCACAGAATTGGACTATGCGTTGGATGTGGCGTTTGAGTTTGACAGCGTACTTTTAATCGAGCCGTTTATCTCGGGGGTCAAAGAGTACAATTTAGCGGGTTTTGGTGTCCGTGGCGCGATCACTTACTCCATTGTCGAAGAACCACACAAAGTGGAATTTTTGGATTTTGAGAAAAAATACCTCGATTTTTCCCGCTCCAGTACCGTGACCCATGCCTCCATCTCCCCTGAATTGGTCACGCAGCTGCAAAGTGCTTTTAGTACGTTGTATACTCCCCTTTTTGAGGGGGCATTGATCCGTTGTGACTTTTTTGAAATCGAAGGAGAGGTCTATCTCAATGAGATTAACCCCATCCCCGGATCGATGGCAAACTACCTTTTTGAAGATTTTAGAGGGGCGATTCACCAATTGCTCGCCTCCTTGCCGATGAAAAAAGCAATCACCATTACCTATGACTACATCCACTCCATTTCGCAAGCCAAAGGGAAATAGTCGTGGCGATCAAATCGTTTTTTTATCACGGTAATGCCCTATCGCTTAGTTACGAGATACTCAATCCCAGTGGTACCACCGACATCCTTTTTCTCCATGGATGGGGATCCTCTAAGGCATTGATGAAACAAGCGTTTGGCAAAACGCTCCCCACGTTTCGCCATATTTATGTCGATTTACCGGGATTTGGGGGGAGTTCACCCCTTGATGGGTTGACCACAACCGATTATGCCGCGATTATGGGGCAATTGATGGAGGAATTGGGACTCCAAAAAACGGTTATTGTGGGACACTCTTTTGGGGGAAAAGTAGCGACGTTGCTTGATCCCCACTTGCTTGTACTGGTCGCTTCAGCGGGTATTTTAGTCCCAAAACCTTTCAAAATCCGTGCCAAAATAGCCCTCTTTAAACTCCTTAAAATCACAAAACTAACCTCCTTGCGCCGTTTCTTCGTCGCTCCCGATGCGCAGGGGATGAGTGAGGGGATGTACCAAACGTTCAAAAATGTGGTCAATGAAGATTTTAGCGCGACGTTTGGAGCCTTTACCCATCGTGCGTTGCTCTGTTTTGGGGATACCGATACCGCCACGCCTTTATGGGCAGGGGAAAAAATAGCGCAGTTGATCAAAAATTCTCGCTTGGTGGCATACCATGGCGATCACTATTTTCTCTTTAAATCGGGTGCGTCGATTGCCGTAGAGATTGAAAAAGAGGTAGAGACCGTTGTCTCTAAAAATCCGTAATCTCTCGTCATTGCGGACACCTCTCGTCATTCCCGCGAAGGCGGGAATCCAGCTAGACTCCCGCCTTCGCGGGAGTGACGAAACCCCCTCCCCCTGAACTCGATTCAGGGTCTAAAAAAATACGCTAAAATACGGTTATGATTTTTCCTACTGCAAGGAGACCCCAATGACTGATCAAGAACTCAAAGACCTTGTCGCAAGTTTAGCGATTTCACAAGCCAAAACCGATGAGCAGCTCAAAGAACTTAAAGCCTCCAATCAACGTATGGAAATGCTGTTAGAAAATATTGCTAACAATCAAGGCGATATTACCGAAGAATTTTTTTACAATGCCAACGACCAAGGCGATGTCGCTGAAGAGTTTTTTTACAATTCTCTCGAAAATAAAATGAATTTAGGGGGAATCCATTACGACTTTATTGATCAAAATTGGAAAAGAAGCAATAAAGCATTATGCGATGAATTTGATATTATCATGGTCAATGGCAAAGATATTGCGATTATCGAAGTAAAATACAAAGCGCATGAAAAAGATTTAGAAAAGCTTTTGACCAAAAAACAAGAAAATTTTAAAGAATTGTTTCCTATTTATAAAGATTACAATCATCATCTTGCCTTAGCTTCGTTTTATATGCCTCCAGAACTCAAAGAAAAAGCGTTGGAAAATAACGTCATTGTTCTTCAACGTAAAGGGGATGTGATGGAGACGTTTCTCCCGAAAAATCCGTAATCTCTCGTCATTGCGTATACCTCTCGTCATTCCCGCGAAGGCGGGAATCCAGCTAGACTCCCGTCTTCGCGGGAGTGACGAAACCCCCTCCCCCTGAACTCGATTCAGGGTCTAAAAGAAGAGATGCTGAATCAAGTTCAGCATGACCGAGATCGTCACCCTGTACGTCTAACCGTCACCCTGAGCTTGACTCAGGGTCTAAAACCACCCCAAAAAGGAAATCGTGTGTACCGTCCAGAAGCCCTCAAAACCATTGCTATCATTGAAGAAAAATATAAGATTGACTGGAACAACGACGCGCAACGTCAACAACTTACTGAATTGAATTTAATAAGCAACCAAATCACCGACCTCTCCCCCCTTGCTCAGCTTACGCAACTGACCGAATTGAATTTATGGAACAACCAAATCACCGACCTCTCTCCCCTTGCTCAGCTTACGCAACTGACCGAATTGAATTTAGGGCGTAACCAAATTACCGACCTCTCTCCTCTTGCTCAGTTGACGCAACTCACCGAATTGAATTTATGGAAGAACCAAATCACCGACATCTCCCCCCTTGCTCAACTGACGCAACTCACCAAATTGAATTTACAGAAGAACCACATCACCGACATCTCCCCCCTTGCTCATCTGACGCAACTGACCACCTTGGATTTAGAGAAAAACAAAATCACCCATATCCCTGAATGGTTGCTTGCTCTTAATTTAAAGATTACCCTCGAAAATATGGGGGAAAGTCTTGAAAAACCTATTTTATTCGCAGGCAATAACAGCAACAGCGTTATGATCAATGCGGGTAATCATAACGCTATAAACAGTGTAAACTGCAATAATATTACGTTACTAAAGAAAGAACTAGATAATTTATTTATGGGAAAAATGATATTTAATACTCCTAAAGAGATGTGTTCTAATGAGAGTAAAGAAGTAATATTACGCATTTCTAAAAATGAAATTGATACAGATGACTTAGCCAAAGACAATAAAACAATCAAAGAAGATATTAAAATATCACCTTATATGAAAGCAGTACTAAAGAGTGGAGATTTTGATGTTATTTCTCTTAACAGCGAAGAGCAAATTATTGATGATACCACAGTGACCGAATGGCAATGGAGTATTACTCCTAAAAAAAGTAAAGAAGAAGGTCAAGTTTATTTGACCATTACTGTGCGAATACCATTAAAACATAAAGAAGAGTATAAAGATATACCTACTTTTAAAAGAACGATCAAAATACTTTTAAAGGACTCTGATATGCAATCAAAAAAAGATGAAGGAGGTAACAGCACTGTGTTTAATATAAGTTTAACGGGAAATGGTGATATAAACATTAATGATGGTGAGAACAGCACCATCACCCAAACCATCACCACCACCAACAATGACCTCAAAGCCCTCTTAGAATTAGTTAAAAAAGAGGCGAATACCATCGCCGATCAGTTACCCAACGACAAAAAAGATACTTTTACAAAACTTACCAATCAAATCATCAAGGATGCTGATGAAGGTAAAAAAAGTCCCTTTTTTGAGTTTAGTACCAATGGCGTGTTAGAAACTGCTAAGACGGTAGGTGAAGTTGGTGTCACGTTTATGGAATTGATTCCAAAAATTGTGGAATTTTTGGGCTAAAAGAGGAGATGCTGAATCAAGTTCAGCATGAGGGGGTTTGTCACCCTGAGCTTGACTCAGGGTTTTAACTTAAAACTGTCCCCCACTGTTAAACATCTCTTTTTTAAACTCTACGACGCGATTACGCCCCGTATGTTTGGCTTCATACAAAGCAACATCGGCAAATTTAATCACCTTCCAAATTGAATCGGCATCTGCGGGGAAATGAGCGATTCCAATACTTAAGGTTTTTTGGACGGTTTCACTTCCAAATTGAAACTTTTGTGCCGAAAATTGGGTACGAATTTTATCCGCAACACTCACGGCTCCCTCTTTAGTCGTATTATGTAAGAAAATCAAAAATTCTTCCCCCCCATAACGGATAGGGAGATCCGATTGGCGGACACTCGATTGCAAAATCTCTGCCAACGCACGGATAACCACATCCCCAGAATCATGTCCGTAGGTATCGTTGACCATTTTAAAATAGTCAATATCAATCATCAAAATGGCATAACTATCGTTGGTTCTAAGGGATTGATCGACCGTTTTATCAATAAATTCTTCCATAAAGCGGCGATTGTACAATCGAGTAGCTCCATCCCGAAGAGAGGAATCTCGAAGTTTATCGGTTAAGGTTCGACTCTCAATGACCGCTTTGGCCGCTTCAAAATAGCTTTTAATACTCGGCAACACTTGATTAAGTGTCTCAATGGTACGAAGATGATTCGCCGAATAGGAGAGCGTTAATGCCAAATCATCATTAATGTTAAAAGGGACACAGGTATATTCTTTGTTACTCACCGAACAATTTTGGCACACATGGGCAAAATCGGTCGAATACACATCCGTATGCGTTCGATAGGCGCGACATCCCATGGCATCTGCATCCACCGTGGGGGTGCAAAAGCTTTTATGATCAGTAATGTAAATAAGACGGCGCGTTTTAGACCCTTTATCCACCTCATACAGGGCAAAATGGTCAAAATGAAATTTCTCCTTAAGGACATAGATAAAACGACCATAAATTTCCTCTTTGCTGTTGTCTAATTCAATGGTTTTCTTGAATTTATAGACATCGGAAAGCTCTTTAATGATAATGCCAGCTGAATTCAATGGATCAGCACACGCTATATTGGAACGGGACATAAACGTCCCCAAATCTTGCTTGATATTGCCAAAGGTTTCATCCATTTTTTCAAATAAGGTGTTCATTTGTTCCGCAACTTCATTCCCCCCATTTTTGAGGGTGGTAGTGAATCGAAAACTAAAATCCCCTTTTCGCGCTTGTTTAATCCCTTGTTGCAGATTTTCAAACAATTTCATATAGGGCTTAAGATAGTGTTGCGTTGCCCATAGCGCAATGACCAAAAACAGCAAATTAATCCCAAAAATTTTAGCAATGGTCAATGCCCCTGTTTGTCGAATATCATTAACACTAAATTCCATACTAATGGCACCAAGGACATCCCCCTCTTTGGCTTGGTGACAACTCAAACAATTGGGATTACCATCGGTAGAAGCAATATAGGGGATTGTCACTCGCAAAATAGCATCTTGGGCATCTTCACGGACACTGCTGATGATTCGCCCCTCGCGAAGAACCTGACGATCAATGGCATCACGAGGGTGTTCATTTTTAAATCCTTCCCCATGTTGTGCTATGACCGTAGGAGAACGTACCAGCCAAATAGCCTGAATATCACGCGTATGAGAGACGTTAGAAAGAAAAAACTCCCGTTTGTCCATAATCCCATTGACCATATGGGCAGTAAGACCATCCCGCACCATTTCAGCGGTCATTTTGGATTTTTCAAGGGCATTGCTGTACCCATAATCCCGAAAATTCAATGCCACATTGGTAATGGTAGCAACTGCCAATCCCATGAGCATAAAAGCAACAATAAAAAGAATTTTTCGATTGGTATTCATAGTAACCTCATTTTTTAGATAACCTAGCCAAATGATTTGTTTTACGCGTGGCTATTTTATGTAAATAACGCTTAAAAAAATTATTCTACCGTCACACTTTTGGCTAAATTGCGGGGCATATCGACATCATTCCCCAAGCGAATTGCAATTTCCATCGAAAAAAGTTGCAAAATGACCATCATTTCAAAAAACTCTGCCATATAATCACTATGGCTATGGGTGCGGATATGATCATCGGCTTTATCAAAGTCCAAGGGGCTGAGCGAACAAATCGTTGAATCGCGCGCACTTAACTCTTCCACATTGCTTTTGGTTTTATCATAGAGTTTATGCTCAGGAAGTAACGCGATGGTAAACAATTCCGGATCAGCTAAGGCGATAGGGCCATGCTTCATCTCACCACTGGGATACCCCTCTGCATGGAGATAACTGATCTCTTTGAGCTTTAACGCCCCTTCAAGTGCTAAAGGGAAAAATACATCTCTTCCGATAAAAAAGAACCCATGACCGTGCAAATACCGTTTGGAGAGGCGACGAAGCTGTTCATGGGTGCTATTTTCCACTTTGACCACACTGGGAAGGGTGCGTAATACGCTAATCTGTCGCCCTATTTCACTTGCTTCAAGGGTTTGACGTAGACCTGCCAAATGAAGACTTAACATCCACAAAACACTCACTTGGGTGGCAAAGGCTTTGGTCGAAGCGACCCCTTTTTCAATCCCTGCGCGGGTCAAGATACTTGCATCGGCTAAACGCACCATCGAAGAGTTATCGACATTACAGATAACTAAGGTTTTAAGACCCCGTTTTTTCGCCATTTTGAGGGTCTCTAGGGTATCGGCGGTCTCTCCGCTTTGGCTAATGACCACAAACAGCGTATCGGGGGTGAGAAGCGGTTCACGATACCGAAACTCACTGGCAATCTCCACAGAGGTACGAATTTTGGCATGACGCTCTAGCAAATAGGTGGCGACCATCGCCGCATGGTAACTGGTTCCACACGCACAGAGTTTAATCTCACAAATTCCCTCAAAAAGATCGCTGGGAAGCTCTTCAAAATAAATTTCATCCTCACGCAAACGTCCCATCAACGTATCGGCTAAAACGGTGCTTTGCTCATAAATCTCTTTTTCCATAAAAAAGCGGTATCCCTCTTTTTGGGCAGAGAGTTTGGTGACGCTTAAGGGGGTAAAACGGGATTGCAGCGCGTGATGGTGGGGATCAAAGAGGGTAATCGTCTCTGCTGTGGCATACCCATACTGACCATCTTCCAAATAGATTACCTCCTGTGCTTTACCAATCAACGCTGCATCCGAAGAGCCAAAAAAGGTCTCATCTTCACCTCTACGTCCCACAATCATAGGGGAACCGTTTTTGGCAAAGAAAATGGTTTTATCCTCCGATGCGGTCACCAGCAAAAGGGCATACGCCCCCTCTAATTGCGCCAAAGTTGCTTTAAACGCCTCAAAAGGGGTGCCGACATTAGAGAGATGATGCTCAAACAAATGGACAATTACTTCCGTATCGGTTTGACTCACAAACTGCACTCCCTCATGGGTCAGGCTGTTTTTGAGTTCTTGGTAATTTTCGATGATCCCATTATGCACCACATACGAAACCGCTCCGACGTGGGGATGGGCATTAAGTTCGGTGGGTTTTCCATGGGTTGCCCAACGGGTATGCCCAATTCCAATCGAAAAACCAGTGCTTTCAAAAAGAGAGGCTTTTTCTTCAAGATTGATCAGTTTTCCGACTGCTTTAAACAGCGAAAATTGGTGATTTTGAAGGACAACAATTCCCGCAGAATCGTATCCTCGGTATTCCAGCTCGCGAAGTCCGTCAATTAAAATCTCTTTGACCGGTTTGGTTCCGATATAACCTACAATTCCACACATTGATTATCCCTTTGTTAACTGAGTAATTATTTGGGCTGCATTATCGCACATCCCGTTTTGTTTTTCGATTAAGAAATGATCACGCGCTTTGTTTTTATCGGTGTGAATTTTAGCCGTGGCGATATTAATGTACGCCTCATCAAACAGTTGGACGAAATAGGCTAATAATCCCCGCTGATTGGTGGTATTGAGATTGAGTTGCGCATAATGGAGGGAATGGTCACAATCGAGGGTAATCTCATTGGGTTTGATACTGGGTTTGGGCAAATTGAGTTTTTTAGACATATCAAATGCCTCTTCGATAATGGAGATAACAAACTCCATCGTCCCCTCTTGCGGGGATTGTAAAAATTCGATTCTAAAATATTTGATCGAATCAAAAAGGGTAAAAATATCCATGGATGCAACATCCAAATAGCTCAATTTTCCCAATAAATACCCCAAGTTAAGGGGAACTTTTCGGAAAATATGAAGAACCAGACCTTGTTCAATATCGATCTCAAACGTAAAAGTATGACACGTTTTTGCCTCTTTAAAAAGGGCAATAATTTCATCCGAAGTGTATTTAAAAAAGAACAAATTTGATTCGATGGAAAGGAGCTTTTTTTGGTCTATTTTACTCAATAATCCAAAATCGGGGTCATTAAGGAGCCGTTTTTCTTTGTTTTGCCGTTTAATGGCATCGGTCAAACGGTCATTTTGGGACGATATTTCCAATGACGCTTCATACAGTTCATGGAGCAAATTTGCCCCAAAATTGGTATACGTCCCTTTTCCCACCCCATTAATATCGGCATAGGTGAGGATATAAAGCAATTTAAGGTTCTCAGGGGTTTTGATTTTGGACATAAACTGGTAAAGCGTCTTTTCACTGTAAAGATTTTCCCGATACGCCACATTGCTCATCAATGTGTGATACCGAACCAAAATCACCGAGCGTTCATGGACGGAAGTCGGAAGTTTGATGCTCTGAATAAAAGGGATAATGAGTTTTGCCCCCACCTCACTGTGATCTTGTTTGCGCCCTTTGCCCGTATCGTGCAGCAATGTAACCGCTTTGAGCAATACTTTATCGGCACCGCTTAATGCCTCATACAACGCCGCAACATTGGGATCGTGAATCGCCTCAAGGGCTTTAACGCACTCAATGGAGTGAAGATCCACAGGATAGTGGTGATACCCATCAAACTGAGGGAGATGCAGCACTTTTTTAAACGCACCAATCAACTGATGCAAAATACCCGCATCGTAAAAGAGCTTTAACATCGCATACAAATGGTTACGTTCAAAGAGCTTGCGCAACAACGTATGGGTTTTGGTTTTCATCGGATGCTTGATGGTCACATAGGTAAAATGGAACAATACGCTCTCATCAAATTTCCACCCTACACGATCGTCCAAGGATAAAAGCACTTCCAAGAGCGTGTCCACCGAGGGGGTCTTAAGATGATACGAGCTGTAAAGCACCTGATCGACCGCATAAAACCCTTTGGCAACACGACTTGCACGTAAAACAGCCAACGCCGTGGAATCGACCAGATAGTGCCGTGCCATTTTTTTGACGTAAATTTGGGTGAAGTTACTAATGCGCCATTGCGCTTCGAGAAGTTTGGTCACCAACCGACGCTCATCGCTAAAGCCCAGCATACGGGCAATCGTGGGCATCACATCCAGCACCAATTGATCTTGTTGTTTATTCGCGACAAGATGTAAGGCACTGCGCACCCGAAACAACAATTCCAACGCAATGCGATACTCACGGTACTGCTCTTCGCTAAACAATCGCCCTGTCAGTTCTCGCAACGCATTGACCCCATACAACGTTTTGGCGATCCAGTACAACAGTTGCGAATCCCGTAATCCCCCGACCCCCTCTTTGATATTGGGTTGCATCGAAAAGGGGAATTTTTTACGGCGTGTTTCGGCTTCTTGGATTTTGGCTAAGACAAACGCTTTTGGGTTATCGTGACGGATAAGATTCAAACGGTGCTGTGTCGCATTCCACGTAAAGGGAGACCCAATAATGAGCCGTGACTCCATCATCGCGGTTTTGATCGTGATGTCTTCGCGTGAGGCTTTACGTAAATCGTTCACTTCATGGACACGATGCCCCAATTTTAATCCCGCATCCCACGCCAAATAGAGAAATTTTTCAAGGATGGCTGCGGTATTGTACCCCTCGTTTTTTTCATACACCATCATCAAATCAATGTCACTGTGGACGCACAATTGCTCTCGCCCGTAACTTCCCAACGCAATCAACGCAATGGGGATATTCCCCCGCATGGGGAGATAGTGACCAAACATTCGACGTAAAACCGTTTTGTACATCAAGGAAATAAGAAAATCCAGTTTTTTGGTATGGGTGACCAAAAAATCTTTCCCTTGATTCCGTTCAAAAAGGGTTAAGAGGGAATCTTTATATTCATTGATGTGAATTTTAAAACATTTGGAGAGGGCAAAATCACTGGCGTTGGATTCGATAAGGTCTTCTAACTGGAGTTCAAGGGTCATGGGGACTACTTTTTTTTGGTGGTATTGTATCTCAATTTTTGGGTACAATCTTTACCAAGCTCCCCTTTGGGGAGTTGTATGGTCAGCTCCGAGGGGGCGTATTATAAGTATGGGAATTTGGTATGAAAGAAAAAGCATCTTTTGGGTTAAATATACACGATGATGGTAATTGCAAATATGTTTTATCGAGTGATATTCAAAAATTACCTTTTTATGCCACTTGGCTAGAGAGTTCGAGAGGTAAAACTTGTTTATTACTTGATGATGATTGCGGTATCTATATACATGATTGGGAAAACTTTTGCAAGAAGTTTAATGAGATTAATCCCGTTCGCCCTGAGCTTGTCGAAGGGTAAAGCGGGTGAGTTGTTCATGGTTCGACAAGCTCACTACGAATGGAAAAAGAATTCTATTATAAAAAAATATTTGAGGTGATTGTATGGAACGTTGGATTTTTCAAATAACCCCACAAGGATATGGTGGTGAGATTGGATGCATAGACTATGATTTACAAAATGAAAGTGAATTTGAATGGGAAGTTTATGCAAATATTAAGAATGTAAATATTGGTGATGAGATCAAGATTCAATGTGGACTTGATCAAAGATCAAAAAAAAATAGAATATCTCAAGACGGTAAAATGGTGCCACTTTTACAAAAAGGTGTTTATTTACAAGGAGAAATTATCAATGTTGATTACAATAAAAGAACAGTTACTTTTAGCATTAACGAGCGTTTTTTTCTTAAACCTAAGGATCCTTATAATCTTGGTCGCCATCGGGGTTTATATAACGAGTCGTCACTATGACCAAAACCATAACCCTCGCCCAAGGCAACGGCGGTGTTGAAAACGCTGAGTTGATTTCCAATATCTTTTATCGCCATTTCAAAAATCCCCTATTGGAAAAAAGCGAAGATGCCGCCATCATCGATAGTGGGCGATTGGCGTTTACGACCGATAGTTTTACGGTCTCACCCCTCTTTTTTGCGGGGGGGGACATCGGAAAACTCAGTATCTGTGGCACGTGCAACGATTTGGCGATGATGGGAGCCAAACCCACCTATATGACTTGTGCGGTGATGGTCGAAGAGGGGTTTAGCATTGAAGCACTCAACACCATCGTCACATCGATGGCAAAAGAGCTAGCCATCAACGGTGCGACCATCGTGTGTGGTGATACCAAAGTGGTTCCCCGTGGGGCAGTCGATAAAATTTTTATCAATACCACAGGGATTGGGGTTGTCCAAAAAGGGGGAATCTCCTCCAACAGCGTAAGCGATAAGGATACGATCATCCTCTCCAATGACATCGGGCGACACGGTGCAACGATTTTTGCTGCCCGTGAGGGGATGGAATTTGAAAGTGATCTTAGCAGTGACTGTACGTCCTTATGGCCGTTGGTTGAAAAGTTATTAGCTGAGGGGATTGGGATCACGGCGATGCGCGATGCGACGCGTGGAGGGGTTGCTGCGGTACTCAATGAATGGGCGAAACAATCCAATATCTGCATTGAGGTGGAGGAAGCATCCCTCCCTGTGAGCGATACGGTGCGGGGGATTTGTGAAATTTTGGGATTTGAAGCGACCAATCTTGCCAATGAGGGGACGTTTGTTCTTGCGGTCAAATCGCACGATGCCCCACGCGCGGTGGAGATTTTACGCACATTTGATGCGGGTCAAAACGCCGCTATTATTGCGAAGGTGACCCATCAGTATGCGGGAAAAGTGGTGCTGTTAAGTCCATGGGGGTCGAAACGGTTTATGGAACTCCCCAGTGGTGAGTTACTCCCGAGGATATGTTAAAGAGTAGATTTTGTCATGCTGAACTTGATTCAGCATCTTTTATTAGACCCTGAATCAAGTTCAGGGTGACGGTATAAAAAAGGAACTTATTATGCATGAGTATTCAATTGTCCAAGCCCTCTTAACCCAATGCGAAGAATTAGCCCATGAAAATCAAGCCCAAGCCGTGACCAAGGTCGTGGTCAAAATCGGAAGAATGGCGGGGGTGGAACCCCATTTGCTTGAGATGGCGTTTAACACGTTTAAAGAAAAAACGGTGTGTGATGGGGCAGAATTTGTGATGAATCTCCAACCGCTGGTGATTGCCTGCCAAGGGTGTCTGACTGTGATCGTATTGGACGAACTGTTGTATAAATGTCCTGCGTGCGAGAGTTGGGATGTTAAGGTCATTGAGGGTGAAGAGATGTTTTTAATGAGCTTAGAGATGGAGTAAAGATAAAAAAAAAGAACTTTTACGAAAGTTTAATGGAACCACAGGGATAATGTGGGTGGGAACGTCTCAAAAAGGATAGATGATGAGTTATGATGCAGTGGTGGTAGTGCGATGAGAACGACACGCCATAAAAGCAGAAAAAAGTTTACCCCCTCAACCGATAATGTTTCCAATGCATTCCGATTTGGGATCTTTGGGATCATTGCATTGGTCTTACTGGGAAAAGGGTGTCAAAAAGAGAACGATTGTGGTCCCAATCATGATCAAGAGTGCCGTGAGGGCGGTGGAAGCTCGCACTCCTCTAGTGGAAGCTCCCACTCCTCCTCTAAATCTTCGTTTTTTTCCTCTACGGGCGATGGGGGAGGTAGCGATAGTCATAGCTCCTTTTTTGGGGGATAGACTCTTTTGGCTAAGCCACCCTTCATCCCCCCTTTTTAGTTTGATTCACATTGTTCTTTAGGTATAATGAACCCCCAATAGAACGATTAAAGGAGCCATACCATGGAGTGCGAATTTCCCACCGTGAATGCGGACAATGAAACCATTAAAGCCATTTTTACCGAGGTAAAAACCATCGCCGTTTTGGGGTTATCCCCCGATGAGACCAAAGATTCTCACCGTGTCGCGGCGTATTTGCAACAAGCGGGCTACACCATTATCCCCGTGTACCCCAAAGGGGAGACCATCTTGGGGGAAAAAGTGTATCGCTCGCTCGAAGAGATCCCACAGGGGGTTGATATGGTCAATATCTTCCGTAAACCCGATGCACTGGATGCGATTGCTCAGGTGTGTATTGCACGGGGCGATGTCAAGGTCTTTTGGGCGCAAAAAGGGATCGTGAATAATGCCGCGGCGCAAAAAGCCAGTGATGCGGGGATGAGCGTGGTGCAAAACCATTGTAGCATGGTCGAACATCGACGAATTTACGGATAAAAGGGGTAGTGTGATCGATTTACAACGTATCATTGAGGCAAAAAAGCGCATTGAGGAGGTGGTGGTCAATACCCCTTTTTCGTATGCACCCCGTTTGAGTGAACACAGCGGATGTGAAATTTATCTCAAAAAAGAGAATTTGCAAGTGACCGGTGCCTTTAAAATTCGAGGCGCGTACAACAAAATCGCCTCGTTAACCGATGAGCAACGTGCGTGTGGGGTCATTGCAGCCAGTGCGGGTAACCATGCCCAAGGGGTGGCGATGGCAGCGCAAATGTTTGGGATTAACGCCCTGATTGTGATGCCCGAATCGACCCCATTGACCAAAATTAATGGCGTTCGTTATTATGGCGCGGACGTAATCTTATCGGGAAGCAACTACGATGAAGCCTACGCCTATGCGTGCAGCTATGGCAAGGAACGGGGGATGGTCTTTGTCCACCCGTTTGCCGATGAAGCGGTGATGGCAGGTCAGGGGACGATTGCCTTAGAGATGCTTGAGGCTATTCCTGATTTGGATGCGGTGGTGATCCCTGTGGGGGGTGGAGGATTAATCTCTGGGGTAGCCTCGTGCATCAAACAGCTCAATCCCACCATTGAAGTCATCGGGGTGAGTGCCGTGGGTGCGCCTGCGATGAAAGAGTCGTTTGAGGCAAAAAAGGCGATTGATTCCCTTTCTGTCCGTACCATTGCCGATGGGATTGCGGTGCGTGATACGTCCCCCATTACCTTAGAGCATATTTTAAGCAGTGTTGATTCGATGGCAAGCGTCGATGATGAAGAGATTGCCAATGCAATTTTGTTTCTCTTAGAACGGCAAAAACTGGTCGTCGAGGGGGCTGGTGCTGCGGGCGTTGCGGCGATGTTGCACCATCGACTCCCCCATCTTAAGGGAAAAAAAGTGGGGGTTATCCTCAGCGGGGGGAATATGGATGTCACGTTGTTGTCCATCATTATCGAAAAAGGGCTCAAAAAATCGGGTCGAAAGATGGAATTAACGGTCACCCTCATCGATAAACCGGGTGCATTGATGAACCTCACCAATTTGTTCCAAGAACTCAATGCCAACATCGTCCATATCGAGTATGACCGTACCGCCACGTCGTTGGCGTATGGGGATGCCAATGTCCGTATCCATCTGGAGACCAAAGGGGAAGAACATCAAACACAGATTCGCCAAACCCTCCACCAACACCGTTACCCCTTAAGCGAAGCGGAGTAATGATTGCCATTGATTTGGGCTCCAATACCCTACGAATGGTGGAGTATGATGGGAAAACATGGGGCAAAACGTTTGAAAAAATCGTCCGCACTGCCCAAGGGTTGGATCACACAAGACGCATTGACCCACGCGCTATCGAACGGATTGTCTTAGCCATTGAAGAGGCAAAAACGCTCCTTGATTTTGAGGGGCAAACCATCGTCGCTGTGACCACCGCCGCGATGCGTATGGCAACCAACTCCCACGAGGTACGAGAAGTATTTTTCCAACGAACGGGGATCAATTTTAGAGTGATTAGTGGGGAAGAGGAGGCACAACTCACCCTTATGGCGGTACAAAATCGTCTCAACGCCCTTGGGATCACGTCGCCCTCATGGGCATTGGTCGATATTGGAGGCGGTTCGACTGAGATTATTGTGGTCACTGGGGAAAAAATCGATGCCAAAAGTCTCCCTTTTGGGATTGTGACCATGAGCGAAAGCGGTGATAGTAAAGGGCGTTTGACCCTCTTTAGGGAGGCACTTTTGGAAGCACTCCCAGAAAATATCCCCAAAACGTTAGTCCTCACCGCAGGCACCCCCACGACCATGGCAGCCTATTTACACGGAATGACCTACGCAACGTATGACCCACACCGTATCAATGGAACGACGTTAAAAGCCTCGGATTGTGGAGAAATTTTAGACGCGTTACGCGCTATGGACGAATCCACACGCGCCACATACGTAGGGGTGGGGAGAGAACAGCTTATCATTACAGGCATAGCGATGGTCGAATCTGTTTTTCATGCCCTTGGGTGCGATGAAGCAGTCGTTGTCGATGATGGGTTACGTGAGGGGGTCGCCCTTAACCATGTAAAACTAGCCTTGTCTCGCTCCCAAGCTCCAGCTTGGGAGTGTATAGGTTAGTTTGCATTCCCAACAAGAACGATAGAAGAGCTGGATTCCCGCCTTCGCGAGAATGACGAGATTTTGTCACCCTGAACGTGTTTCAGGGTCTAAGATTATGGCGGTGAACAATCTCAATGTTGGGGTGTTCTTTGATGGAACGGGTAAATTACGCTTGCAACATACCCGGTGTATACTTTATGATAAAATATCCTTACTATTTCCCCCAAGGAGACCCCAATGACCGATCAAGAGCTCAAAGACCTTGTCGCAAGTTTAGCGATTTCGCAAGCCAAAACAGATGCTCAGATGAGAGAGACCGATGCGCAGATGAAAGCATTGCGAGAATCGCAAGCCAAAACGGATGCTCAAATGCAAAAAACCGATGAACAGATGAAAAAAACCGATGAACGTTTTGAAGACCTCAGAGCATCCAACAAGCGTATGGGAATACTCTTAGGAAACATTTCCAACAACCAAGGCGATGTCGCCGAAGAGTTTTTTTATAATTCATTGGAAGATAAAAAAGATTTAGCAGGGATTCATTACGACTTTATCGATAAAAACTGGAAAAGCAGTACCAAAAATTTGCGTGATGAATTTGATATAGTGATGGTCAATGGCAAAGATATTGCGATTATCGAAGTAAAATACAAAGCGCATGAAAAAGATTTAGAAAAACTTTTGACCAAAAAACAAGAAAATTTTAGAGAACTGTTTCCCATCTATAAAGACTATACGCATCATTTGGCACTTGCTTCCTTTTATATGCCTCCAGAGCTAAAAGAAAAAGCATTGGAAAATAATGTCATTGTCTTACAGCGCAAAGGGGATGTGATGGAGACGTTTATCCCTAAAAATCCGTAATCTCTCGTCATTGCGTATACCTCTCGTCATTCCCGCGGCAGTCGTTGTCGATGATGGGTTACGTGAGGGGGTCGCCCTTAATCATTTTCGCAACGGTTAACCTTTAAGTTGCCTCACGTTCTGATCGTCTGGATTGATTTTTAACAAGCAAACATCACCCATAAAAAAGGAAAAACCATGCGTATTGTTATCGTAGGAGGGGGAATTGCGGCGGTGTATCTTGCTAATGCCCTAAGCATCCAACCCCAATGGGAAGTGGTCATCGTCTCTGAAGAGGAGTTTCCCCCATACGACCGTATCCATCTGTGTGGTTTGGTGGATCATTCTAAAACCCTTGATGCGATCACCTTGCATCTTAATCCCCGTGTCCGCGTGGAATTGAATCAAAAAATCACCGCCATTGACTCAACTGCAAAGCGGGTTTTAAGTGACCATGCCGCATTTCATTACGATAAACTCATTATCGCCACAGGGTCTAATCCTAAATCGCTGTTTGATATTTCCCACATTGATAATGCCGCTACGTTTCGCAGTGTTCATGATTGTGAGCGGATTGCCAAGGGGATGGTGGATAAAAATGTGGTCATTGTGGGGGCAGGGCCTATCGCGTTGGAACTGCTTGATACGCTGATGAAAAACGATGCTGCCAAAACCATCACCCTCATTGTCCGCAGTGACTATCTCTATTCGCGGGAGTTAAATCCCCTCTCGATTGCGTTGATACGTACTATTTTTGAATCTGATCCCCGTATTACCATCGATTTTAATGATGCCATTGTCGATCGTGAACTTTTAGAAGGGAAGATTTATCGTATCTTGACTAAAAAAGGGAGGGTCATCGAGGATCCTTTTCTTATTTTCGGGGTAGGAATTGATCCCAATATTGCCTTTGCCCGTGAGACCTTGGCGTGTGATAAAGGGGTTTTGGTCAACGCTTTTATGCAAACTTCGGATGAGAATATTTATTGTGTCGGAGAAGCTGCGCAACTACGGGAGGGGGGATTTATCGCCGGACGGGTCAAAGAGTGTACGATGCAAGCCCACGTCGCCATCGCCCATCTTTTGGGGAAAGAACCCCAGTTTAAACCTGCGGTTACGATGGATGGACTTAAAGTGGGATCGTTTTTGTTTGCCGATTTGACCGCTCCTGATTTTAACCCCAAAGACCCCCATAACGAAACGATCTTGCTCTCTCATGCTGACCGAATCGATCAGTACATTGTCAATAATGATCGTCTCAAGCGGTTTATTGGGATCAATACCAATACCAATTTGTTGAAACTCAAATCACTTATGGAGCAAGACGACCCCATCGATGTGGGCTATTTTTATTCCAATCGTGTGATGTCGGAAAATGGGCGGTTGGTGTGCAGTTGTGAGGGGGTGCATGAACAAGAGTTGGTGAAGATTATTCGCGAGCATGGGGTCACCTCATTTGCTGAGCTTGAACCCTTTTCCACAGCAGGACGGACGTGCGGACGGTGCAAACATGACGTGTGCGCCCTTATCGCCGCCACCCCCATTGACCCCAAAGAGGCATTAGAACGTAAACGCGCCCAAGAAGCCTCAGCCAAAGAAGGCAAGCTTGCCATGGTGCGGGAACGTATTGCCAAATACAACCGTATCCACCCCCAAAACCAACTCAGTGGGGAAAATCTCCAAGAGGCATTGGATTCCTTTGAGATGCGTCACGAATTTAATCGGTGGATTTCGATGGTGACCGCATCGATGCACTTGCATCCTGACTACGAAGAGGTGGTCAAAGAAGGGGTGACCAATCTCAATAAAATCCCCATTATTTGGTTGGAACTTTCCGATTGCAGCGGTAACTCCGAAGCGTTTATCAAAACGTCGCACCCTACCGTCGATGATCTGATCCTCAAATACCTTTCGTTGGATTACCATGAGTTGCTTATGGCAGGATCGGGAGATCAGTCCGAAACCGCCCTCGATGCGATACTGCACAACGATCACGGAGCGTATATTCTCATCGTTGAGGGGGCGGTACCCTTGGGACTGGAAGGGAAATTTTTGCGCATTGGTGCGAAGGGGGAGACGGGATTAGCCTTGCTTGAACGGGTCGCTTCGGGGGCGGCGGCGGTCATAGCGTTGGGGTCGTGTGCGTATGATGGTGGGGTAGTGGCAGCTGCACCCAATCCCACCGGTGCGGTTGGCGTTGCCCAAGCACTGCATCGAACCGATATTATCAATCTCCCCGGATGTCCGACCAATCCGATCAATGTCGTAGGGACACTGTTGCACTATATCATGTTTGAGGAGTTTCCCAAACTGGATGAAAAAAACCGTCCCCAATGGGCATACAGCTTTAGAATTCACGATAACTGTGAGCGCAGAGGGCATTATGATATGGAAGAGTTCGTCCGTGAATGGGGTGATGAGGGGGCGAAAAAAGGGTGGTGTCTGTTCCAAATGGGGTGCAAAGGACCCTACGCCAATCTCAATTGTTCTTTGGTGAAATTCAATGAGGGGACCAGCTGGCCTGTCCAAGTGGGACATGGATGTTTTGGGTGTGGTGAGGGGAAAATTGCCTTTGACCACTACGCCAACAATCGACCTTTGGAGGAAAAATCAGATGAAAACTAAAAAAATTATCATTGACCCCATTACCCGTATTGAGGGGCATTTGCGGATCGAAGTGGAAATCGATGAGGACAATATTATCCGTGAAGCATGGGCTTCGGGACAACTGTTTCGGGGGATTGAGACCATTTTACAAGGGCGTGACCCCAGAGATGCGGGACTCATCGCCCAACGTATTTGTGGGGTGTGTACCAACGCCCATTATCGCGCCTCTATCAGTGCTGTGGAGGAGGCGTATGGGATTGTTATCCCTCCCAATGCCGAGATTATCCGTAATCTGGTCACCCTCTCGCTGTTTGTCCAAGACCATATCGTCCACTATTATCACCTCCATTCGCTTGATTATGTCGATATTACCAGTGCGCTTGGTGCCTCGTGTGCCAAAGCCCAAGAAGAGGCGCATCGCTATTGCGCTTCTCCGTATCGTAATTCGGTCGAGCATTTGGAAAATGTCCAAGAAAAACTGACCAACTATGTCAAAGCAGGACGGTTAGGACTCTTTGCCAATGGGTATTGGGGTCATGAGGCGTATCGTCTTACCCCTGAGCAAAACCTAATCCAGATGAACCACTACCTCGAAGCGCTCACCATTCAGCGGGATATTTCCAAAGCGATTGCGATTTTTGCGGGCAAAACACCCCATCCCCAAAATCTCGTCGTAGGGGGGGTGACCAGTGTGGCGGAGATCCTCAATCCCCAACGGCTCAATGACTTTTTATTTATCATCAAAGAGGTGCGAGAATTTATTTCCCGTGCCTACATCCCCGATATGGTGATGATGATTGACGCGTATCGTGAGAGTATCCACACAGGTGAGGGGCGCGCGAGTGGAAACTTCATGGGGTGTGGCGGCTACCGTTTTTCCCATGGGGGGACACTGTTTGAATCAGGGGTGATTAAAGGGCATAATTTTGACCGTATCGACCCCTTTGATGCGACCAAAATCACCGAAGAAGCGTCCCGTTCGTGGTACGAAAACGATGCACCACTCTCCCCCTACGAGGGGGAAACCACCCCTTTTTATACCGATCTCAATGACGATGGTTCCCTAAAAACCCACGGAAAATACACATGGGTCAAAGCCCCCCGTTATGAGGGAGAGGTAATGGAAGTAGGACCTCTTGCACGGATGATGATCGGATATAGCAAAAACTCCCCCGCGATTGTCCCCTACATGGAGGCGTTTATGAAGCGGTCTACTATGAAATTGATCGATTTTTCGACCACCATTGGGCGCAATGCTGCCCGCGCGGTCGAGGCACAACTGTGTTGCGATTACCTCTTTGATATGATGAGCGATTTGATCGAAAACGTCAAATATTTCGATGAGACCACATGGAGCAAATACGTCTTTGAATCACTCCCCCAATCCTCCCAAGGGGCAGGAATTTTTGAAGTACCACGCGGGGTATTGGGACATTTTGTCAAAATCGAAGGGGGAAAGATTGCCAATTACCAAGCAGTCGTCCCCACCACATGGAACGCTTCCCCCAAAGATGCCCGCAATCAACGGGGGGCGTATGAAGCATCCCTTATTGGTCTGCGCTTAGCCGATCCCACCCAACCGCTGGAAGTGTTACGCACCATCCATTCGTTTGATCCGTGTTTGGCGTGCGCGGTACACGTGATCGATGCTACAGGCAAAGAGCTAGCACGGTATAAAATCGCAACGCCGTAGTGAATTCATGTATAATCCTATAATTTTTATTTTCTTTGATGCCCTTTCTTTGGCTGAAAGAATAAAACCCCCATTTGGAAAAGGATGACTTTAAGATGACGATAGAGCAAGCAATACAAGCATTAGCACAAAAATATGCAGACACTTTAAAACATCAAATTAATGATAGAACGGAAGAGATGAAAGGTGATGATAAATCACATTATTTGGTTTATCACGTTTTAGGAGTAACCGATGAAGAGGGTCATTTAATTGATTTATATCAAAATAAAGGGCGTTTTTTATACAAATACGCAGGTTCATTTTTAGAAGAAGCGACAAAGCTATGTTTTTTACATAAATTTCCTGAATCTGCTACAACTAAAATAACAAATACTTTAGGGACACGTCCAAAAACGTTTGAAATTGATTGTTTAGAAGGGAATAATGCCATAGAGATAAAATGGCGAGATGCCACAACGGATGGTGACCATATAACAAAAGAACATACAAGAATTAGAGTAATTCATGCGGCAGGGTATACTCCCATTAGAGTAATGTTTTATTATCCCAATCGAGAACAAGCTATGAAAATTCAAAGTACCTTAGAAACTCTTTATAAAGGTATTGGAGGTCACTATTATTATGGAGATAGTGCTTGGTATTATGTAAAAGATAGAACGGGTATCGATTTAAAAAATATTTTAGAAAAAATTGCTAAAGAGAATACTGGAGCATAACATTGGAAAATGTTTTACAAGGTGATTGCCTAGAACTTTTACAAGCGTTTGAGGATAATAGTATTGATTTAATCTATTTGGATCCCCCTTTTTTTACTAACACCATACAAAAACTGACAACAAGAGATGGAAGTAAAGAATTTTCCTATAAAGATATGTGGAAAAGTAATGAAGAATATGCAGAGTTTTTGTATTACCGATTAGTTGCATTAAAAAGAGTACTCAAAGAGACAGGAAATATTTTCGTCCATTGTGATAGAAATTCTACACATATTGTGAAAATGCTTTTAGATGATATTTTTGGCGTAGAACACTTTCAATCGGAAATTATTTGGTATTATAAGCGATGGTCAAATTCAAAAAAAGGTTTGCTACCTTCCCATCAAACGATCTATTTTTATTCAAAAACGTCATCTTTTACCTTTAATACGCTTTACAATAACTATTCAGAAACAACCAATGTAGATCAAATTTTACAAAAAAGAACCAAAGACTATCAGGGTAAAACAGTCTATGCACGTGATGAAAATGGCAATACCATAAATAGTGATAGTAAAAAAGGGGTTCCTTTAAATGATGTTTGGGAAATACCCTATTTGAACCCAAAAGCCAAAGAGAGAGTGGGATATCCAACCCAAAAGCCAATCGTATTATTAGAAAAAATCATTGACATAGCGTCAAATGAGGGTGATACAATACTTGATCCTTTTTGTGGCAGTGGCACAACGTTAGTTGCTGGAAAATTAAAAAATAGAAACGTCATTGGTATGGATATTTCAGACGATGCGATTCAACTAACACGGTCAAGATTGGATAATCCCATTAAAAGTGAATCAAATTTGCTTAAAAACGGAAAAGAATCGTATAAAAATAGTGATCTCCTTGTTGAAAAAATTTTACACGATATAGACTATATTCCCGTTCAAAGAAATAGAGGTATAGATGCAATATTAAAGAAAACGTATCAAAATAGCCCCATATTGGTACGTATCCAAAAAAAGGATGAAACACTGCAAGAAGCGATTAAAAAACTCACGAATGCAATAAAAGTTAAGCATTCCAAAAAATCATTTTTAATACGAACCAATGATATAGAATCATTATTGGAATATGATATGGTTGATACTAAAATAGAAATCATCAATGCCACCTCGTATGGATTCAAAAAACTTTTAAATAATACAAATTTTTGATTTTTGACTGTGGCACAATGAAACAGTACTCTCTTACCATTCAAGGATTAGTCCAAGGGGTAGGGTTTCGCCCGTTTGTCTATCGTGAAGCCCTTGCCCATGGAATTCGGGGATGGGTTAAAAATACCCCACAAGGGGTCATCATTAAGGCACAAGGGGAACACTCCGAAGCCTTTGTTAATGCCCTGCGTACCCATCTTCCCCCCAATGCCCGTATCGATTCGATGGAGATTAGCCTCTTGGAGGGGGAGGTTTATACCGATTTTACCATTCGTGAGAGTGTAGTGGGTGAAGGGGGTGTTACGATTCCACTGGATCGTGCCTTATGCCCTGCGTGTGAGGCGGAGATGGACGATCCCCACAATCGCCGTTACGCTTATCCGTTTATCAACTGCACCGACTGTGGCCCGCGCTATACGATTCTCCACACTCCTCCCTACGACCGTGTTCGCACCTCGATGAATACGTTTGGGATGTGTTTGGCATGCGCAAGCGAATACACCGATCCCACCTCACGATGCTATCATGCCCAACCCATCAGTTGTCCCCAGTGTGGCCCACAGCTTCGTTTTTTGAATCATCAGGGCAATGTTCTCTCAGGTGATCCCATCGATCATGCCATCACGATGCTCAAGGAGGGGAAGATCATCGCCCTCAAAGGGCTGGGGGGATTTCATCTGATGTGCGATGCGACCAATGATGAAACGGTAGGAGAGCTACGAAGACGAAAGCACCGTAAAGCAAAACCGCTTGCGGTGATGTTTGGTTCACTCGAACAGCTTGAAACGTATGTATCGATCAATGAGGTGGAAAGAAACCATATCACGGGTTCTATCAAGCCTATCGTGATCGTTGATGCAAAAGCTGGGACAAGCTTATCCCCTCAGATTGCTCCCCATATTCAAAGATTAGGGGTATTCCTCCCCTACACCCCGCTTCATCGGTTGTTATGTGAGCAGATTGATTTCCCTCTCGTTGCCACCAGTGCCAATATCAGTGACGAACCCATTATCGTCTCGTCTGATGCGCTGTTGCACTCGCTTAGTCACGTGGTAGAGGGGATTCTTGACCATAACCGCCCGATAGTAAATGCCCTTGATGATGCGGTGATTCAGATTGCCGAGGATCGGGTGGTGATGTTGCGTCTGGGTCGAGGGTTTGCACCCCATACGTTTCCCTTGGCGCGATCAATCACGCAATCCATACTTGCCTTAGGGGCACACCAAAAAAGCGCCATTGCGTTGGGAGACCACACGACCATGGTCTTAAGCGGTCATATCGGCGATTTGGGGAGCATTGAAGCCGATGGGTATTTTGACCAAACGATTGAAACGGTGTTGCGGTGGTATCAGTGTACCCCCTGCCTCCTTGTCCACGATCTTCATCCGCTTTACTCCTCGACCCGTTATGCCCACCATCAACCCTCTGACCATTATGGGGTACAACACCATTACGCCCATATTTTGGCGTGCATGGCAGAGTATGGCTTGGATGAAACGGTACTGGGCTTTGCGTTCGATGGGACAGGATACGCAGCGGATGGAACGTTGTGGGGGGGAGAGGTGATGATTGCCACGCTCCATGGCTATGAGCGGATCGGTCACCTTAAACCTTTTGCCCTGCTGGGGGGAGAAAACGCGATCAAAGAACCGCGACGGATTGCGTTGTCATTGCTGTTTGAGAGTTACACTCTCGATGAAGTGATACGTCTAAAATCCCCGACGGTGGAAGCCTTTTTACCCCATGAGATCCGAACGCTTCACCATATGTGGTTCAAAAATATCAACGCTCCCCGAAGCTCATCAATGGGGCGATTGTTTGATGCGGTTGCTTCCTTGGGGGGATTTATTCAGACGTTGGAGTATGAGGGTCAGGGGGGGATGATGTTGGAAGCGTTTGTGAAGGATTCTATAACAGAGCCGTTTGCTTTTGAGGTAAATGATGGGATAATCAATCTCTCGCCGATGGTTTTGGAAATCATCGCTTTAGAGGGGGATAAAACACAAATCGCTAGCCGTTTTATCGCTACGGTCGTGGCGATGATAGCGCATTTTGTTCACCGCTATCCCCATCTCCCCATTGTGATTGGGGGAGGAGTTTTTCAAAATCACGCGCTTATGCGTCGCCTCTATCGCCGCTTCGGTGAAGGAGCGTTTTATGCCCAACAGCAAACGCCGATCAATGACGGCTCGATTGCTCTCGGTCAGCTTTATTATGCGATACACAATTAATGTTGTGCAAATGATTTTTTTCCTGTCATCCTCGGGTTTGATCCAACGATTCATTATTAAGAGAATTTTAAAAACTTTTACAATACAGAAGTTACAGAAAACAAAGGAAAGTTATGAAAGACTACAGTAAAATAGTCCTACAAGACATTATAGCCAAAGCAAGAAAAGTACCTCAAGAAAATAGAAATACAGATGGATCATTAGAAATAAAAGTATCCGATAATGATTTGAAGAAAATTTCAGGCAGAAAAAGACTTAGGGAAAGCTTAAAAAATAATATTTTTAATGATTTAAATGAGAAGGATATTACTACTAAAAAATGTGATACTGATTCATTATGTATCATTATCCCTAAAGAAAAAATGGGAAAACAAATAATTAATTATAAAGATATTGTATAGCTTTTTATTTTTTTTAATACTCAGTAGAAAAATAAAAATACCTGACAAGAGACTTGGCTTTCAGCTGCAAGCAGTACCAGACAATGTGCGTCCGTTAGAAAGCCTAAGTGCTAGAATGATAGAATAAAAATAGTTAAATAGTAATAAAGGGATTCAAAATTGACGCTGAGCGATAAAGTATTGGCTGAGTTATGTACGGCGTTAAATATCGATAATACACATCCCGAATATTTCAAATTTGGAAAAGCCGGTGATCTTGTCAATCAAGCTTATTTCAAAATTGCTATCAACGAATTTGCCAATATAAAAACCTCCAATTCTACTAAGGTCATAAAATCCGATTTTGATTTTTTGATGGGACTGTACAATAAGCATATCAAAGAGCATCAAGTGATGTTTTTACTGTTCAACATTTTTGAGACGGCGATCCGTTCAAAAGCGGCAGTTGTTTTATCTCAAAAATACAGTTCTCCAGATCAAGATGATTGGCTTCATAACCCCTCTTTGGTTCCTCCAAAAATTCAACATACTTTGGATAAATCAGTCGAAATAATCCAACTAGATGGTGAAGACATACAGAATTTGGATACATTTCAGGTTTTCGATTATATATTGCTCGGCGGATTGAAGACACTCTATATTTCTTTTTGGGCGGATTTAGCAGACCTATTTGAAGAAAAAGAGTTTAAAGGATATAAGCTCAAGAAAATTGGTAAAAAATCGATGACGATCATGCTTGAGTCGATACGAAAGTCTCGTAATGACAATGCCCATCATAAACCATTTCACAGTAGCCGAAAAAAACGGCATAAAATTGTTGATGATATAGAATTGATTTTGGCACACCTTGGTTTTAATCTTGAAGATGCTATTACCAACATCGATCCATATCATCGCATCATTCGATTAAAATACTCGTCCATCTGTTAGTATCAAGGCACAATGAGAATAGTCTGTTTCTCAATTTTTTGCATATTAGAATGGTCACATATCAGAATTTTATAAAATACAAACCATGAGTAAGAATTGACCGATTTGAAAACTGCAACAACAAAAACTAATCCCAAAGGAAAACACATGGATACAAAAGTAGCCCTCATTGGTTTAGAAAACCCATTGTTTAGGGATTAGGGAACTAGTGGAATTTTACACGACCTGTTATCATTATCCGAAAACTAACCCATGATTTATTTTTAGGAGTGCCTACCACTACAACTGCGAAACATGACGATTATTTTCACACTTTTGAGTATAACCACGAGTCAAAAGGCGAAACCAAAACAACCGCGATGGTGCTTCAATTAAAAGTTTTTAGTACGAAGCGACTAATGAAACGAATTGGAATGATCGACAAAGAAAACTTTAAAATGATTCAGGAGAAGATAAAGAAGCTTGTTGACCCCACTTAAAAAGTGGGTGTGCCCGAAGGCGAATTGTAAAAGTATTCTACACTATTTTTAAAAAAGTGTAGCTTTAACCCTGCTTGAGAGAATCAGCAGCTTTCCTGAAGGTAATTAGACGAAAATTGAAGCAAAATGATTACTCCACACCCTTATAACCGACTGAGCAATTCCCCTTTTTTGGTCTCAAATTCCGCTGCACTGAGGATACCATTGTCCCGTAGTTTGGCAAGTTTTTCGAGCAATTCGATCACTTCATTGGACGAGCTGTAGGTCGCAAGGGGTGCTGAGGTCTCCATAACGTGCGGAATGGGTGGGGTAAAAACGGGGGTTGGTTGCATCGTCGGTTGGGCAAAATTGGTTTGGGGTGCAAGAGGAGTCTCTGCGCCAAACACAACGGGCAAGCTGCTCACCAAAATCGTGCCGTATTGACTGGAGAAGGTTAAGGAGGTATCACCCCCTTGTTGTTGACTCACGCCACCGATTTGATGATCAAGGGTATCATAAATCGTGACTGTCCCATACATCTCTACTGCCAATCTATGAGGGAAAAGTGCATAACGGATATTGTTTTGACCGCCACTGCTAAAAGGGATCCCCAAATCCATAGGCCACCACTGGTTGCTACCGGGGGTTCCGGCGGGGAGGATGGGAAAAATTTGGGTGGTGGAGAGGGCATTGGAAATTTCGGCGCAGAGATTATTGACCGTATTTTTAAGACCATAGTTAAACATATCGCCTACCATAGTCATCCCCCCTTGCATCCATTGACCACCGCCACCTAATTCGGGAGAATTAAACTGTGCCATGGTTCCCCCCCCATTGCTGACCGCACCGATCATGTGGAGGATGGCATCGGAACTGAGGTTGTAGCGATACGAAAGATCATTGAGCAGGGTTTGACCCGCTGGGGTAAGTTGTTGTTGCATGATAAACGTCCTTTAAAAAAAGTTAGGGGAGAGGATGGGGATACAAGCGTATAAGAGTGGAAGTATACCATCTATCTCTCGTTGCGCGGTAACACCGATGAAATGCCATAAAAACCGTACAAAAATTTCGGATCTCCTTTTACAATTGCCTATTATTTTTTTAAAGAAGTGACCATGAAAATTCAACTTGCCATCGAATGGTTTTTAAACCCCGACCACCTCCCTTTTATTGTCGCCTTACGTGAAGGTATCTTTGAGCGTTACGGTATTGATTTTGAACTCATTGAGCCTGATGACCATTACGATGGGTTAGCCGAAGTGTTGGCGGGAAATATCGCGTTTGCCACCAACGAACCCTTACACCTCATCGAACAATTTGATGAACGTTTTCTCTCGTTGGGACGATTTTTTGAGACCAAAGGAGGCGTATTGCTCAAAACCGCTTCGTACGAAAAACTCCTCCACGGTGACTCCCTTACGGTCACAACCCCTGTGGTTAATGCCACGACCAATACCATCGGATTTGAGATTATCCGCCGTTTTTACGCCCAAAAAGGGTTAGCGGTGACCCGTGATCAGGTGAATTTTGTCGCGAATGGGTTTGAACATCTCCGTTATATGGCTGAGGGTGCCGATGCGGGGTGGCTTTATTTTTACAATTTTGAGGGGATCGAAGCCCAGCATGAGGGGATGGAGGTGCTGTATCTCGATGCCGATACGGTTGGATTTGCCAATTTTAGCGCGTTGGATATTTTTACGACCAAAGCCTTTTATCACACCCATACGGCGGTGTGCAATGATCTTCTTCTCGCGATTCGTGAGGCGATTTTGGTTATCACAACGCACCCGCAACGTGCCATGGAACACTATTATGACCATACGCATACCCAATCTTCCCCTTTAATGGATGATATTTTACAAGCGACCATGCGCTGTTTTGATCCCCTTTTCCGCTCCAGTTACGCTCAAGCGCTCCCCATTTTGGAGTTTTTTACCGAAATTGGGGTGACCTCACTGGATAAAGACCACTTTAAAACCGCATTTTTAGCCTAAAAGGAGTTCCCATGTTACACCAAGCCGATTATTTTACCGCTTCCACCCACCATCAACCCCGTGTCGCCGCCATCGTAGGGTGCGGCGATAACCTTATGGCACTCTCATGGCACACCCCCATAAGCAAATCTCCCTTTCGCTACGCCATTGGGATTCGCGCTGAGAACCTCACCCATGCGCTGTTGGTGAAACATCGCAGTTGCACGCTCAATTTTCTCCCCTTCTCCCACTACGAATCCATCGACCTCTTTGGCAAAGAGCATGGAGGGGATAAACTTTCCAAAACTCCACTCCACGCCACCCATCGGGATCGTCATAATAATGTTATCGTGGATGAATCGGATATGGTCTTTGTGTGTGAACTGATCGATACCTACGAAAACGGTGACCACACCCTTTTTATCCTCGACATCACCCAAACCTATATCAACGATCTCCCTCCCCAACCCGCACTCTTTTTTGGGCAAGGTCGCTACGCGCCACTGGGTGCGTGTGTACGCGCTACGAAAAAAGGATCCTAACCAATGACCATAAAGGGGGTACGAATGGATCGCCTTTCCCTTTACAATACCCCTTATATTCCTACAGGAGAAACCCCTATGAAAGTTGTACTCACCATTGCAGGCTCAGACAGTAGCGGCGGCGCGGGAATTCAAGCCGATCTCAAAACCTTTGAAGCGTTTGGGGTTTTTGGCACCTCCGCCATCACCGTCCTTACCGCCCAAAACACCACGGGGGTACAGGCACTTTTTCCCCTTCCTGTCCCTTTTATTCAGCAACAAATCCAAAGTGTTTTAGATGATTTCGATGTAGCTGCCATTAAAATCGGGATGCTGTATGATGCAGAGATTATCACCATGGTGCAAGCGATGATTGCCCCGCTTGATATTCCCATTGTCCTTGACCCCGTGTGCATCTCCAAGGCAGGTTCGGTGTTGCTCAAAGACGATGCGATTGAAGCGTTACGAAAGCTCAGTGGTCACGTCACCCTCTCCACTCCCAATTTGCACGAGGCGTATCGTCTCTTTGGCTACACTATGGGAGAAACGGATTCCCTCGCATCCCTCATAGCGCACCCAAAGCCGGTGCTGATTAAACATCACGTTATGCATACCGTTACGGCTGATTTGCTCTATTTTGGTCACCAAAAACGGATTTTTACCGCCCCCCTCATCGACTCTACCGCTGCCCATGGTACGGGATGTTCGTATGCCTCTGCCATTACGGCGGGGTTGGCATTGGGACTAAGCCTTGAAAATTCCATCCAAAACGCCAAGAGCTTTATCACCCACGCCATTGCCCATGCTCCCCTCATCGGTCAGGGTGCAAGCCCCATCCATCATAAAGCAGGGGGAGACCATGTCGCTTAAAGGACTCTATGCCATCACCGATGAACACCTCACCCCCGATGCGACGATTATCGCGCAAGTGACCATCGCCCTCCAATCAGGGGTAAAAATACTCCAATACCGCAATAAAACCGCCACCGATGGGGCAATTGAGACGGTGTGTCGCCAACTCCAAAAGCTCTGCACCGCCCATGATGCCCTTTTTATCCTCGATGACCGTCCCTATTTGGCGCAAAAAATCGGTGCCGATGGTCTCCATATTGGAAAAGACGATACGGAACTCTCCCGTGCACGGGAAATTTTTCCTCAAGGGATTATCGGCGTATCGTGTTATGGAAGCATCAAAAAAGCGATAGAAGCCCAAGAACAAGGGGCCAACTACGTCGCCTTTGGATCGTTTTTCCCCTCTCCGACCAAACCCCATTCAGGGATTGTCTCTCTAAGCGTCTTGGACAAAGCCAAAAATGCCCTCTCAATTCCCATCTGTGCCATTGGGGGGATTAATGTCACCAATATCCACGACGTGGCTGCCCATAAACCCGATATGATCAGTCTGGTCAGTGCGGTGTGGGAAGGGGATATTCATCGCACTATTCTTCAGCTCAATCAAGGGATGAACGTCCATTAACGCTTAAAAATTGTACACCACAAAGGAACTGCCATGCAACCTTATATCCCCACCGCCTTTGACTTTGATCCCGATGCGTCAGGTCATTTTGGAAAATTTGGGGGACGTTTTGTCCCTGAGACGCTGATGCCTTCCCTTATCGAACTGGATGAAGTGTATCGATCGTACCGTTTTGATCCCCAATTTTGGTCAGAGGTCAATGCCCTTTTACACGAGTATGTGGGTCGCCCCTCTCCGTTGTATCGCGCCACTACCCTTTCACAGCAATTGGGGGGAAATATCTTTCTCAAACGCGAAGACCTCAATCACACCGGAGCGCATAAAATCAACAACACCATTGCGCAGGGGCTTTTAGCCAAACGGATGGGAAAAACCAAAATCATCGCCGAAACGGGGGCAGGTCAACATGGAGTTGCTACAGCAACCATTGCAGCGTTGATGGGATTGGAGTGCGACATCTTTATGGGGGAAAAAGATGTGGCGCGTCAAGAACTTAATGTCTTTCGGATGAAATTATTGGGGGCAAACGTCCATCCCGTCACCTCAGGGAGTCGCACCCTCAAAGATGCCATGAACGAAGCGATCCGCCATTGGGTCACCCATGCGCGGGATACGTTTTACATTATCGGTACGGCAGCAGGACCGCATCCTTATCCCCTGATGGTGCGTGATTTTCAAGCGATTATCAGCTACGAAGCCAAAGCGCAACTGCTCCACCAACACGGAAAACTCCCCGATTACGTGGTCGCGTGCATCGGAGGAGGTTCCAATGCGTTGGGGATGTTTGCCCATTTTATCAATGAAGAAGGTGTCCAATGTATCGGTATCGAAGCGGGGGGGCATGGATTGGGATCGGGTAAACATGGGGCAAGTTTGGCATTGGGTCGCCCCGGTATTTTACACGGGCAATTGAGCTATCTCCTCCAAAGCGATGAGGGGCAGATTTGCCAAGCCCATTCCCTCTCTGCGGGATTGGATTATCCCGGTATTGGCCCTGAACATTCGTATCTTATGGAACAGGGCAAAGTGATGTACGATAGCATCACCGATGATGAAGCATTGGAGGCGTTTGTGTGGCTTAGTCGTGCAGAGGGGATTGTCCCCGCCTTTGAAAGTTCCCATGCCATCGCCTATCTCAAAAAAATGGGGAAAGATTTGGAAAACAAAACGGTGATTGTCAGCCTCTCAGGGCGGGGTGATAAAGATATGCCCCAAGCCATGCACTTGCTGAAGCTTTGAAAAAATCACTACCTAAATCAACCTAATGATCGGGTTCAACGTAAAAAAACAAAAAAGTTCAGTTGATTAGCGTTACAATTAACTAAAAATAGGAGTGGTGACGATGCGGGAATCAAGTAAAGCAATGGTGCGAAGGCTCTATGATCAACGATTTGCGACACGATATTTTGTAGGGGAGGGAATTGATATTGGTGCTGGTAATGATTCCATTTCACTCTATAGAGAACTTTTTCCATCGATGGGCGGTGTGCGTGCGTGGGATATGCCCGATGGCGATGCGCAATATATGGAAGGTATTGCCGATGAAAGTTATGATTTTGTACACTCTTCGCACTGCTTAGAACATATGGTAGATCCTTCTGTCGCACTAAAGAATTGGTTTCGTATTCTCAAACCGGGTGGCTATCTTATTTGTGTCATCCCTGATGAAGATTTGTATGAGCAGGGTACATTTCCGTCTTCCTTTAATCCAGACCACAAATGGACCTTTACAACATGGAAACCTTCAAGTTGGTCAAACTACTCCATTAACCTTTTTGACCTTATTCCAACACTTGGTGGGAGTGCGCAAACGCTACGTATAGAGCTTCTTGATGCAACCTATCACTATGGGCTTCCTCGTTTTGATCAAACACTTACACCCATGGGAGAGAGTGCGATTGAACTCATTATCCGAAAAAGACATCCGCAAGAGCTAGAAGAAGGGGGTCGTTTACCACCGAAAGATAAAGGATTAACCCAAAAAGGTTTTACCCTTCTTACGGGCATTTCACTCAAATAGTACGAAATCCATTGCCCTATCTACCCTAAAATGGTAGGGAGGTGATCCCCTTTGTCGGGTCACTACGCTATGACCAAAAAGGTGAGCATGGGTTTATCTTCCGATGAAAAGACAAAAAAGCAATACAAATCCCCCCAAAAAATCTCTATAATCACACAAATTAGGTAAAGGTCATGATTATGAGTACCCTTCAAACCCTCCTAGAGGCGTTACAACAGCGAAACTGGCTCAAAATAATTGATGAACCTTTGGACATTTATTTGGAAATCCCCCATCTAGCCTACGTGGAAGCCAAACTTCCACACCCAAAAGTGCTTTTGTTTTCTCACCCCATTGACGTCAAAAATGGCACGGTTTTTGAGATGCCCGTAGTCATGAATATGTTTGCCAATTTTGAGGTGACCGAATGGATTTTTGGTACCCACCCCGACGCAATCGCTTCTGAGATTCGTGAGCTACTCCATCTCAAACCCCCAGAGGGATTTATGGGGAAGATGTCGATGCTCTCGCAGCTTTTTAATCTCAAGAACGTCCCCCCCAAAAAGCTCAAAAAACGGGGAGAATGTCAAAGTATCGTCTATGAAGGCAAAGAAGCATCCCTTGACCGTCTCCCTATTCTCACCACATGGAGCGAAGATGGGGGAGCTTTTATCACGATGGGTCAGGTCTATACCCAAAGTTTGGATGGGAAAATGCAAAATCTAGGGATGTACCGTCTCCAAAAATACGACGCGCATCATTTGGGTCTCCATTGGCAAATCCATAAGGATTCCTCGTGCTTTTTTGACCAGTACCGTGAAGCAGGCAAAAAGATGCCTGTCTCCATCGCCATTGGGGGTCATCCCCTCTATATTTGGTGTGGACAAGCTCCCATGCCCTATGGAATGTTTGAACTAATGCTGTACGGGTTTGTCCGTAAAGAAAACGCCAAATTGGTCAAATCAATCACCAACGATCTGTACATTCCTCACGATGTCGACATTGTCATCGAAGGGTTTGTTGATCCAAGCACGCTTCGTATAGAGGGACCTTTTGGCGACCATACGGGGTATTACACCCCCCAAGAGCTGTACCCCGTGTTGGAAATCAGTGCGATTACGACGGCAAAATCTCCTATCTACCAAGCCACCGTTGTGGGCAAACCCCCTCTTGAAGACAAATACATGGGGTGGGCAACGGAGCGGATATTCTTGCCACTCTTGCAAACAACCGCTCCTGATTTAGTCGATTACCATATGCCCGAAAACGGTGTCTTCCATAATCTCATCCTTGCCAAGCTCAAAACACGCTTTAAAGGACACGCCCAACAAATTATGCACGCCTTTTGGGGGGTTGGTCAGATGAGTTTTGTCAAACACGCCCTTTTTGTCGCAGACGATGCCCCCTCACTCACCGATTATGGGACACTTACTGAACACATTCTCAATCGCCTCACCCCACGCGGTATTCTCATCACCAGTGGTATTATCGACGCACTGGATCACGCCAGTCATGAAACGCTTGTTGGGGGGAAACTGGGGGTTGATGCGACCGGAGCAATTCAGCCCAAAACGTGTGAGGTGATCAGCGATGACGTGTTGGAGGAACGTGTATCATCACGCGTTCCGACATTCATTGCCCTCAAACAGTATATGACCCATACCGCCAATCCCATTACGGTCATCCAATACACCAAAACCACCACAGCAAAAACCCTTTTTGAATCCCTTGTACCCCTTCACAAGCATCTTCGTATCGTCGTTTTCGTGGATGAATGCCATAATGATGTAGCTAATCCGTATATGTTGATTTGGCGTGTTTTTAACAACATTGATGCCCAACGCGATGTTTGGCTCTCTCCTTTTATCGGTATTGATGCAACGACCAAAAACCGCCTTGATGGCTACACGCGTGAATGGCCCAAAGATGTCGATTGTGACCCAACGGTCATTGACAATTTACGTAAACGTGGTATTATCGACTGTGACGATGCCCTTATACACGCCTACCAACTCCATAAAAAACGGTTGGATGTCTGAAGATGAAAAACATGGTATTATCGTATAAGTGCCTGATCGCTGCGTCGCACGAAAAGGTGTGTCACTTTCACACAGATACCCATAATCTTCCCCTTATCACTCCTCCATGGATAAACGTTACGATTGTTTCCATGGACGATCCGATGATCGAAAAGAGTACTGTTGTACTGGATATTCGCAGGTTTGGAATCGCTACCCGATGGAAAATGCACATCGAAACCCTCCAATGCCCCAACACCCTAACCGATCTGATGCTCAAAGGCCCTTTCCCCTTTTTTCGTCATGAACGTCGTTTTATCCCCCTCACCCTCACAACCACACAGATGGAAGAGACCCTAACGCTGCGTTTACCCATGGGGTGGCTGGGTGCATTGGCTTTTGGATGGGTCAAGCGGGATATGGATGCGATGTTTGCCTATCGTCATCTCATGACCCAAAAATATTGTTTAGGAGAAGCCAATGTACTACCTGTATGATGGAAAAAAACGGCTCACACCCTTATCCCTTAATCCCCAAAATGCCCTACGGATAGCCCAACTTCACGACGCTATTTTAGTGAGCAACCGCATTGAGGAGATGGTACGTATCGCACCCTACCCAAAATCGGGATTTTTACTCACCGCGCATAATCGCTATTCCCTTTTTCGCTATTGCGTTTACCAAGCCAAAGCACGCACTTTGAGCGAATTTCGTCTCATTCTCTACACTCTACCCACGAAATCGTGGTTGTATTATCTCCTTAAAGCAACAGCATCCCTCTCTTTTGGGTATTATCAGCTCATGCAATTTTCCAAAGGTCAATCCCAATGAAATTCAAAACCCTTATCTTACTTATCACCGCATGGAGTACCCTTATGGCAACACCCATCCCCTCCCTCTACGATTGTGACGTTGTCACGATTCATCAGGAAAAAACCACCTTAGCCCCCTACAAAGGGAAGGTTTTATTGATCGTCAACACCGCAAGCGGATGTGGATTTACCCCTCAGTTTGAAGGGCTTGAGAAGCTCTACACTGCCTATAAATCACGCGGTTTTGTGGTCTTGGGTTTCCCCTCCAATCAATTTGCCGGACAAGAACCGCTGGATGAAAAAGGGATTGAGAATTTTTGCCGTGTCAACTATGGGGTAACCTTTCCATTGTTTGCCAAAATTGAGGTCAATGGCAACCATACGCACCCCCTCTACACCTATCTCAAACGCAACGCCAAAGGGATTTTAGGAAGTGAAGCGATTAAATGGAATTTCACCAAATTTTTGGTCACCAAAGAAGGCAAAGTGATCCGACGCTACGCCCCCTCCACCGCCCCTGAAGCGATTGCCTCAGACATCGAAACACTCCTTAAAAAGGGTACGTTATGAAAGTTTCAGTCGCTGCCATCCTCACCGCACTCCTTTTACTCAGCGGATGTGCCAAAACCCCTGCACCCGCCCCCCTCGCTACCGTCCCTGACGTTGATTTAGAGCGTTATCGCGGAACATGGATCGAAATTGCCCGCTATGAAAACCGTTTTGAAAAGGGCTGTTTTGGGGCAAGTGCCACGTATGTTCCTCACGGTGACCATATTCTCGTTACGAATCGATGTTTTGATCGTACGGGGATCCAAAGCGGTGAAGCAAACGGTCGCGCCTACGCCGTTGAGGGGAGTCACAACACGAAGCTACGGGTCAGTTTTTTCCGTCCCTTTTATGGGGATTATTGGGTATTGATGGTGGGAAAAAACTATCAGTACAGTGTGGTGGGTGAACCCACGCGTCGCTATCTTTGGATCCTAAGCCGCACCCATACGCTTAGCGATGCGGATAAAAAAACGATTTTGGATACCTTGCCCTCACTGGGATATGACGCTTCTAAACTCTATTGGACCTCATCCCCATCGAACTAACATTTTTGGGCTACTAAAACCTTCTTGAAGCTTTTATAATGGTACCCAAAAAGGGTGACCATGAGCTGTATGCAATGTCAAACACTTCCCATTATTTCCCCATCAAACGGTGAGCTTATCATCAGTTGTTCTGTGAGCGAACTTGCCCACAAGTTTTCCCTCTATTTGCGTGGGGAGAACCTTCCTTTTACCCTCGAAGACCCCCAAACGTTGTGGGTGCGTGTCGATAATTTTGCCCTCTTTTTAGAGAGACTGTGTGCCTCTAACCTTTTTTTCCCTTTAGAACGGGAGGGGATTAGCCTATTGCTGTTGGAAAACGGCGAAAAACTTACCCCCTCCAAACTCAGATCCATGCGCACTTTGCAATCCTACAACGATTTAAGGGGGGCGATGGAGCTTTCTGCCTTGATCCAAAAAGGGGCATTAACGACCCATTTTCAACCCATCGTGGATGTGATTTCAAAAACCGTTTATGGCTATGAATCTTTAGCGCGGGGGGTGAGTGATTCGGGTGAGCTTATTTATCCGGATACCCTTTTTCGGTGGGGGCGTGAGGGGGATATGCTCTTTTACCTCGATCGTGCGTGCCGAGAAACGTCTCTCAAAACAGCGGCGGTCAAAAATATTTCCACCAAAGTGTTCATCAATTTTATCCCCACGGCGATTTATGACCCGCAACACTGCCTGCAATCGACGGTCAAATGGGCAAAACAGCTTGATTTTGATCCCAAAAACATTATTTTTGAGGTGATTGAGAGTGACCATGTTGCCGATTTGGATCATCTGAAAACCATTTTGGATTATTATCAATCACAGGGGTTTATGGTCGCACTCGATGATGTGGGGAGTGGCTATTCCTCCTTAAACATGATTGCTAAATTACTTCCCGATATTGTGAAGATTGACCGTGATATTATCGATCGTATTGATGAAAATCCTGTCAAACAGTCCATTTTTCGCGCCATTGTACAAATCGCCCACGAGAACAGTATCGTGGTCTTAGCGGAGGGGATTGAGCGGGAAGAGGAACTCCTTTTTTGTACTGCCAATGGTGCCCAGTTGGCACAAGGGTACTATTTTGGGAAACCCTCCGCCGAACCGATCCGAAAAATTGACCATCTCATCAATTGACAAAAAACCGCTACGAAAATTTCCCCTTTTTTTCTATCATCTTCCCATCACTTTGTTTGGGAGAATGACCATGAATGAACTCACCCCCACCTATCCTTTGGTGTCACTCATTGCCGCAATGGCATTGCTTTTTATTGCCCTTAACTACATTTGGAAGGGGTCACTCCTGTGAAAAAAGCGGTTCTTTTACTCAATATGGGGGGACCTAATACTCTCTTGGAAGTTAAACTCTTTTTGACGAATATGTTTAACGATCCTCGCATCATTGCAGCACCCAAACCGATTCGGAAGATGATAGCATGGTTTATTACCGCAAAAAGGCACAAAGAAGCGGAACATAACTACGCCCTCATTGGGGGGAAATCGCCCATCATCGCCCATACGGCACGTGTGGTTGATGCCCTCTCGGCGCGCATCGATGCCGATGTCCATTATGTCATGCGGTATACCCCCCCCTTTACGGATGCGGTTTTGAGCAAACTCAAAGATTACGATGCTATTTATGCCATCCCGTTGTATCCCCATTTCTCTGCAACCACGACCCTTTCATCATTCGATGTTCTCTATGCGGAAGCCAAAAAATTGGGCATAAGCGACAAAATTCACACCCTTGATCGCTATTACAACCATCCTGACTACATTGCTTCGATCGTTGAACGGATTAAAGAATCCTTAGGGGGAGAAGATCCACGCGAATTTGAACTTATTTTTTCCGCGCATGGACTCCCCAAAAAGATTATTGAAAAAGGGGATCTGTATCAACGCCATATCCGTGCGAATGTCTATCATGCGCGACGCGCCCTTGATGAGGCGGGAATCTTTTTTCACAACACTCATTTGGCGTATCAGTCACGGTTGGGACCCTTGGAATGGATTCGCCCCTATTTGGAGGATAAACTGGCTTCTCTTAAAACAAAAAAAGTGATCATTTACCCCATTGCTTTTACGATTGATAATTCGGAAACCGAATTTGAATTGGAGATTGAGTATCGTGAAAAAGCTCAAGCGATGGGATTTGAGACCTATCGTGTCGCTAAAGCCCCCAATGACCACCCCCTTTTTATCCAAACGCTTGAAAAATTGTACCTTTCGATGCTCCCATGATCAAAGACTTCGCCATTGTTGGAGGGGGAATCGGGGGTTGCAGTATCGCTGCGTTGTTGCATGCGGAGGGCAAAGAGGTCGTTTTGCTCGAAAAAGGTTCCACCTTGGGGGGATGCGCTTCGACATTTCATCACAAAGGGTACGCGTACAATGCAGGAGCTACCACCCTTTCGGGGTATCATGAGGGGGGTATAGTCAAAAGACTCTTTGATACGGTGGGGGTGACCCCACAGCTAATCCAAAGCGATGTCGCCATTGCAATCCTCCAAGGGGAAAAAACGTGCCTTCGCTACCAAAACCTTGATCGCTTTATTGCCTCCCTCAATGCCTTTTATCCCCATCCCAAACATGAGGAATTTTGGCGACTGATTCACACCATTGGGGAACGCTTTTATGCCATTGATCCCACCTACACCTATTCCAACCGCTCCTTACCCAAAAAACTTGCGTCACTTTTGACCTTTTTCCCCCTTATACGCCCCTTTTTCCCCTACCTTGTGACCAATGCACGACGCTTTATCGAGAGATTTTATGGGGAGATCACCGCGGAGTATTGGGATTTTTTGGATGCGCAATTGCTCATCGTCGCCCAAGCTACCACCCAAAAGGTCAATTTTTTCACCGCTGCTTTGGCATTGGGCTACACCTTTAAACCCACCCATTATCCCATCGGGGGGATGGGGGCGGTGTGTGAGACCCTCACCTCCAAAATGCGCGATGTCCGTACCCGATGCGAAGTGACCGCCATTAAACGGGAAAAAGGGATCTATCATCTTAGCACCTCACAGGGGATTATTTATGCGCGTAATGTGATTATGGGAACCTCCCATTATGAGAGTGCGCAATGGTTTGAGGAGGAAGCCATCCAACGTTACTATCAACGCTATGCGAAACGTAACAATCACCAAAGTGCCTTTGTGGTCTATATGACTTTTCGCAGTGAGGGTACGTTTCATCACCATTACCAACTCATCGCCGATGCGATACTCCCCTTGACCCTCTCCCAATCGTTGTTTGTCTCGCTCAGTGACCCAAGCGATACTGCCCTCTCTCCCCAAGGGCATATAACCCTCACCGCCTCGATTCATACCGATGCGCGGATGTGGTTGGGATTGTCCCCCACCTCCTACCACAAACACAAAAAAGAGCTGCATCACGTCCTTCAAGCGTGGATTTGTGCTACACTCTCACTCCCAAGCGATGCCATTGTGGCAAGTTTTGCCGCAACACCCAAAACCTTTGGACGCTACCTTAATCGAACCCAGTTAGGAGGGAATGCCATGACCCAATCCAATCTTCTCCCGTTTCTTCCTGCCAATGATACCCCCATTGAAGGGTTGTATCACGTCGGGGACACGGCGTACGCAGCACAAGGGTGGCCGGGGGTGGTGATGGGGGCGTTTAATTGCCTAAAGGTGATTCATGAGCGCGATTGAACTGGAGATTCGACCAAAGGATTGGCTCAGTGTCTTGGTCATTGGTGCCCTTTTTTCGACCTTATTGGCATGGTTTGGTGGCTATTTATTGGGATTAAATCCGTGGAACGTGAGCCTCTTTGGGGTCTGTTTGGGGCTGTTGATCACCACCTATTCGTTGGTGTTTATCTCAAGCATGAATCGCTATTTGCTCCCCAAGGTGACCAAATTTTGGTGGGATGGAATTGCGGCACTTTTTTCGTTTTTAGCGGGATTTTTGGGGACACTGACCACCCATTACCTCCTCAAAAACACCCCCATCCAGACCATTGGTCTCTTTGAGACCCACCCCTACCAAACCGCCTCCCTTATAGGTCTTTTGACCTATCTTATCGGAGCGTTGATGTATCGGGTGGTCAAAACCCGCAACCAAAAAGAGCATAGCGATACCCTCTTCATCCACAGTCGTCTAAGCTCCTTAGAGACCCAGCTTAACCCCCATTTTTTGTTTAATGCCCTCAATTCACTCGCCGAACTCATCCACCAAGACCCCAACAAAGCCGAAGAGGCGGTGCTAAAAATTTCCACCTTTTTGCGCAATACCATGGGGGAAAAAGCCCTCATCAGTGTGGAAGAGGAGTTGCGCAACGTTGGGGACTACATTGATTTGGAAAACATCCGTTTTAATGGTGCCATCACGTTGGAGATTTCGCCCAAAAATACCGCATTAAGTCACCCCATCCCGAAATTTTCGATTCAGCTTTTGTGCGAAAATGGGATCAAACATGGGATGAAACATCAAACCAAACCTTTTATCATCACCATTGTCATTGTCCAAACTCACCCCCTTACGATTACCGTGAGCAACAATGGCACCCCCATCACCCACACCCAATTTGGGATTGGGCTTTCCAATCTTCAAGAGCGATTACGCCATCTGTGCAAGGGCGAAGTGACCCTCACCCATCTCAATCCCCCCACCTACACCCTCACCCTAAAGGAATGCCATGAACATCCTCATTGTTGATGATGAACCACTTGCCCGCGCACGACTCACACGGTTACTTGCAACATTGGGCTACACCGCCATTACCCACGCCTCTAGCGGAGCCGAAGCGATAGAACTTTCACGCAACCACCCCTTTGACATCGCTTTTTTGGATATTTCGATGGCAGAGATGGATGGAATCGCACTGGGCTACGCCTTGCGCTACACCCACCAAGACCTTTCCATCATCTACCAAACCGCCTACGACCATTACGCCCTCAAAGCGTTCGATGTAGGGGCAATCGATTATCTCCTTAAACCCTATACCGCCGATGCTCTCCAACGCGCCATTGGTCGGGTCAAAACGCCCCCCAAAGCGCTTCGCCTCATCGCCAAAGCAGGAGAGAATCACTACCTCCTCACCCCCAACGATATTTTTTACGTCAAAGCCGACCTCTCCGAAGTGATCTTTCGCACCCACGAGGGGTTTTCGTACTATCCCAAAAAAATATCGGACGTAGAGACCCTCTTAGACCCTCATGGATTTTTGCGTATTCACCGTTCCTATCTCATCAATCTCAATGCCATTAAAGCCATGGAGACCATCGACCAAAGCCGTCTGAGCTTTACGTTTACGTCCATCAAAGAGAGCATTGAAAGTTCCAAAGAGGGGGCAAAACTCTTTCGTCAACGGTTTAAAGGGGAGAAATAGGGTGTAATTCCCTTTTAAAGACTCTCTAAAATCAACTTCTTTTCCTATTTACTTTTAGCTCTTTCTTCTCATCACTAAAAGAAGAAATACAATTTTTATCCTTTAGCAGTTGCAATAATATTTGATTTTGTTCTGTCTTATCTACAAATAAAGATTTAGCATTTTTTTCAAATAATTCACTATATGGCTCACCAACCACATCTAAATACTTTTTGCACATATCACAATTGTCAAAATATGGAATTTGCAATAGTAATAGATCAAAGGTATATGAATTTTCAATATCAATCAATTTTTCAAATATACCAATATCTACAATTTCTTTTTGAGAGCAAATATAAATCCTAGATGCTTCCTCCTTTAATTCCTTTGAAATCGAATCAAGTTTCGGTAAATCAAGATTTAATATATGTATCTTGTAATCAATTATAAATTTTTCTGACTGCATTATTTCAATAAGATCTTTTAGCTCAATATCTATACTTTGATAGTTTTCTAAAAAATAATTCTTGAAATTATAAATTAAAATAATTTGTTTACCACTTTCGAATGTTCTTAAATGACTAATATTTTCCTTGGTTAAATTCAATTTTTCTTCATTAAGCAAGTAATCAATTTTTACAGAGCTAAGATGCTCTATGTTCAGATCATCATATTTATCATAACCAATACTTTTGATAAGATATCTATAGGCTTCATCTGACAATTCTGAAGCCAATAATATAGCTTCACTAAATGGTTCTAAAACTTCGCTTTTATCAAAAATTTCTTCATTGTTTATTTTGATTTTCGACAGCACTACATAGTTCTCTTTTTGATTCAAAAAGCTAATTAATGTATCTGTTAAAATATTGCTTTCAAGATAATAATAGATAATGTTATCCCAATTGGCTTCTATTTTATTGGCACTATACAGTGTATCCCATAGCTCTTTATCCTCAATAGTTCCAATCTCTTTTATTCTCGTCTCTTCTTTTTTGATAAGAGCAATTTTGTTATCAAATGTAATGTTTTCATTCGTCAAAAGTTTAATTATTGTCTCTTCGGATTCTTGGGTATTCGTTTCTATTGTGAGAAAAACATCTTCTATGTATGTATTGACATTCTTGTCGATATAGGTAGCTAAATTTTGAGCCTTACTGTGAGCAACTGTGGTCATATGTGCTTCATTCAGTGTCATTAGAGATTCTATATCCTTGATTTTTAGGATTGTCTCAATCATTGTTTGGTTCAATTCATAGTGATTATTGTGGTAGATATAGTCAAAAAGCACTGGATTATCAGCAGGATTTTCAATCTGTTTGTATTGAATATTAAGTTTACTCAAAAGTTTTTGGTATTTAGTCGTCTTGTCTACTTCGTATTTTGGCAAAATGACTTTATTTTCTATGAATAGCTTCAAAGAATTATTAATATTCAGCTCAATAAACTTCTCTACACTCAAAGCATCAAAAATTATTTCAAAAAACTCATCTTTTTTCTCATCAGAAAAATTGCTCGCAATATGTTTCCACAAATCTTTCCATGCTAAGTTTTGAATGAATATTTTTTGTTCTTGATTGTCTAACACACCAAAAGAGTCAAAGATGAAAGTGATAGATTTATCACTTTCATTGGATAATCGACCAAAAAAAGCCTCTACTTTTTCGGTGTCTTCATTGATATTTTTCAAAAGATATTTGAGTAAATCAAAGTTCAAGATTGCTACATCTTCAAACTCTTTAGGGGTTAATTTTTTGATTAACTCTTGGGTATTCCCCAGTGGAAAAGTTGCTTCCAATGGCTTTTTATTTTTGACACTGAGTAAAAACTCTCTATCATTTTGGGTGATACTTCCCTCGTGGAAATAGGAGATGTAATGTTCATAGTCTTCTTGAATATAGCCATTTCGTACTAAGAAAATAAGAAGTGCTTTATCCTCATATCCGTTTAAATCAATCACCGCATATTCATTGGTGAAAAGTTCTTGAAGGGTGGCATTTTTTAGGTGATTTATTGTTGCGTCTATTGATTCAAGGGCTTTTTTGAGTTCATTAATTTTATCATTGTATTTATTCTCTAAAATTTCTTTTCGTTTTTCATAGATAGTAGCCATTTTTGTTTTAGCTTCAAATGACATAAGATTGTGATCCCTATAACCATTGTATTGTTTTTGATATGATTGCACATCGTTTGAATGAATAAATAAATCAAAATTTTGTTCTTCCAGTAACTTGCTCATTTGATACTCTATATTCGCGATTCTCAAATGAGCGTTATTTGTTGTAGTGACAAACTGACCGATAAAAAGCAAACGCAATTCCTCTAAACTCTGAAGATTTTCCTCTTCTATCGCTTCAATTTCGTCTTTTATTTTTTGTTTTTCGTCATCTAATTTTTTGATGCTTTCTTGAAGATAAAGTGGTTTATGGGCGAAAAGCTCATAGATAAGTCCCTCTCGATAGTGAAGCTTGGCAAACTCAGAAGGATAAAGATTTTTACAGAGGAGAAGAGCCAATAATTTATTGTAATTGAGTGTATTACTGCGTAGATTATGTTGATAAATCACATATTCATTGTAGATATTGATGAGTAATCGCATATCATCGATATAGAGGGATATATCATCTATAAAATGCGTATCCAATTTTGTAGCTTTTATTTGAGTTTCAAATTTCTCTTTCAATTTTGCTTCCGAATTGGAAGAATTGATATAGGGGATAATGGGAATAATGAAATCAAAAAATTTGGATCGCTCTTTGTCAATAAACATATCATCTTTGATCGCATAAATAAAAACTATTCTTTTATTGATTTGTTTGGCATTGTTAATCAAGTTATTGAGTTCTCGAAGTTTGATAAAAATTTCCGTCGTATCAAATCGATCTAAATCTTCAAAAATAACTACATCATACGAAGTTACTTCAAAAAAATAAAGTATTTCATCGAGATGTTCATTAAGAATAGACGCTTTTTCTTGCTTGGCTAAGGTGATTTCCCCTTTTTTAAAATTGAAGTTGCTTATTTGCAAATTCCATAAAAATTGAACTGACTTATAGAAATAGTAAAACAGCAAAAATAAAACCAAAGATACAATAATTGATTTATCGATTGTTTTTAAAAAATCAAACGCTAAAAAAGCATCAAAGCTTTTAGTAAAAAATAATTTCCAACCGTACAAAAATAAAAAACCAATCAGTATACTGTGAATGACAATGTTTCGTTTATGGGTATTGCGTATCCGTTTAAATCGTGAGTAGGGAATAGTTTTATCTTCTTCACGATAAAAAAATTGTTGCAGAATGCTTCTTTCTATGTCTTGGTGTAACTCAAATTTATCTTTCTGAGGCTTCTCTTCTTTCGTTTCAGTTGATGTGTTCTCAGCGGTTATTTCGCCTTCGTTTTTTATGGTTTTATCATCTATTTTAATCTCTTTTGGTTCTTTAAATGTTGCTAATGAGATAGGTAAATAGCTCCACTGAGGATTTTTTAGTTCAAACGTTCGCAAAAAACTACTTTTTCCAGAACCATACGACCCTGTAATGGCAATATTATTAGCTCCATGTGTCTTAAGTGCTACAGTGAGTGGCTTTGAATAATAGGCATCTTTATCTGCGTCAATTGAGGGAAGTAACATTTCATAATTATCAGGATTTTCTATTTGTGTTATTTTTCTCTCAATACGCTGTAAGTGGTATTGATGTAATTTTTTCAATGACCATAAAATGATTTTATCTATGTCGTTCATTTACAAACTTCCTCTTTTAATCTCCCAAACATCCCTCTCTATCTCCGCCCTCAACTCTTCTTTGTTGATGACTTTTTCAAAATGAAAAATCCTGTTTCTAAACTTTCGGATGTGATTAAGCTGAGCAGAAATAATTTTTCTATCGATAAATTTAACCTCTTGTTTTGGGAGATTTGAAAAAATCTTTTCAAGAGTATCCCTCTGTAAAAATTGTGCTTCATTAAGTAGCCAATTATGACCGTATAGATTTACAAAATAGCTACTGTATTTATTAAAACGTGCATCTGATATGTATTTTTTAATGGCTATTTCAGTCATTTGATTCTTTCCCTAAAGAATGTTATAATCTTCCTCGAAATTCCCTTGTAAGCCTGCATACTTGAGATGCAGCCAAGGGTATCGAACTCATTAAAATTTCTTCAATTTCAATCAATCATCTATTATAAATCATTGTCATTTTAACCAAAAAAACTCAAACCACCCAATCTTTCACCCTCCGCTCGTTTCGTAGGTTATTTCTGAATTTTTTTACTTTGTTAAACGTGGATGGGTGTTTTAATTCCCCTCCTGCGCTTGAATCGCGGTGATGGCAATCGTCGTGATAATATCCTCCACCAAACACCCCCGACTCAAATCATTGATGGGGCGATTAAGTCCTTGCAACACAGGACCAATGGCAATCGCACCCGATGAGCGTTGCACCGCTTTGTAGGTGTTGTTTCCTGTATTGAGATCGGGGAAGATCAAGACACTGGCATGACCTGCTACCACAGAATCGGGGCGTTTGAGGGCTGCAACGGTGGGATCAATCGCGGCATCGTACTGCAAAGGACCATCGATAATGAGGGTGGGGTCTAAGTCACGTGCGCAGTGCGTCGCCTCTTTGACTTTTTCGACCTCTTCCCCACTTCCGCTGGTTCCGGTGGAATAGCTCAACATCGCCACACGGGGTTCAATCCCAAATGCACGCGCCGTTTGTGCGGAGGAATAAGCGATTTGTGCCAACTCCTGAGCATTGGGATGGGGGTTAATGGCGCAATCGCCGTAGACCAAAACCTCCGTCTCCAAACACATAAAAAAGACACTGGAGACAATCGAGATATCCGGTTTGGTTTTAATAATCTGCAATGCGGGGCGAATCGTATCGGCGGTGGTGTGGGTCGCACCACTGACCATCCCATCGGCTAACCCTTGATGCACCAACATCGTCCCAAAATAGGTTTTGTTGGTCATCGCATCCCACGCTTGGTCATAACGCACCCCTTTATGGCGACGTAATTCATACAACGCATGGGCGAACGGTTCTCTCAAGGGGGAGGCTTGGGGATCGATAATGGTCGCTTTGGCAAGATCCAATCCCAGTAATGCCTCACGACGGTGAATCTCCTCTTCTTTCCCCAATAAAATAATGTTGGCAACCCCTTGATGAAGAATAATCTCCGCCGAACGCAAAATCCGCTCATCCTCACTTTCGGGCAACACAATCGTTTTTTTATTTTTTCGAGCTTTATCAAATAAGGTATATTTAAACATCAACGGAGTCATACTGTGGTGGGTGGCAACGGTATCGAGTTTTTTCAGAAAATCTTGATGGTCGATCGTATCATAAAAAAGCCCCATCGCTACGGCAATTTTTCGCTCTGAGTGGGCGGTGATTTTGGCTTTGATTGCATCGACCTTTGAGGTGGCATGATAGGTATCCATCGTCGTAGAGAGAATCGGTACCCCAAACGATTCCAATCCCTCCAACAAACGGCGTATCGTCGGAGCAAGGGGAACATTGCCACTTAAAAGAATCCCTGAAATGTTGGGAAAATAGCGTGAGTACAACGCCAAAATGGTGGAGGTGATAATATCGCTGCGGTCAGCGGGGACAATGACCAATGCTTTGTCACGGATACGGGTGAGATAATGGTCACTGGTCATCGCTGCGACGAGTTTGGTTTTAATCACTTTGTCCCAATCGTTGGGATCCCCCAAAACCCATTCACACTGAAGATGCTCCTTGACCTCCCCCATCGTAATGCAATCAAGTTCGGGCGTTTCAGGGATGCAATACAAGGAGGGGTGATCCCTACTTTGGGTGCGTAAAGACTCTATCGTATCGGGATCAACCCGATTGACCACCATCATAAATTCCCGCACCCCTTGGTGCTTGATCGCTTCGGATTCGATTTTGATCTCATTGACAATCGCATCCACCGTTTTGGCTTTGGCATTGATAATGGCGATAAAATCACTGTCCAAATTTTTGGCTAAAATGAGGTTAATGTCCCCATCGATGCTCGAAGAGAGGCGACTTTTGGCAATCCCTTCTATGAGGACAAAGCGATTATTTTCCCGCAAGCGGGTCAATTTTTCCATGATCGCTTCAATCGCTTCATGAACTTTGTTATGCCCCAAGAGGGTCTCTAGCTGATGTTTACGCATCCCATAACTTGCCTCATACGCTTGATCGAGTCCGAAATACTCTAGCATAAAACGGATGGCGGAATCTTCTTCCTCTTCGATAATGGGACGGAAAAAAGCAACACGGTCAATTTTGGATTTAAGCAGTTGCATCAATCCCATCATGATGAGTATACTCCCCGCATTTTCTTGGGTGGAAGCGACAAACAAGGCGGTGGTTTTCATGGGGTAACTCTTCTCACTAAAAAAATTTGATCATCGCACCCATTTTACCCAAAAGGGATTCAAAAGCTCTCTTGAGATGGTGAAGAAAAATGGCTATTGAGAGTAGTCGTGCTAAAATAAATTTTAATTCGACAATGGATACAACACTTAACGTATGAAGACAGAAATTATCAATTATTTTCGCACATTACCAAAAGATGATAACGGTCATTTCATAATTGGAAACGTTAATTCAATCATTGTTCATACCATCCACGCTAACGTCTCCCATATTGTTATGAGCGAAATGAGTTTGGTCAAAAATATGAAACATCATGAAGATTTGGATATTCTTGATTACCAAAAACTTTCCTACATCCTGAGTCACTACCATACCATTATCCAAGATGGTGAAAAAACCGTGGGGGTTATCCATATCGAAGAGCATAAATACTATTTTGCCCTCAAAGCAACGGCATCGGGCAAAGCGATTTTTATGACTTCGTTTAGAAAAACAAGTGATCTTGATTTGAAAAGATTGAAGAAAAAAGTGGAGAAGAAGAGAGCTTTTTTGATTTTTGGGAGTTTGTGAAGCCAAAAGGTGAAGGACTCTCACCCCCTTCTAAGACCCGTTCCTAATAAAAGGCGGTACGGCCGAGAGATTCACCGCGTTTCCCTTTTGGTAACGTCAAAATTGTAACGCGTCTTGAGGGTGTTGTCAATAGTTACTTTTTACCATATAGTACTCAAATTGAGTTTTGTGGAATACTGCTCCTAAAAACTATCGAAGATAGAGAATCATACTCCCAAGCATCACCATCAATGAAACCAAAAAAGCATTTTTACTTTCACGTGAGATAATCCAATCTTCGCGTTCTTCATCACTCTTTGCTTGAAGATAACGGCGATGTTTAAGCGAAAAATAAAACGCTTGAAACACAACAAGTCCCGCGACACAATAGGGTGCGAAAGGGTGAGCTAAGAGTAAAACGACACCACTAAGGAAGGTCAAAGCACCCACCCCATAGCCATAATAAGCGGTCAGTTTCTCCTCTTGTTGCCCTTGAAGGGCAGTGAGTATCTCATCATAAACGTCCGTTGTTCGGCTCTTTTTAAAGATCATAATGCCCCCAAAAATCCACAGTAATCCAAACCCACGCAAAATCCATTCGATTATTTCCATCGCTCATTCCTTTAACCCCTATTTTTGTTTTTAGATTATAGCAAAAAAAATTTAGAGGAAAAACCCTAATCCACAGTTCAATGCGTTCACGGCAAACGGATACATTAAAGTACTTTTTCTGTGAATGGAGATAGTAATGAAAAAAAAGATTGTTTAAAAAAAGAGGAAGTGGAGCGGGAAACGAGACTCGAACTCGCGACATTCAGCTTGGAAGGCTGACGCTCTAGCCAACTGAGCTATTCCCGCATCACTGGGAGAATTATAGGAAACTCTTCCTTAAAATTCCGTGCTATTGTCCTTAAATTTTATCAATTCCCACCAAAGTCACCTGATTTAATACCCCTTTAGACTCCTTAAGGGCTTGAATCGTATCGGGGTGGGGATGACCAATGGCAATGGCGGCTCCTTTACGCTGTGCTAGGGAAACGGCTTGAACAATTTGCCGTTTGATTGCAGCCACCCCCGCATCATGATCCAAAAAAACATCCCGCCCAAGATAGGGGATACGAAGCGATTCTTCCACCTCTTTGGCTTTGCTTGTCCCAATGGTGCGACTGTCCACAAACCGTAGTCCATTGGCACTCAAAGCCATCATCAATCGCTCCATTGCGGGTTTGTCGGCGGTAAATTTAGAACCTGTATGATTATTCACATAATGGGCGTTGGGATAAAGCTGTTTGATTTTTTGGATTTGTGCATCAATGGTCGCTTGAGAATCGGTTGTACGGAGGGTTATGGTCTCTTCCCCTTTATAATCTACCGCTTCAAGGGGGAGATGAATCATAGCCCCCGCAATATTTTGTGCCAAAAGTGCCGAATCTTTGTGTCCTGCGGTGGGGGGTAAAAACGACATGACTAAGGGTAACCCTGTGGAACGGATCGCGCTAATATCACGTGCTGTACTCACATCATCGATGATAATCACCAGTTTTCCCCCTTTTTGCCCCACAGGGTTGGGATGGGAGGAGACCACAGGAGGTTTAGGGTGAGAGACAACGGGGGTTGGTTTAGGGGGAAGAGGGACGATATGGGGCTTTACTTGGGCAAGAAGCTTATCCAGTATAGCATTTAAACGACGAATCTCCGCCATCTGGTGTCGAATAAGGGCTGTTTCTTGAAAACACTCCTCTTTTGTAGGTTTTGGAACCACCATAGTCGCAAGTTGCTTGCGTAACAAACGATTCTCTATCTCAAGATGACTTTTTTGTTGCTGCATTTGATACCAGCCCAACACATACCCAATCCCGCCAACAACCAAAACCATAATGGTCACGACCAGAACAAAAGCAATATGTTTAAGAGAGAAAGAGGAAAGGGTAAAAAAAGAGAATTTTTTCATCAAAAAACATTTATGTTAAATTTGTATTTTAGGGCTGGATTCCCGCCTTCGCGGGAATGACGAGATTAAAAGCAGTTCTTAGTTGGTTGATTGGTTAACGATTTTGTTTTTAGAAATCCATGGCATCATCGTACGCAATTTGACCCCTGTGCGCTCAATCAAGGAGGCTTTAGCATTGGCACGCTCAGCGTTCATACGAGGATAACCCGCTTGACCTTCAAGGATGAAATCTTTGGCAAAACGACCATCTTGAATCTCTTTGAGAATCTCTTTCATGGCTGCTTTGGATTGCTCGTTGATAACCCGTTTACCACTTACGTAGTCACCGTATTCTGCTGTATTGGAAATAGAATAACGCATATCAGCGATACCACCCTCAAACATCAAGTCAACAATCAATTTCAATTCGTGAAGACACTCGAAGTATGCCAATTCAGGAGCGTATCCCGCTTCGGTCAATGTTTCAAATCCTGCTTGAACAAGAGAGACTGCACCACCGCAAAGAACCGCTTGCTCTCCGAAAAGATCCGTTTCGGTTTCGTCTTTGAACGTCGTTTCGATGATCGCTGTACGTCCACCACCGATAGCTGATGCGTAGGAAAGCGCCAATTCTTTGGTGGTTCCGCTTGGGTTTTGTCCCACCGCGATAAGGTCAGGAATCCCGCCACCGCGAACGAACTCGCTACGTACGGTGTGACCCGGAGCTTTAGGAGCAATCATCGTTACGTTGATGTCAGCAGCCGGTTGGATGCGACCGTAGTGAATACTAAAACCGTGACCAAAAGCAATGGTTGCCCCTGATTTAAGGTTCGGAGCGATTTCATTTTTGTAGATTTCTGCTTGGTTTTCATCCGGAAGAAGAATCATAACCACATCCGCATACGCAGACGCTTCGGCTACGGTCATTACTTGGAACCCTTTAGCTTCTGCTTTGCCCCATGAGCTTCCCTCTTTACGAAGACCAATCACTACTTCTACACCGCTATCGCGCAAGTTTTCCGCGTGTGCGTGACCTTGTGATCCAAAACCGATCATTGCTACTTTTTTGCTTTTAATGAGTTCGATATTACAATCGTTATCGTAGTAAACGTTCAATGCCATGAGAATATCCTTCGAGGAGGCCTTATTTGACCTAAAAATTTCGCGGATTATATCCCACTTTTGCATAAAAAAATATTAGCATACCCTTAGAAGCCACGGCTAACTTTTCCTTTTACCCCCAAACAACCATTGCGTGCTACAATTCACCCAAAAAACAGAGGGGTAACGCACGATGAAAAAATTTAACCTTTTTACTGAGATTATTGTTGTCGCCAAAAACGATTTCGCACGAGCGATCAATTCCGCCAAAAAATTTGCCATTAGCTATGAGGGGAAGATTCTTTATGAACCATTTTCCCCTACGCTCATCTCTATTTTTGAGGGTTCCATCGCCCCCCTTTCTCCCCTTGCGAAGGATCTTTCCCGTCCGATGAGTACGATGCTAGGCAGTAATTATAAAATTGTAGAAGATGGTGATCGTATTTTGATCAAAGCTTCGGGGGCATGGCAAGAGATCATCGGATATAACCAAAAACGCTCTTTGTACAATGATACCACGGCGGATGGTATTGATACCTTTTTAGATAAAGACCTCGAAGCAATAGGATGGCATGCCACTGAGTTTTCGATTGGTTATCGGGAGATCGTCGAACAGTTTGAGGGGCAGTGTGAGGGGATTTTGCTGTGCATTGAGCAAGAATCACCGTATCAATTTAGTGGATTGGGATTTCTCTTTGATCTTGATCATGCCCGTAAAATCGCCTTTGAGTATTGTGTAACAACAATTAATGATAAACTAAAAAACGATGCAGATTTTGCCACCCTCACGAAAGATGAAGCAGAAGCGGCGGAGTATTTTAAGGCTTTATAAACCCTTGACAATACCAAGTGTTTTGATATAATTTTGGATGTGAATAGTAACTTCGTTTCGTTTAATGGAGTGGCAATAGGCTGAGGGAGTAATTAACCCTCGGCCTTTTTTTTTGCCCTCCAAAAAATGAAACGAAGGGAGTCTTTATGGAGAAGATACTATTCACACTTGTTCTTCTGTGCATTTTTGCACCACTGTTGCATTAGCTTCAGCGCCAAGGGGTTATGCCCCTTGGCTCCCTTCATTTATGAACTATTTTTCTTTTTCTTCACTGTTGCACTTTAAACGTGAATGGGTGAACAAAGAGAAAGCCAAAGGATTTTTTGGGTTATAATTCCACCTACTAAACACTAAGGAGAGAGGATGCGCACATTTAGACGACTGTTTGCCATACTCTTTATCCTCTCCCTTTTTGTGGGCGTTGTCCATCAACTCAACCATACGCACCATACAGGAGATGTGTGTGAAGTGTGTCTTTTCGCGCACTCCCCTGCCCTTATCGACCAAGCCATTATGCTTTCCTCTCTTTATATCGCTTTTGAATCGTTTGCTCCACCCAAAGTGTCGCGATCTGCCCAATACACACTCCTAACACGAAACCGTTCCCCTCCTTTAGTCTAACTTTTTTTACCCCCACACCAACAACCATTTTTAATTTTATAGGATATTTTTATGAAAAAAACACTCTCTATCATTGCGTGTGCAATGCTCTCAACCGTTGCATTGGGTGATGAACTCTCAACGATTACTGTCCACAGTACACCAGCTTCCTTGGTTCAACTCAATGGAACGGTCAAAGATGTGGTCGAAAAGACCGAAGTGATCACCACTCAAGAGATAAGCCAAATCCACTCTTCCACCCTTGCAGAGGTCATTGACCATCAAGCAGGCGTCAATGTTACCACAGGGTGTTCGATTTGTGGTCTTAAACGCTTACAAATGAACGGTCTTAAAGGGGAACATACGACAGTTTTAGTCGATGGGATACCGTTTAATTCGACCGTTTCAAGTTTTTATGGGATGGATGCCATTGGCACCGCTGACATCGAAACCATCGAGATCACCCGTGGATCGGGGGCTTCTCTTACTTCTCCTGAAGCCATTGGGGGAACCATCAACATCATCCCCAAAAAACCACGCAAAAATGGGGCTGTATTGGATCTCTCTATGGGGACATTGGGAACCAAAAATTTTACATTTGTGACTGAAGCGATGAGCAGCGATAAAAAAACGGGCTTCCTTTTTTCGGCTGCTTCGCATACCCAAGGGCAAGTCGATAATGACCATAATGGAATTAGCGAATCCCCTAGCATGAAAAATGAATCCCTCTCCTTGATGGTCACCCACCAATTTTCGCCCTATGACGCGCTTGAATTCAAAATATCCCATTTTACCTCCGATGTGTTGGGAGGGATTATGATCTCAGAATCCTCCGCAGCGGCAAACTACAATTCTGCCCTTGACGATGCTTCATTTTTGAACCAAAATGTCACCCATACCTATACCGGTCAACCGATGCAAATGTTAGAACGAATTAACACCACCCGTGATGAAGCCTACCTCAAAGAGCGACACACCCTCAACAACACCCTAAATCTCACCACAACACTCGCCTTTGCCCAACAAAAACAAGACTCACTCTACGAAGGGGCAGATTACAAAAACATTGATAGAACCTATTTTGGAGACCTCAAAATTGATCATGCCCTCACCGATCACCATTTTCTTACCTATGGGATGGATGCCAAAAAAGAGACTTCCCGTTCCCAATCCTACTTTTATTATGATCTTAATGGACGGGACAAAGATGATTTTGATTACACGGCATTGGGTCTGTATGGACAAGATGCGTGGATGATAGATGATAAAAATGAACTAACCTTTGCCCTACGCGGTGCGAACATCACCACCAACTGGCGCGCTCAAACGGCTCAAAAAAATGAAATTGATAAAACGTTGTTGGTTCCACGACTGCTGTATCGTCACAATCATACCCTTGATCTCACCTCACGGTTGAGCGCGGGTATGGGTTATCGCTCACCACTGACTTTTTTTGAATCCGAACATGGATTACTCAACAACGGATTTGCGATGAGTATTACCGACATCGAACAATCCCATGGTGCTTCATACGCTCTTGCTTACAGTAAAAATGGGTTTAGTATCACCGGTTCCACCGCGTATACGAACGTTAAAAATTTAGCCTACATTGATACTTCAGCCCTTATTCCAACCTTACGTAACGCTCCCGAAGCGGTCACCGTCACCAATGGAGATATAACGGTTGGGTACACCCTTAGCGATACCCTCTCGCTTTCGGGAAGTTACGAAACCTATCACTATGACCATGCCTATAAATCGCATCTTGCACTGGCATCCATCGAACAACGCGCCCGTTTGAGTGTCGATTATGATCTCAATGGATGGGACATTTACACAGAAGCGACATGGGTAGGTGCGCGGGATTTGGCTCCGTATGGATACACCGATCGCGCCAATGACCTCACCCTCACCTCCCCTAAAATGACCACGGCACCGGCGTATACGACCGTGGATATGAAAGTTTCTAAAACGATTACGAAAAATTTTACCGCGTACGCAGGGGCAAAAAATTTATTTAATTATGTCCAGACAACGACCGAATCACCGCTGTTTTATGATGGAAGTGGCAGTTTTGGGTCAAGCCATATTTGGGGACCTTTACGGGGACGAACACTCTATGCGGGGATAAAAATGGTATTTTAAGGAGAAAAAAGAGGTGATCGTCTCCCAAAAGAGACGATTCAAGGGTTGTTAACTCAACCGCAAGAAGGGACGTTGCCTGAATCGTTACCGTATTCGTGCAAGAAATCACGAAGATCCGCTGCATCGCCTTTAAAGGTTTCACCGCCAAAGTAAGCAGCTGATTTATCATTAGCGTGGGCTTTGATCATTTTTTCCCCATTGTTAGCGAACAAATCGTCCCACTCATCTTGGGTATGCATAGCAGCACCTTTGGTACCATTGCCATGACAGTTTTTACACGTTTTCAAATAGGTTTTTTGCCCTTTTTTGATGTCCGCTGACGCTGTTGTACTCATCATTCCCACAGCAACAACGGCTGCAAGGAAAAGTGATGTTGATTTAGTCATATCATTCCTTTTGTGTTAAGTGTTAGTGCATCATACCCGACAAAATATAAACGAATGATTAATACGTCAGGTTGCTAAAAAAATTTAGGCTTCATCGTCACTTTGTGTTACTTTTGTGATTTTATTGGCACGCACTTCTTGACGAATCTTCTCTTGGCGAATTTTTCGATATGCCTTATGGTGCGCTAATTTAAGCTCTTCGACCGTAGAGCCAACCTCATGTGCAATAGCATCGCTGCTTAACCCCGCTTCATTCATCATAACGATTTTAAGCTCTTTTTTGGTCAAATGACGTTTGAGTGACGCATACAGTTCGCGTTCATCTTCCTCAATTTCGACCGCGTCGCATTCGTAAATACGGGTCAATACATCGCGAATTGTTTTTTCAGGGTTGTAGCGCAACCAGAGTGAATTTTCTAACATTCGTTAAATACCTTTGTAATAATTTGGGTGAGGTCTTTGGTCTCAATAACAATATTTGCCTCTTTTTTGAGAATCTCTTTGGCACAAAACGCTACGCGTGTCCCTGCATGGGCGAACATGGAGCGATCATTGGCACCATCGCCTACCACCAACGTCTCTTCTTCACTCACCCCAAAAAGCCCTTGAAGCCGTCGCAACATATCCCCTTTGGAGGTATCAAACATCATATCTCCCCCCACCAGTCCGGTGAGTTTTCCCTCTTTGACGTGTAAAATATTGGAAAAATCGGCATCATACCCCAAGATAGTTTGGGCATACGACGTAGCCGTGCGAAAGCCACCGCTAAAACAAACCACTTTAATGTCCCGCTTTTTCAGCTGGGCAATGGTCTCACGCGCACCGTTCATGTACGGAAGGGTGTGACAAATTTTTTCCACCACACCATAATCAAGCCCCTTTAAAAGTCCAACCCGCTGTTGTAAACTCTCGAAAAAATCCAATTCCCCCTGCATGGCTTGCTCGGTGATCGCACGCACTTGATCGCCGATCCCCAACGCCTCTGCAAAAAAATCGATTGTCTCCCCATCCATCAAGGTAGAATCAAAATCAAATACCGCTAACTTAATCAAAATAGACTTCCTACTTTTGTTATAATGGCGCAATTATATCTAAAGGCACCTTGTGTTCGAAACCTTTCTCCATAAACTCTCTTGCGGTACGTGTATCACGTTAGAGACTACGCCATCGCGTTCCGCTCAATTTACCCCTACCATTGATAAAATCGCAGCATTGGGTCTGGATCAGCTCGTCGATGGATTTAGTACTACCGATAGCCCTTTGGCAAAACTCAAATACAATCCCCTTTTTGCCGCTATGAAACTTCAAGAGCGTTTTGGTAAACCCACCTTAGCCACCATGAGTATGCGCGACCGTAACCGTATCGCCCTCCAAAGTGATCTACTCGGTGCCAATGAGGTCAATGTCCGTGCCATCCTTGCCCTTACTGGAGATAGTGCGCACGCTTCGGATCAGCCCCACACTAAAGGGGTATTTGAGGGAAACAGTAAACTTTTACTCGATATTATCACCACGCTTAATAGCGGTACGGATATGGCAGAGCAAAAAATTCTCTCTCCTGTACAAGAGATTTACCCTTTTGCGGTGATTGATGCGTACTCTAAAAGTGCTGCAACACTCCAAAAGAAAATGACCAAAAAAGTAGCTCATGGCGCACGTGGGATCATTTCTCAACCGGTTTACGATGTGGAAAATGCCCAAAAACTTTTGACGATGATGGACAATGCCAACCACGAAAATGGTACGCAATGCGTCTTGATCTTGGGTTATTTCCCCATTACCAAACTAAGAACCGCCCGATTTTTGGATGAGAATGTCCCTGGGATTTATGTCCCCGCTGCATGGGTAGAGGCACTGACAAAAGCTTCACTTATCAGTGCAGAAGAGGAATATAACGTAGGATTTGAACTGAGTAAGAAATTATTTGAAGAACTCAAAGCCCTCCACCCCAAAATGCACATTATGACTGCCAACCAATTTGAGTTGGCAAAAGCGATTTTAACGTAATTTACGCGGCAAAACGACCGATCAAGGTCTCCCCTGCCCGAACATCTGCCCCCAAATGGAGAGTCACAATGGCATCTTCGGGGAGATACACAACCGTTCGCCCCTTAGCCAAAAATCCATAGCGGGAACCCTCTTTAATCTTTTTCCCCTCATCCCCCTCAATGGCAATCGAAAAACAGCTACGGTCACTTAAGTGTTCCATTACGATCTCATTCCCTTCCACCGAGCGAAACGAAAGGAGTGCTTTTTCATTGAGTTTTTCCGATAAGGGGTGATTCAGCGGGAGAGAGACCCCATGACGCACCTGACACCCTTCCATCGTTCCATCAAAAGGGGCGCGCAACATAGAGACACTCCATAAGGAGTTAAGAAAGGTGATTTTTTTCATTTTACGTTCCCCAATGACGCTCTCTTCAATCCCCAGAACTACCCCATCAACACTGCTAACAATGGATAAAGGTTCATGCAGTTGAGAAGAGCGTTCAGGATTGCGAAAAAGGATAAGTAAGGCAATCAATAATGCCCCAAACGAAAACTCAAAAAGGCTCCACCCTGCAACAACGAAAAAAAGAAATAACGCGGCAGTCGAGAGGATGGGGATCCACCCTTGCTTAGAAAGGATAAAGGTATCTTCAATCGTGTGTCCCATGCTTGGCTCCTAGAGTGATTTTTTAGGAGACAAACGCGTCTCCATCCCGTTTTCAGTCTCATACGCTTCAATAATATCACGCACTTGATCTCCCGTGATATTCTCTTTGGCGTACAACAATTCTACCATACGCTCAATGGCATCACGGTACGCTTCCAAACGGATTTTAACGTCGGTATACCGCTCTTGAAGGGTCGCTTTAATAAAACTATCCATATTTTCTGCCATTTTTTCACTGTACTCTTTGGCTTGTGCCATTCCCCCACCCAAAAAGCTGCTGCGCTGTTTTTCCAGCACCATCAAACCTGCTACATCACTCATCCCATAAACTTGAACCATCGCTTTGAGAATATCGGTAGAGCGTTCCAAATCATTGGCTGCACCGGTGGAAATCTCCCCAATGAACACCTCTTCCGCAGCACGACCGGCAAGCAAAACATCCACTTCGGCGATGAGTTCATGACGTTGCATCAGATACTTATTCTCCTCAGGGGTATTCAGGGTATACCCAAGGGCGGCAAGACCGCGTGGAACAATGGAGACTTTGGAGACTTTTTTAGCTCCCTTAGTCGTTTCGGCCAAAAGGGCATGACCACTTTCGTGATAGGCAACGATCCGTTTCTCTTTTTCATCAATACGTCGCCCTTTTTTGGACAATCCCGCAATGGCACGCTCAACCGCTTCGCGCAAATCGGCTTGGCGAACCGTTTTTTGACTTTTACGCCCCGCTAATAGGGCAGCTTCATTGATAATATTGGCCAAATCTGCCCCCGCTAACCCTGCGGTCATACGGGCAATCTCTTCCAAATCGGTATCGGTATCGTTTTTGACCTCTTTGATATGGACATTAAGAATCTCAATACGCCCTTGGAAATCGGGTTTATCCACCAAGACTTGACGGTCAAATCGCCCCGGACGCAGTAATGCTGGATCCAAAATCTCAGGACGGTTGGTGGCAGCTAAAATAATCACAGGAGTATTCGTTCCAAACCCATCCATCTCCGCAAGAAGCTGATTGAGGGTTTGCTCTCGCTCATCATTTCCCCCCATGGGACCACCAGCGGCACGACTTTTACCGATGGCATCAATCTCATCGATAAAAATAATGGAAGGGGCATCTTTTTTGGCTTGCTCAAACAAATCACGTACCCGTGCTGCCCCAACGCCCACAAACATCTCGATAAAACTGGAACCCGAAACGGAGAAAAAGGGGACTTCTGCCTCTCCTGCAACCGCTTTGGCTAACAATGTTTTACCCGTTCCAGGGCTTCCTACAAGCAACACCCCTTTGGGGATTTTGGCACCCAATTCAACGTATCGTCCGGGAGATTTAAGAAAATCAACAATCTCAAGCACCTCTTCTTTGGCCTCTTGAACCCCTGCCACATCCTCAAATTTGGTTTTAGGGCGTTCGGAATTGACCAATTTTTTGGAGCTTCCCATCCCTAAAATCCCCCCTCCCATACTTTTTTGCATTCGACTGGCAAAAAACATCCAAATGGCAATAATCAATAAGAAAGGAAAAAGCCATCCAAACATCTCTACAAACCAGTTGGTCTCGTCAAACCCTTTGTAATCAATTTTTTGACTGTCCAACAGGGTGGTTAGATTGGTATCTTCCCCAAAAATTCGACGAGTGGTATACATAATTTTGCTATTGCTGCCACTCCCTATCGCACGGATATAGGTTTGCCCTATCTCCACTTTTTCGATCCGTTTGGTAGCAATAAGCTGTTTAAGTTCCGCATAACTGACCACTTGGGTTTTGGAGACAGCATTGGTTTGCGTGGCTAATTGCCCCTCATCCCCCATAAAAAGCTTAAAAAGGACGATAATAACAATCGAAAAGAGGGCAAACGTTATGAGCGGATTTTTGTTAAAAAAATTATCACTCTTTTTTTGAGGATCTTGTTGTTCTGTTTGAGACACGTGATTCTTCCTTATTTAGTGAGTACAAGCGTTACCCATTCGTTTTCCACGATGCGTTCGCTTAAGGTATACGTTTTATAGGCGCGTAGCACTTTATCTTCATATTTATCCATGATACCTGAAAGGATCATCACACCCCCCTCACGTAACCGTTTTTTCAGATCACTGGCGATAAAAACCAATACATCCGCAACAATATTGGCGACAATGACATCGTACATCCCATCCGTTTCTTGGATCGAGCCTTCCCATAGCCGTTGATACACCAATCCATTGGCAAGGGCATTTCCCGCAGCATTCTCCACCGAAAGGGGATCGGTATCGCACGCATCAACAATGGCTCCTTTACGTAATGCTGCCATGGCTAAAATACCACTACCACACCCCACATCGACGACATAATCACCTGCTTTGACATAACTGCCAACCGCACGCAAGCACGATGCGGTCGTAGGATGGTGTCCTGTTCCAAAAGCCAATGCAGGATCAATGGCGATATTAAGCATCCCCTCTTTGGGGGCTTCCCATGTGGGATGAATGTAAAAAGGGGCAATTTCAATGGGGGAAATTGCATTTTGGTACTGGGCAATCCAATCGTTATTTTTCTCTTTGGTGAGGGTTAGCTCCAAATCAATCACCTCCCCCAACGCGTTTTGCAACGCTTGGGCAAACTGCTCAATTCCCCAACTAATGGTCTCTAAGCTCTCTTCACTTCGGATAATAAATCCATCGTCAATCTCTTCAAAACCTACGGGTACCACATCTACTAAAAAATCACTAAACAACTCAATGTGCGCCGATGGCTTCACCACCAGCATAAAGTAATAATCGTCCATTCAACCTCAGTATCCAAAATTTTTAGCCCCCATCATAACCAAATGAAGTTTGTGTAACGTTTAAAAAAAACGGTTTAAATCAATTCGACCCTCATAATAGGCTTTTCCCACAATGACACCGGAGACTTCCCCCGTTGCCATTAACGCTTCTAGGTCACTGTCATCTTTCACCCCGCCACTGGCGATGGTAGGGATACCTGAAGCACGGGCAATGTCGAGGGTAAATTCCACGTTCACCCCACTTAAGGTGCCATCCCGCCCCACATCGGTACAAATGATCGCTTCTACCCCCGCATCAGCAAACGCACAAGCAAGATCCTTAGCTCGTATGCTACTGACCTCTCCCCACCCCTCAACGGCAACCCAACCATCAATGGCATCGATCCCCACAACGATAGGGTATTTTGCTGCCATCGTTTTGACAAACTCTGGGTCTCGTAAGGCAATGGAACCCAAAATCAAACGGTCAATTCCCAATGCCAAATAGCGTTGGATCGTCGCTTCATCCCGAATACCACCCCCCAATTGCAATTTCACATTACAATGTTCCCGAATGGCACGAATTTGCTCCATATTTTTGGGTTCACCGGCAAAAGCACCATTGAGATCAACCAAATGGATCCACTCTGCTCCCATTTCTTCAAAGGTTTTGACCAACTGCCATGGGGTGTCAGAATAAATTTTAGCACTCTCCATTAGCCCTTTGATCAGACGAACCGCTTTGCCATCTTTAAGATCAATTGCGGGAAAAATAGTCATCAATAGTATCCTTTAGTGTTAGAGATTAATAAAATTTTGTACAATTTTGAGACCATTGGTATGGCTTTTTTCGGGATGCGGCTGAATCCCCATCACATTATCATGGGCAACGGCGCTGCTAAAACGGTAGCCATACACACTCTCCCCTACGCTATGGCGTGCATTGGTACACACCGCATGATACGAGTGGACAAAATAGAGATAATGGGCTTCATCCAACCCCTCAAACAGGGGAAAATTTTCGTGGGTAAACATCCGATTCCATCCCATATGGGGGACTTTTAGGGGGGATTCAAAACGGCTTTGATCAAAAGCAACCACATTACCTTGGATCAATCCCAATCCCGTATTAAGACCAAACTCTTCGCTGGAATCAAACAGCAATTGCATCCCCAAACAAATCCCCAAGAGGTATTTTCCACTGCGGGCGTAATCAACAATCGCTTCATCCATCCCCCGTTGCCCCAAATGCTCCATCGCATCCCCAAACGCCCCGACACCGGGTAAAATGAGTTTGTCGTAAAGGGCTAATTTATCGGGATCGGATTCGACCACCACTTTTTTGCCCAAAAGATCAAACGCATTTTTAACACTGGCTAAATTGCCCATATTGTAATCCACAATCGCTATCATCCCTGATCCCTCACTCCTGTTAGACGAATATACACCGCCAATCCAATCAACAAAGCAGCCACGCCGCCAATAATATAAATCGCATTAATCAACATAGCCGGTTCGGTCATCGCAAATTTAAAGACCAACATCAACGCCTCAATGGACAACGCAATGATGATTGACCCTAAAAAGCGCACCATTGTTTTGTGTAAATCCGAATCATGATCCCGCTTGCTACGCCCCAAAACTTCCTCTTCAAAAAGGGTTTTCACCAAATCAAAAATCGCCAACGACAAGGTGAGCAAAATGGTCGATTCAAAAATATCTTTGATCTCAATTTGAGCGTAGTGACCAAAGCCGTACATCAAAAATCCCTCAATCCCTTTAACAAACAGCAATAACGCCACCGCTGCCAAAGCAAGGGAAAAAAGGGCATAAATGGCACGGAAAAATTTACCCGTACGACTCTCCAACGCCAAGGGATGGGCGATTCGCAACACTTCACTCAGTGGCATATCCAAACACGCAACGTATTGAATTTCCCCCGCTGCATTAAAAATAGGTTCTGAAGCGGTGACGGTTAATTCATCATTGAGTAACGAGGGATACGGGTCGGTAATGGTACACCGACGCTCTTTCATCGCACGGTAATAATAGGCACGCGTTGAACGATTTTTCCCCGCATCGTCCTCTTTTTTCCCCTCTTTGAGGTAGGTAGCACCCACTTGCGTACCCGTAGCATCGATGAGATAAATTGCCTCTGCCCCTTGCAAATCCCCTTTGATTTTACGTAAACGGTCGGTGATATGCTCTGCCGTAGCAGAGGGGAGATGGTTGGGGAGATTTTTTTGGAAAAGGTAACAAAAATAGGCGCGCGCTTTGGGACGAATTTCGGAAAATTGTTGTATGTCTTGAATAACCATGCGCTTTTTCCCCTCGTTTAAATAATGGCGCGATTATAGCTTAGTTACCTTTACAGCGATTTAACGGACAATTTCCTTTTCAAATACAGTACACTCAAGGGTGCGAGGGTCAAACACACCGATCCTGCCCATCCGTAAAACACATCGGAGGAGGCAACGAGCGTTTCATCGGTTGTTTGGGTGTTCCACCCCCCATACACAGGCGATTGCGAATCAAAAATCACCTCATAAGTACCGATAAAAGGGACACCAAAGCGGTATCCTACGTGGGTGGTATCGGCAAAATTGCACACCACATAGATATTCTCTTCGGGAATATCGGATTTACGGATAAAGGTGATGCAATTGTGGGGGGCATCTTCGTCGTTGATCCACTCAAACCCCTCCCGTTTTTCATCGAACCAATGCAAAGCGCGCTCTTGAGAGTAGAGTTGATTAAGATCACTCACCATCGTTTGAATCCCCGCATGGAGGGGATTGTCCAAGATATGCCAATCAAGTGAGGTTTTATAATTCCATTCCGAATATTGGGCAATCTCCCCCCCCATAAAGAGGAGTTTTTTCCCCGGATGTGCCATCATGTAGCCGTACAATGCCCGTAAATTTCCCCCTTTTTGGTTGGCATCTCCGGGCATTTTGTTGATCAGCGACCCTTTCATGTGGACGACCTCATCGTGACTTAAGGGGAGCATGAAATTTTCATCAAATCCATACCACATACTAAAGGTCAATTGGGCATGATGGTGCTGTCGGGCTAAGGGGTCATAGCTCATATATTTGAGCGAATCGTGCATCCATCCCATGTTCCATTTAAACCCAAAGCCCAATCCCCCCACACTCACAGGGCGAGTGACCATGGGAAATGCGGTGGACTCTTCGGCAATCATCACGATGTCGGGAAAGGCTCTATACACGGCGGTATTGAGTTTTTTGAGAAACGCAATCGCTTCGAGATTCTCGTTCCCCCCTTGGGCATTGGGGATCCATTCCCCCTCTTTGCGGGCATAATCCAAATGGAGCATCGAAGCAACCCCATCGACCCGAATCCCATCGATATGGTACATCTCCAGCCAAAACATCGCCGAACTGATCAAAAACGACTGTACCTCATTGCGACCGTAGTTAAAGATAATGCTCCCCCACTCAGGATGAAACCCTTGACGGGGATCATCGTGTTCGTAGAGGGCGGTACCATCAAAATTGATCAGTCCGTGCATATCGACCGCAAAATGGGAGGGTACCCAATCCATAATCACCCCAATACCATTTTGGTGGAGGGTGTCGATGAGATACATAAGGTCATGAGGGGTTCCCAAGCGGGAAGTGACCGCAAAATAGCCCACCACCTGATACCCCCACGACCCATCATACGGGTATTCGGTCAGGGGCATAAACTCCACATGGGTATAGTTCATCTCCACCAAATACTGAGTCAATTCAAGAGCTAACTCCCGATAGGTTAAAAGGCGATGATCTTCAAGGACGTTTTTACGCCATGACCCCAAATGGACTTCGTAAACGCTAATGGGAGCGGTGTGGGCGTTGCGCGCATAGCGCGTTGCTTGCCACTGCGCATCTCCCCATTCGTATCCCGCAAGATTCACCAAACGGGAAGCCGATTTGGGGGGAATTTCGGAGAAAAAGCCAAATGGGTCACTTTTAAGATGGACAATATCGTGAAACTGGGAGGCGATATGGTATTTGTAGGTGATCCCCTCTTCAATCCCCTCGATCATCCCCTCCCAAATACCTGAATCATCAGCGCGTAATCGTAGGGGATGCGCGTGTGGGTTATAGTCATTGAAATCCCCCACGACACTCACCGCTTTGGCATTGGGCGACCATACGCTAAACACGACCCCACCTTTCCCCTCATGCTCAACGAAGTGACCCCCGAGTTTTTGATACAGTTGGGTGTGATTGCCTTGTTTAAAGAGATAAATATCCAAAGGGGTTAATAAGGAAAAAGTGTACGAAAGGGGATAGTGTTTCATCACCCTTTTCTCCCCGCAACGATCTCATAATACAGACGTTCATACCCTTGTGCGGCAACGTTCCAATCGAAACGTTGACGCATCGCATTGCGTTGGAGCGTGGCAAATCCGCTGGGGTCATTAAACCACGTATGCACCGCCCATCCTAGGGTATTGACCAACGCATCCTCAGTCGCATCGTTAAATTTAAACCCATTTCCATGGAGCGAGTCGTTGTGATAGTTTTCAATCGTATCGTCCAATCCCCCTGTGGCACGGACGATGGGGAGCGTCCCATACCGGAGCGAATAAATTTGGTTGAGTCCACACGGTTCAAAAAGCGAAGGCATCAAAAACAGATCGCTCCCCGCCTCGATTTGGTGGGAGACCCTGTTGTCATACCCAATCATCACCCCAAGTTTATGGGGATAGCTTTGGGCAATGGTGGTAAAAAACGTTTCTGCCCACGGTTCGCCCGCCCCTAACATCACGATTTGAATTTCCATTGCCAAGAGTCGGTGGATGGCAGAGGCAATCAACGCAATCCCTTTTTGGTGCGCCAACCGCCCCACAAATCCAACAAGAGGGACGTTAGTATCCTGAGGAAGACCAAATTTTTGTTGCAACTGCGCTTTACAGATCGCTTTACCGCTCATATCCTCCACATCAAAACGGTGGGGGATAAGTCTGTCCACCGCAGGACTCCACTCCTCATAATCGACCCCGTTTAAAATACCATGGAGCTTAAACGCACATCCATTGACCACCGATTCCAATCCGCATCCAAAGGCAGGTGTACGGATCTCTTGAGCGTATTTGGCACTGACCGTGGTCACTTTATCGGCATGAATCATCCCCCCTTTGAGGAGATTAACTCCACCCCATTGTTCAAATTCGCTTAGGTGTTCCCACCCAATCCCTAAAATATCCATAATCCCCGTACCGCAATGCCCTTGGTGTTGGAGATTGTGCAGGGTCAACATCGACCCTGTGTAGGCAAAATCGGGATCGTAGGCGTAGGTGGTATTAAGCAAAGCGGGAATCGCCGCCGTATGCCAATCATTGACATGGATCACATCGGGATGAAACGCGATTTTTTTGGCCAATGCCATCACCGCGTGGGAGAAAAAAACAAACCGAAGGTCGTTATCCTCATACCCACTCCCCTTATCATCGTACAACCCACTGCGCCCAAAATAATCATCGTACTCGATCAAATAGATAGGAACGTCACTGTTGGGTAATTTCCCCGCATAGACCTCTGCCCACACTGTCCCCATAGTTCCCATGGGAACCGCCAAAGAACCTTCTAAGGGGGTAAGCTGATAGTTGATTTTATCCACCCCATAATAGCGGGGCATCACGACACGAATATCATGCCCAAGGTCGTGGAGTGCTTTGGGCAAAACCCCCACCACATCAGCAAGACCCCCTGTTTTGGCAAACGGGACGACCTCTGAGGCCGCCATCAGTACGTTTAATGGATTCATCGTTTTCCCCTTGATAGTAGTTTTGCCCCCTCAAGTGGGGCATTGGTTAATACACTGTGTTGAATGCGTAACGATTCAAGCGTCGGCTTGAGGGCATAGTGGGCGATGGTTTCCCGTATATACGGAATCAAATAGGGGTTATGATCGATCACTCCCCCCCCTAAAATAAGCAGTTTGGGGTTACTCACACTCACAAGCGTCCCTACAGCGTGCAACAACCCCTCTTCAAAGCCTTTAGCAATCGCACGCTCTTTGGGGTCATTGGCGTGTTTGAGTTGTTGGAGATTGGGATGGTGATTTTTGCCATAATGGTGTAACCATTTTTCCATTCCCGATCCAGAGACCCACAGCTCCAAACAATTGGTACGACCACATCCACACACCAACGGCGTTGGAGCGTAGGGGATATGCCCCAATTCAAACGCCATATTACGTGACCCTCGCACCACATGACCCCGATCCATCACCGCAGCACCCAATCCTGTCCCCACAAAGAGTAACGCACACGTATCACTCTCCCAATACGCCGATTCGGCTAAGAGGGCGCATTGGAGGTCATTGTCGATCCGTAACTCAATACCATAGCGTGCTTTGACCTTCTGAGCGATAGGAAAAGGGGCTTCGTGGTCAAGGTTAGGGGAAGCAAGAATCACCCCCTCATCCACTTGACCAGCATACGATACCCCAATAAACCCAATATCGGAGTGTTTTTCCATCGCTTCTTCAATAAACGACCATAGCCCTATCGATGCGGAGGGGAGGATGTCACGATGTGATCCTTGAGGCGTGAGTAATTCACTCCGAAGATAGGTTCCTCCGCAATCGATAAAGAGCTGTTTCATCGTTGATACGGTCGTAACTGTTTGGGGGAAACGTCGGTCATTGCCAACGACCCTTTGAGCTTCATGTGACCCTCAACCTCAAACACCAATGCCACACTCACCCCTTGGACACTCAAATCAAACCCCGTTTCACTTTGAGAGAGGGTTTGGAGTTGAAAGTAGTGCAACGTAAAGGGCTTATCGGTGGTAAGGGTGATTTTTGTATGCAGTGTCCCATCCAACACTTCCAAGGTCGTAAGCCGCGTAAAGCTCCCTCTCTCTTGTAACCGTTCCCCCTCAATCCACACGTTCTCATAATCGGCAAAATGGAAATTATGCTCCATCACGTAGGTAAAATTCCCCTGCGCAACGGTATCCAAGGTAATCGCAAAATCAAGCTGATGGGAAGCAAGGAGTGCAAATTGTTTGTCGATACGGGTAGGATGGTACGCAGGGGTGTAAATTCCCCCCTCACGTAGAAAACCAAAACGCTCCTCTTCCACAGACGATTCAAAGGGTTGATTGGCAAAATCACCGTATTCTTTAAAGGTACAATGGTAAAAATTCTCAAGGGTAAACGCCCCATCGCTAATGTGGTCAATAAACGAATTTTTACAATACCAATCATAAATCAACGCCTCTTTAAGGGAGGGATCACTATGCGTGTGTGCCGTATGAATCGTATCAATCCCCCCCTCGGGAGAAGTGCAAAGGTTTGGAGTGGGATGCAGCACCTGTTGATGGTACGCCTCCTCAGAGCGAGTGAGGGTATTTTGGTAATTAAACCCTTTGTCTCGAAGATCCCATTCCACCAATTGTCCCCCCATTGAAGGATCAAAAAGGGCGATAAATTTGGGGGTCACCGCTTTGATTTTGGGGAAAGTGGGATGAACTTCACCCACCCAAAGGGTATGATGGTCATAGCGGATATTTTCACACTCAATGAGATACTTATACGCCGTATCCCGTAAATTGGGCAGATACAACCCCCCAAAGACCCCATGCCACAAAGGATCATTGGTTTGAAGTTTATACAACGCCGTATCAAACCGTTTTTTTCCGATTTTAGCACGAAGGTGGGAGAGTTCAAGCATCCGTTTATGGATATGATTGCTTTGGGGATATTTGACCAAAAAGTTTTTCCATATCCCGCCACTCAAGAATTTGGGATCAATGGGGAGTTTTTTGGCTTCATGCAATGCCAACGCATCGTGGGTACGTAAACTCCATTCCCCCATCTCCTCGTACGAGACGTTGGGCAAATAGGCGATCCCGCGTGAAGTATGACGCGCACAATAGGCTCCATAATGGTCGGTTTGGATCGTCTCATCCGCTAGTACCGCTTGAACGAACTGCTCAAGCCAGTTTTTTTCGTACACCCATTCGTACGTCCCCGGCCACATCCCAAATTTCTCGGCATCATCAAACAAAATCGCCGCTGAATCGTTCTCACGAGCGTAGGAATGGATCGCGTCAATGGCACTTTGGACACTCAAAAAAGGGATGGCATAGCGCAATTTTTGGCTAATGGGAAACAGTCCCATCTCAACACCCCCCTCTTCGGTGGTGTAATAGCCATCTAAATGGGAGGAATCAAACCCCGCACACGTAAAATGGTAATCATCCACCATCGTATAGCGTATCCCTGCACGGTGCATATCAGGGATAATCGAAGATTCCCATACCCGCTCGGTGAGCCAAAGTCCCTGAGGGGTTTGACCAAACCGTTTGTGAATCGACGCATTGAGCCGCCGAATCTGTGCGACACGATCGGATGAGGGGATCACCCCTAAAATCGGTTCATAATACCCCGCACTCACCCATTCGATAGCCCCTTGATCGGTCATGGTCTGGATGGTGTGGTAGAGACTGGGACGCAACAGGGAAATTTGTTCCATCAACCACCCGCTGCAATGCACCGAAAATTTGAAATTCGGATAGCGTTTCATCACCTCAAAAAAAGGGTCATAACACTGCGTAATCGCTTTTTCGATCACCCACGCAAAATTATCCACCGGTTGATGCAAATGAATCCCCAATAAAAACGTTGTTTTCATGCTGTAATAGGTTCCTCTAAATACGATGGTGCTTTTTGCCCCATTAGACGATAAATTTCGATCAAATGTCCTCGAAACAACGCATCAAACTCCGCTAAAAAATCACTGGAGTGATCCTCTCCGTACCACCAAAACCAATCGCTGCACTCTGAGGCGAGGCGATGGTGTTGGATTTTTTCCCGTACTTGGGGAGACAATTCCCCCTCAAACTCCAAAACCGCTTTATGGGTTTGAAACAACACCTCCCACGCCCGATTTTTTTGGGGGTGCCCCACCCACGTATCAAACGCCCCATTAATCCACGTCCCAGAAGCCAACTGCGCTAAAGGGCGTGCAACACTGGTCTCTAGTACTTCATCGATGGTTACCGTCGAACACCATGGAGTGTGGGAAAGCTGGGTATACAATGCCCGTAAAAAATCTTCTCCCCCATTGGGAAAATACTCCCACGCGTTCTCCCCATCCATCACGATCAACACCGTAGGATCGCTCTCCCCCTCCACACTGTGGCGGATTTCGTGTAAAAAGGTTGCGCTTGCTTCATGGGCTTCCCAGTAGCGATAGTCAAATCCGATCCGATCACTCAATTTCCGATCCCGAAACACGATTTTAACCCCATTAAAATCATACGGATGGTGTTTTAACGTAGGATCCTCATTGTGAAGCGAACGGTGCAACAGTGCCTCATCGGTCACGATCCACGCCACCCCTTGTTCGTGGTACAGCGCGAGGGTGGATTCATCCACTGCCCCCTCTGCCGGCCAAAAACCGGTGGGTTTGGTACCAAAACACCGTTCAAACAACGCTATGGAACGCCCAATTTGTGCTTTGGCATCCTCGTGAAGCGAAAAAGCACCTTGGGGTAAAACGGTATGAGGGTTGGCTTTTTGACCGTTGGTCATATCCATCAATAACGGTAAAATGGGGTGAAAATAGGGGGTAGTTGTGAGTGAAATTCCCCCCTCATGGAGGAGTTTACGGTAAAAAGGGAGAATCCCTTGGACGAACGTGGTAAGGATCTCAAGCAATAAGGCTTTATCGTCCTGCGAATAATGGCGTTCTTGGCGGATCAATCGCTGGACATGGGCATTATGATCACGAAGGTAGTGACCACACCATGCCAACATAAAGAGGATCTCCAAATCAACCATCTCTGCATCACTCAAGTCGCTTTTGGGATACAGCTCTTGGTAGCGTGGAAAGGGCTTAACCATCGTCTCGTATTGGGTCGATTGGGCTAATTTCACCACAAACGCTTTTTCCTCTTCACGTAGGTGCGCGGGGGGTTGACTCCACAACGCAAGAAAATAGTCATACTTAAGGGGATCATCATACAGTAACAGCTGCTCGATGAGCGAAGCGGTCAAATTGTACGTCGCTTTTACCCCTTTATAGGTGTGCATCCGCCATGGCATATCGTAATAATCTTTGATCGCGTGCAAAAACACCCACGGCATTTTCATCACCCCCTCCCTATCGCGATAGTCAGGTTGGTGCATATGCCAAAAAAAGGCGACTTTCACCCCAGAAAAGGTCTCTTTCATGTAAGAGACCATTGGGTAATTTTGTCCATATAGTGTTGGGTATAGTTCTCTCCCGCCTCATCGCTAACCGCTTGAATGGTCAAGTTGAGGTAATCCCCGTATTGATCGGGAATCATCAAGACCCAATCGTTATCCTCCAACCAAATTTTGACCCCATCAAGGGTGGAAGCACGTTTCCCTTTGGCATCTTCGAGGAATTTGCGCATCATTTTCCCTTTGAGGGCTTGGATGCAGGGGACTTGAATGGTGGTATAAAAAAAGTGGGGAAGCCCTTGGATAATGTCGGAGAGTTTCACTTTTTGGGTTGCCATCATCTCCACAATACGCAAGGTCGCGTACATCGAATCACGGTGCGTTGCAAACTCCGTAAAGGTAAAATTCCCCTCTCCTGTGGCGATAAGGTCGTATTTTTTCATGGTTGAGGCTTTGAAATTGGCATACTGACCGCGAACAATCTCAAGATGGTCAAAATAGACGATGTCTGCCCCCCATGTAGGCAAAAAGACACTTTTGGTCACCCCAAGATTTTTTGCCTCTTGATTAAGTAAACTCAATACCACATACAATGCGGTTTGTTTGGAGAGGACACGCCCCTCATCACAAAGCATATCCAATCGTTGACCATGCGGATAGAGGATAAACCCTGCATCGAGTTTCAATGCCTTAATCACCGCCCCCATATCGTCGTGGGAACGTTTAATCAACGTATTGATATTGGAAAGGTGTTTATCATCTTCGTAGGCATTAAACATAATGTGTTCAACCCCCAAATTATTCAGTACCGTAGGGAACACCTCCGATGCCAGACCATGGCTCATGTCCACTGCAATACGGCATTCCAAACATTTTAGACGATGAGACTGAAGCAACAGTTGAGCAGCTTGTTGGTATTGCGCATACTCAGTGGGGATATTCAACGGATAAATTTGACCAATGCGGGCATAATCGACCCGTCGAAAAGTCTCTTTGAAAAACGCTTTCTCCATTTTTTTGGACATATCACTGTTGATGCGCAACGCTTCGTGGTTATAAAAGGTGATGACCGTACTGGTGGGATCATCAATTTTTTGGTGAAAATGTACCCCTGCAGCGTATTTTTCGTCATTGGCTAGGGCATAGCGCATCACACTTGAAGAGATGGCATTACAATCAACAACATCCACCCCAGCAGAGAGCAATCCGCCCAAGAATGCCCGTTTCAACATCCGTGAGCTTTTATCGTAGTGACGGGAGACCAATACCATCGATCCTACCGCCAATTGCGCCCCAAACGCTTCACCCAATTTGGTCGCCATTTCGCACGAAAGTTCCACATTGGATTGTCCCACGACCGTCCCATGTTCAAAGATAGAATTTTTATACCGACTCCCCAAAATTACACTGCGGCTGACGATGGAGGCCTCTTCGATCACCTTATTGGGCCAGATGGTGATGTCTTTTTCGACCACTGCCAACTCCCCAATATCACACCCTTGTGCCAAAATAAGCCCCGATTTAGCGGTCACGTTTTTCCCAATACGGTTATGGTCACAAATGACGCACCCATCAAGTTTGGCATTTTTTTCGATCTTCACGTCCCCCCAAATGACGGTATTGTGAATTTTGCTTCCGGCTCCGATGGAGACCCGATCTCCGATGACCACATTGGTAAGCTTCACCCCTTTTTTGAGGGTGACATTTTCCCCTAAAACTACCGTTCCAATAATGTCAATACTGCTATCAATCTCATTGTTTGCATGGGTATACAAACGACCATTGGGATACTCAACCATTTTTCCCATAGGAGTAAAGACCACTTTTCCCATCAAAATATCATCGTATACATCGCGGTAACTTTCAGGATTTCCCACATCACGCCAATACCCCTGCGCGTGACCTGCCATCAAATCAACCCCCTGAGCCATCAACAAAGGGAACAAATCTTTGGCAAAATCGAAATTTTCATTTTTGGGGATGTACTCCAAAATTTCGGGTTCAATAATGTAAATTCCGGTATTAATGGTGTCACTAAACACCTCACCCCAACTGGGCTTTTCTAAAAATTTCTCAATTTTTCCCTCGTCATTGGCAATGACCACCCCAAATTCCAAGGGATTTTCGACCGACGTGAGGGTAATGGTCAGTTTGGATTGTTTTTCTTGGTGATAATCGAAGATTTTTTGGAAATCAAAATCGGTGACCAAATCACCACTGATAATAATAAAGTTCTCATTGCCAATCGCCTCTTGGGCTTTTTTGACGGCTCCTGCGGTTCCATAATCGGCATCGGGAAGGACGTAGGTGATGTTGATTCCAAAGGCACTACCATCCCCAAAATGGGCTTGGATAATGTCGGGTTTAAAATATAACAACACAATAAAATCGTTGATCCCAAGGGCTTTGAGACTCATCATGGTGTGTTCCATCATCGGGCGGTTCATAATGGGCAACATAGGCTTAGGGATAGAGTGGGTGAGGGGTTGGATACGCGTTCCAAATCCGCCTGCCATAATAACAGCTTTCATCGGTCTCCTTGAAATAGTGGGGTGCAAAAATGGCCAAAGAGGGGGTCACCTCTTGGTGGGATTATTGTACTCTCAAAGAGATAAATTTAACTTTTTTAACCCCGAATTATTCTCGGGGTAGGGAGTAATGGTTACTGATCCTCCGAATGTTTTTTACGTCGCCATATACTATGCGGGGCGTGCCAAAAGGATTTGGAAGGTTTTCCTTCTGCAATCTCTTTATAATACACTTTATCATGCGCGTGCATGGCTTTGCGAATTTTATTGACCGTTTTCTTTTGAAGGCGAATGGGTTGAGGAAGAACGCTGTATTCACCATCGGTCAACTCTTCATTAAATCGTTTTTCATCGAATGTTTTATTAAGATACCCAACGATGTATTCCACATCCCGTTGCGCATTCCCCAAACAACTTGTTGCTCCTGGGGAGGGGGTCATATTAAAGATAATCCCCTCGCCGGTATTGATTGATGCCTCACCAAGAATAAGTTGGCGTTGTTTTTTATCAATCACTTGAGGACGTACTCCCCCAAATTCATTGGCATATTCGTATTCGTCTAATTGCAATCCAGGGACAATTTTACGGGCATCTTTGAGAAAGAGACGTTTGCCCAAAAAGGGGATCTCAAACATAAAGTTACGCAAAATGTAATTACGGATTTCACCATCTTTGAGCAATTTCCAAAGGGCTGAAACGACATTCATGTCCAATTGCAACGTTTTCCAAAAATCCATATAGGTACCCGATTTGTACCGCTCCAGTTTGGGGAGGATGAGTGCTGTTGGGCCAAAACGGGTGCTTCCATCGGCCAACACATCAGGGTCACCGTGCAATGCGGCAAAGGGAAGCTTGGGATTTTGGATCATATAAACTTTACCGTTGAGCAATTTTTTGCTGGAGAGATAAAAACTTCCTGCCACAGGCAAGCACGCGTAATCCAAACCATACCCCATCTCATGGGCTAAAAAGAGGCTGTGCGCCCCCGCATCGACCACGACAAAATCGGCGGTAAAGGTCTGATTTTCACTGTAAAGGGTACATCCACCTGCCTCATTTTTTTCGATTTTGAGGATCTGTTCATTCACAAATAAATCGACAAGGGTATCAGGCTCTTTTTTAGCATTTTCAATGAGCGATTTGGACATTTTCGCAAAATCTACCGTTGTCCATTGATCTCTTGCTCCCAAAGCAACAATTGTTTCAGGGCGCTCATTCCCCTCTTCATCAAAAACGATACGTGGTTCTAAGGTCTTAAGCTGCTCTTTGTCCCACACTTCGAGATAGGGGAACAATTGAGCAAACTCTTCATACCGTTGAAGCAAAAATTCTACTTCTTCGTCCCCGATACCTAAGGCCATTTTTTGGTGCGAAAAAATGATCTCATTTTCGTATCCATGCGCAAGACAATATTTTTCCACCATTTTCGCCGTTCGCTTCGTAATGGCTGCTTTAGAAAGGGTGTAATTGGTCTCAATATCTCCCACATGAACGGTTTGCGAGTTACTAGTACCATTAGAATTCAATGTTGTGATATCTTCATATTTTTCAATAACCCCTATTGACCCAATATTCGTATGCCGAGCAAGCTCATACGCATTTGGGACCTAATGTTGTCGATGTCCGAACGTTTTTTAAAGAGACGGGATTGTTCACCTACGATCCGGGCTTTACCTCGACCGCCAGTTGCAGTTCTGCCATTACCTATATTGATGGGGACAAAGGGGAATTATTGTACCGTGGATACGATATTAGCTACTTGGCAACTCAGAAAACGTATCTTGATGTTTGTTATCTTTTGTTAAACGAAGCACTTCCTACCCCAGAGGAGTTGGTCGATTTTGATCACGAATTACGCAAACGCTCGTTTATCCATGAGGGGTTAAAAGATCTTTTCAATGCGTTTCCCGATCGAGCGCACCCCATGGCGGTGATGGCATCGGCGGTCTCTGCCCTTTCCACCTTTTATTTTGAACACCTTTCCGTTGATACCAAAAAAGAGGCATTAACCATGGCGTTACGGATTATTGCCAAAATACCTACCCTTGCTGCCTTTACCCATCGACGAATGTTTGGTATTCCCTACGTCTATCCCGACCTCAATCGCTCCTTTACCGAAAACTTTTTGTACATGATGCGCGCGTACCCAGGGCAAAATCTCGCCATCCGCCCCGTGGAGATTAAGGCACTTGATACCATCTTCACCCTCCATGCTGACCATGAACAAAATGCCTCTACCTCCACCGTTCGTGCGGTTGCTTCCACCGGAGCGCATCCGTATGCAGCCCTTTCTGCGGGGATCAATGCGCTGTGGGGGCGCGCCCATGGGGGAGCCAATGAATCGGTGATTGCCCAACTGGAGCTTATCGGAAGCGTTGAGAACATTGATACGTTTATCGCCAAAGCCAAAGATCCCAAAGACCCTTTTAAACTGATGGGATTTGGGCATCGTGTCTACAAAAATTTTGATCCCCGAGCCAAAATTCTCAAAGCACTCCTCGATCAACTCAAAGATGAGCTGGGGGTCAACAATGACCTGTTAAAAATTGCCGAACGAATCGAACACATCGCCCTCAATGATGCGTATTTTATCCAACGTCATCTCTACCCTAATATCGATTTTTATTCAGGGTTAATCCTCACTGCACTCAAAATCCCCAAACCCCTCTTTACCATTATCTTCGTAATCGGTCGATCGGTTGGATGGGTGACCCAATGGATTGAACTTCAAAATGATCCTGAGAAAAAAATTACCCGTCCACGACAACGGTATATTGGAGTAGAAGCCAAAGTCTAAGAGAGAATTTTTCTCTCTTCTTTTCATTATTTTTCACACACATTTCCACCATTTTCAGCCACTTTTCAACCGTTTTTGTGCCACTTTGTCTTCCTATACTTTTGCTATCAGAAACAAAAGGAGACAAAATGTTAAGCAAAATCAATGGTTATGAAAATTACGTGGAATACCCTCAATCTACCCAAGACACCCCTTCTAAATCAGTTTCCCTATTTCATTGGGGTGTAGTCATACTCTTTTTGGTGATAATCATTATGCTTTCAGGTGAAGTTTTTAAAGCCAACAGCAATCAATGGTCAATGGAATCAATGGAAGTCGCCTTTCCCGACACCGATACCCCTATCTCCTCTACTGTCCTTCCTACCCCCGAAACATCGGTGTTATCCACCAATTATGATACGACTAGCGCGACGTGTCCCCTCACGGTCAAAGCAGGTGCTAAAGATTATTATCTCAAAGTATGTGATACGAAACATGGCAGTAAGGTGATAGCACAATTTTTTATCCGTTCGAATGAAAAACTTAAAACTGCTCTCCCCACTGGCACCTATATGCTTAAATACATTTCAGGGAGTCAATGGTACGGAGAAGAGGATATGTTTGGTCTTTTTGGGGATGAGGGGAGAACAAATCCCTTGCAATTGGGCAATGACCACTCGTGCAAGCAAGGGAAAATTGTCGTATTGTAAGAAAATCCCTGTAGCTTGAGTATAATTCGCTCCACATTCAAGGAGTCTCTTGCCACTTTCTCGCCTCAACCATCAACAGCTCACCGCGGCCACCGCGCCCTACGGTCACAACCTCATTATTGCCTCCGCAGGTACGGGGAAAACCTCGACCATTGTGGGGCGTATCGCCCACCTCCTCTCACGTAATGTAAAACCCGAAGAGATTTTACTCTTGACCTTTACCAACAAAGCCGCCCAAGAGATGGTGGATCGGGTCGCGACGTTCTTTGGGCGGGAGATTGCTTCTAAAGTCGATGCGGGGACATTTCATGCAGTTAGTTATCGATGGCTCAAACGCAAAGTAGGCAAAGTCGTCCTCAAACAACCCCGTGAACTCAAAACCCTCTTTCGCAGTGTCTACGAAAAACGGACATTTTCCCATCTGGACAATCCCATCAGCGCGTATGGGGCGAACCATCTGTATGATCTGTATTCGTATTACCAAAACACCGAAACAACGCATCATTTTGAAGCATGGGTCAAAGAGCGGTACGAAGAACACGAATCGTATGCCCTCATTTATGCCGATATTGTCGATGAGTTTGAAGCCCTCAAACGGGAATATGGCTTTTTAAATTTCAATGATTTGCTCATTCGAATGCGGGAGATGGCTGCCCAAAACGATTTAGGCTACCAAGAAGTATTGATCGATGAGTACCAAGATACCAACGCCCTTCAAGGAACCCTCATCGATGCGATGCGCCCCCCATCCCTATTTTGTGTGGGGGATTATGACCAGAGTATTTATGCCTTTAATGGGGCGGACATCTCCATTATCGGCTCGTTTAGTACTCGTTTTCCCGATGCCAAAGTCTACACACTCAATAAGAATTATCGCTCTACGGTGCCGATTCTTTCGTTGGCCAATACCGTTATTGCCTATAATGAACGCATTTACCCCAAAGCATTGGAAGTGACCCGAACGGGAGAGGCGCAATCTCCCTCTTTGGTGGTCTATGAAGAATTATTTGAACAATACCATGGCATTGCCCATCTCATCCGTGCCTCCACCACCGTACGTGAAGAGATTGCGGTCATTTTTCGCAATAACGCCTCGGCGGATGGAATTGAAGCCTCCTTGCGGGAGATGGGAGTCCCCTGCCGTCGTCGTGGGGGGACAAGTTTTTTTGATTCCAAAGAGGTCAAAGCATTACTGGATATGTATACCTTGTTGGTCAACGAATCGGATATGATGGCATTTATCCACCTGTTTGATTACGCCAAAGGGGTGGGAAGTGCCGTTGCCAAAGAGCTGTTTATTGCCCTACAAAAACTGGGTCACGGCTCCTTTTTACGGGGCTTGTATACCCCCGACACCGGGATAAGCAACCCTTTTGAAAAACGAAAACTCAACCATCAGTTGGGATTGTTTGATGATTATTCGGAACTGGGCAGTGCGGGACGCTTTGCCAAATTGGGATTGGATCCCACCTTTATGACCAACCCCATTTTAAAACACGCCAAACTCTCCAAAGACTCAGCTACGTTTTTGCACGATCTTTTTAGCCTCTTTCGTCAACTTAAAACCATCCATGAACCCAAAGTTGCGGTACAAAAAATTGCCCTCTCCGCATTGTACGGTCATGTCATAGAGCATCTTTCCCACCGTCGGGCAATGACCGAAAATGGGAGCGTGGATGAAAAAGTCAAAAGTGATTCCCAAGAGAAGATACGGCGAAAATGCACTCTCTTGTTTGAACTCTCCCGTCCCTACAAAGAGCATGAACGGTTTTTAAATGCAATGATTTTGGGATCTCAAGATCTCACCCAAGGTGAGGGGGTACATCTACTGAGCATCCACGCGTCCAAGGGATTGGAGTATCAAGAGGTGTATGTGATTGATTTGATGGATGGACGCTTTCCCAACCGAAAACTCATGAGTCGCAGTGGAAGCATTGAAGAAGAACGACGACTCTTTTATGTGGCAGTCACTCGTGCTAAAGATCGTTTGTATCTCAGTTATGCCAAATACGACAAGATCAAAAAGACCCCTTTTGTCCCCTCACAATTTCTCTTTGAGACGGGACTCCTCCCCAAAGATGAGCAGTATCGCGCACTGCTTGAGAAATAAAAAAGTACTATTTTCGCTCATTAACCGCATCTCCCATTCCCCACATTGGTAAGAAAATTCCCAGTGCCAAGAGGACAACCATCCCTGCAATCAATGCCAACATAATGGGTTCAATGGCATCGGAGAGACCATCAATGATCGCATCAAATTTCATCTTATAATATTCCATAACTTTTTCCAACATCGCATCCAACTGACCCCCCGCTTCCCCTGCAGAGATCATTTGGACAATCATATTTTCAAATAATCCCGTCTCTTTAATCCCCGTATGCAAAGCACCCCCTTTTTCTACGGTGGCACGGATAATGGATAATTTATCTTTGAGGGGGAGATTATCAATCATATTAATCGACGTATCCAACGCCTCCGCAACGGGGATACCCGCACGTACCAATTCGGCAAAGACCAAGGTAAAACGGCTTAACGTTGCGTAAAGAATAACGTTTTTAATGAGCATTAATTTGAGCAAAAACTGATGAAATTTATAGGTAAATTCTCGGCTGTGATTGAGGGCATATTTAAACACATACACAAAAATAACAATACCAATAAGGACATATTTACCATACGTGTTAAAAAGATGCTCTAAAAAGAGCAAAATCAAAGTAGGCACAGGAAGTTCTGCATGAAGCTGCTCAAAAATGGTTTTAAACTGCGGAACAACGTAGGTAATCAACATCGTAAACGCCCCTGCCATGGCAATCATAACGTTACGGGGATACGCCATCGCTTTTTTAAATTTGGTAATGTTACGACGAATCTCCTCAAGCATCTCCGCAAGCTTGTATAATGCTTCGGCCATATTCCCCGTCTTTTCCCCCAATTCGATCATCGCTAAGGTCAAGTTTCCCAATTCAAATCGAAATTTCTCCGCAGAACTCGAAAGCGAATGCCCCGCATTAATGTCTTCTGCCATCGTTCCTAATACTTTTTTAAGGGCTAGATCATCGGTCGCTTCTGCAATATCGCCTAAGGATTCATTCAACGAAAGCCCTGCATTAACCATAACGGCTAACTGACTGATGGAAGCAACCAGTGAATCTTGTTTAAGCTTTTTTTTGCTCATATTCGCCAAAATGGTCTCTTTGAGCTTTTTCAGTTGATCTTCTAGGGGGGGAGACGATTCTACCGCTTTGAGTACCATCCCCGAATAGCGTATTTTTGCACTACTTTGTGCCTCATTTTTGTTCTCGGCATAGAGACCATAATCGGCTTTTTTTCCCTTAGCTAGCATGGTTACGACAAAATATTTCATCCTTTTGCCACCCTTAAGATCTCATCAATTGTGGTCACCCCTTGAATCGCTTTGGCCATCCCATTTTGGAATAACCCAACAAACCCTTCTAGTTTCGCCTGCTTAAAGATTTCTTCTTTGGAAGCCTCTTTGGCAATAAGACTGGAGATGGCAGGTGAAATAGGAAGTACTTCACAAATCATCTCCCGCCCCATATACCCAGTCCCATTGCACTCTTTACACCCCATTCCTGCATAAAACACTGCATTGGGGGGGATATGTTCGGCATACTCTTCTTTGAGATGGTGAGGAATTTCTACCTCTTTTTTACACGTTTTACAAATCCGACGCACCAACCGCTGCGCTTGAATCGCCATAACGGCTCCACTGATAAGATACGGCTCAATCCCCATATCGGACATACGGGGAATAGCACTGATAGCATCATTGGTATGAAGCGTAGAGATAACCAAGTGTCCCGTCAAAGCGGCTTTAATCGCAATTTCCAACGTCTCATGATCCCGAATCTCCCCAATCATAATTTTATCGGGATCTTGACGGAGAATGGAACGCAACGCATCGGCAAACGAAAGTCCCACTTTGGGATTCACTTGAACCTGTTGAATCAAATTCATCCGATACTCAACGGGATCCTCGACGGTAATAACTTTATCTTCAACATTTCGTAGTTCATTCAATGCCCCATACAACGTCGTAGTCTTTCCACTTCCGGTGGGGCCTGTGACCAAAATAATCCCAAAAGGTGATTCCAACGCTTTAATCAGTTTATGATAACTGTCTGAATCCATCCCTGAAGATTCAAGCTTCACCAACGCTTTGGTTTTATCCAAAACCCGCATAACAATCGATTCCCCATACAAAATGGGGAGGGTTGAGATACGAAAATCAAATTCAGCATTCATGACCATCGCCGAAAAACGACCATCTTGGGGTTTACGACGCTCTGCAATGTCCAAGTTTGCCAATAATTTCATCCGAGACGATAAAGGGGCATAAATATCCCGATCGAAAATAAATATTTCGGTCAATTTTCCATCGATGCGCCCCCGAACCACGCAGTTTTTTTCGGTGGGTTCGATATGAATATCACTGGCACGCGCTTTGATACACGCTTTTAAAATAACGTCAATCAATTGTAAAATAGAAGAAGCTTCTTGTTGATCTTCGATGGCTTTGATATTGCGCAACTCATTACGGATATTATTGACCAACTCTTTGACGCTGTCTTTAAGCTCAATTTTAAAGAGATAGGCTTGAATCTGTTTTTCGGTGGATACTCCCACTTTGAGCGATCGTCGAGGAAAAAAACGTTGAATCACCTCTTGCGCCTCAATATTGAGTGGATCGGAGAAAGCAACCACGACATACATATCATCTTGGGAAATGGGTAAAGCACTGTACCGCTTGAGTTGCACTGTGGGGATCTTCTCCGTGAGCCGATAATCCATATCGATCGCATCCAAATCCAAAAATGGCAATTCAAGCTCTTCGGCTAAATAATTAAGTACCATTGATTCCGGTAAAAAAGAGTACTCTTTAATAATAGAAATCTCATAAAAACCCAACCGTATTTGCTCAACCACAAACCGTTTGAGGGCATTAAGTGAGAAAAATCCCAATCGGGTAATGGTCTCCAATATATGTTCCGGCGCAACTCCTCGCTGAAGAAGGCGGTCAATTTGAAGCTGAGTAATTTGGTGTTTTTCTAATAAATCTTGGGTTATACGATCCATCATAGAGTCTCCTTTAATAGATATGGTGTAGCGTTAAAATTTTGTCGTAATATTCATCAATGGCAATGGTTTTTTTTCCCTTAACCTCTAAAGGATAAAGTTTATAGGTTTGGTGCGCATTGGTGGGATCGGCGTATTCTTTGACCGCAGCACCTGCTTGAGGATTCGCGCAATAGAGGGAAAAAACCCGTGAAAGCAGATGGGAACTCACGGGTAATTTAATCGATTTCAACGGATAATTGTCGTACAAAGCGTGAACAAGCAACTCTTTTTGAAACAGCACCATCGCAAAATAGGAGGCATTGGCACGTGCTTCAGTGCTATTACTCAACAAAGCAATGGGGGTAACAAGACGATCCAATTGATCCGCTTTTAAGCATGCAAATGCGTACAAGGAGAGATACCCTTCATTCGACTGAAACGCTTTAAGATGGGTAAATCCTACCTCACACGCAGCCGTATACTCCCCTTTTTGATAGAGCTGATACATCAAAGAATTACTACTTGCAGCATACAGTAAACCATAACTCATTACAAAAAAGAGGGCGATTTTTTTCATCGGCTCCCCCCCTCTAGGCTATCCAAAAGATTTCTAGCCCGTTCGGAATTGGATTGAGCGATATAGACTTGCAATGCCCGTTTGGCTTGATCGGTTTTTCCCAGTTTCACCAACGATTTAGCCACCAATAGCCAACTTTCTTCCATCGAATTATTGAGCGTGTTGGTTTTGAGCGCGTAATTATAGGCATCATTATAGTTACCATGGTCATAATAATAGCGGGCGATATACAATCCCACATAAGGGCTATTGTTGTTTTTAAAACGATCTTCCATCTCGTGAATATCCAACGAAACAGGATACTGGGTAGAGCCGGAAGCTCTGGTTTGGGAACTACCATTTAACGAGGGAGGTGGGGTAAGCGTGGGCTGTTTGGTTTGGGCAAAAGGGTAGATTAAAGGGGGTTTGTTGGTTGATTTTTGGGTTTTAACTTTTGCTTCAGGAACAGAGACCATCGCCTCTTTTTTAGCTACCGTAGCCTCTTTTTTGACCGTTAGCACCTCTTTTTTGGTCACACTAACCTCTTTTGGGATAACACTCTTCTCTTTTTTGACTACCGCAGTCGATTGCTGGGGCGATTGTACAAGAATTGAGGGTTTTTCCTCCTCTTCCGCAGAGGGGAGGGGAAGACTTTGGACAAACTGCATGGAGGGTTCTAACTCACTTTTTACGTCCGCATGATTGACCATTGGGGGAGGTGTTGGATTGTGTGGCGCACTCTTTTCAACACGTTTATGGGCAATCGTAGGGACTCCCACAGAGGGAGAAAACTGTACGGTTTTAACAAGAAACACCCCTCCAATCCCCACTGCCACCACAACCAAAGGGTAAAATAGATACGGGAGAAATTGCTTAAGTTTGTACTTCAGCCATCGACGTTCAAGGGCATCAACATCAAGCATGAATCAACCTCGTATGGATCGCCGCCATCTCAATGTACTTTTTTTTCAACGCTTTATAGCTCACCTTTTTAGGTTGATGCTCCTCCAACCACGCATACAACGAAAAAAGGGCAAACATCAGCTTGTTGGCTTCCCGATAATTCCCTCGGGTAAATTTGGCAATATCGTGAATGTTTTGATCGTTAATCATATTGGCAACGTCAAAACAATTCCCTTTGAGCAATTTTTTTTGGATGTAAATTTTAAGCTCTTCGGGGGTGGCATTTTGCAACTCAATACTCTCCCAAATGCGCGTTTGAAAATGTTCTTTGGCAATCACATCCTCATCATCGGTTTTGTGGAGCGTGATGACAAATTTCAAGGCACGGGCATCCGAAATTAACCGTATTTTTTCCATCAACGCACTGCTGTACAACTGTGCTTCATCCAACAAGACAATGGGGGTGGGTGAATAGTTCGCCTCTTTGGCTAATTCTAAAAAGTACGTCAATGTAATGGCATCTTTATGGGGATACCCGTACATTTTGTGGGCAATAACGTGCAAAAAATCGCTCTCATCGATGATCGGAATATCAATCATCAATACTTTTTGGTGCTTGGAAAGATCCGCATGGAGTTTATTAAGCAACATACTCTTTCCCGTCCCCGGTCTGCCATAGAGCAAAATCATCTTCAGCGGTTTTTGAACGGTTGCTTTTAAACTTTGGTACATATTAGAGACGCTATCAATATGGACATAATCTTTGGGATTGACCACATCCATAAACAGTTCCTTGGGTTTAATAAACAATGATTGACTCATCGACCAAATACCTTAGTAAAAATCACTCTAAATTCCTTCGCGTTTGCCCTTGTTGAAGGGGAGGAGGCGCCATAAGACGATTAGTATCGAGTGCTGGCTGAGGCATTCGGTTGGTATCAAGAGCGGGTTGTGGCATCCGATTAGCGTCTAACCGATCTTGTACCCCTTTTCGTAACTCCTCTTTTCGGACAATGGGGCTAATACGGTTATACCCAAGATCGGTTAATCCTACGGTCGAACCATTCCGTTTAATAATATGAGGTTCGATGATAATAACCAATTCTTCCACACGTTCAGCGGTTCCCTCTTGTTTAAACAAATACCCCACAAACGGGAGATCACCCAATAAGGGGAGCTTGGTAGAGGTGGTCGTGGAACGTCGATTAATGAGTCCCCCCAAAATTACCCGCTCTCCATCACGGATAGAGACGACTGAGGAAACTTGCCGACGACTTAAATCCGGTGGCATACTGCGCGCACTGTTATCACTGCTAATCGTACTGAGTGTATCGGAGATAGAGGGATTGATCCGTAAAAGTATCGTCCCATCATCCGATATTTCAGGGGTGATGTCCAGCAAGACCCCTGCAAACACCGATTTGATATTTTGGGTTGTCCCCTGCGTCCCCGTTGTCCCCCCCGCTAGCGTGGTGGTATCAATGGTTTTATAAAACAGTTCATTTCCTGCACTGATCAGGGCGGGTTGATTGTTCAGGGTCATAATTTTGGGATT
>DYMK01000036.1:0-1105 GCA_020721585.1 Sulfuricurvum sp.
AAGGTCTTCCAAATAGATGTTTTGTCCTTCGTTGAACACACCGGTGGTGTGTTCTATGCCTATTTGGTAAGTGCCATCGTTGGTAAAAGTAACACCCAACGGAATGGTTTTTTCGGTATCGAAGGCGGAAAGCCCTTGAATGGCTAATTCTTCATTACTTCCTAAGGCTAACGAATAGAATTCAGGTAGATCAATATACGGCATTTTAGGACTGTCAGCCACATCAAAACTATCAGAATACTCAGGATAGAATCCCACGAAGATTTGACGGAACAATCCGGTTTCATCGGTCATATTAAGCCAGAGTGCATCGGGTTCTTCATTTGATGATTTTAAAAAGTGGTTGTTTTCGTTACTGATGCGCATGCTGTTTTTAAAAGTCAGCGTTCCTGTCGCACTTGGATTGTATTGCACGATAAACCCTTGTCCGGATGCAATAAACCTGCTTGGTGCGGGAGCTCCGGTGGCATGTGCTTGGGTACCGGCACCGGTTGCCAAATTCAATGGAGCATAGTCAGTATTGTCAAAATTATAAGTCCAAATACCGGCAGGGTGATTAGCTACTGGAGTATCATGTGTCCAGAAGTAGGCAGTAGAGCTGATTACCGGTGTACCGCTTGGGTTGTTTTCAGCTGCTTTATACAATAAAATGGCATCAATAGCGGACGGGTAGGGATTGCCTACCAAATTATCGCCATAAGTTGTTGAAGCGTCTGCATCGTTTACTAAGGTGGTAGTCAACTCTCCATTATTTACTTTATTGGCATCAAAATGTATGCTTTGGGTAAAAGTACCGGAGTCGTAATTGGTGTTAAACGGCATGTCGGCACCGGCGCCCAGCGCAATATAGCCTTTACCTGCTAATAGGGTAGCATTGGTAGCTACCACCCAATCGTTGGAATTGTCATCGTAAGTATCCCCACCCACGTCGTCGTAATTAGCAGGGTTGAGCTCGTAGATTCTGGCAGGATAAGACCCTGTACTTGAAGCGGTTGCACTACCGGTAACCGTTACGGTGCTGTTGGTTACAAAGGCATCGGAAGCGGTTTCGCCGGAAACGGGAGAAGCCCAATAGTTGTAATCGTATTCCACATAAGGACGCGAG
>DYMK01000036.1:1205-4396 GCA_020721585.1 Sulfuricurvum sp.
GTAATATCGGGTGTGGTGTCCCAAGCGACAGCGTTCCAAGTGGAGGTCTTTTTTTTGGTGCCGGTAATGACAATATCATCAATGGCGATGTCTTCGGTTTGTTCATCCAAACCATTGAAGGCAATTTTAATAGAAAGCGTGTTGCCTTGACCGGTAAAACCACGGGTAAAAGTTTGAAATGCACTCGTAATAGGAAAAGAATAATTCCCTACTCCGTTAAAGTCCGTATCAAATGCAGGTTCGCGGTCGGCTTCATCAGAATAAGTGGATTCCACCCACATAATATTACGCTCCGTACCGCTATCTATGGTATAGGTGATGTGCATCCAACTATTGGTGTCCCAGTCTTGATTACCATCGCTGGCATCGTCTTCGGCAATTTTGATACTCATTTTAAGATTGGAATAGTCTTTAATATCAATGTCATTGAGCGTAATATATTTACCATCTGTCGTATTTTGTACCCCAAAAATATTTCCACTCATGCCGGTTAATACAACTTCATCACCCAGACCGGGTTCTGTAGAACTTATAAAATAATTATAGGTTCCCGTGTTGTTAAATTCTGCAACAGAAGGGGTGTAACCGGTAGCATTTTCAAAATCTACTGTTAACAAAGTGGTTTCAGTAGCCGCACAAGGATAATATCCACATTCGGATTCGTGAGAGAACGCTTTTGTTTGGTTGTAATCTGTAACAGTCCAATGCGAATTTTCGGTAGTAGTTCCGGCAGTGGTTGCCCAATTGGTATTGGGATAATTAACTGAGGATTTTCGGATTAAGGTATGTTCGTTGGTGGCATTGGCTATTCCTGCAACAGACCATCCTGTTCCGGGGTCCGTACCATTGCCTATTTGGTCTATAGTTGTGTAGGTTGTTCCGCTTCCCCCATTCCATTGTAAGTAAACGGTGTCATCACCTGAGAAATTGATAGCTGCTTGCTGGTTACCTTGCATATTCCCATCATTTTCGGCTACCACAAAAACACCCCAAGGGGCAATAGTTGTACCGGATGTGAAAGCGTAATTGCTTGGTGTGCCTGCACCGTCATATAAAATGGAAATGCGATAATTATTTAAATTGACAGCCGTTTCGGTAGGATTGTAAATTTCTAAATAAGCATAAGAAGAAGATATCCAGTGATGTCCATATTCAGAAATAAACAACTGACTGCAAGGGTTATCCAAAACGGTAACCATAGCGGCTATGTTGTTAGTGCCATCCCATACGCCACCATCGGGTGCACTAAAACCACCATAATTATAGGGTCCATCGCTGTGATGTTGAAAACGGGAAACCATATAATAAATACCGGGAGCAGTGATAGCGGCACCCACATTTGCCATATATTCATCTCGTTGAGGGTTAGTATTGCAAGGAGCGCAAAGCGCATTAAAGGAAGCCGGCACCCAAGTCCAACCGGAGTCAAAACTAGATAAAGAAGTAGGGTTTGATGTGCTAAAACCAATCCAAGCATAGATGTCATCGCCGGTAGGATCGTTGTCATTGGTTACGCCATTTTCTATGACTTCGCCATACGCCATAAAATCATCGCCTACGATGGTAGTCTCCCCGTTGGGCCATTGAAAATTTACCCAATCTATCACAGAAACGCCTTTACCTGAAATGTTGAAGGTGTAAGGGTTTTCATCGGTATCATTATTGGGAATAGAAACCACACAAGTTTTATTGCCCAAAGAAGCAGGATTAAAGGTAACGGTAAAAGTAGTGTCGGTACCTCCGCCAACAGAACTTGAAGCGGGTTGTGTGATGCTAAAATCAGTAGTATTGTTTAATGAAGCGGTTCCCAGCGTTAAAGTGGCTCCGCCTAAGTTATGAATTGTAAAAGTATGGACAACAGTTCCGGAAGCAACATCGGTATCGGCAAAAAGCGTATCGTCTGTAACAACCGGTGTATTGCTTGCACCGGAAAGAATGCTTACGCTATTTCCTTTTATGTCAATTTCTTGTGGAGCAAGCACTGTTAATACCCCTGAAATAGCCGGTGTTCCGTTATAGATCACTCCCCAAAAACCACCTACACCTCCCGATCCGTTGTCAGCATTGTAGCCGCCGTATTGATAGGCACCGCTATTGTATTGATAACGGCTGACGTAGTAATAGGTGCCTACCGCTAAGGAATGACCAAAAGAAGCATAAAACTCGTCGTTGTCGTCACAGCCGGAGCAAGAACCATCCGCTTGACGGGTGGCAGAAAGCCATGTCCAACCGGAAGAAAAATTAGAAGTGGAACTCGCATTGGTCTTGCTGTAACCAATCCACGCTTGGATATGATCATCAGTAGCGATATCATCATTGGTAATGACCGGTTCGTAAACACGCGTATAGACTGTAAAATCAGCTCCCCCTACGGTCATACTATGCGTTGATGGGCTTTGTAAATTAGCCCAATTCACTTGATTGCCTACGTGGTAGGAGTAACTACTTCCATTATTATTGTAATTTATAGTAAATAAATCCGCATCGGCAGGAGCTATGGTCAACCCGTCACCGGAAGTGAAAACGTAGTATTTTACATTAGCATTTTCTATGTTGGCAGCCGCCGGAATCGTACCGGTGTAGGAAGTCCCGCTACCGGACATACTCACTACGGAAGAACTACCCCAATTATCCGTGGTATAGCGTAAATAGACACCTTGCCCCGCACTTAAACTACCGGAAAGCGTGGCGGTGATGGTTTGGTCTGCACCCGGAGCAATATTGACGGGGTTTGAAACGGAGGAAATAGTTTGGACAGTGCCTTCAATTTTAAATACAACTAATTTACTGGACCCGGGAGCACCACTTCCAATAGTTTTAAAAATGTAATTGTCCGTCGTGTTTCCGGCGACAATAAAGTAGGCTTTCCCTGATCCTGCAATTTGTAAATTTGTTCCGCTTTCTAAGGAAATTTCAATATCTGAACCACCGTTGGGTTCATATTTTGTGCCACCTGATTGAGCGCTGTAAAAACGAAAATATCTATTAACTAAACCATTTGATATAGTAGTATGTATGAACGAACCTCCCAAAGAGGAACCCATAGCTACTGCATCACCTTGATCCCAATCATTTGGACTGTTAAAATTCCCGCTTGAAAAATACTGTGGACTTTGCCCCAATAAATTAGAAGTAAGCAATAAAACAAAAACAACAAAAAGATTTTTCATAATTATGTATTTTAATGGGTT
>DYMK01000011.1 GCA_020721585.1 Sulfuricurvum sp.
AACAACAAAAATTAACTAACTTTTAGGGGTATTCCTTTGCAATGCGAATTCGCCTCTGTTTAATTTCTTCATTTGCAAATTTTGTAATTATTTCATCAGTTGATATATACTCACAAACTGATTTATTTCCCTTATCCTTATTGTCTGCTCTTGTTTGAACGAATCTAATCAATCTGTCTTCAAAATTATTAATTAATTCTTCTGACATGATCTTTTTATCATTTTTCTTATCGCTTATAAATCTTTCTGTTTTTCTTTGAATAACTTCTGCCTCATTTGAATTTATTGTAAGTGATTTATTTTCATCTGTACCAATAACTATTGTGCAATTATTGTATGTAGTATGAGTTATTGGTTTAATTATATTTTGAAAATTTTGCGCATTATCTATTGATATGTTGGTGCTTTCATCTTTTGATTCTTCTTTATTAAAAAATTCTTTTAAAGAGAGAAAGTGTTTTATAACTTCTTCTGTATGATTAGCTTCCATAAAAATTGGCAGTAATGGTGCAGCAATCATTTGAATAAAATCAAATTCATAACTACCTTTTCTAACTTCACTAATCATAACATCTGTATTATGAATTGGTGTAGAACTTTTGATTTCATCTGCCAACGAATTAAGACTTTTTGTTAATTCATATACACTGATTGGATTATCTGATTTAATTTTATATGTTAGTTTGTCACCAATTTTTTGTGATTTCATCTATAAATCTCTTTTTGCAATTCTAAATACTCATTCCCCATTTGAGGTATCCCACCAAAGTTTGATGCAACTTCTCTAATGGTTCCCAATCCACTCAAATCCACTAACTTACCGAGCTTGTCATCATCCAACTCTTTCACACCGTCTTTACGGTATCGATCCAGTATAAATTCGATAAATTGTTTCGCTTTTTCATTGTGATATTTTTCGACGAAATCGGAGTTCTCAACCGCTATAACTCTTTCATTACGGCTTTTGATATCCATGTTGAATGATAAGTGCGCCAATACATCATAGATGTCACACTCTTGTGCTTCAAATATCTGTTTTAGATCATCCAATTGAGATTCATCGATATTCATCTCTTTGAGTTTATTGAGTAAGTCTTTACGGTTTTTTGGATTGCTCCATATCTCTCTTAAGCCATTTTCATCGTTGTAAAATTTACCCAATACACCAATAAGTAATTCCAAATAATCTTCGGTTTTTAGTGGGATACCATCTTCGCCGACATAGGTTGTTTCGATATTTATGACTTTTAGCTTTTTACCTCTAATATCAATAGTCACTTTTTCTTTGTAATTTTGATGATCTGTGGATTCCGTGTCAAGCACGGAATGACGGGGATTATCATCGTGTTCTAACGTTTCTTTGTCATCCCGAACTTGATTCGGGATCTCTTTTGCTTCTATGGGCGAATCTTCTCCGTCCCATTTAGGGTCATAAAACAGATTCGTTGCCCCTACAAAATCCATAATGGTAAAAAAGTCTTTTCCCTCGTATACCCTCGTACCTCGTCCAATGATCTGTTTAAACTCGGTCATGGATTTTATCGGTGCGGTTAAAACAACGTTTCTAACGTTTTTCGCATCAACACCCGTCGTTAACATCTTGGATGATGTTAGAATAGTTGGAATGTCTCTATCGTTGTTTTGAAACATCTCTAAAAAGTTTCTCCCTATGTCACCCTCATCGGAAGTGACCCTGACACAATAATTATTATCTTTGATCGTTTTGAATTTATCGATTGCGATTTTCATATCGGAGGCATGAGATTGATTTACACAAAAAATGATGGTTTTATCGAGAGGATTCATATTTTCTAAAATCGTTTTTGCTACCAATTCGGTTCGTTTAGGGATTACGATCTGTTTTTCAAACTGCTCTAGTGTAACGATTTGGCTTTCTAGCTCACCCGTAATAATATCGTTAGGATCAAATCTATATTCATCAATATTGGTTTGAATTCTTTTCACTTTATATGGTGTGAGGAATCCATCATTGATTCCATCTTTGAGTGAATATTCATAGATAGGGTCACCAAAATATTTGTAAGTATCCCCGTTATCATCTCTCTTTGGAGTTGCTGTTAATCCCAAATGAACGGCAGATTTGAAATGGTTTAGAATCTCTCTCCAACTACTCTCATCGTTTGCACTTCCTCTGTGGCACTCATCGATAATAATTAAATCAAAAAAGTTATGGGGATATTGTTTGTAATAGGCAGTTACATCATCTTCGGTATTGGCTTCATCCGATTTTCTCTCGGCTATGGATTGATAAATAGCAAAAAAGACATTGGCATTGGTGGGGACTTTTCCCCCTCTTTTTTTAATCTCTTTGCCGTTGATTCGTACACAATCCTTTTCCAAGGGGTTAAACGTATTCATCGATTGATCGGCTAATACGTTTCTATCTGCTAAAAATAAAACTTTTGGTCTGCGATCACTTCCGTCTCGATTCCATTTGGATTGAAACAATCGATAGACGATTTGAAAAGAGATATAGGTTTTACCTGTACCCGTTGCGAGAGTGAGTAATACTCTATCATCTCCGTTGGCTATCGCTTCAATCGTTTTTTGAACCGCAATTTGTTGATAGAAACGAGGTTTCATTGACCCTTCGATATGAAAAGGATAGGTAATTATTGCTTCTTGTTTGGTTTGTGGCTGTCCGTATTTTCGCTCAAATAGTTCGATTGGTGTCGGATAACTCTCGATCCATCGTCCATTACCCTCTTTTAATGAGTGTTCGTAGATTTTATGTCCATTCGTCGTATAGACATAATCGATGCGGAGTTTTTCAGCGTAGTTGATCGATTGTTGCAATCCATCTAAAGGGTCTTTGTTTTCAGCTTTGGCTTCGATGATGGCTAGGTTGGTATTTTTGTAGGTCAGGAGGTAATCGACAAAATATTGTTTACCTCTTTTGTTACCAATAAGTTTACGTCCATCCGTAAAGAAATACTCCCTAACAATATGGGATTCGTTCCATTCACTCTCTTTGATTCTTGGGTCAATAAGTTTTGAACGAGTATCTGATTCAGAGAGTGCCATTATCGATTCCACCGCTTTGCTATAAGTAGTCACTATTTTAGCCAAAACAATGTCAATCTAACGCTTAAACAATCAATACTTCAAAACAGGACTTCACGTTTCGCTATAACTGAGCTTAAGCCCCTCTTCACTCATCACAAACCCTTGAATCGCAATTTTCCCCTCATGGACGAGGCGATGGTGCTTGGCACAAAGAGGTATCAAATTGTAGCGGTGATTCATCCCATAGTGACCGATAGCACCGTTGGCATCGGCGTGAGCTTGGGGCGTGATATGATGCACTTCATCCACCGCTTCGTCGCATAAGGCACATTTTGTGAGGTAGAGTTTAGGGTTATAACGGCTTTTTTTCTCCCGTTTGAGCATCGACGCATCATTGGTTTTGTCGGTGATACGCCCCCGAATTTCGTACGCTTTTTTTAAAAAGGTTTCGTCCATATGGAGCGATTTGGCAAACTCCAATCCATACAACGTACTGCCACTGCCACTTTTGAGCTTACGGTCATAGACCAATTTATCGTTGATTTCATCGTAATAAACCCCCAAATGCAACAACACAATTTCGCGCGCTTTTTGGATTTCAACAAGCGATGAGAGCTGATGCAAATGGGTCGCAAAGATAAACAAACTCCCAATCTCGCGGAGTTTGAGAATCGCACTGGCAACAATAGCAAGTGCCGATTGCGTCTCCGTACCATGACTGATCTCATCCCCTAAAATAAGGCTGTTTTCGGTCGCACGGTTAAAAATATTGCGCAATTCCAACATCTCCACCGCAAAGGTCGAAAGCCCTTTGTAGAGATTGTCTTTACTGACGATACGGGTGAGGAGTTTATCAATGGGGGAAAAGCGCATCATCACACACGGGACAAAAAAGCCCCCTTGCGCCATCACCACTGCCAAACCGATGCTCTTCATGAGGGAGGATTTACCGCTGGAGTTGATTCCATAGAGCAATACCCCTTTGACATTTTCGCCGTTTTCGATCGTAGTGTGTTCCGCATACGTGTGCTGATCAACTGCGCCTAAAAAAAGATCGTTGGGGACAAAGATACCGTTCTCTTCGCGGGATTCGATGAGAGGATGGCGCAATCCAACGGTCTCAATAAAGGCTTTTTCACAAGGGACAATGGTGGGGCGGACATAACGGAACTGTTTGGCACATTTGGCACCGCTTAAACTCACATCAACCACCGCTAAAAACCCAATGAGATGCTCTATCGCGTGGGAAAAACGTCGTTCGATGATCTCTAACTCGTGAGCATACCGCTCTTTGACCTGTGCGATCATCCGCGATTTGGCTCCCGCATTTTCGATGGAGAGTTCATCCAACAACGACGAAGAGAGTTTGACCGTCGTTTTGAGTTTACGAATCTGAAAATCACGGAAAAAGTAGTGCTGCCCCTCTAGGGTAAAAAAGCTATTATAAAGGGATTCTTCAACACTCACATACCGATTACGGGTCATCAACAAATGATACCCCTCACTCTCCAACCACCCAATGGAGGCATAGGATCCTCCTGAATCAAAAAACGAATCAATGTGCCCAATGATCCCCTCTAGTTTGGAAAGATTACGGTTTTGAAGCTGTAAAAGGGCATCGATGGAGGGGTCAATCCCCGTATTAAAGAGATTTTCATCCACCTGATCGCGTGAAAATTTGGCGCACGCATCGATGTCAAAAATCCGTCGCATCTCAGAGGCACACTGCGCACACGCTTGCGCGCTGTCGTGATCGTACGCAATCCCAAGACCCTTGGCATCCTCAAACAACGACTCTGCCGCTGTCAGTGAGGCGTAAAAATAGGACAATTCAAACGGATGCAGTTTCCCCAATTTCAACCGGCGCACGATACGTTCTAAATCATACACCGTTTTGAGTTTGGTCTCCAAGGGGGCGATATGCTCCCCCATTTTATCGATCAGATCGTACCGTTCTTCGAGAAGTTTTACATCGCAAATGGGATTGAGCAACCGTTCCCGCAAGAGCCGTTTTCCCATCGCCGTGGAGGTTTTATCGATAAGTTTAAGTAAGGTCATCTCATCGGCATCGCGGGAGATAATCCCCAATTGTTCGGTGGCATTGTTCCCCAAATACATATAGCGATTGGTTCCCAAAAACGTAGGTCGATTCATCTTCTCGATGATCGCAGGGTCATGGTCGATAATAACGTTAATGAGGATACACAACGCTTCGGAGGTATACGGATACCGCTCCAAATCGAGATATTCAATGGGACTTAACAAAGAGCGTATCTGATAAATCCGTTCAAAAAGGGCATTTTGGTAATCGATCCGTAGCCGTTTGTCGTTTTGGGAAGTACGATGGTGATTATTAATCTCCAAATAACGGTTTACCTCTTCAGAATCAATCTCTTCTGAACAAAAGGTCACCACCACTTCGGAGGTTTGGTAGCTTTGCAGTAGCGTAAAAACTTCATCCAGTGCATACGTTTTGTCTTCCCGTGTTCCGTGAATTTCGTTGATGAGGGTTTTACCCGTCCCCACATCGATGGCAGCGTATCCGACCGAATAGACCCCATGGTTTTGATCGATGAGCAGTGAGGCGATGTAATTTTCGCTTACTTCAGCGATGTAATCAAAATTCGTCCCCGGAGAGATAATATTGGCAATATAGCGACGGATATGGGGGACAACCCCTTGCTGTCGAACCAACACGATGGTGTATTTTTTGGACTGTACCAAACGCGAAAGATACCGCTCGATAGAGACGGTCGGAACCCCCGCTAAAAGGGGATTTTGGAGCGAATTTTCGAGAATGGTCTTGTTTTTACGGGTGAGTTGGATATTGAGAAATTCGGCAACCTCTTTGGCTTTACCGATTTTCATCTCCTCATTATTGACTTCATACACCTCGAAAAACGATCCCACTTCGATGATGACGAGGGTATCAAAACCGTATTTGGCTTCGCAGAGGGCTTGGAGCTGGAAATAGATTTCGGAGAGGAGCTTGGTTTTGTCGTTGAGAATTGATCCAATCTCTTCTGTCGTCATTATCACTCCGTATTATGTTAAATATCGTTTATGTATTATATGATTTCTGTTCTAAAATTGGTATATTAGTGGTGTGAAATTTAAAATCGCTTAGGTGCGATCCGAATTATTTCCGTGAGACGATCACGGCACGTGGAGGTAAATTATTATGAAAACAGCTAAAGAGTTTGACGAAGCCTTTGATAAGGGAGAGGAGATTACTGAGTTTGTCGATTGGTCTGCCTCGCGTCGCCCGAATCTGGAACAAAAACGGGTAAATCTTGATCTCCCAATATGGATGATCGAGAGACTCGATTATGAAGCCAAACGACTGGGAGTCGCTCGACAAGCGATCATGAAAATGTTTTTAGCCCAACATTTGGAAAAAGCGGGCTAAAAACGTCACACACCATACTCTCGTAATTGTTTTAAATAGGGTCTCAATGCGTGAAGTTTTGCCGTATACGCAAACTTTTCCTCCCGATTTTTCGCCGCACTTTCGAGTTCTTGCGCGATTTTTGCTATCTCATCAAAACACAACGAGGCAGCACCACTTTTAAGATTATGGGCATTGATCTGAATTTTTGTCCAATCATTCTCCATAATCCCTTCGTGGAGATTTTTTTCGAGGGTATCGAGAGAGGAAACGTAACTTTCAAACAATCGACCGATGATTTTTTCGGGATATTTCATCTTCTCTTTGACATTTAGCAGTGCTTGCTCTATAGTAAAATCAAGAAGAATCTCTTCATCAACCACCACCGTAGCGTGACTGTACCGTTCTAAAAGTGTTTCAAACGCTTTCATATCAATGGGCTTGCTCAGATAATCATCCATCCCTAAAGCAAGAAATTTCTCTTTATCTCCCTCAAGGGCATTGGCGGTCAGCGCCACGATGGGAGTAGTGATACCCAACTCCTCTTTGATGATTTTGGTCGCATCCATACCATTCATCACCGGCATATTGATGTCCATGAGGATAAGATCAAACGATTCTGTTTGTACGGTATTCACCGCTTCTTGACCATTATGGACAAAGGTGTACTGGATTTTAAACTGATCTAACAACGCTGACATAAAAAATCGGTTTATCTCATAATCTTCTGCAATTAAAATTTTAAGCCCTAGGTGTTTGGTTTGCTTGGTTGTGAGATCACGTTTGATCACGTTTAATCGCGCCAGTTGGTTGTACAACAGGGAGGGAAATTCATCGAAATTGTCGATCTGATGGCACCGTTTATCATCAAGATTTGTGGTCGTCTTGGATAAAAAGATAACTTTTGCCGTGTTAAACTGCCTCAACAGGGATTCATTATTTCCTAGAACAATCGCATTAGGGGTATCGAGTGTTTCGTTGTATGCTTTTAAAATAGAAAACGGCAATTTATACGCTTCAAGCTGTTGTGATACCCGTGTTTCCATCGCCTCATTCATACCCAAAAGATAGAGGTTAAACGGGCTTAGATGCTCTTTAAGTGTCCCTTTTAGGTCACATTTTTCATAGGGTATATCAAAATAAAATCGACTTCCCTCCCCCTCGTTACTCTCCACCAAAAGCTCACTTCCCATGAGTTTCACCAAACGGCTGGAGATACTAAGCCCCAATCCCGTCCCCCCAAATTTTCGGGTGGTGGAACTGTCTGCTTGGGAAAAAGGTTCAAAAATTTTCTTGACTCGATCACGTGCAATACCAATACCGCTATCGTGGATACTAAATTGAATCGTCGCGTGATTCCCATGGAGAACTTTTTTCAGTGTGATCCGTACTGTTCCCTCTTTGGGGGTGAATTTGATCGCATTGCCGATAAGGTTGATCAGTATTTGCTTGATATGAAAACTATCTATCTCAATGCACTCTCCCAAAGAGGGGTCTATCTCAATGATATAGGCGATATTTTTCTCTTTCGCTTTACCCGATAGGAGGACAAAGGTCTCTTCAAACTCCATAAAAGGGTTTATTTTGATCCGTTCTATCTCACTTTGCGCACTCTCTAATTTGGAAAAATCAAGGATGTCATTGATGATTTGGATCAAAGTTTTACTGGAATTTCGGATCAGATCTACGTAGCGACTTTGTTTGGTATCTAACGAGGATTTGGCTAAAAGTTCTGAAAATCCCAGTACCGCATTCATGGGCGTTCGGATCTCATGCGACATATTGGCTAAAAAAGTGGATTTCTCTTGGACAATCTCGTGCGACCGAATGCGAGCATCCTCTATCTCGGTAATATCAGTAAACGTTGCCAAATAGGTCATTTTGCTCTCCACCGTAATTGAGGCAACTTTGACGCTGTAGATTTGTCCATTAATCATCGCTAAATGGGTTTTAGTGGGTTCGTGCCGTATCGGCTCTGCCCAAGAACTATTGCCCGTATTGGTTAAAAAATTCTCTTTTGGGGTAAAAAGTTCACAAAGACATTTATGATTTTCTTTAAATGCTGCCAAAGAGGCAAAGCCAAATACTTCTTGAAATTTTTTATTGATCTGAACAACGCCCCGTTCCTCGTCAAACAACACAATGATGCTCTCTTGATTGTCAAGGATTTGAGAAACGCGATTTTTTTGTGTCTCAAGATGGTTTTGATAAATGATCCTCTCGGTCATGTCGCGTCTCAGCCCCATAAACTCAACAATTTCCCCCTCTTTGTTCAGCAAGGGAACGATGGTAGCATACACATGGTACGTTGAGCCATCTTTTGCTTTATTGGGTAAGGTACCCTGCCAAATTTTTTTACCCCGTATGGTTTTCCACAGGTCGCTAAAAACAGAAGAGGGATGATCGGGATGGCGGATGATGCTGTGCGTTTTTCCCAGCAATTCCTCTTTACTGTAACCACTAATATCCACAAAATTATCGTTGACATAGTTGATATTTCCCTGCAAATCGGTGGTACTGACAATAAGGGAGAGATCAATAGCCTCTTTGTATTGCCTGAAAATATAGATCATATCCTCATTTTCATCGGAGGTTTTGTGGAGAGATGCTTTGAGACTGGCGTTTTGGTCTCGAATCCGTTTGTTCGCTTTTTCAAGGTCTTGGGAATTGAGATCAATGGTATGCTCTAAAAATTTCTTCTCTTCGTAAAATTGATCATAACTTTTAGAAATATCCTCGATAAAGCCCATCATCCCTTTTGGCATTGTTGAAAGATCAAAAGTATCGCCAAAATGTCTTTTGATCTGTCTAATGAGCAATCGGTGCATGGTTTAGTCTTCGTAAATGGCAGTAAGGGTCATCGTTTGATTGTGAAGTTCACATTTTAACCGATCGACCACAAAAGGGGCAATCTCTCCATACGAGTAAAAACCCACCAAAGAAGCATTCTCACCCAAAGTATTCGCGACCTCCTCTAACTCATCGTCCACCAGTTGTCCCAGTACCAGCTTCCGTCCCACGCAACTGACCACAAGGGCAAGAGAGGGTTTATCATTGGCGATGGTAATCTCACACGCCGCCTTTTTTGCCCCTTCGACAAGATTATCAATATCGCATTTCATCAGTTTAACCAAATAGCCCTCAGGGACATCCCCCGCAAAAATAACCGATTTTGCTGCTTCATCAATCCCAACGATGGTTCTAATAACCTCCGAATCGTCTTCTTCTTTTTTGATGCTCAGAGGAAAGCGAAGTCCACTGTTGGGGAGTTGATCGGCATAGACCCCCAAATAGCGTTTGTACAAATCCAATGCGGGTTCGTCATCGATCTCATAAACGATATTGTCTTTGGAACGTACCACGACACGTTGGGCACCAAACTCATTCCATCCCCCAAAACACCCACTGCTAATGGTTAACTTTTCCCCATAAAAGCCAATCGCTACGATCGTATTTTCTACCGCTTCACCATTACAAAAGACAAAAGTCTCTTGAAATCGCGCGCCATCACCTGCCAATCCACCTGTTGCCTCAACCCCATCAAGGCACTCATTGATCCCTCGTACCAGTTGTGAGCCATTCACATGAACCCCATCTGAGATAATAAAAACGTGTTTAAGCCCCTCTTTGGTTAACTTGCCCACAAGGGTTGAGGAGAGTTCTTCGATATTGGCTCCCTCATAAAAATCGACGCTATGCACCTCAACATGGGAAGTCTCAAACGCAACCGCGCTCACCACCATAGGTCTAGAGGAGATGCTACTGCCCAAAATATTCCCCGATGAAGAGGCTCCTACAATATGACTGTGGGGGAATTTTTCTGACAAAAGTTTAAACGTCTCCCCTTTTTTAACCATCTGTGTATCGCCAAACGCGAAAACAATATCGGCATTACGATTTTCCGCTATCCCTTGTGAGAGATAACGCCATACCCCATTTTCCTCTAAAATTACATTATCAATGGTCATTACGACTCCTTAGTCCCCAAATTTAAAATAGATCTTGCGTATCTTATCGATATTTTTTTGAAACAGTTCCACCAGTTTGGGATCGAAATGTTTGCCCGATTCGTTGAGGACAAACGCGTATGCCTCCTCAAAACTCCACGGTTTTTTATACGCTCTTTCGGATGTCAAAGCATCAAAAACATCCGCAATCGCGGTGATACGACCATAAATATGGATTTCCTCCCCTTTTAAGCCGTGGAAATAACCACTTCCATCGTATTTTTCATGATGCTGCATGGCGATAATGGCACCCGCTTGCAAATAAGGATTTTTACTCTCTTTGAGGATCTCATACCCTATGATGGAGTGCGTTTTCATAATCTCATATTCATCTTCATCCAGCCTTCCTGGTTTTAGCAAAATATCATCTTGGATCCCAATTTTTCCTATATCGTGCAGGGGAGAGGCGAAAAAGAGAATGTCCTGCTCTTTTTCACACAGTCCATACTCACGCGCCAACAGCTTGGAATAGTGTGCTACTCTGGCAATGTGACTTCCCGTTTCAGGATCGCGGTATTCGGCTAAACGGGAAAGGATGTTCAGCACTTCGTATTCCCGCATCACCAGTTCAGCGGTTTTTTTGTCAATCTCTTCTTGCAGTCGGCTATTAAAATTGGTGAGCTGAAGCTTAAGATGGATTATTTTGGAGAAATTTTTGATTTTAGCTTCAAGCTGCGCGATGTCAACCGGTTTGATTAAAAAATCGACTACCCCACAGTTGAGTGCTTCAAGTTTGAGTTCTTGGTCATCATTAATCGCCGTTACCATAATGGGCAACAACTCCTCTTGCAGTAAAAGAGCCTCTTGTATCAGCTCCAACCCATTCATTTCTGGCATCATATAATCGACAAACATCAAATCCACACGATTGTTTTGAATAAAGGCTAACGCCTCAAGAGGATTATCAAAACTTTGTACTTCCACACCGATCTCTCTGGCAATCCCTTCGATTAAAATAAGATTCAGATACGTATCATCAACCGATATTATTGTTAAGCCCTTTATCAATACCCATACCTCACTTAAAAAATCAAATGAAAAGAGATATAGTAACGATTCTCCTCTTAAAGCAATAAACGTTACCCCACAAACCGATACCCAATCCCCGTTTCGGTGATAATGCGTATGACGATTTTTTATCATTACACCGAAAAATGGACTCTGTGATAGGTTCCATCAACAACAAAACGACCACCATTGTAGACGTTTATTATAGGTGATGTGCTATCAGTGAGGTATCAAGATACGGATAAGGGGTATAAAGATAGTATCAAGAAAAACAATTCCCGCCTTAAGCGGGAATGAAAGAAGATTAGATACGTGCGTACGAGACGCTAATGCACGCGTTAAGGGCAGAAAGTTCTTTGATGGTTTTATCATTAACGGCAGAATCAACGATAATAACCGCCAATGCTTCACCGCTTTTGTTACGACCTAAGCGAAAATCAGCAATATTGACCTCATGTGCAGCTAAAAGCGTACCCACTTGCCCAATAACCCCTGGAATGTCCGTGTTTTTAAACAAGATCATATTTCCTTTGGGTTCAACATCAACATCAAATCCATTGATCTCAACAATACGTTGAACATCATCATTAAACATGGTAGCACTGATCTCGATAACGTCTTTATCGGTCGTTAATCGAACTGTTACCAAATTTTTATAGACGATGCTAGAGGGAAGTTCTTCGGTCTCAACTTTGATACCACGTTCACTTGCCACAAAATCAGCATTTACGTAATTGATGGTATCGCCTGAAATATCGGCTAATGCTCCAACGGTGACAAACGTTGCCAACGAATTGACATATTCTGCAATATCTCCACGACCACTCACTTTGATTGAGACAATGGAGGCTTTATTCATTTGGGAGGCTAGAAACCCGATTTTTTGCCCCATTTCAAGGAAGGGCTTCACAAAAGAGGGGATTTTCGTCTCATCAATGGGCAAATTCAACGCATGGGGATACGCAATCCCTTTTGCTGCTTCGATCGCTTGCTGTGCTGCTTCTACCCCAATGTTGTATTGAGATTCATACGTATTGGCACCCAAGTGAGGAGAGACACAAATGTTGTCCAAGTCCAGTAGTTTATTACTGGTTGCGGGTTCTTTGTTAAAGACATCGATCCCAGCAAAGCGAACTTTACCTGAAGCAAGACCCCCATAAAGGGCATCTTCATCGTACAATCCACCACGTGCGCAGTTGATAAGGACAACGCCATCTTTCATCTTGGCGATTTCATCCACACCAATCATCCCGATGGTCTCTTTGTTTTTTGGGGTGTGAATCGTGATAATATCACACGCTAAAATATCCTCAAAGTTGGTAGTATATTTAGCACCCAAATCGGTCGCTTTGGAAGGGTGAATATACGGGTCATACGCGATAACTTCCATCTCAAATGCTTTTGAGCGGATACCCACACGACTACCGATGTTACCAAAACCAATAACACCCAGTTTTTTCCCTTTTAACTCATACCCATACCATTTTTCCCGTTTCCAGATACGTTGGTTTTTTAGATGGTCGTGAGAATAGGGAAACATTCGCATACAAGAGAGCATATGGGTCATGGTTAATTCAACAGCAGCAATGGTATTAGCCGTGGGGACATTCATCACAATGATCCCCTCTTTGGAACACCCTGAAATGTCAACATTGTCCACACCCACACCAGCACGAACGATCGCTTTAAGCTTCCCTTTGCCCGCTTCAATGAATTTTTCATCAACATCGGTTGAGCTTCGTGTAATGGCAACATCTGCCATTGCAACGACATCCAGCAACGCAACTTTATCCATATCAGCAGCAAAAATCATCTCAATTTTATCATCCTGACGAAGAAGGTTTAACCCCTCTTCATGGATGTGATCACAGACAACAATTTTAAATTTTTCCATTAAACTAGCCCTCTCTCTACGCAACACCACTACCGTTTTGGGTAGTTGTACTTTATTTCAATTGATCTTTAATTAAATCACCTAAACTATTGGACGCATCATCATTAATTTGGTTGAGCATCTCTTGGTCTTTGATACGCTCTAATTTACGTACGGAAAGACGGATACGATCCCGTTTTGCATCAATGACCATCACTACGGCATCAATTTTTTGACCGATAGAAAGCTCTTCGGGGGTCATTGGGAAAAGGTCTTCATTACGAATTAACGCATCAACCCCATCTTCCAAGGATACAAAGACACCAAAATCTTTAATATCACGAACCGTTGCGCTCAAGACTTCATTGGTTCTGTGATTGGCAGCAAAACGGTCAATAGGACTTTCTTCTAACGCTTTACGGTTAAGGGAAATTTTTTCATCTTCAGTATTAATTTTTGCAATTTTTACTTCAACTTCATCGCCTACTTTTAGCAACTCTTTGCATTTAGCATTTTTATCCCATGAGAGGTCTTGGTTGTGCAATAACCCCTCAACGCCACCCACTTTAACAAACGCACCAAAATCGGTCAAAGAAGTGACTATCCCTTTAACCACATCCCCTTCACGGGTTTTTTTCATGAACTCCTCAAAAGGTTTTGGTTGAAGACGTTTATACGATACGCGCAATTTATGGGTGTTGGAGTTGATTTCGATTACTTCAACATCAATTTCTTGACCTAACGTCAAATAATCTTTAGGGTGTTTAATGTTTTTATCCCATGTAATTTCAGAGACGTGCAAGAACCCTTCAATATCATTACCAAGGTCAACAAAAATACCATACGGCTCAATATTACTGACCGTTACAGTAATGGTATCACCCTCTTCGAGTGCATCTTCAACCTCTTTCCATGGATCGGATTGAACCGCTTTGATGGAGAGAGAAAGATGACGCTTGTCTTTATCGTAGGCGATCGCTTTTACCGTAACAACATCACCCTCTTTATAGAGTTTTGATGGGTTAACCGGCCCTTTATAGCTGATTTCATTGTAATGAACCAATCCATCAATTCCACCTACATCAACAAACATTCCATAGCTGGTAATTTTTTTGATGGTACCTTCGATGATTTTTCCCTCTTCCATAAGGGCATCAATAATCTCTTTTTTACGTTTACGTTCGTCATTAAAGAGTTTACGTCGAGATACTACGATAGAGGCTTCAGCAGGATCCACTTTAACCACTTGCGCTTTAATCGTTTTACCGACCACCTGATCGGTCTCTTTGAACGCTGCGAGAGAACGGGGAAGGAAGAAATGGACATCATCCGCTTCCAATAAATAGCCACCTTTGTTTTTCTTAGTCACCAATGCTTCAATCACAACTGACTCGAAATCTTCTTTGTGAAGATTGATAAATGCCAAAGTTTTCTCTTGTTCAAGGACTTTTTTGTAGGAAATTTTTGGACGCTCATTATAATGTCCAATAACCATAACGGTAATCTTATCACCCACGTTGAAGAGAAGATTCCCCTCAGCATCACGGATCTCATCTAAAGGTAAAATCCCCTCAAGCTTCTCACCAACACCTACCAATGCACGATTATCGCTCTCTTGGATCTCAACGACTTCACCTTCTGTGATACGTGTGGACTCTTGCTCTTTGAACGATGCCTCCAGCATTTCAGCAAAATTTTCTTCTTCATACGCTTCGTTATCAAACGCCATGCCTATTCCCTTATAACTATAAAATTGGCTGATTATAACGTAAAAATACTTGATTCTAACTATATATTTTGCTTTTGTTAGGGATTCAACCCACCAAAACGGCGTTCCCTTTGGTCAAAATCTTGAAGAATATCTTCCAACTCTTCGATTGAAAAATCAGGCCACAAAGTGGAGGTGAAAAAAAGTTCCGCATACGCGGCTTGCCATAATAAAAAATTAGACAAACGGATATCTCCCCCCGTACGGATAATCATATCCACTTTTCCAAACAATGCCGTATCCAGATGCGCTTCGATATGTTCTTGCGTGGGAACCAAATTACGTGCTACTAAACGTTCCACAGCACGGGTAATTTCATCATGCGCCCCGTAATTAAGGGCAAGAACTTGGGTTAATCCCGTGTGATGAGCGGTTGTCTCTTTGACCAATTGAATCTGTTTTTTGAGGGCAGGAGAAAAAGGGGAGAGATCACCGATGGTTTCAAAACGGATGTTATTTTTGACTAAAAGGGGCAGCTCATTTTTTAAATATTTCGTCATCAGCTTCATTAAAAATACCACTTCTAAGGCGGGACGTTTCCAATTTTCGGTACTAAACGCATAAAGGGTAAGATAATTAATCCCTCTGTCCGCACAAAAATGGGTGATTTCACGAACTTTTTTTGCCCCTGCTTCATGCCCAGATGAACGATTTTGACCCCGCTTTTGAGCCCATCGTCCATTACCATCCATGATAATTGCAATATGACTGCACCCTTTTTTTTTCATTAGCAACTATCGCACCATTTCAATACGCGTAATCACCGATTGAATAATCCAATCGGGAGTCGATGCTCCTGCGCTGATACCACAAAATTCTTTACCTTCAAACCACGACGACTGGACATCTTCAGCCGATTCAATATGATAACTATCACAACATTCATCCAAAGCAATAGCATACAGTTGTTTCGTATTAGACGAATTTTTGCCCCCAATAATAATCATAACATCCGCTTTTTTAGCAATTTTATGGGTCGCATCTTGATTATCAAACGTTGCATTGCAGATGGTATTAAAAACACGTACCTCTTTATGCGACATCATCAGTTGCGCAACAATCCCTTGATAATCCTCAATACGACGGGTAGTTTGGGCGACAACTGCTACGCGTTCCCGTAAGTGAAGCGTGGCTATCTCTTCAGCAGAATTAACCACATAAACGTTTCCTGTGGCGTAACTTTTTACCCCTTTGATTTCAGGATGCTCTTTATCTCCAAAAATAATAATATCGTACCCCAAAGCAGACATCTCTTCACAAATTTGTTGTGGCTTAGTAACGTAAGGACAGGTTGCATCGACCACATTCACTTTACGTGTCCGTAACAAGGCTAATTCTTCTTTTGGGATACCATGCGTTCGGATAACAGCGGTCTCTCCGGATTGAAAGCTCTCTAAATTTTCACTCAATGCCACATTAAAATCGCGCTTCAGTCGCTCTATCTCATTGGGATTATGGATCAAAGGGCCATACGTAGCGGAATTTTTGTTTTCTTCGGCAATCTTAATCGCCCGTTTCACCCCAAAGCAAAATCCATAACTTTCGGCTAACGCTATTTTCATCGAATAACCCCAGTACAGTGACCTAATAACTCAAAAAAATTGGGGAAAGAGGTATTGATGCACTCCACATCCTCAACCTCCATACCACAGCGTAATCCTGCAATACAAAAACTCATTGCGATGCGATGGTCTCCATAACTATTAACCGTGGCTTTGCGTAACGTTCCCCCCACAACGGTGTATCCATCGGGATATTCGTGCGTTGCAATACCGCACAGATTGAGATTATCCACCACCGTTTTAATACGATCGGATTCTTTTACCCGTAACTCTTCAGCATTTTTAATGGTACTTTCCCCTTGGGCACACGCCATAGCAATCGAAAGTGCGGGAAGTTCATCAATGAGCCATGCAATATTTTCCTCTACGATTACCCCTTTTAAGGGGGCATATTTGACCGTAATGGTACCGATGGGTTCGTATTTTTCGCTCTCTATCGCATAGGTAATATCTGACCCCATCCGTTCTAAGACTTTGAATGCTTCAATCCGGGTAGGATTAAGGGTCACCCCCTCAATGACCACTGACGCATTGGGGGTAATGGCTGCAGCAACCGCAAAGAAAAATGCACTGGAAGGATCGGAGGGAACGCGTATATCCAAGGGGGAAAGCGGTTTTTCAAGCGGTGAAATTTTGGTGGTTAATCCCTCAATCGCAATCGTTGCCCCCATACCCAAAAGCATCCGTTCGGTATGGTCACGACTTAATTGAGGTTCACGAAAGCTGCACACACCATCGGAACGTAACGCCGCTAAGATCATCGCACTTTTGACTTGTGCGGAGGCGATTTTGGATTCATAGTCAAACGCATGAAGGGAAGCTCCCCGAATGGCTAGCGGGGCTAAATCACCCCCATTTCGTCCATCCAAAGAAGCTCCAATGGCACGTAATGGTTGGGTCACCCGTTTCATAGGACGACGTTTAAGGTATTCATCTCCCGTAAGGACAAAATGCCCTTTTGCTGAGGAGAGCAACCCACAAAACAACCGCATCCCCGTCCCCGAATTGCCGCAATCCAAAATATCGCTGGGTTCGTGAATACCATCGGATTTAATGGTAATGACCATCCCATCATCTTCCACTTTTGCCCCTAATTGACGGACAATTTCGAGGGTATTTAAGGTATCTTCTGCCCGTAAAAAATTTTCAATACGGCTTTTCCCCTGTGCCAACAAAGAGAACATCGCACAACGATGAGAGATGGATTTATCAGGAGCAATGGCATTCGTGTGCAAGCTAAATACATCCGAGGGATAAACACTCACACGCATCATCGTAAACCAATCCCTAACTCTTCATTCAAACCTGTCAAAATCCACTCAACCGCTGCGGTAATATCCTCTTCTTCCAATGTTCTTTCTTCCGATTGAAGCATAAAGCGAACACTCAAACTCATATTATCACCCAAAGCATCCGATTCATACCGATCCACAGGGTAAAAACGTTTGACATCGGCACTGGCATGCTTGGTAATAACCGACTTAATACGCTCGTAGGGGAGTGTTTTGGGGACGATCAAACTCAAATCCCTAAAAGAGGGTTGATATTTTGAAAAAGGGTGTGCTTCGACCAATCCATACGGCAACGCGTCCATATCCAATTCACACATAAACGTGATGGGAAGATCAAACTCCTCTTCAACGCTGGGGTGAAGTCGGAAAAGTTCCCCTATCGACTGACCCGCCATCATCACTTTAGCACTCACGTAGGGGTGTGCTAAGGTATGGTCTGGGGTAAAAGGTACCATCTCAAACGATCCAATCACATCCGCAATTTTTTGGACAAACCCTTGAAAATCAACCATAGGTGCTTTTCCACCGTTGGAAATTTTTTCCCCTTGGGACGCTCCACTCATGACAAAAGCGATCCGTTTGGTCTCATGACGCTGCGCATCAAAAATCATCCCCGTTTCAAAAAGGGCAATCTTTTTTTGGTTGGACTTACTGTTCAACGAAGCCGCATTCAACAGCCCTAGCATCAGCGTAGGACGCAAGGTATCCAACGTTGCGGTGATGGGATTGAGCAACTCTTTTTGGGGATCGGTACAGATAAATCCAAAACGTTCACACACCGCACGCTCATTAAAAACAAAATGGACACTCTCAAAAAAGCCATTGTACGCGCTGCGATGACGATACATACGTGTTTTTTTATACGCTTCAAAATCATCTGTATGGCGATTTTTTTCACCAAAAACAAATGGCTTAGAGGGGATATTATCAATACCTATAATACGGACAATCTCCTCAATAATATCGTGTTTGTTCACAATATCGTGTCGGAAGTTCGGTACTGAAATCGCAAACGCGGAGCTGGTGGGTTTGCTAATCGACATCCCTAAATTTTTAAGAATCTGGGTGATCGTTAGTTTGTCAATTTTCATCCCAATAAACGCTTCAAATTCCTCTTCATGGATGGTGACGATGGTGGTCTCTTTAGCCGAACGTAACTCCAAATTTCCCCCATAAATAAGGGACATCGAATAGGTTTCAAAAAGCTTCATTGCATAATCAACCCCGATTTTTAAGGAGGGTTCAGAACCCCGTGAGGCATGATAATAGACCGCAGTCGAAGCTACCTTAGTCTCACCCATTTTTTTGGCAATTATTTCAGGGGCAATATAGCTAGCTTCGATAACCGCTAACCCCTCATTATCGGCAAAACGAACCTCCTCATTTTGGGAAACGCCAATAACCGACAAAGGCTCTTTACCTGCAACAACACTGTACCCCTGACTATCTTTCGCAAGAGCAATAAGCGATTTACCATTCGTTCCCTCAGCAAAAGCACCAAAAGGATACGCAGCTAAAATAACCCCAGTACTGTGGGTTACATAGCCTAATAACGTATCCATGGTATTGAAAAAACTTTTTTCCACCATTGCCATGCGTACACCAATGAGCAAGGGGATCGTCAACCCCTTAATCTCAACCGCACCATACAGCAACTCAATGTGTGGCTCATCTGAATGGTGAAGTTGCAAAATACGCCCTATTCCCAAACGCCCCTCAGGCTCTACTTTGACTTTAACATCGCGTAAATTTTTATTGAATGCCGCGCATAAATCCCGTGCAACTCCATGAATACTTAGACAATCTCCTCGATTGGCAGTGAGTTCAATTTCGATAATATCATCGTTAAATACGGGATAATCGGCTAAATTTTTCCCCTTTACCAACTCACCGATACTCCCATCAAGGATCATAATCCCCTCACCCATTTTGGGCAATCCAATCTCAGTTGAGGAGCAGATCATCCCATGCGATTCCATCCCACGAAGTTTGGCCTCTTTGATGGTCAACCCCCCTGGAAGGCTCGTCCCAACGGTGGCTACGGCAACGTAAATTCCCGCACGCACATTGGACGCTCCACAGACAATTTGACGGACTTCACCACCCACATTAACCTGACAAACATTGAGTTTATCGGCATCAGGATGCTTTTCACACCCCTCTACGAAACCAACGACTACCCCAGCAGGGACACCAATGGATTCGTGACGACCCACTTCCAGACCAATGGCGTTTAAGGTTTTAAGCAATTGCCCAATGGTTACTGTATCAAGATCAATCCACTCATTTAACCAATTTTTTGTAACGATCATCTAAACTGCTCCAATAATCTAACATCACCCTCAAACAGTGATCGTAAATCCCCAATACGGTGAATTAACATAGCAAAACGCTCAACCCCTAAACCAAACGCATAGCCACTGACATTCTCGTAGCCGACCGCTTTAAAAACATTGGGATCGACAATACCGCACCCAAGTACTTCCAACCAACCGGTTTTAGAACAGACACGACACCCATCGCCACCACAAAAAATACAACTAATATCCACTTCCGCGGATGGTTCCGTAAAAGGGAAAAAACTGGGGCGGAAACGGACTTCTACCTCACCAAACATCGTTTTCAAAAAATCTTCCAAAATAAATTTCAAATTAGCAAACGAGACGCTCCCCCCTGCTTCAACGACTAACCCTTCCACTTGGTGAAACATAGGAGTATGGGTGAGGTCATAGTCACGACGAAATACTGATCCGGGGGCAATCATCCGAATGGGAGGCTTAGTGGAGAGCATCGTACGAATCTGTACCGGAGAAGTATGGGTTCGTAAAAGCTTGGCATCTTTAAAATAAAAGGTATCTTGCATATCGCGTGCGGGGTGGTAGGTTGGGAGGTTTAACGCTTCAAAGTTATGAAAATCATCCTCCACCATAGGTCCCGTATGCACCGCAAAATTCATCGCAGTAAAATACTCTACAATACGATCCATGGTCTCCATCACAGGATGTAACGCACCTCGATCACTGCTGGGTGAAAATGCGGTTACGTCCAGTGCTTCCCCTTTCATCGTCGCTTCCAAATGGGCTAAACTTAAAAAAAGTTTTCGCTCAACCAACAACGTATTGAGCTGTTCTTTATAGATATTAAGTTCTTTGGCAAATGCCCCTTTTTCGCTATCGGGAATCTCCTTCATTCGCGCAAATTGGGCGTTCATGATCCCTTTTTTTCCAAAAATAGCTACCCGAATTTCTTCAATTTTATCAATAGTACCGGCTGATTCTATAGCATTAATCCACTCTTGCAAAATTCTTCTCTCCATCATTCATTATAGTTGAGCAATTGTAGTGAAATCTCTTTTACAATAAGCTTCAAGGTCTACACTGTGTGCTACAATATGCCCAAAAAAAGAGGTTTGCTATGTGTCTATTTTGTAAAATAATTAACCGTGAAATCCCCTCCAATGCGGTTGCCGAAAACGAAGAGTTTTATGCGTTTCATGACATCAATCCCAAAGCACCCGTTCACGTATTGATCATCCCTAAAACCCATTATGATAGTTTCGATGACATTCCTAGCGATGCGATGGGAAAAATGGCAACATTCATGCAAGAAGTGGCTCGGGAGTTAGGGATCAATCAAAGTGGCTACCGTATCATCAGTAATATTGGAGAAGACGGTGGGCAAGAGGTTAAACACCTCCATTTTCATCTTTTGGGGGGTGCAAAACTCCATTGGGGTCATTTAGCCGATTCTGACCCAAAAGACTTCTTTTAATCCTTAGCTTAAAAATCCTATCCTCACTCCCGAATCACCTTCGGGATAGTATTGGGTTTAAAATTTTACTCAACGGCGTTAAGATAACTATCAAAATAGATAATTTGTTCTAAGGTACGCACCTGCGCTGTCCCCCCTTGGGACGTACGGGCATTCATGGAATGGTCAATTGCCAAGTAAGCAAGGACATCTTTTTTAATTCGCGTATCAATCGCATGAAGTTCTGCATACTCCATGTCGCTCAAATCAATCCCCAATGCTTCGGCACGCGCAACCGCACGTCCGGTAATATGATGCGCTTCTCGAAACGGAACCTTGCAATGCTCCACCAAATAATCGGCCAAATCGGTTGCACTGAGGTGACCTAGCTTACACGCTTTTTCCATATTTTCCGGTTTAATGGTCATGGTTTTGAGGGCTTCTTTGAGAATTTCAAGGGAAATTTCAATGGTCTCAATGCTATCAAAAACCCCCTCTTTGTCCTCTTGGGTATCTTTGTTGTACGCCAAAGGAAGTCCCTTCATCACCGTTAAAAGCCCCATCAAATTACCATAAACACGACCCGTTTTACCCCGTAAAAGTTCAGGAACATCGGGATTTTTCTTTTGGGGCATTATGGAGCTTCCTGTCGAATAGGCATCAGAGAGTTCCACAAAACGAAACTCATAACTCGACCACAGGATAATCTCTTCCGCAAGACGGGAGATGTGCATCATCAAGGTTGAAATATTAAACAAAATTTCAAGGGCAAAATCACGATCACTCACCGTATCGAGACAATTGACACTTACCGAATCAAAGCCCAGTATTTTAGCGGTCATGGTACGATCAATATTATGGGGGGTTCCCGCCAATGCGGCACACCCTAAAGGAGAGATATTATTACGGACAAAGGAACTTTCAAACCGTTCACAATCACGCTTCAACATGGAAGCATACGCTAAAAGATGGAATCCAAAATTAATGGGCTGGGCGTGTTGCAAATGGGTCATCCCCGGTAAAAGGGTGTCGGTATGATCACGGGCAATACCCACGATGACGTGCATTACTGCTTTGATACTTTCCATAATTTCACGATTTTTGCGTAAAACGTAGCGACGAAAATCCACTGCCACTTGATCATTGCGACTACGCGCAGTATGAAGTTTTTTCCCCGCTTCCCCAATAACAGCAGTCAGTCGTTTTTCAATCGCCATGTGGAGATCTTCATCTCCGATTTTCCACTCAAAAACACCCGATTCAATCTCACCCAAAACCTGTTGCATACCCACTTCAATGGAAGAGAGTTCCTCTGAAGTCAAGATCCCTTGATGAGTAAGCATTTGGGCATGCGCAAGAGAGCCTTCGATGTCTTCACGGTATAATTTTCGGTCAAACAGTATCGAAGCATTAAATTTTTCCAACAAAGACGACGCATCTTGTGCAAATCGTCCAGACCACATTTTTTCCATGACTACTCCGCGTATAAAAGTAGCGTATTCTAGCGAAGATTAGTTAAGGAGAAAATATTAGTCACACGCAGGTATATTCCCACTGTCCTTAGCGTATGTGGTTAAAAAATCTCTCAAGTGCTTGGAATCTTTGGAAAATTTAGGGTTTTTAAAATATTCCCATGACCCTTGCGCTTTTTTAGACGAGGTATGGAGAGTGGCTAATTGTTGACCATTATCGGACATCACTTTTTTCCAGACGCGCATATTACGTGACTTACACATCGCTTGTCCACTTTTGTGACACTCTTTACAGGTATTCATATAGATCTTCTGACCTTTATCGGTTCTCGCATGCAATGTTGATACCAATAATAACACAATAAGCGCACTTAATTTGATCATATATGTAATGTCCCTATTTAGAAATAAGATTTAAACTGATAGTACATTAGGAATTCTAACAAATTGCTTAATATCTACTCAGACAAATCATTATAATTGATATTTTTGCTCTTTTTTAATCTCCAAATCCCAAAGGGAAAGGGACTTAAGCTTATCAACAACCGCAGATGAGCAAACCACATCTTTGGGCCATTCCCGATCAAATCCATCCAACGTTGATTTGGTCGTTCCATCCAAAGAGACCATCGCCCCACAAATAGCAATATCCCGTTGCGCATCCAAATTATTAGCAACTCTCCACAACAACATATAAGGGTTATGAATATCGTTATTTTCACGATCCACTACCACAATAATGCGTAAATACGGTTCCAAGGGAGCAAGCAAATTCGCAAGCGTTGACAAAGAACGCTTTTTCGTCACACTTATAACCGTAATAGGATTAGCCGTATGACGTATATATTGGGTTACCTCTTCTACTTCGGGAAGCAAAGGGCGTATATGGTCTAATAAGAGAGAGCTTTCCATCATCTCTGGTTTTTTAAGCGTATACGAAGCGGTAAAATCAATCCCTAGTTTTCCCCCAACCAAACTCTCAGGACTGGAGTGATCCAGTGCATCGGTAATCCCCTCTGAGATGAACAGCGATTTAGGGATAAATCGGTTAAGGGCATAGGTCGCTAAAGCTTCATAGTTGGTCAATTTAGGGGCATTCTCATCAAAAAAGAGGGCATGTTTGACAAAACTCATCTGCCCCGATCCCCAAAAAAGGTGCATAAACTGTTTGCTATGCCCTTTATACAAAGGTTTCATTTTTGCCAAAATGAGGTTATGAAACACCCCATTTTCGGGCATATGATAATCCACTAAATCCGCTGCATTGGTTTTGAGTAAAGGCAAAAAGATCCGTTCGGTTGCCCATCCCATGTATTTATCCTCTAAGGGGGGTTTTCCCACAACGGTCGCCAAATAGATCGGATTTTTACGATGGGTAATGGCACTCACTTCCAATACCGGATACCGTTCTGCCAATGTGTAATAACCGGTGTGATCTCCAAAAGGCCCTTCGATGACCATTTTTTCAGGATCAACCCACCCTTCGATAACAAAATCCAAATCTTCAGGAACATACAAAGGAGTCGTCAGTGACTGTACCAATTTGGGGGATTCTTTTTTTATCAATCCATACAATAACAATTCATTGACTCCATACGGCAAAGGAGCGGTCGCACACCATGTATACAAAGGATCCCCACCGATACCAATCGAAACGGGCATTTTTTTACCCGCGCGGCTGTACTGATCGAAAAAGTGAGAAGAGTCTTTGTGGATTTGCCAGTGCATCCCCAAATGGTTTTTATCGTACACTTGGAGTCGGTACATCCCCAAATTGACCACATCCCCATCCAAACTTTGGGTATAAACTTGCCCCATCGTGATAAAAGGGCCACCATCCTCTTCCCACGTTGTCAAAATTGGTAAATCGTATAAATTAACGGCATCATCTTGGGCAATCACCTCTTGGCAGTGACCTCTCCCTTTGAGCTTTTTGGGGAATATATCTTTCATGGCAAACAGCTCACCCAACATACTAAACTTATCGCGTAACCCTTGAGGTGGTTTCATATGCAACAGTTTTTCAATCTCGCGAGCTACCCCCTCCACATCGCGACCAAAGAGCAATTCAGTACGCTTATACGATCCAAAAAGGTTCATGACGACAGGAGTGGTGAATTTTTTGTCGCTTCGAGAATCGATAGGATGGGTGAAGACCAATGCTTGCCCCCCATCGTCTTTTTTCACTTCAGCATACGCCAAATGGGGAATTTCCAAATAAATATCCAAAGGGGTATCAATGAAACGCACTTCATTATGCGCTTTTAAAAGATCAAGGGTTTTTTTAAGGGTCATGCTTTATGTCCATTCGCCATAATTTCAGCGCGGGAAAGCAATTCCATCGCCCCTTTGGCTTGGAAACGCTCTGCCATAGCTTTACCAACCCCCTCAACAGCTGTACAGGTGGTCTCAAAGGTTTCATCCATACTTTCCGATCCATCAGGTAATCCAAGAGTAGCACGGACAACCACACGATCTTCCCCCTCAACCGAGGCACTTACCCCAATGGGAACTTGACATCCCCCTTGAAGGGTGTCCACAAATTCACGCTCAATGGTGGTCTCAATACGGCTATGGGCATCTTCAAGGAGTTGGGCAATTTCCAAAACCCACGGTTCATCAATGGTCTGAATTCCCAATGCACCCTGCCCCATAGAGGGGATCATCGTGTCTAAGGGGATAGGGGAAAAATAGTTCACCAATGTCGTAAACCCAAGACGATTGATCCCCGCAGCCGCTAAAATAATCGCGTCAAATTCCCCCTCTTTGAGCTTACGGATACGGGTATCCACATTGCCTCGTAGATCTTTGATCACCAAATCGGGACGCTGTTTCATCAACTGCATACGACGACGCAACGACGACGTACCCACTACTGCACCTTGAGGCAACGATTCAATGGATGGGTACTGTTCACTCAATAACGCATCTTTGGTATCTTCTCGTGTGGTAATTGCCGCAAGAATTAACCCCTCAGGCATCACGGTAGGGACATCTTTAAGCGAATGAACCGCCATCTGTGCTTCGCCTGCTAAAAGAGCCTCTTCAATCTCTTTGAGAAACAGCCCTTTCCCCCCAATTTTTGCCAAAGGGACATCCAAAATTTTATCCCCTGTGGTAACCACAATTTTTAATTCTACCTCAATATCAGGACGTGCAGACTCAATACACCCCTTGATATGATGGGATTGCCAAAGGGCTAATTTGCTTCCACGTGTTGCGATGGTGAGTTTTTTCATCCGTTATTTAACCTTTACGTCTTTGTATTTGGTTTTTTTGTTATCTTTTTCCCCATCAAAAAAGAGCGTTGGGGTACCATTGACCATCATGGCACGGACGATTTTTTGATCAAATTCAAATTGTTTAACCACCGAAGCACGACGTAAATCGGCTATACGCACATTCGTTTTAAAGGTTTTGTTAAACGCATCCAGAATTTTTTGATCCCCTTTTTCATCGGGATTAATTTCCACTTGATAGAGTTTGCTCATATCAAAATTAGTCCCGTTTTGCTCTGCTGCAATCGCAGCTTTGGTCAACGACACAGAGGCAGGGTGAAGTGCAGCTAGGGGAAAGTGGTAATAATAGACCGCAAAGGTTTTGGGGTATTTTGCCATATAGCTTAACGCTTCAGGGACAAATTTACGACAAAAAGGGCATAAAGGATCGGAAAAAATCGCCACTTTATGGGCAGCGGTCGCCTCACCACTGATTAAATTGGCTTTGGCATAATAGCTGTTAGTAAACGCAGGTGCGACCATATCATTGAGTCGTTCTCCGGTTTTAACATTTAATAATTCGGGGGCAATAATACTGCCACTGGCAAAATAGGTTCCTGCTTGGCTGACATGACGTACTTCAGAACCTTGCTTCACATCCGCTTCCATGTTGGTAAAATAAGCTTGCCACCCATTCATCCCTGCAACGGCTTGTTTGCCCGTAATCTCTATTTTTAGATTGCTAATACTGGGATTTGCCCCAATCCCTTTTTTAAGAAACGTTACCACCTCTGCATCACTCGCCCCAAAAAGGCTAGCGCAGAGAAGGAGTGTCGCTGATAATTTCGGCATCAATAACATGGTCATCCTTTGAATAAGTTGGTGTTGAATACGATTTTTCTTCCGCAATTTTAGGTCTAAAATGGTTAATAATAAGCCCAAAAAAGAGGGAAATTTGTAATAGAAGTGCAATAGTATCCGATAAAATTCCCGGTACAATAAACAAAAGCGCACTCAAAAGTGCCAAAACGTTGCGTTGATAAAATCCATTGGCACTCAACCGTCGCTCTTTGAGTTCCATCAAATTGACCACCAACGTCGTCCGAAAATTAACGATAATCACAAGCCCAATAAGACCACTTACCATAATTTCCGCAAACATCATTAAACCCCCAATCTTGGAAGCAACGGCAGAGGTAAGGATCACTTCGAGGAAAAAATAGAGGAAAAAATAGATCATCCCATCAAACCTTGAAGGGTGGAGACAACCGCATCTTTATCGACGGTGAGGATCTCTTTGGTTTTACGGATCAAAATTTGGGCTTGACCATTGGCTAATTCTTTACCAACGATCACCGTAAACGGAAAGCCTATGAGTTCCGCATCGGACATTTTAAACCCAAATCGCTCTTTACGATCATCCAAAATAGTCTCAATTCCCTTTTTTTGCAATGTTCCATACAGTTCTTCTGCGTACGCCACATGGGATTCTTCTTTGATATTGGAGATCATCACATTGACCAGATAGGGTGCCGTTGCGTGTGTCCAAATACACCCTTTGTCATCGTGATGTTGTTCGATCACCGCAGCTACCAAACGGCTCACACCCATCCCATACGTCCCCATAATAAAGGGTTGCGAACGACCATTTTCATCCAGAAATTCGGCTTTAAGGGGGGCAGAATAGACCGTACCCAACTTAAAGATATGCCCCACTTCGATCCCTTTGGTGTGGAGAATCTTACCGCCGCAATGGGGACAGCCATCCCCCTCTTGAACGGTTACCAAATCGGCAAAAACAACCTCCCCCATCACCGAAAGATCAACCCCGACAAAATGGTAATCCGCTTCGTTCGCGCCGCAAATCATTGAGCTTGCATTGCGGGTATCATTATCCATGACCATACGGATGTTATCTTGATCCAAAGGCCCCACAAAACCTGCAACCAAACCTATCTCACGTAGTTCTGCTTCACTGGCATCAACCAAATCGATTGCGCCCACACTGTTACGCGCTTTGACCTCTTGAAGTTCATCGCATCCACGGATAAAGAAGCAGACCAATTCGCTCCCCTGTGTATACACAGCACGTTTGACCACCGCTTTGAGGGTATAATAGGGATCGATATGGAAAAAGTGGCTCAACTCTTCAATCGATTTGACATCAGGGGTTTTAAAGCGGGCAAAATCGGCTTGTGGTGCTTCAGGGATCACGCTACGCTGTGCGCGACGAGCGGCTTCAACATTGGCACCATACTCACACGTATCACATACCGCGAGGGTATCTTCCCCGCTTTGCGCCAATACCATGAGTTCTTTGGATCCTGTCCCCCCAATGGCACCGCTATCGGCTTCAACAATCCGAAATTCCAGACCCAAACGCTCTAAAATTCGTTTGTACGCCGCTTCCATTGCCTCAAATTCACGATCCAAATCGTCGGTAGAGGCGTGAAAGCTGTACCCATCTTTCATCACAAATTCACGACCCCGCATCAACCCAAAACGGGGACGCGCTTCATCCCGAAATTTGGTTTTAATCTGATACAAATTTAGGGGTAGTTGTTTGTAACTGTTGACCCGATTACGGACGATACTGACCATCATCTCTTCATGGGTAGGGCCAAGGACAAACAGATTCTCTTTACGATCGCGGAAACGGAGTAACTCTTTCCCAAATTTCTCAATGCGACCACTCTCTTGCCACAACTCTGCGGGGGTAACAAAACTCAAATCGACCTCTTGAGCGTCACACGCTGCCATCTCTTCATTGATAATCGTCTCGATTTTACGAAGAACCCGCTTCCCTAAAGGGAGAAAATTATACAAACCTGCAGCAACTTGTGCCACAAATCCTCCACGTGCCAAATAGATATGGCTGGGGAGTTGGGCATCTTTGGGCGATTCTTTGGTTGTGGGTATGTAAGCTCGTGAAAAACGCATTAGTGTCCTTTAGGGTAATATTTACAGGTGGTTTGAAGCATCTCATCCCCCTCTTCTTGGTTCATTAAAAAACTCATTGATTCAATCAACGTATCAACCCGCATCGAATCGGAGCCATCACGCATACGTTGGGCAAAAGGGTGAAGAAACCGTTTTAATGCTTGCTGGGTCGCTTTTTGGAGTGCGTATTCGTACTCTTTGGCGATAAATCCTTTCTCAATCACCCGTTGAGACTCTTCCTGTGCCGATTGGGTAGCACGAAGGTAGAGATTTTTAATCAAAGGTTCGATGGAGAGCGATTTAAGCCACTCAAAAAAGGCGGTGGTATGGCGACTCACAAGCATAAACGAGGCACGCGCTTCGTGTTCCCGTATCGAAATATTGCGACTGACAATCTCTTTGAGATCATCAATGTAAAAAACATGAATCCCTAACCCCTCATTGTGGCACAGAATGTCACGCGGTACTGCCATATCAAACCAATAGCGGTTAAAAAAAGTCGCGCTAATCATCTCATCGGTAATAATAGGGGAGAGGGAGCCTGTGGAGGTAAACAAAAGGGGAAATTCATTCAGCGCACGAGAAAGCTCTTCGTAGGGACGAACGGCAACACCGCATTCATCCGCAATGGCGTGCGCTTTACTGAGGGTTCGATTCATAATGGTCACCTCTGCCCCTTGGGCTACAAGATGCTTACACGTAATCACTGACATCTCTCCTGAACCAATGACCAACGCTTTGACTCCGTTAAATGATCCAACGCACTCCCGCCCTTTGGTCACCGCAACGCTGGCAATGGAGACCGATCCCGAAGAAATATCGGTGGTATTGCGAATCTCAGCGGCACACTTTTGGGCAGCTTGAAGGGCGCGGGAGAGTTTACTACCGCAATACCCATGGTCAGAGGAGAGCTTAAAGGCATCTTTGAGCTGTCCCGCAATCTGGGTCTCCCCTACCACCATCGAGTCCAACGAACTTGCCACACTAAAAAAATGGTGAATCGCCCCATAATCACTAAAAATATCGGCTCTGGCTTTTAACGCCTCACGGTCACTGTGCGAATGGGATGCTAATAACCGTAAAAGATGGGATTCCGCTAGTTCTACATGGGAACAACTGCACAAAATTTCCATCCGATTACACGTGGAGAGGAGGAGTGATTCGCTAATGGTCTCTTCGCTGTTTACCTGCGTTAAAAACGCTAGTTTGGAGGATTCATCGACAAAAGACATCTGCTCACGTTGGGCTAAGGTCGAATTTTTATGGGAAAAACTGATAACAAGGTAGTGCATTCAGTGACTTCTTTCAAGGACACTGTTCATAATCACGCGCAAAACATCCTCATGAGGAACGTGTGCCATCGCATCTTCACCTAATTGACGTGCATACGCATACGAGTGGTCAATCACCTGATGCATTTCCATCATGTCAAAGATCCACTCTTTTTCCCCTTTTTCTAACACACGACCATGGCACCCAATAAGTTTTTTTCGCCCCGTAGTGTCCAATGCTTCGTATAAATCGTTATAGGGCAAGGTAGTTTTCCCCTCAACAAAATCATTCAGTGCGGGTTTTCCCAACGTAGCCGCATCACTGGTAATATCCAAAATATCATCCACAATTTGGAACGCCAATCCCAAATTTTTCCCATATATCCCATACCCTTCCGGTGATTTCCCCTCAAGCAATGCTGCACAATAGGCAGACGATTCGATGAGAGTGGCGGTTTTGAGATAGAGCATGGTGAGATAATCGTCTCGATTGCGATTAAAAGATTGAGACATCTCCACATCCATCATCTCCCCCACAGAAAGTTGCGTAACCGATTGGGCAATTGCATGGGCAATACGGGGATCAAAAGCGGTTAATGCACTAAACGCCTTGGAATACAAAACATCCCCCAACATGATGGCTATTTTGGAACCATGGGTGGCATTCACCGAAGCTACCCCTCGGCGCGACGTGGATTCATCAATGACATCATCATGAAGCAAACTCGCTGCGTGTATTAATTCTATAATCGCCCCCAATAACGGCGCATCAGGGTGAGAGGGGGCAATGGTCAGAACCAGTCTTGCCCGCAATCGTTTTCCCCCTGAGAGCTTAGAAAACAACTCCTTCAGCGGAGGATAATCAATTTCGCCTATCAACTCATTGATCAGCGTTTCAACACGTTCCATCATCTCTTTTTACTTCCTCACTGCTTCATCCATTCGTTACCGTGTCCCTAAAAAAAGGGGACAAAAAAGGCGATTATAGCATAAATCCAGCTCCCAAAAGAGAACAATATGCCGATGCTACCCTAAAACAAGGTATCCAAGATTTTGTTTTTATACCGCATCTCTTCTACTTTGGCTTTGATGATTTTGTTCTCTTCCAAGAGGGCATCATGCTCACGGTTCAACGCCGAAATTTCACGACTTTTGAAATAAATTTGGGTTTGAATGTAAATTTTAGGGAAAAGAATCAGTAAAATGAGAAAAATCCGCAAAAAAACTTTGAACAAAAATCTTTTGCCCATCTCTTGATCCACAGAAGAAGCATCAAGATTGGAATCTTCCCTATATTCATTCATCGTGCAACCTATTGATCTCAAAAATACGCAATTTCGCACTTCGACTTCGACCATTGGCGTTAAGTTCATCCTCTTGGGCAGTGAGTGGTTTTTTGGTCACTATTTTTCCCATAGAGTGATTGTTTCCACAGGTGCATCGCATCGCATCATCAGGACAGATACAGTTTTTCGCCCACACCGTAAAGCGTTGTTTGACGATACGATCTTCAAGGGAGTGAAATGTAATAATCGCTACACGGAGCCGTTGAATACCACTGTGCTCAATAGCATCCAACAATCGGGTCAGTTCCCCCAATTCATCATTGACCTCGATACGAATCGCTTGCATCACCAGCGTACTAGGATGGATTTTTTTACCCTTGGGCATCAGATGAAAAATAGCATCCGAGACCTCTTTAGCAGAACTAAAAGGGCGTTTTTTGACCAAGGTTTCTGCGACGATACGGGCATTGGTTACTTCCCCATATTCCCGTAAAATACGCTCTAATTCCCCTTGGGAATAATTATTAACTACGATCGAAGCATCCAAAGGGGCATTGGGATCCATACGCATATCCAAACACTCACTTTGGTACGAAAATCCCCTTTCGCGAATATCCAGTTGCAAGGAAGAGACCCCAATATCGGCTAAAATCCCACAAATTTCTTCCCCTTTTTCATCCAAAAGGGCTTGGGCTACTGTCGAAAAACGCCCTTGTTGAATACGCACCCGATTGGCATACGGTTCTAACCGTTGCGTGGAAAAAGCAATCGCGGTGGGGTCTTGATCAATCCCAATCATTCTTCGTTGGGGTGAAGCGTCTAACAGCAACGAGGTATGCCCCCCATACCCAAGGGTACAATCGATAATCGTCCCCTCCTGACACACCAAAAAAGCATCAACTACCTCACGGTACAACACTGGAATATGGGGAATTTTGCTCACACAACCGCCTTTAGTTAAAAAGGGCATTATAACCCGTGGTGGTTTAAAGCTGACTCAATGGCATCAAATACCATTGTCAGTTCGTTGGGGGTCATAACGTAAGGAGGCATCACATAAATGACCGCTCCCAAAGGGCGAATTAATACCCCACGTTCCAGACAATAGCGATGAATGCTCACCCCCAAACGCGCTTTAGGATCACTTTCATGCAGTTCAATTACCCCAATCATCCCGCATTGACGAATCTCTTTAACCCCCAAACGCAGTTGAAAACGTTGCAACTCTTCGCCCATACAGCGGGCTAATAGACGATTGGATTCGATGGTATTATGCGCTTCAAACAGATCCAGAGTCGCATTCGCCGCCGCGCACGCAAGGGCATTTCCTGTGTAACTGTGCGAGTGTAAAAAGGAGCGATACGGGTCATAATCACAGTAAAAAGTTTGATAGATGGCTTCACCGGTTAAAACCACCGAAAGGGGGAGATACCCCCCTGTAAGTCCTTTGGAAAGGATCAAAAAATCGGGGGTAATCTTGGCTTGCTCACACGCAAACATACTCCCCGTTCGTCCAAACCCTACCATAATTTCATCGGCGATAAAATGGACACCGTACTGCGTACTTAAGGCTTTGGCATGGGTCAAAAAATAGGGGTGATACATCCCCATCCCCCCTGCCCCTTGCACCAACGGTTCGACAATCAATGCTGCGATCTCCGTTCCCCGTTCTTGAAGCAAAAGACGATACGCTTCTAAGGCTTTGTGCGCAGCTTCCAGCGATTGATTTTCAGGGACGGGGGTTTGGAGGGAATGGATTAATAACGGAGAGTAGGTCTCTTTGTACAATGCCACATCCCCAACCGATAATGCCCCTAAGGTCTCCCCGTGGTAACTGTTAGAAAGCGACACAAAAATCCTTCGATCCTCTCCCAAATTTTTGTGGGCGTGATAGGACATTTTTAATGCCACTTCGATGGCACTGGAGCCATTGTCCGCATAAAAACAACGGCTCAACCCTTGGGGGGCAAGGGCGACCAAACGCTCAGAGAGACGGACAATCCCCTCATGGGTAAAACCTGCTAAAATAACGTGTTCTAGCTTCTCCAGTTGCTCTTTAATCTTACTATTAATGTACCCATTCGCATGACCAAAGAGATTCACCCACCAACTGCTAATGGCATCAATGGTACGATTCCCCTCAAAATCTTCCAAATAGACCCCCTCACCCCGTGCAATGGGGATAATGGGAAACGTTTCATGATCTTTCATCTGGGTACAAGGGTGCCACACCACTGCCATATCTCGTTGTGAGATTGCGTTATTCGCCATTCGTATTCTCCCTTTTATCATAGATTTTTCCCTAAATAGGGGGCAATATCCCCCTAGTGCTTTAGGTTTTCATAGAAGTTTAATAGTAAACTCACTAAAATATCCTAATTTTACACCTCATTAACCTACACAAAGGCTCACACTAGAATGATTACTTGGATGCAGCGCCACCGAAAATACCTCGTTATAACAATTTGGATCTCCACCATTGCTTTTCTTGGGGCAGGATCTGTAGGATGGGGAGACTATAAATATGGCGATAAAGCAGGAGCTGTTGCTAAAGTGGGGGATATTACCATTACCCAAGAGGAACTTCAAAAAAGTTATAGCGCTCTTTTTAACCAATACAATCAGATGTTTCAAGGCAAACTGGATGAAAAACAAGCCAAAGAGATGGGCTTACAACATCAAGCCCTTAAAAATTTGGTCGATCAAGCCCTTATTCTAAATTTGGCAGCAAAGTATTCTTTAACGATCAGTGATAAAGAACTTTTTACTATGATCAAAAACCAAACCTCTTTTGCCCGTAATGGTCATTTTGATAAACAACACTACACCGAAATACTCAAACAAAATCACTTAACCCCACAGCAATACGAAACCTCCGTCCGTCGTGAATTGCTTATTCAAAAAGTACTTTATCTTTTTTCTCCCAACAGCAGCCCCTTAGAAGAACAAGTACTCGCTTCTGCCTTGGGTGTTGCTGATAAAGTTGAATACAAATTGCTTACCCCCGATATGGTTTCTATTTCAGTAAATGATACCGCTCTAAAAACGTATTGGGAAAAAAACAAAAACGCCTATAAAAAAGTAGCCAGTTACGACGTTAGCGTAGCCCATCCTCACATTGATCCAACATTGGATGATAGTGCTGCATCTAAAGAGGCATTGCACCGCTACATTGATTTCAAGAAAGGGACACTTCCCTCCTCTGTAAGTGTAGAAAAAATCAATCTTCCCGCCAATTCAACCCTCTTTCCCCCCGAGATACTCAAAGAGATTGCTGCACTTAACGCCCAAAAGCCTTTTTTGAAACCTCGGAAAGTTGATGGTCAGTACGTGATCATCAAGCTTGAAAAGCTTAATCCCCCCATGGCGCAAAGTTATGAAGAAGCGTTCCAAGAAGTGACACGTGATTACACCCATGAACTGAAAAAAAATGGTTTGCAAACAATGGCACAAAACACTTTTGCTACCTTTCATGGTATCGAAAGTGACTTTATTACCCAAAAAGAGAATAAACCTTTAGCGGGTCTTACCCCTCAAGAATCGACTGAATTTTTGACTAAACTTTTTAGTGCCAAACAAAAACGGGGATTTTTAGCGCTACAGGATGGAAATGTTCTCCTTTATAACATTTCAAATCAAAAGTTACTGTACAATACGGCAATAACGGATAGTAGCTCCATTCTAAAGCTTAAACAAGATCTTCTTGATCAAAAGCTTATCAAAAAACTGACAGCTATCTATCCAATTGAAATCTATGCAGAGGGGATTTGATTTTGAAACGAACGATTTTAGCCATTGATATCGGATCTACGAAAGTCTGCGCCATTATCGCAGAAATTAGTGGTGACAACAGCACTCAAGTGATTGGGGCTGGTATCGCTAAAGCACAAGGACTTAGAAAAGGGAGTATCACCAATATTGAATTAGCCTCTAAATCAATTAAAAATGCCCTTAATGATGCCAAACGGGTTGCAGGAACCGATCTTAAAAGTGCCATTGTCACCATCTCAGGTGCTTATACCAAAAGTCTCAATTCCAGTGGCATTGTGAACGTTCCCGACAAAGAGATTACCCTTAAAGAGATCAGTCGTGCCATGCACACGTCCCTTTATAACGCCAATATTCCCAATGAATTTGAAGTTTTGCATGCCCTTCCGTATAATTTTAAAGTAGACGACCAAGATTTTATCGAAGATCCACTGGGGATGAATGCGTCACGGCTTGAGGTCGAAACCCATATTATTACGACCGTTAAAAGCAATCTCAACAACCTCCGCAAAGCGGTTAAAGCAGCAGGAGTAGAGGTGGAGAGTGTTGTCTTAAGTGGCTATGCTTCTGCTATCGCCGTCTTGAACTACGATGAAAAAGAGTTAGGTGCAGCGGTAGTCGACATGGGAGGAAATACCAGTAATATCGTTATCCATTCCGGTCATGGTATCCGTTATAACGATTTTTTAGGGGTCGGTTCTAACCATATTACCAATGACCTTTCAATGGCATTGCACACCCCTTTGCAAACCGCTGACAATGTCAAGATGAATTACGGTTCCTTGTATGCCCCTAGCAGTGATTTGATTGAACTCCCGGTGATTGGGGATGAAAGCGCTACCCATGAAGTCTCGTTGGAAGTGGTACATAATGTTGTCTATGCACGCGTGGAAGAGACCTTAATGATTATTGCTCAATCCATTGAAAAAAGTGGTCTACGGGATCAAATGGGGGCGGGGGTCGTTTTAACCGGTGGCTTTACCAAAATTGAGGGACTTCGCGAACTTGCCATCGCTGTTTTTGATAATATGCCCGTCCGCTTGGCTAAACCTTCTGATATGGGGGGATTATTTGACACCCTTAGAGATCCTTCGTATTCAGGCGCAGTAGGACTTATCCGTTATTCAGCAGGGGAATATACTCGGTATGAGATTGATGTCAACAAACGAATGCGTCATTCAGGGGAAGAGGTATTACCCCCTAATGCCCCAGCAGTGGAAGAAGAGCGAAAAATCGACTTGACTCCCAACTTTGTTTCTCCATCATATCCAAGAAGTAATTCAGGTATTACTCCCCCTAAAAGTACCTCAAGAGTCGAACCAAAAGTGTATAACACCCCCCATCGTCCATCTGAAGAACCCCACCCAATGACCAAGTTTTGGAATTGGGCGACACAACTATTTTAATCGTATTAAGGAGCAAATACAATGGAACCATTTTCAATCAATGAGTCATCATCAACCTTAAAAGGGGCCCGTATTGTTGCCGTCGGTGTCGGCGGTGGCGGTGGAAATATGATTGGCCATATGCTCAAAGAAAACATTGCAGGCATTGAACTCATTATTGCCAATACCGATGCTCAAGTATTGGAGCAAGGGGCTGCTACTATCAAAATTCAACTGGGTGCCAAACTCACCAAAGGTTTGGGTGCAGGAATGAAGCCTGAAGTGGGTAAAGAGTCTGCCTTGGAAAGCTACGAAGATCTCCGTCGTGCCTTAGAGGGGGCAGATATTGTTTTTGTCGCAGCAGGATTGGGGGGAGGAACAGGAACGGGGGCGGCTCCTATCATCGCTAAAATTGCCAAAGAGATAGGGGCATTGACCATCTCGGTCGTCACCAAACCGTTTACTTTTGAGGGGCGAAAACGTCTTAAGCTTGCCGAAGAGGGGCTTGAAGACCTTAAAAATGAATCAGATTCCATCGTTGTTATCCCAAACGACAAGCTTTTATCCATTATTGATCCCAAAATGGGGATTAAAGAAAGTTTTAAAATCGTTGATAGTGTCCTTGCGCGGGCAGTCAGTGGAACCTCTGGGGTCATTTTGGCCAGCGGGGAAGATGACATCAATCTCGATTTTGCCGATTTACAAACCGTCATGAGCCATAAAGGCTTAGCATTGATGGGCGTTGGAGAATATCAAGGGAGTGATGCTGCCAATGAAGCGATTAAAAATGCCATTGAGTCTCCTCTTCTTGATAATATGTCCATTAATGGAGCGTTGGGAGTTTTGGTTCACTTTAATATGCACCCCGAATACCCCTTTATGCAAATTAGTTCCGCTATGGATGTGGTACAAAAAAGTGTCGATGAGAGTGCGGAGGTCATTTTTGGAACGACCACCGATCGTGATCTTCCCATTGATTTTATCCGTATCACTCTTGTCGCCACCGGTTTTGAAAAGAAATCGTCTCAAGGGATCAACAATGCCGAATTTGACCATAAAGAGGTTCAAGTCACTAAGCCTCGTGTCGTTGTTCGCCCCGCTATGATCTCCAATGGCGATTACAGTGAGGATTTTTTGGATGTCCCCACATTTATGCGTCAACAAAAAGATTAATACCCCAAGATGATTTTTTCTTGGGGTTAACCTAAGAATGCATCTTCTAAAATATCTATTTTTTCCTCTTTTAATTTTTTACCATGACTTAAGGAACCTATCACATGGAAATACCACAATCAGCACTGTTTTTAACCAATACTTTGTTTGTTATGACCTTAGGGTGGTACCTTATTACCAATTTGCAATGGTACGATTACCGTATTGAACGGGTTGTCTTACGGCACCACAAAACATGGTGGCATGGTGTCTATTTCATCCTCCCGTTTATCGCGTACTATGCCATCCAAGACTATTTTTGGCTCTTGTTTTACCCCATTATCTTCCCCGCCATTCTATTATGGCACCGTAAACTCGATAAAAAAGTGGTACTCACTTGGAGGGTCAAACGCTTCTTGATTCTTTTGCTCTCCATCACCCTCTTTTTGAATGTTATGTGTACGTTAAAATTGTGGTGTTCGATCTACAGCGTTTTCTTCCCGCTAGCAGCAAGCTATCTCCTGTCATCGGGTATCGAACGCTTTTTATTTGAGACCTATAAACGTCAAGCCAAACACAAAATCGCCTCTATGTCCCAATTGACCATTATCTGTGTCACGGGAAGTTATGGTAAGACCTCTATGAAAAATTTTATTGCTCAGATACTTGCATCACACTTTAACGTCTATGCCACCCCACGCAGTGTTAATACGTTAGGGGGTATTGTCCGTGATGTCAACGAATCGCTTCCAAGTAACACTCACGTCTACATCTGTGAAGCAGGGGCAAGAGAAATAGGGGACATTTACGCCATTGCGCAACTGTTGCATCCCCAAATTGTCGTAGTGGGAAAAGTGGGACCACAACATCTGGAGTATTTCAAAACACTGAAACGTATCCAACAAACCAAACTCGAAATTGTCCATTCTAATCGCCTCCAACGTGCTTTTATTCACACCTCTGTGACCAATGAACCCCATGAAAAAGTGACCTTCTTCGGGGATGAAATTCAAAACCTTACAGCAACCCTTGAAGGAATTGATTTTAATCTTTCCCTTGAGGAGAAAACCTACCCTTTTCACACGGACGTGTTAGGGGGATTCCAAACCATCAACATTACTGCGGCGATTTTGATTGCACGGGAATTGGGGATGGAGATTACCGATATTATCAAAGCCGTTAAAAATCTCAAAAGTGTCGAACACCGCTTAGAACGGATCGATGCAGGGGGGAAAATCATCCTTGATGATGGTTACAATGGAAATATTGATGGGATGCTAGAGGGGATTCGGCTATGCTCTCTCCATCAAGGGCGCAAAGTTATCGTCACCCCTGGGCTAGTAGAGAGTACCCGTGAACTCAATGGGCAACTCATTCATGCTATCAACGAGGTCTTTGATATTGCCATTATCACCGGATCACTCAATGCTACTCACTTTGAAGAGGCGTTACGTGTTCCTCAACCAATCTTTTTGGCCGATAAATCTCTCATGGTCAAAACATTGGGAGAAGTGACTGTCGCTGGGGATATTATCCTCTTTGCCAACGATGCTCCCAATTTCATCTAACGGTTAGAAGGGATAAACAATGGAAGAGATACTCTACGCTCCATGGCGTACCCAGTATGTGGCGGGGGAAAGAACAACGGGGTGTGTCTTTTGCACCATTACCCAAACACCGCAAGAGGATGAAGAACACCATGTCCTTCTCCGTACCCAACACTGTTTTGTGGTGATGAATGCCTATCCCTACACTCCAGGGCATTTTATGATTATCCCCCACCATCATACCGATGCTTTAGAATCGCTAGACCCTGAAGTGTGGCTCCATATCACCGCGTTGGCGCAAAAAGGGGTCAGAATGCTCAAAGAATCTTTTGGGGCGCAGGGTGTCAATATTGGGATGAATTTGGGTAAAGCAGGGGGTGCAGGGATTGCTGAGCATATCCATCTCCATTTGGTTCCACGATGGGAACGGGATACCAATTTTATCACTTCCATCGCCCAAACGCGGGTCTATTCTACCGATTTTGAGACCATTTATCGCCGATTAAAAGAGGCCGTCCCCACCTATTTAGCCTAATTTTCCCTTTTTGTAGCACTGAAGTTCTATTGTAACTAACTTTTGCTACACTAAGCTTCTCAAAACATACAAGGAAATACCCATGAAAAAACAGTTTGTTGGTTCACTTTTAACCGCATTTTTGCTCTCTTCGTCTCTTCACGCTCAACCGGTTATCTCAGATGAGATTAAACAATTTGCAGCGCAAGCCCTTCAAATTGATTACGATAAAGCCCCTGCGGATATCCAAAAAAAGATTACCGAAGAGTATACGCAACGTCTTAAATTGGCGGAAATTTTGGTTGTTAAACTCAAAAAAGACCCGGAATTTGTCCGTGTTTCCCAAACCGTTGCCCTTGATCTATGGTCTAAACGGATTGCAGATGCGACAAAACCTTCCGATGCAGACCTAAAAAAAGCGTTTTCCGAGAGCAAAGACCTCAAAATCGCCCCAAGCTATAAACTACGTCATATTATGGTTAACCAAGAAAGTTTAGCCGATGATCTTATCGCTCAGTTGAATCAAAAAACAGGGACAGAAAAAAGTCAACTTTTCACCACTTTAGCCACCTCTAAAAGTTTGGATCAAACAACCAAACAAAAAGGGGGAGAGTTGGGATGGATTGATGCCAATGCCCTCCCTATGACGGTCAACAATGCCCTCAAAGAAAAACAAGTCGGAACCGTCATTAAATTACCCGGTAATGGATCAATGTGGGATGTACTTCTCATTGATGAACTTAAACCTGAACATACCGCAAGTTTTGACGAAGCCAAAAACTTTTTAACCCACAAAGCACGTCAAAAAGCGATTGAAACCGAAGCCCGAAAACTACTTGGTACCAAATAACTGCACGATCCATCAAGAGAGGTTATACTTCTCTTGATACACCAAACTTCTATCCCTACCTTTAAGGATATATCATGAAATTTTTTCTCTTTTTAACCGGTTTGCTTTTATCCTCTACCCTCCTTTTGGCAGAAACTACCAATACCATTGTGAGTGACATTAGCTATGTCAAAGTAACCCATTCTGAACCTATTTATGCCAATGTTAGCCGCACCATTCCCCGTGAGGTGTGTAGCGATCAACAAGTAGCTGTTCAACAACCCAGTGACAATGGGATCGCTGGGGGAATTTTAGGTGCGGTTGTGGGTGGCGTACTAGGTCACCAAGTAGGTGGTGGCAGTGGTAAAGTCGCGGCCACCATTGGGGGAGCTGCGGTAGGAACGATGATGGGTCAAAATGCCACCCGCACCAATGGGCAAATTGATTATCAAACGGTACGCCAATGCACCACCCAGTACGACACCCAAAATGAGAGTGTTATTACGGGCTATATGAACTACGCCAAATTTAAAGGACGTGATATTGCCAAAGCCAGTGATCGCCCCCTCAAAGAGATCAAAGTGACTAGCTCATTTAGTTTTTAAAAAGGATCCAAAATGAAAAAAATTGTTAGCGTTCTCCTCATTACCGCCATTATGACCACAGGAACCCTTTTTGCTCGCGGTGGCTATTATTATGGTGGTGGTGGCTATCATAGGGGAGGTTATTATCATGGGGGATGGGGTTGGGCTGCGCCCCTCTTTATCGGAGGAGCATTAGGGTATGCGGCTTCTCGCCCTACCGTTGTGTATGAAAGCGCACCCAATATCATCTACACTCAGCCCCAATCGACCATGGTGATCCAACAAGCGCCTCAAGTGATCCAACAAAGCACCCCTGTTCCCACCAATGGAAACGGAGTTTATGAAGAGCGTTGGGTCTATTTTGATGATTGCAAGTGTCAGCGAAAAGTCCTTGTCAATATGCAACAACAATGATGCTTTTTCGTCTTTTATCCCCCTTACTGCTAAGTGGATTCCTTTTTTCCCCTTTGGGGGCGACCGATGACCCTTTTGGGGTGATGAAGCTCTCCCCTATTTCTTGTCCCTCTTTGGATAACACAAAACCTTTAAGCCTCTCTAGCGCAGTCTCTAGCGCTTTGTGTGCCAATCCCCAAACCCACAGTGCATGGGCAAGCGTCACCTATCAAGAGGCACTTTTAGGGGGATCAAAAGCAGCCTATCTCCCCACTGTGACCCTTAATGGTACCGCTTTGAGGAATCATGACACAGGGTATCTCACCACGCAGGGCAACTACACTAAAACCAATGGTAGCCTTGCGCTTAATTATCTCCTCTACGATTTTGGGAATCGGGATGCCCTCCATGATCAGGCGACGTTTGCCCTCTTCTCTGCCCAAAAAAGTTACGATAATCTCTTTCAGACCCTCTTTTTTAACACCGTACAAGGGTATTATGCTATTTTTCAAGCGCAAGCCTCCTTGGATGCGTATCTGAGTGCGCAAAACGCTGCCAAAGAATCCTTAGAAGCGGCGCACATTAAATTAAAAGCTGGGGTCACGATCCCCGCAGACACCCTCCAAGCCCAAGCCGCATACGCCCAAGCCCTCCTCAATCGTGTCACAGCAGAACAAACCCTTGCCTTAGCAAAAGGGAATTTTGCCACCCTTTTAGGGTGGAATGCCGATCAATCGTTTACCATCATCCCCCCTGTGGAAACGACCCAAAACCCTCTACCCCAAGAGAGTCTCCACGCATTGGTCACTAAAGCTTCACACACACGCCCCGATCTCATCGCCGCACACACCGATGTACAAACCGCCGATGCTACGTTACGCGCTGCCCGTGCTAGTGGAATGCCCACCCTCTCACTTACCTCTGGATTCAGTGGTATGGATACCGCTATGGCTTCTCCTACGACCAATAGCAACGTAGGGGTAGTTCTCTCTGTCCCACTCTTTACGGGGTATGCCATCACCTATAAAATAGCCGCCGCAACCGCACAACGCAGTCTCAAAGAAGCCCTTGCGGATACCTTGGACAAACAAGTGGCATTAGAGGTCTATACGGCGTATACCAATCTAATGGCTGCCCATACCAAAGAACAATTGACCACCGATTTACTCAACAGTGCCAAAGCCTCATACGCCTCCGCGCTTGGACGCTATAAAGCAGGGGTGGGGACGATATTGGATGTTACCACCGCACAATCCCTCCTCTCCAGTGCGCAACAACAAAAAGTCGCTTCGTTGTATACGCTTGCCATCAGTCGCGTCGCACTCGCAAAAGCACTGGGAAATACTGAGCAAATGAAAGATGAATTAACAAAGGAAGTACCATGAATAAACGTACGGGGATAATTGCTTTTTTACTCCTTCTGATCAGTGTGGGCGGGAGTTGGTGGTATACAGCCCATAAAACCAAACCTGAAGATCAGTACAAATTTGAGACGGTCGAACAGGGAAAACTCCTTCAAACCGTCTCCGCCAATGGTACCCTTAACCCTGTTAGTTTGGTCAATATCGGTACCCAAGTCTCAGGCACCGTCATTCAACTCAAAGCCGATTTTAATGACCATGTCCAAAAAGGGCAAGTATTAGCACTCTTAGACCCATCCCTTTTTGATGCCCAAATTGCCCAAAGTCGTGCCAATGTTGCCAATGCTACAGCCAGTGTCACCCTCGCCCTTGCCAACGAAAAACGATCCCGTGACCTTTTTAATCACGCCTATCTCTCCAGACAAGATTACGATACCAGCGTCCAATCTTTAGCTTCCGCCAAAGCCTCCCTTGCCCTTGCAAAAGCCCAACTGCTCAAAGACCAAACCAACAAAAATTATTCGGTTATCACTTCTCCCGTTTCCGGGGTAATCATTGACCGTCAAATCGATGTAGGGCAAACCGTCGCGGCCAGTTTTCAAACCCCGACGCTGTTTAAAATTGCCAAAGACCTCCGTAAAATGCAAATTGATGCCAATTTTGCTGAAGCTGACATTGGGAAAATTCAAGTGGGGCAGCAGGTCACCTTTAACGTCGATGCGTTTCCCGAAAAAGCATTCAAAGGATCGGTCAAACAAATACGGATGAATGCCACCACAACAGCCAATGTGGTCACGTATGATATTGTCGTCGCGGTGGAAAATCCTGACGAGATGTTATTACCCGGAATGACCGCGTATGTCACCGTGATCGAAGATACCCGTGAAAATGCCCTTCTCATCCCCAATGCGGCATTGCGTTTTCATCCTACCCCCAAAGATGAAGACGGCAAAAGCAATATCCCTAAAAAATCATCCACCCAAACGCACAATGCCCATACAGGGAAAGTCTATTGCCTTAGAAACGCTCAAGTGACCAAAATCCCCCTCTCTCTTGGGATCAGTGATGGCAAATACACCGAGATGACTAAGGGTGAACTCAAAGTGGGAGATCAACTCATTGTGAGTGAAAAAAATCCAAAAAAATCCAAACATGAGGCTGGTGGCAAATCCAAATCCTCCATGAAAATGTTCTGATGCTATCCCAAGAGAGCGTTATCGACATTCAACATCTCACCAAAGCGTATCACACCATCGCCGGAGAGGTTCCCGTCCTCAAAGGGATTCATCTCACCGTACGACGTGGTGATTTTATCGCCATTATGGGGGCATCGGGTTCGGGAAAATCGACCCTCATGAATATCTTGGGGTGTTTGGATTCCCAAAGCGAAGGGCGCTATCTCCTTAATGGCATCGATGTCAAAAGCTTGGATCGGGATGCGTTGGCGACGTTTCGTAATACGACGTTGGGCTTTGTCTTCCAAGGGTTTAATCTCCTCCCCCGTATGTCGGTCATCGATAACGTCGCCTTGCCCCTTGTCTATGCGGGTGTTCCCAAAGAGGAGCGATACGCACGCGCCCAAGCAATGTTGACCAAAGTGGGCTTAGCGCAGCACGCTTCCCATCGTCCCAACCAAATTTCAGGGGGACAACAACAACGCGTTGCCATCGCTCGTGCTTTGATTAATCGCCCTACCCTCCTTTTGGCGGATGAACCTACGGGAAATTTGGATACCCATACCAGTCATGAAATTATGACCTTATTTTCGGATCTAAACGAAAAAGAGGGGATTACGATTCTCTTGGTCACCCACGAAAATGACATTGCCCAATACGCCCAAACCATCGTCCATGTCCACGATGGAAAAATCGATCGTATCGAACCCACCCAACGGATGAAAGGTCAAACGTCATGATAGGATCCATGCTCTACGAAGCGTTAAGTGCAATGATCGCCAATCGGATGCGTTCGTTTTTAACCATGTTGGGGATGATGATCGGCGTGGCGGCGGTCATTGTGATGTCCGCCATTGGGACGGGGGCGCAAGCAGCCATTCACGAATCGATCGCCTCTATGGGGAGCAATCTTTTCATCATCCTTTCAGGTTCCACGACCGCAGGAGGAGCGCGTATGGGAAGCGGTGCTACCCCAACTTTGACTATTGCGGATGCCCAAGCCATTGCCGATCTTCCCGCGATTGCCACCGTTGCCCCCAATGCCCCCGGAACGGCTCAAGTGATCTATGGCTCCAACAACTGGAGTACCACCATCATGGGTTCTACCCCTGATATGCTTACCATACGCAATTGGGAGCTTGAATCGGGGTATCCCTTTAGCGATACCGATGTTCGGGGAGCGACGCGAGTAGCATTGATCGGGCAAACGGTCGCCCAAAACCTCTTTGGAGACGAAGACCCTGTAGGAAAAATTGTCCGGATCAAACAAGGTCCTTACCAAATCGTCGGAGTCTTAGCGACCAAAGGACAAAGCTTGGATGGACGAGACCAAGACGATACCATCATCGTCCCTGTGACCACTGCACAACGCAAACTCTTTGGGTCGCAATTTCAAGGGACGGTCAAGATGATCATGGCGCAAGCCATTTCCGCTGAGGAGATGGACAATGCCGAAGAACAAATGACCCAACTGCTTCACCAACGTCACCACATTCGTGAGGGAGATGATGATGATTTTTCGATCCGAAATTTGGCAGCGATGGCAGCTTCAGCAGCCGATACCGCCAAAATCATGTCATTGATGCTGGGGGCAATTGCCTCTATCTCTTTGCTGGTCGGGGGGATTGGGATTATGAACATCATGCTGGTCTCCGTCACCGAACGAACCCGTGAGATTGGGATTCGTATTGCTATTGGGGCGCACGAGAGGGATATTTTGCTCCAATTTTTACTTGAAGCGTTGATGATTTCTTTGATAGGAAGCTTTATGGGGATTCTTCTGGGGGTTGTGGGGGCATTGATCGCTGAGGCATTTTTGCCCATGAAAGTAATTTTTACCGCCCAATCGATCTTGACTGCCTTTGGGGTAGCTGCCACGGTGGGGATATTTTTTGGATTCTACCCTGCGAAAAAAGCGGCAAAAATGGAACCCATCGAGGCATTACGGTATCAATAGCAGCCCTGCATGGTTCTAATTCCAAAGCCTTTGAAAAGCGTACTGAAATTCAACTATCTTTGCGGTCATCGAAACTATTTTTTCCTCTCAGTTTTTTAGCTTCATTGGTATAAAATACCACATAAAAATTTATTCTAAGGTAAACAATGGCAATTTTTAGATGCAATAAGTGTGGTTATTTACGGGAAGTTCCCAACGAATACATACAAAAAAGTTTTACGTGTCCAAATTGCAAGGAACCAGTCATAATATATGAAACGATAAAATTTGTTTCTCATGTCCTTGAACAGTATTTTTTACAAACAAAAAACTTACAAAAATACCAAAATCAATCTCAAGATTCTGTAGAAAAAAAAGAAACTATTTTTGACAATGTTGATATTTATCATACCAATACACTCACGAACGAAATACAATATCGTTTTGCTGTTCAATGGTTTGAGAAACGAAAAATTACGGTTGAAGTGAATAAAAAATCCTTAGATACAACAGGCTTTTTTGATGAAGTTGCACTTGCATTGGGAAAAGATTTTGACTTATTAAAAGAAGTCGTCGAAAAAATTAAAAATGCCCAAAAGCGGGGGTATGTTGATATATCATTCCATCTTAAGAAAAAAAGTCAAGACGAGATTAAAAAAATAACTACTTTTTGTCGAGATTTGCATTCCTATTTTTTTCTTTCAAAATATTTTTACCAAAAAGAAGAAAAAATTATTCGTTTAAAAATTCAAACTATCCCGGCGATTGTGAATTTTTTTAACGGCGAATGGATGGAATGGCTCATTTTCATCCAAATATTAGAATTTTGTCAAACAAAAAAAATTTCGTTCTCCTGTTTGCGTAATGCACGTATTACATTTCCGAACAAAGATTTACATGAAGTGGACATTTTCTTTTTACTCAACGGATCAATTCCTGTGTATATTGAATGCAAATCAGGAGAATTCCGCCCAGATATTGACAAATATATGACATTACGCAAAAGAGTGGATATTGATAAAAAGAATTTTTTAATTTGCGCTCTTGGACTGACTCAAAAAGAGTGTGATGGATTAAGTGGTATGTTTGGATTAACTTTCGTTAATGAAAAAAACATTTTGCAACATATTGAAACAATCATATAACGCCAATTCAAACAATAAGTACAACGATGGTAATCAAGTCACCAATTTTTATGGGTATTCCTTTTCAATGCGAATTCACCAATTAATACACAGGACGAACACTATCGCCTACTTCGACGACATTATTTTGCCCTTGATTGTCCAATACGATCCACGCATTATGGGGCATAACTTGATTGGAAACACGTCCTGTAGCACTTTGTAAAGTGTCCACGATACGTCCTTCTAAGGTATTATTAAACGTATTGGCTTTGTAGAGAAGCATTCTTTGTTCCGCCCCAATCCCCTCTAAACTTCCCATATTAATCATAAAAATGGCCTCTTTTTCGTTATCAATCGCCACTTTTTTAGCCACAATCATCCCATTGGGCATCATCGTGTTTGCCATATCCCGTAGTAAACGATCCAACGTATTTTGGAGTGATTCCAAATATTTTTCACGGGGTACCTCAGAAGCATAATCCCCATACGTCGTATACGAAAGGGAGGTAGAAGCCTCAAAATATTTGGGTGATCCCCCCTGTGCCAAACTCAAGGTCGCCGTGACAGAATTGGTAAGATAATAACTCCAATACGATTGGGTGTAATGCCCTCTTCTTTTGGATTTGGGTGGAGGGGAAATGTACCGCGAGGGGGTAAAGGTTTTGGTCGAAGCCAAATTATGCAATGCCAAATGGAGTCGATCCCCCCTATAATCATCCAACTGAAAAATATGGGCGCGCTCGTTATCCGCCAAAAAGTAACTCTGCATCGCTGCGGCGTATGAATTCCATGCCCCTGCATCAATGGTCATACTGGGACTTAATTTCGGGGAAATAACACGGGTATTGAGATTGTTTTGAGAAACATGCGAAGGGAGAGGAACATCACGAAAGCGGCTTAAATCCACTTTAGTCGCACAACCACTTAGCCCCACCATCATACTTACAAGAATTAACGATAAGACCATCCGCTTCATCTGCTTTACCCCTTTACTTAGATAATTGCTAACTTTTTACTGTCCAAACGATCGTACATATCCAAGACATTGAGATACTCTTGGTGCAAAGTAACATCAATCAAAAACTCATCCCCCTCCAAAATACGTAATGCCCGTCGAACCCGTTTAGCCCCATAAATATCACACAATCCCGCTTCGTATTCCGCCCATGAATATTCGGCATTCCCCATCCGGATCAATTCAGCAACAATGTGACCCATATTTTTATCCCCAAATTCCAATAATGAGAGTGCTTCGTCAATATTGCCCAACAAAAGATGGATTTGGGCTTTGAACTCTTGCATCGCAAAAGGGGTTTTAAAAATGACCCCAATGTATTTTCCCACATCCAACGTATCGTCCAAATCTTCAATGGATTGGAGTATTTCGTTTCCATCAAACTCTTCAAAATGGAGTACCATCTCACGGATCCATTTACCGCTATTTTTGTTGTTATACACCAAATCTTCAACGGGATAGACTTCCGACAACGAGGGGATAATCATCTGACACGAATAAAAGCCTAAATAGGTGTATTCCCGTACATAAATTTTTTTGCCCATCGATGTTGCCAAATCGGAGAGAAATTCAAACTCCTCTTGAATGCTCTTCCCGCGATAATCCCACGAGGCATACTCAAAACTTTTTTTGGAACTCAAAAAACTAAATCCAATTTTTCCATTGGAATCGATAAAATGGGATTCGATGTTAAAACTATCCGAGACAATACTCATATCAAACGTGGGTTGTTCAAAGGTATTAAGATTATCCAATCCCCGCCCCTGCAATAACTCTGTCATCGTTCGCTCCAACGACACACTCTCGATGGGATGCGAACCAAATGAGACCATCAGTGTCGAATCTTTGGGATTAATAAGTGAAATCGCCGTAACGGGAAATTTTCCCCCCAATGACGCATCCAAAACCTCCACAATGTACCCCAATTCCCGAAGGGCTAGGACATCTTCGTACACTTTTTTGTGCATGACCAAAACCCCCTCAGGGTATTTGGGTAACGCGTACCCCCGTCTAATGATCTCGATTTTGACATACCGTTCAAAAATCTCACTCAATGCCTGCACCTGAGCTTCAAGGGGGGTGTTACCTGAGGAAAGACCGTTACTGACATAGAGATTATTGAGAATATTAATGGGAAAATAGACCCATTTTCCATCTTCAAGACGGACAAAAGGGAGCGACACCACCCGATCAACATAGTCACTGTTGTAATCAACCCAATCTTCCAAACGCAGTTCCGTGTGAGGGTCATAAAAGGCTAATAACTCCTCATTGAGATACCCTCCCCCAAATTTAAACGCCACTTCATCCGGATAATGGGTTCGTTTGGGGAGATAAAAATCACTAAAAAAGTTATTGGTTTGGAGTCGTTCAATGTATTCCCCTAACGCGCTGGCTTTAGAGGCATCGGAGACCACCCCTTTGCCATTGGAATAGATATGATTGGGGGCTTCTTTGGAACGCAACGTAATCGAATAACAATGTTCCAACGGGTGTTTTTCCTCGGAGTAGGTCGCCATACACCCAAAGTCAGACAACACTTTTTCCATTTTACTAATGGATTCATTAAGGGGGGAACTTTTTGATAGGAGATGCATACCAATCCATTTTTAGTGATTTTCTACACACGCAATAAGGGGGGAATACGTTCAAAAATGAGTGCCACTGAAAGCCCGTTTTCTCCGTTTTAGTGTTCAAAAGTATAGCATACCCAACCATTAATATGTTATAGTTCTAAAAACGTTTATTCTGGAGCAAAATGGCCATTATCTCAATCGCATCCACCAAAGGGGGCGTGGGGAAAACCTCACTTGCTTTTTCTCTCGCCAAAGACCTTGATTACCGTTACGCCACCAACGATATGTCGGTTGTTTTACAAAAATACAAAAACGCCCGCTATTATCCGCGTAAAATTCCGTTGTATGATAATACTGTCTACGATTTTGGAGGATTTGATGCAGAACATTCCGAAGAGATTTTGCGCAATTCCGACATCATCCTTGTCCCTACGACCAACGATGCCAATTCCCTTATGAAAAGTCTTATCTTTATCCAAAAATACAAAGAAAAAACCATTCTTGTCTTTGCCAATATGATTGATCATCCCAGTGATGCCCAGACCATCCGCACTAAAATTCACGAACATTTTCCCAATTTGGCATTCACTTATTTGCGTCGTACCAAATTGCTTAAAAATGCCCTTGAGTTTGGGATGAGTGCCACCGAACTGTACGAATCGACCAAACACACCCAACACCGCTACAAACAAGCGTATGCCGATTATTACAAAATTCTCTCTCTTTTTACAACGGATGGTCTTTATTTCCGTGCGCCTCGTTCATGAGTACGATTCTCCTTACCACCCTTAATGCTCGCTATGCCCATACGGCGTTGGGACTTCGTTGCCTCTATGCGTCCATGCAGGAGCTTCAGCCCCAAACCAAAATTCTCGAATTTACCATTAATGATCCCATTCAGACCATTGCCGAAGACATTCTCAACGAACGTCCCACTATTATTGGGATAGGGGTCTACATTTGGAACGTTGCTGAGGTTGCCCAACTTCTTGAAATTCTCAAAAAAGTCTCCCCCCAAACAACCATTGTCCTTGGCGGGCCAGAGGCGGGATACCATCCCCATCGGGTCGATTTATCCCACGCGGATTACATCATCAGCGGTGAGGGGGAGATAGCATTTTATGCGTTATGTAAAAAGGTATTATCCACGCGTCATTGCGGACATGATCCGCAATCTACGATCCTGAATCACGTTCAGGATGACAAACAACCCCATTTCATTAAAGCCCCTTTTCCCGATCTTAAAACCCTTCCTCTCCCTTATGCGGCGTACAGCGATGAGGACATTGCCCATCGGATGATCTATGTCGAAGCCTCCCGAGGATGCCCTTTTGAGTGTGAGTTTTGTCTCTCTTCGCGGGATGAAAAGGTGCGTAATTTTCCACTGGATTCGCTTCTTGAGGCGTTTGAGGTGTTGTGGCAACGGGGGGCGCGACGGTTTAAATTTATCGACCGTACCTTTAATCTCAACATGACCTTTGCCAATCGGATTTTGGATTTTTTCCTTGCCAAAGAACCCCCTTATTTCGCCCATTTCGAGGTGATTCCCGACCATTTTCCTGAAGTTCTCAAAGCAAAAATTAAGCGTTTCCCTCAAGGGTCATTGCAACTGGAAATCGGTATCCAAACCCTTGATCCTGTGATTGCCGCTGGGATTAATCGTCCGCTTCGTCTGGAAAAAATCATCGATAATCTCCGCTTTTTGGAGCAAGAGACCACCGCCCATTTGCATCTTGATCTCATTGTGGGGCTTCCCGGAGAGAGTTTAGCAGGATTTGGTCGTAATCTCGATACCTTGGTCTCCCTCACCCACAGCGAAATTCAAATCGGTATTCTCAAAAATCTCTCAGGTACCACCCTCTCCCGCCATGACCTCACCCACGGAATGATCTACAGCGACACCCCCCCCTACGACATCCTCCAAAACAACGATTTGAGTTTTGTCCAGATTCAAAAGATGAAGCGGTTTGCACGGTTTTGGGATATTTTTTACAACAGTGGGAGTTTTGATCACACGATTGCCCTCCTTTGGGGTGAGGGGTCGGTGTTTGAAGGATTTTATGCGTTTAGCGAATGGATCTATACCCAAACCCTCTCAACGTGGAAAATATCACTGGAGCGGCAAATTACCCTTTTGCATACCTATTTACTCCTCCACCACCCTGTGGACGTGGTCGAAGATTCTTTACTCGCTGATCTTGCACCACGACCGGAAAAAACCATCCCCTTTTTCTTGCGTCAAAAGCTCAAAGCACACCCCAAAAATACCCCTTCGATCTCAACCATCATCCCAAAACGGCAAGCCAAACGGTTGGAACATGACGCAGATTAAAGGAGAGACAATGACCCTAAACGATATTCGCCAAGAGCGACAAAAATGGATGACATGGAAAAACATTGCCCCCTTACGCAGCGCATTGGAGCAATTACCTACCCTTACAACGCAAGTGAGTGCGGGCGATACGGTGACTATCACCAGCGAAGAAGCGGTGGATTTGGTCGAGCTTGAACGGGTTGCACGTCTCATGATGCCATGGCGTAAAGGGCCTTTTGAGGTGTTGGGGCTTTTTATCGACACCGAATGGCGCAGTCATCAAAAGTACAATTTTCTCCGTCCCCATTTTAATCTTACAGGGAAAAAAGTAGCCGATATTGGGTGCAATAATGGCTATTATATGTTCCGATTTTTGGAAGATTCCCCCTCTAAAGTGGTCGGTTTTGACCCCTCCGCGCTGTTTAAAACCCAATTTGATTTTATCAATCATTTCGTCAAGAGTTCCATCGTTTATGAATTATTGGGGGTAGAGCATCTGCCGTTGTACGAAGAAAAATTTGACACGATTTTTTGTTTGGGGGTGTTGTACCACCGAAGTGACCCTGTGGGGATGCTCAAAACCCTCCGTCAAGGGTTGGAAAAAGGGGGAGAAGTGTATCTTGATACGTTTATCATCGAAGGCGATGAGCCTCATGCGCTGTGTCCCAGTGAGCGTTATTCTAAAATCACCAATGTCTATTTTGTCCCCACCCTCACAGCGTTGGAAAATTGGTCGATTCGGGCAGGATTTACAACCTTTGAGGTCTTGGGAACCGTGGTGACCACCTCGCAAGAGCAACGCAAAACGAACTGGATAGCGTCCCAAAGTCTGGAAGATTTTCTTGATCCCAACGATCCGACCAAGACCATTGAGGGGTATCCCGCCCCCATTCGGGGTTACGTCCGCCTTGGTTTATAACATCCGCAACCAATAGAGGGCATTTTTTTGCTCCCGAAACAACGTCGTGGAGTCGCCATGCCCCGGATAGAGAGTTTTATCCTCCCTCATCTGCATCATTTTTTCCAAACTTTTTTTCATATCCTGCGCATTAGAGTAGGGAAAATCGTACCGACCGATGGAGTTTTGAAACAAAAAGTCTCCGCTAAACATCACCTCCCCAATCTCAATCATCGAACACCCCGGACAATGCCCTGGGAAGTGGTGAAATTTTACGGTTATCCCTCCTATCTCCAGCGTCGCATCGCCTTCAACCTCCACATCGGGATACGAGGGGGGAAGGGAAGGCATCCACGTGCTACTTTGGAGTAAAAAAACATCCCCTTTGGGGGTATAGAGGGGGATATTGAGTTTCTCTTTGAGTTCTTGATTGCTCCACACATGGTCAAAATGACCGTGCGTATTGAGAATCGCAATAGGATTAGTGACGTTTGCCATCACCCATTGCGTTGCCCCCATCCCCGGATCAATGATGATCTCTTTGTCCTCAATGCGGACAATGTAACAGTTGGTTTGATACTCCCCCATGGGACGTTTTAAAATAGTCATTTTTCTATCCTTATTTGAATACGCTATTGTACCCAAGCAAGCCATTTTTCGATAAGAACGATACGAAAACGTCTGATGATCTTTAGGATATAATCATAGACCTAGCTTTGCGTGTCTTAGCTTTCCATAAAACCACCCCGCCTTACAGGCACCCCTCCAAAGGAGGGGAATGGAGAGAAAAATTCCCCTCCTTTGGAGGGGTGGCAGACGAAGTCTGGCGGGGTGGTCGCATCCTCTCAAAAACGAAGTCTGGCGGGGTGGTTATATCCTTAAAAGAGAAACAACCATGCGTGATACACAAAAATATTTTTCGCTTCCTTACAACGCTGCTTTAAAAGAACGAGCAAAAGCTTTGCGAAAAGCTGGTAATTTAGCCGAAGTGCTACTTTGGCAACAACTCAAAAAAAAACAGTTGTTGGGTTTGGATTTTGATCGACAAAAGATTATTGGGAATTACATTGTCGATTTTTATTGTGCTTCTGAAAATTTGGTCATAGAAGTTGATGGTAGCTCTCACGAGAGTAAAGAGAAATATGATGCGCAACGGGATAGATTTTTGGAAGGATTTAACCTAAAAGTAATTCATCTTAGCGACAAAGATGTCAAAACAAACCTAGATAAAAGCAATTAATACTTACACTTTACTTATCATGATATAATCATTATAATAACGCCATGAACTCATTAAAATTTGAATGGGATTTCGCTAAAGCATCCTCCAATATTAAAAAACATGGGATCTCTTTTGAAGAAGCGCGAACTGTTTTTGACGATGATTTTGCCCGTTTACTTCACGACCCTGATCATTCTGAGGGGGAAGAACGCCAATACAAGGAATTTTTACCATGAGAAAAGAATACGACTTTTCACAATCTATCCAAAACCCTTATGCCAAAAAAGTTAAAAAGCAAATTTCCCTTAACATTGAGGTAGAGACCATCGATTATTTTAAAGCGCTATCCATCAAAATGGGATTGCCCTACCAAACACTCATAAATTCTTACCTCACCGATTGTGCAATGCGCCATGTTGAACCACACTTACAATGGACAAGCTAAATTACTTCAACTCCCCCCAGTGATTTCCGATATTCATCGACGTTTTCAAGGGGATTTTAAGCGCGTAAATCGACTCCATCACCTGAACAAAACACGTAGCTAACGTATCCACTTCCCCCTCATCCACCTCAAAAATCAATTCATCGTGGATTTGTAGAAGCATTTTTGCCCCCATGTTGTCCGTTTGGATCATCGTATCAATGCGATTCATCGCCAGTTTAATCAAATCACTCGCTGAGCCTTGGAAGACCGTATTGACCGCTTCGCGTTCGTAGGCAGCTTTGAGCATCGGGGTGGCAGAGGCAAAATCAAAATAGCGACGGCGACCCAACAACGTTTCCACATACCCTTGCTCTTTGGCGGTCTGGACAATACCGCTAAAATATCCCTTGACACTGGGGAAGGTCTCAAAATAGCGGTCGATAATCTCCTTGGCTTCTTTGGTCGTAATCCCCAACGTATCGGAGAGTTTTTTGCTCCCCATCCCGTACAATAATCCAAAATTCACCGTTTTGGCGATGGTGCGTTTGCTGGGGGCGTGTTCTTCCCCAAAGAGGGCAACGGCGGTTTGGAGGTGGATGTCTTTGCCCTCCTTAAACGCATTCACCAAGACTCTGTCGCCACTAAAGTGTGCCAAAAGGCGCAATTCGATTTGGGAATAATCGATGCCAATGAGTTTTTTCCCTTGTGGTGCCACAAACGCTTCTCGAATCCGCATCCCTAAGGCGGTTTTAACAGGGATATTTTGGAGATTGGGATTTTTGGAACTGAGTCGCCCCGTTGCCGTCCCCGTTTGGACAAACGAGGTGTAGATGCGCGAATGGGGATCCGTGTTGGCTAAGGCAATCAGAGGTTCGATGTAGGTGGAAAAGAGCTTATGATACTCCCGATACTGCAGCAGAAGGGGGATAATGGGGTGTGCCTCGCGTAACCCTTCTAAGACTTGCTCGTCGGTGCTGTACCCTGTTTTGGTCTTTTTACCATGCGGCAGCTGGAGGGTCTCAAACAAAATCGCCCCCAATTGTTTGGGAGAATTGAGATTAAAAACAGTGCCGCACCCCTCATGAATAGCACGGGTCAACTCCCCTAGCTCGGTAGAGACTTCCCGTTTGAAGGTCTCTAATACCGATGTATCCACCGCAATCCCGATTTTTTCCATCCCTAACAACGTTCCGACAAACGGAAATTCGACCTCAAATGCCTCATTAAGGGTTGATTCACCCCCTTTGAGCAGGAGGTGTTGGGAGAGTACCTCGAAAAGTTGGTAGGTGATATAAGCATCTTCCCCCGCATACGCGCACGCATCTTCAAGTGCGACAGAGGCGAAGTTTTCCCCACGTTTCACCGTATCTTTAAAAGAGATCATCGCATGACCCAATAAACTTTGCGCCAAGCTATCCATCGACAACGAGCGTCCCGAATCGCTCAACCACGCCATAATGATCGTATCGGCATAGAGAGTAAGTCGATCAAAGCCCAAAAATCGGGTCACGAAATGCAAATCAAATTTAAGATTATGCCCAATCACTTTCCCCCTAAAAATGGCTTTTATCGCTTCCCTCGCGACCGTATCGCTCACTTGATCCCCAACACCCAAATAGGTGTGATGGAGGGGGACATAATACCCCGTTGTGCCATTCAGACTAAAACTAAACCCCACCAAATGGTCACTGTGGGGATTAAGTCCTGTGGTTTCGGTATCAAAAGCGACCAGTGTCTCAGAGGTGATGGTCGAGACAAGTGCCATTACATCAGCTTCGTTGTCCAACAAGATGGTCTGACCTTGAGGATTTTTGGCTTCTTCCACACTGGGTTGGGCACCTTTTTTGGGTTCGATTTGGGTAGGATTGTAGGTCTCCTCAAACAACGCTTTGGCTTTGAGCGTGCGCAACACCGCGTTCATCTCATACTCCACCAAATCCTCATAAATGGGGGCAAATGGGTCATCAAAATGCATCGTATACCCCTCAAAATCGATACTTTCCATCACATCAGGATGCAACGTGACCAAGTGACGCGAACGATACGCATCCTCCTTATAGGTCTCAAGTAACCCCCGAATCCGTGGCGGTGTCACCTCCTCAAGTTGCGCGTACATCGCATCCAAGGTTCCAAATTGGGTCAAAAGTTTTTGGGCGGTCACTTTGCCTATCCCCTTAACGCCGGGGACATTGTCCGCCGTATCGCCGATGAGCGATTGATAATCGACAAATTGCGCGGGGTGAATCCCGTATTTCTCAAAACAATGCCCCTCATTCATCACCTTCTTACTGATGGCATCGACCAATACCACCGCATCATCTTCGATGAGCTGATAGAGGTCTTTGTCGTGCGAAACGACCCGCACTTTGAGTCCTTGCGCTTTGGCGTGTTTGACCACCGTTGCGATCATATCATCGGCTTCAAAGCCACTTTGCATCAGTGATTTGTACCCCATTTTATCAATCCACTCAATCGCGATGGGGAGCTGAAGTTTGAGTTCTTCCGGGGCTGGGGCGCGGTTGGCTTTGTAATTGGGATCGATGGCATTGCGAAAACTATCCCCCTTGGCATCAAGGGCGAAAATGAGATAGTCACTGCTATGCTCTTTGTGCAACGTCGCGATCAGATTGATAAATCCTGTCAACAGTCCTGTCGGAAAGCCATGTCGGTTTTTCAACGGGGGAAGGGCATAAAAAGAACGGAAAAAAAATCCAAAGGTATCAATAATGGTGATGGTTTTAGGGGGCATAACGTTTCCTTGGTAGTAACATGGCAGATGGGTTCAAAGTGGCGTGATTTTAGCATAACTTGGCTCTACAGCCCCCACCTTCGCCATCATCACCAACCACTTTCGATCAAAAATCCAAGCGATATAACGCTCCTGATGGGGAACCAAACACCCTGAACAATCGTGATGAATGGCAGTGTCGGTATGAAATTCTCCCCCATGCGGGGTCTCAATCGCACAGAGACTAAACAGAGTTTTACCCTCTTTGATCCCCAAACCTGTGTCATTAAAGCGAAAATAGGGACACGCACAGAGATAACAATTGAGTTCTGGGGTATCGTGACATCGGGTATTCGTCGCATAGAGGGGACAAAAATCATTTTCCTCCCTCACCATATTCTCAAATCGGAAATAGCGTATCACCTCATCGTCACGAAGGTGGGTGAGTTTTGCCATAATGTTGGCGTGTTTGGAGGCGTGGGCATCAAACCACTCTTGGTAGGTCATGGGTTAAAAAAACGTCGCAATGAACACCCCTCATCGCCCACTGCGTGAGAGTTCGAGTGCCAAATATTTCCCCGTAAAACTCCCCGTTGTTTCCCAATCACGGGCGATGGTTTCCGGATCCCCACATGCTACGACCAATCCGCCGCCGCTCCCCCCCTCAGGTCCCATATCGATGATGTAATCGGCGTTTTTGATCATGTCGAGGTTGTGTTCGATGACCAACACCGAATTGCCCAATTCAACGAAATTATGCAACACTTTGGTGAGGCGATTGACATCATCAAAATGCAATCCGGTGGTGGGTTCATCCAGCACGTAGAGGGTTTTGCCCGTATCTTTGCGACTGAGTTCCTTGGCAAGTTTAATCCGTTGGGCTTCCCCCCCTGAGAGGGTCACGGCGTTTTGTCCCAACGTAATGTAATCCAATCCCACATCGCTTAGGGTTTGCAAGATAAGTTTCATTTTGGGAATAGCACTAAAAAACTCCAACGCTTCCCCCACACTCATGCTCAAGACATCGGAGATGGTTTTTCCTTTGTACTCCACTTGAAGGGTTTGCATATTGTAACGGCTCCCCTGACACCCATCGCATTTGACCATAATGTCAGGCAAGAAGTGCATCTCAATTTTGATCTCCCCCTCCCCTTGACATTTTTCGCACCGTCCCCCTTTGACGTTAAAACTAAAACGTGAAGCGGTATAGCCCCGAATTTGTGATTCTTTGGTTTTGGCAAACACGTTCCGAATCTCATCCATCACCCCCGTGTAGGTAGCAGGATTGGAACGTGGGGTACGTCCGATGGGGCTTTGGTCGAGATAGATCACTTTATCCAGTTTCTCCAGTCCATTGACCTCAACCCCAGCAACACGGTTGACCTTACGGGCATGGTTGAGCAACTCCCTCGAAACGGGCAACAGCGTTTGGAGAATAAGGGAACTTTTGCCGCTTCCACTCACCCCCGTCACACAGACGAAATTGTTCAGAGGGATCGAGACACTCAAATCGGTGATATTGTTCACCGTGACGTTATTGATCTCCATCCACGCGTGTTGGGGTCGTCGGTAGAAATACTCGATTTTTTTTGCCCCTGATAGGTATTGGGCGGTGAGGGTATCGCTTTTCATCATCGCCTCTAAGGTTCCCGAAAAAACCACATTCCCCCCAAATTTCCCCGCACCGGGGCCTATGTCAATGATAAAATCCGCCGACTCAATGGTCTCTTTGTCGTGTTCGACGACGATAACGGTGTTACCTTTTTCTTGGAGTGAGCGCAACGTACGGATGAGTTTAAGGGTATCACGTTCGTGCAATCCGATACTGGGTTCGTCCAAAACGTACATCACCCCCGTTAGACCACTGCCGATTTGACTGGCGATACGGATTCGTTGCGCTTCGCCTCCACTGATGGTTCGAGCATCCCGACTCAAAGAGAGATACCCTAATCCCACATCGTAGAGGAAAAAGAGTCGCTCTTTGATTTCGTTGAGAATCGACACCGCAATCATCGCATTTTGCTCACTAAGGTACGTAAAGGTTTGGGGGTCACTAAACCACGCATACGAATCTTTGATGGGGAGGGTAATGACTTCCCCAATCCCTTTGCCTGCCACACGCACCGCCAACGATTCGGCTTTTAGACGGTGGGCGTTGCACACATTACACGGTTTTTCGGACATATAATCGGCAAGGTCTTTTTCGTCTTTAAAAATATCGTAGGCAATGCGGACAATCCCCGGCCACGTTTTGGAAATGGGATGATTTTGCCATTTGAAGGTCACCTCTTCGATAGAGCCGTGTAAAATTGCTTTTTTATGATGTTCTGCGAGGGTATAAAAGGGGTCATCCAAGGACATCCCCAACGTCGAACAAAACGCTTTAAGAAACGTGAAATAGTACCCTTTGTTAAATCCATAGACGATTTTAATCGCCCCTTTTTCGATGGAGAGTTCCGAATCGATAATTTTGTCATAATCCAGTGCGTACCGAATTCCCAATCCATCACACTCTTTGCACGCCCCTTTGGGGGAGTTAAACGAAAACGACAACGGTTCAAGGGGATCAAAACTCACTTTACAATCAAAACAGGCACTGTGTTCACTGTAATGGATCAGTGTGTGCGGGTGGGTGTCGTCTTGAAGTTCAATCTCCACTTCACCGTAGGACTCTTTGAGCGCTTTTTCGACCCCTTGTGAGAGACGGTCGTGGTTGTCCTCACGGATCACCAAACGATCAACGATGATTTTGATGGAGTGTTTTTTGGTTTTGGAAAGCTCAATCTCCTCATCCAACCGTACCATCACCCCATCAATCATCGCCCGCACGTACCCTTTGTGGCGCAACGACTCCAGTACATCGGCAAACGACCCCTTTTTTTCCCGGATAAGGGGGGCGAGAATAATAATTTTGGTTTGATCAGGGAGTTTGACGACTTGGTCAATAATATCTTGTGCCGACATTTTGGTGATGGGTTTACCGCACAAATGGCAATGCTGTACCCCAATACGGGCGTATAAAAGACGCAAGTAGTCGTAAATTTCGGTAATCGTCCCCACCGTCGAGCGGGGATTTTTGGAGGTCGTCTTTTGGTCAATCGCAATGGCGGGGGTGAGTCCTTCGATCTTGTCGACATCGGGTTTGCCCACCCGATCCAAAAACTGTCGCGCATACGACGAAAGCGATTCGATGTAACGACGTTGCCCCTCCGCATAGAGGGTATCAAACGCCAAGGTCGATTTACCACTGCCACTAATCCCCGTACAGACGATCAGCTTATTTTTGGGAATTTCCAGAGAAATATTTTTAAGATTGTGCTCTTTGGCACCGATAATTTTAATCATGCGTGTGTATCACCTAATGAGTAAGTAGTTTGTACGCCGTAATGGCAAAAATAAGGATATAAAAAACGACCAAAATCTGTTTGTAATGGGTCACTTTGGTCTTATGAAGCAACCAAATCCCCAACCCAATCCCCACAAGCGATGAAACCGCCATAATCGCCCCCGCTTGGAGGTTAATAAGCCCCAAACTCACCATGGTCACAAAGGCAGAAAGGGAGGTAAACATCACAAAAAACAGCCCTACCGCCGAGGCTTTTTTGAGGGGAAAGCCCATAAAACTTACCAGTATGGGGGTCATCAAAATCGATCCCCCTACCCCAAGCATCCCCGAAAAAATCCCGATTCCTCCCCCAATGGCAGTATAAAGGGGGCGATTGACCACCTCATCACGCATCGGGGTGGGATTGGAAAATGCCAGTCGTCCAAGGGTAAAAGCCACAATGGACAAAAACAGCCACTCCAAAAACACCGCATCCAAAATTTTGACCAAAACCGCACCGATGGCCGCCCCTGCAAGCCCCCCAAAGCCGAAATATTTGACCTCAGCAATGGTATACGTTTGGTTTTTCTTGTGAATCCACGCTGCCATAAACGACCCTACGACCATTTGCATGATCGAAATACCAATCGCCTCTTTGATCCCAAATCCCAAATAGAGCAAAACCGGAACACTCACCGTCCCCCCGCCAATCCCAAAAAATCCGGACATCGTCCCCACCACAACACCCAAAATGGTTAATTCAATGATCATACTACTGGCTTCTTTGATTTGAGATTAGGCGCGATTATAGCCATTTTATCACTATTCTATCCTTGTGGTTTTACGCTATAATCAACCGTTTATCTCAAGAGAGTGTCGAAAAAATCATGAAAAAAAGTGTTTTATTACTAGTGCTTACAACGTTGGGATGGGGTAGCACGATTTTGGGTTACAACGTCCACGACCGGTATGACCATGTGAATGTTGTTCTTAAATTCGATACCCCTTATGTGGGAAAAGTGACCCAAGCGTATGAAAAAAATGCCATTTTTATCGATTTAGACGACGTATCGATCCACAAAAAAGAAGATATAGGGGTCTACTCCATCTATCTAAGCGCGTTGCACCTTTATCCTAAGGATCACCACCTCATCCTCAAAGCCGATGTCCCCGAAAAAATATTCTTTACCCCCTCCATCAGTTCCGATGGATACACCTTAAGACTCCGTTTCGCCCAACAACACGTGGGACAAGTGATCCCACCTAACACCGCCACACACCTTTTTGATCCTCCTACCACACCCACCGATCACACCACGACAAGCCAAACGGTTATGAGTGTCCTCACCATTCTAGGATTAGGGTTTGCTTTGGCATTTGCTCTGGTGATTGCGGTTAGACGTAAAGAAGATAAAGATAAAAAAGCTAGCCCCTCACCAGAGGAATCGTTTACTTCGTCCCCGTTTACGGACATACGCTTCCAAAAAGCTTTGGATTCCACCCACACCGTGGTGATGATCCATACGTACCACTACGAATATCTTTTGCTTTTAGAGGGAGGAGAATCACTACTGCTAGATACCTTTGTGGGGGGATATCCCATGACGTATGAGGAGTTTGAATCGCTGTTGCGGTACCACTATGTCGAGCTAAAACCGTTTTTTGATCACGCACCTTCTGGCAATACGGTTGTGATAGACTAAAGCGAATGATGGTGAAAAACGTACCGATTTTTGCCACTCTCTTTGGCAACATACATCGCTTGATCCGCATGGCGAAGGAGGGTATCGGCATCACCATCATCATGAGGATAGAGGGTAATACCGATACTCGCACTCACGGTGATGTGGTGACTTTTGAGGAGATAATAGGGTTGCTGGACATTAGTTAAGACACGCTGAACAATTTTTTCACACTCTTCGACCGTGTTAAGATTGAGCAAGACCAGTGCAAATTCATCGCCTCCCAATCGTGCGACTGTATCCCCTCTTTCGCACTGTTAAAGACATGGGCAAACAGTTTGAGCTTCTCTTCAGTTTCTCTCCGTTGGGAGACATCAATATTAAAACAGGTCAGTCCGATCACCTGCTCTGCACTATCATAAATGGGGGAGTAATGGCTTTGCCAAAAATGTCGAGAGAGGGTTTCATCCCAAGGGCAATCTCTTTTCCCCAAATCGTTTGGATAACCTGTTTATGACCATGATTAAATGCCATATAACGATATTGCGTGTCCAAGGCGAAAATAATAATATGGGGGGAACTTTCTAAGATGGCTTCGAGTAAGTTGGTATTGGTTTGGTTATTGATGGAGTGTATTTTAGGTGGTTTGATTGGGCGAAAAGGGTTCTTTTTTTTCATTCATTATCTCTTTGACTGCATTTTATCCCAGTAAGGGTACCCGAATTCTTCGCATCAAACAAGCTGACTTCAGGCTTTAGGAGACTGCTTTTTGGACACGTTACTAAAGAGAGAGTATGCTTTTACCAAACAATCGTTTGGTTGATAAGAAAAGGATACCCTATGCACGAAGCATTACGACCACCCCTACCCCCTTTTAATGAAGAAAGTGCCCTCCAAAAAGTACGGATGGCAGAAGATGGTTGGAACCTCAAAATTCCCGAAAAAATAGCCCTTGCGTATTCACCAGAGAGTCAATGGCGAAATCGTGATCTCTTTTTACATGGGCGTGATGCGATTATCGATTTTTTACGTACCAAATATGCCAAAGAGCATGAGTATCGATTGTGCAAAGAGTTGTGGGCGTATACCGATACTAAAATTGCGGTTCGATTTGCCTATGAATGGCATGATGACCAAGGGCAATGGTGGCGAAGTTACGGCAACGAGAATTGGGAATTTAACGATCAGGGTCAAATGCGTGTACGTTTTGCCAGTATCAATGATCTAGCCATTACCCACAAAGAGCGAAAGCTTCTATGGGATACACCCACACGACCGGATAATTATCCCTCATTGAGTGCAATGGGATTGTAATTACAAACTTAATTGCAAAAAAATCTTGAAATCACTAGCATCCTTGGGGTAACTAGTTATTTAATTTATCCATGTTAATAGCTCTTGATATACTCTATCAGCATCTCTACCGAATTGAGATAATCTTGCGGTTCACCCGATGCCTTTTCCCTCGTTCCCAACGTCCTCGTTGGGAATGCAGACTAATATATACACTCCCAAGCTGGAGCTTGGGAGCGAGACGATAACTTCAATTTTTAAAAGCTGGATTCCCGCCTTCGCGGGAATGACGAACTACGAAGCTTTTAGCGGCGTAATATGAAAGTGCAATCCCAACGATTTTACCACTTTAGCGATGGTATCAAAACGGGGCTTAGAACCCGGAGCGAATGTTTTATAGAGGCTTTCGCGCCCAAGACCGCTCTCTTGTGCGATTTGACTCATACCGCGAGCTTTAGCGATATGACCGATAGCACGGATCAGCTCATCGGTATCGATCTGGAAGCGTGGCTCCGTAAAAACGGGATAGACACCGTCGTCATCAGTGGCTACATGACGCAACACTGCTGTGATACGACGGCGCGATATGCTCATCATTTGGGTTTTAATGTCGAGTTTTTATCGGATGCGACAGGGACACTGGCATTTGAGAATGCAGGGGGAAAGGCTATGGCAGAAGAGTTGCATCGTGCCACCCTTGTGGAGCAGGCGTTTCGATTTAGTACGGTTATGAGTACGCGAGAGTGGGTTGAGGGGGATCGTTAGAAATTTTGTGTCAATCCAGTAGAATATCAACTACTCAAGGACA
>DYMK01000037.1 GCA_020721585.1 Sulfuricurvum sp.
TAAATCTGTGCATCCATGATTTGTGAGCTAAACCAAGGGTAGAAATCGGCACTTAATAAAGTGGGTGTCGAGATACGCATGAAGAGCTGGAGGTTTAGCCCTCTTTTGCGCGATTCAACAATATGCTGAATTGCACCTTGGATGACATAACGGTCGATTTCAAGACTAAGCCCACTGCGTTCTGCCGATTCTATAAATGCTTTGGGTTCGATGAGTTGGCGATTTTCATCCAAAAGCCGGATATAGGCCTCATAACGCTGGCGACGGCTGTCGCCATCAAGGCTAAGAATAGGTTGGAATAGGAGTCTAAATTGATGGTTGCGCAGTGCATCTTGGATCAGGCGATTCCAGTGTTCATCCTTTTCTTCTTGTGACGCATCTTTTTCCTTGGGTTTGAAGAATACGACGGACTCACTCGGAAGATTGGCCGCCTCGGCATTAACGCGTTCGGCACGGATAAGTAGTTCGTGTAATGCGGGGCTATGCTCATCTAAAATCACCACACCTGCCGTGGCATCCACAATGATGGACTGCCCACCGGCCTCAAAAATGTTTTTTCCTACGCGGCTGACAAGTTGTTTGGCCATATTTTGCGCATTGTCCATTGTGGCGTGGTGAGAGTTGTCTGTGCTAGTTATAAGAATGCTAAATGCATTGGAACTATAAACTGCGATTAAACCGTCGTTTCCTATTTCGCGCTCCAATAGCCGACCCGCCTCAGTGATAAGTGCATCACGACCAACGACACCGATTTTATTGCGCACCTCAACGGGATAGTTGATTTGTAGGTGAATTAAAAACAAATGAGCCTGTTTAGCGTGAGCTAAGGTAATGCTTTTACCTAATTGCTCAAGGTAGTACTGACGATTAAGTAATCCAGTCAGTGGGTCGCGTTGACTGAGTTTGGCGATTTTTTCTTCCAGAGCCTTGGTATCGGCATTACTGGTCAATCGAATTAGAACTTGGGTGCATGGCTCACCATCAATGGTCGCTGAAGAAAACTCAACATGCGCAGTAAATTCATTGCCATTTTGGTGTTTGAAATGGATGTTTTCTAAAGTTTGTACTTCGTCCGTCTTCGGGGCGCTACTGCGAATGATTTCACGCACTTTGGCGTGGTCATTCGCTTGGATTAGATCCAGCAATGGCGAGCCTTCCATATCATCAAGCGAATTAAAACCGAGTGTTTCGAGGTAAACATCATTGGCATCAATGTGCATACCACCATGAATATATGCAATGGCATCACGCGAGCTTTGCATAAGGGTTTTGCAACGACGCTCGGATTCGTTTTGTATTGACTCAAGTTTAACCAAGCGTTGTGCGCATTGAACGCGCTCAGCCTCGCGTTTCAATACATGCAGCACATGTGCGGAATTGTCAAGGTTAATTAGATCCCACGCGCCTTGGGTTATCGCTTGGTTTAGGAGGTTAACGTCGTAGTTTTGCGTCATGGCAAGCACGGGAATCGTGGGGTGGTGCATGGCTACAGCTCTAACGACTTGGCTTAGATTGGGTTCGGTAATTTCACTAAGATGGAGAACCATATCAATGGGAGCAGTACGCAATACTTCAAAAAGATTGGGTAAATCCTCAAGGTTTTTGGCTTGTGCTTGGATACCGGCATTGCGTAACAAGCTGGCAAGTTCAAGTGTGTCATTAATTGAATCATGAAATGCGGCAATATGTAGCGTTGAGTTCGATTTTTTCATGTTGCAGTTCCTAGGGTGTTATCTATATTTGATTCAAATACAGCAAGTTCGCGGGCATCTTGAAACTGAAAGATGCAGATGGATGCAGTTTGTAAGATTTTACGTCCAAGAATCAATTCAAGCATAGGTTCATGTTGGTTAATCTTGTCTTGTTCTAATTCGTGATGTGGAGTAAGAGCCATCACCACAGCACCCATGCGATACTCCTGATTGGGTAGAATGAGTAATGAATCATCGCATCGCCTGGAGGGTGGAAGCATCAAAGCGGCGTACCATGCCGATGTATTTTGATGGCTACCCGAAACTCGAATTGGCTTTGCATTGTGCGTTAGAATTTCAATACCAATCTCACGATTTGTGGGGCTTGAATTTTTTGCCCAGCGCAAAATGCCGATCAAATAATCAAGATTCATGTTGGCCGGGAATTCCACTAATGCAAGGCTGCCGATACTTAATGTGGTTTCATCTTTGGTTCGCTGGCCATGTAGGTGAATACCATCCATTGAAATATCAATAATATCCCAGAATTTTCTAAGCTCATGGGTCGTATTTAATGATTCCGATGTTTTTGATGTATGCGGATGAGGTGCCTCATAAATTAAATGGCCTCGTTCCACAAGCTCCCATAGCTCTTCAGGTGATGTGTCTGAAGCCTTGTTTTTAATGAGATTGGTTGCCTCTGGTGGCGTATCCAATCCTTCCTTAATGAGTTTTGGGAGTTCTGACTCTAGAGGTAGGGTGAAATGTCCGAGTTTAAATTCTTCATTGAGAAGATCTGAGATGACCTCAATTCCACTATATAAGTAGCATTGACCCGAAACCTTGGGGCGCTCGCGTCGGTTTTTAAGTGGGTTTTGAAATTTGGAAATGACGTGTTCCAATGTGGCACGGGAAATGAGGACTGAGCATTCACTAATATAAATAAAGTCGCCAGAAAAGTTTTCTAGCATATCCTGCATTATGTCTATAATCGGATCGATGATAATAAATCGTGAAGCGTGAATAACGTTGTTGCTTTCATCAACTGCTGATGGGGTATAGGGCTTGGGCGGTGTGTCATGCTCAAAATAAATGCCAATCCATGAGTGCTCATCGGATGGTTTGGTTGTATAAATATTGGTTTTAGATGAGAACTGTACAAAACATGCAAGAAGAGGCTTGAATTCCTTAGATGGCAAGGCATTCGTCGATAGGGTGCCCATCAGTGACAAACCTATAAATATTTCACCAAGCTTTGTATTTAGCGATGAATCTGAACGAAGACTTGATGATGGATTTAGTAGGTTTGCGTGTTCGGCCTCCTGCCATAACGTGTAGAGTTGATGCCAAAACCCATTTTCAAGTGGGATGTAGAGGCATAATCGCATGAGTGCAATATGTGCTGATAAATTAATCGCACGGGTTAAAGCTGTTTCTCTTGGATACTCCCCCCACCACGGCTTGAGTTGCTTGTGCATCGCCATTGCAGTATCGCTGTAGACTTTTTGAGTGAGCTTGGCCAGATGCTCAAAATCTGAAAAAAAAGAATTCTCTGCATAAATTTGTTTTTGCCATGAACCGTTAATCTGGCGCTCGAAGACTTCCAATAGGCTTTTGATGCTTGGCCATAGAATCTCAAGCATTTCCAGTTTGGCTCGTTCTTGCATTCGCGAGAGCTCGGCGGATTCCAGTAATTCAACGAGAAATTTGAGCTCGTTATGCGGGTCAAGAATGGTGCGTTGAGCTAGAAAGAGCTTGAGCTCGCGCGCTGATTTCATCAGTAATGCAGACATGCTTTGACTTCCCTGTGCTTAGGCTTGATATTTAAATCCGCGTGGCGGATTCATCGTCATTTATTGGCCATGAAGCGCTTTGTGCAAGGCTCTCTCCCATGCGTACTGTTTTCCCCGCAGCGAGATCAGGCCGGAAGCTCATCGCCTCGGGCAATAACAGAATCACGGTGGAGCCCATATTAAAACGTCCCATTTCTTCGCCGCGTGGCAAGTGTACGCTCACATGCTTGCCGTAATTCCACACTCCAATCTCATGACCATGCGGCGGAGTTACCAAGCCAGACCATGCGGTCTCGATTGCGGCAACATTCATGGCGCCTACCAGCACCAGCCCCATAGAGCCCACCTCCGTATTGAACAAGGCGGCAACGCGTTCGTTACGTGCAAAAAGCCTGGGCACGCGCTCCACCGTGACTGGGTTGACTGAAAACAAACGCCCCGGCACATGCACCATCTGCTTGAGCGTTCCCGCCAATGGCATGTGAATGCGGTGGTAGTCGCGGGGTGAAAGATAAATGGTGGCGAATTGCCCATTACGAAACGCATCAGCGCGCGAAAGATCGCCGCCCAGCAATTCAACTAATGAAAACTCATGCCCTTTGG
>DYMK01000038.1 GCA_020721585.1 Sulfuricurvum sp.
GTTCGACAGAGTCATGTACCACTTCGGCAATTCCCATTTTCACCAGCATATGTTTCCTTTGCTAGATAGCGTTCCGGGTGTGGTGGTATTGCATGACTTCTTCATTTCAGGCATCCAAGCGCACCGCGATGTGCATGCTGCCGCACCACATGCTTGGGCGCAGTCTTTATATTCAAGCCACGGTTATCACGCGGTCAACGATCGCTACACGGCCGTCGATACAGCGGATGTCGTCTGGCGCTATCCAGCCAACCTGCCGGTTCTGCAGCGTGCACTGGGCATCATCGTCCATGGTGAGTATTCACGAAAATTGGCCACTGATTGGTACGGTCCCAAGGCTGCGATGGATTGGAGCGTTATCCCGCACTTGCGCGTTTCCGCAGAGCCTTCAAATCAGGAGGCATTACGCCGTCAATTGGGATTTGGGCTCGATGACCTGATCATCAGCTCTTTTGGCCTTCTGGGCCCCATGAAACTAAACCATCGGTTACTGCAAGCCTTTATCGCTTCACCTCTTGCGTCCAATCCTAAGGCACAGCTTGTATTCGTGGGTGAGAACCATGGCGGCGAGTACGGCCAAGACTTGCTTCAAACCATTAGAGGCAGAAAATACGCCAACCGTATTCGCATCACGGGATGGACAGATCAGAAAACCTTTCGCGCCTATCTCGCGGCCTCTGATATTGCGGTTCAGCTACGTGCATTATCGCGCGGGGAAACATCCGGCACGGTTTTGGACTGCATGAATTACGGCCTGCCCACGATTGTTAATGCGCATGGAAGCATGGCTGACCTGGATGAAAATGGCGTTTGGATGTTGCCAGACGATTTTGATGACAATGATTTAGTCACTGCTCTGACCACACTTGCAAATGACCACGAATTAAGAAAGCAATTGGGCTCAAGGGCTCGGGATATAGTGCGCACAAGGCATGCGCCACAAGCTTGCGCCCAAATGTATTTTGAAGCCATTGAGCAAAGCTATGACCAAGCGAAATATGGTTTGCCCGGACTTTTGTCAGAAATAGCGAACAACCATATCCAAGATCATGAACTTGCGCCATTGGCATCCTGCCTAGCCGATAACTTCCCACCATCACCACGGCAACGGCAATGGCTGGTGGATGTTTCAGAGCTGGTACAGCGAGATGCCAAAACCGGGATTCAACGTGTCGTGCGCTCTATTTTGATGGGGTGGTTGGAGAACCCTCCGCAAGGGTTTCGAGTGGAGCCGGTCTACGCCATGGAGAATTCCACGGGATACCACTATGCACGCTGCTTTACCAGTCGTTTTTTTGGAGTGCCCGATGACTGGGCACAGGACGAACCGGCCGAAGCTTGGCCAGGTGATGTCTTTGTTGGATTGGATTTGCAACCCAGTGTAGTGCCTGCACAGCAGCCTGTTCTACAGGGATGGCGCAACCGAGGAGTGAAGGTCTGGTTTGTGGTTTACGACTTGTTACCTATCCTGATGCCACAATTCTTTCCACCCGAGGCACAAATTTATCACCAACGCTGGCTTGAAAGCATCGGCCAGTACGACGGCGTGGCATGTATTTCGCGCGCCGTGGCAGATGAAATGCGCGAATGGCAGGCAAGGCTTGGCACTCCACGCGAGCGCCCCGTGGCGATCGAATGGTTTCACTTGGGAGCCGATGTCGATGCCAGCGCGCTAACGCGAGGCCTGCCAACAGATGCGCCTAAGATCCTGGATGCTTTGAATGCCCGGCCTTCGTTTCTCATGGTCGGAACAGTGGAGCCGCGAAAGGGACACGCACAGGTTCTAGATGCCTTCGAGCAGCTTTGGCAATCTGATTTTGATGCGAATCTCATCATTGTCGGCAAACAGGGCTGGATGGTGGAACCCTTGGTTGAACGCTTGCGCTCACATCCGGAACTGAACAAGCGCCTCTTGTGGCTGGAAGGTATCAGCGACGAGTATCTCGAAAAGGTTTATGCCGCAAGCTCCTGCCTCGTTGCCGCCTCCTACGGCGAAGGTTTCGGCTTGCCGTTGATCGAGGCTGCCCAGCATAAGCTGCCGATCATGGCGAGGGATATCCCCGTGTTTCGCGAGGTAGCAGGAGAACATGCCTATTACTTTATCGATGATAATTCACCGCAGGTGATTGCAGAAGCAGTAGGCGCATGGACAAACCTAAACCTAATTAGAGAACAACCAAAATCCGATAAAATTCCACACCCAACCTGGAAGAACACCGCGAATAAACTTCACCAACTAATAATTAAAAAATGAACCGTACTCACCAAAATTTAACAACAATAACAAAAACAATCGCAGCATTAATATTAATAACAAACATATCATTTGCACTATGGTATATTTTCTATGGATACCAAGCTTTTTTTCACTCTGACAGTGCAACAAAAATACTTCTCGCTAGAGAAATCGTAGAAACAGGGATGTTTTTCCCACCTGAATGGAATTATGCCAACCACGACCTTTTTGTGTTCTTTGGTCAACTATTCGTAATACCACTTTTATCTTTCATCCCAGCGGGATACACAGCACACGCGATATCAGGAGCGATAGTATACGCACTAATACTCCACAGCACATGGCTTCTCTCAGGCACAATAAACACAAACACAACACAAAAAATACTTGTACTTGCTGCAATCAGTACCGGGATATCTGGCTTACTTGCAGAAAATCTTTTCGGCCAAGCAAGCTACGGCGTAACAATCATATTTTTACTTTACGTACTATTCTTTGTCATACAATACAGGACGATCACTAATCATAAAAAATATTTTTATGCCATTGGCATCATTACGGTTACAACTTTATTATTTTGGTCAAATCCAGCACGCGGAATGATCTACATTGGCATCCCATTGCTCGGGGCACTGACTTGGCTTTCACTCACGATCAACAAAGAGCATCTCAAAACAAACATCAAAATAATGATGTTTGTACTTATAGGTATAACAATAGGAACCTTACTACACTATGATTCCATATCATCAACAAATAACATCATGGGCGCCGGAAATCCGCGCTGGCTTAGCTTTGAATCCTCGCTAAATAATCTATCGCTTACACTCAAAGGTGCAATGGCCATATTAGGCTCAAATCCAAACGTAAACGGAAATTTAATAAGCATAAATGGGGTATATGAATCAATAAGACTCCTACTCGCCTTGGCTCTAATATTTTTGATCACCCACAACGCCATCAAAGAAACAGAAAACGAATCGCCCAATATAAAATTTATCTCTATTTTTACCATAATCTCTCTATTACTAGCTCTTTTCTTTCATGTATTCACAACAATACCAGACATGAGCGACCCAATCCAAAGTTCAAGATACCTTATACCAAGCATTTTTATAGGCCTAATATTCTTACTATCAATAAGATTTAACTGGGTAAAAAACCCCATATTCTCACTCAGCATAACAGCCTCAATCTTTGTTCTCGCCGCTAGCGCATACCCCACACTAAAAATAAGCAACGTTAACTCATTAGCTAACTTAAAACACAGCCCCGTTAACGAATTGATTAAAAGTAGAATTGACCTAATCAATTTTCTAAAAGAAAATGGCTTAGGCTATGGGTATTCTGGATATTGGAATGCTGGCGTTAACAGCGTCCTAAGTGAGGAAAATATTCGAATCAGACAAATTGTCATTCAAAATGGAGTTCCTATGCCAATGTACTGGCTTGGCTCTAAACGCTGGTTCACCCCTGAAGCTTGGAAGGAACAAACTTTTTTATTGCTTCAAAGTAACGAAGCCTCTTTACTAGACTTGAGCAAGTTAGAATCATACGGCCTTACGCCGAGTAAAACTCTTGAATTTAATGAATATAAAATATTCATATTTAACGAAAACATAGCATCAAAAATTCCAGGCTGGGACACTCACTACCTAAGTGAGACTTATTTCAAAGCCGACAAAAACTCACTTTCACAGATCGGAGTAATCGATAAAAACGAATACGGGGAAGTAACTCTTAACTCAAAAAATGGTCAAAAAGGTTTTTTGCATTATGGGCCTTATATAACAATTTCACCAGGAAAGTACCGTGTCA
>DYMK01000023.1 GCA_020721585.1 Sulfuricurvum sp.
ACATAATCATGCAATCTTTACCTTATCGCTTTTCTTTGGGGAAATTTTTTATTTATCTTTATCCACTGTAGCTATTGAACACCTCTGAGTTATCCACGTACTAAGTGCAATACAAAGTGCAAAGACTTATTCTTCCACTGATGATGGGGACGATTTGGATTTAAACAACAAATCACTGGGGCTATCACGGAGTTGTTGAACCAGTTTTTTCCCCTCTTTGAGAAGTTTTTTGCTCTCACTGACCGTATCGTTGCTGTTATCTAGCACAGTAGAGAGCTTTTCGATGAGTTTTTCTTTTTTTATTTCGTGCAATAGGAGGGAGCTTTCGTGTGCGGTAGCATTGACTTCGTCCAAAACAGCGTCGCTTTTTTGCGCCATTTTGGTGAACTCATCGAGAGTGTGATTGGTGTGATTTTCCACGACGACCACCCCTTTGACCATCGTGGTAAAGGCTTTGCGATTCTCTTTGAATTCGCTGGTTATTTGAGCGATATTCTCCAAGCTTTGAGCTGCATTATGGGTATTTTTATCACTTGCTAATTGATCCACTTTGGCAATGGTCGTGGAGAGGTTGTTTAACACGCGATCCGCTTTATCGGTAAACTGGGTAAACACTGAAGGCTCAGAGGGGATTTTTGTGTAGTCATCCGAACCATTTTTGAGTAAAACGGGGGTATTTTTGGTTCCCCCTTTGATTTCTAAAAATCCCACTCCTGCAATCCCTTGGGAATTGAGTGCCACGATGCTATCGGTTTTGATGGGAACGGTTTTATCGACGACAAACCGTATTTGGATCCTTTGGGGATCATCTTTATCAAGGGCGATGGTCTCGACAAAGCCTACATCAATCCCTTTGAGTTTGACGGGGGAGGAGGTTTTTAGCCCCGCAACCGATTCGTATACATAGGTTTTATAGTGGGCATACTCATCCCCATCTGTCCCATATTTTCCGATCCAAAACGCAAAACTTGCCATGGATAACAGTGCTACGAGGGTAAAAAGTCCCACGATTGTATAGTGTGCATTACGTTCCATCAAAGTACCTTTAAAAAATCCGTTAAAAATGGGTGGTCACTCTCGCGTGCTTGATCGTAATTCCCCTCAAAACACACTTTTTTGTCGTGAAGGACGATAAAACGATCCAACGCACTTTTAATCGTATCCAGATCGTGGGTGACCATCACCACGCTTAGACCCAACATATTCCGCAACTCCACAATAAGACGGTCAAACGCCTCAGCACTGGATGGATCCAATCCGCTGGTGGGTTCATCCAAAAACAGCAATGGTGGATCCAAAGCAAGGGCGCGCGCCAATCCTACCCGTTTTTTCATCCCACCGCTAAGTTCACTGGGATAAAGGTGGGCACTGCGGGTGGGTAACCCCACCATACTGAGTTTGGTCATTGCCATGGTTTCGATGAGGGATTTGGGTAAGTGCGTGTATTCCATGAGGGGAAAACAGATGTTTTCAAGGACGGTAAGGGAGGAATATAATGCTCCAAATTGAAAAAGTACCGCCCATTTTTGCCTCAGGGCAAACGCATTTTTAGGGCTAATGGTCTCCAACGATTGCCCCAAAATTTCAATATGACCCGACTGAAAAGGTTCTAGCATCAACAATTGGCGCATTAAGGTCGATTTTCCTGCCCCACTTCCCCCCAATATCCCAAAAATTTCTGCTTCTTGCACCCCAAACGAGACCCCATCGTGGATAAGGGTATTGCCCAACTGGGTGCGAATATTGGTGACTGTGATGACGTTGCTCATAATCCCAACTTGGTCAGGGCAATGGCGATGATGGCATCACAGATAATGACCCAAAAAATGGCACTCACGACACTTTTGGTAGTAAATGTGCCGATACTTTGGGTGCTTCCAGCGACTTGAAATCCCCAATAACACCCCACAATGGCGATAATTGCCCCATAAATGGGGGATTTTCCTAATCCGACATGCCATTCATTGATCGATATTTCCAGATACATCCGATCCAAAAATTCAGGTACGCTGATCCCCAAATGAAAATTCGCAACGAGTAATGCCCCCACCATCCCCGCCATATCCGCAGCAAAAATCACCACAGGCATCATGAATATCAGCGCAAACACTCTGGGGATGACCAAAAAAACAAACGGATCAAACCCCATGGTACGCATCGCATCAAGTTCATCGGTCATTTTCATCGTCCCAATCTCGGCGGTATACGAACTGGCACTTCGTGCGGCGATCAAAATGGCACTGATCATAGGGGAGAGTTCCCGAAAAATCGACATCACACTCAAATCAACGATAAAAATATCCCCCCCGATGTGGACAAGGTATTGTGCGGATTGATACGCAATCACAATACCGATCAAAAATGAGAGGATCATCACAATGGGAATTGCCCGCAAAACAGAGGTATCGATATGATTGACCAACGCGGTAAAGCGAAAATTCCATGGGGAGAAGAGGAGTTGTACCATCGCAATAATCATTTCCCCAACAAACGCCAAAAAATTTCCAATGCCTGTGATCTTTGCCTCAACCCATCTTCCTAAACGCTCAATGGGTCGGTAGGGTGGTAGCACAAGGGGTGGTTTTTCGTGGAAATTTTTTTCATACAATGCCAACAGTCGCTCCTCTTTTTCAGCCAAATGGGTATAGCGTGGGGTGCAGTGGTGGTGGATGAGAGCGTGCTTGAGGCGTATAATGGCGATGGCACCGGCAGAATCAAGGGCGTTACACCCGCTAAAATCAAAAAGGACGATTTTATCTTTGAGGGGAAGGAGGGCGCGTTCGATACTTTTGAAATGTGAGAGCGTCGTTTTATCCCAATCACCATGGATAGCAAGGGAAAGAGTATCCGCACTAAGGGTCTTGATGGTTAGCTTTTCCATGGCGAAATTATGCCCATAAAAGGGTTTCAATCCTGTTGCAGTGTGTAATCGACCCGTAATTAAGAGTGGTTAGAGGAGACCTTCATTAAAGCGGTTGTGCAGTGTTCATACGACGTTGACCCTATAATGGGGAGCAGGGTAATATCGATCGCTTTGACCAACACGGTGACCTTACGCCCCTCACACAGTTCCATCCGCTCAAACGCATCGGTGGTGATAAGGGAATTAAGGATACCGCAGGGGGTAGTGACACTCACTTCACTTAAGATCACCCCTTTACGAAAATGGTGCAGTTGTCCTAGCAAATGGTTCTCGATGGAGACGTTCCCCTCGCCCGTACAAAGGGAAATGGCGGCTTCTTGGATACGACACTCCACTTCATCCCCGACACGGAGCCATTTGGGGGTTTTGGTCTTGAGCAATTTTAGTAAAGTATTCTCTTTATAAACGGTGATACAGCTAAAAAATTCATCACTTTTAATCGTTTCGACCGTAGCACGAAAGGTATTCATCACGCCCTTCCTTACCAAAGATAGAGGATGATTTTCGGATCAATAACCTTTTCAAACCGCTCCAAAATCATCCCTGCGGTTGAGGTTGGCCCAAGATGACACCCCGAACACGCCCCCAAATAACGAAGCCAAATCTCAGGGGTCTCTCCGCTGACATACTTGACCAATTCAACCCCACCCCCATCGCTAGCAAGGATGGGAGCAAGCTCTTGGGCAATCACCGAAGCGACTTGTTCTTTTTGTGCCGCTTCATCCAATCGACGAAACGTGACATTTATGTCGGTTGCGGTTGTCTGATTGCTCACGTAGGTAAGGAGCGAATGGGCTTGCGCTTCCCCCGCATGGGCAGCTGCGATCATCCAGCGCATCGATGCCGCAATATCCTCATCCCGCAGTAAAATCCCCAGCTTAAGTTGCGCGGTGGAGACATTTGCCTTAGCTGCTATCGTATAATAGTAGATGGATTGGGCTTTGTCTGCGGTGACACCGATCCCGTTTTCATACATCCCCCCCAAATACAACGCCGCAGTCTCATGACCCAATGCCGCAGCACGGTCAAACAGCTCAAATGCCGTCCGAATGCTTTTGGCAACTCCGTACCCTTTGACATACATGGTCCCAAGATTGACCATCGCATCGGTGTTGGTATGGACTAAACTTTCCCAAATGGATCGTGCAACGCTATACTCTTTGCGATCGTAGGCGGCGATGGCGTTTTCCATCCATGATTGTGCTTCCATCAGTTGCTCCTAAAGACCTTTTTACCCTAAGAGACTGCAATTAACGTTCTTAATCGAAGAACAAAAATTGCATTTTCAGTGACAAATCACCAAAAAGAAAAACGATGAAAGAGATCATCACCCCAGAAATGGACGAAATACGACATCTGATTGCCCAAACCGTTGCCAAACGCAATGCCCTTAAAGCACAGATGGAACAGTGGTATGCGGGGACTACCCAACGTTTTGGTCAGATCAACGAACTCATAAGCGTCGATTCGACCCTCTCAACTCTTGATAGTCACTACAAACGGTTATGGGATTATCACAACACAAAAGTTTCCTAAGGAGCAGTATCATGAATGAAAATCTAAAAAGTGACATTCTCAAACATGCCAAAGTGGCGTTTGAACGCGCGTGTACGATGAACGATACCCAACGTCTTGAGGTCTATGTGTACGAGGGAAAAGTAATTACCTCTGAAGTACTCTCTTCAGAGCATTCCATCCCTTACACACCACAGCGCATTTTGTGTTATCAGGTGTGGGGACATGATTATTTGGAGGGGGAGATTATCGCATGGATCGATCAAGCGCGGCAAGAGATTGCTCCCAAACCCCTTGAAGAGAGCATTGTCGATACCCTCAATACCCTTGCCAAGACCAAAGGAACTCCTCCCGATACCATTAGTTCTGCGGAGGTTTTTGCCCATCTTCGGATGGATCAGTTAGAGCAGATGGAACACGCCATCATTGAGTATTGGTGGGATAACAAAGAGGTCGAAAACGGCAAAACCCTCGCGCTCCATCAGATCAACGAAGCCTTTGCGGGGATACAAGGGTGATCCTTACCCTCACCTCCCCTGAAGCAACGGTACAGGTGACCCTCTCTTTAGACGATTTCAAAAAGCTTCGTGATCCTGAGATTCGTCGCGATCAAATTGATTGCATTGCCACCCAAAACGGCATTGCGTCTTTCCTTCTCCAAACGTACGTCGCAGAACTCCCCCGTCCCATTGTGGAGACCTTCGAGCTGGAGGGTTCGTGTGAGTATAGCGACCAGCTTTAGAGGTTTCTTCTCATTTCCCTTTTTATGCATTTTAAACCGCACGTAGGTTTTTTAGTATTGAGTGTAACAGGATTGGGATTGGCTTTTTTAACAGGGCAAATTCACCAGTTTTTAATAGCTATCATCTATTTCAAACCACCAGCCTAGTTCACTAGGATATTTTTTGACTACTTTTTCAAACCATTTTTCTACTTTTATGCCATCCAAATATCCATCTTTGGAGGCAAATTTACGTTCGTATTCACCCATGGAACCCATCCCTTCAAGTAGGGCTACTATGGCATAGCGGGCGCCTATGTTGTCGTTTGGATTGGAAGCGAGAAGTTGTGCAAAAATACTCAGAGCTTCATCTTTATTGTTGCTTTCCCACATAAGCATGGCATAATTAAATATCATACGGATAATATGGCGATTTTCTATAAACCAACGTAATTTATCTGGAAATCTACCCTTGTTTATGATAAGCTTCATGGCTCTGCCATAGCCTTTTTTGATAATCTCATACGCTTCAACCGGTTTACGCTTTGCATAATAACGTTCTGAAAGTGTGATATAGAGATCAAAAAAATCAGGATCTTTTTTTATCATATCTTTTAGTGTTTTGATGCCGTTTGTCAGATTTTGATTACTTGATTCTATAAAATCGTAGTAACTCTCTTGGGCTTCATATCTATCTATGTCTATAAATTCGTACATATTACACTCTTGTTGTTTTTTGGTTAAATCATAGTATTGTACTTCAACTTACTTAGCATTTGCTCTTTAACCCTCTCCTGAAAGCTTGCCAATGTAGTTTGAAATAAATATTTTAGAAAAAATCTTCCCCTCTTAGGGAAGCGTACCCAATAGTCTTAAAAATCCTTCGCCATCGTAAACATCGTAGAGAACTGTTTTTTGTAGTCAGCACAACGGTCACAAATCGGTTCCCCCCCCTTATACGGGTAAGGGCAACGGCACTCATGACACATCACCATATCGTAATGCACCAATTGTTCGGAGCGTTCGTAGGCGATGCTCACCAGATCAAACCCCTCTTTAGCACTGATGGCATGGGGTTTACAGATCGCTTCACAGATACCGCATCCGATACATTTGCCTTGGTTAAAAAAGATCCCTTGGTTGTCACTGCTGGCAAACAGGGCATCGGTGGGGCAAAATTGGGTACAGTCACCGCAATTGGTACAGGTTTGAAAATCGATCGCTTTGTTAAAAAAGAGACCATTGGAGTCACTCAATGTCGTGAGGGGTAAGGTTGTGACCACCTCTTTGAGGGTATTGCGCAACAAAATCCGTTTTAGGGGCATGGTCATGCTCGGTAACGCGTGATGGGTGGCGGTCATGCTTTTTTGGGGGAGGGGTTGGGGATCGGTTAGTACCTCTTTGGCTTTTTCAAGCCCTTTGCGAAACAGCGCACGACGGGGGGCGTGAATTGCTTGCTCTTCTAGGGTTGAGATTGTTTTATCCACACCGATTTGGGTTAAAAAGGTGTTGGCATGGTCAATATGACTGCGAATCGTTTTTTCCATCGTCCCCGATTCGTTCAAAACACACGTCGCACAGTGACTCATATCGCAGACGACCGCTTTTTCTCCCCGTAATGCCATCACCAACAGATGCTCGGCATCAAACACTCCCAAACACGGCGTTGATACCTTGCACGAAAGGGAGGTATTCTCGTGCGTTGAGTAGAGCAACGAAAATTCATTGGGATCAAAACTCTCAATCTCATACGCTTCGGTGGGGCAACTGCCAATACACCCTGCACACTCGATACACTGATCTTTGAGTAACGTCAATTTATTACGCACCAGTGCAATCGCCTCTTTGGGACACACCTCAATACAGATACGGCAGTCGTTATGAAAATATTCATTGCGAAGGCATCGGGTGGCACTAAACCCAAAAAGCCCTTTTTGTTGGACAAAATTATGATTACCCATGGGTCACCTCTTGGTGGAGATGGTCATAATCGGCGACCAAAAATTCGACCATAAAATCGCATATATCGCGATAGAATGGGGTGTCTGCCATCCCTTTCATCCCCATCATATAGGGAACCGCCCACATAAAGAGGTGTTCGTCTAAAAATTGGATTTGGGCTTGGGTGTTGTCTTTGAAGACCAACATTTGCATAAACGCCAGTTCGATCGAAAGGTGATCGGGTGCCATCAGCTCGGTTTGCTCCATATTGAGTTCAAATCCGTGTTGAAAATAAAACGCCATTGCGGGATTTTGCAACCCCACCAACGTCTCATTTTTGGCATCCAAAATAAACGACTCCACCGGTTGCGTATTGAGAAAAAACAGGGAGCTATAATCGACATTCAATGCTTCATATAAGGTTTCATCATCCGTTGCATTAAACCACGTTTGGGTCTCTTCACCAATAACCTCAAGTAACGGTTGGTTATTTTTAAGATCAGTGATAAAACGACGGTCGGGGATATTACTCATCACACGGGATAAAAAAGCGTAGATAGTGCGTCGATATTCAGTATTCATTCAATAGTCCTAAAAATTACGGGATTGTATACTTTGTCATCCTGAACGTGATTCAGGATCTCAAGATTGCGGATCACGTCCGCAATAACGGAGTAACAAGGGAAAAGTACCTCAAAAAGGTTCTTCCCTTGTGTTATAACGGGTTGACTATTATAAGCAACCCTTGAAAAATGACTTTTTCGGTGGTGGGGGAGCTTTGAATTCCGTAGCAGCAATCGTATTGGTTTTTTCATCAAGAATACCCACAATTACTACCCCATTTTTATTCATCCCTTCACCCAACTCAGAAACTTTAAGTTTGGAGACATCAATCGTGTATACTTTACCCGTTCCATGTTGAAACAGTGCCAATTTGGGCTTGGTAGTCTCACCCGCATTGATCTTTTTAAAACAGCCATCCGAACCACACGTATAGTTTTCCAAATAACAATCGTTAAATGCCCCTTGAGCGGCGCACGCAGGGGTTGTCAACAATCCCTCAAACTCTTGACCTTCACTTGCAAAGAGACCCGTAACGAGTGCCAATGCTACCAATGCTACTTTTTTCATTATTCGACCTCCGCTTTAAGCGATTGAAGATACGCAACAATATCCTCAACGGTATTTTTATCCAAATGACTAAAATCGGTCATGGTTGAGATACGTTTCCCTTTTTCCAATGTATACCATGGGGTATTCTTGTGGGCGTTACGGTTGTACCCCGGTACGACTACCGCTGAGGGTTTCACAATAGATTCACGTAAGTAGCCCGCTGTAGAGTACCCTCCGATAGTGCGTAACGAAGGAGCCATGAAGTTTTTAGGATCGGCTGCACTCATTTGGTGACATCCATTACATCCATTGGTTTCCAACGCTGCTTTACCTTTGGTCGCATCCCCTTTGGAATCGGTGGTTAAATCAGCTAATAACGCTTCATTGGGTTTTTGCCCCTCAAGATTGACCGCAACCCACGCCGAAAGGTTTTTCACCCCATTGCGCCCCATTTTAGAACCATCCCATACCGCAATGGCGAGAGGAACGGTTCCACTAAGATTCACATAAGCATCTTGGAGTGGACGAACCAAGGTTCCTGACCATCCCCCATTGGCATAGACCATACCGCTGGTGGATTTGGCTGAACCATCTTTAACTTCGGTTAAAGAACGGAATCCCTCCCCCACAAAGGTACGCGCGTAATTGGTGGTTGCTAACGAAGCAACTTTAGCATCGTACTCTTTTAACTCTTTACCAAACAATGCGGTTTGGTTGCGGTTAATTTGCGTCGAAACGTCCATATTCCCATTTGGCTCATACACTTTTTCGTTGGCTTTTTGGAGATGAACGACGACTGGACGACCCGCTGAACCCATACCGATATACGGCAAAGGTTGAGGTTTTGCGGTCGTTCCCGCAAGCTGAACCGCAAACCCATCGCTGTACGTCGTTGAGGCATACCCTGCTTGAACGTCTTTGGAACCATCTGCCCATTTGACCATCAAGGCGATATTTTTACCATCGTACAACGCCCCTACTTGCGCTTTTTTGGCTTTAAGGGTATCGGTAATCGCATTGGCATTTTTATCGTTCATCTCAATAGAGGTTTGAGGGTAAAGGGTCACCGAAGAAAATTTTGCTTTGGACCAAACCGCTGAATTTGCTTTGACCGCGTCCAAACTGTCGGTGACTTTGACCGCACTAATGGCCGCATCAGCAGCCAAAGCTGCCGAACACGCAAGACTCAACGAAAGGAGTGATGTTACAATCTTAGTCATTAGTGGTGTCCTCCCGCTTTTGTGAATTTACCCGCGATATATCGTGTATCGACGGGAGCCAATGGGTTACGTTTTTGATCTTTGGCAACTTGTTGATAATAGTGGTTATCCAAACGGAACATATCGGAGTGTTGGTATGCGATCAAGAGATCCATCAATTCGCTCACACCCGTCTCTTTACGTTTTTTCATCTCTGCTTTAAGGGTTTTAATGGCACCATGCACCTCTTTCCCGAATAGTTTTTCCAACTCTTCGATCGGAAGACGGGTTGACCCTTCGATAATTTTCCCTTCTGCATCAAATTTCGCAGGCGATTCGGTAGGAGGGATATAATATACGTTTGGTTGGGTACCGTAGTCGGTGCGTAGACCAATGGCTACTTTGTATTTGTGTACCAATTTATGCACTTGGGATTCTTCATCATCCAAGAATCCGACAAAACGGATACGACCGACACATTGTTGCGCGCACGCAGGGGGAAGCCCTTGCTCAATACGTGGGAAACAAAGGATACATTTCTCTGATTTAGAAATTTTTGGGTTGAAATAGATTTTTTTGTAAGGACATCCCGCGATACAATAGCGGTACCCTTGACAACGATCCAAGTCGACCAATACAACCCCATCTTCTTCCCGTTTGAAGATTGCATCACGTGGACACGCACTCAAACACCCCGGATTGGTACAGTGGTTACAAATCCGTGGTAAGTAGAAGAAATAGTTATCTTGAGGGAATGCCCCCGCCCCTTGGTCTTCATCCCAGTTTGGTCCCCATGTGGGAGAAACGTGAGGTTGAAAACGGGAGTGATCGGCACTATCGGTCATCAACGACTCATAATTATAATCCCAAGGTACCCCATAATCGGCTTCAAGATTGGGGATAACACCCGCTTGAAGGTCGCCAGCGGCATCAAAACCGCCCCCAAGCTCCATCCAGTTTTTCGGGTAACCTGTCCCCGGATACGTTTCCACGTTATTCCAGTACATATACTCACGACCATTACGATTTGTCCACTGTGTTTTACATGCCACAGTACATGTTTGGCACCCGATACATTTATTCAGGTCCATGACCATTGCTAATTGTCTTTTAGACATCTAAACCCCTTAATATTTTACGTCAGTTGCTTTTTCATAGTTCACGGCACCATCGTAAGCGTATTGGTTACCATCCCACAGACCACCGAATTTCAAGTGACCCCATCCATCCGCCATTTCCAAAAGGTTCATTGCGACAGGAACGACCTCATTATGACCTTTGTTTTTCAAATACATATACGGCTCCCATCCATGCTCCATGACCAATCCATCTGCCGGTGCTGAAGAAGAGAGTTTTGCCATCGCATAAAACTCCCCTTGATGGTTGAAGATACGAATGGTATCCCCATCGTTAATCCCTTTGGTTTGCGCCACAACACGATTCACTTGAATCGCAGGAACACCCCGTTGAAGACGTAGCAACGTACGTGATGTTTTGTAGTTGGAGTGGATCGACCAGCGAGCGTGCGGGGTCATAAAGACGTACGGATGATCCGCAGTTTTGGGACGAATTCCCTCCATACCGGTGTTGGTCGCTGCCCCCATTTTGATGTACATATCGTGGTCAACGTAGAACGTTTGACGACCCGAAAGGGTTTCAAGACGCTCAAATTTGTACAAATGGAACTCCATGGAGCTGTACGGACGGTCAGAATACAACGGAGAAGATTTCGCCGCTTTTTCATTGATCAGCAAGAATCCGCCCACTTTGTACATTTTTTCCATCGTCCATGGCTCATACTGCTCACATTTTTCCAATGCGGCTTGAACCGCCATTTTATCCGTACCGAGGTAGTTTTCACCCGCACCCTCAGACTCAGGATCGGTATTGGTGTACTCTTTGTGGAAAATGGTCAAATCATGGAATCCCGGTTTGGCGTATTTTTTATGATCGGGAACTTTGGCTTTGCTCACGTTTTGGGGACGGTTGGCAAGCTCTTCCATTTTTTTCGCCAAAAGGGTAAACATCGACCACTCATCCATCGCTTCACCTACGTTTTTGATATTGGCAACCGGTTGTGCCAAATTCGTAAAGCGGTGATACCCGGGAGAGGTTCTAAGGTCATACACTTCATAGTGTGATTTTGCGGGTAACAAAATATCCGCAAATTGGGCAGCTTCGGACATACGGTAATCGACATATCCATAGAATTTGGTTTTAGCAAGGAACGCTTTACGGTATTCAGACCCTTTGTTACGACGGAATTTAGAATCCGCTACGATCAATGCACAATCAGGTTGCCACCACGGTTTATTCACATTTCCATGTTTTGATTCTTTATTAACCGTATCATTTTCACCTTGCTTAAGCATTTCTGATAATACAGCCATATACTCTTTTTTGGACATACCGTTTTGCGCACGCTTAACGTCTTCATCGCTAAAGAATTTATCAAACGATTTCATCCCCTCACCAAAGACGAACTCACCCACGAATCCTGAACCAAAACGGGCATTGTATTTACCGCTGAATCCACCCAAAACTCCCAATCCTGAGAGGGTAAATTCGTTTTCGGTATTCAATCCGCCATACGGTCCCATACGCCCTGTCAAACCACAAATGGAAGAGATATTCCAAATCGACATAACCCCATTGAAATATTTATTCAATGAGAATCCTGTGGTGATCTCAACGACTTTGGGAATAGCGATGTCACGTGCCAATTGACGAACGGTATCAGGGTGTACCCCTGTTGTCTCTTTGGTCGCTTCAGGGGCAAATTTAGCCGCTGATTTTTTGAGCATTTCAAACACCGTAGTAACGGTACGGGCAGTCCCGTGCATATCGGTAATCGTCCAAGAACCCTCTAGCTCGGGGGTGATTCCTTGCTCATCGAGACGAAGGGACTTGATTTTTGACCCTTCCGATCCTGGCATGAGGGCAACTTTGCCGGTTGCTTTGTTCATACAATAGAACTCTTCCTCGAATTTATGGTGATCTTCCTCATTGGCAGCGTGTTCCATATCCGATCGACGAATCATTTTTTGGGTTGCTACATCGACCAAGAACGGAAGGTCGGTAAAGGTTTTCATAAACTCAGGTTTGTAGAGTTTTTCGTTCAAGATAACGTTAATGACGCTCATAGCAAGAATATTATCCGCACCCGCTTTAATCGGGATCCACAGATCGGCTGATTTTGCGGTTGCATTGAACTCAGGGGTAATAACGATAACTTTGGCTCCGTTATATTTCCCTTCCCATACGAAGTGAGCATCAGGAATACGGGAAACGGAAGGGTTTCCTCCCCACATGACAGCCGTATCAACGGTATACATGAAATCCCACGTACATCCGACGTTACCCTCACCGTACGCAATCGCCGCACCCGAGAACATATCCCCAAGATACGATGATGGATAGATACGGATAGCACCGAGTTGTGTCGAGAAACGTAATGGCGCACCGCGACGACCTTCGGTCAAAAGACCGGTTCCCGCATGCACCATCAATTTATCCGGCCCCCGTTTAGGATCGGTCATACAATCAAAAATTTGTTGGCATACTTCTTCAGCCGCTTCATCCCAGCTGATACGTTTCCATTTACCCTCACCGCGTTCACCAACCCGTTTCATCGGATAGAGGATACGGTCTTTTTGGTACATTACTTGAGAGTGCTGCACCCCCTTATTACATCCACGTGGGTTGAAATCGGGGATTTTAGCATTGATGATAGGATAACGTGCCGATTGGTTTTCACGCGTTACGACACCGTTGTTTGACCACACTTCCCACGCACAGTTACCTTGACAGTTGACGCAGTGATAGGCAAACCCATGCTCCTCTTTTTTACCATAAATAAAAGAGAATTCATTGCGGTACATGGTTTCGGTGTAGTTGGTATTGGGGTAATTTTCTTTACCATTTTCGACCGACATTACCTCTGTTTTAGCAAAAAGTGACCCTTGAGACGCTACCAATGCAGCGGTCATCCCTGAAACTTTCAAAAAATTACGACGATTATCATTTGTTATTTTTGTCATTATTGAGCCTTATCGTTTAATCGGAAGATTCATGTCGTTACCCCAAACATCCCAGCTTCCTGTGAAGACTTTGACATTTTTGTAACCAAGTAACTGAAGTGCGGTGATGTGTTCAGAACCACGACCCGCACCCACTTGACAGTACGCATAAATCGTTTTATCTTTGGTAACACCGTAATTGTTATACACTTTTTGGATAGCATCTGCGGATTTAAACGACATTTTTTTGTCTGCATCCGAGATTTGTGACCACTCGATAAACGTTGCCCCTGGGATATGTCCACCACGGGCAACATTGTCCATTTTACGCTCACCAATAATCTCTGCGATACCACGAGAGTCAATAATCACGTATTTGGATTTTTTACCCTTTTTAAGAATATCATCCATGGCATTTTTGACTTCTTCTTTGCCTGCGATGACCGAGTAATCCAATTTTTTAGGGTCAATTTTGTAGGTTTTAGGTTGATCGACTTCATCCCCTTTTACTACCAAAAGACGGGTTTGTACTTCATCCATTTTGACTTTAAGGGCTTTCATGTCCGCATCGGCTTTGGCAATCGAAGCGTTTAATGCAGTCGCATCCGCACCCTCTTTTTTGAGGGCATCTTTAGCCGCTTTTTGGGCTTTTTTGATCTCTTTGGATTGGTTGTTAAGACCATCATACTCTTTTTGAGCAGGGTCAATTGCCATGATCGCCGCGCGTCCTCCGTTGAGTACTTTTACGTTTTTATGACCAAAGCTTTTGAAAAAAGAGTAAACACCCGTCGCATTGGGGCCTTTAAAATCGTCATACGCAATGACGGTCATATCATTGCTGATCCCTTTTTTACCAATGAGTTCTTGAGCATCATCAACACAACGGTATAAAGGGGCACAGTGCATTTCGCCATCAATCTCTGAATGGTGTAGGTGATGCGCATACATCTCTACTGAACCCTTAATATGACCGAGTTTATAGATATCTTCATTATCACCCGATACAAACATTACTTTTGGATTTCCGATTAGTTTAACTGCTTCTTGGGCTGAAATAAGGATACCCTTATTTACATAATCTGCTGCTAATACATTCGCTGCAGATAATGATGCCGCAAGACAGAGTGTTGTTAACAATCTATTCATCCATGCTCCTTTTTCTCTAAAATTAATATTTTAACCTTCGCCTTACTTATTAAAAACTAAAGCTTTTTCTACGGAATAACCGCTCCCATTATAGATATGACAATCTTAATAAGGGGTGAAATCTCTTTTTAAATCGTTGCATAAATTACCAATTGTTACAATACCATCACATTTTAGAAGAATCTTTTTAGGATAATCTTTTTTTAGGTTTTCTTATAACGTCATAATCTTTTCTTAACCTTACAAGTTGAACTTAAAAGTCCTTATTTAATGAGTTTTTGCTAGTATCACGGCTACAGTATTTACATTCTAAGGAGTTCGTACATGAACACCGTTTTAACCGCTATTGAACACGCTGATACCCTCGCGCTTATTGAATTTCTCGAAGACAAAACCCTCCCAATAGAGCAAGTACGTGCCATTTATGATGCGTTTAGTGACGATAAACAATTAGTAGGGCAAGTAGCCATGAATCTCTCCTTGCGCACCTCAGTCTACAACCGCGACCAAGAGTACAGTCAGATGATGGTGGAGTTGCTTATCGACATTGCGAAAAATCCCGTCGATATGGGGGCGCGCTGGGCAGTGGCAAAAAATCCCCACACCCCTGTGGAAGTTCTCCGTTTTTTAGCCAATGACCCCATTAATCTTGTCCGTGCGTTGGTTGCCACCAACCCCTCCACCCCCAGTGATGTGCTAGAGAAATTTTTTAGCGATGAAAAAATCGTCCGTGATGGGCTCTCAGGCAATCCCAATACTCCCCCAAAACTCCTTAAAATTTTGGTCGATGACAGTGATAAAATGGTGCGTATGCGTTTGGCAGAAAATACTGCCGCCCCCAAAGAGATCATCACCGTGCTTCTAAGTGATAGCGATTATGATGTTACCAAGGCAGCGCACGCCAATTTGGAAGGACGTGCATGAAAAATACCCATCACGAAATGCGCAGTAAATTTCTCACCCTCGAAAACCATTTTCTCAATACGTTTTATTCAGGGTTGTACCTGAGTGCCGCTGATTTTATCCGTATTGGAAAGGACAATGGTGTTGCCCTTGCGATGCACTCGCGGGAGATGCTCATCAAAGAGTTGCTCAACGAAAGTGACCAAAAAGGGACGCTTATGGGGGTGGTTGCGGGATTAAATCGTCTGATTGATGAACGTATTGCCACCTATGCACGTTGGGGGGCAGCGTATCCCCTTGCCCGAAAACCTTTAGCCAAATTGAGTCAAAAGGCCACCAGTACCAAATCCCTTTTGGCGCGCGATGTGCGAGGAAATCCGTATGAATAGTCACCAATTAGAAACATCCCTCAAAGCATTGACCTATCCCAATCTTAATCGAACACTGGGGGAGCTTAAACTCATCTCAACGGTCAAAGTTACCCAAGGTATCGCCCACATTGAGTTACTCACGGTGAGTGATGACTCCTATCTCACGGTCAAAAAAGCGATTGAAGAGACCTTTGCCTCCAGCTTCGAGGGTCTTTCGATCACCAAAAAAGGAGCCGTGCAAAAAGACACCCATTACGGTCACACCGCAACCCCCAACAATCGCGCCCCGTATGCCAAAAACGTCATTGCGGTGACCAGTGGCAAAGGGGGCGTGGGCAAAAGTACCGTGAGTGTTAATCTTGCCATTGCGTTAGCGCAATTGGGATACACCGTAGGACTTTTGGATGCTGATGTGTACGGGCCCAATGTTCCCCGTCTGACCAATACCGATTTGGAAAAAATTCACTGGAATGAGGAGAATAAAATCGTCCCCAGTGAAAATTATGGTCTCAAAATCATGAGTGTCGCCCTCACGACCCCCACAAGCGATACCCCTTTGGTGTGGCGTTCATCGGTTGCGGTTTCGGCATTGATTCAGTTTCTTGAGGATGTTGCGTGGGGAGAATTGGATTTTATGGTCATCGATATGCCTCCCGGAACGGGAGATATTCAGCTCACGATGGCACAAGAGCTTCCCCTCACCGCAAGCATCATCGTGACCACCCCCCAATTGGTGTCTGCTGATGATGTGAGTCGCGCCATTGTGATGTTTCAAGACATTCATGTCCCCATCGCGGGATTGGTGGAAAATATGAGCTATTTTGTCGCCCCCGATACGGGAATGCGTTATGATATTTTTGGCAGTGGCGCGGGAGAGCGATTAAGTAAGCACTATTCCATCCCGCTCTTGGGACAAATTCCTCTGGAAATGAGTATCCGTGAGGGATCAGACAATGGAGAACCTCCCGTCGCGCTGGGGAGTGAAACCCAAAAAAAATATTATCAAGATATTGTTAGCAAGATGCTCGAAACGATTGCCTTTAACCCTTAGGTCATTTTTTGAGAGGAGACCAAAAATGATTATCCGTAAACTCTTTAAATTTGAAAATGCCCATATCGTGCGCGGCTGTTCGACGCAACGGTGTCGCGCATCGGTGCATGGTCATTCGTACAAAGTGGAGGTGTTGTTTGAATCCCACTATCTCGATCATGGTCAGATGGTGTACGATTTTGGGTTGATGAAACAGGGGATGAAAGCCCTCATCGATAGTTTCGACCACGCCATCGCGTTGTGGGATGGGGATGATGAAGCCTACATCACGACGATGAAAGCACATTCCAACCGTTGGGTACAGCTCCCCGTCTCCCCCTCAGCCGAACAGTTTAGTCGGGTGATTTTTGTGATGATCGATGCGTTATTGGGATTAACCGACAGTGTCAATGGGGAACGTGGGGTGCAATTGCACAGCATCATCGTCCATGAAACCGAGACGGGGTATGCGCAATGTTTCCGTGCGGATGCCTATTCTGTGTTGATGGGGAGACTGGATGTCGAAAAAATGATCTTTAGTGATGAAGTACGTCAGGGGTGGGGTGATCCGCTTTTGTGGGAAAAAATCAAACGGGGGGAACGCTTCATGAACCCTGAGAGTGTTTAAGGGACTGGATTCCCGCCTTCGCGGGAATGACGGAGGTTGTCACCCTGAGCATCCCCCCCGTCACCCTGAACTTGTTTCAGGGTCTAAGATTATGGTGAGTGTGTTGATGTAAAGAAGAAGAACTTTTAATCTAAATAATTTTTGCACGAAGCAATAATATTGTCTCGATAATTAAACAAATCATTGATTGATGAAATAGGTAATTTTTCTTCTTTTTTATCTGCATTAAATATTGCAAGATATTTTTTACCACCATTTAAGTAGAGTCTTGCAATAGGCTTTCGGTTATTATTATCCAATAATATGCCAAAGTACGACTGTGTATCTCGATAAATAATGCGTTCCAACTCAACCGTTCCTGCAAGCATTGATTTTATGGCGTAATATCCCTCTTTTTCTTCTTCTGTCGTAATAATTAATTTCTCATCCTCTTTTGTAATGACAACTTCATTAGAAGTACTAATAATTTCTTCTTGAGCAGTGGAAACCAAGGCACTTTTTAAACGATCATTGACTCGATCATTAATAAGTTGAATAAATGCTCGTTTTAACATAGGTGTAAATTGTTCTTTAACTTGCGCGGTAATATACCCACTATATATATTTTTTAAAACAAATTGTAAAAACTCTTCTGATGGATTTTGAAGTTGATCATTCATATAGCCTTTAATGGCTTTTGTGTATTTCAAATCACTAGCTGAAACAATAATTTCATCAATATTGAATGATTGTTTTGAAAACTTTTTGATCTCTTGAATCATCAAATCGTCTAATTGATTTAATGCAAATTCCAAAAATGGTTTATTATCCATGATATTTGGCTCTTCCAAATCAGTATAAAATTTATATACCAATCCATCCGTTAAAATACCAATACGGGCTTGGGTTGTATGAAAATAGCGATGCAATTGGTTTTCATAATTAGCGTCAAGTTTTGTTCCAATCATTTTACATTCAATAAGCATAATAATCTTATCATTCATAGAGATGGCATAATCAACTTTTTCCCCTTTTTTAAGTCCGACATCGGCAGTATATTCTGGAATCACCTCTGCTGGATCAAAAACGTCAAAACCAAGTTCTTTAATAAAAGGCATAATAAAGGATGTTTTGGTTGCTTCTTCCGTCGCTACTGTAGATCTTTGTTTTTCTATTTTTGATGCAAGAGCTGAAAGTCTTTCGATTAAATCCATATTTAAACCCCGTTCTTTAGTATTTGTCAAAGAATGTACAATAATAATTGGCGAATTCGCATCATTAACGAATACCCATTGCCAATATTCTACCATCCAAAC
>DYMK01000012.1 GCA_020721585.1 Sulfuricurvum sp.
CACGACCACGGAAGCTAAGAGTAATGCGGTTATAACGCTAAATTTTGTCATCGTGCTTCCTTATTTGAGGATGAAACCGTATTTTTTCATGATAGCATCGCCATCGGGTGATTCTACCGTTGAGAGAAATGCACGTGCTGCTTTGTTGTTTTCACCCCGTTTAAGTAAGGCATATCCTTGGATAATGTCAGGATGTATTTTTCCATCAATGAGTCCAAAATTGACTTGATTGGCGATACTAGGTGCTTTGGCAATAGAGATGGCGATGAGACCTACATCAACGGCTCCTGTTTGGACGTATTGCGTTGCTTGTTGAATATTTTCACCATAAACGAATTTACTTTTTACTTTGTCGTACAGTCTCAATGTTTTGAGTGCAGCAACAGTAGCTTGACCGTAGGGGGCATGATCGGGATTAGCAATGGCTATTTTTTTGATTCGATCCGTTGCCAAAATTGAGAGATCATTTACGGGAATGTTGCTTGATTTTAATGTCATAAGACCGATACGACCCAGTGCATAAGGCTTAACGTCACCTACGGCTAATCCTTGTTCTTTGAGCTTTTTGGGATAATTCATATCGGCAGCAAAAAAAGCATCGTATGGCGCACCACTTTGGATTTGGGTTAAGGCTTTACCGCTGGAACCAAACTGGAAGTTAATAGTCTCTGCGGGGTATTTTTTATTACACAACGTTTGCATCTCTTTGAACGCATACTGAAGATCTGAAGCAGCGGCAATATTGGCAGTATCAGCCAAGAGTGCAGAAGCAAACGACGAGGACAAAAGGAGAAGTTTTAACAGTTTCATGGAAACCCTTTAGTATCTATTTTGATATAACGGTAATAACAAACGTGACATTGCAAAAAGTGTTCTTTTGAAAAAGCGACATTTTCGTTATGTTTTATAAGATATAACGAATTATAAGAAAAAAGTCTTAAATTTCGCCAACGCCCCTTTTGCGGAGAGAACAGCAAAAAATCACGGAGACCATGCTATAATTTTTCGTATCTTACTTTCAATTCGTTGTTCTATATTTTTTTAAAATAACGTTTTTGTCATTCCCGCGAAGGCGGGAATCCAGCTAGACTCCCGCCTTCGCGGGAGTGACGGTAGGCTATTGTTTTTAACATGATTTTAGGATTTTAATGCTAACTATCCCAACGCATAGAACGCCCACCCATCCAGGGGAAATGCTTCTTATAGAGTTTTTAGAACCAATGGGAATTACCCAAAAAACATTAGCCGATGCGATCCATGTCCCTTATCAGCGTATTAATGAAATCATCAATCAAAAGCGGGGAATCACCCCCTCAACTGCTTTGCGGTTAGCAAAATATTTTGGGATGTCAGCTGATTTTTGGCTCAATCTCCAGCTTCGATGGGATTTGTATCGCTCATTGCAATCGGAAGCCAAAGCCATTGCCATGATTCACCCTTTGGCATCATAAAGAAGGAAAAACCAATGGAACAATTTTTAGCACACGCAAAATCCGCCAGTCGTGTCTTAGCGACGATGGGGGGGAATGAACGTAACCGTATTTTACGGGAGATGGCACACGCTTTACGCGCCAATACCATGAACATTATGGAAGCCAATGCCATCGATATGCGCAATGCTCAGGAGAATAATTTAGCTCCTTCGATGAAAGAGCGGTTGGTGTTGGATGAAAAACGGATCGATGCTATGGCAGTGGCGATTGAGGAGATTGCCGCCCTCAAAGACCCTGTGGGGCGTGTGATCGAGGGGTGGGTGACCGAGTCGGGGCTTAAAATCGAAAAAGTGAACATCCCCATTGGGGTAGTGGGTATCATCTACGAATCGCGCCCCAATGTCACGTCCGATACCGCCGCATTGTGCTTTAAAAGTGCCAATGGGTGTGTTCTCAAAGGGGGAAAAGAATCAGAATCGTCCAATCTTATCATCGCAGAGGTGTTGCAACACGTCCTCATTCGTAATGACCTCCCCAAAGAGCTAATCGCCCTTTTACCCGATTCGTCTCGTGAGGGGGTGGCAAAACTGATTAAAATGGATCAGTACGTCGATCTGATCGTCCCCCGTGGCGGTGAGGCGTTGATCCGTTTTGTGAGTCATAATGCCACTGTCCCCGTGGTCAAACACGACAAAGGGTTGTGTCATACCTATATTGATAAAGACGCGCTCATCGATAATGCCATCGCCATTGCCCTAAATGCCAAAGTGCAACGCCCCGGTGTGTGCAATGCTATGGAGACCCTACTGGTCGATGAAGCGATCGCATCGGAGATTTTACCCCTGCTTAAAGAGGCGTTTGATCGGGAACACACCCAGCTCAAAGGGTGTGACGCGACCCGTGCAATCATCGCGGTGAGTGAAGCGACCCAAGAGGATTTTGATACCGAATATCTGGCAAATATCCTCAATATCCGTGTGGTCAAAGGGGTCGAAGAGGCGATTGTGCATATCGTCCGTTTTGGTTCGGGTCACTCTGAAGCGATCATCACCGAAAACATCACCACCGCAGAACGGTTTATGGATGCCATTGATGCGGCGTGCGTCTATGTCAACGCTTCCACCCGCTTTACCGATGGGGGGGCATTTGGCTTTGGGGCAGAGGTGGGGATTAGTACCAATAAACTTCACGCCCGTGGCCCAATGGGAGTCGAGGGACTCACCACCTATAAATACAAAGTGTATGGGAAGGGGCAAATTCGTTGAGGGTTTTAGCCATCGATAACCTCTGTTTTGGGTATTCTCGTGAAAAGAAGCTTTTTAACAATTTTTCATTGACCCTGAATCAAGGGGAGATCAAAGCGATCGTAGGGTCAAGCGGTGTGGGGAAATCGACCCTTTTTGAACTCATCTTGGGACATCTCAAACCCCAAAGCGGGAGCATTCACACCCAATCGCTCTCCCAAGTGTTCCAAGACCCTTACAGCTCGTTTCACCCTACGTACACCATCCGAGAGCAGATTAATGAGATTCTCCCCCTCCACCATTATGAGGCACTTTTGTCGTCGATGCGTCTTGATGAGTCCCATCTGGATGAGTTACCCCATAAGCTCTCAGGGGGACAATTACAACGGTGTTCGATTTTGCGCGCCCTGATGATGAAACCCAAAGTGTTGCTTTTGGATGAACCCACCTCGGCATTGGATAATCTCAATCAACTGGACATTATGAAACTTATCGTGAACCATTTGGAGGGGATGGGAGTTTTGCTTATCACCCACGATGGGGATTTGGCGCGATGGTGTGCCGATGAGGTGGTGGAGTTGGTGTAAAGGGTTGATAAAAGTGGATTGAGATATAATAAAAAAATTTGTTAAGGAGGTTTGTTCATGCTGGCAGTAAACGCTGTTTATTTTCAAAATCAACCTTCCCTTGCTGAAGAACTTTATGAGGCAATTTCAAATCATTTTTCACACTATTTGAAAAAAAGAAATTTTGAAATAGAACTTAAAAAATTTGAATCAAAAGCTTTTGATGTTATAAGTAAGGCGCATGAATATAACGCAAAAATGGAGCAGGTACGTGATTTTGTCGATTTATACTATATTAATGACATTCATGAAGATGAAAAAATATTAACTCCATTTGTTGATGTAATTGATGAAGTGTTGCCTGATATAGAGTTTATACTGGATTCAGAAGAGATAGCATCATTTCCCAATCCTATTCGTGATATATACCTAAATGCTTTCGATGAACTGTATTCGACGATAGTCAATGCTAAATTTGCCATTTCACACAAGATAGCGCAAGCATATGCTGACAGTAAAAGCGACATCAAACTTCTTCAAGATGCGTGATAAATTGATTGATGCTGGTGTATTCAGCATTGATCAATATATGAAAGCACGTGATCTTTTTAAACAAGATCCAAAAAATTCCAAATTAAGACCGCATAAAATTTCTTGTAAAGAGAATCAAACCCTCATTTCACTTACAATTCCCAATACCCAATTGCGTATTATGGCGACCATGAAAGAGTGTTCTCCAACGATGGCAATTTTTTCATGGATTGGAAAACATCGTGAATACGAGCGAATTATTAAGGATAAAAAGAATTGTCGATCCTTATTTGTTGATTGCAAAGAGATTATTGATATGGATCCAGAAGAAGTACAATTCTCTTCTTTTTAGCACACTTTAGGGATAAAAGAACGAACTCACCAGCGTTAATTCCCCCGTTTTACGCATCGGGACGGTAAAAACTTGCTGTTTTTCGTTGAGTGTTCCCTCTTGGGTGATGATGGCAATTTGGGCGATGGTGAGGTCGTGTTGGTTCTCTCCATCCCCATAATAGTTGACATAGACATGGTACATTCCACTGGGTGGGGTGGGATTGGCATAAATTTCAGGGCCATAGCCTGTGGTCACATCGACATCCAATGCCCCTCCGTTTTCGACGACACGATTCCCATAAAAGGTGTGTTGTCCCTCAGGCGAAACCACGTGCAAATCCAAATCGGTGCCATCACTGTCCCATGAGAGGACGATGCGCAGTCGGGAGGGGGCTTTATGAACGTTGTTTTCATAAAATTGGACGCTTTTACGCAATTTTCCACTGGTGTCGCGAATTTCGACGTTGTTGGAACCCGGCCCAAAAGCGTAGGGGCGTTGAAAATCACCGGTATCCTCATCGACGCTTAGGGGGAGGGCGATCCCATTGACGATGAGTTTGGCGGGTTTGCCTTTGAGGTGTTTGGCGATGTGTCCTTGGATCAACGCACTGTCGCTTTGTCCCAAGGTGTTGACCGATGAAGCGGGATAATTGACCGATTGCAAAAAGCCATTTCCCTCCCCTTGGGTGTTACGCCATCCCCCAAAAGGGTGGTGAATGGTGATGGGTTCTCCTCCATAGAGGGTAGCAACAAGGACAAAAAGGGCAGTGAAACGGACAAAGGATGGTGTGGTCATGGCGTAACTCCTATAAGGTGGCGTGCTAAGTGTTCGGTGTAGGCTTCATTGGCACCATTGGGGTGAAAACGGAAAGCCAAATGGAGGTACTCGTGGGTCAAGGTAAGGCGATCATTGAGTCCGACCCCTTGGCGGGCATAGATCCGTAGGCGTGATTGATCGGAGTAGGGGTTTCCATTGGGGAGGGAACAGACGATGGGATTTTGATCCAACGGTTCGTACCCCTTTTCGCGTGAGAGGGTACGGCTCCATCTTGGGATGGTATTTTTAAGCCACGCTTCGGCTTCAAACAATCGGACACACGCGGTACGTTGGGTGAGGGTCTCTAGGGAGGATTTGGGATAGGCATGGATCAAAATTTGTTCAAAAGACCACCCTTTTTGGGCTTGGATGGTCGCGTTTTCCCACGAGAGGGTATTGTCACTTTCGTGCGTCCCATGGTAATAGATGGGGGGACCTTTAAGGATCATATCGTCGGTAAACAGCGCGGCTTCCACCGCCGCGCGTGAGGGGGTATTGGGGCTGACCCGTTGGGTTTTGGTGGAGTCGATAATGTTCCAGCACCCTTTTTGGTAGTGACCATTTTGGAACAAATAGGTGCGTGCGGCGATGGCAAAGGCTTGGGTCGCTTGGGGATAGGTGGTGTTGGCTTCCCGATCAATGACCCGTGCGATGTAGTTATTCAGACCCAATGTACCCCTAAGGAGATACCCATGCGTACCATTTTGGTGGAGATACATCCCCCCATGGGTATGGAGCGTGAGACCATTACCGTTAAAAAACTGAAGGTGATAGGTCCCTTTGAGTTCCCCTGTGGTGATGTTCTTTCCCCCTTGCGAGACGTTTTGGAGGGGATATTCACCGAAAAAATAGACCTTCACGCACGTTGATTCAGGGGGGAGGTGGGTGATAGTCAGAGGGGGGAGGGTAGTGGCAAGGGTGGCTCCCCACCGTTTGAGTGCGTTAAAACTGCTCCCTTTTGCCCCGAACCAAAAAGGTCTACCATCACCCAGCCACCCCGCAGCTCCCCCCAAAGCTTCCCCGTTTTCGTCGTGCCATGAGTAGGTTTTATACCGAATGCCTGAACCTAAATAGGGTAAACTCTCCCGTCCATACCCCGAAATGGCGGTCTCCAGCATCGCTTTTTTGGCATGAATCCGTTTGTGGGGAGGGATGGTATTAAGGGCGTAGAGGAGGTCGTGTATCGCAATGCGGGTGTCGGGTTGGAGATTGCTTAGGGTATGCAGCCATGGAGTATTGGGGGCGTGGGTCTGCCAGTAGTCTCTCCACACCAAGGGATCAATCCCAAGGCGTTGTGGCTGAAAATACAACGAACACGAATGGGACAACGCACTATCACGCTCAATACTCTCCCCTTGGGTACAACAATATTGCTCCTCTTTTTGGAGATTGGGTGCGCCACTGCAGCGATAGGGGGATTCATGGGCGTGGGTATCATCGAGATACACATAGACAAAGAGCTTCCATAAACTTCCCAGTGGAATGCGGGAGTCTTGGGTATAGAACGTTCTTTTAAGGGGGGCATCCAGCGCACGTAGGGTGATACGATTTGTGTCAAGCCATGCTAGGGTGGGATGATTTCTCCCCATCACCGAAGTGGAGAGGAGAAAAAGGAGCATAACCGTTTTAGCGGATAGCAAGGGTGGCACGAGGATTCTCCTCAAAAGCGTTGAGTGCGGGTTGGTACATCGCTCCATAACGGATGGGAGGAACACTAAACGTCCCCGTTTGTGCAGGACGTACGAGATTACGTAGGGTGAGTTTCCCCTTAAGATTGTCGATGGGGATGACGTACCCTTGGGGAGCAAGCTCATAGGTTGCTTTTTCTAAGGGGGTAGAATTTTTTCCCTTAGGAGCGCGAACCGAGATGCCCCATGTGCCACTCTCAGGAATACACCCCGGAGGCAATGCGACATGAAGAAGACCGTAATTCAATGGAGATGAGGTATGGGGAGTGAGGACAATCTCATCCAAATACAGCTCATCGGTATGAAGTGGTTCGTTTTCCCCCACCAGTACCAAGGTGTAGAGTGCTTCATCGGCGGTGAGGGGGGTGTTTCTCCCTTTGTTGGAGAACGTCGGGGTTTTTTTGACCAGACGGTACCAATGACGACGAATTTGGAGGGGAAGGGTCGAGGTTTGGGTCTGGGAACTCTCATAATTGACCACCGCAACCAATCCTGCTGCGGGGGTGGTCGTAAACGATTTGGGTAAGGTTAAGCCTTTGTACTGATAGAGGGTTTGCCCACTGAATTTCGATTGCGCTTGCCACGCATTCGGGGCTAAGCGGGTGGTTTGCGGGGTGCGCATCAAGAGATCGGGAGTGGCAGAGAGGGCGTGATGGACCCATACCAACGTTAGGGCGCGATCCATGGTAGGGGATTGGGTGCGTACGTGTTCCAAGATCGACGTTGCTTTTTCGTGGGGAAGATGTCCCGTGTAGAGCAAGAGGGCATCGCCTAAAGGGAGTGCTGCGCGTTCCACGCGTTGGGCGCGAAGCGTCTCTTCTGAAACCATGGCAGGCAAGAGGGTTCCCCCCGCTTTTTGGAAGGTATGGGTGACCAAAAGGTACGCCATTGCCTCGTGCAACTCCCCATTTTCAGAGGTCATGACCATACTGTTGGTCAAAAATTGGGGGTCATTGGTGGGGGTCGTGACCGGATGGGTCGTAAGATCAGTGATCAATGCTTGACTTAACGAACGGATAGGAAGCCCCATGTGTTCCATCCAATCCAACATTAATGCCCGCTTCCAGTGGGTTTGGTGTATCCCTTGGTGACGATAGACTTCCAATAACGTATCGAAATGATTTTTCGGTAACTTCAGGTGCAAGGCGCGTGAAGCGTACCAATCGGCATAATAGGCGTAGGTTGTTAAAAAAGGATCACCCTCTTTTTGGGGGGTACGCCACCACCCAAACACCGCATTGGGTCCCGCCATCTGTGCCAAACGGAAACGGAACGTATGGAGCCGTTGGGAGAGGAGATCCCATAATCCTTGCTCTTGGGGGCGCAGTGACTGTAGCGCAAGGGCGTAGGGGATGAGGCGACTGGAGGTTTGCTCGACACACCCGTAGGGGTAATCGATAAGATCATCCATCATCCGATGCAGCTGCTCTTGAGCATTTTGGGTAAATTGGATTGTGAGATTGGTCGCATCACTGGGGAGGGTCAAGGGGGTCTCTTGTGCTGTGATGGGGATGGTCACCGAATGGGGAGTAAGCCACTGTGAGGGGGCAATTTTGAGGGGGACACTTAGGCTATCGACCACCCCTTTTTCTCCCCCTAAGGTGAGAGTGAGGGTTTTATCCGTGGGGGAAACGCTCAAAGGGAGGGTGATGAAATTGGTGCCTGTTTTGAGATGAACGTTTTGGGTCGTGTTGACCCCTGCTCCATGGGCGTTAAGCTGGAGGGTTGTTTCGGTGGCGGTTTGATTAAATAACGCCACACTGGCATTGGGTTTATCCCCCAAGCGTAACCAATTGGGACTTGTCCATTTGAGATAAAACGGTTTTTCAGAGCGAATGTAGCCGGTCGTTTGCCCTACAATCCCCTCTTCGTCCATCCCTTTGACCGTGATACGCCAACGGGTGAGGGAATCGGGCATTTTAAAGGTGACACGGACACGACCTGAACCATCGGTCACGAGATTGGGATTCCAATACGCCGTATCAATCTCATCCCGTCGGGGGCGTTCTTGGATTTTGATGGCGCGTTGGTGTTGGGCATTGGCTTTGGGAAATGCCACGCTGGAGGGGGGCTTTGCCAAATCGTACCCGATAAAACTCAAACTGGCGGTCGTACGGACATTATTGCGTCGTGGATGGTAGAAAAAATCGACGATGTTGGGGGCAATTTCGCTTTGCAGGACGTAGATCATCTCATCGACTACCCCCACAGAAAGTGGGGTATTGGGGGAGAGGGAACCATTTTTATAGGCGGTAATGTCCAAGGTGACCGTCTCTTTGGGAGCATAGAGTGTTTTGGTGGGGTGGACATCAAACGTGAGGGTGGGTTGTTTAATCTTGAGTCCGCAATTTTGGAACACATAGCTATTACCCTTGACGTACACAGCCGATAAGACGATATTGGTGCCATATGCTTCTTCCATGGGGAGGGTCACTTTCCATTGGGTGGGGGAAATTTTTTGAGCCTCCATCCATGCACTTTTTTCTCCTAAAAGCGCTGTTTTTTCGACCCGATCCCGCTCTAGGGTAAAGAGGGCATGCTTCACTGCTTCGGGGAAGGTGACCAGTACGCTTGCTTGGTCATTTAGGGCGTAGGAGGATTGGTCACTGACCATCGTAATGGAGCCTATGGGGGCATGCACCCCCTCACCACTGACCCAATGGGTTGTGGCAGCGATGATGGTGTGCGCTTCATCATAGAGGGAGAGGGTATAGGTTCCTGCACGGTCAAAAAGCACCTCAAAATGGTCTTGTGTGAGTATCGTCCCTTGGGAGCGGTGTTGATCTTCGAGTCGTACCCATTCCCAACTTATGGGGGTCGAAGTGGGGTGTTGGGTGAGGGTATGGGGGGTAAAGGTCACTTTTTCGTTGGGTTGGGAAAACGCTTTGGGGGTTGTGAGGGTGTATGTCCCTGATCCCCGCTGAATAAGCAGCTCTTTGGTAGCGCGTACCCGATAGGTCGCCCCATCGGTTGCCAACGCACTGAGGATATAGCGACTGGGTTGCGCTGCTTGGGGGAGCGAAAAGGGGGCGATGCCGTTTTTGTCGGTCATAAGAATCGTAGTGGAAAGTTTCAACGGAAACATCCCCGAATAGCCCAAATCCCCTTCAATCATGCTCAATTGTTGCGCACGAACCGAGAGATCAATGGTCGCATTGGCAACGGGTTTGCCATCGGGGTAGGTGAGTTGCAGTTTTCCGGTTACTTTTTCATGGGTGTTAAAGTTGGGTTTATCCCCCAAAATGGCCACTTCAAAATGGGGTTTTTGGTATTCACTGACCCTAAAAGCTGCTGTATAGGTGTTGTTTTGGTAGGTAAATCGCAGCTCATACCCTCCCGATGTGGCATTGGTCGGGAGGCGAAAATGATTAGCTCCCCCCATTTTTCCCCCGATGGTGAAGTTTTGAATCCCCACCGGAAATCCACTGGGATCATACACTTCAAGCTTAAGGGTGCCTGTCTCTAACGCTTTTGAGAGGCGATCGGAGGTGAAATTGCGCCCGAAAATTTTCAGATAGACCGTATCTCCGGGGCGATAGAGGGGGCGATCGGTGGTGGCATAGAGCTTGGTATGGTAAATTTCGCTGTCATAATAGTAATTTTCAGAGACAAAAACGCCCCCTGTGGGATCTTCTCCGAAACAGTAGCTTTTTTCGGGCGTTTTGCGTTCAAAGGTGACCAGCCCTTGCGCATTGGTTGTAGCTTCATCCAAGACCCCAACCCCATCACTCCAGACCGTTTTGACCCCTTTTACCCCCGCAGAGGTGGCACGGTCAGCGACCCATGTCACCATTTGTTGGGAAGCAACTTTGGTAATGGCAACCGAATCGGAGACAAACATCAGCGTTACGGCACGGTGATCCCCGACCATCGCTTCGATGAGGTATAATCCGGGGGATTTTTTCCCCAAGGGGATGAGGACATTCCCCTCATGAATGTCGGTAAATTCACTGCTGCTTCCCGCTAAAACGACCCCTTTGGGGGGTTGGATGGGTTTGGCACGATGAAGCGGATATCGAAATTGCTCCACCAAGGTATGCCCTTTAAGGGGTTGGTATTTTGGATTGAGCGTTAAGGGGGTTTCGTGTTTTTCCAGAGGGTGGGTGCGTACTTGGGGGACATTGTCTGTGACAAGGGCGCGCATGGCTTTGGTAAAAAGTTTGCGCCACAAGGTACGGGATTCCAGCCACATTTTATCCCACGCCATGGAAAGCGCATTGGCCAATCCTAATCCCGTATAGTTGGGTTCAACGGTGATGCGGTGGAGATTTTTTTGGGCTTTTAAAAACGCCAAAGGGTCTTTGACCTTATACACATAGACATCCACTCCGCCGTAGTTTTCAATGTCGTACAGCTCATTGGCTTCGAGTCGAACGGTGGCGTTTTCGTGGGAACTAAAAGTGGTATCGGTGAGGAGGAAAAAGGGGGTTCCATCATGATAAACTTCACTCTCCTCTCCCCAAGCACTCAACGTGAAGAGGGAAAAGAGGAGAAAAAATCGGATAAAAAAAGTCAAAAATCGCATACGGTCTCCTTTAAGCGGATAAAAAATTGAGGCGGTAAAAACCTGCAAAATTGGGATTTTGCACCGTGGGTTGCCATCGCGTATCGCGCCATTGCAGTAAACTTTGGAGCGAAACGGCACGCAGACCATTATCGGTTGGGGTGGAGGTGCCTGTATGGTAGGCGATAAAATTTCCCATCCATACCATGAGGTGTTGCGCCTCCCCTTGATCGTAAAAGAGCAAATCTCCCGCTTGGGCAAAAGTGGACTCTTTCCCCAAAAAACGGGTGTTCTCTTGGATGAGTTCCAACGCGCTGATGTACGCGCCGTAGGTGCCATCGACGTGTTTCCATCGCTGTCCCCATGCGCGTTGCGTAGAGGTGAGGATAAGCTCTGGGGGGAGGGGTGACCATGCAAGGCTGGAGGCTTTTTTCCATGGGGCATCATGCACGTGAAACGATTGGGCAACCGCAAAGCGCACCAATCCGACGCAATCGCGTTGTTCCCATTTGGGGGTAGGACCTGAGGTGAATTGGGCGGCGATAATGCGCACCATCCATTGCCGAAACCGTTGTGATTGTGCGGGCGTTAGCTGTGAGGGGGGATTGCCTAAAAGGGTAGTGATCCCAACAACGCCACAGAGGAGAAAGATGCGACGGTTCATTGGGAGGGTTCTCCCGCATTCCACTCTAAGGGGATCCAGTTTTTTTCACGACTTGAGCGTTTGGCGCGTTCTAACCGATAGCTGGGATAACGCCCCAACGCTTCCATCTTGGGGGGTAAAAGCTGCTGGGTTGCGGTGAGTAAATTGCTATCGCCTGAACCATCCACCGCACTCATAATGGCGCGTTGTACCATTTGGGAGAGGGGTTTTGGATTGATGACCATTAAGGTCGATTCGGAGGCTTTGACCTGATCGGTGACGTTGGGAAAACGGTGTTCGATGGTATCGAAGGTTTTGGTCACCAATTCACGATCAGGGGAGAAGATAAGATACCCCTCCCGTACGCCTACGGTGCTGGGATTGGTCGTACCTCCTAACATCAATCCTTTGGAGGGGAGGGTGAGGAGCTTTTTATCGGCAATGGCAAAGCGTGCCAAGGCGGTGATTGAACTGGGTGAGGTGGATGCGCTGCGGGTGATAAACAGCGGGGTATAGAGACTTGATTGGGGATACCAACAGGCTAGTGCAGGGCTATCTAACCCTGATGCGTCGATGGCTTTGGTCTTTTGTTTCCCTTGGGCAAGGAGAAAACGAACGTGATTCCAATCCACAGGGAGCATCATACACACCGTAGGATTGGCAGGCGCGGCGTTCCACAATTGGGGGTCACTGAGGGAGACTTCTTGGAATGGGGTTGGATTCATCCACAAAGCGCTCGACCATTGGCTCCCTTGGTAATCCAATCGAACCCCTTTTAAGCGGGGGATAAAAGGGCTGTACCCCAATGCCAATGCACTGGAGCGGACAATGAGGGTATGTTTGGCAGCACTGATAGGGGGGGCATCAAACAAAGTGGCGAGGGTATCGTTTTTTAACCACCCATTAATTGCCTCTTTGACGCTTGGGTCAAGGGTGTTTTTCCGCCCAAACACCAAATCGGGACTGGAAAAAACGATCAATTTATCCCCGTGACTGAGAAACAAAAAAGTGCGTCGTGGAGTAATCTCCAACGCATATAATGGAAGTTTCCCCTCTAAGGTCTCAATATCCCCTGCATGGGTGAGTTGGGTGTCATTAAGGGCGATGGAGGCGAGTTGCTCCATGAATTTGGTGACAAATGTCCGATTGACGATCAGGGCATAATGGCGTAACGCCCCCTTCCCATCCCGCCAAAACGCCATTTGTGCCGGTTCATCGAGGAGACTTTGGACTAACGTATCACTCCATTGAAGATCTTTTTCGTAAGTGATCCGTTTAAGAGTCCCCTTAACCCCCATCCGATCTTCATGGTTGGTGTAATAAAATGCCCAATCTTGGGTCAAAACATCCCGTGCAATGGGGATCGTGAGGAGATCTTTGGGTAAATCTGAGAGACTTTGGGTCTGGATATACCCATCGGGATGGCGTAAATCAACCATCAAATTGGAGGGGGGATAGCGGTAGGATAGGCGGGAACTTTTTTTGATAACCCCCAACGCAATAATGGTGGAGACCAACACAACAACAAGCGCAACGATGAGATGGATACGTTTCATGGAAAACCCCTTTTCATTGGTCACTATTGTAGCGTAGAAAAGAGAGTTTTAGCGGGTGATTTTTCAGGAGGAGGGAGAAGAAAAATAAGCGTTGCATTTTTCAACAAAATGAATCACCGATTGGCGGGAATCATACTCTTTTTTTTGTAATGATTCTAGCAAAAGGGGGCGGGTTTGAATGGCATAATCGGTGTCTCCAAATCCATACGCTATCCCATATCGACTTGCCTCTTCGGGTTGCCATTGCTCTTTGGTGACTCCCTCTTCAGGGATTACAATGGGGATACATCCGCACATCGCAGCATAGGTAGTATACATGGTGTAATTATCATAGGAGATGCAAAACTCGACACGATTAAAAATATCGGCAGTAGCTTGGTGGGATAATCCATCGATTACTACTGAATTTTTAAGATCATGAACGATTTTTCGTCCCCTCCCTTTGCGAAGGATGGTACACGTCCCTTCCCTTTTTTGGGTGTTGAGGTATTGGTATGTAGTGGTTCGGGAAGAGACGATGTGGAGATGATTATCAGGATAAGGGTTGAGCATAGGGTTGTCAAATGCTTTATCGTAATAAAAAAAGAGGTCATTTTCCCCGAAATTGAGACTCTCTTTAGTCTCTCCCCCCAGTGTATAAAGAAGCCATCGAACCACATTTTGTGCTTGAAGGGGATTACCTCGGATGACTTCAGGATAAATAACAATTGCCTCTTTTAGATCAGCATACGAGGCAATGGGGGTAATGAGAGAAGGATTTTTTCGCAATTTTCGTCGAAGGTGCCGAAGGTGGTACCGTAACGCTAAATAGGCGGTTTTAAAAGGGTTTTTGGGATCCAAAAAAGGTTTACTGGTGGGCCAAATAAACGCTTTTTCTCCCAACTCATTGAGTCTATGACACAATTGGTGCAGGACAACCGTTCCCCCTGAATTATCATCATACCCTGAGACAAAAATAATGAAATTCATCTTAAAAATTGATCCTTTCAGATTCAAAAACACGGGGACGTTTTAATATTTGAGTATAGATTGCCCCAATGTACTCCCCGATGATCCCCAGAAAAAAGAGAACCATTCCAAACATAAATGCGCTACCGATGATCAAAGGGGCAATGCCCAGTGGCATACTGTACCAATTAAACAATTTAACAACCGTATAAATAATAGCGGTCATAAAACTCATAAAGGAGAGTAAAAATCCTAAAAAGGTGGCTATCCGCAACGGCACTTTGGAATTATTGATAATCCCTAAAATTCCCATATCGTAAAGGGTATAAAAGTTATTTTTCGATATTCCACGGGGGCGAGCAGGTTGCGTGTAGGGTATTTTGGCAGTTTTGAACCCAATTTCAGCGATAAGACCTCGAAAAAATGGATACGGATCATCAAATTCACGCATAAAATCGATGATTTTTTTATCATACAGACCAAATCCCGTAAATCCTTTAAAAATTTCCACTTCTGAGAGTTGATGCAAAAGGTGGTAATACGCTTCCCGAAGTTTAAACATCCATTGCGCTTCATAACTTTGTTCTTTAACCGCAATGACGATTTTATACCCCTCTTCCCATTTTTGGATAAAATCGACAATCATGGCAGGGGGATCTTGTAAATCAGCGACAATAGAGATAATTGCATCCCCGCTACACTGCATCATTCCATGAAACGGTGAGCGGATATGCCCGAAATTACGGGCATTGACGATCACTTTGACATTGGTGTCCTCGTGTGCAATCTCACGTAAAATCTCCACGGTGCGATCTTCAGATGCGTTGTCAATAAAGACGTGTTCATAACAATATTGCGGTAACTTTTGGGTAAAAACGGCTTTTACTTGTGCGTATACCTCGGCGATATTTTCTTCTTCGTTGTAACATGGAGTTATAACACTAATGATTTTCATTGCAAATCCTTTCTTTGGTAAACTGAAATCAAATACCCTTTTTCAACCAACGTATAGTCATTGGCAACACCTTGGAAAACATCATTAAGAAGTCTGAGACGTTGGGCACGCCAAATGGACTCTTGGTGAAGATAACCGATTTCAGGGAGATCTGAGTCAATAATTTCAGGGGTAAGATCACGATCTATCCCCGTATCAACAAAGAGATATTTGGGTTTTTTTGTCTGTAAAATTGTGATGCTTTTATGTAACTCTTTGGGAGTGAGCAAATACCATTTAAGATCAAAAAAGGGCATCAAGCTGTATTTGTGGGCTAAAAAAGGTAAGAAATTATCGTATTCTGAAACGATATAGATCCCATTGTCCCCTTGAGTGTACTTTTGGATGAGATCGACACCGTTTTGAAAATAAACGGGATTCATGGTCGAAAGGATGTGCGCACGATCCATAGTCCATTGGTAGGTGACATGATGATCGAATATTTTTTCGTAATCATGTTTGCTTTTGTGGACATGGACAATACTTCTTATATATACCGTGGCTATGACAAGGGAGAGTGCCAAGATAATATAATGTTTCCAGCGACTAAGGGTCAATAGTTTCCGAAAAGGAAAAAGGAGTAAAGCAACGGTGAGGACATAGATAAAAGCGCGTGATTTAAAACCATTACTATCGTAATGCCAGATAATGTACAAAATTAGTTCTTGGGTGTAAATGATCAAAAAAAGTAAATAGCCATAGTTAGGTAATAACCGATCTCTCAAAATTTTTAAGAAAAGGATATAGCCTACACTAAAGAAAACGAAAATTTTGAACAGTTGTAACGAGGAGATAGGAAATCCAATTACCCCATCCAAATAGTACTGAGCCAAATCATTAGCACTGGATAAAAAGAAAAAAGAACCCATCGTAATAATGAGGGCAAGGAAACTCGCTATGAGAACAAGGGTCAATGGACGTTTTTCGTAGTAGGTGTAAAAAATTCCGGATACTATGGTCGCGACACAAATCATCAGACCAACTTGGGGGCTTAAAGCAACGGAAAGAATTCCCAGTCCAAGGGCAAAAAGGTAATAGATGGTTTTCTTTTTTTCTCCATAAAGGTATAAAAAATAGATAATGGAAATATCAAAAAAATGTCGCCAAGGGGATTCTCCGGGTGGAAGGAGTAAAAAATCGTATCCTCGATTGTTGATAAGGGTGAGTGAAATCAAAAAAATAGCGGTTGTCCATGCCAAGCTTCGTGTGATAGCAAAAACAATGGCGACAAAAAGTCCAAAATAAAAGTAGTAAAAAGCATAAGAGACTTTTAGCCAGTTATCAAAAGAGACATCGCCTATAAGGGAGAACAGTTTAGTAAAAAACCATGTCCCCCCTAGTCCGTATTGGGCGTTAATCGTATGGATATTTTTATCCAGCATAAAGTCGCTAATGGGGATGAACATAAAGCTATTATGATGAATCATAAATCGGCTGAGTACTTGCCAACGTATTTCAAATTGATTGCTCTCTAACCACTCATCTGTTTGAGAATTATGTAATTTCTGAGCTGAAAAAGGATCTGTCACAATCTCTTTATTATCATGTCCATTTGAACTTATCACTTTAAGATAGTCATTATTCTCGACTTTCTGGCCATTCTTCATAATAGTTTGTTCTGGTATAGTTAGATATTCATTAATAATTTTTGGTTGATTAACGATAGGATCATAAAATAAATATCCTAACTGTAAAAAAGCAATCACTAAAATCATTATGTAAAAATAGTTTTTTTTCAAAATAATATTTGAATAATTTTGTAATTTTATTCCCATCTTTTTAATACATTCAATCTCCTCAGCTTTATAACGTAAAAAGTAATTCCAAAAGGGGAAAACAAGAGTAGCACCCAAGCCAATAGTCTGAATTATCAGCTTTCCATCAAAAGAACCATTTGATTTAAAAACTAAAGTTGGCAATATAATACAGAGAAATAGCGCTATGAGCAATAATTTCTTATTTTTCCAATCTATTAACGCTAAAAGAGTGGACAAGGCATATCGTCTTGCTTTTAAATTTAATTTACTCTCTCCAATCACGATCCCCATAAAAAAGAGACCCAATACGATAACCCCGAACATATAGCTAAGAAGTTCCACCCGTTTGTGATCATTAAAAACGATAGCGACACTTTCAAAATAAAAATAGTGGGGGAGGGCAATGGGAAGAGAATTGATACAATATTGGCTAATTAACACCACTTGAATGGCGATAAAAAAAAGATAAAGCAATTCGATATTTTTACGTAGAAAAATCATTTTTTCCCTTTAAAGGAGAAATTTTTGTGTAATACATAGCTACCAATGACCGTTAAGAGAGTGATGAGTGCTTGGGCGACATACATATTGAGATGAAGTATCTCAAGGAGAAAAGGGAGTGAAGCCAAATTAACCAAAAATGAGACTCCATAGACAAGATAAAAGCGGAAATATTCTCGTAAAATATTTCCTTTGGTTCTAAAAACGAAAAGTTTATACCCAATATAGGTGTTCGTAATGCTGATAATATAACTTAGTGAAAGGATGACCAAATAGTGGATATTTCCTGAAAGCCAAAAATATAAGCCAGAAAATACCCCGTAGCCAAAGAGGGTATTCCATCCTCCGATAATGAGATACCGGATTTTTTGTTCGTGTTTGATTAAAAATTGCTTCATGACTCTTTTACAATGGTAATTTTCTCCGCCAATGCATCACCTCTAATCTCATTAGCATCAATCTCCGGTAATATGGATCGATAATACTCCATGAGCCGTGTAATCGTTTCCCGATGGGTTGATAGATGAAAAGAGTATTCCTTCATAATTCGTTGATTGAATGAAGTATATTCGAGATTTAACCCTGCATTTTTGACAGTAATCTCTGATTTAAAAGCACTCACCTCATTGATTGTTCGCGCCAAAGTTACTAAATCTACTTTCTCCCCTTTGGAGATATTATAGGTGCGGTATTGTCCATCATGCTCTATAAAATAAGCTATCATCGGAACCATATCATCAATATCAATGTAATCAAAATAGACATTTTGCATAATCTCTATCGGAAGTCCTAAGAGATTTTTAACGATAGCATTGGAGATAAATTTAAATTGATAGTTCTCATATTTCCCGTATGTGGCAAAAATACGAAGATTATAAATATTGTCACACTTATCGATATAACGGGCACAGATAGATTTATAAAATCCATAATCATCGTGTGGCAATACCAATAGAGCATCTTCTTCGAGAGCATCTACTATCGGTTTATGTTTACCATACTCCGCTCCGCTTCCTAAATGAATAATTTTTTTTACTTTTGTGGATTGTTTAGCGATATTAAAAAACATCCGAAGATTCGTATGGACAACATCATTCATCTCAGCGGTATCACGCCCACCGCCTCGATTGGCTCCGTGAATGATAATATCTATATTATGCTTACTAACGTATTCATCAACAGCATTTTCATCCAATAGATTAAGTTCACTGCTTTTAGGGGTAAAAAGTAGATGAGATGCTGTTTTCGTCAAATACTCCGTTAGATTACGACCGACAAACCCATGCGCTCCAGTGATGAAGATGTTCATCGTTGCCCTAAACGTTTTTCGAGCATCTCGATACGATGTTCATCTTCCGCTTTGATACCAGCATAATAACGTCGTTTGCTTTTGAGCCAAAGTAGTTCAAATTCAATCGCTTTTAAAATTCCTGCTTCAGGATTTTTATGAATAGCGTCTACTTCGAAAACAACTTTTCGCGTTTCATATTTGTCGATTAAATTATCAGCCACCAATGACTTAATAAGGGGAATCGAACCAGTAGAGATTGCTCCGCCCAACCCCGTCTTGAGATTTTTTTCGCGTGCTTTTTGAAAGATAGTTCGGCACATAGACGAAATCTCTTCTCCATCCACTCGGCTCCGATCATATCCCATAGAACCTACCATATCTACTCGACCGATAGTGATACCATATAATAAATCTAATTTATCGAGAGCTAAAATAGTATCGAGGTTTTCGTAAGCTGTTTTTGTTTCGATATTAATAGCAAAATCAACATCCTCTCGATTATCCTCCGCTACAAATGTTTCAATCGAATTCAAAAATTTAGATACCGCAAAAGCAGTTTCTGCCATAGGGGCAATAATACCCTTTACTCCAATAGAAAGACCGTTATAAATATCAGTAATAGCTTCTACTCCACCGATTTTTAAGATGATTGGCAAATCTACTTTCGAAGTGACATCTTTGAGACGCATCATCTCCTCGATACGGCTACCTTCCGCTTCAAACTCCGCTTTGATCTCAAATACACCGTATTCGTCCCGAAGTATTTTTAGGACTTCTACCATCTCTCGTTCGATACTATTCATTTTGTTCTCCCTACTAAAAAATCTCTTGTCACATTCAACGCATAATCAAACTCTTCTTCACTTACATCATCCATCTTTTGCATGATAAAAGTATTGTCAGGAATAATAGCGGTTAATGCCTTACCAATACGCTTTTTATCGTTTTTCATCGCCTGCAACAAACGTTCTCTATCAAAATGGCTATCTTCAAGACTAAGCGGTATGTTTGGGGCAAAGAGCTTTTCATTGAGATGATCAAATAACTCTATACTCATCCATCCTCGTTTTAGAGAAACAGCATTGGCAAAAATCATCCCTACGGTTACTGCGATACCATGCGGAACATAATAATCAGTTACCGTCTCAAGCGCATGACCTAAACAGTGCCCGTAATTCAGCAAATTTCGTCGCCCCTGATCAAATTCATCACCCTCCATATAGGAGAGTTTCACCCGCATATTCTCTTCGATCAATGGCAATAGTTTAGTACGATCCTGTTTCGCTTTCTCGATCGTTTCTATAATCTGATCAAAGTTTTTATTTTCGTCTTCTTTCATCAGTTGAAACTTGATCGTTTCTCCGATACCGCTGTAAAAATCAAGAGGGGTTAAAGTTTGTAAAAAAGCGGGGTTGATGTAGATTCTTGAAGGGGGATAAAATGTCCCCAAAAGATTTTTAAAGGATTTAAAATTGATCGATGTTTTACTCCCGATACAACTGTCTGTTTGGGCTAAAAAAGTTGTGGGAACAAAAACCCAGTTAACCCCTCGATAAAGTGTCGAAGCGATAAAACCGGTCAAGTCCTGCGTAATTCCTCCACCGATCGAAATCACGGTCAGATTTTTTTTGGCTGCTTGCGCAATAATCTGCTCAATCAAAGTACCAGCATAATCGAGAGTTTTATTCTCTTCGATGGCATCAAACAAAATAACTTCATCGTGTTTAAATACAGAATCAAAATGATCCTGATACAAAGTTGCAACATTGCGATCAATCATGACACATTTGTGTTCAATCTCTCTAAATGAGTCTAAAAAATTAAAATCATCTTCAAATGAGACTGTATAATCTCTGAGATTCGAGTGTATTTGAAGTTCCGTCATGCTAAAAATCCTCCATCAATGATGATCGTCTGTCCTGTTATGTAGGTATTATCCGAAGAGATCAAAAAAGCGACTGTTTTTGCAATTTCAGTTGGTTCAGCAAAACGTCCCAAGGGGATAGTCGCTTTGATTTTCTCTTGTTCTTCGGGGGAAACATTCTTTTGGGTTAACTCGGTATTGACATACCCAGGACAAAGCGAATTCACCAAAATAGTATGTTCACCCAATTCTCGCGATAGTGCTTTTGTTACTCCATTAAGAGCAAATTTTGTTGCAGAGTACAAAGTCCGATTCTCTTTTGATCGTATTCCCCAGATCGAGCTGATATTGACTATTTTTCCTGATCCATTAGTTTTCATCGAAGAAACTACGGCTCGAATTAAAGCGATTGGTCCGATTAAATTCGTCCCTAGCATCGTATCCATATCATCATCACTGATGCTATCTACCGCACCGAGAATATTGATTCCTGCATTATTAATCAAAATATCAATGGCAGAATGTTGTGCGCAGTAATTTTTGATAGACTCCCTAGATGAGAGGTCAAGATCATGGTGGGAGGGAGTTAATAGATCATAAATATTTTGTTCTCTTAATAGATCGGCAATTGCTTTACCGATCCCTTTGGATGCCCCGGTAATAAGAACAGTTTGCTTATTCATCGATGGTCTTTACAATCATGTTGGCATTAAATATTTCTCGATCTAAGAAAGGAAACATATCTTCCAACGGTTTAGAAACCATTCGCCCATCCGGTTTCGCTTCAGAAGAGAGTTTCGGTTCCATCTTTTCCGTTGGACTGAGCATCACTTCACACACTACCGGTCCCTTCATAGCAAGGACTTTGGATATATCATTGGCAAGGTCGTTTTGATTGTCAATTTTATAGGTTGTAAAACCGTATGCCTGAGCGATTTTAATCGTATCGGGGCAGCTAATACCGCTTTCATGGGTTGAACCGACATAGTGCCCTTTGAAAAAGCCCCCTTGGGTATTACGGATAGAGATATAGCCGTCATTGTTGAGGACAAACAGTTTAATCGGGAGCTGGTTGTGGATAATGGTTTGAAACTCTTGGATATTCATTTGCAAACTTCCATCACCCGTCACACAGATAACATCATGCTGATCATTCGCATAGCACGCTCCGATAGCAGCAGGCACATCGTATCCCATCGATGCACAACCGGAATTTACCACCACTTTTTGGTTTTTCCGTAAACGTAAACTCTGGTAAGATGCTACGCAGGCTGTACCGTTTCCAAACACAAAAATATCGTCATCTCTTGAAATGTTTGAAAATACATCATAAAAATTATACGAATCTACTACGTCGTTAACCACTTGACGTTCCGTTGTAATCGTAGGAAAATCACGGCGATAGTGCTGACATCGTTCAATCCACTCACGATATGATGGTAATTTGGCAGAATCAGTCGCTTCTAATAACTCGCTACAAAAAACTTTGGCATCCGCTTCAACCGGTATATCAATTTCTACCGTATGTTTTTTCAACTCGTTCGGGTCAATGTCAACTACAATTTTCTTGGCTTCACGGGCAAAAAACTCCCAGTTATAACTAACCACCCGAATATTGAGCCTTGCACCGATGGTGATAATCAAATCACTGTTTTGAACTACAAAATTTCCGGCACGATGTCCTAATGATCCTGAACGTCCAAAATAAAACGGGTCATCGTCTTTGACAATATCATAACGAGCAAATGTAGCAATCACAGGGATATGAAGTGTCGATGCCAATTTTCGGAATTGTTCCACCCCCCCTGCGAGTGTAATACCATTTCCTGCAATGATAACCGGACGTTTTGCATTTTTGAGCGCATCGATTACTGCGTCAATTTGACAATTATAGACAGGTTCGTTAGGAGGGGTAAAACCTATCGATTCATCCTCTTCGACCATTGCACCCTGTATATCAAGCGGTACATCGATCCATACGGGACCCGGACGACCGTTTTTCGCCCAATAAACTGCCTCTTCTAAATGGGCACGAATTTTATTTTTATCGGTAACCATGACAGCGTATTTAGTAATCGGTTTGACAATATCGACGATATTGATCTCCTGATCACCGATCTGACGAAGATTGAGTTCCGGTTGAGAGGCAATCGTTGTTTCAAATTTCACCTGACCTGAGATAATAAGCATCGGAATCGAATCAACCCATCCGCCCATCACGCCCGTAATTGCATTCGTCCCTCCAGGACCTGTCGTGACAATGGCAATGCCGATTTTATTGCTTACACGAGCAAATCCTTCAGCAGCAATCGCACACGCTTGTTCATGGTGATTACACACATATTTCAACCCACTGTTTTTGCCGATTCCGTCGATAATATGCATATTTCCGCCACCGGAAACGAGGAAGACGGTTTTAGCTGTATCATTATGATCTGCTAAAAATTGGGCGATGTAATCGGCTACGCGGATACTCATTTTACAAACTCCCGAACCTTAGAAACCATATATCCGATAGCATCATCACCCATCCCAGGATAAAGACCAATCCAAAAGCTGTCGTTCATGATTTTGTCAGTATTAGGCAAATCGCCGATTACTCGATAATCACTCCCCTCTACCATGCTATCAAACATTGGATGGCGTAGCATATTTCCGGCAAAAAGATTACGGGTTTGGATGTTGGCATTTTCAAGATGCTCTACCAGTTCGTTACGACTAAAAGTGACACCATCTGCAAGCGTAATCATAAATCCAAACCAGCTTGGGTCACTGTTAGGTGTTGCGGAATTTAGAATCAATGCGTCAATTCCACTCAATCCTTCGTAAAGTTTAGAGAAGTTTTCTTTCCGTTTTTCGACAAACGTCGGAAATTTTTCGAGTTGTGCAACACCGATAGATGCTTGCATATCAGAAACTTTTAGGTTAAACCCAAAGTGGCTGTAGACGTATTTATGGTCATACCCTTTTGGCAACGTTCCAAAGCTTTGTGAAAAACGGCATCCACAGGTATTATCTACACCGCTTTCGCACCAGCAATCTCGTCCCCAATCACGCATGGAGAGCATAATCTTTTTGAGCAGTGGATTATCGGTATAAGTCGCACCCCCCTCACCCATTGTCATGTGATGTGGAGGGTAGAAGCTCGATGTTCCGATGTCACCCCATGTCCCCGTAGGTTTTCCCTCATAGGTAGAGCCAAGGGCATCACAGTTATCTTCAATCAGCCAAAGATTATGTTTATCACAAAACTCTTTTAGCGCACGGAGGTTAAACGGATTCCCAAGAGTATGTGCGATCATCACTGCTTTGGTTTTTGGGCTAAGTGCCTGTTCGAGTTGGGTAACATCGATATTAAAATGGGTTAACTCCATGTCGACGAAGACGGGGACGGCACCGTATTGGACGATAGGTGCAACCGTTGTCGGAAAACCTGCAGCTACGGTGATTACTTCATCACCTCGTTTGACCTGACGATCACCAAGTAACGGTGAGGTAAGAGCGTAAAAAGCGAGTAAATTTGCAGAGCTTCCACTGTTAACCAAGAATGTCCATCGAACTCCGAGATAATCAGCGAGTTTTTTCTCAAATTGTTTCGAGTAATCACCGTAGGTAAGCCAAAAATCAAGGGAACTATCGACCAAATTGCTCATCTCTTTCTCATCAAAAACACGACCTGCGTAGTTGACACGGCTCTTACCTGCTACAAATGCTTTTTCTTGCATCGGCTTGTGTACGAGTTCATAATACTCTTTAGTTTTGGCTAAAATCTCTTGCTTGAGTTGTTCTGCTTGGGTCATCATTATCCTCTTGTCCATAGTAATTTTTTATTTTTTGCCTCAGTTATATAGTCCAATAAATCTTTTTCAGTGGTTACATTGCCACTCTCGTAAAAATCTTTATACCATTTCACCGTCTTTTCAAATGTTGTTTCGCTATTCCACACATCTTTCCATTGTAAACGGATATGGGCTTTTGAACAATCGAGTTTCAAAAGATTGGCTTCATGAAGTTGATGAGGATCTCGATGGATCTCATAATCGATTTTATCCCAATGTTTTCTCACATGATTTACGACCTCTTCGACCGTAATGCTTCCCTCATCACTTGGACCAAAGTTCCATGCTTCACCAAATTCCACTTTTTCTTCTAACAACTTTTGCCCAATAGCCAAATAGCCGCTCAGCGGTTCAAGAACGTGTTGCCAAGGACGGGTCGCATTAGGATTTCGGATACACACTTTTTTACCTTGAGACACAGAAACCATAATATCAGTCATAAGACGATCTTTTGCCCAATCCCCGCCGCCGATAACATTACCAGCGCGGCACGATGCTAGCAAAGTATTGTGTGATTTTTTATATTCGGAAGGATTGAAATAGGAGCTGCGATACGAGTTGGCAAGCAAATCGGCACACCCTTTGGAAGAGCTATAGGGATCATACCCTCCCATCGGATCATTCTCACGGTATCCCCACACCCATTCACGGTTTTCATACGCTTTATCGCTGGTGATATTGACAATGGCTCGCACATTATTGGTTCGACATGCTTCGAATACTTTGAGCGTTCCTATCACATTGGTTTCATACGTTTCAATGGGATTTTCATAGGAGAGTCGCACCAAAGGTTGAGCGGCGAGATGAAAGACAATATCGGGTTTATACGTTTCAATCGTTGTGTTAAGATGCTCTAAATCACGAATATCTCCTATAACCGAAACGATATTGAGATTAAGCAAAGAAAGATGATTAGGTTCAGTTGGTGCAGCTAATGAGTAGCCGATAACTTTTGCACCCATTTGTTGAAGCCAAAATGATAACCAAGAGCCTTTAAATCCGGTATGACCGGTTACTAAAACCGTTTTGTTTTTATAAATACCGCTAAAGAGGGTCTCCATTACCAAACTTTCCACGGAGCTTTTTTGGTATCCCATAGCTTATTTAAATCGGTTTTATCTTTTAAACTATCCATCGGTTTCCAAAAACCGCGATGTTTATAGGTCATAATTCCACCCTCTTGTGCCAATGTTTGAAGAGGAGCTTGTTCGAAAACAGTACTATCACCATCTAAGATATAGTCAAAAACTTTTGGTTCACAAACAAAAAACCCGATGTTAACCCATCCGCCATCACCTTTTGGTTTTTCTAAAAAATTAGTCACTTGACCATTTTCTTCAATATTTAATGCACCAAAACGCCCCTCTGGCTGAGTGGAACACATGGTCATCGCTTTGCCGTGGGACTTATGGAACTTAACAAGATCATCAATATTAATATCACTTACTCCATCGCCATAGGTAAGCATAAATGGGTCATTTCCTATAAAATCCTGCGCCCGTTTTACACGCCCACCTGTCATAGTCTCCAACCCAGTATCGAGTAAGGTTACTTTCCATGGTTCACTAGAGTTATTAAGAACTTCCATTCTCCCGTTTTGCATATCAATTGTTACATCACTTTGATGCAAAAAATAGTTAGCGAAATACTCTTTGATATAATAGCCTTTGTATCCCAAGAGAATAACAAAATCATTAAATCCATAAGCAGAATAGATCTTCATAATATGCCACAAAATAGGCTTTCCACCAATCTCTACCATGGGCTTTGGACGCACATCGGTCTCTTCTGAGAGTCGTGTCCCATAGCCACCTGCTAATAGCAAAACTTTCATTTTAAGCCTTCATTAATTTTCACTAGTCTTGGAAATTATAGCATAGTTTTAAGAAACTTTTTTATTTACTTAAGTACGCTAAAAACGTGCTAATAGCAAGAGAATCTCCCCCATTTCCCCCATTCTTTTGCTACAATTGTACTATTACACCAAAACGAAGGAACTATCATGGTCTACACGACACAATTAAAACATTTGATTCAAAACGAGTTGATCCCCGACGTGGAAGATCATATTGATGCCCTTTTTGAGGGGATTGCTTCTGCTAAGGATGCAACGACTCAAGAGCGTCAAGAGCTTGAGGAGATGCAAGCGTTGCGCGATGAGTATAAAGACCTCTTAAAAGAGATCGAAAGTGGCGACGTGGATGAGGAAGAGGCAGAACAATTGTATACCGAATTGACCGCTATGCGTGAAAACGATGAGGATGAGGATGATTTGGATTACGATGAGGACGAAGATGAAGACGACGATGATTACGATGAGTTTGATCTTGACAAAGACGATGACCAATATTAATGGCTAAATACCTCTTATTGGATACCGAAACCACAGGAACAGGGGAAGAGGATCGTATTATCCAGTTGGGGTTTATGGTCTTAGAGGGGAAAAATACCCACGTCTATAATGATTTTTGTTCTTCCGATGTCCCCATTGGGTATGGGGCGATGGAGGTGCATGGAATTACCCCTGAGATGATTAAGGGGAAGCCCTCATGTACGCAAACGGAAGCCTTTAAGGTTTTGGAGGGACTCAATACCGCTGATAATGTGATGATTATCCATAATGCTCCGTTTGATCTTGGGATGCTTGCCAAAGAAAATTTCAGCTCAAAAATGCGTCTTATTGATACGTTACGGTGTGCTAAACACCTTTTTGACGAAGAGGATTCCCATCGGCTTCAATTTTTTCGGTATCGTTTAGGATTGTACCAACGGGAGGAAGAAGAAGCGAATCGTTTGGGGATTGTGGTCAAAGCGCATGATGCCATAGGGGATGTGTTGGTCTTAAAGCTTTTTTTGACCGAACTACGGAAAAAATTGACCGAACGTTTTGGGAATGTTAACCCAATTGAGAAGATGATAGAGTTGACCCAAACCCCTGTCGTCTTCACCAAACCCCTGAAATTTGGAAAATACAAGGGGAAAACCCTCACTGAAATTGCTCTGCTCGATAAAGGGTATTTGTCGTGGATGGTGAATTCGATGGAAAATTTGGATGAGGATATGAAATACAGTATCGCTTGCGTGTTACAAGGGGGCAGGGCGGTTTAGCCGTAGCGGATGATTTGCGAACGTTCGATAACTTCATTGGTCATGGTATGCTCAATGGCGTATTTGACCAAATCAAAAAGGTTGTAGATCATTTGAAATTCGCTGGTTTCTTCCTCCGCGGTTACTACCGCCATATACAAGGGGGTGGTAAAAAAATGATTTTCAACGCTGGAAAGAATGTTTTCAGAGGCTTTAATTCCTTGTGCATCGTTGGTAGCATCAAAAATAATGGCACAAAGATTGGGTTGAAACGGGATAAATTTATCGTTTCGTCGCAAATGCGAGGCAAAAAATTCCAAGTTGATCGTCTCATCGGGGGTAAATGCCAAAGCGATGGAATAGACCGTCTGATGACGTGAAAAACGGTACTGATAATCCCCTATTTCATTCATAAGTTGTTTGTGAAATGCTTGGCGGTGTTCGCTAAAACAGTGCATCATTATCGGATCCCCCTTTCCCTTAACTTTTTTTCGTATTATACTAAATCACAAGAAACTCTATGACAAACATTGTACCAACCCTCTCCAAAATGTCCCTTAAAATACCTATCCCCTTTTGCCTTAACCCACTTCCACTCTATTACGTCCACCCTCTTTAGCGTTATAGAGTTGTTGATCCAGACGTAAGAGGAGTGCTTCACCTTCTTCATTCTCTAATAGTTGGGTCACTCCAAAGGAGCAGGTGATGTGCTGTACGGTTGCGAATTCTTCGTTTTCAATGGTTTCTCGTAACTTTTGGGCTATTGTAACAGCAGCTTGAACAGGTGTATTACTAAGGAGAATAATAAACTCCTCGCCGCCCCATCGTGCGACAATATCACTTTTGCGCAAACTGTTGCTGATTAGGTTCGCTAAATGACGCAAAACATCATCCCCAACTAGGTGACCGTAGGTATCATTCACTGATTTGAAATGGTCAATATCAAAGAAGATGAAGCTGAGAGGGGTTTTTTCTCGTTGGACTACATAAAGGTTATGTTTTAAGAGAAGATTAAAATGGGTTCGGTTAGCAATTCCAGTGAGTGTATCGATGGTGGATTGATTAATAAGTTGAGATATATCATTAAAAACGACGATAAAACGGATTAAATCTTTATAGAACACCTTAGAGGCATTTACTTTAAATGATTTTGTTACCCCACGAATGGTGATTTTAACCTTGTGGTTTTTTTCTGGACGCTTTAGAATATACTCTATCCATGTTATATTATTCACATTGGAGTGAAGGTATTCATTGGTATCTCCCTCTTCAAATAGGTCACAAACGCAGCTATGGTGACGTTTAAAAGTTTCAAGGGTGTCACATTCGACAAAATCTAAAAATACGTTGTTTGCACTAATAAGGTTGTGTCCATCTGACACAATAATGGGTGTTGGAATGGTATCCAAAATGGATTGGGCATATTTTTGCTGAAAGTGTGTTTTTCGATAGAGAAACCCAAGCAGACTCAAAAAGAGGAGCGTTACAGAGGTAGAAATAATAATAATAATAATGTCGTATTTACGCCAAATATCTTCAATTGTGAAAAAGGGGATGGTGTTATAGGGTGGGATTCGTAGCATTCGTGCTAAAGTATCTATATCACCATAATCTCCGGGAATAGTAAATCCAGCAATAATATCAGCCCCTTCTTCAGTATTTTTATAGCTATATAAGGCAACAGCAATATCGGAAACAGTCTCTACTGCCACCTTTTTAGAAACAACAATTGACCACTCTGGATAGAGATTCGTGGAAGTTTTGAGGGGAAAATAAGAAAATTTTTGTTCATGGATAACGAAAAGGTCTTGAAGGTCTTGGGGCAACAGCTTTTTCTCGCTTTTCATCTCTTCAATGATTCCACTACGGATAAACCCTGCATCCACTTTTCCCAAGAGGACAGCATCAACAACGGCTTCATGCCCCTTGACCACAACGGTTGTCACATCCTTATTCATATCAATCCCCGCTTTGAGCAGTTCATACGCTTGTGTCTGGTATCCCCCTAAAAATTTCTTCCCGGGGATAGCGATTGTTTTCCCCTTAAGTCCTGAGAGAGAACGGATATTTGCATTATCTGCACGGGTGATAATGACCCCTCCAAGATACGGCGTGATGAGGGTATTGTATCTTTTAACCAGTGTCGCAATTGCCCCCGTCGTTTTCCCCTGCTTTTGCAGTGAAAGATAGTGGGTAGGGTTGGTGGCAATGATGTCAATCTTCCCCTCACTCACCTCCTGTTCGAGTGCCTCTTGGCTAAGGGGTCTAACGATAATATTGACATGGAGTTTATGGGCGATATGTTCGGCGATAGGTTGATACTCTTTTATGATTTTGTCGCTAGTACGATAGGCGAAGACACCAAGTGTGAGAGTTTGAGCGCTTAAAAGGGTCGAGAGTAAGAATAAAAAGAGGGGAAATTTCATCATGCTAAAGGCTCTGGTGTGCTTGTAGAATACCCTTGGGAATAACAACTTCAAATATTGAGCATAGGCTCACGTTCTGAAATCTGTACTGATTTTTGGAAAATCGAGGGCTGAGATGTGCAAGTGACTCCATTGTGAAAATTGCCCTAGAGATTAAAACGTGGTCTTCGTAGAGGTGGCAATCTCACTGAGGCGATACGCCGCATCGACATGACCACTGCGCATCGCTTTTTTCCACCACTCCATCGCTTTATCGATGTCTTTGTCTACCCCTTCTCCGTAAAAATAGATCATCCCCAGATGAAATTGGGCTTCGGCATTGCGTTTGTAGGCCGCCAGTGGGTAAAGAATCTCGTAGGCTTTGGCATACTCTCCCGCATCGTAGGCGTTGATACCCTCATCCAATTCATCCATCGTTAAAATCCTTTTAAACTATTGATGACATTATACCGCCCCTGTGTTTTTTTAGCCTGATGGATTATAATGCCCGCATGAATTATGATCATTTGAGTGGAAAATCGGTGTTATTGTTGGGAAAAACGCGTTCACTTCATCGCGAAGAGTTTGAGACTCTTTTGAAGCTTCATACTATTGATGTAAAAGCGACCTTTGAGGGAGAGGTTGCGCTCATCATTGAGGGGCGGATGATGAATCCTCTTGAACAAAATGAGGCTGCGCGATTGTATCAAGAGGAGTGTGTCCCTATCGTTGAGATTGGTGAGATAGAGCAATGGTTATGCCGTTCTATTGAGCCTAACCGTTTACTTATGAGCCTTAAGCTCTCCCGTGATCATGAGCGGTTGGTCAATTTTATCCAAAACCCTTATATCACGGATGAACTTTTTTTTAAACTCCTCAAACTCTATGATTGGCAGGGGGAGGGGTTGTTTGATACGAATACCAATCGGGATGTGACCGCTGCGGTCATTGGGCGATTTTATGCCGATTTAGGGCGTAATCACAATGTCCAATACGCCATGAGTGGGTTAGCCCATTTGATTGAGCGCTACGGCACGGCTAGCTTAATCACCGCGATTGCCGAACTTTCCCCTATTCATCGAGAGATTAAACAACCCTACGAACGCGCACTCAAAGGTGTTTTGGATGCGATTTCCTTACACCGTGATACCCCTAAGACCCTTTTAAAACAGCTAATTCCAACACGTGCCAAGCTTTTGGCGCATCGAGAACCGCTGGGAGTAGAAGAGGAACTTTTAGCGTTAAACGATAGTGAGATTAATCCCCTTTTGGCGTGCAATCCCTCGTTATCACCGCAGGGTGCGGATACTTTAGAGCCAACCTATCCTGAAGCGATTGCCTCTTATTATCCTTTAGATGAAGTACGATTTGAACGGTTGATGAATTTCGTCATTCCGTGCGACGACACGGAATCCACTATTAGGGGAGATGGATCCCGTATCAAGTACGGGATGACAGAAGATGAAAATGGGATGAGGGTGATAGTCTCTCTTGCTTCTAATAATACGCTCACGGCATCAATGCAAAAGAGATTGATGGAGATGAACAATGAGGCTGTTTTTTCACAATTAGCCCAAAATACGACACTTTTAGCAGAACACGTCGATACTCTTTTTGCTATGAATCGCTACGGAACACAGCTTGCCTCCAATACGTCTCTTGCAACCCAACAGCTTGAAGTGTTATATCAACGTGCGAACTCTGAAATCTCTATGGCACTAGCTTCCAACCCTTCGACTCCTATCGACATTCTTTATCAACTTTCTCTTGATCGCCGTTACGAACGGCGTGTTCAGACCAACCCCACCTTTGGGGCGCATATCCAAACCCACAACATAGGATGGCACTCGTGAGAACGTCACAGACCATTAGCACCATGACCGCCATGATTGAATCACACATTCCCACGTTTTTATGGGGACCCCCTGGTATTGGAAAATCCTCGATTATCAAACACATTGCCCGTGAAAAGGGATTAGCGTGCATTGATCTGCGCCTTGCGTTGATGGATCCCACCGATCTTAAAGGGATCCCTTTTTACGATAAAGAGGGGCATCAGGCACTTTGGGCTCCCCCATCGTTTTTACCGCGTGAGGGGGAGGGTATTTTATTTCTCGATGAACTAAACGCCGCGGCACCCGCGGTTCAAGCCTCCGCGTATCAATTGATTTTGGATCGTCGTGTGGGGGAGTATGTGTTACCCGATGGATGGGCAATTGTCGCAGCTGGAAACCGTGAGGGAGATAGAGGTGTCGTCTATCGTTTGCCCTCACCGTTGGCTAACCGTTTTGTCCATGTTGAGATGGAGGTGAGTGTGGAGGATTGGCGCGAATGGGCGATTAGAGGGGGGATTGATGCGCGTATTGTGGCGTACATCGGATTTAACCACGAAGCCCTTTTTACTTTTGACCCCACCAAAAATGAGCGCAGTTTTGCCACACCCCGAAGTTGGGAAGCGGTTCATGCGATTTTGCACAGTACTTTACCGCATAGTCTTTTGTTAGAAGCGATCAGTGGCGCGGTGGGAAAAGCCAATGCTGTCGATTTCTTGGGATTTTGTAAAGTAATGACCCTTTTACCTGAGGTAGAGGCGATTTTGAGCGGGGATTGCGTAGAATACCCACGTGACATTTCGGCACTTTATGCGCTTTCATCTGCATTGGTCGGACGGATTTTGAGTGATCCGGATGAGCAAAAAATCAACCACCTTCTGACCTACACTCTCCATCTCCAAAGCGAATTTAGTGTGATGATCGTCCAAGATTTACAACGCCAAGGGGTTATGATGGATCATTTAGCGGCGTATGGGGAGTGGGTCACTGCGTACGCGTATCTGTTAGGTTAGTATGGATGAGGAACGAAAAGATTAATCTTAAGGGTGTACAATCCTACGTTACATTACGCTTTAAAAAGGACATAACCTAGTATGGAATACTGGAACCACATTTACGAACATTTTAACCCCATAGCGTTTAATCTCTTTGTCATCCCCGTCCATTGGTATGGCTTGATGTACGTGTTAGCGTTGCTGGTGGCATTGGTTATCGCCAAATGGATTGTCCAAAAAGACAACCTTCCCATCACCAAAGATCAATTGGATGACTATTTTGTCTATGCCGAAATCGGGGTTATTCTGGGGGCGCGATTGGGGTATATCCTCTTTTACGATACCCATACAATGTACTACCTTACCCAACCGTGGCAGATTTTTAATCCATTTATGGATGGTCACTTTGTGGGAATTCGGGGGATGAGTTTTCATGGGGCGATTTTAGGGTTCTTGATAGGATCGTATCTCTATCACTCTCGTCATGGGATCCCTTTTGGTCAGTTGATGGATTTGGTGGCGGTATCGGTACCTTTGGGGTATGTTTTTGGGCGTATTGGGAATTTCCTTAACCAAGAGTTGGTGGGACGTGCCACCGATGTACCGTGGGGGATTTATGTCTATGATACCCTTCGTCACCCTTCGCAATTGTATGAAGCTTTTGTCGAGGGGATTGTGGTTTTTGTGATTATCTATGCCTATCGCAACCACAAAGCGTTTGAGGGGGAGTTAATCCTTCTGTATGGGTTTTTGTACGGTGTGGGTCGGGGAATGGTCGAATTTTACCGCGCCCCTGACCCCCAAATCGGGTATCTTATGGGGCAATGGATGACCCTTGGGATGGCGTTAAGCTTTCTCATGGCGGGTGTTTCAGCGGTGATTTGGATCTATTGCAAACGACGATCACTTTTCGTAAAATAAACTTTTAGCTGTTTTACTTAGAAAACTTGACAATAAGTGACTCAAAGTATTATAATTCTTCCAACTCACTGTAGGAGAATTTTATGTCAAACACTATTTTTGAAAAACTGACCCACCAAATGACCGAGATGATCGACGCGTCGATCTCATTAGCCTTACACACGAAAAACAGCGAAGTAGATCCCCTCCATTTTTTATGGGCATTGCTTGCCCATTCCAACTCACCGTTGAACCAAATGCTTACCAAAATGGGGGTGGATAAAACCGCCATTGAGTTGGAGGTTAAAAGTGCCACGACCAAACTCCCCACCGCGTCGAATGTGACCAAAGAGAGTATCCGCCTTTCGCGCACGTTTGCCCATTCGCTTGAAGTGAGTGCGGGTGAAATGGCAAAAAATGGCGATAGTTTTTTAGCCATTGATACCTATATCACCGCAAATCTCCCAAACGATCCATTTAGATCAATTTTGGGGAAATACGTCGATGTGCGTGAGCTTGCCAAAACCTTTGAAGCCTCTCGTGCGGGGCAAAAGATCGAATCACAAACGGCGGATGAGACGCTGGAATCCTTGAGTAAATACGGTATTGATCTCACGAAAATGGCGGTCGAGGGGAAACTCTCTCCCGTGATTGGGCGCGATGAAGAGATTGGTCGAATGATGCAAATTTTGATCCGTAAAACGAAAAATAATCCAATTTTATTGGGGGAACCGGGGGTAGGAAAAACCGCTCTCGTGGAGGGGTTGGCGCAACGGATCATCGCCAAAGAGGTACCCTTGAGTCTCCAAAACAAAAAAGTCATTGCACTGGATATGAGTGCGCTCATCGCGGGGGCAAAATACCGAGGAGAGTTTGAAGATCGGCTCAAAGCAGTGATTAATGAAGTGAAACAATCCGCCAACATCATCCTTTTTATCGACGAGATTCACACCATCGTGGGCGCGGGGGCATCGGAGGGATCCATGGATGCTGCCAATATCCTCAAACCCGCATTGGCACGGGGAGAGTTGCACACCATTGGGGCAACAACGCTCAAAGAGTACCGCAAATATTTTGAAAAAGATGCGGCATTGCAACGCCGTTTTCAACCCGTTCATGTGAACGAACCCAGTGTGAACCAAACGTTGCAAATCTTGCGGGGACTTAAAGAGCGTTTGGAATCGCACCACAGTATTACTATCGCCGATTCGGCGCTTATTGCGGCGGCAAAACTCTCCGATCGCTACATTAGTGACCGTTTTTTACCCGATAAAGCGATTGATCTTATCGACGAAGCAGCAGCAGAGTTACGGATGCAAATCGAATCGGAACCCAATGCGTTGGCACGTGTGAAGCGTACGTTAACCAATTTGCACGTGGAAAAAGAGGCGTTGAAGATGGAAACCTCCTTGGCAAACACCAAACGCCTTGAAGAGATTGAGCATGAATTAGCCGATGCGACTGAGGCACGTCGAGGATTAGAGGGGCAATTTGCCCACGAAAAAGAGGTCTTTAATCGCATTGCGAAGATTAAAAATGAGATTGAGTCCAAACGTCGTGAGGGAGAAACTGCCAAGCAAAACATCGATTACAAACGTGCAGGTGAGATTGAGTACGGTGAAATTCCCAAACTGTTTGAGGAAGAACGCTTGCTTCACGAACAATGGAAAGCGATGGTTGAGGTGGGGACATTGCTCAAAAACAGTGTCGATGAAGCTTCCATTGCGGGGATCGTGAGTCGTTGGACAAAAATCCCCGTGAACAAAATGCTCCAAGGGGAGAAAGAGAAGATCCTCCATATTGAGGATGAACTAAACCGCGATGTGGTGGGGCAAGAAAAAGCGATTCACGCCGTATCCCGTGCGATCAAACGGAACAAAGCGGGACTTTCGGACAAAAGCCGTCCCATTGGCTCATTCCTTTTTTTAGGCCCTACGGGGGTGGGGAAAACCCAAACGGCGAAAACCTTGGCGCAGTTTTTGTTTGACAGTGCTGAGTCGATGATTCGTATTGATATGTCGGAATACATGGAAAAACACGCAGTCTCCCGTCTGGTTGGTGCGCCTCCAGGGTATGTGGGGTTTGATGAGGGGGGGCAACTCACCGAAGCGGTACGTCGTAAGCCCTACAGTGTGATTTTATTCGATGAGGTGGAAAAAGCGCACCCTGATGTGTTTAATATCTTGCTTCAAGTCCTTGATGATGGACGACTGACCGATAACAAAGGGGTGGTGGTCGATTTTACCAATACGATCATCATCTTGACCTCCAACATCGCCAGCGATAAGATTATGGCGCATCAGGGGGAGCATGGATTAGAAGCGATGGTACTTGGGGAACTCAAACAACACTTTAAGCCCGAATTTTTGAACCGTTTGGATGATGTGGTGGTCTTTAATCCTTTGGGTGAAGCGCAAATTCTCAGTATCGTGGATCTTTTCTTTCGAGACATTGCTGCCAAAGTTCAAGAGCGTGACATCACATTGACGCTCACCGACAGTGCCAAACGCACTATCGCCCAAGCAGGGTTTGATCCCGTTTATGGGGCGCGACCCCTTAAACGGGCATTGTATGAGATTGTGGAAGACACTTTGGCTGATTTGATTTTAAGTGGTGAAGCGGTTGAGGGGTCATCGGTTGCGTTTGACAGTGTTGATAACGAAATAACCGTGACTGTGGCATAATGGCGCCATGAAAAAAATAGTCTTATTTGCAATACTTTTTGTGGCTACGTGGGCGTTGGGATGTACGGGGGATTGCATGACGTGCCATCCTGCGTTGCTTAAAAATATTCAGCATGACCAACGGCACAAACCGATGTTGACGTGCATTAAATGTCACAGCGCGGATCCTGCCAAAATGGGGGACTGTGGGAGTGATTGTTTCGCGTGTCATCCCATCGCCAAAATTGAGGGGGCGAGGGTTAAAGAACACAGTGTGATCCGAGGGTGTCGCGATTGTCATATCAAGCTTAAAGCCTCACTGTCGATGGATACGTTACCAAAAGGGGAATCGGTGCAGCCTACCCTAAGGGATTTGCTAAAACCGTAATCTTTGTGAGGCTATTCTTGCTATAATCCAAAAATGTGTGCAAAAAGGTGGTCGTTTGAAGTTGCAACCAATGGATGAGAAGGCAGTAGTTCTTATTGTGGATGATGCGAACATTAATGTTCGAGCGTTGGAACATATTCTGAAAGGGGATTATCAGGTTAAAATGGCAACAGGCGGGATGGAAGCTTTAGCATGTATTGCCAAAGATCCCAAATTAGACTTGATTTTATTGGATGTGAGTATGCCCGATATTGGGGGATATGATCTGTGCAGAAGACTCAAAAGTGACCCTAAAACCGCCGATATTCCGATTATTTTTTTAACAGGTAAAGACTCCAGTGCCGATGAAGAGCATGGTCTTTCGTTGGGGGCGGTCGATTACATTACCAAGCCCATTCGCCCTTTGATCGTGAAAGCACGGATCAAAACCCATGTGACCCTCAAACGGCAATACGATCTTTTACGGGCGATGGCAACGCGCGATGCGTTAACGGGATTGCACAATCGCCACTATCTTTCGGACGCACTGAAAGAAAAAATTAGCTACGCGATGCATCATCGTCTCCCTTTGTCTTTGATGATTATTGATATTGACCATTTTAAGCGAATTAATGACACCTATGGGCATTTAGTAGGCGATCATGTGTTAACGGCCGTGGCACAAATATTGCTAGAGCACGTTCGCCAAGAGGATATTGCTGCCCGTTTTGGGGGGGAAGAATTTGTTATCGTATTGGATAATTGCAGTGTGCATGATGCGTGTGTCAAGGCAGAAATAATCCGACAAATGATCGAAAATCTCTATCCTGAGGGGATCAGGGTAAGTGCCAGTTTTGGGGTAGTGCAATTAAGTGATCATTTGGATAAACCGGCTAAATTACTCAAACACGCTGATACGGCACTGTATAAGGCAAAAGAGAGTGGGCGTAATAAAGTCGTTGTTTGCCGAGAGAAATTAAAAAATACATTGTAGAGAGCGAATATGGTGCCAATAACAAAAGATGATCTTTCACAAGCTTTGGCTTATCATCAAAAAGGTGATCGAGAAAATGCCAAAAAGTATTATGATAAAGCATTAATAGCGTTTCCTAATGAGAGTGATCTTTACAACGGATTAGGGGTTTTTTACAGTGAAATGGGTAATGCAACCGAAGCCATAGGTTACTATGAAAAAGCAATTTCCCTTAATCCCAAACACAAAGCAGCGTATAATAATCTTGGTAATGTGTACCAAATGATTAATAATTTGAATGACGCTAATGTGTGTTACAAAAAAGCGATTGCCTGTGATTCCATGTATTGTGAAGCGTACTATAATCTTGGGGGTTTGTATAAACTCTTTAAGGAGATAGAAAAATCAAAAGATTATTATCAAAAAGCGATTCAATGCAATCCTCAATCAGCTAAAAGTTATAACAATCTTGGGATGCTTTATCAAGAAGAGGGTAATCTAGTTGATGCTAAGTTTTGTTATGAAAAGGCGATTGAGCTAGATGAGACGAACAGTGAGACGTATAATAATCTTGGGACGCTGTTCCAAAAAAACAACGATCTGGGGAAAGCTAAATACTATTATGAAAAATCCATAGAAGTGAATGCTGGGCGAATATCCGCTTATTTTAACATTGCTTTGGTAGAACTTTTGAATCGATCGTATCAAAAAGGGTTTGAATGGTATCGTTACCGATATGATCCCAAACTTGCATTCGCAAAAATTGTTCACGAGAAAACATTGTTGACCCCTCATAAACCAGTAGAGGGGAAAACGCTTCTGGTCACAAAAGAACAAGGGTTTGGAGACATCATTCAATATATACGCTTTTTGCCTTTTTTTCTTAGTCAAGGAGCAACTGTAATTTGCGATGTACCACCCGCCTTAAATACGCTTTTAGCCTATAATTATCCCACCATCTGTTTCATCAATACGATGAGCAATATAGCGTTTAATTTTAATTTTCCCCTCTTGGACGCAACCTATCTTTTGGGTACGGCGTATGATACCATCCCCTATCGAGGGGGGTATTTGAGTGTTAAAGAAGAGGATGTTTTGGCGTGTCGTCAACACTATCACTTGACTACAAGCAAAAAAAAAGTAGCGATTAACTATCAAGGGTCTAAGGGGCATACTAACGACCGTAACCGTTCTTTGCCTTTAGATATTTTGCTTGAAGCACTAGAACCTTTGCGAGATAGGATAGAACTCTATTCTTTGCAGTATGAAAGGAATTCAGAGGAGGATATAACCCTAGAAAAGTATCGTGTCATGAATTTGGGTCAAGAAATCAATGATTTTTATGATACGGCAGTGTTTGTGAAAAATATGGATGTCATCATTAGTATTGATACCTCTTTAGTCCATCTTTCCGGTGCTATGGGGAAAAAGACCTTAGTACTGCTGCCTTTTGCCCCCGATTGGCGATGGGGATTACATGATGATAAAACCCATTGGTATACAAGTGTTACGCTCCTTCGTCAAGATGTTATTGGTGATTGGGCAACGCCACTTTCTTTGCTTGGGAAGTATCTCTAAGGGGAAAAAACTGCTGCTACTAATAGCGGTTTAAGTAAAATTTGGCTACGATTCCGAGCTAAAAACACACAAAGGGAATGTCTATGAAAAGAACATACCAACCGCACAATACGCCACGTAAACGTACGCATGGTTTTCGTGCACGTATGGCAACGAAAAATGGTCGTCGCGTTTTGAATGCGCGTCGTGCCAAAGGTAGAAAACGATTGGCTGTCTAAACAGTTATTCAATGTTGAAGCTCAATTCAGAGTTTCAACGAGTTTATAAGCGCGGAAAAAGTGCTCATAGTACTTCCATCGCGTTATTTTACCTCCCCACTGAGGGAGAAAAAAAAGTCGGGTATACCGCCAGTAAAAAAGTAGGTAATGCCGTGATCCGAAACCATTGCAAGCGACGGCTTCGAGCTTTAATGCAAGAGTTTTCCGATCAACTTTGTGAGGGGTGTTATGTGTGGGTGGCTAAAGCTCCCTTGCATACACACGATTTTGCGGATGTTCGACGAGATTTTAGATACGTTTTAAAGCGAGTAAATGCCATTGTGATGAGTGATTTATGATAAGAAAATTTTTTCTTAATCTTCTTTGGCTTTATCGACACTCTTTTTCTTTGGTGACGCGCGGTTCGTGCCGTCACTATCCTTCTTGTTCTGAATATGCCCTTTGGCAATTTGAAAAAAATTCTCTCTCAAAAGCATTTTTATCTACTTTTTTACGTATCCTTCGGTGTAACCAACTGTTCCGTGGTGGAATTGATTATCCTATTATTGAAAAACCAATCATCAAACCCTCTAATCTGTCACTAATTACGGTAAAATATTGGTATGTTCCTTATAAACAGAAGTATTTTCTGATTAAAAATTTTAACTATAAAGGGTTCAAGTGTTAGAAAAATTATCCCCCAATCAACGTTTGTTGTTTGCCGTCGCACTTTCGTTTGCGTTTTTTATCGGTTATACAACACTATTTCCCCCCCAAGTACCTGCTGATATTAATGCTTCAGCTCATCATGAAGCCACCGCTTCTCCTGTGCTTAATCAAAACAGTGTCGATACCAATGCATCCGTAGTCTCTTCTCTTAAAACAACGCACAGTGATAGTCTAGTCACGATTCAGACCAAAGAGTTTTCTCTCAAAGTGGATACCTTAGGGCGTATTGGATCGGTGGTTTTAAACAACGCTAAACACGACAATAAAGATGGTAAATTAGCCGAATTAATCCCTACCGAAGGGGCTAAACCTTTACAGATGCGTTTTGCCGATGCGTCATTGGATGCTGTGGCACAAAAAACCCCTTTTGTGAGTAATGTGAGTGCCATTGCGTTGGGTGAAAAAGGGAAAGCCGAAGTGGTCTTAACCCAAGTTCTTCCTACGTGTACGGTTACGAAAAATATCCTCTTTTTTGCCGATGGTCACTACGAAGCGACGGTGCATCTTTCGAATGACCAAAAATATTTCCTCTATCTTGGGCAACACCCTAAAATTAATGATCAAATGATGACCGTTATTGGGGACATGGTCTATGCAGGGGATAACTTAACGACCATTTTTGAAGATGGGGATGTTGAGGGGCGTGAACTTTTTACCGATGTCCATTTGGTATCGGCATTTGATCAATACTATGCAACCATTTTTTATGGATTCGATAAATCAACGCAAGTTGCCGTTGAGAGGGATATTCACGACAACCCTGTGAGTTATTTGGAAGGGACAAAGAATTTTGCCTTTAAAGGATATATTGGACCCAAAGAGTACAAAACGCTTCACTCCATTGATCCGGTATTAACCAATGCGATTGAATTTGGCTTTTTCACCTTTGTGGCAACGCCGATTTTTAAAGCATTGATGTGGTTACATGGCATTTTTGGTAACTGGGGATGGGCAATTATCGCCCTTACCGCCCTTATCCGTGTTTTCTTGTATCCTTTGACCCAAAAGGGTATGGTCTCTATGCAAAAAATAAAAGAGATTGCTCCCCGTATTAAAGAGGTGCAAGAGAAGTACAAAGGGGATCCTCAGCGCATGAACGCGGCAGTGATGGAGATGTATAAAAAACATGGTGCTAACCCGTTGGGGGGATGTTTGCCGTTATTGCTGCAAATCCCTATCTTTTTTGCCATCTATCGGGTATTGCTCAATGCCGTAGAGCTTCAAGGGGCGGAGTGGATCCTTTGGGTGCATGACCTTTCCCGCATGGATCCGTATTATATTCTCCCCCTTTTGATGGGTGCGACGATGTTTTATCAACAAAAAATTACCCCCAGTAATTTTACCGATCCCTTACAAGAGAAGGTCTTTAAGTTCTTACCGTTGATTTTTACGTTCTTTTTTATTACGTTCCCGGCCGGATTGGTGTTGTATTGGTTTATTAACAATATTTTCTCCATCGCACAACAGTATTTAGTCAATAAACAATTTGCTGCAGCCAAAGCACTGCGACACGAAGCGCATCTTGCGGAGAAACACCATGAAAAAAATTGAAGCTGATACCCTAGAACAAGCTTATTCTCAAGCAGCAACTGAGTTTGAGTGTTCCGTAACGCAACTGCAAGTTGAAATTATCCAATTTCCCTCCAAAGGGGTTTTGGGGATGTTCAAAAAACCAGCCATTATCGTGGCGAATCCTATCGCCCCTGCCACACCGGAACCAATCATCATCAAAGAGGTGGTGATTAAAGAGATCATCGAACCCAAAGAGGTTGTAGTGCAACCCCTTCCAACGCCTATTCCGGTAGAAGAGGTAGCACCTCCTAAACCCGTTGCTTTTGTAGAACAACCCAAAGCAGAAATCCTTTTAGACGATGCGGCGTTAGACACTCGGGATGAAGCATTGTTTGGTCTCCCTGAAGAGGATGAGGAGGATGATTTTTACGACAACAATAGCATGGAATTGGCGTATGATGAGATGCCCATTGATGAGTGTGCGGTGGATGTCAAAGCCAAAATCACCCAACTTTTTGCCGATACGTGTTTTAATCTTAATGAGATTAAGGTCTCTGCGTATGATGAACATACGTTATTGGTGGAGATTAGCGGTGCCGATTCTGCCTTGATGATCGGCAAAGAGGGGTATCGCTATAAAGCGTTGTCGTATATGCTGTTTAACTGGATTAATGCGACCTACGGATTGCAATTGCGTTTGGAGATTGCCGAATTTTTGAGAAATCAAGAAGAATCCATTGAACGGTATCTCATTGGGGTGTGTGAGAGTGTGGATCGTGATGGTCGCGCGCAAACTAAAGTACTTGATGGTGTTTTGGTGCAAATCGCCCTTACGCAACTGCGTAACCGTTATCCCAATCGCTATGTGGCTATTCGCTCCAACCGAGAGGGTGGCAAATTTATTATTATTAACAGCTACCACGAATATTAATGGATCACACGATTGTCGCCATTGCCACCGCGCATGGCATCGGTTCCATTAGCATCGTACGCCTCAGTGGTCATGAGGCGTATGGCATTGCCTTAAAACTCTCCCAAAGAGAAAAACTCACCCCCCGTTACGCGACCTTAACCCCTTTGTACGATTTCTCAGCGACCTTAATGGATGAAGCGATTGTGATCTATTTCCAAAACCCTAAAAGTTTTACGGGGGAAGATGTGGTGGAGTTTCAGTGTCATGGTGGGGTGATGGTGGCGCAACAGGTGGTGCAAGCATCCCTTTCGTATGGGGCTGTTTTGGCACAACCGGGGGAATTTAGCAAGCGGGCGTTTTTAAATGGTCGATTGGATCTTACCCAAGCCGAAGCGATTGCGTCGTTGATCGAGGCAAAAAGCGATGATGCTGCCCGTATTTTAGCCCGTCAAATGCGGGGTGAATTACGGGGATATGTCGAAAAAATTCGGGACGCATTGGTCGAAATTTTGGCGTATTCTGAAGTGGTGATCGATTATGCCGAAGAGGATTTACCCCGTGATGTGGTGGATCAAATTACCCATAAATTGCACGTCATTCAAAAGGAGTTGTCCAAAACACTTGCCTCCAGTCACCGTCGCAGTGGCTTGATGCAAGGGTACCGTGTGGCGATTATTGGTAAGCCTAATGTCGGGAAAAGCTCCTTACTGAATGCGTTGCTTGAGTATGAGCGTGCGATTGTCAGTGACATCGCAGGAACCACGCGTGATACCATCGAAGAGTCGGTTCGCATTGGTACCCATTTGATCCGTTTGGTCGATACCGCAGGGATTCGACACGCCCATGATGAGATTGAACGTATCGGAATTGAACGCTCCATTGTCGCGATTGAACAGGCTGATAGGGTGATTGCTTTGTTTGATTCCAGCCACGCCATGGAGAGCGAAGATGATGCGATTATTGCCTTAATTGAGGAATACTCCTCCTCCAAACCTTTTATGTGCGTTCTCAATAAAAGTGATTTACCTACGGTGTTTCCGGTAAACAAAGTGGCACAGTATGATCCTCTTCTTCTAAATTGCAAAGGGGATCTTAATGGTTTAATTGAAGCCCTGAGTCGTAGTATGGATGGTGATAACGATTCACAGGAGATGATGCTTATCTCGCAACGGCAAATAGGGGCAGCTTCAGAGGCGTTAGACGCTATCGATGAGGCATACCAACCGCTTCAAAGCGGTGAATTGGAACTCTTTTCGTTTCATATTAATCAGGCGATTCGTTCCATCAGTGCCATTACCCGACCCTATCACCTCGATGAGATGTTTGATAAGATGTTTGGGCAATTTTGTTTGGGGAAATGATGGGTGCAATGATTGCCATTGATTTGGGACTTAAACGGATTGGGTTGGCGTTAAGTTACGGTCAGGGAATTGTCACCCCCTTGCGTGCCATTGAGCGTAAAAATCGTCATCAAGCTGCTGCTGAGGTGAAAAAAGTACTCGATGAGTATCAAGCCCTCAAAGTGGTGGTTGGAATCCCTATGGGAAGTACGACTGAAGCAGAGATGCGCCGTCGCGTGGAGCATTTTATGAATTTGGTCGATTTTCACGGGGAAATTGCGTATCAAGATGAATCCTACAGTTCCCAAGAGGCAGAATCGCTGATGAAAGGGGAAATTTCCTACAAACGAGATGGTCGAATTGATTCCCTTTCAGCCAAAATTATTTTAGAACGGTATCTAAAAATTATCCGATTTTAATCGCGAATCGTTTACAATACGCCCCAAAATTAACCATAAAGATCACCGCGCATGAGCCAACAAAAATTATATCGTCCCAATGTTGCTGCTATCATTGTCTCTAGCAACTATCCCGATAAAAAAGAGATCTTTATCGCTGAGCGTAATGACATGAAAGGGGTTTGGCAATTTCCTCAAGGGGGAATTGATGCGGGGGAAACTCCAGAAGAAGCCCTCTTTCGAGAGTTAAAAGAGGAGATTGGAACCAAAAAAGTGGAGATCATCGCCCAGTATCCTCAGTGGATTGCGTATGATTTTCCTGTGAGTGTTTCGGATAAAATGGCACCCTTTGCCGGTCAAAAGCAACGTTATTATTTGGTACGACTCAAAAAAAGTGCGGTAGTGGATCTTAATACCAAACATCCAGAGTTTGTAGCGCACCGTTTTGTCGGTATTGATAGGTTGTTGGGGGAGATTGCCCATTTTAAAAAACCCGTGTATGAAACGGTCATTGAGTATTTTAAAACGGAGGGATATTTGTAATGCTAATTGTGCAAAAATTTGGGGGGACGAGCGTAGGGGATTTGGAGCGAATCCAAAATGTCGCCAATCGTGTCTCGCAAACGCTCAAGCAGGGGCATCAGGTGGTCGTAGTAGTCTCGGCGATGAGTGGGGAGACCAATAAACTGTTAAGTTTTGCGGAACACTATACCCAAACCCCCGAACGTAGCGAAGTGGATATGCTCTTAAGTTCAGGGGAACGGGTAACCGCAGCGTTGCTCTCCATTGCCCTCAATGCCATGGGGCATCCCGCTGCATCCATGAGTGGTCGACGTGCAGGGATTGTGACCGATAGCGTTCATACCAAAGCCCGTATTGAGAGTATCGATCCCCAACCTATGCGTGACGAGTTGGCACACGGAAAAGTTATTGTCATCGCAGGATTCCAAGGGGTGAGTGACAAGGGTCAGGTGACCACCTTGGGGCGTGGCGGTTCGGATCTCTCTGCGGTGGCGATTGCGGGGGCATTGGAAGCGGACTTATGTGAAATCTATACCGATGTGGATGGGATCTATACTACCGATCCCCGTATCGAGCCAAAAGCGCGTAAAATGGAGAAAATCAGCTACGATGAGATGCTGGAATTGGCCTCTCTTGGGGCAAAAGTGCTTCAAAATCGTTCAGTTGAACTTGCCAAAAAACTTAACGTCAATCTGGTCACCCGCTCCAGTTTTACCAATGCTGAGGGGACACTTATTACAAAGGAAGAGAATATCATGGAACAACCATTGGTCAGCGGTATCGCATTGGATAAAAATCAAGCACGAGTCTCTTTAGGTGGGGTGATCGATCGTCCGGGGATCGCTTCGGATATTTTTACCCGTTTGGCAGATAACAGCGTCAATATCGATATGATCGTCCAAACCTTGGGTCATGATGGAAAAACCAATATGGACTTTACCGTCCCTAAAACGGAATTGCTTGATGCCCAAAAAATCGTCGATCAATTTGTCGCTGAGGGGGAGATTAGTGAGTGCAGCTACGATGAAAACATCTGTAAAGTCTCCATTGTCGGTGTTGGGATGAAGTCGCATACGGGTGTGGCGGCTAAAGCATTTCAAACCATGGCATTAGAGAATATCAATATTATGATGATCTCCACTTCTGAAATTAAAATTTCGATGATTGTTGCCGAAAAATACGCAGAACTTTCCGTCCGTTCCTTACACAGCGCCTATTCGTTGGATCGCTAATGCACTTATTTGACCAGTGGACGCTCAGTGCCATTCGCGCTGAGGGGGCATCCATGAGCTGGTTTGAAGAGCAACGGTATGAATGGATCCCCCAAATGAGCAGTGTTATGGATCGTATCATGCAAGGGTATACCCTTGTGGTGGTGAGTGACCATGAACGACGATGGTTTGTACGCTACAGCATCGATTCCCTCAATAAACGGATCAAAGATCGCCCTATGATCCCCATTGTCTCCCTTGAAGCCCTCTATCCCCATCTTGATGCCCTACGTGATGATACGACCATGGATATGTTGATCGATATGCTAGAGCTTTCTTATGAGGGTAAGTATCTTTTTTGGTACATCGGTAAGGGGGGAGATGAACGGCGTGCGGATATTGTCAAACGCTCTGATGGAGCATTGCTGTGGATGATGGATGAGAGTTATCCCAATGCGTTGAGTTTGCGTTCGTATGATTCCCATATTGATATTAAGTTGTTGCAACTTTACCGTCTGTTTGATCGAACGTTGGCAGCGGTTTTGTTTGGGGAGATTGATGTTCACGCTTGAGCGAGGGGGGATCATCATTACGCACCATTTTGAAGCCAAAGCGCACGAATTAGCCCACGCACTGCTCCCTTTGCGCAGTTGTCCATTTGTGTGTGAGGATTTCAAAATTGAAGATGCCAAAGCGGTGATTGCCGAAGCCTATAAAGCCGAATCAACCACCAAAACCCTTATTTTAGGGGCGAAAAGCTTTACGATTCCTGCCCAAAACGCCCTCCTAAAAATTCTCGAAGAACCTCCGCCCCATATTGTTTTTATTTTGCTTTCCCCCACAAAAAGCACCTTTTTGCCCACCATTTTATCGCGCATGGCATTGCACATTGAACCCAACACACGCCTTTATGAACCGTTGGAACTTTCACTGCGTCACCTTGATCTAGCACACCTCTTTGGCTTTGTCAAAGCGCATGATAAGCTCAAAAAACACGAAGCCAAAGCATTGGTGGAACAGCTCTTTCACCACGCGGTGTATCACGAAAAATACCCCCTCTCGACCCGACAACTGGAGGGGTTTGACAAAGCTTTTCGATTGATTGAACTCAATGCCCGTACCCAAACCCTTTTGGTGATGCTGTTGATGAATTTTCTTAAGGAGTCTCTACGTGATCGTTGAGCATCTCTCCACGGCGATGGCACTTAAACCGTTTCTCCAATCACTGGGGGTCGATGGGGGCGGTGTCGCTATTTTGAAAGATAAGGGGGAGTATCATCGCATTTTAATTCGTGATTTACCCGTAGGGGGGGCAAATATTCTCAAGCAAGATGCGCTAAGTATCGGAGCTGATCTTGCCGTACCCAAAGGGACGGTGATTGCTGCAACCCCCAAAGTGGATGTGCTACTTCTCGCCACGACACGCCAACTCAAACAATTGATCGACAAAGAGCAAAAACAACCTTTTGGGTTGAGTCATTTATCCCACGAATTAGGACGTTTCACCCACCTCTCTCTCCCAAAATCGGTTGAGGTGATGGGGATTATCAATGCCAATGAAGACAGCTTTTACCCCCAAAGTCGTTTTTATGGTGATGCTGCCATGGCAAAAATTGAGACGATGATTCAAGAGGGTGCGACCATTATTGATATTGGTGGGGTCTCTAGTCGACCGGGGAGTGTGGGGGTGAGTGACGAAGAGGAACTTTCTCGGGTGAAACCCATTGTGGATCTTGTGTACCATACAAAAGCGTACGAGAAGGTGCGTTTGAGTTTGGACAGCTACTCCCCCACGGTGATTGCCTACGCGTTGGAGCGGGGTTTTTCCATCGTTAATGACATTCGAGGGCTTACCGATGATCGTGTGGCATCTTTATGTGCTGCATACCACGCAACGGTGGTCATCATGCACGCCAAAGGGAATCCCAAGACGATGCAGCATAACCCCAAGTATGAATCGGTGGTACACGAAGTAGAACAGTTTTTTCGTGAACGGTTGGAAAAAGCGGATCGTTTCGGGATTCGTGATATTATTTTGGATACGGGTATTGGTTTTGGCAAACGGCTTGAGGATAATGTGGCACTGATACGGCATCAAAAACACTTCAGTGCGTTGGGTAAACCCCTTTTGGTGGGTGCCAGTCGTAAATCAATGATCGATCACCTCTCCCCCTCCACCACGCATGATCGATTGGGGGGAACGTTGGCAATTCACCTTAAAGCCATTGAGGAGGGGGCATCCATTGTTCGGGTGCATGATGTCAAAGAACACGTTCAAGCCATTGCCGTGTGGAAAGCACTAAGGGGTTAGTATGAGTAACAGTATCGTCATTATTACGTTGTCCTTATTGGTGATGTTTTCTCCCTTTTTATCCCGCGTGACCAAAATACCGGTGGTGGTGGTGGAGATATTATTGGGGAGTGTCGCAGCCTATTTTGGATTGTTGATCGAAAATGAACTCTTTAAGATTATCGCTAAAGTGGGGTTTTTATACCTCATGTTTTTAGCAGGGATGGAGGTAAATCTCAAAGAATTTGGTTTTGCTAAATCCTCCCTTTTACGCCGAACGGTGATCTATTTTGCGATGCTGTATGGCTCATCCCTTGCCCTTTTCTTCTATTTTCATCTAAGCCCTGTCTATTTGGTCACGTTCCCTATTTTTTCGTTGGGAATGTTGATGGCATTGGTCAAAGAATACGGTAAACAGCAACCGTGGTTGGCACTGGCACTGAATATTGGTATTATCGGGGAGTTGGTGAGTATTATGTCGTTGACCATCCTCAGCGGGGGATTGGAGTATGGATACAATCGCGAATTTGCCTTTATCCTTGGGGGATTGTTTGCTTTTATGATCGCTTTTATTTTGGTTTTTAAAGGGATTCGTATCCTCTTTTGGTGGTATCCCAGCCTAAAAACCTTGATTATGCCCCACGAAGATGGAAAAGATCAAGACGTTCGCTTCTCTATGGCGTTGATGTTTATGATGATTGCGGTAGTGTTGTATCTCAAAATTGATGTGGTCTTGGGGGCATTTTTAGCGGGAGTCTTTATTGCTACCTATTTTAAACATAAAACCGAATTGCCCCATAAACTCTCTTCGTTTGGTTTTGGCTTTTTGGTTCCTATTTTCTTTATTCATGTGGGATCAACCTTAGCGTTGGATGCGTTTGGGGATACCAAGATTTTAACCTTAGCATTTTTGATTGCCAGTGGCATTATAGGGATCCGTTTGGTCAGTTCTTTTGTCGCGTACAGTGGCTATTTAGGGGTAAAAAATACCATTCTTTTTTCGTTAAGTGACTCTATGCCTTTGACATTTATGGTTGCGATTGCAACATTAGGCTATGCCGCCAAAGCGATTTCACACGATGAATACAACGCGTTTATTGTCGCAAGTATGGGGAGTGGGATTTTTTTAATGATTTTAATCAAAGTGATCTATGGACTTTTTTATCCGGATAAAGAGAAACCGCTCATTAAGCGTTTCTCTTCAGAAAAAAAAGATTAAGGAAGAAGCGTCGCTTTAAGAATTTTTTGGGTTTGAAGTGGTTTATCGCCACTTTGTTGCCCATTGGTTTGAACGTTATTAAGCTTGCTTAACGTATCGCCCCCTTTGATCACTTTACCAAAAATGGTGTGGTACCCATTAAGCCATGGTGTGGGGGCAGTAGTGATAAAAAACTGACTTCCATTGGTGCGCGGTCCGGCATTTGCCATTGCCAAAATCCCCCCTCGATCAAAAACGACCCCTGATTTAAACTCATCTTTAAATGGTTTGCGCCAAATAGACTCTCCCCCCGCACCCGTACCGGTGGGGTCGCCCCCTTGAATCATAAAATTTTTGATGATACGATGAAACGTAAGACCATTGTAGTACCCATTTTTTACGTGAGTGGTGAAATTCTCAACCGCTAAGGGGGCAACATTCTCATACAGTTCAAGGGTTAAATCCCCTTGAGTCGTTTGGAGCAATACAGTGGGGTGTGCCGCAAGGGCAAAGCTATACGAAAGCAATAAGGCAACGAAAAAACGCATGATAAGGTTCCTTGAGATTAATTTTCTTCAGAAATTATAGTGACGCTCTCTGATGCTCGGCTTAACGCGAGGGGATAGAGATCATTGTTGGGGTCAAGATTGATTAAATAGGCGTGTGAAACGCTCAGCGCACTAATAAACTCAGGAGTTGAAAGGGTGATAGAATCCAAATTTTTGTATTGTAAACTAAACGCATCATCCACAATGCGACACTCCAAATGAAAATATTCATCCAACGCATTTTTATAGGTTTGAAGGGTGGTGCTATTGGGGACAATAATCAAAATAGGCGTTGAGGAAAGATGCGCCAAATGGTCTCTAAGTCGAAACATCAGGATATAAAGGGTTTTGGTGGTATCAGAGGGGGGTTCTGTTTGAATCTCCGGATCACGATAAGGGTGTTTTAAGATATAAGGCGTGGTATTTTCACTCAGAATCGAACCGCTTAAAATAGTAATAATCCCTTTAGACTGAACCATTTTATGGATAAAATCGGTGATGTCAAGCAGTTGTATATCATCACAAACGATATGGGTGAGATTAGTAGGAACCTCATTGGGATCAATGGCACCATACAAGGTATTGGGGTGAACAAAATGGATTCGGCTAAAATCGAATGTGACACTGGCAAACTCCCCTAAGGCAACCAAATTTTGACGGAGAATTTCCCCATTGAGACGGGTAGGGGTGATAATCATCATGGTGGCGGTTTTGTTTTCCAACAATGTTTGGGCAATTTTACGCAGCAAGACCGTACTTTTTCCCCCTGCGTATACCCCTCCTAAAATCAAAGGAGACCCTTTTTGGGGTGTCGCGTGTAAAAAATCGCTCTGAGCCGCGCTTAAAAAGGCTCCGAAAGGTTCTGCGGTGGTCGGGAGTAACAGGGTGTGCGCTTGAATTGAACCGACCACTTTGAGTTTGGAGTAGGGGTGGTCGTGATAGGTTCCTAATGCGATGAGTTTATCTTGGATATTTTGGACGGTATCGTCGCTAAAAAGGAGCCTTCGCTTGGGTAAAAGCTTATGAAACGACGAATCAAGAAGATCAAATTCCTCTTCTGTGAGATTTCCCAACCAAAAAAAGCGTTCAATGGGGGTGGAATCGAACGATAAAACATCTTCAAGTTTTTGGTGAAGTAATTTTTGGGTCGATTCAAGTTGGGTGGTAGGCGATTTTTTACTGTTTTGAGTGGGTTGTTCAACCGTTGCCCCTTTGAGATCCGATTTTTTCCACGTAAGGTGTTCCCCCAAATAAAGACCATAATGGGGTAAAAAAATAAGCAGATCAATGGGTCGCGCTGTCGCGTTGTGAAAAAGGGTAAATTTTTGAAGTAAAGTCCCTTGTATCTCAGTAATAGCGTGTTCTAACGTCTCTTGAGGAGGTAAATGGTTGGCTTTTTTCGATGAACTATTAGCAGCTTTAGATTTAAAAGGGGAGAAGTTGGATAACAGTGACGATAACATAATCGCGATCCTTCGTGACAGTGAATGGTAAAAAGAGAATTATAGCCCATCTTACGTGAAGAAACAAAGGAAGAGAGCGCAATAGATTTTGGGGAACTCCCCAAATCTAGGAATCTTTAGCGTACGGTGGAAACGCTGTCTTTAAGATTTTTGCCCGGTTTAAATTTAGGAACCATTTTATCTTCAGTAGTATACTCTTTATCGGTTCCGGGTACTTTCCCTTTTTTCCCTTTTTGGAGGGAGACGCCAAAGCTACCAAAACCCACCAAAGAGACCTCTTTGTTATCAACAAGGGCTGCTGTAATGGCTTCGGTGAACGCTTTAATTGCGGTTTCAGCCTCTACTTTGGTTTTATAACCACCGCTTTTTTGTACCAATTCGACAAATTGTGCTTTGTTCATTTTAGAATCCCTTTGTGGATAAAAATCGATAGAAACTCACTAAAACTTTCCGATGTTAGACAAAAAAGAGAGAGCAGGGCGTTTCTGACGGGAGTACTTTAATATCTCTTGCCTTAATTTTTTCTTCTACTCCCCATTTTTAGGGAATTTTAGGGGAAAAATTGGTTTTTTTAGCCCCGTTTTTCCATTTTTTGGGTAAGGAATGGGACGACCCACATCAAGGTGTGGAGGAAAAAAAAGGTATAATCCCACGAATGTGTCGACCAAGGGGGAGAAAATGAGAATACGTTTTGGACTAATGGGGTTCATGATGGTGGGACACTTGGGGGCGTTTGATCTTGTTCTGGATGTGGGTCATACCCCCAAGCAATCGGGGGCAATGAGTGCGACGTGTACCCAAGAGTACCAGTATAACCGCACCTTAGCGACCCATGTTGATCGCTATGTACGCCAACACAGTGGGATCAATGTCGTTTTGAATTCCTCCCAAGCGCGACCGGAGATCAGTTTCCGTGATCGGTATGCTTCAAGTTATGGTAAAGATCTTTTTCTTTCCCTTCATCACGACTCCGTTCAAAAACAGTATCTCCATTTTGATGTGAATGGGTGTCCTAGCTCTACGCATGGTTTAGGTTTTTCACTGTTTGTCTCCCGTAAAAATCCCTATTTTAGCGCGTCGCTTGCCTACGCCCAAAAAATTGGTGTTCAGCTTATCGCCCAAGGGCTTCACCCCTCCACCCATCACAGTGAACCCATTGCAGGGGAAAATCGGGAATTAGCGGATGCTGCTTTGGGGATTTATCTGTTTGATGACCTAAAAGTATTGAAATTTGCCAAATCCCCTGCGGTGCTTCTGGAATCGGGGGTGATTGTCAATCCATGGGAAGAGCAAGTGGTGCGTACTGAAGCGTACCAAGATAAAATTGCCAAAGCCATTGCGAGTGTGGAGAACCCCTAATCTTTTTCCTTTGGGTGTATCCATTGCAGCACTTTGTGATCGGCACGGCTTAGGGAGAGGCGTCCAATCTCCTCAAGGCTAAACCACTCAAACTCCTCTTGGGGATCATTGTGGGTCTCGTGATAGCAATCGGCTTCGAGGGTGAAATGGGAATAGTGTTGGGTAATATGCCCCAAATAGTGACTGTGATACCCCCATGACCCTTTTTCATACTGCGCAAAGCCCCATAACCCTGATAAAAATCGCTCTTTTCGTTGCGCCAGTGCGAATTTCCCCTCTCGTTCAAAGAGGATAATGTCCCGTACCCGAATGGGTTTTGGTTTTGTGACTTTTGCCATGGGATAGCGTAGGGGTTCTGCTCGTCCCTTACAGTGCTTACCAAAAGGGCATTCGTCGCATTTGGGTTGTTTGCCCACACACACCAGTGACCCTAAGTCCATCATCGCTTGATTGTACTCAAACGGGTGCTGTTTATCAAAAAGGTCGTACGCATAGCCCCATAATTGTTTTTCGTCGCGCTCGCCAAGGGCGTAGTAGCGGTGCAAAATCCGTTTTACGTTGGCATCGAGGATCGGAAGGGCTTCACGATAGGCAAACGCGGCAATCGCATGGGCGGTGGAGCGTCCAATTCCGGGTAAGGTCATTAGCTCCTGTGCAGTAGCGGGCAAAATCCCTTGGCACGCACGGGCGGCAGCGTGGAGATTGCGCGCGCGGGTGTAGTAGCCCAACCCCTCCCACATTTTCAAAACATCGTCCACCTCCGCACACGCGACCTCGTTAAACGTGGAAAATTTCTCCAAAAAAGGGAAATAAAACCGCTCCAAAACGGTCTTGACTTGAGTTTGCTGGAGCATGATTTCACTGAGATAAATACGATAGGGGTCATTCGTCGTTCGCCATGGAAGATCGTGCCGTCCGTGGGTGTGATACCATGCTAATAAGAGCTGTTGCGGGGTTGTTTTCATGGCGGTATTATATCCTTTGGGGGTTATAATGCGATTCAAATTGTCAAAAATGGATACGCGAGATGGGCGAAGAGCAAAAAAAACTATTAGAACAACAATTATGGAACATCGCTAATACCTTACGGGGGAAAATGGATGCGGATGAGTTTCGTGATTACATCCTTGGATTTATCTTTTACAAATACCTTTCCGAAAAAATAGAAAATTATGCGGATGCGATTCTCAAAGAGGATGAAATTACCTATCTCCAATTGGATGAAAATACGCACGCAGAGCTTTTAAGGGCTATTCGTGAAGAAGCGATCGAAAAACTGGGCTATTTTCTCAAACCCTCTGAGCTTTTTAGTCAAGTAGCCAAACGGGGGAATGGGGATACAAACAACTTCATCCTCGAAGATCTCACAAAAATTCTCCGTAGTATTGAGTCATCGACCATGGGGCATGAGAGTGAGGACGATTTTGTCCATCTTTTTGAAGACCTCGATTTGACCTCGACCAAGCTTGGCAAAACCGAAGAAGCAAAAAACACTCTTATCGCCAAAGTCCTTTTCCATCTCGACCAAATCAATTTTGAGCTCAAAAATCACGACCGTGATGTGCTTGGGGATGCGTATGAGTATTTGATTTCTCAATTCGCCGCAGGGGCAGGGAAAAAAGCGGGAGAGTTTTATACGCCGCAACAAGTCTCTAAAATCCTCGCAAAAATCGTCACCAATGGTAAAACCAAACTCAAATCGGTCTATGACCCCACGTGTGGCTCAGGCTCTTTGCTCCTTCGTGTTGCCAAAGAGGTTCAGGACGTGAGCAACTTCTACGGTCAGGAACTTAACCGCACCACCTACAATCTTGCCCGAATGAACATGATTATGCACGATGTCCATTATCGTAAGTTTGACATCAAGCAAGAAGACACCCTCGAACACCCGCAACACATTGACCACCGTTTTGAAGCGATTGTCGCTAATCCTCCCTTCTCCGCTAACTGGTCGGCTTCACCTTTGCATACGAGTGATGACCGTTTTAGTCAATACGGTGTTTTAGCTCCTAAAAGCAAAGCCGATTTCGCGTTTGTCCAACACATGATTTACCATCTTGATGAGAATGGGACGATGGCGATTGTCTTGCCTCATGGGGTATTGTTCCGTGGTTCCTCGGAGGGAATCATCCGTAAATACCTTATTGAGAACAAAAACTTTCTTGACTGCGTTATCGGTCTGCCTGCCAATATCTTTTATGGCACTTCGATCCCGACGTGTATTTTGGTGTTCAAAAAATGCCGTGAAGACTCTGAATACGTCCTCTTTATCGATGCGTCCAATGAGTATGAAAAAGCTAAAAATCAAAACATCCTCACCGATGAGAATGTCGAGAAGATTATCGATACGTACGAAAAGAGAGACGTAATCGAAAAATACTCCCACCTCGCCCCATTGAGCGAAATAGCCGAAAATGATTACAACCTCAATATCCCCCGTTATGTCGATACCTTTGAGGAAGAGGAATCCATCGACTTGGATGCGGTATCCCATGCGCTTCGTGACATCGATATTCAGATGCGCGACACCGATGCGACCATAGCGGCATTTTGCGCTGAACTTGGTATTGGCTCACCGTTTTAAAGGGGGAAAGTATGAAAAACTTTGATAAATGGAATGATGTCAAAAAGAGAATAAACGGCAAAATAAAAACACCTCAAATACGGCAAAGAGAGATTTATTGGGCGAATATCGGTGAGAATATTGAATTTGAGCAAAACGGCAAAGGGGAAGATTTTATGCGACCGCTACTGATATTTAAAAAGTTCTCTAATACGATGTTTTTTGGTATCCCCTTATCCACGCAACAAAAAGAGGGCGATTGGTTTTTTGAGTTTAGCTTTTTAGAGGATAAATCAAGCACCGCTTTGATTGTTCAGGGTAGATTATTTGACGCAAAAAGATTGGATAGAAAAATAGGAAAAATGTCGATAGAAGATTTTGAGAGTTTAAAAATGAGTTTCAAGGAGTTGTTCAATGTGTGATGTTCTCCCCGACGAATCGGGAATAGTCCTGACAAGCAGGGAATTAGAAGAGAAGTATAACACACCAATGATAAATAATCAAAACCATTCTCGTCATCCCGAACTTGATTCTCGTCATTCCGTGCTTGACACGGAATCTAAAACCGCAAAACTGCGCTTTAAAGAGTTTAGTGAGGAGTGGGAAGAGAAAAAATTGGAGAATATAGAATGAAAAATCTTCTCAAGTCAGAATTACTTACTAATATTCGAAATCTTCTCATCGAATCTCGCGGAAAACTACAGCAAACCGTCAATACGGTGATGGTGCAAACCTATTGGCATATCGGTAGGATGATTGTCGAAGAGGAGCAACAAGGGGAGCAAAGAGCCCAATACGGTAAAGCGCAGCTAGAGCAGATAGCCAACGTGTTAACACAAGAGTTCGGCAAAGGATTTGACGTTACTAATTTACGAAAAATGAGACAGTTTTATCAACTCTTTCCAATTCGAGACTCAGTGCGTCTCGAATTGAGTTGGACGCATTACCGTATCCTCATCCGAGTTGAAAATCTAAAAGCACGAGAATGGTATATAGCAGAGAGTATCGCAAACAACTGGAGCGTAAGGGCGCTAGAGCGTCAAATTAGTACCCTTTATTACGAACGACTTCTTTCAAGCAGTGATAAAGCTCCTGTCATTCAAGAAGCATCCGAAAAAACAACTCCATTGCAAGTGGACATTAAAAATTATTTACGTGATCCCTATATCCTCGATTTTTTAAATCTTCCGACTACCTCAGTAGTGGAAAGCACGATAGAACAGGGATTGATTGATAATCTACAGCAATTTTTACTCGAACTTGGACGGGGGTTTGCGTTCGTTTCCCGCCAACAGCGTCTTAGCGTCGAGGATCAAGATTTTTATATTGATTTGGTGTTTTACAACTTCAAACTCAAATGTTTTTTACTGATTGATTTAAAACTGGGAAAACTCGCCCATCAAGATGTGGGACAAATGGACACCTACGTCCGTATCTATGACAAATTTCACAAAAGCGAGGATGATAATCCGACCATCGGGCTGATATTGTGCAGTGAAAAATCTGAAGCGGTGGCAAAATACTCTGTATTAAGTGATAGTAAACAGCTTTTTAGTTCTAAATATCTCCCCTATCTCCCAAGTGAAGAAGAACTCCGAATCGAGCTTTTACGTGAGCGTTATTTGATCAATGATGCGGGAGAAACCCAATGAGAAGCCCAAAACTGCGCTTTAAAGAGTTTAGTGGGGAGTGGGAAGAGAAGAAGTTGGGGGAAAGGTATCACGATGAAAAATTTTGATAAATGGAATGAAGTCAAAAAAAGAACCGAACAAAAAGAAGAGACGGCAATATTTAAAGAGCGTGAAATTTATTGGGCGAATATTGGTGAAAATATCGGATATGAGCAAAACGGAAAGGGTGAAGACTTTATGAGACCTCTTTTAATTTTTCGTAAATATTCCAATAAACTTTTCTGCGGTATACCGCTATCCACGACTATTCGAGAGGGTAGTTTCTTTTTCAACTTTAAATTCTCAAGTGATAAAGAGAGTAGTGCACTACTCGTGCAGGCAAAAACATTTGATGGCAAAAGATTAGATAGAAAAATCGGTATGATAGATAAAGATGATTTTAAACGTCTTGAACAAAAGATGAGAGAGTTAATGAAATTATGAGAGGCGAATTCGCATCATTAACGAATACCCATTGCCAATATTCTACCATCCAAACC
>DYMK01000004.1:0-96685 GCA_020721585.1 Sulfuricurvum sp.
TCGGCACCTGCACCCCCATCAAGGGTATTGGCCATGGCGTTCCCAACAAGGGTATCATTACCACTTCCCCCAATAGCATTTTCAATAACAGCACCATAAGCGATACCAAGGTTGTAGGAACCATCAAGAGAAGTACCTATACCATTTAGACTATAAGCTCTAGTGGTTTGGATACTGGATAAACTCCCCTCATTAAGATTGATAAGAGAAGCTTTTGATGAGTTGGCAACAGAGATAGTATCATTGCCACCCGCATCCCAAATAGTCATACGAAATGGAGCTATGTTATCGAATGAGTAGGTGTCATCTCCTGTATGATACGTTGCATTGGCTCCATAAAGATATTGTATTGCTGCGATATCATAGATCATCGGAGATTGCGTATTCAACGCAACATCAAGTCCGCTAGAAACATCATGCCAAAGATTATTGGAAAGATTATTGGAAGACATAACGGAGTAAAGAGGACTATTAACACTTGCTACAGAAGGTGCTTGTAACCCAAGTGCATAACCTACATCCCGTATTAACGCACTCGCTCCAGCACCTCCTTGTGTAAAATCGTTATTGCTATCTAGTAAATTATCTGCAATCCAAATATCTCCCCCACTCGTAGAAGTTGAGTTCGGCGCGTATCCCCATCCAAATGATCCATTATCCGACACTACCGATGAAACACCAAAACGGATATCCCCTACCGTACTAAGGGTTTCATTAACGGGTGAAAAATTAATATTTGCAACATTTGCCCACGTGGTTAATGCTGTTGCGGCTGCGGTTTGTTGGACAGCACTAAAAGCAGCAGTTGTTGTGGCATTAGGTTCATTGAGCGTAGAATAATTACTTGCCCATATTGTTGTGGCATTAAGGCTATCCCATGGGAAACTATACGTCAGGCTAATACCTGTCCCTTGACTTCCCCCCCATTTAGTCCCCTCAAGAAGAGAATCAATGTACGTTTTTCCGGATAAACCAACTTCGGTTGTTGCTGCTGATGTAGAAGGTGAACTCATAATATACGCTCCAAAAAAATAATTATGAAATTTTCATAATAAAACGACAGAAAATAAATTTCCTATCAACGCCCAAGAAGCTTACTGCTCTGATGCTTTTTTGGTTAAAACACCACTCTCAATTAAACTCTCGCGTACCCGTTCCATCGCCTCCAATGTCCGTAAAAAACCCTCTAATGGGATAGCTATTTGACCACTAACATCAAATCGAGCCTGCTTCGTCTCACTATCTTCGCCAATTAAGCGTAACATATCCATCCGAACAACACCGGAAGAAAGGCTAATATTTCCAATAACATCACTAAATACCGTTTGCATTTTTAACCTCGTTTTTTAAAGTACTTGAAGGGCAACATACGCATAAGCCCCATCCGAAATATTGGCAATAAGCCCATTATCCAAACTGATAACAGCATGCCCAGCAGTAGTAGGTGTAGCAGTCCAATAAGGGTTAGCGGCTGTCCACTCTGATGGATATCCGCTTGTTTGCGCACCACTGTTATTGGTATCCCATATTTTTGCCATATCCGTATAGACACTATTATTGTCACTTAAAAAATAATCACTCGTTTCTGAGGTATTGCCCGTTCCTGTCGTGGGTAATGCTACCTGAACTCCATTTAAGGTTACAGTATGAGCTGTATTGGTGGTATTCCCACCAAAAATTGTATCCAGAACATCGTGACTCACAAGATCGTATTGGTATCCACTGCCTGAAGCATTAACCACAGCACCTGTGCTATCAAATTGTCCATTGACATTTTGATCAGCAGAAATTTTACCATCCCCATTTAAATCCCACGCATAATACAATTTTCCATCCACCGAAGTCATAGCGATCAGATTACCATACGTGGCACCAAGAGAGATAGTCTCTGCTAGCACATTGGTGACACTCAACGCTACGGCCTGAGACGTTTGATTCCCAACCGTATCGGTTGCCGTAACGGTAAAATCATAGGTATTATTAACTCCATTATCGCTAGGTGCTTCATAATTGGGAGACGTTTTAAACGTAACTGCCCCTGTCGTACTATTCATAGTAAAAAGGGCAGCGTCCGTTCCACCCAAACTGTACGTAACGCCAACATCATTGTCCGCTGTTGCTTTATAGACAGTTGTCGTAATGGAAGTATTTTCAGCAACGCTGGCTGTTGTCAAACTACTAAATACGGGCGGAGTTGTATCCACTGATGATGGGGTGGTGGTTGAACCACCCCCCCCGCCGCCACCTGCAGCTAAGGCAACCCCACCAACGAGCAATGCACCACCAATCCATACAAGTGGAGATATACCAGCAGTTGCAACACTGGCTGTTGTTGCACCAGAAGCAGTAGTTGCATCACTTAAAACATGAGGTTGTTGCAATGTTGATGCAGCATAATGGGGTAATGCCCCGACATCAATAGAGGAAGCAGCAGCATCTGCATCCATAAAAAGGGTATTACTTTGAACATCTATAGGGGTATCGTTGTTAGGTTCCCTTTTTTTATCCATTTTTTTAGATAGGGACAGTTTGGCGGTATCCGCAACAAGAGTAAGAGAAGGGTGCACTGGAACGGTTGATTTCATTATACAAAACTCCGTAAGATTGAGGTAATAAGCATTGAGTTAAAAAATCATTATAACTCAAGAAATGTAAACTTTACCTTACCGTACCGTACCTTAAGTATTGTCGCATTTTTACTGGATCTGATACTAAAAATCTCGCACAAAACTTGCATAGCACATAGTATATCAAGCCAACTAAGGAGTAAATGATGGCGGTAATGATTACAGATTTGTGTATTAATTGTGATGCGTGTGTGGATGAATGTCCCGTAAGTGCGATTGTTAGTGAAGGTGATTCACCCCGCGATGATTGGGAATACACCTATGTAAAACCTGAAAAATGTATCGAATGTGTCGGTCATGCCCAAATTCCTGCGTGCGCAGCCGCGTGTCCTACCGAAGAGTGTATCGTGTGGGATATGCCTTATACGGCGGAATTTAACGACCATTATATCAGCAACAGTGATTATGTCATTAGCTCTAGCAAAAAACGGGGATTGCTCTCGCCTGAAGTCTCTCCCCAAAGTTTTCGCGATGACATCTCCCTTGAACAACGCCAAGCGCGTGAAGCTGTAGCGGTCTAAAAGGATTTGGGGTGTTGATCGCATTTGCCTCTTTGGATGGAATCCATGTTAATCAACATTTTGGGTGGTCCAAACGTTTTGAACTCTATCGTGTCTCCTCCGACACCGCGTGCTATCTCAAAACGTTGGACAGCTCTGAGGATGACATTGCCGATGAACACGAAAAACTTGCCTACAAAATTGGATCGATTAAAGAAGCCGATATTCTTTATTGCGCGCAGATTGGCCCTACTGCTTCCAAGATGGTGTTAGCGTCCAAAATCCATCCGATCCGCTCTGCTGAAAACGAACCCATTGCCGAAGCGATTGCGAAGCTTCAAGAAGTGTTATTGGGCAATCCGCCACCGTGGTTGTTGCGCATTGTTCACACCTCCAAAGATAAGGAAACCCCCTCATGTCTGTGATAATCAATGATACGTGCATCACCTGTGATGCCTGTTTGCAACAATGCCCTGTGAATGCGATTGTGGATGATCTCTCAAACCCGTTGGGAAAAAAACAGTACTACGTTCAGCCCGACAAATGTGTCGAGTGTGTCGGTATTTACGATGACCCGCAATGCGCCGCCATTTGCCCTAGCATCGGATGCATCACGTGGGATATCCCTTTTAGTGCGGAATTTAACGACCATTTTTGTAACGAAACCCTCTACAAATTGGGTACGACCAAAGAGGGAATCCTCAAATCTCCCAGTTACAAAGCCAAAAGCTACCGCAAAGATATTCCGCTCAGTGATCGGGGTGTGGGGAAACAAGTACAAGAAGCACCCGAAGAACTGCACGAGGTGGGATAAACCGCCAAAACCCTTTATAAAGGGTTGCAATGGGTGCGTAGCGTTTTAATCTGCTCAATCAAAATCTTTGCCAATGCTAACGCTTTGGAGCGGTGGGATAGCTCTTTTTTGATGCTGCTTTCCAGCTCTCCAAGGGTTTTATCAAACCCCAAGGGGATAAACATCGGATCATAGCCAAACCCGTTTTCCCCCCGTAGGTGGGTAGTCACATGACCGTACATCCACCCATGCACGCAACTTTCCCCCTCCTGTGAGACGATGGCAATGGCGGCGGTGTAATGGGCAGGAGAGGTGTCTAAGCCTTGGTCTTTGAGGGCTTGGACGAGTTTATGAAGATTATCCCGATCACTGGCATGGTCTCCCCCATAACGGGCGCTGTAAATCCCCGGTGCTCCGCCCAATACATCGACGCTAATCCCACTATCATCGGCGATAACGATGGCATTTTTATCCCCAAGGGCGGTGTAGACCGCACGGGCTTTGATAAGGGCATTGGCTTTAAAGGTGGCACCATCTTCGATGATCTCAAACCCTTTGATCACATCGGTATACGCCACAATGTCACGCTCATGAAAAGTCTCTCGAATCTCCCGCACTTTGCCCTGATTGGAAGTAGCTAATACAATATTCATCTCAAATTATCCTTAGGTTAGACTTAGTAATTTTTTGTGAAAACCATCCCGTTAGGGGAATAGACTATAATGACACTTATTTTATCCCATCTAAGGTCATAGCGTGTTTAAAACCATCATGCCTCTCTCAGCGATTCTCTCGCTCCGTTTTTTTGGTCTCTTTTTAGTTCTCCCTGTCCTTTCGGCGTATGCACTCAATCTTGAGGGGGCAACGCCGTTTCTCATCGGGGTCATTGTGGGGGGATATGCCCTTACCCAAGCGATTTTTCAAGTCCCTTTTGGGGTAATGAGTGACAAAATTGGGCGTAAACCAACGCTCTTAATCGGTTTGATTGTCTTCTTGATCGGGTCGATTGTGTGTGCCACCAGTACCGATATTTACAGTCTTATGGTCGGACGTTTTTTACAAGGAGCTGGAGCAATTGGTGCGGTTATCCCTGCGATGATTAGCGACTTGGTTAATGAAGAGTCACGAGGTAAAGCGATGGCACTTATGGGGGGAACCATTGCGATTAGTTTTGCCCTTGCGATGGCATTGGGACCTGTTTTGGCTTCCCATTTTGGATTTTCGTCGTTGTTCTGGATTGCGGGAGCGTTATCGATTCTCTCTATGATCGTGTTGTTTACCAAGGTTCCGACCCCACCGCGTATCCGACACATTTACCACTCGACGACCACGACCAAAGATATTTTAAAAGACCCCAATTTATTGAGTATGATCATCACCAATGGGATGCAAAAAGGGCTTATGACCGTCGCCTTCGTCCTTATCCCTATTATCTTGACCACGCATGAATACGGTTTTGATTGGGAGAAAAAAGATTTGTGGCAGGTCTTTATGCCCGCTATGGTCATGGGGCTTTTGGCGATGGGACCTGCCGCGGTATTTGGGGAAAAACACAATAAACCACGGGAAATTTTTCTCCTCTCAATTGTGCTGTTTATCGTTGCGTTTGCGTTGATGGGCTTTGCGACCCAAAGCTGGCAGTTTGTGGCAGGCGTTGTAAGCTTTTTTATGGCGTTTAATATGATGGAACCGTTGGTGCAATCGATGATTAGCAAATTCGCCAAAGTTCACCAAAAAGGTGCAGCGTTGGGGATTGCCAATGGCGTTGCTTACTTTATGACGTTTATTGGAGGAGCAGCTGCGGGGATTGCATTGCAATATTCCAGCCGTGAGACCTTCGCGATGGGATTGATTGTTGTCAGTGGCTTATGGTTGCTGTGGACATTTAAAATGACCAATCCTCACCGTTATTCTCATTTGTACCTTTCCCTCGATCTTGTGGATATGGAGAAGTTAAACAGCCTAGAGCATGAGCATATTGCGGAGTGGTTTATCAATGAGACCGAAAACATCGTCGCGGTAAAATACCGCAAAACATTGATCGACGAAGAGGCAATTAAAGGGAAGATTAGTAAATAATCTTCCCTTTTTTTGATTATTTTTTAAATTGATAGTCGCTTTTGGGTTTGTATTTATTCGTCCCAAATACTTCATTGATCGGTTTGACTTTTTTATCTTTGACAAATTCCCGTTTGGTCACTTTTTTGACCTCAACGGTGGGTTTGGGAAGCGGTTTACCGGCGATTTTGGCTTTGGCTTTTTTATCGTTTTGTTTCATCTTTTCCGATTTTTCGAGGGTGTCGAGAAATTCACGCAAGGAGGTATATTCATTACGCTCCAAAAAGCGTACTTTCCCTGTGGGGAGGTTATTGAGTTCAATCCCCCCAAAACTAAGCCGTTTAAGATCGACGATTTCCGCCCCAAAATGGGCAAAAAAGCGGCGAAGTTCACGGTTTTGACCCTCACCGATGGCGACTTTGAGAATCGAATAATCCCCTTGGTCTTTTTGGACTTGATAGGCATAAAACGGAGCAAAGCTCATGGATTCGATCGGGGAATGGTCATGCGCTCCCGCAGAAGCATCCTCAAGCTCTAACCCCTCACCCATGGCGACTTTCATCGCATCACTCACCGCCCCTTTGATCTTGATTCGATAGACCCGCTCCATTTTGGAGGTCATCAAAGCAGTGGCAACGCGGGAGGCATCGGTAAGCAACAATAACCCCTCAGAGGCAAAATCCAGTCGCCCTACGGGGATAAAATGTTTGTAATTGCTAGAGAGCGTATCGTAGATCGTACGACGCTTTTGGGGATCTTTTTTGGTCACCAACTCACCACGGGGTTTGTTGTACACAATGACGGTAAACTGATCGGTTGCGGTCACTTTGTGACCACTGATGGTGACATTGGCATTGCGTTCGTCCACCGATACGGCGGGATTTTTTTCGATCTCCCCATCGATACGGACGTATCCATCCAAAATGGCTTGATCGGCTTCTCGACGTGAATAGGTCGAGTAGTGGGCTATAAATTTATTCAGTCGCATCATGAGATACCTGCTTCCACGAGAGTATGAAGGTGCAGCGCACCTTGGATAATGCCATCACCATCGGTGACGACCAACAATTGGATTTTTTTGGTTTCGATGAGAACAAGGGCATCACTGGCGAGCATCGTCCCATCCTGAATCACCAGTGGGTGGATTGTGGCGTACTTTTTAGCGGAAGATTCAAGGGAAAAATCCTCCCCCAACAATGCCCGACGAATATCCCCATCGCTGAGTAATCCTGAAAGTTTTCCTGCTTTATCGGTGAGCATGACCGTTCCCAGTCTTCCCTCACTAAGGACTAAAATTGCCTCTTTAAGGGGGGTATTTTCATCCACAATGGGGAGATTTTGGGTGCGCATCACATCGCTTACTTTGACAAACAGTTTTTTCCCCAACGCACCACCCGGATGAAACGAGGCAAAATCCTCTTTTTTGAAATTGCGCGCTTCCATCATACACACCGCCAACGCATCCCCCATGGCTAAGGTCAACGTGGTGGAACTGGTGGGGGCGATATTGAGGGGACACGCTTCGAGTTGAACGCTGATGGTGAGGATCACATCACTAAACCGCCCCAAAGTCGAAGTGTTGTTTTTGGTCATCCCAATAAGGGGGATAGCAAACCGTTTGATATGGGGCAAGATGGCATTAAGTTCAGGGCTTTCCCCACTGTAGCTAATGGCTAATACCACATCCTCTGATCCGATCATCCCCAAATCCCCATGCAACGCTTCAGTAGGGTGGAGAAAAAAACTAGGCGTTCCGGTGGAGGCGAAAGTGGCGGCAATTTTTGCCCCAATGAGTCCTGACTTTCCCACCCCGGTGACGATGAGTTTTCCAGTGCATCCCAAGAGGAGCGTGACTGCGGCGGGGAACTCTTCTCCGATGGTTTTTATGGCATCACGGAGTGCCTGCGCTTCGATTTCAAGTGTGTTTTTGGCTAGTGCGATATAATCCTTATTCATAAAAAAGATTATAGCCGAAATGGACTTTATCCGTGCAAAACCTCTTTCTTGACGTATCACCCCTTGATCAGCGTGCCGTGAGTGATTTTGGCTTAAGCGAAGAGCTGATGATGGAACACGCAGCTCTGGCAATGGCACAGACCATTGGGAACCGTTTTGCCGTAGGATCATCGATACTCATCGTGTGTGGCAATGGAAACAACGGTGCGGATGGATTGGCATTGGCACGTCTTTTGATGGATCGCTATACGATCACGGTGCATCTCCCCTTTGGGGTACGCGCCCCTTTGGCGCAACGCCAATACCACCGTTTGACGTTACTTCATGTTGAACCCAAACCCATTGAAAGTGGGTATGACCTGATCGTCGATGCCCTCTTTGGGAGTGGTCTAAATCGCCCCCTTAATGACGAAGTGCAGACCCTTATTCATCGACTTAATGGGTTATCGGGGGTCAAAATGGCGTGCGATGTCCCCAGTGGTCTTTTTAGTACGGGTACGCTCCATCCGATCACCTTTTGTGCGGAGATAACGGTGACCATGGGGGGATTAAAGCGGTCGTTGTACAGTGACCCGGCCAAAGGGTATGTGGGCGAAATTGTGGTGGGCAATCTGGGACTTCCCCGTGAAGTGTATGAGATTGATTCGCCATGGAAGTCTTTAGACCCCACCGATATGAAGCTTCCTGTGCGCACCAAGGTCTCGACTCACAAAGGGAGTTATGGTCACCTTGCCCTTATTACGGGGGAACACGTAGGGGCGTGTGTGTTGGCAGCTAGTGCTGCGTTGCGGTTTGGTGCGGGATTGGTCACCCTTATCGCCCCCAAAGCATTGAGCCTCCCTTACGAATTAATGTCGGCGCAAACGTTGCGTCCTACGACAAGTGCCATAGCATTGGGGATGGGATTAGGAGTAGCGTTTGATGATGCTCATCTTCATGCGTACCTCGATCACACCCACCCGATGGTACTGGATGCCGATATTTTTTATCATCCCCTGTGTAAAGAATTGCTCCATCGTCCCCATTTGGTCATCACCCCTCACCCCAAAGAGTTCACCCAAATTTTACGGTTAAGCGGCATTGCAAACATCGATGTGGAGACCCTCCAACATAACCGTTTTGCGTATGTGGAGCGTTTTTGTGCCGCCTATCCTCATGTGACCCTTTTGCTTAAGGGGGCAAATGTGATCATCGGATTGGATACGCGGTTTTTTGTCAATCCCCACGGTACGGTCGCCCTTGCCAAGGGGGGGAGCGGGGATGTCTTGTGCGGTTTGATTGGGGCGTTATTGGCACAAGGGTACCCCCCCCTAGAAGCGGCTATTCAAGGCTCACTTGCCCATACGTTGAGCGCCAAAGCGTTTGCTAAACACAATTACGCCCTAACCCCCTTAGATATTATTGAAGGTATTACTACACTATGAAACAAATCGTTGCCCTATTTAGCGGTGAGGGGACTAACCTTGCCAATTTAATTGAAAAAATTCATCATCAACACGCCCAAATGGTCTGTGCCATTACCAATAATCCCGATGCAGGGGGGATTGTCAAAGCCCAACGTGCCTCTGTCCCTGTCAAAATTCTCAACCATCGCGATTACGCTTCGCGTGAAAACTATGACCATGCGTTGGTTGAGCTGATCCACTCGTATCACCCTGATTTGGTCGTTTTGTGTGGTTTTATGCGGATTTTAACCCCTATTTTTACCGCAAATATCCGCGCTATTAACCTCCATCCCTCCTTATTGCCTATGTTTAAAGGATCACGTGCCATTGAACGCAGTTTTGAGAGTGAGGAGTCATTGGGGGGCGTAACCGTCCATTGGGTGAGTGAGGAGCTTGATGGAGGGGAAATAATCTTGCAAAAATCGTTTACCAAAAATTCTTCCGATACGTTAGAGGAATTTACCGCTAAAATTCGCCACATTGAGTATGAAATTTTGCCTCAGAGCATCATTAACATTTTAAAGGATTGATATGCACACACTACACATCGGAAAATATACCCTCGGTAGCCGCCTCATCGTGGGAAGCGGTAAATACGACTCATTTGAGATGACCAAAGCGGCAACCTTAGCCAGTGGCTCAGAACTCATCACGGTTGCTGTACGCCGTCTTAATATCACTAACCCCAATGAGCCTAATCTTCGCGATACCTTTGCAGGGACAAACGTGAAATTTTTGCCCAATTCCGCAGGATGTACTACCGCTGAAGAGGCAATCACCCTCTTTCGCCTCACCCGAGAAGCGACAGGGATCGATTTGATCAAACTTGAAGTGATCGGCGACACCCAAAAAACCCTCTATCCCGATGTGCTAGAGACAATCAAAGCGTGTGAAGTATTAGCACGTGACGGTTTTACAATCATGGCATACACCTCAGATGATCCGATCATGGCGCGCCGTCTCGAAGATGCCGGTGCGCACGCGATTATGCCACTGGCTGCCCCTATTGGTTCAGGGCTTGGAGTTCAAAACAAATATAACATCGTGTTTGTACGTGAAGCGGTCAAAGTCCCCATTATCGTCGATGCGGGGATTGGATGTGCATCTGATGCGGCGTTAGCGATGGAGTTAGGTGCAGATGGTGTTTTAACCAACACGGCGATTGCCCAAGCGCAAAATCCAATGATGATGGCAGAAGCTATGAAAAATGCAGTTATCGCAGGAAGACTCAGTTATTTAGCAGGACGGATACCCAAACGCCCGTATGCGACGGCAAGTTCTCCCATTGATGGGATGATTCAGTTCTAATCTCCCCTACCTTCGTCTCTTTTGAGGGGATGGTCTTGACTTTTTTTTAGCAAAATACTATAATTTCACCTCACTAATTTTAGGTTAGCCTTTTTTTAGTCGATTCGGTCGGGGCGTAGCTCAGTATGGTTAGAGTACTTGGTTTGGGACCAAGGGGCCGGAGGTTCGAGTCCTCTCGCCCCGACCATGTTTACATTGCTTTCAGGCAGATTTTTTAAATGGTGGAATTAGCTCAGTCGGTTAGAGCATCAGGTTGTGGTTCTGAGGGTCGTGGGTTCGATTCCCATATTCCACCCCATTTGTTTCTGGTTTGAAACGCTTCTGATACGTGATGTTTTAGAAGGATTGTGCGTTCGTAGCTCAATTGGATAGAGTAACGGACTTCGGATCCGTAGGTTATAGGTTCGAACCCTATCGGGCGCACCACGTTAACTCTCGCGTCCTTAGCTCAGCTGGATAGAGCAATGCCCTTCTAAGGCATCGGTCAGAGGTTCGAATCCTCTAGGGCGTACCACCTTAGTTAACTTCTTTATTTTATACGCGGATGTGGTGAAATGGTAGACACGCCAGACTTAGGATCTGGTGCCGCAAGGTGTGGAGGTTCAAGTCCTCTCATCCGCACCATCAATATTATTTTCAACATACTTATCCACAATTACTTACGATTCCCTACAAAAAAGCCTTTTACAGCATACTGATTATTCACACTTCTATATATACCAACAATTCTCATTATCACAGTGCTATCATGAGATTAATTTTCGCCAATTAAAGAAGAGAACTCAGTGGAGCTAACCGCATCCCCCGATACGATTAGATTAAGAAAACTCAGTTAGTGACCATAAAAGGGGCACCCTTAAAAAGTTTCAGTAATACATCGGGTTTTGCAACCGCCAATTCCCCTGACGTAGGTGCTTTACTCGCTGCAATCCCCTCATCTCCTTGGGCGATGATCGTAATCTCTTGGGGGTGAATATGATCCCCTTGGATTACCAATACGTACGCTTTCCCCTCATGGAATAGGACAGCTTTGCTGGGAAGATGGATCCCTTTTCCACTGTATGCCAGTACTTTTACCTCGGTACGCTCTTTGGGAGCTGGATTGGTGGGAAGGGTAGCTTGATACTCATCCATCCCTTTAACCGTTTGTAAAAAATGTAAGTCTAATTGGCGTTTATCGTACAGTAATGCTTTGGCTAATGCTTTGGTTTTGACGCTGATCGACCAATAGTTGCGTTGATTGGCACGCACAGAGACTAAGGATTGGGTTGCTTTAACACTTTCTCCTACTTTAGTAAAGACACCTGTTACAATCCCTTCTTTGGCAGCACGAATGGTGGTAAGGGTAAGTTGCTTGGTCACCTCAGTAAGATTGCTTTCCATTTGCTCTTTTTTGGTTTTGATCGCGGTAATATCGGTTTTAAGCAACTCAATGCGCTCTTCTTCAAGTTTTGCCCGCTCTTCCGCCCCTTTTTTACGAAGGGTTTTGGCGTGCGATTTTCGCTTCTCTTCGAGGAGCTTGAGCTTGGTTTTTTTACGATCTAAGAGTCTTTCAATCCCATCAGCAAGCGATTTTTTACGTGTCAAAAGGGCTTGATCGTCCAGATGAACCACTACATCGCCCCCTTTCACCTTCGTTCCCACGGTCAAAACGGAGAGAACTTTGGAATCCAATGGGGCGGTGAGATTAACATCTCCCTCTTCCTTGATGATTGCCGTAACATGACTGCTAATAACGACTTTGCCATCATGCGGGGTAAAACTTTTAACATCAAGGATCGCAGAACTAAGCTCAGAGGAAGCAGAGGCAAGATGGGTGGTTTGTTGTGAGGGGGGAGGAGGGGTGATAAAGAGGTATTTATGGATAAAATAAGCAACGGCACTCACCACACTGACCAAGGCGATAAAAGCTAAGATAGCGGTAATAATATATTTTCTGGACATTTTTAGAGGTTCTCTTTTGCAATTTTTTTCCCAACAAGGGAGGGACATAGTAACATAATTAAGCTAATGAACCCAAAAATCACCGCTAAATTTCCCTTTTTACCCCTAATTTTTCTCTTTTTTGAGCCATTTAGCGCGTTTTAATGCCCTCTGTGCCTTATCGTGACGAATGTTTTCCATAACCCTTAGATTTTATGTTTCGCTAAAAATTGCTTGAGTCCCTCGGTCGTAAATCCGCCGATATGACGGTCGATCTCTTTTCCATTGTTATCGTACACAATCTGCGTCGGGATCATTTGGATTTTCATCGCACGCGCCGCGTTGCGCTCTTCACCAACGTTGACGAAAAAGATTTTACGTTTGGGGTTGATCTCCATCTCATGGTAGAGGAGTTCCCCCATCTCTTTGCACGATTGGCACATCGTTGAACCCGCTTCAACCATGACGACTTGACCTTTGCCAATCTCTTGTTTGACCAGAGCATACGGGCGCGGCTGTAATTCGGCGCAGTAGAGTGACGCACAAAGTGCGACTAATGAAAACAATTTGATCATGATGTCATCCTTTTAGAGTTGTTGATACGCTAAGGTAAAGAAATAAAGCCCGATAGCGATCAGGGCAAACGCAAAAATTTTGGTCATCCATCCGGTGATAAATACTATTTTAGCACTGGAAGCAACCCCTTGAGCAAATCCGACCGATACTCCTGCTACAAGAAGCAAAAGTGAATGTCCTAAGGCAAAGCTGAGGACAAGAGCGTAGGCGTACCAATAGGGTGCATTAGCGGCAATGGTGATGATAGCGACCAATGGAGCAGAGGCACAGGGTGTGGAGACAAGACCAAAAAGCATCCCGATCAAAAATGCCCCCACGTAGCGCAATGTGATAAGATGGCTCATCCAGCGTGATTTATCGATCACTTCGGGCAAAAACCCCAGCGAATACAACCCGATAGCAATGGCTAACAAACCTCCGCCGATATACGCTTCGAGTGGTGCAATCGAGAAAAAGTACCCCATCTTGGCGACCATGTAGGCGAGAATAGAAAAACTCACTGCCACACCCAGCGCAAATAACGATGCGAAGATATAGGTAAAGTGTACCCGCTCACGAGGGGTTAGGTGCGAACTCATCCCCAGCGCACTCCCTACAAGTAACGGTACTGAGATAATAGAGCAAGGAGCAAGAGAGGTGAGAGCACCGATACTAAACGCTCCGGCAAAAATGAGTGCGCCGTGCGATTCGAGCAATCCTAGAAGGAAACTCTCCATTAGGACGCTTTGATCAGATCGACGATTTCGGCAACGCTGAGGAGTTTTCCCGTACTGACTACTTTAGCATCAATGACAAGCCCCGGTGTACTCATAACACCATACTCCATGATCTTCATAATGTCTTCGACTTTTTCGATTTGAGCAAATTTTCCGCTTTGCGCTACCGCTTGTTTTGTCGCCTCTTCGAGGGCTTTGCATTTGGCACATCCCGTCCCTAAAATTTCGATTTTCATAGTAACTCCTATTAAATTATAAAATTGCGTTAAACAGATACCCGACGCCCATAATACCCAGCGTCACCGTACCAAAAAAGATGGCGATAAGTTTGAGGCTCATAACCCGCTTGAGGATCATTGCTTCAGGGAGAGAGAGGGCAGTGATTGCCATCATAAACGACAATGCCGTCCCCAAAAGCATCCCTTTTGACGTGAGGACTTCAATGAGGGGCATAACCCCTGCGGCGTTGGAGTACATCGGTACGCCTAGCAGTGTTGCTAGTGGTACCGCAAAGGGATTATCTGCTCCGGCGATAGAGGTGATAAACTCCGTCGGAACGTAGCCGTGGATAAAGGCACCCGCTCCGACACCGATCAAAACATAGAGCCAGATCTTGTGGAGTATGTCGAGAGTATAGTCCCATGCCTCTTTGAGACGTGTTTTAAATGCTATGACTTGATTTTTGGCACGAATCTCCCCATCTATTGGTTTTACCTCGATGAGAATTTCGCTCTCCAGTCCAAGTCGTCCGATCACGATACCGCCGATAATAGCGATAAGAAGACCAAACCCGATATACAACGCCGCCACTTTCCATCCGAACATCGACAGAAGCATCGCAATGGCGATTTCGTTATTCAGTGGAGCGGAGATGAGAAAGCTAAACGTCACCCCAAGCGGTATCCGTGCTTGCAAAAAGCCCAAAAAGAGGGGAATCGCCGAACACGAGCAAAACGGGGTGATAATTCCAAACAGCGCGGCGAGGACATTGCCCGTGTATTCATGTCTACGACTCAGATATTCCCGTACTTTTTCGGTGGAGAAATACGAACGCAGTAACGTCACGATAAAAATAATAATAATGAGTAAAAAGAGGATTTTGACCGTATCATAGATGAAAAAATTGAGAGCATCGGAGAGTTTCTCTCCGTGTGGCAGTTGAAGCCATTCATATACGAGGACGTTGACGCTCTCTTGCCACATAATCAGTCACACAACTCAGATTGGATGATCGGCAAAAGTGTCTCTTCGATGAGAGCAAGTGTTTTCGCGTACGCTTCCACTTCTTTACCGCTTGGGTCTTCAAACGCCACATGGATCGTTTTCACCGCTTTTGGGAACATCGGACAGGTCTCATGCGCATGATCGCAGACGGTGACGACAAGATCAAACGCTGTATCGATAACGGTATCGATTATTTTGGAGTGGTACACATCTTTCCAGTATCCTTTCGCTTTCAGAAGGGCTTGCGCATGTGGATTTACTTTTCCGCTGGCTTTTACTCCTGAGCTTTGGGCAAAGACATAATCTCCTAATTTGGCATTGATAAGGGCTTCGCCCATGATGGATCGGCAACTGTTACCGGTGCAGAGGATAAGGACGTTTTTCATAAGGGACATTCTCCGTTTTGAGATATTTTTGTTAGAGGAGGTAAATCAAGGTTGAGACACCGAATCTCTGCGAGGGCTTCACTACGGAATCGATCCAGTGGAGAGCGAATCGAGTAATACGCCCACGTTCCGCACCGATCGACCCGTACAAATCCCCCCTCTTTGAGGATTTTGAGATGGCGTGAGAGGCGCGATTGGATCATACCAAAGCTCTCTTGGAGATCACAGACGCACAATGCTCCGTGTGTATCCAAAAAAGCCACTATTTTTAAACGGGTCTCGTCATTGAGCGCGGAAACCGTTTCTAAAAAAATATCCATTGATTACCTCCAAAGCGTGACAGTGTAACGAAATAACAATAATATATCAAGATATATTGATATATAAAATCACCCTTTACACGCTGTTTGACGTGAGGATAAGCTTACCTACCACCGTAATATGGGTGTAAAGTTTGAATGCTATACTCTCTTTAAAAAAAAAGAGGTATTCCATGAAAACACTCCTCCTTTTGTTGTTGACACTGACCCTCTATGGCGAAGATCTTCGCGCTAAAATCGACCATATCATCGTTATTTATCTCGAAAATCGCAGTTTCGACACCCTTTTTCGGGGATTTGAGGGGGCGGATACTTCTGATCACCCTTTTGCCCCCTATCTTCCCCAAAGCGATACTAATGGTACGCGCTATAATCTCCTCCCCATGGGGGACAATGGGATTACATTAGGATTACCTCCGATGGTTGAGAATCACCCTTTTTCCTTGGATGCATACCTTACGCATAGACAGCTTATCCCCGATTTACTTCATCAGTTTTATGAAAATCAGCTCCAAATCCATGGAGGGCTTAATGACCGTTTTGTCCTCATCAGTGATCAAGGTGCGCTGAGTATGGGGTATCACGATATGAACAAAACCGCGTTGTGGAAATACGCGAAAAAGTATACGTTGTGTGACCATTTTTTTATGGGGGCATTTGGGGGATCGTTTCTCAATCACCAATGGCTTATCGCAGGACAAACTCCGTATATCGGGGAGGATTCCAACCTCTCACGCTATGAATTGGATAACGAAGGCAATGTGCTACATAATGGGATTCTCACCCCCGATGGGTATGCGGTCAACACCGTCCAACCCCACAACCCTCCCTATAAGCAAAAATACAGCGACCCCGCACGCCGTCTTCCTCTTCTAACGTATGACACCATCGGGGATCGCTTAAGCGATGCCAATGTCTCATGGGGATGGTACAGTGGGGGATTTACTGAAGCACTCAAAGGGGGAGAAAAAAAAGTCAATTACCAATATCACCATAACCCCTTTTTGTATTTTGCCCGCTATGCTCCCCATACCCAAGGACGAAACCATCTCAAAGATGAAAAAGCCTTTTTTCACGCCATCAAAAAGGGAACTTTGCCCCACGTAGCGTTTTTCAAACCCTCTGCTAGCGATAACCAACACCCCGGTTATGGGACGATCCATGCAGCGGATCGAAAAATCGATCAGATTGTCAAAGCGGTTCAGGGTAATAGCAAACTTTGGAAACATTCGGTCATTATCATCACGTACGATGAAAATGGGGGGTTATGGGATCATGTCGCACCCCCCCAAGGGGATCGTTGGGGTCCGGGGACGCGGATTCCTGCCATCATCGTCTCACCGTTTGCGAAAAAAGGGGTTGTCGATCACACCGTATATGATACGACCTCGATTCTACGACTCATCGAATGGAAGTATGATTTAGCCCCTGTGGGAGAGCGTCGCAGTGCGAATTTAATCAAGGCTTTCTAATCCTACTCCTCTCATGGGGTAAGCGTTTTTAGGAGGCAAAGTTTTCTTCTAAGGTTGTTTGTAATTCCAAAAGTGCTTTATTTAAATCGAAGTCGGATTTATAGACATCATGCACCGAATAGCTTTTGAGCGGTTGCGCTCCACAAAATTGGAAAAGTTTGTGCAGTGCGATATTGGCGTGATCGACACTCATCCCCTCGAAAAAGCCCTTTGGATTGTCAAACTCGCTTATTGGACAGTTGTAGGTAAAGCTTAGCATATAACGTTTTTCTTGCATCAATCCGCCACTACCGTATTTCTTAGAGGGATCTTCACGGCTTCGCCCATCGCTGGTATAGGTGACCGTATTGTTGCCACTGGAGAAGACTTCATCCACGTATTTTTTTGCCAACCACGGTAATCCCATCCAGTATACGGGGGATTGGACGAAGAACACATCTGCCCATCTGAAGTTTTCCAACTCCACTGCGACATCGTACCCTGTATCAATCGTGGTTTCCCGCACGTCGTATCCGTGTGTTAAAAAAAAGCTTTTGGCTTCATTAAGAATCTCATGGGTTAAGTTGCCATTGGCAAATCCTTCGTATTTTTGGTGAAGGTTGAGAAGGAGGATATGTTTCATGTCTGTTTCCTGTGATGGTATAGGGCAGATTGTACTCTTCTAGGGTAAATGGTGTATAGGGTTCACCCCTTCGCCTTCACCTCGCTTGGGATAAAGAAAGCTAAACGATGTAAAATGTTTTCGGCTATCATTACTTTGGGGAGTTATCTTCTTTTAGTTTGTTATCCACTAAAAACGCTTTCATATCATCTACTATTCCACCAAAAAAAAGTACAGTTTTTTCGGATATGGATTTTACATCACCATAATGTGTAATGGGAACGTGAGGTATTCCTTTTTCAGTAGATTCACCCGAAAGATTATTATCACTAAGCGTTTCTGATGCCCAAACATACTGACCCATAAATGCGATCAAAAATAATCCACTAATACCATTAGAAAGTTTTAAATTCACCATGCACTACCTTGCCTATAGCGTGGTATTAAACTTTTGCTTAATACCACAATTTTTTTATTGGAACAAACCACCTTTGGTTTCACCGTGAGCATCTGAAGCAATATAATTTTTAACATATCCCTTATCATCAAATAAAACAACCAATGTTTTTGTTGTATCGTTAGTACCCTGAACAAATAAGCTTACAAGAGGGATAAAATTTACCGCTTTTATATCTTTACGAACGTGAATATAGGACCATTTTTCATTACCATTGTTGTCAAAATCTGTTTTATCTGGATCGCCTAACATCGCTTTAACGTCATCTTTAGTCGATTTTCCTTTTGCAATTCCACGGTCTAACTGTGTTTTGTCCATTTTTCCAAGTGTTTCATTGCCTGTTTTAACGGCACATCCACTAAACGCAAGGCTACTAACCATAGCGACAACGCCCAATATCATTTTACTTTTCATCGAAATTCCTTTGAATACCATAATTTTTAACGTACTATTCTACTGAAACATAGATTAATACTTTCCAAGATCACCCCTTTGCTTTTACCTCGCTTGGGGTGTTGGTCACTTGCCATTGTCCGTTTTCTTGGGACAATATCCCCTCCACGGTTTTGACCAACAGGGGAAAACGGGTCGCTTCGTCGTGATAAGGGTCTAAGTGTGTCTCAAATATCATCAGCTGGTATTTGAGTTTTTCACTGGTGGCGCGATAGGTAACCCAGTTTTCTTGGAAGCGATAGATCGATAAAATCCCCGTAATCAAAGCAATACCTCCCCCTAAAACACCCGCAAAAATAGGATTAAGATAGATCGCCACCACAGGGAGGAAGATAGCAAAAATGAGTTGCGCGATGGTGAGGCGTTTGAACCATCGTTGGTTCCAACTGCTTTTGGTACTGTACCATTTCATCTGATCTTTGAGGCGTTGTTCGAGGTAATCACTTTCAGTCATGGTCTTCTCCTGTTTCTATAATTAAGTGCTTTTACGTCGTATTTAAGTTTCGTCATTCCCGCGAAGGCGGGAATCCAGCTAGACTCCCGCCTTCGCGGGAGTGACGAACATCTTTGATTTTAACGGTAATTATTAAGCTTTTCATGCAAAAAAATCCACTACGTAACATCCATTAAATAAAATAGCGTGTCGCATGGCTGCGGGTCACGTCGCATTCGGTGGTGATGGGGGTAGTGCCTACCATGAGGGTTTGTTCTCCTGTAAAGGTCGGCTTACAATAAGCTAACACCAATTTCGCCGCCAAAAGCATATCTTCAGGATCGGCATTGGCAGAGAGGAGACTGTCCGGACCGATAAGATCGGTGTGGAGGGGGAGGTATTTGGGATTTTCAAAGCTTTTAAGGAGGGCGTTTTCTTCGGCGTTGCGACCGATAATGAGTTTGGCACCGTTGGGGAGGCGCAGATGGCGACCGTATTTAAGGATCGGAATGTCGGCTTTGATAAAATGGTCATCATGCGCCAAAACATCCCGAATTTTGCGGGAAAAGTGCTCATCGGTGAGCAAGCACCCTCCCCCCGGAGCTTCGTAATCACGCAGACCAAACGCGTGTACCAGTTCCATCTGACGATCACGGGAGCGTCCGACGATGTTTTCTAATTTTTCCCGATCGACCCATCCCTTAAGTTCAGGAACCGTGGGAGCCAACGCTTTGGCACTTAAAGGTCGAAGCAATAATCCCTCACAGTCACTGAGTTTGAGGACACTTTGGAGCGCTTCATGGTTTTGGCTCATGGGACGTTGCCCCAACACTTCACCGCTGATGATGAAATCTGCCCCCTCTTCGACCATAAGACGTTTGGCGACTTCTGCCATCTTACCGTGACAATCGATGCAGGGATTAAAGTGTTTCCCATAGCCGTATTGGGGGGTGAAGAGGACTTTTTCGAGGTATTCGTCTTGGATATCGACGATACGCAATCGCGCCCCCACTTGGTCACAAATGTTGTTCATGTGGGCAAGACGATCTTTGGTGGAACCAAATCCCGTGTTGATGTTGCACGCGACCACCTCGATCCCTTGATTGGTGAGGAGTTTGATGGCTAATGCCGAATCCAAACCACCGCTAAAGAGGGCTATTGCTTTCATTGTATTGTGTTCCTTATTCTAATTTAAGTAATTATCGAAAAGGTAGCGCGAAACTATCCCCTATTTTTTGGACTATTATAGCAAAAACCCTTGGGCAAGTCATTACCCATACAAAAGTATTGCTAATTAATACAATAAAGGGTACACTCGCAGTATGAAAAAAACCGTTAAATACACCGATGAGATGCTGGGAGATATGAAAATTGTAACTGATTTTTTACCGTCGCCCAAAGAGTTAATTTTTAAAGAAGATACGGTAAAAATCACCCTTTCATTGACCAAAGAGAGTGTTGAATTTTTTAAAAAAGAGGCAGAAAAACATCATACCCAGTATCAAAAAATGATACGTAATTTATTGGATGTGTATGCAAGTAGCCATACGTTGAAACCTGTATCCTAAGGGATCACCCCAACGGCACCAATTCCCCTTTTTTCAGTCGTGCTATTGTATCGCGTATCTGACGAATACGGTACGATTTTTGGTCAAATGAGGTCGAAGTGCTTCCCACTTTTTTGAGTTCTTTGGTGTAGTGTTGAATCAAAAAGGTGATAAGCTCCGCACGCACCTCCTCATCCCCCGCAAACACACGAATACGCTCATCCATCATAATGGCATGAAGCCGTGGGTCGTCTTCTCCGTTGATGGCAGCAACCAGTTCACTGCTATGAGAGTGCAAAAACAGAGGATCAATAAAATCCAATAACGGTTCAATGAGCATCGGACGATCCACTAAGGTCTTAATGAGACTCAATTCCCACACATCATAATGGGTGAGTTGAAGCGTGGGGACATGGGTGGGTGTGTGGGTGTGATTGAGTTTTAGCAGTGTAGGAGAGACCCCCAATTGGGACGCGGTAAAGGGGACATACTCCTCTTGCATCAGGGGGGAGAGGGTCTTGAGATACCCCATACTCTCGTGCAACGCCGCTTCTTTGGCACGAGGGTCACTGAGGGGATAGGTGGCGATAATCTCGGTAAGGACAAATTCGATAAACGCAATGGGAGAGTGCAAAAGGGCATTGAGTTGGGGTAATTTCCCCTCACGCACCATATCCGCAGGGTCCAATCCCCCCTCAAACAAAATCACCCCCCCATCAAAACCGCTACTGCTGAGGAGTTTAGACGCTTTGAGTGCGGCGGTGCGTCCTGCTTTATCCCCATCGTAAGCGACAAAGACTTTGGGTTCCCCTTTGCGTAAAAGGGGGAGATGCTCTGGGGTCAGTGCCGTTCCCAAGGTTGCAACGGTGTGGGTAAATCCCGCTTGGTGGAGCATCACGACATCCAAATACCCCTCGGTGACAATGATCTCGCGACGGTGAAAAATCGCTTCCCGTGCCAAAGGATAGGCGTATAGCAGACGCGATTTATTAAAAATCGCACTTTGGGAGGAGTTGACGTATTTGGCTTGATGCCCCGTGATGGTACGCCCCCCCAATCCGACGATGGCACCATTGGGCGCGTGGATAGGAAACGTTATCCGTTCAATAAATCGGGCAAACAGTTTCCCCTCTTCCCCTCGACCAATCGCCCCTTGCAAGAGCGATTCTTCAGGGGTAAAACGGTTGTTTTCCAAAAAACGGAGGGTTTCAGAGGACATGGGGGCATACCCTATCCCAAATTTTTCGATACTGGAGCTAAAAACCCCCCGATCGTGTAAATACTGCAAAGCGACCTTATGGTCACTAAGCCGTTTTTGGTACCAATTAGTGAGCGTTTCAAGGAGTTGTGACCGCTCTTTACGTTCGGAGCTGTCGGTGTAGTGGAGGGTAAAATTGACCGAAGAGGCGAGTTTTTCAATCGCTTCGGGGTAATTGAGTTTTTCGTATTCCATCACAAAACTAATGGCATCACCATGCGCACCACACCCAAAACAGTGATACTTTTGACGTGCGGGATTGACCGTGAAACTGGGGGATTTCTCATCGTGAAACGGACACGGAGCTTTGAAAGCGGCCCCTGAGCGTTTGAGTTCGAGATACGAACCCACCACATCAACAATGTCAAGACGCGCTTTGAGCGCTTCGATGGAATCTTGGGTTATCATAAAAGGGATTGTACCCAATGGGGACTGAAGAAGGTTTCAGGGACTGGTATTTGAAAAAGAATCACGTGGAAGAAAAGGAATGAAGAAAGGTTCAAAAAGCGAAAATTCGCTTTTTGAGAGGATTATGCCATTTGAGCGGCAACTTCAGCAGCGAAATCGTCCACTTTTTTCTCAATTCCTTCGCCCACTTCATACTTGATAAACTCAACCAGTTCTGCGGTTCCACCATGTTTAGCAGCTTCAGCACTTAATGCTTTCGCCACGGTCATAGAGTCATCCATAACGTAGTTTTGATCCAACAAAGCACGTTCTTTATCCAACGTTGTGTTATCCGCTACAAAACGTGCCAATTGACCAGGGATGATATTCGGCCAGATTTTTTCTGGTTTTTTATCCGCGATTAATTTTGCTTTGATTGCTTCTTCCGCCGCTGCCATAACTTCGGGAGTTAATTGCATCATGGAGATATACTGAGGAACGTTTTTAACCGTTTTTTTCAAACGTGCTAACTCTTCGTTCTCTGTTTTAATCGCTTCAATACGACCAATAGTCTCTTCAGCAACAAACTGAGGGTCAAAATCGTTATAACTCATAGTGGTTGGTTTCATTGCAGCAACGTGCATTGCAATGTTTTTCAACATCGGCGCAATCGCATCAGCGGTTTTTTGGCTATCACATACCGCTGCTACCAAAGCACCCACACGACCATTGGAGTGAACGTAACCATTAACCGCGCCATTTTCACCTGCATTGAGGGTCACAAAACGACGTGTAACGATTTTTTCACCGATACGGGCAACTTGCGCCGTGAAATACTCAGAGAACGTTCCCTCTTCGTAGGAGGTTTCATTCAATTCTTCTACACTGCTTACACCTGTGGTGAAGACGTGCGCAGCGGTGTTTCCAACAAGGGCAATAAAGCCATCATTTTTAGCCACGAAATCAGTTTCAGAGTTAATTTCGACCAAAGAAGCCGACGTAAACGTATCGGAAACCTTAAGACCCAAAAGCCCCTCAGCTGCGACACGATCCGCTTTTTTAGCGGTTTGTGCCATACCACGGTCGCGCAAAAATTCTTTGGCTTTTTCCATGTCACCATCACATTCAGTGAGGGCTTTTTTACAATCCATCATCGGCGCGTCGGTTGCCGTGCGGAGTTCTTTAACCATTGCTGCTGTGATTTCTGCCATGATTACGCTTCCTCTGCTACAACTGCTTCAGAAGCAGCTTCTGCTACTTCTTCTTCTTCTACTACTACCGCTTCGTCGTTTCCGCCGTTGCGAAGTGCTTTACCTTCATTGATCGCTTCTGCCATTTCTTTACAGAACAATTGGATAGAACGGATGGCATCATCATTTCCAGGGATGGGGATGTCGATAACATCCGGATCACAGTTGGTATCAAGTGGTGCAACCACACGGATTCCAAGATTACGCGCTTCTTGAACCGCAATGTGTTCTTTGACCGCATCCACAACAAACATCATATCCGGCAATGTTTTCATGTTACGGATACCGCCAAGGTACGCAATCAATTTTTCTTTTTGACGACCCATCATCAACGCTTCTTTTTTAGTCAAAAGGCCGATTTGTCCATTGGCTTGCATCTCTTCGATGATTTCAAGTTTACGGATGGATTTTTGGATTGTTGGAAAGTTGGTCAACATTCCTCCCAACCAGCGGTTGTCAACGTAGGGCATACCACACGAGATTGCTGCATCACGTACCGCAACACGCGCTTGTTTTTTGGTTCCTACGAACAATACCGTTTGTCCCTCAGCCGCAGCGTCAAGTACTTGTTGGTACGCAGCACGGAAAAAACGTAAGGTTTTTTGCAAATCAATAATGTAAATGTTTTTACGAACACCGAAAATGTATTTTTTCATTTTTGGGTTCCAACGACGGGTTTGGTGACCGAAGTGAACACCACACTCTAAAAGGTCTTTCATAGTTACCATAAGTGGCTCCTGAGTTAATATTTTTTGTTCAATCGTTTACTTGGGCGAGCGCAAACAGAGCCGATGAGACATCGGATGCACGAGAACAGCACGATTCGCTTGCGAACTTTTTCACGCGACTAAATCTTTTTTAGTGGAGAGAAAATCGGCGGATTCTACTCAATTTCCTCTTAATAGTAGCTGTACGAAATCCTTTTTTTAGGGCATAGACCACCTAAACCCACTAGCATAACATTTAAACCACGATTCAATACTACAATCATCCTGTTGGTTTTAGGTTTTGCTATCGTGAAAAATGATACTATATTACAGTAGAAAAAGAATCGCAATACTTACATAAACTTCGTCATAGAAATGGCAAAAATATACAAAAAGGGATAATCTATGAGTCACAAATTTTCGGGAATTTGGGTGGCATTACTGTTTTTTTCTACTATGGCTGTGGCTGAGGATACTTTGGCGCAAAAGTTTGAGAAAATGGAAAAAGAACTTGCTGCACTCAAAGCGGAAGTTGCTAGCCTTAAAGGACACAAGATTTCCCTAAGCCATCCTGAACTTAATACCATAAATAATACCTCTGACTCGGATGATCTTGCAACCGACTCCACCAAAGAAAAATCTTCCCATTCGGGCATGAACTTTTTAGAAAAAACCTCCGTCGCTAATTTAACCGAAGTGAACAAAGAGTTTGACAGCGTTAAAGAGGAACTCAGCGAACTTAATAAAAAAACGAATGGGAATGGGCTTAAATTTGACGTTGATTTTCGTACCAGTGTGGATAACCTCGGGTATAAAATGGCCAATGGCAGCACCCAAAAAAACAATGCCTTATTGAGCAATCGGCTGTGGCTTAATATGGGCTATGCGGAGACCAATAATCTCACGTTTGTGGGGCAATTAGCGTACAATAAAATTTTCGGTCAACGTATGATGGGAACCGCTTCTGCGGGGGCAGATGGATTTGATTGGATCAGTGCAGAGAGTGTGCAAGATGATACCCTTCGTGTCCGCTCTGCCTATTTTCTGTATCGTAACGATACCTTAGGGGGAGCTAATATTCCATGGGCATTTAGTCTTGGTCGCCGCCCCTCTACCAATGGGCATCTTGTCCGACTTCGCGACGATGATCATATCGCTTCCCCTCTTGCCCATACGGTCAATCTTGAGTTTGATGGAGCCAGTGCGAAGTTTAATACCGAAACACTCACAAAATTGGACGGTTCCTATCTTAAATTCTGTGTAGGCCGGGGACTTAGTCAAGCACAATCCCGTTTTAGCCCAACCCCCTACGCTACCCAAGGGATCAGTAATAATACCAGCAATATAGTGGGGGTTATTGTTGTCCCGTATGATCACAAACAGTACAGTGCAGGGTTGCAATACACCTACGCTAATAACCTCATTGATATGAACCAATCAACACCGGCTATAACAACCACAACCGTAGGAGGGCTTCATACCGCCACGGCCTTTGCCATGTTTAATGCCGTTGGGAATGAGTGGAGCGGTATTTTGAATGATACCCTCTTTTTTATCAGTGGAGCAGTCTCTAAAACCCAACCGGATGAGGGTAAAAGTATGCTAGGTTCAACCCAGAGCCAAAGTGGCTATAGCTATTGGATTGGGGCGCAATTTCCCTCGTTAATCAGTGAAGAGGGGCGATGGGGCGTTGAGTTTAACCATGGTTCTAAGTACTGGAGACCAATGACCTACAGTGAAGATACCCTTATTGGCTCTAAGATTGCGGCACGCGGTAATGCCTATGAGGTCTATTTCACCGAACCATTGGTCGATGACATTCTCACTTTCCAACTGCGTTATACCTACATCGATTACCGCTATGCGGGAAGCAATGGATTTTTTGGGGATTCGGGGACACCTACGGCTATTTCGTCAGGAATGACCAATTCTGCTAGCACGGTCAGCAAAGCCCACGATATCCGTGCTTACCTCCGTTATAAATTCTAACCACATCGCCATTATCGGAGCGGGAGCTTCGGGGTTAATGGCAGCAGAGGTATTGTCCGCGCAGGGAATGCACGTAAAGCTTTACGACTCCAATCCTACCGTGGGGAGAAAATTCCTCCTTGCAGGCAAAGGGGGACTTAACATCACCCACAATGAACCCTTAGAAGATTTTATCGGTCGTTATGACCAAAGCGATTGGCTTGAACCCATGATTCGCGCGTTTGATGCGACGATGATTCGTGCATGGATGACCGATTTAGGGGTTGATTCGTTTGTCGGGACATCCGGACGGGTTTTCCCCACAGAGATGAAAGCCGCCCCCCTGTTACGACGCTGGCTCTCACGCCTTAAACAACAGGGGGTAGTACTTCACTGTCGCCACACATGGCAAGGATTTACAGAGAGTGGAGCATTGCGTTTTAATACCCCTACGGGAGAGGTCATTATCATGGCGGATGCGACCCTTTTGGCTTTAGGGGGGGGGAGTTGGGCAAGCTTAGGCTCCAATGGGGCGTGGGTGACTCTTTTAAACGAACAGGGGATACGCATCAACCCCTTACTCCCCTCCAACTGCGGATTTAAAATATCATGGTCTGATTTTATGATCCCCCATTGGGGCAAACCGTTAAAAAACATAGCGGGATGGGTGGGAAATCACAAAGAGGCAATTAGCTCCTCAGAAGCGGTTTTGACCACCTATGGCATCGAGGGGGGATTGGTCTACGCCCTCTCCCGTCCCCTTCGAGAAGAGATCGTACAACAAGGCTATGCAACCCTTCATGTAGATCTTTTGCCCCATGTCACGGAGCGTGAGTTGCGCTTACGTCTCACCTCCTCAAGCAAACAATCACTCGACAATCGATGGCGCAAAGTGGGTATTGAGGGGGTTAAAGGGGCATTGATTCGCGAAAAATTGCCCAAAAAGTGTTGGAATGACCCCGTGAGTGTCGCAATGTGCATCAAAAACTATCCCCTTATCTTGGATGGGATGCAACCCATCGATGAAGCCATCAGTACCTCAGGAGGGGTGATGCGTGCGTCGATGAATGATGATTTGATGCTCCATCGCCTCCCCAACGTTTTTTGCGCAGGGGAGATGTTGGACTGGGATGCCCCCACGGGAGGGTATCTTTTGAGTGCGTCGTTTGCCAGTGGAATCTTCGCGGCTAAGGGGATTCTCAAAAAATTAACGCTCCATTAAAAAAACACCGTACCCTTTTAGGTAGGTAGCCTAGCTTAACCCCTTTTAATCCCAAAAGAGTATGATTATCCCTACGAAATTCCCAATAGACAAAGAGGTCAATGATGCTAGATTGTGCGATTATTGGAGGGGGACCTGCTGGATTAACTGCAGGGTTATACGCAACACGGGGTGGTTTAGAGAACGTCGTAATGTTTGAAAAAGGGATGCCAGGGGGACAAATAACCCTCAGCTCCGAGATTGAAAACTATCCCGGTGCTACGGCACATAATCTTAGCGGGATGGATTTTATGATGCCGTGGTTAGAGCAGTGTCAACGTTTTGGTCTTCGGCACGAAATGGCGGAAGTGACCCGTGTCAGTCACACAAAAGGGGGAGCGTTTGTCATTCATACCTCCGATGGCAAGACCCAAGAAGCCAAAAGTGTCATCGTGGGGACAGGTTCTACCCCCAAGAAAGCAGGATTTATCGGCGAAGAGGCTTATTTTGGGCGTGGGGTGAGTACGTGTGCGACGTGCGATGGATTTTTTTACAAAGGCAAAGCCGTTGCCGTGATCGGTGGCGGGGATACGGCACTGGAAGAGGCGTTGTATCTGGCAAAGATATGCACCAACGTGACCCTTATTCACCGACGAGGATCATTTCGGGCTTCCCCCAATACCATCAAACGCTTAAAAGCGACTGCTAATATCGAGTTGGTGCTTAATGCCACGGTTGATGAAGTTTTTGGGGATGAGATGGGGGTTATGGGGATTCGTGTGACCCTTGAAGATCACTCCACGCGTGAGATTAACGTACCGGGGGTATTTGTTTTTATCGGGAACAACGTCAACAATCAGGTATTACGCCAAGAGGATGGGACGTTTTTATGCGATATGACCCCCACAGGAGAGGTCAAGGTGAACCTTAAAATGGAAACATCCCTCAAAGGGTTGTTTGCCACAGGGGATATGCGTCAAGATGCCCCCAAACAAGTGGTCTGCGCCGCAAGCGATGGTGCGGTTGCGGCATTGCAGGCCATTGCGTATGTGGATGGGCATTAAAAGAGCCTTTAAACCCTAAAAAGGTACAATTCCGCTTTTAGAAGCCAAAAAGAGGAGATGACCAAATGATTAAAGTAGGGGTGTTCGGCGCGGGTGGACGCGTTGGAAGATTGATTATTGATGATCTGCATCACGAAGCTGAACTGTCACTCAGTACGGTACACGTCCGAAATGAGCTTAACTTTTTGGTGGATGAAGCAGTTTTGGTCACCAATGATATGAAAGTATTGTTGGAAACGTCGGATGTCATTATCGATTTTTCCCTTCCTGAAGCAACCCAAGCCCTTTTGGAATGCGCAATGGAACATCCCAAACCACTGGTCATTGGGACAACGGGGATGGATGCACATCAACTTAATATGCTCAAAAGTGCCAGTGAGCTAATGCCCATTTTATACGCAACCAATATGTCCTTGGGGGTTGCGTTGCTGAATAAATTGGTCTATACTGCGGCCAAAACGCTCAAAGATTTTGACATCGAGATCGTTGAACAACACCATCGTCACAAAAAAGATGCCCCCAGCGGAACGGCATTGACCTTGGCACACTCTGCGGCATTGGCACGTGATTTGGATTTGGATGCGGTGCGTATCAGCGGTCGTGATGGTGCCATTGGGGCGCGCAGTCGTGATGAGATTGCGGTGATGGCATTGCGTGGGGGCGACATTGTGGGTCGTCATACGGTAGGATTTTATAATGAGGGTGAGTTTGTCGAACTGCACCATACTGCCACCAGTCGTAACACCTTTTCCAAAGGGGCGATTCGTGCAGCACAGTGGTTGAGTACTCAAGAGAGTGGCTTGTATACCATTAGCGATTGTTTGGAATTAGGAGTATAAATGCGTAGCATGAATGAAAAATGTGCCGTTGTCGGAATTTTTAACCATCCTGAGGCATCCAAATTTGCCTATTTTTCACTCCATGCCCAACAGCATCGGGGACAAGAAGCAGCAGGGATTAGTACCAGCAATGGGGAGAAACTGTTTACGATCAAAGATCGGGGATTGGTCACCCAAGTCTTTGATAACCAAAAGCTCGCCACCCTCAAAGGGGATATGGCCATTGGGCATACTCGCTATTCGACGGCGGGGGATGATTCGATTTTGGATGCGCAACCGGTTTTTGCCCGATATGACTTGGGAGAGATGGCGATTGTCCATAATGGAAATCTGACCAATGCCCAAGAAGTGCGTGATTTGCTCATCCAAAAAGGGGCAATTTTTCAAACCTTCATGGATACCGAAAATCTCATTCACCTCATTGCCAAAAGTGACCAACACCATCTTGTCGATCGTATCGTCGATGCGGTTAAACGAATTGAGGGAGCTTACTCACTGGTCTTTTTAAGCCGTACCAAAATGTTCGCGATGCGGGATCGTTTTGGGTTTAGACCCTTGAGCCTTGGACGTTTGGGAGATGGGTATGTGGTCGCTTCGGAGACCTGTGCTTTTGATCTCATCGGTGCGGAATACATCCGTGATGTTCTACCGGGGGAATTATTGATTTTTGAAAAAGGCAAAGCCCCCAAATCGATCAAAGTCTTCGACCCTACTCCCAAACACTGTATTTTTGAGTACGTCTATTTTGCCCGACCCGATTCCAATGTCTATGGTCAAAATGTCTATGAGATGCGTAAAGCCATGGGGGAACGACTCGCCCAAGAAGAACCCGCCATTGCCGATATGATCGTCCCTGTCCCTGATGGGGGGATTCCCGCTGCCATTGGGTATGCGCAAGCAAGCGGCATCCCCTTTGAGATGGCGATTATGCGTAATCACTACATCGGACGTACCTTTATCGAGCCGACCCAAGAGATGCGGGATCTAAAAGTCAAAATGAAACTCTCCCCCATCGAACATTTGATCAAAGGGAAACGGTTGGTCGTGGTCGATGATTCGATCGTTCGGGGAACCACCAGTCGCCAAATCGTCCGAATGCTCAAAGCCGCAGGGGCAAAAGAGGTGCATATGCGTATCTCCAGCCCTCCAACGACCGATCCCTGTTATTACGGTGTCGATACCCCCAACAAAGATAAACTCATTGCTGCGAATATGACCAATGAAGAAATTTGTGCCTTTATTGAAGCCGATTCCTTGGGCTATTTGAGTAATGAGGGATTGCTTTTGAGTGTCAATGGCAAAGAAGAAAATTATTGCACCGCCTGTTTTACCGGCAATTACATCGTCTAAACCAATGGCACACCGTACCCAAATTTTGACCTTCGGGCAGTATCTTCGTGAAAAATTTGGGTGTAAAGTTTCCAAAGTCCCCGTCTCTATTTCGGGTTTCACCTGCCCCAATATTGATGGCAGTGTGGCAAAAGGGGGGTGTACTTTTTGTGAAAATGACTCCTTTAGCCCAAGCCTAGACAAAGCCAAACCCCTTAAAGGGTTTTTCCTTAACCTTCAATCCCCCACAAATCCCTATTTAGAGCAACAACTCCAACAGCTCCAATGGCAGTTTGAGACCCTCTCTAAAAAACTTTCGTGCGATCATGGTGCCCAAAAGTACATGGTCTATTTTCAAAGCTTTACCAATACCTACGCCCCCCTAGAGACCCTCAAAGCGTTGTACGAAAAAGCGCTCAGTTTTGAGAATGTCGTGGGATTAAGCATCGGCACTAGGTCAGATAGCATTAGTGAGGAGACCTTTGCGTATCTGGCGCACCTTGCCCAAACAACGGAAATATGGATCGAATTTGGGATTCAATCCATCTTCGATGAGACGTTAGTCAAAGTAAATCGAGGTCACGACAGTGCAAGCGTCCAAGCAGCAATCGCTAAAGCAAAAGGGTACGGTCTCAACGTCTGCGGTCATCTCATCTTTGGGTTGCCCAATGAGACCAAAGCCATGATGCTCCAAACAGCGCAAGCGGCGTACGACTGGGGGGTAGATTCCCTCAAATATCATCCGTTGTATGTGGTCAAACGAACCGCCTTAGCCAACGAATACGGACGGGGAGAATTTACCCCCATTACCCAAGAATGCTATTTGGAGGTGCTGTGTGAGGCGTTGGCGATGAAACCTAGTCATATCAGTGTCCAACGCTTAACCGCAGGGATTGACGATAACTCTCTCATCGCCCCTGAATGGTGTAAACATAAAAACGAACAACTTCACGCCATCAACACTGCCCTCAAGGGGATAGGGTTGAAGTACTAGTTTGAATGGGCGTTTTACCGTCTGATTTCTTGGGGTACTGTATCAATTACCCTACCAAATTCTTAGCGCAATTGGGGTGGAGCTTTTAAGAGGCTCCATGTCAACATAGCCATTACGAAAAAAGCGTATCCATGGTCATATCGGTGAAATTAATATTGACCCCCTTCCCACGCTTGGCTCCATAGGTCGTAAGTAGGGCTAGGGTAATGGCATTGTTTTCTTTATCCACGGCACTAAATGCTTTTTTCTTGTTCTCAAGATTTTTCTCGTAAGCACTATCTAACGTGTAAACATCATTATAATATTTACATTCCACAATCGTGACCGTTTTGTCGGCACGCTTGATCAGTAAATCAATTTGAGCGCCTAGATTACCATTGTCGGCTTTGGTTCGCCAATAATACGTATCGGTTTTGACACCGCTTATCCCTAAAGCGCTTTTGATTTGGGGTATGTGATTGTGTGCAACCATCTCAAAAGCGTTTCCTGACCATGAAACAAACCCTTGCGTAAACTCCATAGTAGCCCAATAGGAACTGTTTTGCTCCATACTGCTTCGTCCAATATTTTTAATCCACTTAAGATAAAAATAGCTGTATGGATCACATAAACTAAAAAGGACATCGCGTTTATTTTGATTATAATAGTTTTGTCCACGAATAAAGCCAGCAGCCTCCAAGTCGTCCAATACACTGTAAATCGTTGCTAAAGAAGCTATTTTAAGACTATTGGCAATCTCTTGCGCGCTATACCGAAGGGATGCTTTTGCGGCTAAAAACTCTACAACAGCTTTGTGGTGGGGAGTCTTGCCGAACAATGCTGTGAAGAGCTTTCCAAATTCATCATAAAGGATACCCTCTACACTAAAGCAAACGGTATCAATATTTTGCGCATACGATTTATTGGGATCAAGATAGCTTAAATAGTGCGCGACACCGCCCAAGGCACTGTAATAATCAATAACGTGCTTGCGCGAAACACTGAACCCTTTGTGCTGTAGATACGCTTCACTTTCACCTAGGGTAAAGGGCATAAGGGCAATACGTTTCGTGATTCTTCCATGAAGCTCACCTTTATCGCTTGCTATATTTTTTAACATCCATGCAGCGGCAGAACCACATAAAATAAAAGTAACGTTGGGAAATAATGAAAAATAGATATTCCAAATGTGCCCTACCGCACCAATAAACCCCGATTTAGGGGTTGAAATCCATGGCGTTTCATCAATAAAAAACACAAAGTGATCATACTCTTCCTTGTGTGCGATATGAAATGTTTTAAGCTCATGAAAAATTTCATCCCACTTAGCGGTAGTTGGGATAACAATACCACACGACTCCCTCAGTACGCGGCTGCTATTGCGTACTTGCGTTTTCATATCACCATTGGCTTGCCCCGAAAGGGTTAGCATAAAGATATTCGCTTTGGTTTTGAAAAATTCTCGAATAAGATACGTTTTACCAATGCGTCTTCGACCATAAACCGCGATCATTTCCGCACGGTCAGAATGGTACGCATCTTCAAGCAATTTTTTTTCTTTGTCTCTTCCTATCATGATCTATACTCCATAATATCTATTTTTATTGGTATATTATTTTAAATAATAGCGTATAAATAAAAATAAGCCTATGAAAATAATTGATATTTTAATTTATATAAATAATCTCAGAAAGTGAGTGCTTATTACCCTACCAAATTCTTAGCGCAATTGGGGTGGAGCTTTTAAGAGGCTCCGCTTACGCGATAGTTTGCTTTAGTTCTCCCACGGTGCTGGTTTGCCAACATTGGCAAACACAGGGTTACGGAATGCGTATTTCAAATCTTCTGCCAAATTGAGCAATCCGTTATACCCGCCATAGCTGGTTTTTTTCTCCTGATTCACATCGATAAACGCAATTTTTTTCTTAATCGCGGTATAGAGACTTCGCCCCCCCGCAAGGAGGATATCCGCCCCCGTAGCGTCGATGATTTTGCCCTGTTCGGAGGCGGGTTTTTTCATCAATACCCCCTTTTCTCCCAAATACGCTTTGGCTTTATCAATGTCATCTTGGGTCGATTTTGCCACACTGGTAGCAACCACTTCAATCCCTAAGTCTTGCAGTCCTGAGGCAATTGACCACGCCTTGTTTCCCCCAGTGTTGAGTACCGCTTTTTTCCCAGAGAACAACGCTTTATAGGGGGAAAGTTTGGCTTCCAATGCCGATTCTTCTTGGGCAATGACCGCTTCGGCACGGGCAATAAGCTCAGCATCCCCCAATGCATGGACAATCTCACGAATCGCAAAGGTGGTATCGCGTTTACCGTAAAAAGAGACCGAGATCCATGGAATCCCATACCGTTCTTCCATTTTGCGGGTAAGGGTGATGAGCGATTTGGCACAGACGATGACATTGAGTTTGGCACGATGGGCGCATCGGATATCTCCCACACGACCATCTCCGCTGAGGGAACTGAGGATACGGATACCAATCTTCTCAAAAATAGGGAGGTATTGCCACATATCCCCTGTGACGTTGTAATCCCCGATGAGATTAATATCGTAGGGAGTTGTAACTTCAGGCTCTTTGGTACCGATGAGATGCTCTAATACCGCTTCTCCTGCCAGTCGTGACCCCAAATTTTTACTCCCCACAAAACCTGCAGCATGGACAGGGACGATGGGAACGCCATGTTTTTGGCTCCCAAGCTGACACGTCATATCAATGTCGTCCCCCATCAGGGCGGTCACACAGGTGGAATAGACAAAAATTGCTTCGGGGTGGTAGTGTTCCATGATGTAATCGATTGATTCTCCCAACCGTTTATCCCCCCCAAAGATGACATCGTTGGTATGAATTCCTGTGGTAAATCCCATTTGGGTATGGTCACGACCTTGGTACGATGTTTTGGTCTCACGACTTTCCCACGAAGCACCCAAACACGTCTGAGGTCCATGGACGAGATGTACCGCATCGGCATAGGGAAAAAGGGAGATTTGCGCCCCATCAAACGCGCATCCCCCCGCAGCAAGTCCGGGTTTGGGTTTATCACACCCTTCTCCGGGTTTTTTGTCTTTGGAGTGAGCGCAAGCGCTCTCGTTCATGAGTTCTTTGATTTTTGCGCGACTGACCATAGGATAATCCTTGGAGTGAAGTATCCTAACGAGTGCAATTTTTATGCTTAGAGAGGGTTTTTAGCCACCAAAAGGGCGCTCTTGGTATCCTAAGGACGTTCCAAGAATATACAAAGGGGCTTCATGAACGCGTCCACGATACGCGCCAATGCCAAGTGCGCAATAGTGTGAGTCCAGTTCCACCGTTATCCCCTCTGACATATCCAAAGAGGACAACACCGCATCACTCACCAATTTAGCATCGGTAACCCCATTGACCTGAAACACTATTTCAATCCAGTCGTACCCCCGTGCCACATCTTGAACGGAAAAAACGATTTGAAGTGTGCTAGAAGAGAGAAGTCTAAGAGAGCAAATCTGCCCATCACGGGCATCATCGATACGTGTAAGCAGTGGGGTGAGTGTCGAGACACTCAGAGGCTTTATTGACACCCTTCACACTCCATGGAGCGATCGGCGGTATCGTGTTTTTGTTCCGGTGATTGGGAACGGAGATAATAAGTCGATTTCAGTCCCAATTTCCATGCCAACATATAAATATCGTTGAGGTATTTTCCACTGGCTTTGTCCAACGTAATAAAGATATTAAGACTTTGCCCTTGATCGATCCATTTTTGACGAATGGCAGCGGCTTTGACCAAAATCGTCTGATCCAAATCGTATGCAGGGGTATAATAGCCCCATGTCTCAGGAGAGAGTTTGGGAGCGACCACGGGGATGAGTCCGGAGAGATTCTCTTCAAACCATTTACGTTTATAGATGGGTTCGATGGTTTGGGTCGTTCCGGTCAAAATGGAGATTGAGCTAGTAGGGGCAATTGCCATGAGATACCCATTGCGCATCCCTTGATCTTTGATGGTATTGCGTAGTGTGTCCCAGTCGTAGAGTGAAGCGAATAATCCCCCGCGATCGACAAGTTTTTGTACTTCGGCAGTCGCATGATCCATCGGAAGGATTCCACGACTCCATTTAGAGCCTGCATACTGGGCATACGACCCTTTTTCCACCGCTAAATCACTGGAGGCTTTGATCGCGTTGTAACTGATGGCTTCCATCACTTCATCGATCTTATCAAAATGCGCTTGGGTTCCCCACAAAATCTTTTGTTCGGCTAACATTTGGGCTTCCCCCATCACCCCAAGACCAATCGCACGACTGTGCATATTGGTGCGTTTGACCTTTTCGAGAGGATAGAAATTGAGATCAATGACATTGTCCAACGCCCGAATTGCAATGGGGACGATACGATCAATATCGGCTTGGGTATGGACACGGGAGAGATTGACCGAAGCCAAATTACACACAGCCGTTGCCCCATCGACTTTTTCTTTTTCGACGATGTAGATCATTTTTCCACCCAAGGTATCCAATGCGGTGATTTTATTCGCTGTTTTTTCGATACCGCTATCGACGCGGACGATGGCATCCTCTTCGTAGGTGACAAACGAGTCATCATCAAACATAATTTTGATCAGGTAGTGGTTGGGTTGGGTGTTTTGGAAAATTTCGGTACAGAGATTGGAACTGCGAATCACCCCATAATGGTCATTGGGGTTGGCACGGTTGGCACTGTCTTTGAAACACAAAAACGGACTGCCCGATTCAAAATAACTGGTAAGAATTTTTTTCCATAAATCTTTGGCTTTGGTGTGTTCTTTGATAATACTATGGTCATGTTCGAGTTGGACGTACCGTTTTTCAAACGCGTCACCGTGCAGTTGGCTGAGTTCTTTGACATCATAGGGATCAAACATCGTCCAGATTCCATCTTCAAGAACCCGTTTCATAAACATATCGTTAATCCACAACGCGGGGAAAAGATCGTGCGCCCGTCGTCGCTCTTCCCCTGAGTTTTTCTTGATGTCAAGAAAATCTTTGACATCCATGTGCCACGGTTCGAGATAGACTGCGATTGCCCCCTTACGAGTACCCAGCTGATCGACAGCAATGGCAATATCGTTGGTGATTTTCAAAAACGGGACGGTTCCCCCTGCGGCGTTCTTGTGACCATCGATAAACGATCCCATGGCACGCACTTGCGTCCAATCCCAACCGATACCGCCCCCAAATTTGGACAGCAATGCCATCTCTTTGTACGCATCAAAAATTCCTTCGATATTATCGGGTGAAGAACCGATGTAACACGAGCTAAGTTGATGACGGGTCGTACGCGCATTGGACAACGTCGGCGTTGCCATCATCACTTCAAATTTCGAGATCATGTCGTAGAATTTTTTTGCCCACCCTTGCGCATCCTCTTCACGCTGTGCCAAAAACATCGCCACCGCCATAAACATATGCTGCGGTAATTCGATGGGATTTCCATTACGGTCTTTGATTAAATAACGGTCATAGAGGGTTTTAACCCCAAGGTAATTAAATTGTAAATCCCGTTGGGGTTTGAGGTAATCATTGAGATCATCGAGATCATATTTCTCTTTGAGACCCAATAAAATACGCCCTTCTTCTTCCCCTCGGACAAAATATTCCCCTAAGTGACCATACCCCGTAAAGCCATTTACACGATGGTAAACATCGTACAAAAACAATCGTGCGGCGACAAATGTCCAATTCGGAGCATCAATATCGATCTTATCAACGGCGGTTTTAATCAACGTTTGTTGAATCTCATTGCTGGTGATTCCATCCCGAAATTGGATTTGAGCATCCACTTCCAATTCACTCTGGGAGACGTTCTCTAACCCCGCTACCGCAGCAGAGGTATATTTTTGGATTTTGGTAATGTCCAGTGGTTCACGACGACCGCTACGTTTAAACACACTGATCATACGTTTTCCTTAAAAACACGCGCATAAATGCGCTCCACATTTTTGGTGTAGTAGTCAAAATTAAAACATTCACGAATCGCCTCTTCGCTCAACGACGTACGCAGTTCATCATCGGCTAACAAATATTGGAGATACAAGCTCTCCCCTTTGTCATTGACCGCACGGTTTCCTTGTTGTAACCCTTCCCATACTTTCATCGCGTTGCGTTGGACAATACGGTACGCATCTTCACGACTCACCCCTTTAAGCGGCAATTCGAGTAAAACGCGTTGAGAGAAAACCAATCCCCCTGTGAGGTTTAGATTACGCATCATATTTTCAGGATAGACCACGAGGTTGGCAATAACGCTGTTAAAACGGTGCAGCATAAAATCAGAGGTGATAAAGCTATCAGGGAGCCAAAAACGTTCCGTCGAGCTGTGGGAAATATCCCGTTCATGCCACAATGCGACGTTTTCCATCGCAGGGATAACGTACGACCGTACCATACGGGCAAGTCCTGTGATGTTTTCGGTCAAAATCGGATTGCGTTTATGGGGCATGGCAGAGGATCCTTTTTGCCCTTTGGCAAAAAACTCTTCACACTCATACACTTCCGTACGTTGCCAATGGCGCACTTGGACGGCGAATTTTTCGATGGAACTTGCCATCAATGCCAATGCCGATGCGAGACGGGCATAACGATCCCGTTGAATCACTTGATTCGATGCGGGCGCGGATGTAAGACCCAACGCTTCACACGTGTATTCTTCCAGTTCCAGTGGAGCGTGGGCGAAATTCCCCATCGCTCCGGATACTTGACCGACACAAATCACTTCCATCGTTTGTTTCAAGTTTTCCAAATGACGCGCCATCTCATCGTACCACACAGCAAGTACCAAACCAAACGTAATAGGCTCACCATGAATACCGTGGGAGCGTCCTACCATCAACGTCATTTTGTGTTCCATCGCCCGAACTTTGATCGACTCCATTACCATTGTAACGTCTTCGATAATCAATGCCAATGAATCCCGCATTTGCAACGCAACCGCGGTATCGACCGTATCGGAGCTGGTCATACCATAATGAAACCAGCGACTCTCTTCGCCCAAGGTTTCGGACACCGAAGTGGTAAACGCGATCAAATCGTGACGGGTAATCGCTTCAATCTCATCGATACGTTCCACACTAAAACCTGCATTATCGACAATTTTTTGCGCATCCTCATCGGGGATCAAACCCAATTTGTTCCACGCAACGACAACCGCTTTTTCCACATCAAGCCACGCTTGATATTTGGCTTGGATACTCCACTTGGATTTCATCTCTTCTCTGGCATAACGATCTACCATATCTGCTCCCTTAGTATGCTAAAATGCGCATCTTATTGTATAAATAGAGTCTATCTAACCCCTCCATAAAAAGGAATTAAATTGCCCTTCGTCACCAAAAAACTCCATGCTCCTACCCGCCAAAAAGCGGTACTCTTTTTGATACGTGAGCTTGGACTTTCACAACCTGAGGCACAACGTCTTGTAGCAAAAGGGCGGCTCTCTCAAGGGGGAGTGGTCATGAGCAATCAGATGGGATTTATCGAAGGGGATTTTGATTTCATCTGTTTTGAACCTCTCTCTATGGGGCTTTCTGCTACCTTTGTCACCCCAGATTTTGCCGTCTATGATAAACCCAGTGGTGTCCTTGTCCATCCCCAAAGCCGTCGTACTGCCTATTCGCTCAATGACGAGATCAAACACCGTTTTGGTCATAATGCCAATGTCGTCCATCGAATCGACCAAGAGACCAGTGGATTGGTATTGGCATCACGCCATAAAAAAAGTGAACGTATTTTGAAGATGTTGTTTGAAGATCGCCACATTACTAAGCGGTATTGGGCAATGGTACACGGTCATTTGGAACACCCCATGGACATTCACGAACCGTTATTGCGACGAGAAGACCCAAGTACGTTGGTGCGAATGGTGGTCAAAGTCCATTCTGAGGGGAAAGCGTCCCGCACCTTTATTAAACCCTTACGCTATTTTCCCGAACATGACATGACCCTTGTCGAAGCCTCACCGCTGACGGGAAGAACCCATCAAATTCGGGTTCACTTGTTTCACGTGAAACATCCCATCGTAGGTGATCCTATCTATGGTCAAGAGGAGGTGGATGTCGCACGCTTTTTGGAAAAAGAATTGTCTTTGGACGAGCGACTCCAAAAAAGTGGCGCAACACGATTATTGCTCCACGCTCATGCCCTAGAATTTGATTACGCTAAAACGTCGTACCATATCGTCTCTCAAGAAGATTTTGTCACAACGTGTTTTGAATCGATGCAAATCAGTTCGATTCTCTGATGTATCGTTGCCGTTTTTCCTCTTTGATTTTTCGGATATCCACCACAATGTATCCATCGATACAGTGGTTAAAATCGACATCAATCCCAAAATCCATAAAGGTCACCCCCCCCTCTTCACACAATTCGGTGTATTGCTTGTACAACGTAGGGACATTAAGATCAAACGCTTTGAGGTAATTTTTGAGCCGTTTGAAATCTTCTGCATAGTCATCCCCTTTAAAAAAAGTAGCAAATTCACTTTGGACAAAGTCCGAGAGACGGTAAGGCGATTTGGCTTTCATAATGGGATTCTCACTTCCAAAATAGTGCGCATAAAAATAGACCAAAATATCTTGGGCATTTTTAGGAAAACTCCCCGACAAACTCACCGGCCCAATCATGTAATGGATATGGGGATTGTGACTTAAGTAGGCTCCAATCCCCTGCCACAGGTAATCAAGCGCACGGCTCCCCCAATATTTTGGCTGGACAAAACTCCGTCCCAATTCAATCGCGTTTTCCAAAATGGGATCGGCTGCTTCATCCATATCGCACAACGTACTGAGATACAACCCCTCACGTCCCAACCACGAAAGGATCCAATCACACTCGCCAATACGGTACGCACCCACCACTTCAAGCTGATCTTCATCCCACAAAACAAGATGGTGATAATAACGGTCATACCCATCAAGGTCACGCGACTGACCACTCCCCTCACCCACTTTACGAAACGAATATTCCCGCAATCGTCCGATTTCATTCATCAATGTAGGAGCATCATCGTGTTCAATCAAATAGATATGCTTATTGTCCGTTGTCGTCCCCAGTCGCTGCGCCAGTTTAAGCTCTTGACGAATCTCTTGCCGTGGCATGGGATGGGCGATGGAACATTCGGTGGGATAAAACCCTTTTTTCCCTTTGGCAAGACGTAACAGATGTTTTCTAAACTGCCGTGCATGGTGTTTTTCCCCCATGGGCGAATCGGTCATCACTTTGGAGGGGATGATCTCTCCGATCTTAAATTCAAACGAACGATTTTTAGCCGCAAACATCTCATGACTCAGTAGCAGTGTCCCCAAAGGTTTATAGATCCACGAAGCCATATAAAATAATGGGCTGTTACGGGCTTTGATATAAACGGGCAAAATGGGGGTCGCATTGCGTTTGGCAAATTTGACAAAACCGCTTTTCCACCCACCCTCTTTGAGTCCCAAAAAGCTTGCACGAGAGACCTCTCCACTGGGAAAGAAGATGACCACCTCTTCGGCTTGAAGCGCTTCATCAATTTGACGAAGGGCATATTTAGAGACTTTTTCATTCATATTGTCGACCCCGATCAAAAACTCTTTGAGCTGAGGGATCGAACCCAACATTTTGTTGGCAACAATTTTCACTTTTTTATCGGTTCGGACACTGCACACCATTTGAATTAAGGTCAATGCGTCCAACGCGCCCAAAGGGTGGTTCGCGACAATAATTACCTTCCCCAAGGCAGGGATATTCTCAATCTCACTGTGGGTCACTTTATACGAAACATTGAGATGTTTTAATGCCACATCAATAAATTCTAATCCCATGATAGAGGGATTGGATTGCATGAAACCATTGATCGCTTGTTCATGGATTAAGAGACGACTTAATCCCACCACCGCTTTGGAGATGAGGGTAGGAAATTTAAATAACGCAGGATGTTCTCTTTTGAGTAACGCTTCGACATTGACCATAATAGATGCCCTTAAAAGGTTTTAGATAAGTAATCATAAAAGTAGTGAATTTCACAGGTGTTACCAATGGGTTACTACTTGATTACTAGTCGTGAACGAAAGAGATGTGAATAACTTTGAGGAAAAAAATGAAAATTAATGAGTTTAAGTCAAAATTTATCTAAAAAATTCCTTGAAGAGAGACTTTTAGACGAATTAGGGGGATTTTTTGCGTAATTGTATTCACATTTCGCTCACAGTGTGAATGATCGTTATTTTTAGGGACACTATTAATCACTTAGGGGTGATAAAGGGTGAATGGGTTGAATCTTCCAAACGTATATGTCTTAGACTCACTACACAATCAAAGTACGTCATTCTCGTGTAGTAAAGGGGGTTTTCACACACGCGCTTCAGCGATAATGCACGTAAAGCAGTGTTCTTGGTCGTGACAGGTCGCACACGCGGGGGCAACCCGACCGATGGCATCGTAGAGGAATTTTTTCCACAATTTTTCTTTGGGTTTGAGTTCTGCCAAATGGGGAAAATGGCGTTTCATGTACGCCCCCATCTGGATACGGTTTTTAAAACCTAGATCGTGGTAGAGGTGGTTCATCTCCAGCGATTTTTGGGCGATTAGAGGGGCGATGACGTAGCGTGCCTCCTCATCAATGGCGTATTTTTTGAGATAGCTTTCAATTTCGTGATAGAGGGTTTCGTGGTCGCTCATTGCCGTAATCTCCTTGGCGTGTCATGGGGATTCATTGTAAGCCAGATTCCCGCCTTCGCGGGAATGACAGAACTGTAATCTAATGAGCAATGCAATTTTTGGTCTACAACGTCATCTCCACCATTTTCCCCATCGTAATTTCAGACGCTTCCCGACCAAACGCCACACACGCCTCTAGCTCCTCTTCGCTGGGGATGAGTTTGACTTTAAGGGGTTTGAGGGGGAGACGAAATTTCAGCCCTTTGAGCCGTTCGTGCAGCATTTCAGGGGCTTCGCCCGTCCATCCGTAGGACCCAAAGGTCGCACCGATTTTTCCACTTCGTTCCAAATACGCCATGCACGAAAGCAAATCCCATGCGGGTTTAACCGCATCGCCATTGATGGTGGGGGAGCCAATGAGTATCGCATCGGACTCTTCGAGCAATGTGATCATATTGGGTTCATCAAGGGAAGCCAGATCGTACATACTTGCTCGTATCCCCTCTACGCTATCCGCCCCTTGGGTAATCATTTGCGCCATTTTGTGGGTGTTGTCATAACTGGAGATGTAAAAAACCGAAAGCATTTTGGTATTAAACTCATTTTTACGAAACCGCGCCTCCGAACTCCATTTCGCATACTTATCGATATAGTTTTGGGGATGACTGCGTAAAAGAGGCCCATGCAAGGGGGCGATCAGGTCAATCTCAAAGTGGGCATAAAGTTTTAATGCTTGGAGGACGTAGGGTTTAAATGGGCGCATAATATGGTCATAATAGTAGTGAAACGCGTACGAAAAATCCCCCACACAATCATCAAAGAGCCGTTCATCGTAATAGTGACTTCCAAAGACATCCCCACTAAAGAGAAGTTTGTCTTCATGGAGATAACTGCTCATCGTATCGGGCCAGTGGAGAAAAGGGGTCATGATAAACTCAATTGTCTTATCTCCCAATGAGAGGCGCATTTCGGGCGTGGCAATTCGATAGGGAATGTCGGTTTTGATAATCCCTTTGAGCATCATCACCGCACGACCTGAGATGATCAATTGGGCATTGGGGGCGCGTTGCATCAGTGCGATTAATGCCCCTGAGTGATCGGGTTCAAGGTGGTGCAAGACGATGTAGCGAATCTCCGCATAGTCACACACCCGCTCAAGACGGGCAAAAAAATCATCACTAAACTCTTTTTTGACCGTATCCATCACCGCAACCCCCTCACTTCCCCGTACCACATAGCTGTTATACGAACTGCCATTGGCGGTTTTCATGATGATGTCAAAAATGCGAATCTTGGGATCAAATGCGCCGGTAAAATAGACATTGGGCTTAATTTCAACAATATCGGGAAGCATGGGTATCCTTAGTGGCGTCTTTTTGATACCATTGCATAATGCATTCGTGTTACCCAACCCTCAGCTTCGTCCGTCCCGTAAAAAGTTTCAAAAAATCGTAAATATCACTCAAAAAAAACGCGCGGGTATCGTGGTGTTCAAACCGTTGAAGCCATGCGCGCTCGTGGTTTACGAGTCCGCGACAGGGAATAACGAACTCGTTGCGTGGGAGCAGCAGCTTAAGCACACCACCCTCGTTGATCGCATGAACCACCGCATCAAACAGCTCCTCCAAACGGTCACTCTCTTCACGGTCATAGAGGTTTCCATCCATTTGGTAAAAACGGTAAATGGCTAATATTTCGTGGGCTTTTTCCATCGCATCCATCTTATTTTTCCCCCAGTGCAACGGCATACAACAACGGTCGTGGTGACCATTGTACTGCCAATTCATCGTAAAATGCCCCGATCCCACTGCACCCAATCCCATGATGTTCCCCAAAAGAATAGAGTTCATGGGCAAACACGCCCGCGTCACTATGGGCGTGAGCGGTGAAATTTTGGGCAAAGAGGAGAATCACCACATTGGCACGGGCAATAAACCGTTGATCCAAAAGCAAATGGACGATCTCCGCCGTAAAATTCCCCTCCTCACAACACACACCCGCGCGATACACGCCGCAGGGGTGTGTCTGCGCCACTAAGACGATGGGGATGATCTCAAGGGTATCGGAGTGCATTTGGAGCAAGGTCGTGAGTATCGTTTCCCCAAACGCTTTAGGCGAGAACTCCCGCGAGCTTCGTCGGGTGCTATTGCTTTGCTTCGTCCACCATTTTCCATAATGAGGATGAAGAGAGGTATAGAGTTTTTGCGATGCTACCCATGCGTGGAGAGGTTCATTCTCAAGGGTGTAGTCACAGGGAGAAACCCGCATCACAGGGGAAGCAAGCGGTTGAACCGTTTTGTCTGAAAGCGTACCAATGGCATATACCGCTGCAACATACTCCTCCTCCCCCATCCCCAACCGACCATTCAGCACAGAGGGTTCTTGGGGAGTTACAGGATAAAAATCTTTCCCATAATGATGCGCCACCCCCATCAGTCCCCCCACCGCATGCCCCAAATCCAAATAGAGATACCGCCCTCCCCGCATACCGTATTTCCAACCGGAGCGAAAAGGGACGAGGGTAAAAAAAAGCAATGCCCCATACAAACGGTTCTCTAATCCTACGTAAGGCTCTAACCCTTCTGAGGCGATTTCTTCGATCAAAACCAAGCTATTGGCGTGCGTATCGAGATGATAGATACCGCTCAAAACACCTGAAACGTTGCGAAGCTGCACGTACAGTTCAATGGGGTGAAGATTACCCGCAGAGGGGACATTTAGACGGTAGTAGGGTTTATTGAAAATTTTCTGCGTATGCGTAAGGGTACGTATCTCCCCGATCCATCCTAATGTGGGGTGATTCTCCAGTGCGATACGGTGACAAAAGGAGGGGTAATGCTTAAAGGGTGAGGGTTGCGTCTCCCAATCCAAAAAGGTGGTACGCGAAGCAACCCCTTTGGGGGTGAGAACAGTCGCTTCACGCATGGCAAAAGGGGTTAAACGCCCATCCAGTTTTCATGGTCATGCCCTTTTTTGGTGAAATTCGCCGCTTTATCGACGGCTTCCATACAGCGGGGATAATCCACTTCATCGGTAATCTCTGCGACAATTTCGGTATAGGTGACCATCCCCTCCTGATCAATGACCACCACCGCGCGGGCAAGTCGATCTTTGAGTTTCCCCTCGGGGATGAGCAGACCAAATTTTTTGGCAAAATCACGGTTGGTATCGATGACAATCTCCACCCCATCTATCCCCTCACGCGCCACAAAATCGTTGACAAAGGCGACATCATCGGTAGTGACCATAATGGTCTTGAGCTTTTTGAACGGTTGAATCAGTGCATGGAACGTTTTGGCTCCCAATGAACACACGTCGGTTTTAAGCGAGGGGATAGCAATAATCAACTGCGCGGTGGGGGCAATCATCCCAATAACGTTTTGGGTTCCATCCAAACACGTGACCCGTGCAGCGGGGGCTTCTTTCCCTAAGCGTAGAGCTTTTCCTTCCAGTTGTAGGGGGGTTCCATGGACAGTAATGGTCATTACGACTCCTTTTGGGCATTTTTCCCTTTTAAAGTGCAAAAATGGTTCTATTAAATGCCTATTTTTTATCCATTAATTTGCCTACACTTAGGATTATTTTATATTACAATACACTTATACTTATAGACCAGAGGGATGATGCATGATGACGTTTGAAGCCAATATTCCAAATAGAGATGAGTGTCGAAGTTGTCCCTTGACTTTTGCGTACAAAGAGATTGCGTTGCTGTACGATATTGCCATGATTCTCACAAGCACCACCAATATCCATGAGAGCATCGAAAAATCAATGCGTCGCCTCAAACAAAATGGGTATCTCGAACGGTGCGCCATTTTCAAAAAAAAAGAGGAGCTTGACGAGCTAGAGCTGCTCATCTCCATTGATTTGGAACCCTACCAAAAAAAAGTCGCGACCTACCGTTTTGGGGAGGGGGCGACGGGATTGGCAGCCTCCAGTCGCGAACCCATCGTCATCGAAAATATCCACAATAACATCGATTATCTCAACAAAATGGGGAATATCTCCACCCAAATGGTCTCGTATGTCGCTGTCCCTTTGCTCCAAGATGAAGAGATTATGGGGGTTATTTCTGCCAATATCGGGAAAAAAAATCCCCTAAATTTCGACGAAATCGTCCGAATGCTCACCATCGTAGGATCCCTTTTTGTCGGATCACTTAAATTGCAACAAACCATCGTCCAAGAGAAAGAATCGATCAGTGAACTCAAAACGTACTACAAAGAGGAGATGCAAAAAGAGTACAAGTTTGAAAACATTATCGGACGCAGTACCAAAATGCAACACGTGTTTAGCCTCATCAATACCGTTGCCCCCACCGATGCGACCATCTTGATTCGGGGAGAGACGGGGACAGGAAAAGAGCTTATCGCCACCGCAGTCCATAATCTCAGCCGTCGTCAAAATGGCCCTTTTATCAAACTCAACTGTGCAGCCATCAGTGAAACCCTCCTCGAATCGGAACTTTTCGGGCATGAAAAAGGGGCTTTTACCGATGCGCGAGAGATGCGTAAAGGGCGGTTTGAACTTGCCGATGGGGGGACACTGTTTCTCGATGAAATCGGTGACATCACCCCCTCACTCCAAGTGAAACTGTTACGTATCTTGCAAGAGCAGGAGTTTGAACGGGTCGGAGGAAACAAGACCATCAAGACCAATGTCCGATTGGTTGCCGCTACAAATCGAAATTTAGAGGATATGGTACGCAAAGGGGAGTTTCGGGAGGATCTTTTTTACCGTCTGAATGTGATTCCCATCAACCTGCCCCCCCTTCGCGAACGCTACGAAGATGTCAAATTACTGATCGAACACTATTTACGCCGTTTTATGAAAGAACACCGTAAAAATATGCACTTTGCCAAACCCGCGATGGAGTTGTTGCTCGATTATCCATGGCCGGGAAACATTCGTGAACTCCAAAACACCATGGAGCGGATGGTCTTGATCTGCCCCGATGGGGAGATTGAGCCTCAGATGCTCAGTCACGTATTGCCTTTTAATTACCAAAAGCTCTATATGCAAAGCGACCCCACGCCCCCACCGTTGCATCCCCAACCCTCGCACGCCGAGCATCATGCTCCCACCCCCATTACCAAAAAAAGCCTTCAAGACCTCGAAAAAGAGTCGATTGTCCAAGCTTTAATGGATGCCAATGGGGTACAGACCAAAGCCGCACGGTTGTTGGGGATGACTGCGCGCCAAATTGGGTATAAAATCAAACATTACGGGATTGAGATTTAACCTAAAAGTAATTGTAATTTCGTTGAAGAGATAAATACAAAAGGATGGTAGACCATAGCTCTACCGACAAGTGCCTATTTATCGATATTCTGAGAGGTATAGCCATAGAGATACCCCTAATATGCTTGTTATACCTAACTATTTTATGATCTCTAGTATAGGATAAATGTCTAAAAAAAATGTCTAGCAACGTGTAAAATATTCACAGGCGAATTCGCATCATTTTAATTCAGCCTGTCCCCATTTTTCCGACCAAAAAGTAAGGGGTAAATACCTCATATATGGTCGAAATTATAGGTGAAAATAGCTTTTGAAGTGCCTAATACAGGACGTCTTTAGGGCTTTTCAGGGCTGACTAATTATATTACACGCTCTTAAGAATCATAAAATTTAAATTCAATATTAGCCATGGTTAATCGGATGTAAGGGTCTTGTCCGAATTCCCAAGTTTTTGGCATGGTTGTTTTCAAACGAAGTTGAACATCCAACTTAACCTGTTCTTCTTTAGTGATATGGATAATTATTAGATTGTTTCTGATCATGTCAGCAACTTTTTCTATTGAATCACCATTATTAAACATAGAATAAGCGTGACACCTAATGAGTGCGCAAGGGACGACATGTTCTCTTCGCCCTTTGCCTTTTAAGGATTCTCCCTTGATGATATAGTTATCTGGAATTAATACTTCAAACAATCTTGAATGACCACCGCATTGAAGCGACAGTTTTTCTGTTTCATTAGAAACTTTCCAATGGCTATGTAGAACATAGGCTGTTCTTAAAAATGCTTCGTCTATGTGTTCATTGTTCATTTTATTTATCCTTAAGTGTCAGTTTGAGTATTTTTTCTTCAACTTTTGCTTTAAATATATCATCATTTCTCGCTCCTACTCTCCTGAGTTGGAGCGTTTGGTTTAATGCATATATGCATTCCCACTCAGGAGAGTGGGAACGAGGGAAAGAACGAAAATGGGGACAGGCTGAATTAAAATGAGGCGAATTCGCATTGCAAAGGAATACCCCTAAAAATCTTAATTGTTATTGAACTGGCTTAATGGGTGCTAGAGGCTAAAAAGTGGTAAAAGTGCCTAATTTAGGTGATTTTATGAGTGTTTATTGAAGGTTATTAGAGGAGGTTAAAACGTACCGTGGTGGACCCTAGCGGGATCGAACCGCTGACCTCGACGCTGCCAGCGTCGCGCTCTCCCAGCTGAGCTAAGGGCCCAAAAAGAATTTTTTGGAAGGAAGAACCGAAATTATAGAGAGTTCCTCCTTAAAATTTCTTTGGAACGCTTTACATCGGAAGATCAAAAAAATACGCCAGTCCATAATAGATGCTATAGACACCATAAATGGCGATAGCGACCGCTGCGATACGATTCATGCTCTGACGAAACGCAATTTCCCGCATAAAATTAACCGACTGACCCAATGCCAATAACGTAGGGACGGTCGAGAGACCAAAGACCGCCATAATCAATCCCCCTTGGAGAATCGAAGCCGATGAGGCAGCTTTGGCAGCGAAGAAAAAGACAAAACCGCATGGAAAAAAGCCATTCATCATCCCCAAGGCAAAAAAGCTTGGGATACTTTTGCTTTTGATCAGACGGGAAAAAAGGAGTTTAAAGAGCTTAAGATGGGAAAAAGAGTGTTCCAGCGCGTGCAAGAGTTTGGAAAGTCCCAGCATCGACAACGCCGTAATAATCATCAAGACCCCCGCGAAGATAAACAACGCCCCGTGCATCTCCATGGTGAGCATAAACAGTGACCCAATCCCCCCAAATACCATCCCCAGAAAAACGTAGGAACTTACGCGACCGATATTATAGGCACTATGACGCACCAATTGAGCAACGCGACTCATCGAAGGGTCAATCTTGGTCGAGCTGTAGGCGACAATAAACCCACCACACATCCCAATGCAGTGCCCAAAACTCCCTGCAAAAGCGATGCTCATGATCACAAACCAATCCATTGATCCCATTGTGCCACTCCTCTTAACGTATTCTTAACACGAATATGCAACAATAGCACAAAATTACCAAAAGGAAAAAAAATGAAAAAAATTCTACTTGCCCTAATCGCCGTTGCTGCCATGGGAAATGCGGATCAATTGACCCATCTCAAAATTGAGGGGATGATGTGTCCTGCGTGTGTGAAAAATGTTAAAGGGTCACTCAACGATGTAGCGGGCGTTAAAGATGCGACAGTCTACCTCAAAGAGGGAAAAGCCCAAGTGACCAGTGCCAATGGGGTAAAAGCTGAAGTGATGTGCGATGCGGTCAAAAAAGCGGGGTATGGGTGTTCAGTGGGAAAATAAGGGATAGGGTGTAAGCCCTATCCTACGATACGATGATACCTTCCCTCCCTTTCTAAAGAATTCTTTTGCTACGATATGCCATCTGACTGTAAGGATTTTACGATGAGTGATACCCAAAAATGTTACCTTCTCGACACCTCTGTTATCCTTGATGACCCTGTTAATATTTTACGCATTAGCCAAGAAAACACCAATGCCGTGGTCATTACCAATGTAGTACTTGCCGAACTCAACAACAAAAAAGAGGACATTCGTTCCGAAGCGGGGTATCGGGCGAGGGAGTTTTTTCGACTTGCCGATCAAGCCTTTGGAGAACCGATCGCGGCGGTGGAATTGCCCCCTTGTATTGTGGATACCTTGGATACAAGCTTATGTCAAAATGACCGTTATTATCGGTTGGATCTCAAATTTGACCGTTCGTTGCATGGCGGGGAAGAGGTTTTGATTGAATTGATCATTGTCCATCGGGAACATTACCGCATTAGTGCCTCATTTTCCGAACCCAAAGGGCTTAATGATGCCAAAATCGGGGAGATTGCCGATGATTATGATCTGATTTTATTGACCAATGATATGGCGTTTCGGATTGCCTCGGAGATTCAAGGGATTCCGACCCAAAGTATCCACAATAGCAGTGTCGAATCGCCTGAACTGATCAATTTTAATTATACCTACACCTACACCGATGCCCCGACTTTTCCCACGGATGGGGAACATCATAATTTTAATCAACTCAGTTTTGCCCAAAAATCGCTCAGCAGTTCGGGAGAGTGGTACGAAAGTGGGGTAATGAAATACGCCTTTAGCGTCAATAATGGTTTGGAATGGTGCGATTTTGATCGCCGTTTCGGAGAACATTTCGATGATACGTTGGTGCGACCGATTAATTTGGAACAAAAATTCTATTTTGCGATGATGACCCATCCCCAAAACTATGTCACGGTCGTTGCGGGTTCTACGGGGTCAGGAAAAACCCTCATTGCCCTCCAAGCGGGATTGGAACTGGTCGCTGAGGGGATTGTGGAGGGGATCGTCTATGCGCGTAACACCATCACTTCCAATGACCAACAAGCGGAACTAGGGTTTAGAAAAGGGGATGAAGAGCAAAAAATGGGGTATTTTATGTATCCATTGTACTCTGCAATCAACTTCACCATCGAACACCAAAGCAAACGCTCCATCGACGCCCGTGTCGAATTTACGGGAACCACCAACTCCATCAAACGGGAAAACGCCACCGAAACGTTTATGAAAAAATACAACATCGAAGTAATGGACATCGCCCACATCCGTGGAACCACCATTTCGCGTAAATTTGTTATCATCGATGAAGCCCAAAATATGACCAATGCGACGATGAAACTCATCGGAACCCGTATGGGGGATGAGACCCGTCTGGTCGTGATGGGTGATCCGGGGCAAATTGACCATCCGTTTCTCTCCAAGCGTCGTAATGCGCTGGTCACACTGCTCAATAAAGCGTTGCACAGCGATTTTATCGGAGGGATTCAGCTGCGTCACACCATCCGAAGTGAAGTGGCGGATTGGTTTGATAAGAATTTTTAGATGCTAAAATAGGTAATTTATTTTGCTAAACAGATAGGGTATACTTTCGTCGTATTCAAGATGTAACACTCATTCCGTGTAGCTAGCGGATAGAAGATAGGGGCGTTGGCTTTTAAGCCTTCGCCTTTTTTTTTGCCATTTTTTTGGCTAGGAAGGGTGGCGTGGATAGTGCTTTGAAAGGAGTGGAGCATCTTGAAATACAAATTTTTGGTGGCTTTTTTCGTCGTGATGGTATTCGTACCCGCACTGAATTAATCAAAAACGGGGGGTAGCTACCCCCGGGCTATCATTAGATCGGAAGAACGCGGATTTTTTGAGAGAGTTTTTCTTTGAGGGTCGCTTCAATGGCGTACAATGTCCCCGTACTGGAACTGGCACATCCCGAACACGCCCCCAAATAGCGAATATAGACATCGATGTAATCGGGTGAATCTTTGATGTCGATCACCTCCATATTTCCCCCATCCATGATCAAAAATTGACGAATCGACTCATCAACGATGCTATCAATGGCTTTGATTTTTTGGACTAAGGTCATGGTCTCGAAGTTACCATGGATCCCTGCATCGGCAGCAGCGCGCATTTTTTCTTCGTCCATCTCTTTGCGGACATCGGAAAGAATATCGACCAAATAGTATTCACGCGCTTCATGCCCACCGGGTTTGATACATGATTTACAAAAGCCCCCCGCTTTGGTGTAGTCGGTCACCTGTTCGAGGGTTTTAAGGTCGTTGAGTTTAATCACCTCACGAAGCGTTCCAAGGCTCACACGGGCGCATTCGCAGACGATAATTTCTTCTTCAAAACTTGCCTCATCGACACCCAAATACAATCCCGCCGCTTTTTTGATAACATCGTACGCCATAACGGAGCAGTGCATTTTTTGGGGGGGGACAGCGGGGACATCGGGGGTGTCACGTAGGGACATCTCGACATCGATATTGGTGATTTTGACCGCCTCTTGTACCGTTTTACCGATGCACAACTGCGCCATCATATCGGAACTGGCAATCGCCGTACCACAGCCGAAGCTTTTGAATTTGGAGGCGACAATGGTATCGGTTTGGGGGTCAACTGCCCAATACAAACGGACCGCATCCCCGCAACTCTCTGCCCCGAAATCGGCTACAATGAGGGTGTGACCTGCGCTATCGCACTCCTCTTGGGTGATCTCCCCTTGATTGTGGGGATTGTTCATCAATGTGGTGACTTTGTTGGAGTATTGATCCCAAAGTGATCCACCGAGTAAATCATTTTTTGCCATAATTTTTTCCTTTTTTACAGTTTCATTTTCCCGTCATCCTCGGGCTTGACCCAGGGATCCAGCTGGATTCCCGCCTACGCGGGAATGACAAACTCTTAGTGATGTATCCCACAAGCAGCTGCCGCACCACCCTCAGTAGGCTGCACAATCGCGTACGAACTGGAGATGGCACGAAGACGTTTGACCGCGTGGGTAAAACGGTCTATGACGTAATCAACCTCTTCATCGGTGGTAAAACGGCTCAAACTCAAACGGATCCCCGTGTGGGCGAGTTCATTGTCCGCCCCAATGGCTAACATAACGCTATTGGCTTGCAAATCTTCACTGGCACACGCCGATCCTGTGGAGGCACCGATAAGGGCGGTATTAAGATCCCACAGCATCCCCTCACCCTCAACGCCACGAATGGAGATTAAGATGGTATTGGGGGTGCGATTGCTACGGTCACCGACGGTAAAAACATCTTCCAACGTCCCCAACAGGGCATCTTCCAGACGATCCCGTTTGGCACGAATCGCGCTCATCTTGGCTTCCATATCGGTCGTTGCTAACTCTAAAGCTTTCCCCATCCCTACGATATAGGGGACATTGAGGGTGCCTGAACGTCGTCCCCCCATTTGGTCTCCCCCGTGCAACAGAGGACTCAAGGGTTGCGAATCACGGATATACAGCGCACCAATCCCTTTGGGACCATGAAATTTATGGGCGGACATTGACATAAAATCGACATGAACCTCTTGCAGATTCACGGGAATTTTACCCACCGCTTGGACGCCATCGGTATGGAAAAGAACCCCTTTTTGGCGGCACACTTCCCCGATTTCGGCGATGGGGAAAATCATCCCCGTTTCGTTGTTCGCCCACATGATCGAGACCAGTGCGGTTTTGTCGGTAATGAACGCTTTGACCGTATGCGCTTCGACGATCCCTTGGTCATTGACGGGTAGATAGGTCACTTTGACCCCTTGATCTTCCAAAAACTTACACGTCGAAAGGACCGAGGGGTGTTCGATTTCGGTGGTGACGATGTGGTTTTTATCCCCATGGAGGATATGATCGATCCACACCGATTGTAACACCCAATTGTTGGCTTCGGTCGCGCACGAGGTGAAGACGATGTCGTCGTTATCGCTTGCCCCGATTGCCTTATAGGTTTGGTTAATCGCCTGCGTTATCGCGGGGTGCGATTGCGTCCCAAAACGGTGGAGTGAGTTGGGATTACCGTACACCTCACTAAAAAAAGGGATCATCGCTTCGTATACCGCTGGATCAACCATGGTCGTGGCGTTGTTGTCCAAATAGACGTTCATGATGGGGTCTCCTGTGAGCAGATTTTAATATCAGACAATTTTTATCTTATTTAACTTTTGGGATAATAATACAACGCGTGTTATAGAAACCTTAAGGGTTTTTTATATTCAATACCCCTTAAGGTTTCTCTCTCCAAAGAGGTTAACATCCGATCGTTAAAGCAAGGGTTTTAGGGGAAGGTGATACCATAAGCAAAAAGGAAAACACCCACCCCATGAAATCCATACTCTTCGTTTGCTTGGGCAATATCTGCCGTTCCCCCATCGCAGAGGGGATCGCACGCCAACGTATCCTTGATCACAACCTCCCTATCACCGTTGATTCAGCGGGTACGGGCAACTGGCACGTGGGGGAAAAGCCCTGTGACCATTCGGTGACCATCGCCCACAAACATGGGGTGGATATTAGCACGTTACGCGCTTCTCAGGTGACCAAAGCCGATTTTACGACGTTTGATCTCATCGTCGCCCTCGATCAAAGCAACTACAACGACCTCAAAGCCTTGGGATGTAAAAATGTGGTCAAATTAGGCGCGTATGGATACGGGGGGAAAGATGTTCCCGACCCCTATTTTTTTGAGGGTCTTGAGGGATTTGAGGCGGTCTATACGATGATCGAAACGTGTGTGGAGCGGTTATTAGCCGTTTAACGATTGAGCAGTGCGGCAATACGCTCTTGGGTTGCTTCTACCCCGATGATTGCCATGACCGTATCCAATCCGGGCCCTGAGAGTTTCCCCATCAAGGCGATACGAAGCGGTTGCCCGATTTTCCCAAATCCAATCCCCAATTGGGTGACGACCGACTCCATCAGATGGTGATAATCGGTGGGGAGATGAAGCTCTGAGGCGGAGGACATGGCATCCGAAAAGGTGGCTAAAATCTCACGACTCTCTGCTTTGAACCCTTTTTTTAAGGCTCCCTCATCGTAGCTTGCGGGAGTGACTAAAATCTCACTGACCAATGTCGCCATCTCCACAAGGGTTTTGGCACGATCTTTGAGGGCATCGAGGAGAATTTCTCTTTTATCGTGATCCATGAGCATCACCCCATGAAATTCCAGCAGTGCGCACAACGCTTCATTGGGGGTGTTTTTGAGGTAGTGACTGTTAAGCCAATCGAGCTTATCGGTGTTGTAGACCGAAGCGGAGCGGTTAATGTGGCTAGGATCAAACAAGGAGAGCATCTCTTCCATCGAAAAGATCTCTTGATCCCCATGACTCCATCCCAAACGAACCAAGAAGTTCAATAACGCTTGCGGCGTATACCCCATCGTTTTGTACATCATCACATCGGTGGCACCATCACGCTTGGAGAGTTTTTTCCCCTCACTGTTGTGGATCATCGGGACGTGGAAAAATTTAGGAATGGTAAACCCAAGGGCATCATAGACCACGATTTGTTTGGGGGTATTGGAGAGGTGGTCATCCCCACGAATCACATCGGTCACCCCCATAAGGGCATCATCGACCGCTACTACGAAATTATACGTCGGGGTTCCATCACTGCGGGCGATGATAAAATCATCCAAGATGTCCGCGACATTAAAGACCACATCCCCTTTTACCCCATCCTGCACCGTAATGGTTCCCTCTAAAGGGGCTTTGATACGGATAACCGCTTCACGACCTTGGGGGGGAGTTCCCGTAAAATCGCGGTAACGGTTGTCGTATTTGGCGCGCTCTTTGCGCCCCATTTGTTCTTCACGCAGCGCATCAAGCTCTTCCCGACTCATGTAACATCGGTACGCTTTCCCCTCATCGAGGAGTTTTTGGACGTGTTCTTGATAAATGGCTAAACGGCTGGATTGGTACGCAATTTCCCCATCATGCTCCAAGCCCACCCATTTAAACGCCTCCACAATCGCCCGTGCGGCAGCTTCATCATTACGGCTAAAATCGGTATCTTCGATACGAAGCAAAAATTTCCCCCCATTACGACGCGCCCACAAATAACTCAGTAATGCGGTACGTAACCCCCCGATATGGAGATACCCCGTCGGGCTGGGTGCAAATCGAGTCACTATCATTCAAAATCCTTTGGGATGCAATTGCGCCATTGTAATTAAGGGTAGGTTAAAAGGGGGTAAAAAGGGGGAGGTTATGGCGAATCGTTGCGCTCTCCCTATTCCTATCGGGTTTGACTGCACGCAACAACGTATCGTGTATTTTTTGGGCTAAACAGTACGCTAAATTCGGGGGAACCGCATTTCCGACCATTTTATACCCTGCGGTTACATTTGTATAATAAAAGACATGGCTATCGGGAAACGTTTGGATACGTGCGCACTCTCGGACACTCAACCGTCGATAAAGATGCGCATGAGAGGGGACAAAGACCCGCTTGTTTTGCTCCACAAACTCCATTTTGGGTGCGCAAGGGTGCAAAGGTGCGTGTCGTCCACCCGCTTGAATCGTAAAGGAGGGTTCTTCCCATCCTCTCACCCGATTTCTGGACATATACATGGTCGAAAACCCCCCAATCATGTACTCGTGATTGGGTAACGCACACGCCGATCCATGGGTATAATTTTTTTCTTTGGCCGCTAAAACATTATCCTTTAAATCCCAAATGACATCTTTGAGGAATGTTTTTTGAGCGGATTCTTGGGGAAATTCAAACTGAAGGTTCAAGTCCTCTCTAAATCCGATAAAAAACAATCGCTTGCGATCTTGCGGAACGGTGTAATCATGTGCATTTAAAAGCTTGAACGACAAGGTATAACCACTTTCCGTAAAATGATTTTTGATGTTTTCTAACGCCTCTTTGTGCTTGGGAGCCAACATCCCAGATACATTTTCAGCCAAAAAGAAGAGCGGTTTTTTGTCTCGCAAAACGCGAATAAACTCAAAAAACAGTTGCCCACGATGATCTTCTATCCCGCGTGATTTTCCCGCTTCACTCCAACTTTGGCACGGAGGCCCACCGATAAGCCCTATGGCATCGGGAATGTCACACGAGGGGACATTGGCGATACTACGATGGTCGAGGGTGGTATTGGGGAAGTTTTTTTCAAAGGTCTCCCAAATTTCACTGTCGTATTCATTCGCCCAAATGGTCTTAAAACCTGCTTTTTCAAAACCTAAATCTAAACCACCAGCACCGCTGAAGAGGGAGAGGAGGGTCATTAGAATTGTTTTAAACAAAAGTCGATAATATCTTTTGTTCTACTTTCAATTTTGTTCTTATCAAAACCATCTTTATCTATAGTTCCTGCCATCTGCTTCGTTTCTTCTATATTAGATTTTAAATAACCATTAACTTTCTCTTTAGGTGTTAAGTTTGATACCTCTTTACCAGCATTTAATCCTTGTTCTAAAAGTATCAAGTTACCAATGGTATTTTTAGTATAATTATAATCATCAATATTTTTAAACTCAAATTCTTCAACAGTAAAAGAAACACCGTTTTTTCCACCCTCAGGAAATATATGTTCAATTTGTAAATTTTGGTATTCTTCAAAAGATACCTTATTATTTTTGTACTTTAATAAAATATATTTGATTGCATTATTACCATAAATAGAATCATCTAAATAATATTCAAAATTACCATCATTCATAAACTTATCCCTAAACCAAACCAACCATGCTTTTATCTTTTCAATAGTCCACTCATTTTCTGATATATCATTACATAAATCAGGTATATCTGCTCGTGGATTCGTTCCTTTAAATTTATAAACTCTAACTTCAACAGATACTAAAATTTCTAATAAATCTTCTAACTTATTTTGTTGATATAAAATAACTATTAATGGATAGAGTGTTGCACTAAAATCTAAAAATTGAAAAGCTTCTATTTTTGCTTCACTTTTATCAATAGAATCAATTAGATTTGAATAACTTTTAGCAAAATTTGAGAAATCCTCAATATATGATTTTAAAAACTTTTCGAGCTCAATGCTATCATTTTTTAGTTTTTCACATCTATTTTTAAAACTTTCAAATATAGTCTTAACCCCATTTCTATAATTCCAAGTGTCGGGAAAAAATTTTCTTGATTTTGTATAGTGATGAGAAAAGAGTGTTTCATTCTCATCAAATCTCGCTAATATTTTTAACTTATCTCTTTTTAAAAAAATATTATCATTAGAATCAAAAATTATCTCAAAACTATCATTAATGACAGTATTTAAATTCTCCTTCAAATACATGGTAGAATAAAGCATAGCTATTGATTTAACTTTATCCAAATAATTTAATTCTAATCCTCTATCATTAATGATTTCAAACATTCTAATAGCTTCAGATTGCTTTTCAACAACCAAAACTAAAACTTCAACATTTTTTCTAATAAAGTCTATAATTTCTAAAGCTTCTTTTCCACTAAAAGCACTAGATAAATCTTGAAATTGTTTTTTTGCATTATAAAGATTCTTTTGACTTCTTTTATCTAAATCATTAAGAACCATACACTTTGAATCTAAAAGCAGATTTTTTAAAAATTCTTTATCTGCTCCTAAAGGTGATAATTTAATATTACCATTATCAACAATGAACTTTGATTTATAACTAGCTCTTTTTTTACTATCTTCTATCCTTTCTATCAATTCATTCAGCAATAAAAAAATGGTTGTTGTTCTTTGCTGTCCATCTATTATCTCATATACTTCATCTAGATTTTCATTTTCTGTTTGTTTAAAGATTAATGTTCCAAAAAAATGATTTATTGAATTTGCTTTTGCCTCTTTTATATCATTCCATAATTCCATTCTTTCCTTATTGCTCCAGCTATATTTTCTTTGATATGATGGAATTACAAATAAATTTCCATTAAAAATAGAACCTATATTTTCTCTTTGACTTGCTGAAATTGACATATATGTTTCCTTTAAATTATATTCCAAACACCAACAACTTCCCCTCCATCAACTGAACAGGATTATTGGGATTTTTAATTTTTACATCACTAACACTCACATTTTCCAAGTCTTTACCCATATTATTAGCTCGATTGCTTCCACTGGTCATTATCCCAATCTCTGTTTGTGCGGTGTTGACAATCGTAATGAGGGCTTTGAGTACATTGGACATGACAATTCCTAACTATGAGATGATTTGAGAATAAAAAAATTCGTATAGCACATAGTTAACGCTATCGGATGAAACCTTTTGGGCTACTATCCCGCCATTGTAATTAAGGGTAGGTTAAAAGGGGGTAAAAAGGGGGATTGGATTAAGGATGTTCATGCACGCTAAAAGCCTGATTGATTTTTCCAATAGGGTTTGAAGCATTATAGATGACAGCAGTGAGTTTAGCGTTCTTGACATTATGGATAGTGTAAAGGTTTGTGGGCAATTTTTTGAATCCAACATTGACATCCACGCTACCATAATTATTGATGTATTCCACCTCAATGTGATGGTTTCCTTTGGCAAACGTATGGTTGAAACGTGTGGATTGATCCCCTTCATAGAGTGTTTCTCCATTATCAAAAATGCGAATTTTTGCCCAACTTAACGAAACATTAAGGGTGAGATTGGTTGCTTGATTAAACGTAAAATCTCCTACCCATAGTCCCAAAAAATTATCCGCTAAGATGGTATGAAACGGCTTTTCTGAATAAAGAAGGGAGGGGTGATCAACAATTTCCGAATAGCAAATACGCGTAGGATTATTTTTATCCATGTAATAGGCACGAAAGCGATTGATAGGAATAGTCGTTTTTCGAGTGATACGAAGAATATCTGCCCATCTTTGATTAGCAGGATATTGAGGATAAGGGTTAATGGCAGCTTGTTGCAACCATGATCGTTTGGTTTGAATCTCCTCATTGGCTTCATCTATTTTTTGATACATCGCTTTATCCACAACAATTTCAGGGATAAGCACAGGACGCGTTGCATCCACCACAGAGCTAAATCCATCTAAAGGTTTGTGGGCAATTTTTTGAATCCATTTTTGCACCAAATTCACTTTAGATTGATCCTCTGGACACAGTAATCCCCCTAAGAGACTGTGACACTGTGCGATATCAGGTAAAAGAATATTTGCAGCGGGAATGTTTTGAACCCGTAAAATAGTTGTTGTGGCATCACCGTTAAATTCAATCCCCTCACCACTGTAAACAATGGCTTTGAGTTTTCCATTTTTGACATTATTCACCGTATACGTAGCAGGTCTACTAGCAGAGAGAAACAGAATATTTTCTTTGTCCGCATTTTTTAGGTTGAGTGTTTGGGACTGCCAATCGTGCAGATAATTGAGTCGCATAGTGCTTTTTTGGGTAAGTGCTTGAATTTTATGCGCGACAGTATCATCGGATAAAATGGGACGTTGGGGGTCACTCATCCCGATACGAACCCCTACTAAAACTTGTCTTTCATCCGTGTAGACAATAATTTTGACCCGATGTTTCCCTTGACTAAAACGGTAGAGAAAGGAGCTTTGGGTTATAACCGTTTGATCGGTATTCCCTGAGCGTATCTCTTTATCGTCAATCAATATCTTAACCGTAGCCGAGGAGAGATGAAAATAAAACTCTTTTAACGTCTCGCGGGTGAAATAAAAATCCCCATTCATGACCAAAGCGATCATGTCCTTCTTTGGGGTGGGACATAACCCATCGAATTCAACTTTTACCCCTTCAGCTGGACGTTCTTTATGCTCTCCGATGGGATAAATAGTGGGATTATAGACGATGTTAAACGTGTTGGATGGGGCAGGGGTGGAAGATACCCATCCCCTTTCAGGCGATGCCCATAGCGAACTCACCGCACAAATGACTATTATTATCCATCGATTATAGAATGTCACCCGAACCTCTTTGGTCTCTATTTTCACGATTATAACCTATTGTTTAACCCTTTTAACTCCGTTGGAGTATACTCTTATCCTCTATTTTGCCTCACGGGGAGGATCGTATGAAACGGATAATCATAATGGCGGGTTTAGCCCTTTTAGGTCATTCAGATGAGATAAACATTTTAACGATGAAATGCACAACGTGTCATGGTGACCGTTTTGAACGATCGGCGTTGGGCAAATCAGAGATCATCGCGGGGTGGGATACCGATAAGACCTATACGGCACTGCAAGCGTACCAACTAGGAACGCGAAATACGCATGGTATGGGGCGGCTTATGTCGGGACAAGTGGGCAGTTACACCGATAAAGAGCTATGGAGCATGGCTGAGTATATTACCACGCTCAAATCAACCCCTCCCAAAGCGGTGATCCATTTGCGCGCAAGCAGTATCCATTCTGCCACGCCAACCCCTGCATCAACGGTCGTGGTGCCATTTAGCCCCCCTGTGACCACCCCCGTAACCTATCTCGCAGCAACCCCCATCGCTTCACCCCCTCTAAAACCCACTATGACCCTCAACGCGTATGAACAAACCATCCTCACCACCTATCTCCAATCGTTACCCGGTCGGATGGTTTCCCCCAAAGGGACACATACTCTCAGAGAGGGGCAAAAGTTTTATCTCCGATACCTCAAAGCCAGTTTTGGGATGAATGGGACAAGATTTTCTTCTGAACACACCACCGCAGAGTGGGAGGCGCTGTTTGCTAACAACGGTCAGAAATTTATCCAAACCTACGCCCAACGCTTCCCCAACGCACTCCCTGTGTTGACTCATCCTGCGATGCTGGATGGGATTTTATCGGTAGGAACATTTGCCAAAGAGTACAGCTCTGATGGGGGAAATATCGTCGAATAAGGGGATTAATAACTCCCCTCTCCCACAGTAATCACATAATTATCATCCACTGCAACCACCCCAAAGGCGTGTTGACCGCAGAAGCTTTCGTTGAGTTCTTGCGCCCATGCTCGGGCGATACGGTAGGCATTTTCTTTATCATCAAACGTTTTGATTTGGGGCATCCCTTTGCGTATGGCACATTTGCATAATTTTTCGACGACAACATGATACTCCATGGGTTGACTCCTCTTTTGGTTACCCAAGCCACTGCAATTGGTGTTCTAGGATCGGGATTGTTCTCTACGTTTGTCTTTTTTGCTACAATAAAACTACCTAAACTCATACGAGATACGAATGAAAAAATTTGATGCGTGGAACGAAATCAAAAAACAAGTCGATACAAGAAGCACGGTTATCCAGTTTAAAGAGCGGGAAGTCTATTGGGCAAGCGTTGGTGAAAATGTCGGATTTGAACAAAATGGCAAAGGGGTTGATTTTTCACGACCTGTACTCATCATAAAAAAACTCAATAATCATCTATTTTTTGGTGTTCCCCTCTCTACTCAAAGGAAAGGAGGAAGCTTTTTCTTTGAATTTGAGTTATTCCCAGATCAAAAAAGTACCGCTCTTTTGGTACAAGCAAAAGTGTATGATGTCAAACGGTTGGATCAAAAAATTGGGATGATTCACAAAGATAATTTTGAGCAATTGAAATCAAAATTGAAAAAATTGTTGGATTTTTAGGATTTTCTCCCCTTGGAAACCCAAGGGGCAGTCCCGAAGGAAATTAGGCTAGTAGTGTAGTGTATATAGGTTAAAAAGAGGATTAAACCATGGGTTCACTCCTCTTTTGGTTACCCAAGCCACTGCAATTGGTGTTCTAGGATCGGGATTGTTCTCTCCGTTTGTCTTTTTTGCTTTTACCTTTCCCTTTGACCGGTTCAGGCCCTTTTTGTTTGGGCGGAGGAGTCCCCGTGAGTTCAAATCCTGCGATTTGCTCACGTGAGAGTTTAATGGAGGATCGTTTTTCGATCAGGGCAAAATGGTCTCTCTCCTCAAATCCGATAAACGAAATCGCCACCCCCGATTCTCCCGCACGTCCCGTCCGACCGATACGGTGAATGTAATCCGCAGGGGAGCGGGGGAGATCGAAATTCACCACACAGTTAATCCCTGCAATGTCCAATCCGCGCGCGGCAATATCCGTAGCAAAGAGGATCCGAACGTTTTTGGCTTTGAATTGTTCTAGGGTATGGGTACGATCCTCTTGGGAGAGATCCCCATTAAACGAGGCGGCACTGAATCCATATTTGCGAAATTTGGCAGCGATATTGTCCGAAGCGCGTTTGTTTGCCATAAAGACCAACACCTGCTCATACCCCTCAGTCTCCAAGATATGGCGCAAAAGGGGACCGCGATTGTCAGGATTGACCTCAATGACCCGTTGGCAAATCGCTTCAACGGTGGGTTCTTCAAACTCGATGACCACTTCGGTGGGGTTGTGGGTGATTTGGTGGATAATCGAAACCATTTTCGGGGGATAGGTGGCAGAAAAGAGGAGATTTTGCCGTTTGGGAGGGAGAGAGGCAAGGATGGATTCGAGTTCTTGGGCAAATCCCAAATCGACCATTTTGTCGGCTTCATCGAGGACGAAAAACGCCAAATGGTCAAGATTCATCTGCTTTTTGTCCAAGACATCCAAAAATCTCCCCGAGGTCGCCACCACAATATCACACCCTTTTTGAATCGCAAACAGTTGATCCCCGATCCCCTCTCCTCCGATGATGCTCACTACTTTAGGGGGAGTGGGAAAATGCGCACCCAACGTGACAAAGGTGTGCGCCACTTGGAGGGTCAATTCGCGCGTGGGGGTCAGAATCAAGGCTTTGATTTTGGCTTTTCCCTCCCCTTTGGTGCGTGACCATTGCTCTAAAATCGGTAACACAAAACTGGCACTTTTTCCACTCCCCGTTTGGGCGCGGGCAAGAATATCTTCCCCTGCTAACACCAGTGGAATGACGGAACGTTGGATGGGGGTGGGGTGGGTATACCCATTTTCACGAATGGCGCGTAAAAGGGGGGGAGAGAGGGTTAAAAAAGGCATGAAGGTTCCTGTTGACTAAACTTTCTTTAGTGTAGCCAAATCCGTGAAAGAATGTCAAAGTGACCGTAACATACTTGACGTTTAAAATGCTTATTTATATTGACTTTATTCGTCGATTTAACTATAATCGTGAGAGATAATTATCAAAAGGGTTTCTAATGCACAATGTAACGATCATTGGTGGAGGGATTGCAGGGCTTGAAGCTGCCATTTTTTACCGGAAAGAGGGATTTGATGTCGAACTCATCAGTGAACGGAACTATCTGTACAATTTTCCCCTCTCGATTTGGATTCCTGTTGGAAAGAAGCGATTTGACGAGGTTGCCCTACCCCTAGAAGCATTTGCCAAACGTCACCAGTTTGTCCTCACAATAGACCGTGTAATCGCCATCGACCCCAAAACCAAAACCATCACCCTCGAAACAGAGGGGGACTATCAGGTCAATCATCTCGTTATCGCGCTGGGTGCTGGGAAGATGAAACACCAAGGGATAGAACACACCCTCTCCATTTGTGGTGATCCCCAACACGCGATCCTCCTCAAAGAAAAAATTGATGCCCTTATCGACAAAGGATCAGGGAAAATCGCCTTTGGTTTTGGGGGAAATCCCCATGATCTTAGTGGCGTTCGGGGTGGACCTGCGTTTGAACTTTTTTTTAATCTCCACCATCAACTCACAAAACGGGGAATACGCGATCAATTTGAAATGACCTTTTTTGCTCCGATGCCTTCCCCTGGGGCAAAAATGGGGGAAAAGGCACTCCGTCTTATGGGAGAGATGTTTCATCATAATCACTTCCATAAACGGTATGGAAAAAAGATTAAAACGTTTGTCGACAAAGGGGTCATCTTTGAAGATGATAGCTTTTTAGCGTCCGATTTAACGATGTTCGTCCCCGCAGGTGAGGGGTTAGGGGTGATCAAAGAGAGTACTTTGCCCCTCAACGCCGCAGGGTTTATTGTGATCAACGATTATTGTGAGATTGAGGGAGTTAGTGGATGGTATGCCATTGGGGATGCTGCTGCCCTTGAAGGTCCCGATTGGAAAGCCAAACAAGGGCATTTAGCAGAAATCATGGCGCGCAATGCAGCCCATAACAGTGCTATTGCTGTGGGACTCAAAACAGGGGAGAAAAAAGGGTATCAAAAACACCTTGCTATCGTCTGTATGATGGATATGGGCAATGGAGCAGGTTTTCTCTACCGTGATGCGACGCAAGAGCATTTTATCCCCCTTCCATTCGTTGGTCATTGGCTTAAACAGGGGTGGGGATGGTATTATAAAATGTCAAAAATGGGGTATATTCCCCGCCTACCGGGGATGTAATGCGATTTTTTACCCCCTTTTTTATCCTTTTACTGGGTGGTTGTTCTGATCCGAAAATCTATACCGAAATTACCGATTCTACCCTAATTGGTCACCCACCACCCTCCATCGCTTTGGACGATCCTACGGGCAAACTGATCAGTGGAGTGCGTGAAAACAACCAAAGTGCGACACGCGTGAGGGTTTATATCCATTGCGCTTCGTGTACCAATCCCCAATCACGTTCATTGGGTAGCGATTTCGATGGGTATGTGCGGGTCAGTATTGAGCAAAACGCCTCCACCAAAGCCAGAGCGCAGATGGATTATCGTGGAGAACCAACCCCCCAAATGGTGCAAATGCTCTACACAACATTACTGGAAACATTACACTGGAAAATACCCAACAAAGCGGGAAATTGATTTTTTTTCCTGTGTAAACGCCCCCTTCCCTTGATGTTAATGGTTCGCTTATCGAATGTTTGCTATAACATCAATCACTATTATTTAAGGATTCCCCTCATGAAAATTACCAAAGATTGCATTGTCACCGTTGATTATCACATCAACGATACCGAAGGTAAACTCCTTCACGAAGAAGAAGAGCCTATTATCTATTTGCACGGTAACTACGGTCATATTTTTCCCACAATCGAAGAGATTTTAGAAGGAAAAAGTATCGGCGACACTTTCACCATTGCACTCAACGCAAAGGATGCATTTGGCGAGTATGATCCCGAATTGGTGCTAACGGAAAAAGTAAGCGAACTGCCTGAAGGACTCACCGTAGGGATGGAAATTGAGGGGTATATGGATGGGGATGAAGACGATGTTATCATCTATACCGTAAGTGCCATCGAAGGCAAAAAAGCTACGCTTGATGGGAATCATCCCCTTGCTGGAATGGATCTTGTTTTTGAGGGAACCATTTTGGATATCCATCGTGCCACTGACCAAGAGATTCAAGAGATACTCACCTATCATCAGGAACACTAAGGTTCTCACTCTTCCCAAAGGGAAAAAATAGGCAAATTTTACAAGGATACACAATGTTAGAACCAGAAACCATAGCTCCCGAATTTTGTTTGGGAAATCAAGATGATGTCGAGATTTGTTCCCGCGATTTACGCGGTAAATGGATTGTCCTCTATTTTTATCCCAGAGATTCGACTCCGGGATGTACGACCCAAGCGTGCGAATTTAGTGATGCTATTGATGATTACGATGATTTAGGGGCGATTATCTTAGGGGTAAGTGCGGATAGCACCCAATCACACCGTAATTTCATCACCAAAAAATCGCTCACTATTACGTTGCTCAGTGACCCAACTACCCAAATGATGCAAGAATATGGGGTGTGGGCGATGAAAAAAAATTACGGTAAAGAGTATATGGGGATTGTCCGATCAACGTACATCATCAATCCCAAAGGGGTGATCAAAGCGGCATGGACAAATGTCAAAGTCAAAGACCATGTGGCTAAAGTAAAAGAGGAATTGGTAAAACTCATAGGATAAGTTGTTGTCCCTTGAAACGTTTACTCCACCACAAAATCAAAATAGGTCGACGGGTAAGGTTCGTGACGTAAGGTAAAGTGCCACCACTCTTCGTCATAATGAACCCATCCATGCTCCTCCATCACCCGTTGCAAAAGCATCCGATGGGCGCGCGCACGTGGATCAATACGTTGATCGGATACCCACGAAAGAGGACTGAAAAAGTCAAAGTCACTCCCCATATCGATTGCTTGGTGGGTGTGCAGATCGATGAGGGTTAGATCGACCGTACTCCCACGTGAATGCCCTGATCGTGCGGCAATATAGCCCTCAGCAAAAAGGCGATCTTTGGGGATCGTGGGATAATACCGATCTTTCATCCGTGTATCATGTAGATCACGCGCCCAGCGGACGAAGTGATTCACCGCACGTTGTGGTCGATAGGCATCGTAAAGTTTGAGTCCCAATCCAAAAGGGTGAAGTGCGTCTTGAACCGCTTTGAGGGCAAGGGCTGCGGGGGTGGAGAGGATCGCGCGCGGTGCTACGTACCCATCGATGGATTGACCAATAAAATTATCACTTCCTGCATAGCGCATCTCTTGCACGATGTCAGGCGATACCGTTGAGACGTAGACAAACCCCTCTGGCAGCGCGTACGCACTGCTTCCTATCCACAAGAGCAATCCAACCCAACGGAGCATTATCGCTTTTGCCCCATTTTGATGTAAATTTGCAAAATATCCAACGCAGCAGGGGTAATACCGCTGATTTGGGAAGCCGCTTGCAAGGTCGGAGGGTTAAATTTCGTCAACTTATCAACAATCTCATTGGAAAGACCCGAAACGCTTTTAAAATCAAAATCCGTTGGAATCGCGATATGCAACATTTTGGACATTTTAGCAATGTCATCGCTTTGTTTTTCGACGTAACGGGCGTATTTGGCTTCGATGAGAATTTGCTCTTGGGTATAGAGGTCTAATTCTCCGAAATTTGGGATTAAAAGAGCTAATTTGGGCAAATCAAAACTTTTGCGGGAGACCAGTTGCATTCCTGTGAGTTTATCGCTGATGCGCTCTTCGTCAATGGATTCCAAAAAGGCTAAAAACTCTTTGGTGGGGGTATAGATGGTCTCTTCGAGATGTTTTAACCCTTGGGCAATGTGGGTTCGTTTGGTCTCAATAGCCTCCATTTGCGCATCGCTAATCAATCCAAGGGCATGACCGTATTTCCCTAAGCGGACATCGGCGGTCTCTTCCCGAAGCAACAACCGATATTCGGCGCGAGAGGTAAACATACGGTAGGGTTCTTTGGTTCCTTTGGTCACCAAATCATCGATCAACACCCCAATATACGCCTCATCCCGACGTAAAATGAGCGGTTCTTTCCCCTGAAGACTCAACGCCGCATTAATCCCAGCCATCATCCCCTGTGCAGCGGCCTCTTCGTATCCGGTGGTACCATTAAGTTGTCCTGCACAATAGAGATTTTTGACTTTTTTGGTTTCAAGGGTGTGTTTGAGTTCGGTAGGATCGACATAGTCGTACTCGATGGCATACCCATAACGGACGATTTTGGCGTTTTCCATTCCGATGACGGAGTGGATCATGGCGCGTTGCACGTCGGGGGGAAGTGACGTAGACATCCCATTGATATAACATTCGGTATTGTCGGCGGTTTGGGGTTCGATAAAGAGATGATGTCGCTCTTTGTCCCGAAAACGGTTGATCTTATCCTCGATACTGGGGCAATAGCGAGGGCCTACCCCCTCAATTTGACCCGTAAACAACGGCGCGCGGTGAAAATTTCCCTCAATGAGACTATGGGTCTCTTCGTTGGTGTAGGCGATATAACAGGGCAGTTGCTGTTTGTCCCGTGCAAAGGCTTCACGGTCGGTACGAAAACTAAACGGATTGGGAAGTTCATCCCCATCTTGGATTTCCATTACCGAAAAATCAATTGATGAACTGTCCACGCGGGGACACGTCCCTGTTTTGAGCCGTCCAATAGCAAGTCCCGCTTCCCGTAATGAATCCGTGAGTCCTTTGGCGGGAAATTCCCCAAAACGCCCCGCTTCTTGACGTATCTCACCGATATGGATCATCCCATTAAGAAACGTCCCTGTGGTCAGAATCACCCGTTTCGCACGGTACGCATTGAGTAAATGGGTATGTACCCCCACCACCGTCCCCTCTTGAAGGATCAAGGAGGTAACGGTCTCTTGCACCAACGAGAGATTGGGGGTGGTCAAGATCGTATTGCGGGCAATCATCCGATAACGATCCATATCGATTTGGGCGCGACTGCCCCGCACTGCAGGCCCTTTGGTGATGTTGAGGATACGAAATTGGATACCTGCTTCATCGGTTAGTACCCCCATCTCTCCCCCAAGGGCATCCAGTTCACGAACCAAATGCCCTTTGGCAAGTCCCCCCACCGCAGGGTTACAGCTGGTCGCCCCGACTTGTTCGGCTAACATCGATACCATGAGGGTGGTGTGTCCCATCCGTGCGCAGGCTAAGGCTGCTTCGATTCCGGCATGACCGCCACCCACTACGATTACGTCATAATTCATGTGTCACTTCTTTTGCATAGAGTATGGATGCAATTATAACGGGTCTAGTTGAAAGGACTAAAATACAACGCTAAAATGGTGTAGGTTTAAGGAATTTTTTTCTCTCGCTTACACAGCCCCTTATTAGGGATCAATACGTATAATAAGGGTTATTTTTGACGAGGAGATAGTGTGATTTTCGGAAAAATAGATTTTTTAAATCTCCTCCCTTTTCATGTCTTTATCAAACGTTACGCCCGCACCACCCAATTTCAGCAAGCGCTTCATTATCACAAAGGGGTTCCCTCTGCCCTTAATCGTGAATTTGCGATGCGGCGCATTGATGCGGCGTTTATTTCCAGCATCACCGCGCAACGTTGTCACCATTTTGGGGTAGGGATTGTAGCACAACGGGAAGTTTTGAGTGTACTCTCTCTCCCCAATGCCCCCAAAAAAGATGCCGATTCAGCGACCTCCAATCTCCTTGCGCAATTACTGGATCTTCACGGAGAGGTATTGATTGGGGATAAAGCGTTGCGCTACTATTATGGAGGGGGTGACCATCAGGATTTAGGGGCTATATGGTATGAACGAACCCATCTCCCTTTTGTTTTTGCCCTTCTTTGTACCCATCATCATACCAAGGGACTGCGCAAACTCTCGCGTGCTTTCGTGGCAAAAAAGGTCAAAATTCCTTATTATATCCTCCAAAAAGCCTCTCATGAAAGTGATCTAACCCCAGCACAAATTCTCCATTATCTGACCTTCATCAGTTACACCATAGGGAAAAAAGAGCAACAAGGGTATAAAAAATTTGTACAAGAAGCAAAAAAGCGGGGATTGAATCCCCCTTTAAACGTTATTCGATATCCAAGATAGTGGATGGTGAGTAACCCTTTTTAGGGGAAAAAACTCGCTAAAGTTCAGTTTTAAGCGCAGCTCCGTTAGACGCATTGGAGACCAAAAGGCTGTAGCGTTTGAGCCATCTGGAGTGAATCTCTTTTTTAATCGGCTTCCAGTGGAGTCGGCGTTGTTCAAGGATCTCATCATCCACGTTAAGTTGAAGAAGATGGCTATCAACATCCAACTCAATCTCATCCCCATCTTCGATAAGGGCGATAAGCCCCCCCTCAGCAGCTTCTGGACTGACATGACCAATCGAAGCCCCTCGTGTTGCACCGCTAAAGCGTCCATCGGTGATGAGGGCTACACTTTCTCCTAATCCCATTCCCATGATCAGTGCGGTAGGGGCGAGCATCTCTTGCATCCCTGGCCCCCCTTTGGGTCCCTCGTAGCGGATGATGACCACATCGCCTGCTTTGACTTTGTGGCTCATGATCCCTGCAATTGCTTCATTTTGGGAATTAAAACAGACCGCCGACCCTTTAAATTGACGCATATTGGGGGTGATTCCTGCGGTTTTAACTACCGCACCCTCTTGGGCAAGGTTACCGAAAAGAATTGACAATCCCCCCACAGGAGAGAAAGCGTTTTCATTCGTGTGAATAATGTTGGTATCTTTAATCACTGCATTTTTGATCCGTTCACCCAAGGTTTCTCCGGTGATGGTCATCGCATCCAATTCCAATACGCCCCCCCGACGGCTCACTTCTTTCATGACCGCATTGACCCCTCCTGCACGGTTAATGTCATCCATATGCACAGTGGAGAGAGAGGGGGAAATTTTGGCAATGTGCGCCACTTTTTCAGAGATTTCGTTGATCTTGGTAATATCAAATTCAACCCCTGCTTCCTTGGCGATACTGAGCATATGCAATACGGTATTGGAGCTTCCCCCCATTGCCATATCGACCACAAACGCATTGTGGATGGCTTTGTCGTTCAAAATATTTTGCATATTCCATTGACTGGAGTTTTCATCCATGACCATCTCCACAATACGACGTGCAGCGGTTTTGACCATCTCGATACGTTCAGGGGTCATGGCTAAAACGGTCCCATTTCCCGGTAACGCCACCCCCATCGCTTCACAGAGGGTATTCATCGAGTTTGCCGTAAACATCCCTGAACATGATCCACCAGAAGGACACGCTTCGCATTCAATCTCATACAGCTCTTCATCACTCATCTTGCCATCGGCGTGTTTGCCGACCGCTTCAAACGCCGTTGCTAAATCGATCGGAGTACCATCTTTTTTATGCCCTGCTTTCATCGGACCACCCGAAACAAAAATCGTCGGGACATTGACACGAAGCGCACCCATGAGCATCCCCGGAACGATCTTGTCACAGTTGGGGATACAGATAAGCCCATCAAGCTTATGGGCATTCATCACCGTCTCAATACTATCGGCAATCAACTCACGGCTAGGGAGTGAGTACAACATCCCATCATGCCCCATCGCGATACCATCATCCACCCCGATGGTGTTAAACTCAAACGGAACGCCACCCGCTTCACGAATCGCCTCTTTGACAATACGACCGTACTCTTGGAGAAAAAAGTGTCCTGGAATGATGTCAATGTGGGAGTTTGCTACCCCAATAAAGGGTTTATTAAAATCGTCGTCTTTAAGACCCGTTGCTCGAAGCAAACTACGGTGAGGGGTTTTGTCAAAACCCCGTTTAATGGTATCACTGCGCATTTTCTGTCCTTTACGCCTCGTCATTCCCGTGTAAGCGGGAATCTGGCTCGTATTGTTATGTTGCCGTGATTATACGGAAAAAATCTCTAAAAGCTCTTTACACGGTCTATTTTTTTTGCTATACTTTCGCTCCACAAAGACAATGCGGGAATAGCTCAGTGGTAGAGCACGACCTTGCCAAGGTCGGGGTCGCGAGTTCGAACCTCGTTTCCCGCTCCAGATAATCCCAGTTGAAACATTTAAGGTCATTTGATGTTTGATCTGGGATATTGTTTTTTCTACAGATGCCCGGATGGCGAAATCGGTAGACGCAAGGGACTTAAAATCCCTCGGTGGTAACACTGTGCCGGTTCAAGTCCGGCTCCGGGCACCATTATGGTGGCGGCATAGCCAAGCGGTAAGGCATGAGCCTGCAAAGCTCTGATCCCCGGTTCGAATCCGGGTGCCGCCTCCAGCTAGAAAAAAAGATACTTTCACTTCAACACGGGTCACTGGCAGAGTGGTCGATTGCACCGGTCTTGAAAACCGGCGAGGGTTATACCTCCTAAGGTTCAAATCCTTAGTGGCCCGCCATCACTATTATTTCTTCCCTTTTTAAACAAAAATTTCATTTTGCTATTTGACAGCCTTTATTGCTAGATTTTTGGGGTTTTTTACACCAACTTTACTATAAATGTTACAAAATGAAACCTATTTAGCATCTTCCTAAAAAATACTCACTTTCACTAAGATAGAGTCCATTATAGAAAAAAAGGGTATTTTTTCTTTTTAGTGCCTATTAGCTAGTTTTTTGACGTTTATATAAGATAATAATCTTTAATAACATCGTCGTATTTTATTTATGATATTTACTATTTGAAATACTTATTTTGTGATAAAATCGTGTTAAGTTTATATTTATTTGAGCCCCCCTATAATGACGTTGCTAGTGAATCGTTTATCGATTTGAAATAATTATAATTTAGGAGAATTCAATGAAATACACAGTTAAATTGGCAGTTGCAGCAGCAATCGCTCTTAGCTCGACCGCGGCGTTTGCAACAAATGGAGATACGATGATTGGTGTTGGTGCCAAAGCTATCGGTATGGGTGGTGTTGGTATTGGGCTGTCCCATGGGGCGGAATCAGCATTATTAAATCCTGCAATGATTACCGGTGTCGAAGGGACAGAGATCTCTTTTGGTGGTACTTTATTTATGCCAAATGTTAAATCAAATGCATTCGGTGCAGCTGAATCAACTAGTGATGCAAAGATGTCTATGGTTCCAACTCTTGCTATTGCGCAAAAGGCTTCTGATAACTTCTATTGGGGTATTGGAATGTACGGTGTAGCTGGTATGGGTACAGATTATCGTAATGCTGCAGGCGGAAATAATGCAAGCATGGTAACAAATTTGCAATTAATGCAGTTTGTTGTCCCTTTGGCGTATAAAACCAATGGTTTTAGTATGGGTATTGCCCCAATTATTCAGTACGGTTCATTAGATATTAATTATGATACCACTGGCATGCCGGGTGGTGGAGCGAGTGCAACTAAAGGCGTGGCTCAAGATTTTGGTGTTGGGTATAATTTAGGTGTTGCGTATGAAGTATCCAATGTTACATTAGGAGCTTCCTATAAGTCAGCAATTGATATGAAATACAATGGGCAAATATCAGTCGCTGCTTCTCAATTTTCAGGGGGAGCTTTAGTTCTCTCCGATAATCTTGAACAACCTGCTGAGATGGGATTAGGTGTGTCGTATAAAATGGGGCAACACACTATTGCCGCAGATTATAAACAGATTAAATGGTCTTCCGCAAAAGGGTATCAAGATTTTAAATGGTCTGATCAAAATGTTTACATGATCGGTTATCAATTTATGCAAGATAATTGGGCATTACGCGCAGGTTATAATTACGCAAAGAGTCCTATTAAAGATCAAGGAACAGCTGGTTTTGGTGGTTTAATTAATACATTCAATCTTCTTGGTTTTCCTGCAATCATTGAAAGTCACTATACAATTGGTGGAAGTTACGCTTTTACAAAGCAAACCTCTCTTGATTTAGCTTATGTCTATTCTCCTGAAAAAACAGAAGCTTTTGGTAATATGATGGGTGGTACCATTACAACTAAACATAGTCAAAACGCAGCAACTGCCCAACTTAACTTCAAATTCTAATCACCCTTTCCCCTCACCTTGGAGGGGAACTCCCCTTTTTCCCATTCATGTACTAAAAAGGTGAATTTTTAAAGGGGTCATTATGGTTTTTTGATGGCTTTGTGATACAATAATCGGGTTAAACTCATGCAAAATAGGAGATGAAATGGTAAAAAAACTGTTGATCGGCGCGTGTGCGCTATCGCTTGCGGCCAGTGTCGCTTTTGGTGCCCAAGGGGCTAAGTTTTACGTGAGTGAAGGGGAAAAAGAGAAACCTTTTATGAGCTTGGTCAATGAGAAGATCAGTACCATTGGGTTTGTCCTCTCAGATCCGCATGAGCGTATTAATGATGCGTATAAAACCAAATGGGGTACAGAGTTCCAAACCGTTAAAGGGGTGACGAGTAAACATCCTGATTTTGATCCAACGTTTAAACCCACTTTGGACAACCTTGGATTTTTCTCTATCACCAATGATGCGGTTGTTGGGCCTTTGTTGGTTAAAGAGCCTTCGTTAGGGGGATTTTCACCGTTTAATTTGGGTATTTACAAAAAAATGGGAGAAGACAAAACCTACGTGGGTCATGTTATGCCTAAAACCATGTTAGACATTGTTGGGGTAAAAGATAAAGCGGTTCGTAAAACATTTATCGCTTCGTTCGAGCCATTGGACAAGATGACGGAAGCGACGATGGGGAAAAAAGTTCAGTATGTGGATTATAAATCCCTCCCTAAAAAACCAATGATGACTTTTGAAGTTCCCTTTGATCGTAGTGTTGGGGTAGATAAGTTCAAAAGTGACTTCCAAAGTAAATTTGAAGAGGCATTTGAGGCGCATAAATACATCATTGCGGGTTACAAAGACATGAAAGGGTCAATGACGGATCTTAATGTGACCTCTTTTAACCGTTTTGATGCGTATTGGGTCTATTCCTTGTGTCATTTCCGCTTTTCTGAGGGAATTTTCAACCAAGGTCGCGCAGATGCTAACGTCTTCGCACCCTGTTCAATGTATATGTATGTGGACAAAGGGTCTAATAAGCTAATGGTCGGAATGCCTCGTTTGGCGACATGGCAAGCAGTTATGGGGATCAAAGACAAAAAAATGGTCGATTCGATTACCGCTTTGGATAAAGAGATCACACAAATCATGAAAGAGCTAGGAGCAAAAGAGCTATGAAAAAAATTCTAACGTTATTGGCCATAACATGGGCATTTGCCATGAGCGGTTTTAGTGCAGAGATGGTTGCTACGTATAAACTTGCGGGCTATGTGGATGTCGAAACCGCTAAAGCGAAACTCTCTGCTGAGGGTTTTGATGTTGTTGGTGCAATCAAAGCCACCGATGCAGGGACAACAATTTTGTATACCAATGCAGCAATGAAAGCGGAAGCGGCTAAGTCACTTCGTGGATTTAATGCTGTTGGACGTATTTTGATCGATGATGCGCGTAAACAAGTCTCTATTGCCAACCCTGTCTATTTTGGGGCAGCATTTATGCAAAAAGAGTTTAACAAATCCGCGAGTGTCACGGTATTAAATTCCCTTAAAAAAGCGTTTGGTCCTTTGAAGGATTCTGAGGATGCGTGGGAAGCTAAAGGTCTTTCTGGGTACCACTTTATGATGGGTATGCCCTATTATGAGGATATGGATACGGTTGGCTCTGGATCAACAGCCGATTTGGTTGCAAAAGCCAAAGCCGCTAAAGGAACCGTTGTGCACGTTGGGGGCGATCGTTATGTTGCGTTTGTCGAATTGGATAAACGTACAAGTGGATTTGTCAAAAAAATCGGTACCCAAAACGGTGAAATTTTACCGTATGCGGTGTTGATTGAAGGGGGACAAGCTAAAGCATTGAATGCAAAATATTATATTGCGATTAGTTACCCACTTTTGACCATGACTGAATTTATGGGGATTGCAACAGTACCCGATGCAGTGACCAAAGGTCTTCAAAAAATCTTCAAATAACGGTTTTTCTGTCATTCCCGCGAAGGCGGGAATCCAGTGTCGCTGTTAAACGTTAAATTCACCCTCTTTTAAGATCTTTTTAACGTCAAAAACAAAAAAGTTTTCTGATACAAAAGAGACAAAAAAATTACATCCGATCTTTTGCGTCAATCCCCATAAGAGAGAGGCCTGTTTTAATCGAGAGAGCAACAACAAGGAGCAATTTAAGCAATTTAGCTTCATCCTCTGTCCCGATAATACGGGTGTCGTAGTAAAATTTATGCAATCGAGCGGAAAGTGCTTTGAGATAATCGGGTACTTTTTGTACTTGACGCGATTCGTATGCGTCCTCAATCACTTCAGGCAACAGCAACGCCTCAAAGAGCAATCCATCCGCATCAGCACTTAAATCATACAATTGTGTCGCCATAATCTGTTCATGCGTTAATTCACTCTTGGCAAGCAAGGTTTGAATCCGTGCATGGGCATATTGGACGTAATAGATCGGATTGGAGCTGTCTTGTTTTTTGAGTTCTTCGATGTCGAACTCCAAGGCGGTGTCACATTTTTTGGAAGCAAACATAAACCGCAACGCATCGGAGCCAATCTCTTCGACCACGTCACCCATTTGGATCACGGTGCCTGAGCGTTTGGACATTTTAAAGGGTTCCCCATCTTTGAGTAAAGAAACCATTTGTGAAAGTTGTACTTCGAGCTTTTTAGGATCGTACCCCAAGAAGCTCACAGCAGCCTTGACCCGTGCAATATAGCCATGGTGATCAGCACCCCAAATATTGATGTAGTGATCATAATCACGCTCAAATTTTTGGTTATGGTAGATAATATCCCCTGCCAAATAGGTGGGACGACCATCATCCCGCACCACAACACGGTCATGGTCATCGCCATGGTCGGATGAGCGGATAAAGGTTTTTGCCTCATTGAGGTAAACCCCCTCCCCCATTTTTGCCATCACACGATCCCATTGCTCATACAACGACGCTTCCCCTACGAAGGTATTAAAGTGGACATTAATCCCCTTGAGATCCTCGACGATAAGGGCCAAAATTTTATCTTTTGCCCAGAGTGCCAGCTCTTTTTGACGAGACTCATCACGCAATGCTTCTGCGCCAAACTGTTCTACTACGTCTCGCGCAAGATCACTAAGATACTCACCCCGATAATATTTTTCGGGCCATTCTACGCTTTCACCCAACAAGGTACTGCGCCCTTCTAATTGAAGAGAGACACCCAAAAGATCAATTTGATTGCCCGCATCATTGACATAATACTCAGCGGTAATGTCATACCCTAAGTGGCGACCCAAACGCAAAAGGGTATCCCCATACACCGCACCCCGCGCATGACCGATATGTAAAGGCCCAGTGGGGTTGGCACTCACAAACTCCAGTAGTACTCTCCCTTGCTTGGTGTTTTGACCAAACTGTAGGGGATGATCCAATGCCCACGAAGCATACTCATCCAAAAAATGTTCCGATAAACGAAAATTGATATAACCTCCCACCGATTCGACGGCACTAAAGGTTGACTCTTCCCCAAAAGAAGTGGCAATCTCTTGTGCAATAATCATGGGGGATTTACGTAACTCTTTGGCTAAAGAAAAAGCAATTGGGGTAGCGAAATGACCAAAAGAGCGATCTTTTGGTTTTTCTAAAGCAACATCGTAATTGAATTTATCGCGCAACAGCGCACTGACCCGCTGTTTCAAGAGGTTACACTTGTTTTGTGGGATTGTGAGGAGTTGGTTCTGCTTTGACCGTTGTGACCGTTGGTTCAACTTGTTTGGGTGTTTCAGCAGGGGTTGTGGTGGTTGCTACAGGCTCATCATCCTCTTTCATCTCTTTTTTGAAATTGCGGATCCCCTGACCCAACCCTTTTGCTAATTCTGGGATTTTCTTTGCCCCAAATAAGATCACAACAATTGCAAGAACGATTAACCAATGGCTGATACTAGTACTTCCCATGGATTCATTTCCTTTTTAGAAAAAATTTAAAATAAACTAAAGCAGTATAACGGCTCATCGCTGTAAAGGTGCTTAGTACTTTTATACCGCCCAAAGTTGGACGAATTCATTAATGTGATGGGCAGGAATTTTCATCCGTGCCGCTTTGGCAATCGTGATTAGGGTTTGAGCTGCTACATTCAAATCATCATTGACAATTAAAAAATCGTACTCACTAATCCGTTGTACTTCACGGGTCGCCATTTCAAGACGTTTTTTAATCACCTCTTCGCTGTCTGAAGAGCGGGAGCTTAAACGGTTTTGGAGTTCTTCTAAGGTAGGTGTGGTAATAAAGACGGAGGTGGTAATATCGGCTAAACGATTTTGTACTTCATCATGCCCTTGAACATCGATGTCAAAAATGACCAATTTACCCTCTTTAAGTGCTTGCTTAACCGGACGCAACGAGGTACCATAATAATTCCCATGGACCAACGCATATTCTAAGAATATCTCCTCTTCAATCCCTGCTTTAAACTCTTCTAGGGAGATGAAATGGTAATGAACGCCATCCTCTTCCCCCTCACGTTTAGGACGGGTAGTACTGGAAATTGAAAAATAGCTAGGACCGATATGGTTGGTAATCTTACGAATAAGGGAACTTTTTCCTGCACCACTAGGGCCTGAAAGGACTAAAATGGCTCCACTGCTGAGATTCACTTTCCATTTCCCAGATTAAGATTAATGTTAATGCTAATATTAAGTCCCTTTAAAGAGTTTGCCGTTTCTTCGTTTGACAACGCCTTAAGGAGTACTTGTAGTGCCTCCATCCCCTCTGAGGAGATATTTCCGTTCGATTGCGTCATGACCACAGGGATATCATACGTTGCTTCTTCAACGGGTTCTCCCATAGCAAGTTTCATCTCTCGCTCAGCGATCCCATCAAAAAGATCCGTCCCTACTTCATCCGTATAAAACGCTGATTTTCGCTCTTCTACGTGAGGATGAACTGAACTTTCTACTCCAGTATCAGAGTAAAACGCCGATTTTTGCTCTTCCAAATGAGGATGTACTACCTCTTTACGCGGTTTGGAAAGAGAAATGGTTTCCGTAGGGATAAAAAGATCATAGTCATCTTCTTCTGTGGTTAAAAAGTCCTCTTGATTTTGAGCCACAGAGGTATCAAAAAAACTTTTTTCTGCTTTAGATTCTGGCATCATCATATCATCAAAATGGGTATAACTCTCCTCATCCAATAACGGGCTAATCGCCACATCCTCTAGCAGAGGAAGGGGTTCTTCATCTTGCATAGTAACAGAAGGAATATCAAAGCTGCCGATGGAAAAATCCGATTCGTCGGCATCGGTCGTTTTTAATAAATCTTTCAGATCTTGCACTACCTCATGATCCAAAATAGCGGGTTCTACCTCAGGTGTTTGCAAAGGGATTTCAGAGGGTAAAAACTCTTCAAAACTCATAAAAGGTTCTTCAACCTCTTCGTGTAAAGGGGCAAGATCAAAAGCACTAACAGAAGATTCTTCTTTTAACGGAGGCAAAGGATCCTCAAAGCTTACCATGGGTGCAGGCTCATTGGAAAAGGAGAATTCCTCTTTTAATGGGGGCAAGGGATCATCAAAACTCACCATGGGTGCGGGTTCGCTAAACGAAGAGACCTCTTTAAGCGGAGGCAAAGGGTCTTCAAAACTCACCATTGGCTCAGGTTCACTAAACGAGGAACGCTCTTCTTTTAACGGAGGCAAGGGATCCATAGGAGAAATAGCGATAGGCGCTTCCTCTACTACGGGGGGAGAAGGGGGTAATGTATCGTGAATAACTGTCAATAATTCAATCAAATCTGCCGGTAAAAAAGGCTTATTAAGAACTTTATCAAACCCTTCAGAGAGATTATTACCCCGAGCTGCCATAAGGATACTCACATTATAGGTTGCTTTTTGAGCCAACGCTGCCATGGTTTCACCTGAATAATAAGCATCATCCACAATGACCACATCGTAATCACTTTGCCCTATTTCAGCAACTGATCCAATAATCGTTAAATCATTCTTAGTATATTGTGCACTCAACGCAACCAATTTTCGTGCAACTGGATTATCATTTAATAACAAGATTCTCATGCCAAAACCGCCTTCTTGATGTTTATGTCCGCTAAATGGTATCATTGTATCCAAAAAAGGATAAAATCATAAAAATTCTGAGTTTATTTTTAGTGTTAACCCATCTGAATGGTCAGATATTCCCGTATCTTCTCCCCGATCAAAAAGATGATTTTGACCATATTCTTATTACCCATATCAAAAAAACGCATCATGCTATTTCTATTTTGACACCTCAATTACACTATCCCTCTTTACGCCGATCCCTACTCCAATCGCTGACCAAAGGGGTAACATTGACCCTTATTACCCAAAAAGCTTCTGGTGACCCACTGATGCTCATCGCCTATAGCGGTGTGAACTGGTCACTTTATACCGCACGACCACTGGAGGATACGGTGATACTCATTGATGATACCCTAGTCTGTCACGTAGCGGGTGAATTGCACGAAGAGAGCCTCTCCAAAAAAATACAAACGCCTCTTTGTAGCGATGACCAACCCCTTATTCAGACCTTACGCCACCGTATACATTATCTTCAAAAACATTCTCGTCCCTATTTGGATGCAACACCCTAATGTTCTTTAACCAAATATCCCTCAACCATTTTATACCGGTGATCGCACCGTGCTGCCAAGGTTTCATCATGGGTTACCAAAAGCAATCCTGCTTGGTGATCTTGAACATAACGCATAAAAAGGTTGATCACTTCCGTAGCTGTTGCATGATCTAAATTGCCCGTGGGTTCATCCGCAAAAATAAGACGGGGCTTTTTGGAGAGGATACGGGCGATGGAAACCCGCTGTTGTTGTCCCCCCGAAAGTTCGGTCACTTTTTGATGAATTACGTTGTCAATTCCCAAATTTTTGAGTAACTCCGTATCAATGGTCTCTCCTGCCAAAATCGCTGCTACTTCAAGATTTTCGTACCCACTAAACCCTTTAAAAAGGTAGTGACTTTGGTAAATCAAGCCCAAATCGTGCCGACGAAGGGAAACCAATGAAGATTCATCCAACGCATAAATATTACGTCCGAAAAGTTCTACCTCTCCACGATTGGGTTTTAACAAAGAGGAGAGAATGTGCAAAAGGGTCGATTTCCCACTCCCGCTGACTCCGACGATGGCGATGGATTCCCCTGCATGAAGTTCCAAGGAAATATTCTCAAAAAGGGGGTAATCAAAACGGTGTGAAAGGTTAGTAGCTTTTAAAAGTATCATGAAAAGATTATAGAGAAAAAAGGTTTAAGGAGACGCCAATTCAAGTATAAAACAAAAAATTTCATAATTTAGAAGGAATCAGCCGTAGTATTACACCATCCAACTACACCCTCACCCATGACACCCTTGTCCTGTATAGCAACTCTGTGCGGTGACGATTTTGGCAAGGGCGTGATTGAGATTAAACAACCCCTGCAGATCATCCAAAATCTCTTGGTAAAAAACGGCACCGTCTTTGGAGAGAATAAAAAGGGTTTTTGCCAGCTCGTGATTGGAGAGTCGCACCCCATAATAATCCCCAAACGCGTCCTCATGGTCATAACCGCTCAACCAATTTTCCACGGAGGGGAGGGTATGGGTAGCGTTGGCAACGATAAGGGCTTGGGTGATCCCACTAAGGGCATTGAGGGATAAAAGGGTATCAATCTCGTGTAATTGCTCCATAAGGGAGTCATTGATAAAAGGGGCAGTGATGAGCAACTGCGTTGCCCCCTTGTGTCCGCCAATGCTAAAAGTTTCTCCTTCGCTGTTTTTGAGGGTCACTTTTTCCGATGCGTATCCGATGTCCAGTGGCATATCTTCAAGATGCAGGGTGGATGTGTTGAAGGTGATCTGCAATGTTGGCTCCTATAATGAAATGGTCTAAAGCGGCTTCTGAGTTTTTGATAAAAGGGGGGAGTTTATGAATCTTGATCCCCACATTTTTAAACACGTGCAAGGTGTTGAGACAATACTGATCAACCAAAATACAATCTACTTTGCCAATCGCTTCAAGGATGAGATAATGGTCACTGATATGATGGGGATCGTTACGACTAGCGGAGGTGCAAGTGCAAGTACTCCTCTCTGGATGAAACGCATCACCGTATTTTTTCCACGGATTGAGACGGGTTTCGAGAAAATGGTAGTGGATATTTTGGCGATTGCCCTCCACCTCGTACAACGCAAACATCGTCGCGGAGCAGGGATTGAGATGGTATACACGATTCAAAGCATCCAGTGGGATAGCGACCAACATCAGCAAACTCCTTGATTTACCACCAGAGAATGCAATTTTTGTTCCTCCTTGAGAAAACGACGTTTTTGTCCTTTTTTCGTATGGAACATCTTTTGCAATAATGCTTTTTAAGAGAGTGGTTACGTGCCAGATGAGGCCAATGATCATGAATATTTTTTGATTTTAAGGAGTTTAACATGAGCTGTTCTTCAAGCGGTAACGAAGCGTTTATGCCCGATGACATCAAGGAGAAGATTCACAATCATCCCTGCTATTCTGAAGGTGCGCACCACCATTATGCCCGTATTCACGTAGCGGTTGCCCCTGCGTGTAATATCCAATGCAACTATTGTAACCGTAAGTATGACTGTTCCAATGAATCCCGCCCCGGTGTTACCTCAGAGCGTCTCACCCCCGAAGAGGCAGCAAAAAAAGTACTTTTAGTAGGTGGGGAAGTGCAACGGATGAGTGTTTTGGGAATTGCAGGCCCCGGTGATGCGTTGGCTAACCCTAAAAAAACTTTTGAGACCTTTGGGATGGTGCGACAATTCGCCCCCGATTTGAAATTGTGCCTCTCAACCAATGGATTGGAATTACCAACATTTATCGACGAAATGGTCGAACACAACATCGATCACATCACCGTGACCATCAACAGTGTCGATACCACAGGGGAGATCGGAAGCCAAATTTATCCATGGATTTTTTACAACAACAAACGCTATTACGGTCGTGAAGCGGCGCAAATTCTCTTGGAACGTCAGTTAGAGGGGATGAAAAAATGTGTCGAAAAAGGGATTTTGATCAAAGCTAACTCGGTCTTAATTCCGGGCATTAACGATAAACATCTCCCCGAAGTCTCCAAAAAACTCAAAGAGATTGGGGTGTTTTTGCACAACATTATGCCCATCCTCTCCGAACCTGAATTTGGTACGGCGTTTGCCCTCAACGGTGTCCCCAGTGCAACCGATCAAGAGCAAATGGCCGTCCAAGAGGCGTGTGGGATGGACATGAAACTCATGCAACACTGCCGTCAATGCCGTGCCGATGCGGTGGGATTGATCGGGGAAGATCGCGGAGCAGAATTTACCAAAGACACGTTTGCGGGGTTGAGTTTCGATGAACTCCAAATCAAATACGACCTTGAAGCGCGCCAAGCGGCTCAGGCGAAAATCGAAGAGTTTCGCTTCTTCCTTGACCAAGCCAATGAGCGTGTCCGCAAAGAAAAAGAAGAGTTAAGCTCCGATGGTCATACCATCCTTGTTGCGGTGACGACAGCGGGTGAGGGGATGATTAACCAACACTTCGGAAGCGTCAAAGAGTTCTTGATTTATGAAGCAGGTGATCGAGGAATCCGATTTATCCACCACCGTAAAGTGGAAGCCGAATACTGTGCAGGGCCAGATGGTACCAATCCATTGCAACCGATTTTGGATCGCCTTAAAGACGTTAAGCTTATTTTGACCGCAAAAATCGGGGGATGTCCTCAGGGTGATCTTGCCGCTGCGAGGATTGTCGCCGATCAAAGCTATGCGTACGCTCCCATCGAAGCTTCGGTGCTTAAAGCAACGCGCAAATATTTTAATCTTCCAGAAGAGTTAGAAGTCAATTAATCCATCGTCATTCCCGCGAAGGCGGGAATCCAGCTTTGTATTCAGGAGATGGATCCCCGGGTCAAGCCCGAGGATGACGTGAACGGGAAAGGAAAAAGTCATGGCACTCATCAACGACACCACCTTACGGGATGGAGAACAAGCCCCCTACGTCGCGTTCAATACTGCTGAAAAACTCCGCATTGCCACGTTACTTGATGCGTGTGGTGCGGATGAGTTGGAGGTGGGAATTGCGTGCATGGGTGCCAAAGAGCGTGAGGACATCAAAGAGCTTTTGGGTTTGGGTCTCAATGCTCGGATGATGACGTGGAATCGGATGAAACTGGAGGATTTAGAAGCTTCATTATCGTGCGGTATCCGTGCGGTTGATCTCTCCCTTCCGATGTCGGATTTGCTCATTGAAGTGAAGTTTGGGGGGAGTAAAACCGCTTTACTTAGAGAACTTGAAACGGTAGTCACCACCGCCAAGCGTGAGGGGCTTTTTGTCTGTATCGGAGGGGAAGACAGCTCTCGTGGAAGCGTTGAATTTATCCGTGAGGTGATGGAACTCTCCCGTGAGTGCGGTGCGCAACGGTTTCGCTATTGTGACACCATTGGGATCATGACCCCAACACAAACCTATACGGCGATAAAGTCACTGAATGAACTTAATCTCCTCCCCATCGAAATGCACACCCACAACGATTTTGGTCTTGCCAATGCCAATGCTCTGAGCGGTATTGATGCGGGGGCGGTGAGCCTTAACACTACCGTGATGGGGTTGGGGGAGCGAGCGGGCAATGCCTCCTTTGAACAAATCCTCATGGCACTCAAACACCTCTATGGGGAAAATCGTCCTCTTGATCCCCACGCCATTCGTGCGTTGGTGCATACCGTCTCACACGCTGCCAATCTTGCCCTCTCCCCCAATGCCCCTGTGGTGGGAGACCATATTTTTGCCCACGAAAGTGGTATTCATGCCCATGGAATGCTCAAAGATTCCCACACCTACGAACCCTATACCGCCCAAGAGATGGGAGTAGAAAGCTCATTTCCCATCGGAAAACACTCCGGCAGTGCCACCATTAGCTATCACCTCTCCCGCATGGGAATTACGGCGGAACGGGGAATCCTTCGAGAGTTGCTCCCCAAAATTCGGGAGATTGTCACCTCTCGCAAACGGGTTTTGGATCATTTTGAACTGCGATCCCTCTATCAGGAGAGTCTATGTTTATAGGGTGGCTTAAATTTGCCGATGTTGCACAACTGACTCACATAGCCCAAGAGACCCAGTGGCTCTTGGATGGGTATCATGTCAAATTGATGATGATGCACGCCCCCCATCTGTGCTATGGCGCGTACGATGAGGGGAAACTGATTGGGGCGATCATGGCAATCCCTTTTGAAACCTCCGCCATGATCAAATACTTTATGGTCACCCCCACCTACCAACGACAAGGGATCGGTACGCGGCTTTTTACTACCCTTTTTGGGGTGCTAAAAGACTCCCACCCCTCACTGTACCTCCATGCCGATCCTGCATTGGAACCTTTTTTTACACGGTATGGCTTTAAGACGGTTTTGGAGGTGGGACGGTTTGTCAATGTGGGTAAAGTCCCTCCCTTTAGTTTTACCAATGCCCAAGCCAAAGAGCTAGAGAGCGGTAATTTCGATGCGACCCTCCGTAAAATCGACCAAGAGACCTTTGGGGAAGATCGGATGGCGTTTATGCTCGATGAGATGGAGCGCAACAGTTCGTTGAAATTCACCCTCCCCAATGCCTTCCAACACTCCAGCGTCATTAATCCCCGTGGGGTCTATTTGGGACCGTGGCAATGCCGTAGCGGTCATGAAGCGGAAGCGGAAAAAATGCTCCAAGGGGTATTGTATTTTCGAGGACTCAAAAAAATCTTTGCCGATGTCCCGCTTACTAACACCACCGCCGTAGCGTTGTTTGAAAAATACCATTTCCAACCCAAAGGAAAATTTCTCCACATGAGCTATGGTCTCCCCCGAAAGGTTCGCTTTGACCATATTTACGCGTTTTCATTGTGAATAAAAATTGCATTTTATCCCCAAAAAGGAGTCTATGATGACCGAAGCAGAACACAAAAAAGAGTTAGCCAAGCTCAAACGTTTGGCCGTAGAAGTTGCCTCTGAAATTCACGATATTGTCGAAGACACCGTGTGGACAAACCATGTCAAGATGCCCGCACTGGCACAAAAACTCTACGACGCGGTGGAAAAAGCCAACGCCTACAAAACAGAGCATTCTCTGTAAAGGGGGCTTTTATGCCTACCAAAGAAGCGGTTTTAACCCTTGAAATCTGTGAGTGCGGCGGCAAAACCGTCGCCGATGCCCTCAAAATCTTCCAAGAGACCTCCCTTCCCTACAAAAAAGCCAAAAAACTGGTCACGGAGTGTGACAAAACCTGTTGTCGCGCTGCCCTTTTGCGCATTTTTGATATGGCATACACCGGTAACATCGATTATGAGGAGCTTCACCGTCTTATTCAACTGCGCAATGATAAATTGGGGGAACTCTTAGAACGGATGAAAAGTGGACGGTAGGGGTATGTTTTAACGGTGATAATTCCAATACTAGTTACTATTGGGTGCGCGCCCATTCAAGTCATAAGTGCAACACCTATGCTTTTTAGCTTGCGTCTAAAATCGTACCGTAAAAAAACTTCATAAGGTGTCTTAAAACCTAATATTTTGCATGATGGAATAAGTTTCATTTGTTATGTATTTTCTCCCCACCCTCATCAATCTCCCTCTTCAACACCTCATTCTCCACCCGATCATAAATCACAATATCAAAAAAATAGGGGAGGTTGGTCTCCTCTTCGAGGATATAGCGAAGTTTCGCGTTCTCTTCTCAAGGGTTTTAGGACAAAAGAGAAGTAATCTCCCCCTTTTTCTCCAAACACCCTTTTTCTATGCAGTTGATTTTGGGCATTGGTTGCACGTACTGCTTTAACAGTTTTGCTATTTTTTGTGCATCGAATCCACACAGTTTTTCGTTTCCGATGACCATCAAGGGTCGGCGGATCAAAATTGGATGCGCCATCAACAGTTCCATCGCTGAAGCTTCATCCAATGTCTCGGGAAAAATTTCACCGTTTTTAATCGCAGGAGCAGCCGGATTAAACCAATCGACGATAGGATTATCTCCCATAAAACTGCGCAGTGTTGGGGAATCTAAGCCATGTTCGAGAAGATTGCGTTGAATGAGAGTACAGCCACTTTGGCGAAGAAGGACTTTTTGTTTGGCATTAGCAGCACAAAAAGGTTTTTCATAAAAAATGACCAATGTGACCATCACTCTACCCCAATAGCAGCACGACCACGACGGTTAAGGTAAAAGGTGTCAAATCCATCGTCCTCCACCGTCATACACTCCCCTAAATAGCCCTCAGTGTAGAGTTTTTCTATAACCGTGGCTACTGCATCATGATCCATCTTGAGGTATTGGGCAATATCTTCAGAAGCGTAAATATTATACTCCCACTCATCACTGAGGGTAAAAATGGCGTGCATGATGGTAAGTTGGATTTCAGACATGGGATTCCTTTAAAAGGGTGATTTGCTTTTTAAATTTTTTAATCATTCGCCAATTCAATGCAACTTGTGTACCATCTTACGTGCAATGATTCTATCAAAGGGATACCATAACTAAAAATAGAAATTTCAAAAAATCAAACAGTACTAAGACTCTTTTGGTACACTTATGCCCAAACGATCTCCCTGGTGTGTTGGTCGTTTGATCCGCTCCAATTTGACCCTTTGACCATGCGTGATTGCCACTGCCATCGCATCGGTTATATCCAACGGTTTAATCTCTTGCGTAATTCCCAGTAGTTGTTTGACCATAAAGGCGACTTGTTCTTTGGCGGCTTTGGCTTTGCCCGTTAACGCTTTTTTTACCTGCAACGCCGTATATTCGGCAAATTCACCATGCTCTTGCAACAATTTAAGCATCAATGCACCCCGAAATTGGGCTAATTTTAACACCGTTTTGGGGTTATGGGCGTAAAAAATATCCTCCATCGCCACATGGTCAATCGTATGAAGTTTAAAGAGCTGTTCGATGGCTTCGACCACTTGGGGAATTTGGTGTTGAAGCGATTCACTTTTGATTTTGATTAACCCCGCTTCCAGCAATCGAAATTTTTGCCCTTCGATAATAATGAGGGCATACCCGCAATGGCGTGTCCCCGGATCAATCCCCAAAATAACCATATTTTCCCCTTAAATCAAACTTATTCACACCCATGAATCGTGTTATTCACCTTTTTTACACCCTAATTATAGGGTAATATCGGTATTATTCCCTTCACTATTCACATATACAGGAAACACAATGGCAAACATTGGCAGCATGGTCTTACAAATGCTTAAAAACGAAATCAGTGAGGTCGATTACACCCGCTACATCAAACAAATTCACTATAACGAAGAAGAGTCCAAAAGTAATTACGCCGTTTTTAACGCCCCCAATCCGTTGATCGCCAATTGGGTACGAACCAAATATGCCGATAAAATTTCCCACCTCTTTGAGATCAAAACGGGGGTAAAACCCACCATTTTTATTGGAACCCATAAAGCACCCCCCTCTACATCAACCAAAGAGACCCTAAAAACACCCAATCCCAGCGATAAAGTACCCCATACGTTACTGAATCCTTCCTATACCTTTAACAATTTTGTCGTCGGGGGATCGAATAATTTTGCCTACGTTGCCGCCAAAAGTGTGAGCGAAAAAGCAGGCATCGTCTACAATCCCCTCTTTATCTATGGTGGCGTAGGATTGGGAAAAACCCATCTCATGCAAGCGGTGGGAAATGTGATGCTCGCCCAAGGGAAAACGGTCATCTATACCTCGGTCGAACAATTCCTCAACGATTTTAGCCGTCATTTGAGCAATCGGACGATGGATCGGTTCAAAGACAAATACCGCAAATGTGACCTCTTACTCATCGATGACATTCAATTTCTCAGCGGGAAAAATCAGATTCAAGAGGAATTTTTTCATACCTTTGAAGCCTTGCGCAATGAAAACAAACAAATCATCATCACCTCCGATAAACATCCCAAAAAAATCGGAGGGTTAGAAGAGCGACTCAAAAGCCGTTTTGAGTGGGGGTTGGTTGCGGATATTCAACCTCCCGAATTGGAGACCAAAATTGAGATCATCAAGAAAAAATGTGAAATCAATCGGGTAAAACTCGATAAAGAGGTGATTAACTACATCGCGACCATTATCGAAAACAATACCCGTGAGATTGAGGGGATTTTATCCAAACTCAACGCCTATTCCCAACTTATGGGAGTCGACATTAACATTCAATTTACCCGCAATGTTCTCAAAGAACAAATCGCCGAAAAACGAAGTAACATCACCATTGATACCATTGTCGACATCGTTTCCAAAGAACTCAACGTCAAAGCCACTGAAATTCGCTCTAAAAGTCGTAACAGCAGCATTGTCTACGCGCGACGTGTCGCTATTTACCTCTCCCGTAATCTTACCCCCAACTCCATGCCCCAACTTGCCCACTATTTTGGGATGAAAGACCATACCGCCGTAAGTCACACCATGAAAAAAATCCAAGAGCTCATGAAAAATGATGAAGATTTTAAAATCAAAGTGGATGAACTTTCCAACAAAGTCTCCTCGTTAACCGATAACTAAAATTACGTTTGTAATGGAATTTTAAAAAGGCTATAATTCGTACAGGTGAATGAATGTGAATGAAATCACAGTGATTGATCACCTACGTTCACCCCAGTACTAAGGGATAAAAGGGTCTTTTTCACCTATTCACCCCCCCTTATTACTATTATTACCATTGATATATTATCTAATAAGGAAAGATCGTATGAAAATCACCCTTGAAAAATCGGTTTTAGAAAACATTTTACTCCACTTGCAACCTTTCTTAGAAAAAAAAGACGCTTCACAAATTACTTCCCATGTTTGTTTGACTACCGATGGAGAAACCCTCTTTGCTCAAGCTACTGATTATGAGATCGGATTGGTGTTACAAACCCATGCCCTAACGACCCTCGAAAAAGGGTCATTGACCGCCAATGGGAAGAAGTTACTGGACATTGTCCGTATCTTAAAAGACGAAGAAGTAGAGCTTGAACTGATCAAAGAGAATCTCCATATTCGTCAAAAACGGTCTAACTTTAAACTTCCTACCTATAAAAGCAGTGAGTTTCCTCTGTTTCCCACGATTGAGAATAAACCAAAAATTGCGATTAATGCGCAAGTACTCATCGAATCACTCAAAAAAATCACCCCAGCTGCTGATACCAATAATCCTAAGTTTGAACTCAATGGAGCCTTGATTGACATTAAAGCAACGTACATCAATTTTGTCGCTACCGATACTCGACGCTTAGCCTTAATTCACATTCAAACCCACAATGACCAAGAACTCTCTATTATCGTCCCCAAAAAAGCGATCATTGAAATTCAAAAGCTTCTGTTAGACACCATTGAACTGTATTACGACCAAACCCACCTTATTCTAAAATCAACCAACACCTTTTTCTTTACCAAACTCATCAATGGAAAATTTCCTGAATACACACGAATTATCCCCAAAGAGTGTTCCCGTAGCATCACCCTCCAAAAAGGGTCGATTATCAGTGCCATTAAACAAATCACAACCATCTCTAACGATCTAAAACTCACGTTTATGTCCGATTCTATCCTCTTTGAAAGTCTCAGTGATGATAACATTGAGGCAAAAACGGTCATAGAGATCGAAAATGGGTTTAAAAATCCGTTTATATTGGCCATTAATAGTCGTTATATCTTGGACTTTTTAGGGCAAATTACCACCAACGATTTCACCTTAGAAGCCAACGAATCCAATCACCCCTTTGTCCTTAAAAGTGAACATTTCAAAACCATTGTGATGCCCATCGTAATGTAATTTCTTTGTTTTAGCTTATTTAGGGTAAAATGAAGCCTTAAAAAATGGTCAATGCGGGAGAAAAAATGGAAAACTACGGTGCCAGCAATATTAAAGTTCTAAAGGGTCTTGAAGCGGTTCGTAAACGCCCTGGAATGTACATTGGTGATACTGGTCATCGGGGACTCCATCACTTAGTTTACGAAGTTGTCGATAACTCCATTGATGAAGCAATGGCAGGTCATTGTGATACCATCAATGTAACCCTTACCAAAAATGGAACCACGATTGTCAGTGACAATGGTCGAGGAATCCCCACCGATATTCACCCCACTGAGGGTATTTCTGCGGCTACGGTTGTTTTAACCGTTTTGCACGCGGGGGGAAAATTCGATAAAGACACCTATAAAGTTTCCGGTGGATTACACGGAGTTGGGGTATCGGTCGTTAATGCCTTAAGTTCCGATCTTAAAATGACCATCCATCGTGAAGGTCAGGTGTTTGAACAAAATTTCAAAGGGGGAATTCCCCAAGAACCATTAGCTGTGGTCGGTACTACCCGCAAAAAAGGGACGACCATTGAGTTTTTCCCCGATCCTACCATTTTTACCGAAACTATTATTTTTGATTACGACTATCTTGCCAAACGGTTTAAAGAGCTAGCCTACCTTAACCCCCGCATCACTATCCGATTCAAAGATGAGCGTAGTGGAGCGGACAATACCTACCACTATGAGGGGGGGATCACTGAGTTTGTTACCGATATGAACAAAAAAGCGTTGGTCGCTTCGCCCTACGAATTTAACGAAAAAATTGAAGACATTGAAATGGACATTGCCCTCATGTACAACGACAGTTACGATGAGAAAATGTACACGTTTGTCAATAACATCAATACCCCCAATGGAGGAACCCACGAAGCGGGATTTCGAGCAGGATTAACGCGGGTTATCTCCAATTACAACAAACAAAATGGGAATGCCAAAGAAAAAGACATTCCGCTCTCAGGGGAAGATACCTCTGAGGGGTTAATTTGTGTGATCTCCGTTCGTGTCCCCGAGCCTCAATTTGAGGGACAAACCAAAGGGAAATTGGGAAATACGTACGTACGACCGTTGGTACAAAAAGTGACCTATGAGCGATTGACCAAATATTTTGAAGAAAATCCCCTTCAAGCCAAAGCCATCGTCCAAAAAGCCCTTATGGCAGCACGGGGACGCGAAGCGGCGAAAAAAGCACGCGAATTGACCCGTCGTAAAGACGCTATGACCGTAGGAACCTTACCGGGAAAATTGGCCGATTGTCAAAGTAAAGATCCCTCCATTAGTGAATTGTATCTGGTGGAAGGGGACTCTGCGGGAGGTTCAGCCAAACAAGGGCGGGATCGTGTTTTCCAAGCCATTTTACCCCTCAAAGGTAAAATCCTCAATGTTGAAAAATCACGTTTGGATAAGATCCTCAAATCCGAAGAGATTACCAACATGATCACTGCTTTGGGATGTGGCATCGGGGAAGAGTTTAATGAAACCAAACTTCGCTACCACAAAGTCATCATCATGACCGATGCCGACGTTGATGGAAGCCATATTCAGACGTTGTTGCTCACCTTTTTCTTCCGTTATCTCCCTAAAATCGTCGAAAATGGGTACTTATATCTCGCACAACCTCCGTTGTATCGCTACAAAAAAGGGAAAAAAGAGATCTATTTCAAAGACGATCGGGTAATGAATGCGTTTTTGATCGAAAATGGGATTGATGCGTTAGAGATGGAAAATCTAAACGTTGGGGTCAATGATTTGGTCTCTTTCTTCAAAATGGTGGATCATTATCGCAGTACCCTTGACGCACTCGAACGTCGCTACGCGTTGGTTGATTTGATCCGTTATTTTATTGAAAATCCCGATTTAATCGCCTTGTCCTTGAGCGATCTCTACCCCAAAGTAGAGACCTTCTTGCTCAACAGTGGCTATAATATTTTGAGCAAAAAAGTAAGTGATGAGGACATGCACCTTTTTGTCCAAACCAAAGAAGGTCTTGAAGAACTGCACGTCGATGATGCATTGTTTAGTTCTCCCCATTTTGCCGAAGCAACCTACATTTTCCGAAAAATTCAAGAGTGGAATCTTCCTCTTGAGGGAGACTTGCTTCAATTGCTCACCAGCATTACCGATTATGCGAAAAAAGGGTCGTATATCCAACGCTATAAAGGGCTTGGAGAGATGAATCCTGAGCAACTGTGGGAGACGACCATGACCCCTGAAAATCGGGTATTACTGCGCATTACGGTCGAAGATGCCCTCTCTGCGAGTGAATCGTTTAATCTCTTTATGGGAGATGACGTTGAACCGCGCCGAAATTACATCGAAACACACGCCAAAGACGTTAAGCATCTCGATATCTAATGTCGTTTTATACTGAGGAGAAAGAGCGAGAACACCGTTTTGTGTTAGCCCTTCGGATGGGGCTTCCCATCTTTTTACTTTTTGGGGTTGCCTTATACGTCCTTGTGATAGGACGGGATGCAACGGCTGCTTCTTTTATCTTTTTATCCCTCATTTTATTGGTGGGTGCGATCTACTTTATCCTCTTTCTTATTTATCAAAGTACCTACGAAGCGATTACCGATACGGTCACCCACACCTTTAGCAATGACTATTTCTCCAAACTTTTTTACCGCTGGAGCAAAAAAGCGACCATCAGCGTTATGATGATTACCGTCGAGAATTTAACGACGCTCAATAAGCAATACGGTATTAAAAAAGGGAATCACGTTTTAATAGAAATCGTCCACCAAATCAATGAATTTTTTACCACCAAAAAAATCAAAAAACTCCCAATTTGCCGCTATAAGGGGGGGGATTTTGTCCTTTTACTGCAGCATGACAAAGAGACCATTGCCCCTTTGCTGGAACTTTTTTTGGCAAAATATCAAGAAAAAAATATCGATGAGATGGAGGTAAAACTCTCCTGTGTCTTATTGGATACCCACTACGTCAAAAAATACGAAGAGGTGATCACCCGTCTGTACGAAATTTTGTACGCTACTATGGATACACGACATGAAGAGGAAGAACTTATCCCTGCGCAATTGGAACGATCCGTTTTAGACGCGTTGCGATACAAACGCTATTCCATCGCAACCCAATCGATCCATTGTGAAAAAATGTCCATGGAAGAGGTAACCTTTAAGCTCAAAGAAGAGACGGGAAAATTGATCCACCAAGGGCGATTTGTCCCTTTGCTCAATCGTTTGGGAAAAATGCGTGAATACGAAAGCCATGTGTTGGAAACGGTGGTCAAAATGGCCTCGATGACTTCCACCCATTATGTCCTTTCTCTTTCGGCTGTGACGTTGCGTAATGGTCTTTTTTTTCAACACGCCCTTGAGACACTGCAACATTACCCTGAAGCGAAACATAAAATCATTTTGTTATTTGATGAAAAAGAGTATGCCCCAAATATCAAACGGTTTAACGAACAAATCGCTCAATATCGTGCGGTGGGCTATAAAATTGCCTTGGAGAGGTACGGGGGCAATCACATCACGATGATGTACTTAAAAGAGTTTACGGTCGATTTTGTCCGTTTTGACCCCTTTTATCTTCATCATATCCATGACAAAAACTACCAAAATATTGTGCATGGTCTCAATCTCATCGCCCATTTGTGTGGGGCAGTGACATGGATGGGGATGATTGAAAACAGCGAAGCGGATACCATCGCCCAATCCTTGAATATCAATTGTCGTCAAGGAAACTATTATGGAAAAATTACTCTAAAGGATACCAATGAAATACGGTGAAGCGCTTGTTGAAGCATTTGATGTGGAAAAAGATTTTGAGATTTGGCCCAACGCCCATGAACGTGATTATGTGATTAAGGTCACGTTGCCTGAGTTTACCTGTTTATGTCCCCGTAGCGGTTACCCCGATTTTGCCACCATCTCTATCGAATACACCCCTGATAAATGGGTAGCGGAACTCAAAGCGGTGAAGTTGTACATTAATTCGTTCAGAAACCGCCATATTTCGCACGAAAACAGTGCCAACGAGATTTACAGCGTATTTGAACAAAAAATTGCCCCCAAGCGTCTTAAAGTGATTGCCGATTTTTATCCTCGTGGGAATGTCCATACGCTCATTGAGATCGACAGTGAAACGATGACGAAACGTAAAAAAATGTAAGTCTATAAAATGCGTACTATCCGTTATTAACCTATCTTTTCTATAATGTTACCTTTAAAGGAGGCTTTATTATGCCATTTTCACCTCAAAAACGTTCAGGTACGTTCAATGGTATTGCGTTCGTCGCCATTTTTGCCGCTGCGGCGACCATGATTGCTGAGCTAAGTTTTGTAAAACATTTAGGAATTTCACCTCTTGTTGTGGGGATTGTTTTGGGTATTTTTTATGCCAATACGTTGCACAACCATCTCCCTAGCGCGTGGGAGAGCGGTATTACCTTTTCGGGTAAAAAAATTCTCCGTTTTGCGATTGTATTTTATGGATTTCGTATCACGTTTCAACAAATCGAGGAAGTGGGTCTCCAAGGGTTTATGGTCTCCCTCCTTATGCTCTCTTCGACCATGCTTTTGGGGATTTGGTTGGGGACAAAAGTGTTTAAACTTGACAACGATACCGCCATCTTGACCGCATCGGGGGCTTCGGTCTGCGGTGCAGCTGCGGTACTAGCCACTGAACCGGTTTTAAAATCCGAAGAGTACAAAACCGCCGTTGCGGTCTCCATGGTCGTCTTATTTGGGACGATTTCGATGTTTTTGTACCCTGTTTTGTACGCAGCGATCATTCAACCCGCTACAGGCTTTTTGCACATGGCACCCAGCACTTTTGGGATGTATGTCGGAGGGACGATCCATGAAGTTGCCCAAGTGGTCGCCGTACCTGCCTCGGTTCCCGGTGCGGGAGCTGATATGGCAAACACTGCGGTGATTGTCAAAATGACACGGGTCATCATGATCGCCCCGATGCTCATCGTCTTGGGCTTAGTCTTAAGTGCGATGGCGAAAAAAACGGGGGGAGCGGGTGCCAAAATCAAACTGGTCATCCCATGGTTTGCAGTCTATTTTATCGGTATGGCAGGGGTAAATTCCCTCATTAATATCTACACCGCGACTGCCCCCATGGAGACCGCATTGATGATTAAAGGGTTGATTGATAACCTCAATATCGTCGATACGTTCTTGCTCACCATGGCAATGACCGCGTTGGGGATGGGAACCCGTTTTGCGAAATTCAAAGGATTAGGACTTGCCCCTATTTATACCGCAGGGGCAATGTTTGTGTGGTTGGTTGTCGGAGGATTTGTTATCACTCAATGGGTGGTCGCGACGTTTTAAGGTTGCTTACTCCTTCTCGCACACTTCTTGCATAATCTGTGGCAACTAAGGAGTTGCCATGGAATTCTCCCTCTCACGTCATGAACACAAACCGCTTCAAGTCAATCCCATCAAACACTCTCAGCCCATGGGATCAACCCTTGCTTTTTTAGGGGTCAAAGATTGTATGCCCCTCATGCACGGTGCGCAGGGGTGTGCATCGTATACGAAAGTCTTTTTTACCCGCCATTTTAACGAACCCATCGCCATTAATAACACATCAGTCAGTGACATCACCGCCGTACTTGATGGGGGAGATTACTCGATACTCATGGCGATAGAGAACATCCAAAACAAAGAAAAAAATGTTAAACCCTCCATGATCGGTCTTCATACCACCGGACTGACCGAGACCAAAGGGGATGATGTGCGTGGGGTGGGAACCCATATCGAGATCCCCTACGTCTATGTCAATACCCCCGATTATGAGGGGGGATGGAGAGCGGATGGTCACTGACGGTCACTGCGATAATTGAACAACTTACGAATGCTGCTACTGAATGCAAACCCACTAAACTGCTTCTTCTCCCTCATC
>DYMK01000004.1:96785-158708 GCA_020721585.1 Sulfuricurvum sp.
CTTACGAATGCTGCTACTGAATGCAAACCCACTAAACTGCTTCTTCTCCCTCATCGTTGGATTCCCATTTTCTCATCGGAAGTTCCCATTTTGTGGTGACGGGGGAACCGGATATGGTTGTGGGGATATGCGCGTTGCTCCAAAGTGTGGGGGGAACCATCGATGCGGTGGTCTCTACCACCTTTAGTGAAGTATTGCATACGATTGAAGCCCCCACGGTGTTTGTCGGGGACTTGGAAGATGCACGGCAGTTTTTTGACAAAGCGGATATGGTCATTAGTAATTTTCATGCGGAACGGATCTTGCACAGTTATCCCAATACGGCATTGGTTCTTAGAGGATTCCCCAATTACGAAGAGTTAGGCAATCCCCTCAAAAACGATCAGCTGTATGAGGGAAGTACCTATTTTTTGTTTGAAATCGCAAATCATTTACGAAAGGTCAAATATGCAGAATAACACTTCCACCCCGACAGGGGAAAGCTTTAAAATTACCGTAGAGGGGAATGGAATAATGGAAAATTTTTTGAGAGTTGCGTTCGCGACCAAAAATATGGAAGCAATCAATGCCCACTTCGGCGGAGCCAAAGAATTTGTCGTTTACAACGTCTCCCCAAAAGGGTATGAGGTCTCTGAGGTGATTAAAACCGATACCTCTACGTTGGAAGATGATGATAAAACCGACTTTCGGGTACGCGCCCTTAAAGGGGTCAATATTATGTATTGCGAAAGCATTGGAGGCACCGCAGCCGCCAAGGTCATTCGTGCGGGGATCCATCCTATGAAAGTGAGTGAACCGACTAAAATTGAGGATATTCTCCAAACATTGGTAACGATGATCAATGGCAATCCACCTCCGTGGATCAAAAATATTATACACATGAGTACCCCTCATGATGTACGACAAGACCGATGGGCGCAAGGGGAATAAGTGGAAAACGAAAAAATAGCCAATGATTTTGGGGTGGAGTTAATCCGTCAAATTCGCGCGCTCGATCAGTTTGGCAATTGGTCACGTATGAGTGATGAAGATTTGTTGATCAAAAAATACGTCAAAACCAAAGAGGATCTTAAATTAATCCCCCTTATTGCCGATATTGATGAGATGTTGACCAATGACATTAAGATGATTTACAAAGCCATTGCCTTGGCGTTTGAGCGTAAAACGGGGGTGGTTTGTAACGTCATCATGGAGATGAGCCATGAGGGATTTGGTCGATGTGCGGTGATCGCAGGACGTATTTGCATCGTCGATAAATATTTTAAAGACGCGCACCGTTTTGGGTTTCGTACCTTGGATGCGTTGTTTGTCGATGGAGACAAACATTTAGCCAATGCCATGGCAATCTATGAGCACTATAAACCATGTATACAGGAGGGATGAGATGGCAAAAGTAGGTATTTTTTTCGGAAGCAGCAGCGGAGTGACACGCGGGGCAGCGGAGCTTTTAGCCGAGGAATTCAAAGGATCTGAACTCATCGATATGGAAGAAGATTTTGATGGGATTGAGCAATTTGAGGATTTTGATGTCTTGCTCATTGGGTCTTCGACATGGGGTCAGGGGGATCCTCAACGCGATTGGGTCGATCCGTTGTATGAGCTTAGTAACGATCAGCCCGATATGAGCGGTAAAAAAGTGGCGTTTTTTGGTGCGGGGGATCAAGACAAACATGGTGAACATTTTGTAAGTGCGTTGGGGAAAATGCACGATTTGTTCACCTCATTGGGGGCAAGTGCGTATGGATTTACCTCTACCCAAGGGTATACGTATGAATTTTCGTTGGCAGAACGCGAGGGAAAATTGTGCGGTTTGGGGATCGATGATGTCAATCAAGAAGATTTGACTCAAGAACGGGTGAGTGCATGGGCAGTGCAACTCAAAACTGAGATGGGACTGTAGAGTCAAAATTGCATACGCAAACACAGTAAGGAGCATACGATGGGAACGTTAGACGAATTTCAAAAAATTACCGATACCGAAGACTTTTTTGATTTTTTTGAGGTACCGTTTGATGAACGTCTGATTAACGCAAAACGGTTTCATATCATGAAAAAGTTTGGCGAATTGGTCGAAAAAGCGACAGGGCATGATATGGGAAGTGAGGTCAAACTCCTTGAATATTACCGTTTTGCCCTCATTACGGTCTACAAAAATTTTGAAAACGGCTACAGTCCCTCCGCAGCAGATGTGTGGGCGATGTTCGATAATCCCAGCGCGTGTGGGAGTTGCTCCACCTCCAGCAGCTGCAATGATGTAGAGGAGGTGAGTCATGGAGTCCACGCCTGCACCAGTCACAATACCCTTAGTTTCTGAGGAGGATATGCCCATTAACAATGAGGCACGCACAACCAACCTCTACAAAATGTCGACGAAAGATGAGATCCTCTCGGTATTTAGAATCGGTCAGCGGGTGCGACTTATCAAAGCGATCCGTAACGATGGAACCTACCCTCACGCTCGGGTGGGGGATGTACTCATTGAAGCGGGGGCTGAGGGGTATGTCCGTAAAATCGGCGACTTTTTGCAAACCATCCGCGTTTATGAGGTCACTTTCATCGAAGAGGGGCTTGCGTTTGGGTGTCGAGAAGCAGAACTTGAAGATGCTCTTGAAGAGGATGGATACGATGAAGTGGCGGAAGAACTTCAATGGCTCAAAGAACATCGTGCCGCTAGAGCTGCCCAAAAAGCAGCGCAATCTCAAGAAGAGGGGGAGTGATCAACCCTTTTTGGGATTTGTGCAGACTGTAGGGGAATTAAGAGGAGGTTCAAAATGGTGAGTGTGATTTTTTGCGGCTTTGGCGAAAAACAAGATAAACGTGTTTTTGCCAAAACGGGCGATGTGTTATTACGAGTGGCGCACAGTAATGGTATTACCCTTGCATCCGATTGTAAAGATGGGATGTGCGGTAGTTGTGCGGTTCGTATCGAAGAGATTTCAAATGATGAACAATTGGATTCAACCCTAGAGGATTATTCCTCCAAAGGTCAAGCGGTCTATATGGACGATAAAGAGCTTGAAACGTTGATCAGTATGGGTGCCATCACGAAAAAAGAGGCGGAAATCGCACAACAATACAATCGTCCCACACCGGTACGTTTGGCGTGTCAATGCGCGATCAAAAATGCGTCGATATTGGTTAAACCGTATAACTAAGACCAAATGGCGGAGTGGGTTTTACCCATAAAATCTATAAAATAATACAATAAGGGGTTGAGATGACAACACGTGTAGAAATTATAAATGACTTTTTGGCGATTAACGTCACAGCAGGAAAAACGATTCAAGACATCGTTGAAGCATCCGGAAGCACACTTCCTTTTGGTTGCCGTGATGGCGAATGCGGTACGTGCGTCGTGATGATTGAATCAGGGATGGAATTTATGAGTCCCATCAATGACAAAGAAAAAGCGGTGCTTAAAACCGTAGGAGAAACCAGCCCAAAAGCGCGCCTTGCGTGCCAAATGAAAGTGGTTGCTCCCAACGGATTGGTTCGTATCAAATACTAAGACCAAACCTCACTACGCTCTTTCGTTTCACCTCAGGAGAGGATGGAACGAGGAAAATGCCCACTTTTTAATCATCCAAACACCCCCTTTATCCCTATACTGTTACGTAAGAACAAAAAATGCAGTTGATTGGAAACATGAACTTATTTTAGGGAAAATCTGATGCAAACGACCCTTTCGTACAAACAAAAACAACTCCCTCGATTGTCCATGCAGACGTGGTTGCCGCTGTTGCAATGCTCCTTAAATGAGTTAGAAAAACATCTCCAAGTTATTACCAATGAAAACCCTTGCCTTGAAGTCCAATCGGGATTTGAAGAGTCCAATGCCCAAGTAGGGGGAAGTTCCGCATACGGGGCGTTTCAAAATTATGTCTCCAATGCCTCCAGTGACCAAATCGAGTGGCTGAGTATCTCCTCCGTCTCCCTCTACCAAAAGCTCGAAGAACAAATCGTTGCCCCCCTTTTCCCCACCCCCATCTCCCAAAAAATCGCTCGACAGATCATCTACTACATCAGCGATGAGGGGTATTTTGAGGGGAGTGTGGAGGAGATTGCCCTCCAATGCGATACCGATTCCCATACGGTCGAGCGGGTACGTCAACGTTTCGCCCATCTCGAACCCTCCGGCGTGGGGGCGTGCGATTACAAAGAGTCCTTTTTGTTCCAGCTCAACGATTACGATTTGGACGATGAACTCTCTATTTTGTTGGGGGCGATGATTTTGCAATTCGATAAAATGGAAAAATTCATCAAACACCCCCGTCTTCATGATGCCAAACATATTTTGCAACATTTTAAAAATCCCCCCGCACTGGAGTACATGGAACCTCAAGCGCAGATTATCCCCGATTTGTTTGTCGAATTTTCAGGCTCGGAGTTGACCATACGGATCAATCACGCCTTTTACCCCGATTTGAAGGTGAGTATGATTGATAAATACGACAATTTCGCCCGCCAAAAATTCAAAGAGGCACGTGAATTGGTGAAGCTTTTGGATTTGCGCAAAGCAACGTTGTACAATATTGCCCTCGTCTTACTGGAAAAACAGTACGGGTTTTTTATGGGGGGAGAACTCAAACCTTTGCGTCTTCAAGATGTCGCCGATGAGCTAGGGTTTAACGAATCGACCATCTCCCGCGCCATTTCGGATAAGTATATTCAGACCGAACGGGGATTGTATCCGTTTAAAGAGTTTTTCTCCAATGCCATTGGGGAGGTCTCTACCTCAGAAATCAAACATTTTCTTCAACGGTTAGTCAATAGCGAAAACAAAGAAGATCCCTTTAGTGACAAAATATTGCACGAGCGGATTGAGGGGCGTTTTGGGGTCAAAATGGTGCGCCGTGTTATTGCAAAATACCGTCAAGAACTCGATATCCCCTCCTACAAAGAGCGGGCGTTTTTATACAAGCTGGAGTTGCTGTAAAGCAACTTTCTAGCTTGATGGCGTATCCACCGCAGTGAAGTGGGTGTTGGTTTTAGTGCCGGTGCGGGGGATGGGTTGGGTTAATGCCGATTCATCTTTTTCCCCCGTACGGATGCGTTCCACCTCGACTACCGGAGTAACCCACATTTTCCCCGCACCGTGACCCAAATCTTGGGTATTGGCACGAATCGATTCCATGGTGAGGGCTTTATGCTCCTCATCGGAGACGACAATGAGTAACATCACTTTGGGGAACAAATCGGGCGCATTGTTTTTTTCGGCGATCCCCAATGACCCTTTTCCGATCACGTCCATCACGGTGACCCCCTCAATCCCATTATCAAACAATTCTCGTAAAACATCATTCAGACAGTGACGATTAAAAACAGCGGTAATTTGAAACATAATTGATCCTTTAATACGACAAGATATTCCACCGACTGCATATCCCGTTCTAGCCTAAAAAGATGACAAAAATGTCAGGATGCGAATAGAATAGGGTTTGCATTTAGAAGCGAATTATCATCCATCAAGGAGCAACAATGGCACGTGACACCCTCATCGGCGGAGCATTATGGGAAGAGTACTCCAACGAAGTACAACGACGGATGAACGATCCGATTAATATGGGGGAGATTACCCAAGAAGAGGCAGATGCTGCGGGGAAACAACTCATCATCGCCGATTTTGGGGCAGAGAGCTGTGGAGATGCGGTGCGACTGTACTGGATGATTGACCCTTCTACCGATGTGATCGTTAAAAGCCGATTCAAAAGTTTCGGGTGCGGTACGGCGATTGCCAGTTCGGACATGATGGCAGAGTTATGTATGAATAAAACGGTCGATGAAGCGCTCAAAATCACCAACATTGATGTCGAAAAAGCGTTACGGGATGAGGAAGACATTCCCGCCGTTCCGGGGCAAAAGATGCACTGTTCGGTCATGGCGTACGATGTGATCAAAAAAGCAGCTTCGATCTACAAAGGGGTCGATATGGCGGAATTTGAGACCGAATTTATCATCTGTGAATGCGCCCGTGTGAGTTTGGAGACGCTCAAAGAGGTGATCCGTCTCAATAAGCTAGAGACCATTGCGCAAATCACCGACTACACCAAAGCAGGAGGCTTTTGTAAATCGTGTATCCAAAGCGGGGGACATGAGAAAAAAGAGGTGTATTTGGTCGATCTCCTCGCTGAAGTGAAAGAAGAACTCAAAAAAGAGGCGATCAGCAAAAAGATCAAAGAGGCCAAAGGGGATGGAAACTTCAATGCGATGAGTTTGGTACAAAAACTCCGCAGCATCGAATCAATCCTCGAAGAGTACATCCGCCCAACCCTCAAAGCCGATCATGGGGATGTCGAAGTGATCGACCTTAAAGAAGTAGAGGGGGAACACGAACTTTATATCCAATATAAGGGGGAGTGTATGAGCTGTTCGATGAACACCACGACGACGCTTGCGGGGATGCAGGATATGCTCAATTTCAAACTCAAAGCCAATTTACGGGTCATGGTGGTCTAATGGCACACGCAACCAAAGAGGGGAGCTTCCGCTATTTAAAGCGATTTGGCACCTATTCAAAAGATTTTTACCGTTTTAACGGCGAACTCTTTTTCCCCTCCTTGGGGATTGGCACCTACAAAGCAGAGCCGTACAAAGAGGATAATTACATTATCAACTACGCTGAAGCGATCAAGACCGCGTTACGTAATGGAATCAATCTCATTGATACCGCCATCAATTACCGTTACCAAATGTCCGAACGGGAAATAGGAGAAGCCCTCAGCGATCTTTTCAACGCAGGGGAGCTGCAACGGGATGAAGTGATTATCGCCTCCAAAGGGGGATTTATCCCACTGGATTTTCCCTTTCCCGCAAATCCCTACGGTTGGATCCACGACAATCTCATCACAGCGGGACTGGCAAGGGCCGAGGAGATTATCATCGATCAGCATTGTATGAGTCCTAACTATTTGCGCTGGAGTTGTGAGCAATCGCTTCGCAATCTTGGTGTGGAGACGATCGATATTTTCTTTTTGCACAATCCCGAAACCCAATTGGGCTACAGTGACCATGAGACCTTTTACGGACGTATTGAAGCGGCGTTTGAGCTTTTTGAGACCTTACGCTCTGAGGGGAAAATTGTCCAGTATGGGATTGCTTCGTGGAATGGATTTTTATACGAAGAGGAGCATACGGAGTATCTCTCTCTTGCCCACGTGGTTGCTATCGCCCAACGTGTTGGGGGAGAAAATCACGGATTCAAATACCTCCAAAGCCCCTTTAATATGGCAAAACCTCACGCGTACGGTTATCCCAATCAACGGTGTGGTGATGGGAACTATTACCCCCTTATGCACGCGTGTGACCATTTTGGTCTCACGATGCTGGCTTCTTCTCCAATGTTGCAAATGAACCTTTTCAAACGCCCTTTTGCCCCGAAAATCAGGGAGATACTCTCTACCACGGAGCTTAGCGACATCGCCAGTGCGTTGCAGTTTGCCCGCAGTGCGGGAGCCATTAGTGCGATTTTCGGGGCAGTGAACCCCGCGCATGTACGTGACAATGCGATTTTAGGGTATCTTCCGTGTGCTTCGATGGAGGGGATGACTACCTTGATGCGAGATGCGTATGCTGTATGATGTGATTGTCGTCGGGACGGGGATTGCAGGGCTTAATGCCGCATTGCACGCCAAACGGACAGGACTCAAAGTAGCCGTGATCGCCAAAAGTAACCCCTTGCGCTCCAATTCAGCGGTTGCATCGGGGGGGATAAATGCCGTCCTTAAGACCACCGCGCATGACAGTTGCCGCGAACACGTTGCCGATACCCTCAAAGGGGGGGCAGATTTGGGGAAATTATCCTCAGTGAGTGCCATGGTCACAGGGGCGGAAACGGTCATTCAAGAGCTTCGTGCCATTGGGGTAGCGTTTGATCTCAATGATACCGGTACCCTTTCTCAACGCCCCTTTGGGGGGAGCAAAGCCAAACGCACCTGCTACATCGCCGATAAAACGGGAGCTGCCATCACCCAAACCCTCTTGAACCAATGCCGCAAAGAGGGGGTAGAGATTATTCCCAATCACCAGATGTTGACCATCGCCACCTACAAAGGGAAGCTCTCAGGGATCACCCTTTTGCGTCGTCGCGATTCAACGGTTATTGCCTTTGCGTGCAAATCATTGGTCCTTGCAGGGGGAGGATATGCGGGGATGTATCGGGGTCACTCGACCAATTCTCAAGAGTCCAGCGGGGATATACTTGCCATTGCCTTACGGGCGAATATGCGATTGGTCAACATGGAGTTTGTCCAGTTTCACCCCACCACCTTGCCCAACAGTGGCACCCTCATTAGCGAAGCCGCACGGGGTGAGGGGGCGTACATTGTTGATGAACTGGGGGAACGTTTTACCCAAGAGCTTCAGACACGGGACAAACTTTCGCGCGATATTGTTCGCCATCAGATGGGGGGGCATAGCGTCTATTTGGATTTTCGCCATTTGGGGGAAGCACTCATCGATACCAAGCTCCCCTCTGCTCGCAAACACGCTCTCAATGGAGCAGGGATCGACATCCTCACCGAACTGCTTCCCATCACCCCCTCCGCCCACTACACCATGGGGGGAATTTGGTGCCAAGAGGATGGTTCAACCGATATGCCCAATGTTTTTGCGTGCGGAGAGTGTGCCTATACTGGCGTGCATGGTGCCAATCGGTTGGGGGGAAACAGCCTCCTTGAAGCTGCCTATTTTGGAAAAGTCGCCGGACGCAGTGCCGCCAAAGCTGCCAAAAAAGGGATATTTCACCCCATTGACTATGCCCACGTTGCCAACGAAATGCGCTATGTGGATACGATACTAGAGGGGGAAAACCGTTTTAATATCAATACCATGCGTCGTAATTTGGGCAATATCCTCTACGGCAATGTAGGGGTCTTTCGTGAACACGATTCGTTGGTCAAGGCATTGGAATATATTCACTATCTCATGAAGCGTTCGTCGGGATTGTGTTGTGTCAACAAAGAGCGTAGCAACAATGTCGAACTCATGTCGATCATCGAATTGCGCAACTCCCTCACCGTCGCTGAAGCGATGACGATGGCTGCCTTGGCACGCGAAGAGAGTCGCGGAAGCCATTATCGTAACGATTTTCCCGATCAACGGGACAAAGAGTATCGGGTCAATACCCTCATTAAACGGTTGTCGGGATCGTTTTTACGTATCCAATTTGAAGGGGATCGTACGTCGCAATGGCGGTATTGGATTTCACAGTTTTTTCACGTCCATTGAGCGTGAATTTCATTTAATCTTAGTAAAAAAAGGGGCTATTATGGCAAAAGTTATGTTGCGTTATGATGCAAAAAAAGAGATCTCATTTTATGTGGCGAAAAAAGATATGGAAGAGACCATTATCAAAAGCGAATTTGATACCGATGAAAAATGGGGCGGCGAAGTAGAACTTTCCAATGGTGAAAAATGGTTTATCGAACCTGCACCTAAAAAGTTCCCCTCCGAAGTGGTGGCAAAACGGTTGGGGGATTAAATTCCCTATCAGGTGCAATGAGTTGCACCGATTCAAAAGCAATCCTATTAGATCAAATGTTTTTTACTTCTCTAATCTCCTTATAATTTTTTGTATCCTATCTTGCTATAATGCAGATAAATTCTATAAAAAATGAAGAGCCATGATCACCTATGTACGAACAAATATTTTTGAATCTAATGCCCAAGTATTAGTTAATACCGTCAATACAGTAGGTGTAATGGGTAAAGGAATTGCGCTTAAATTTAAACAGTTATATCCTGATATGTTTAAAAGTTATCAAAAATATTGCGAAAATGGTCTAATGACTGTTGGTAAACTTCAACTTTACAAAACGTCTAATAAATGGATTTTAAATTTTCCAACCAAAAAAGAATGGCGAAATCCATCTCGATTGGAATATATCGAAGAAGGTCTACAAAAATTCATTGACTATTATCAAAAATTAGGCATTCGCTCCATTGCCTTCCCAATGCTTGGATGTGGTAACGGAGGACTTGAATGGGAGGTAGTTCGTCCTATTATGGAACGTTATTTAAAAAATTTGCCCATTGACGTTTATATACATATTGCAGAACAAGATGATTTGACACCAGAGCATTTGCAAACTTCGGCTATGGAATCTTGGCTAAAAAGTGAAGCCGTATATTTAAGTAATCATGAATTTGTATCTCTTGTACGCCAAGAATTCAACTCGCTTATTCCTAAAACTATTATTTCGATAGATAGCTCGTCTATCGAAGCTTCATGGGAAAACCGTGGAGATGATGAAGGTATAAGGGTGAAAAGTGAACATTTTGAAGTGCATATGTCTACAGATACCCTTATAAATTTGTGGTCTGAGTTGAAAGCCAATGGAATTGTTAGAAAAGCGATGTTGCCAGCACATTTGGCAGTACACAGTGACGCAGTAATGATGGTGTTAAGTTCTATTGATTTAATGACTACAACACGTATTGGAGAAGAAGGTAAACCTGAAATCGGACTAAGAATATTGCCTCATATGCAACCAAAAATTGAAAGTGATACAGGTACTTTTGCTGCATGAGTAGGAAAGATTTTGTCACAGAATTTCAAAAGAAGCTTTTATCAGACTTTCAAAGTGGGTTCCAAAGTTGGTGGGCAAATTTTATTTTCCATTACAGTGATGTAAAGAACATAGCCTCAATACTTAATACTGGACTTCTTTATAGTCGCTCTCAAGCGATTGTAAAAGGTTTAATGACTAATGACAATGCGAATGATGCAGTTATTAGTAGAACGGATGAAGAGCTAAAAAAATATGTAAGATTTTATTTTGGTGCTAAAACACCCACTCAATATCGAAATGAAGGCATAAAACATAGTTCTGCAATAACTCAAAATGCTCATTGTCCAGTTCCAGTTTTTTTACTTTTTGATTTCGTAAAATTACTTTCATTGTCAGATACACGTTTCAGCAATGGAAATATTGCTGCTGAGAATCCTGAAATTTATGATGATATTGTAGATTTAGAAAAATTGGAATTCAAATATATCTATAATAGAGAATCGCTCCCTTCTGAACCTTATAGTCGTCATATTCTTTATTGCCGTCACGCAGAAGTATTGGTTCGAGATGAATTAGCAATCGAAGAATTCTTAAAATTTATTTGCGTAAGGTCTGAAGCTGAACGTGAAACACTTTTGAGTTTGATGAATGATGATACTCGGTCACGGCATGGTGCTAAGATTAAAGTTTTTACAAAAGATGGGATATTTTACAAAGATCGATTGTATGTAAACAAAGTTTCTCTAAATGGTCAATTGTTAATTATTGAATTAGCAAATGCAAAGAATAATCAATTTGATTTTGAAGCAACTTATACGGTCATTGATAGTGGGGAAAGTCGCAGAATTACTCATCTTAATATGGCTATTCCGTCTAAACTACATACAAATTTACCTGAACCAATTGGACAGCAAGGGATAGTATTTGCGCTTTACCTAGATAATAATCTTGTATATCAAGGTAAATTAATCCCTGATACTGATATACCATTTTAAATATTGAGAAGAAAATGGTTTATCGAACCTGCACCTAAAAAGTTCCCCTCCGAAGTGGTGGCAAAACGGTTGGGGGATTAAGGTTATTTTCGTCCGATAATATCGAAGATATTAACCCCATCGGGTAGTTTGGTCTCCCCATCCCGAAAACTGCGCGTGTGGGAGATGATCCGTTTGAAATGTTTGCGCAAATGGTGGGCATCGGGGACATTGGGACGGAACCAATCCCCTTTGGGACTAAAGAGCCAATCGATGGCAGCTTTGATGTCCAAGAGGGTGTATCCCCCCGTATCGATCAACAATTTAATCTGCGATCCCCAGCTCATCACGTCAAAGGGTTCTTCAAATTGGGGGTCAATGGAGGCAAGTTTACGGATAAAATATTGCGCCATCTCAAACTCTTGGGGGGAGGGTTTAGCCTCTTCTTGGAGGGTTTTTTGGGATGTTTGAAGTAAACCTTTAGTGCTTTTTTCACGACGAATCCACCGTTCAAATTCGGCAAACCAATCAAACGATCGACGGTTTTGGGAGCGTTGATCAAAATTAAAATCATCAAATACTTTGCGTGAAATCCCCTCACGGTCACAAACACTCAGCGCATAGCCGTGCAACTCCTCGAAAAAATCGTTCGAGAGATTGAGATAATAGTTGTTATCCGTGTATTGCGAGGGGGTGGTTGACATCATATCCTGAGGAATGGATGCTAAGGGGGTGAGTAGATAAAAAATCATCACCCCATTGGCGGTTTTGGTACGGGTGGTGGAGAGGATCTTTTTTTTCACCAACGCATCAAGCGCTTCGACCACCTCACGGGGGGAGTGGTGGAGCAGTTCAGCCAAAAACGGAGCCGAGAGAGGGTGGGGTTTATCCCCCCAACGGATACTGTGGCGGATGATCAGGGGGAGCAATGCCCGTTCCAAAAGGGATAAATCAGGTCGATCAATCAAAAAAGTGGGGATGGTAATCATGACCGTTTTAAGACTTTTTTGGTGGACGTTGCGATGATGGGTTGGCGTGCGCGTCGCTCTTGCTCCATCAAAAGCTCCTTATACGTTTGGGTCACCCGCACCTCAAAAATCCCCCGATCAGAGGCGATGGTATCGTAAATCCACCGCTTGGTAAGGAGCCGTACTACCTCAATGTCCACACTGTCCAAAAACGGTTGCGCCTCTAATGCGGGACGTAACGAAGCAAACGCCACATTCTCAAACCGTTCTAAGGCACTTTTTTCCTCATCCCGTTTTTCGACCATCACCCGACGCAGATCGTACATGAGGGTGTAGAGTTTTGCACTACGCGCTTGGGCTTGCGCTTGGAGGGGAGAACACTGCTCGGCATCAAGCTCATTGGCGATGAGGGCAATTTTTTCAATCCCCGTTTTGTAGGGTAATTCTCGACTGGAGAGACGATGGAGAAACGCACTGTACCAACTCGTGGGGAGAGGGCGAACGAGTTCATCGATATGGGAACGCAAAAAAACGTCCTCGTCGATTTTAAAATAGTTCATCAACGACGTGACAAACTGGGCGCGAATCTGATCTTCTGTAGGGGTGAAAGGTTTCATACTGAAAGTATAACATCCCCTTTCACCTATTTTCGCTAAAATACGGCGGGCATTAGGTGACAAGGTGCTTAAGTATTACCAAAAGAGGTCTATTTTGCTTACCATTAACTCCACGGTCATCCCTGATGGCGACGCTGATTTGGGGGATAATCTCCTCTATTACGATTATAATATTGGTCACTTGCGCTCACTCCAAGCCCAAGGGCAAACGATGGAAGATGAGACATTTGTCAGTGCCTTTCGCTCGTTTGAGGGAGAAGTGTACGAAAATTACATTTACGAAAAATTATTGCGTTATGCGACCAATGAACCGCAAATCAAAAGTTTCATCATTAAAGGTCCCCACAAACACCGCACCCGCGCCCAACGGGATGCCCTCTCGGTAAGCTGGAAAGGGCAAATCGTCTACCAAGCCCGTTACAAAGAGATTGGGGAGTTTGATGGATTGTTATTCACCGACAAAGAACTCTACTTTATGGAGATGACACTGGTCAAATCGGCCAGTAACCTCAAAAAACGGCTCCGAAAAAAACGGGCTTTATTGGAAGTTTTGTTCCCCCGTTACGACGTTAGAACCGTCTTGGTGCTCAATACGGGAGCCACAGGGGTTTCGGATTTACCCTCATACGCCTCAGTGTGGTTTACCCAACCCTACAGCGCGGCTTCTTTACTTGAAAAACTTACCACCCACGCCCCCAAACAACCGATGATTCGGATCGAAAGTACCAAAATCGCCCATGTCGATACCATTAAAATCGCCTCGTTTAAATATTACGCGACGTTGTCATGGATTGTTCGATCCCTTCGGGAGGGTGATCCGATCAACTGGAACTTTTTTACCAAAAGTACCACCCAACGGTATCATGACATTTATACTAAAATCTACATTGGGTACCTTTCGATGGAGGATTTTTTGACCCTTTTCCCCTCCGTGACTTTTGAAAATTCTCAAGCCAAACGCGCCATCCTCGCCATCGAAAAAGATCATGTCGGAGGCTATTTTTTGACCTATTTTGTCCGTCATTCGGGGAAAAAGTTGGATAACATCACCCTTACGGCTACGGGGGTTAAAGTAGTCAAAAAAGATCCGTTGGGGATTACCCTCACGGAGATGAACCATTTGGATAAGATGATGGATGGACACTTCGCCCTGAGTTTAGCGCAACATAGTGCGATTGAAACGACCCTCTCTTCGATTAAACACGGGTAGATGTTTGTCCGACGTGGACGTCTCATCTCACCCTTGATAGCGATTAATACGGTTTTTGTCCCACCCAGTTCCCAGCAGGGGCGTATTGACACACCCATACTTGGGTATTATCCGAACACATTGCCACACCGCATCCCACTTGGGTACTGTTTTTCCATACCAACTGAGTGTAGTGACCACACACTTTTCCCGCAGCGCACGTGTTGGTTGATGCCGTGTAATCTTTTTTTTCAGCTGCCCATGCATTAACAGGATCAGCGGAGTGAATGTCTTGCGCAGGCCCATTTGACCATGCACCCGCCCAGTAGAGATTTTCCCCATTGGAACCACTGGAATGGGTCAATCGACAATGATTGGTTGATTTAAGATGATCCGCCCACGCTTGTGCTGAGGCTGCCACTTGCGTAGAATAGGCAATCGGAGGAACCCCCACTTGGGCGCGAACCGCGTTGTGCGCAGCGACGATTTCAGAGGGGACAACCTCCGCGCAATACGCTGCACTTGAGAGCAAAATGGACAATAAGGCACTGTAACTTTTTTTCATGATAAACCCCTTGCATAAAATAACATTGACCCATTTTAGTGATTTCATCTAAATCACTTCTGAAAAATAGCGTTTGAGTGCCTCTTTTCCCTGCGCAATGATCTCTATGGGGGGAATGAGAATGGGGTTGTCTTCAAGAATGATTCCCCCTGTGTCCTCATCGTCAAGATGTATCTCCATCGCTAAATCCAAAAATTCTGAGGGAATACGGGTAATGCTATTTCCCTCTAAATCCAATGTCGTGAGCTTTTTAAGTGCCAAGAGAGGAGCAATATCAGTGATATGATTCCAATACAACTCCAACTCGGTGAGATGGATGAGTGTGGATAAGGGGGTAACCTCTGAGATGTCGTTGTTAAACACACTAAGGAAAGTAAGCTGTGTGAGAGGGGAGAGTGCGGAGAGATTCGTGATGTGATTGTGGCCTAAGGAGAGGTTGGTAAGCTGCGTGAGAGTGGATAATGGCGAAATATCGGTCAGTTGGTTTTCTTTGAGATTCAATACTCGAAGCTCTTTAAGTGTCGCAAGGGGAGAGAGGTCCTGGATAGCATTATCTTCTAACGAGAGCGTACGCAACTGTGTGAGGCGTGAGAGTGGAGAAATATCGGTGGTTTGGGTGTCATCCAAATACAGTTCAGTTAGGTGTGTAAGCTCCCAAAGGGGGAAGAGATCACCCAACACGGTGTGGGAAAGATGTAACGTTGTGAGCTTTTGGAGGGATGCTTTATCGTTCCAATCGACCCCATATTGGTGTTGGATAAGACCACTTAGATTAGCGAATGACACAATTAACCCCATTACAACTGTTACGATACTCAGCATTACGTCGTGAGGCATCGGCTTTTTGCATATTTTCTAAATCCCTTTTAGCCGCATCCGCGTTCATTTGCCAATAGCCCCCACGATTTCCTTGAAGATCCGCCATATCACGGGCGTTTTGTTCGGCTTGTTTTCGTTCAATATCAGCTTGCCGTTGGGCGTATTGTTTGGCTCTAAATTCCTCATCGGTGCGTTCCTGATTGCGTCGATTCGTTTCTAACGCATCTTCTCTAAACCACTTATCCCATTCAAATGGGGTATAGCCATGCTTATTTTTTAGGGTAGTATTCGCCCCTTTGGCAATCAGCAATTTTTCAATGGCACGGTAGTTTTCCCCTTGGTGAAAGGTCGCAATGTGCAAGGGGGTACCCCATTCAGGGTTGATGGTGTTCATATTGGCTCCATGGGCGATAAGGTACGCACTAACCTCCGTATATCCCCCCATTACCGCTTTGTGTAGAGGGGGCATTGCTAAGATACCCGAGGGGAGATTCACATCCGCACCATGGGAGACCAACAGTTTGACCACCTCCAAATTTCCTTTAAACGCCGCCCAGCCTAACGCCGTATCGCCATCGGAATAGTTAAAATTTAGATTAATGCGGACACCACTACTCAACAATTTCGTTGCTTGGGCTATATCGTTGCTGTTGATAGCGGCAAAAACCAGCTTGGACAAATTCGCTTTGGCATCATCGCGTTTGGTCGTGTAGCGTGCATTATACGGTTCCAACGCAACCGCTTTTTCCCAATCTTGGATACTTTCACCATACATTTTGAGATACGACCGTGCCAATGCTCGATCATCGTAATTATCGGCACGATTGGGTTGTAAAGGTATGACGATAGTGATGTCATCCAACCACCCTTGATTATCGCCTAACCACCCTTTGGCAATTCCCCGTTGTTTATACGCTTCGGCAAATTTGGGATCCAAGGCAATCGCACGCGTAAATTCCGCAATGGCTCCTTGATAATCTTTAGCATCGTGTTTTTTGATCCCACTTTTGTAGTACTCATACGCTTGGGGATGGGCTTTTTCATTCTCACTGATAGGTTCGGAAGAGACCGAGCTGACGATCGTGGATAAAAATCCGGCATGAAGGTTTGGGATAAGTGCCAACGAGGCAACTAAACACAGTTTTGGAAAAAAATAAGACATCATGAGCCACTTGAGAGCAAAATGGACAATAAGGCACTGTAACTTTTTTTCATGATAAACCCCTTGCATAAAATAACATTGACCCATTTTAGTGATTTCATCTAAATCACTTCTGAATCATCGTTATTTCACCTTAAGAGCCTAAGCTGTTTTTTCTATCAGAAGTTTGGCTAAATCTTCTTGGGCATTCCCCGTCAAATGCAAATTAAATGTTTGCGCTAAAAAGTTAAAAATATCGTCATTGACAAACTGAGGAGGTTTAGGTCCTAAATAGATGTTTTGAATCCCAAGGCTAAAGAGTGCCAACAAGATGATGACTGCTTTTTGTTCCATCCAGCTTAAAACAATAGAGATCGGTAAATCGTTGATAGGGGTTTTAAGTGCGTCACTGATCGCTTTGGCGATTTCAACGGCTCCATTGGAGTCATTGCATTGCCCAAGGTCGAGGTATCGCGGTATACCCGTCCCTTCAATCTCTCCAAAATCAATATCATTGAACCTAAATTTTCCACAACTTGAGGTGATAATGACGCAATCTTTTGGCAATGATTCTGCCATATCTCGGTAATAATTTCCCGCTTTCCCCGGAGCATCGCATCCTGCGATAACGAAAAACTGACGAATTTTTCCTTGTTGTACGGCATCCAAAATTTGGGGTGCTAAGGTTAAAATTGTTTTGTAATGATGACCTGTAGTGAGGGTAAGGTTCTCATTCATCACCGTATCGTCACACGCTAATGTTTTTTCGATCAATGCATCAAAATTATTATCTTCAATGGGTGTTCCCCCCTCAATGCCAACAATTTTATAGGTAAAGACTCTATCGATGTAATCGGCATTTTTCTTGGGAGGGACAATACAGTTGGTATTGACGACAAACGTCCCTTTAAATTGTTTGAGAAGCTCCACTTGATCAAACCACGCTTTACCGACGTTTCCTTTGAGGTGAGGGTATTTTTTAAGTTCTGGGTAGCCGTGCGCGGGTAACATTTCGGAGTGGGTGTAGACATTGATCCCTTTACCCTCAGTTGCTTTGAGCAATGCTTCAAACATCTCTAAATTATGACCGCTAACAAGGATTGCTTTCCCCTCAACCGTGTTTTGAGGGACAACGACGGGAGTTGGGATACCGAATTTCCCTGTATGGGCATTGGAGAGTTTATCCATCACCTCTATTCCCGCACTACCCACTTTCATGAGTTGTTTGATATGGTCGTCAAAGTTGAAGTTCACATTGGTAAGGGTGAAATAGAGTGTTTCGCTCATTACATCATCGACAGCTTTGGTTTGAGTCGGCTGTAACTCATTGAGATGCTCTCGGTAGGCACTAAGACCCTTGAGACCAAAGATCATAATATCCTGAAGACGGGCAAGATTTTCATCTTTTCCACACGTACCGACAACCGCACCCGTACTGCCGCAACCATTGGGGGCACTCATTTCACATTGATAACAAAACATACTCATAGACTTTACCTTTTTTAGTGATTTCACAGTAAAGTATAATCCCTATTGAAGGAATTTTTCTTGACAAGTATCAAGATTCCCATGTAAAAATATCGCTAGAAAGCCCTTTGCGTTTGAGGATACCAAAATCCGTTCAGCCATTTATTAACCCTTTTAAGGTATTATTGTCGCCATTTACTCAACTCAAGAGAACTCCTAAAGGATATGAATGCAGATCACAACCAACAAAATTGACTCCGCAAATGCGAAAATTAATGCGGCAATTACCCGTAATACGATCGATGCCAACGTCGAAAAAATTGCTAACCAACTTAGTAAAGAGGTAAAAATTGCCGGTTTCCGTAAAGGAAAAGTTCCCGTTAGTGCGGTTAAAAAACAATACGGTGACCGTCTTGTCCAAGATGCTGAAGCGCAATTGCTTCGTGATGTCCTCAATGCAGGGCTAAGCGAGATGGAAATTATCGCCGATACGTTGATTGGTGAGCCTAACATCACCAAATTTGACAAAACGGAAAACGGTATCGATGTGGAAGTGACCATCGCGATGCGTCCTGCTATCGAGCTTGGCGATTACGCCGCTATGGTTTTTGATGTCGAAAAACCTTCTATTGCAGAAGAAGCCGTTATTGCCCGTATCGAAGAACTTGCCAATGCTCAAGCTCCGTTGGTCAATGTTGATGAAGATCGCCCTTTGGTCAGTGGGGATTCTGCGTTGTTGGATTTTGAAGGGTTTGTCGATGGTGAAGCGTTCGAGGGGGGAAAAGCCGAAAACTTTTCACTCCGTTTGGGAAGCGGTCAGTTCATCCCTGGATTTGAAGACCAAGTGATCGGGATGAGCAAAGGGGAGGAAAAAACCATCGATGTAACCTTCCCTGAAAACTACGGCGGAGCCAAACTTGCGGGAAAACCTGCTCAGTTCAAGGTTAAAATCAACGCCATTCAAGCCAAAGAAGCGGTCGTTATCGATGAAGCATTAGCCCAAAAAATGCTCCCCGGTTATGAGGATGCAAGCGTTGAGATGCTCAAAGAAAAAGTTAAAGAGCAACTTGAGAGCGAAGCGATGAGTGCGGTGTACAACGACGAACTCAAACCCGCTTTGATGGAAACGTTTGTGAGTGCCTTTACCATCGATCTTCCTGCGTTTATCGTAGAGCAAGAGATGGATATGGCATTGAACAAAAAAGCTGGCACGATGAGCGAAGAAGAGATTGCAGAACTTCGTGAGAATGCCGACAAAGTGCAAGAATTGCGTGAAACATTCCGTGAGGATGCGTCTCGTGCGGTCAAAGCGACCTTTATCGTCGATGCGTTAGCAAAAGCAGAAAACATCGTGGTCAACGAGCAAGAATTGATGCAAACCATCTATTATGAAGCAATGCAAATGGGTCAAGATCCCGCAGCTGTCTACAAAAATTACCAAGAATCAGGCTATTTGCCTGCGATCCAAATGGCGATGATTGAAGATCGTGTCTTAAGTAAATTGCTTAACGACAAAATCAAGTAATTGATATGAGTTATATCCCTTACGTTATCGAAAAAACGGGGCGCGGTGAGCGGTCGTATGACATCTACTCCCGTCTCCTTAAAGATCGTATCATTATGCTTAGCGGTGAAGTACATGATGGAGCCGCCTCTTCCATCGTGGCGCAAATGCTCTTTTTGGAAGCAGAAGATCCCCAAAAAGACATCTATTTTTACATCAATTCTCCGGGGGGAGTAATCACCTCGGGGATGGCAATTTACGATACGATGAACTACATCCGTCCCGATGTGTGTACGATTTGTATCGGACAAGCCGCTTCCATGGGGGCATTTTTGCTCAGTTCCGGTGCCAAGGGCAAGCGTTACGCTCTCCCTCATGCCCGTATTATGATCCATCAACCCCTTGGCGGAGCGCAAGGTCAAGCCACCGACATCGAGATTCAAGCCAAAGAAATTTTGCGCATGAAAGCCGAACTTAACGAAATTTTGGCACGCAACTGCGGTCAAAGCGTCGAAAAATTGGAAAAAGATACCGATCGTGATAACTTTATGTCAGCAGCAGAAGGGGTTGAATACGGTATCATCGATGAAGTATTGATCCAAAAAGAGAAAGTAGATACGAAAGAATAACGCATGGTACTACCCATCATCACCTATCCCCACAAAACCCTTAAAATGCGTTCTAAGGCGGTGAAGCAGTTCGACCACGAACTGCACACCTTCTTGGACGATATGTACGAAACGATGATGGCAAAAAACGGCATTGGACTGGCCGCCATCCAAGTCTCTCACCCCATTCGCGCCCTTATTTTGTCGATTCCCAACGAAAAAGGGGATCAACACAAAGAGAACCTCCTTGAGATTATTAACCCTGTGATTCATGCGACCAAAGGGTCAACACTCTATCAAGAGGGGTGCTTGAGTGTCCCTGGATTTTACGAAGACGTGGAGCGATTTGAGTCCTTGACCCTGCGTTACCAAAATCGGTATGGTCACGAAGTGACATTAGAGGCACATGAGCTTTTAGCCATTGCCATCCAACACGAAATGGATCATCTGGAGGGGAAACTCTTTATCGAGCGTCTCTCGTATAACCGTCGTAAAAAGTTTGAAAAAGAGTACAAAAAAGCCCTCAAAGAGAAAAAGTAATCCGCAACGCTCTTTGGGTGGCTGTCATCTTCACTTATATAATTTATTCTTAAGCTTGTTATTATTTGATTAACATTAATGTGACACTTTTCCCCTATCATTACATCAAAATATACCATCCCCTTTTAAAAGAGATAACCGATGCAAAAAATTCAACACTTAATGTTGGAGGAGGGTACTATTGCCTTTCATCCGATGTTGGGAAACAGCTATCAACTTAATGGAACTTCCAAACGGATTCTTCAGTTGCTCAAACAGCACAAAACCAAAGAAGGGATTATCCAAACCTTATTACTCGAATACGATGTCACCTACGAAGAGCTTTTTATAGATGTAAGTGACTTTTTTGCCAAACTCAAAGGGTATGGTCTCTCCGAATGAAAATTGCCATCAGCGGTCTAAACAATACCGACAATCCCGCCCCCGGTATCCCCGTTATCAAAAGTTTACGTCCCCAAAACACCCTCATTGGTTTGGCGTATCATGCCAATGAACCGGGGAATTATATGGGGCTGTGCCAACATATTTATCTCATGCCCTACCCCTCACTGGGGTTTGAGGAGCTAAGAGAACGGCTTCTTTATCTCCAAGAAAAAGAGCATTTGGAGGGGATTATCCCCAATTTGGATGCCGAATTGCCCTTATACATCAAATACCAACAGGAGATTGAGGCAATGGGGATTAAACTGTGTCTCCCCTCACTGGAAAATTTTGAGTTACGTAATAAAAACAAACTCGATACCCTTGCCCAGCAATTGCAAATCACCTATCCCAAAACGTATGAAATTTCTACCCTCAAAGAACTCGAAGCGTGTACGAAAACCTCCCCGTTTCCCCTGATGATCAAAGGCAATTATTACAAAGCTGCCATCGCTCCTAACCTAGAAAGTGCCATTGACCACTTTTATGCCATCTCAGAAGAATGGGGCTTTCCGGTGTTAGTACAAGAGATGGTGCATGGCGAAGAGATTAATCTTGTCGGCGTAGGGGATGGAAAAGGGACGCTCACAGGGGCAGTCGCGATCAAAAAACTCACTACCACCTCCATCGGAAAAATTTGGACGGGGATCACCATTGCCAATGAAAAATTGATCCAAATCGCCAAAGATTTTGTGGCACTCACCCAATGGAAAGGCCCTTTTGAATTGGAGTGCATTGCCAATATGAATCATGTGTATCTCATCGAAATTAACCCCCGTTTTCCCGCTTGGGTCTATTTTGCTACCGAGCTTGGGGTGAATTTACCCCAAATGGTGGTCGATATTATGGCAGGCAAAACCATTGAACCCCAGTTACACTACCCTCCCAATAAAATGTATGTTCGCTATACGGGGGAATTGGTCACCGATTTCACCGATTTTATCACATTACTCTCGACCAAGGAATTATAAATGTCTAAAATGTCTTACGAAAAACCGACCATCACTAAAATTGATTTTGCCATGGCGTCCAAATACGGCAGTCCCATGAAAGCGCAACGGGTACGAACGCACATTGATGGGGTGAGCATTCACGAATTAACCCACACCTATGGCTCTCCCCTTTTTGTCTTTTCGCAGCGTAAAATTGAGTCGTTATACACCACCTTACACACCGCTTTTGCCTCACGCTACCCCAATGTTACCTTCGGATGGAGTTATAAAACCAATTACCTCAATGCCATTTGCCGCATTTTTCACTCCTTGGGTTCCATCGCCGAAGTGGTGAGTGAGTTTGAGTACCAAAAAGCCCGTTCCTTGGGGATTGAGGGGCGAGATATTATTTTTAATGGCCCGTATAAACCGTATGACGCGTTAAAAATAGCCGTCCAAGAGGGGGCAAAAATTCACGTCGATAATCTCTTTGAGATCAATGATTTGGAAAAAATTGCCGATGAATTGGGGGTGCATATCCCCATTGCCATTCGGATCAATATGGATACGGGGATTTATCCCCAGTGGAGCCGATTTGGGTTTAATTACGAAAATGGTGAAGCGTATGAAGCGGTGGGACGTATCTATACGGGGGGGAAACTCTCTCTTGTGGGGATTCATACCCATATTGGAACTTTTATGCTCGATCCCAACGCGTATAAAATCGCTACGACCAAAATCATGCGGTTAAAAGAGGAGGTGGAACGGGATTTTGGTGCGATCATCGATTACATCGATTTGGGAGGCGGATTTGCCAGTAAAGCCAATCTCAAAGGGATGTATCAATCCGCCGATGTGATCGTCCCCACCGCGGATGAGTACGCGCACGCCATTACCGATACCATCCATCTCATGAACAAAAGTGAGCATCTCCCCAAGCTTTATTTGGAAACCGGTCGCGCGCTCATTGATGAAGCGGGGTATCTTATCACTTCGGTGCATGGCTACAAACGGTTCCCCGATGGGAAAAAAGGGTATATTTTGGATGCGGGGGTCAATATTTTGTACACCTCCTCATGGTTTAATTTTACCGTAGAGCTTGATAGAGCGTATCACGGTCTTAATGAACCTTCAGTACTCAATGGGCCGTTGTGCATGAACATCGACGTGATTGAAGAGAGTATTATGCTTCCCCCTTTGGATCGGGGGAGTTGTTTGATCCTCTCCCCTGTGGGTGCGTACAATTACACCCAAGCGATGCAATTTATCCGTTATAAGCCTTCGGTTGTGTTGATTGATAACGTAGGGCAAGCCCATTTGATCAAAGCCATGGATGATTTGGCTACTGTGACCCATAAAGAGTTCTAGTGGGATATAAAACGCTCTTACTCACGTTTCTACGCCCTTACAGTGCGGTTGTGTTTACGGACAATCCGTATGTAGGAATTTTGATTGTGGGAATGACCTTGTTAAACCCTTCAGTGGCATTAAGTGGGGTGATTGCCCTTGGGTTTGCGGTTGGGTTTTCCCTACTCATTGGATTTCGAGCCGCCCTTACCCAATCGTTTTATCTCTACAATCCCCTTTTGGTGGGGATGGGGGTTGGGTACCTTTTTTCCCTTTCGTGGGGGAGTGTTCTGTTAATCGCCATTGCTTCGGTCTTTACCTTTATCCTCTCCTTTATCCTCAATCGCTTCCTGAGTCCCTCTAAAATTCCGGTTTTATCGCTCCCCTTTTCGATGGTGACGATACTGGTCTATTTTGCTTCGCTACAGTATTCAGGACTCTTATCGAGTTTAGTGCAACACCAATACCCCAATGAGACCTTACTACCAGCGATACTCATCCCTTTTTTGAACGCTTTAGGCACCATCTTCTTTTTACCCATGAGTGGTGCAGGACTCATTATTTTTATGATACTCCTTTATACCTCCCGTATTATGGCGATTATGGCACTCGTTGGGTTTTATTTTGGGATTATGATCCACAGTATATGGATAGGATCGCGTATGGAAGCGTTCGCTGACCCCTATGCGTTTAATTACCTCTTGGTCGCTGTTTCGTTGTGCGGTATTTTTTTACTGCCGACCCTTAAAAATTTCGTCTTGGCATTAATGGGTGTGGCGGTGAGTGTCCTCCTTACCGATGCGTTGAGTGTTTTTTTGGGCTATTATTCCCTCCCTGTTTTGACGTTCCCCTTTGCCCTTACGGTCATCGCTTTCCTTTTTATGTTATCGGTGATCGATTATCCTGAATTTAATCACTTCATGAAAGCTACCCCCGAAGCTTCGCTTTCCCACTATCTAAGTACCCTTTTTCGCTTTGGGAAAATTACCACCAAAATCTCCCCCCCTTTTTCGGGGACATGGCGTGTTTATCAAGGGTTTAATGGGGAGTGGACGCACAAAGCCAATTACCAATACGCCTACGATTTCATCAAAACCGTTGAGGGAAAAAGCTATCAAGGGGAGGGGAAATATCCCAAAGACTATTATGCCTTTGGAGAATCGGTTCTCTCTCCTGTGAGTGGGTACGTTGTTGATATGCGCCATGATCTGGTCGATAATCCCATTGGAGAGAATGACCGTGTCAATAATTGGGGCAATTACCTCATTATTCGCAGTGATGCAGGCTTTTTTGTCGAGATTAGTCATTTGATGCAATATTCCATCAAAGTCGCCATTGGGGATTATGTCGTGGTGAATAGCATCCTTGCAAACTGCGGTAACAGTGGCTATTCTCCCCAACCCCACATTCATGTTCAAGTGCAAGAGGTGGGGTTTATCGGTGGGTTTACCAAAGAATTTTGCTTTAGCGACTATCTTCAGGGGGGGAAACTACACCTTAATGGTCTACCCGATCACAACGAAGCAATAACCTCCCTCATCAACGATAAAAGTATCGCTTCGCGCTTTATTTTCATTCTTGATGATGCGTTTACCTATGAGGTTTTTGAAGACGATCTTAAAATTAAGGAGGTAACGTTCAAGGTGAAAATGGATAACAATGGGGAATTTTATCTTCACGATGAGCATCTCAATCGACTCTATTTTTACAACGATGCCAAGCAGTTTTATTTTTACCACTATCAGGGGAAAGCGTCTCCGTTGAAATGGCTCTTTATTGTAGCACCTCGACTCCCTTTTATCGGGGGACAAACCCTTGAATTTACCGATTACCTCCCGGTCTATTTGGTCAAAACACCATGGCAACGTTGGGGAATTGAATTGGTGTCAACACTCCAAAAGTCGTTTTATAAAATAGGGTGTTCGTACCGTTTTGATGGTATCACCCTCACCTCCCACTACGGAACCGTATCGCTTAAACCCTCCCAAAAAGGGTTTGAGACCATACAGTATAATCACACACAATTAAGGAGAATTCTATGAAAAAAATCGTTTTAAGTGCCCTCGTGGCTAGCAGTGCTTTGATGGCAGAAGTTATTACCGTTTTACCCTATGCAGGAACGGTTCATTATGATAAAGACAATGCCAAATCGGTTAAAAATACCGCAACGGTCGTCGGTGGGTATGCCAGTGTGGGTAATTTGAATTATTTGTTGGAGATGGATTATGCCCATTTCGATAGTCAATACAAAGATCCTACCCTCAGCAATCTCAAACAAGACGATATTACCCTTGCCTACAGTCGCTATTTTGAAAACTTTATGGTCAAAATTGGTGACCACTATATTAGCAGCAGTGATGCGCAATTGGGCAATGGAAACACCATTATGACCGCGGTTGAAGGGTATCAATGGAGTGGCTATAACAAGCTTAGTGTAGGACTGGAGGGGTATTATTCCCGTTTTGCTAAAGGTCATGATGAAAATTATCTCACCGAAAAATCCATCAGTATTACCCAATTGACTCCGTATGTCTCTTGGTATCAAGGGATTGATCACAACTGGTACAATACCCTCGGGGCAAAAATCAATTATGAAATGGCAAACGATTATGTTAAAGGTCACTACTTCTCCTACGAACTAAGCGATACCCTTGGCTACCAAAATATGTTTCTCAAAGTGGGGATGCAAGGGGGAGAAATGCGTACAGGGGTGACCAATGGTGGATTAACCCTTGTCAATACGTTGGATTTAATGAAACGGGAATACAACGCGAAGTTGGGGTATTATGTGACCAAAAACAGTGTTCTTAGTCTCACCTATACCCAAAGACGGTATCAAGAGTACGTCCAAGGGGTTGGATTAGCTCCCCAGGGAACCAGTTCTGCCCTTATTGCCAGTGCCAGTTATAGTTTTTGATGATGAAAATTTTTCTATTTTTGGTATGGACGTGGTCGATGGTCTATGGGGGGGATGACTCCAAAAGGATACAAGACCTCTACGCCCAATCGTATATGTATGAACAAATGGGAAAATACCACGAAGGGATCAAAGTACTGATCCCTTTGTATGCACAATATCCCAAAGGCTATGCGCTGAATGTACGGTTTGGTTGGCTTTCGTACCAAAACAAACGGTACAACGATGCCAAATACTATTACACCATTGCCTCACGCCTAAAACCCACTGCCCTTGATCCTCGATTGGGTTTGATCCGCATTGATCTGGATACGGGTTCGTTTGATCACGCCCAAACCCTCTCGTATGCCCTTTTGAAACGGGACTATTATAATTACTATGCCAATTTGTATGCCATCCAATCGTTGATTGCGCAACAAAAATACGACATAGCCACGGCCATTCTTTTCAAAATGTTGGCACTTTATCCCACCGATGTCCCCTATCTGGAGCAACTCGCACGGGTCTATCACGCAACGCATAATCGCGCCTTTGCCCCATTGTGTGCCGATATTTTGACCTTTGATCCCAATAATATTTTCGTACGAAGCCTCCCAATAGGGGTCAAATAAAAGCCCAAACGTGTTAGAGTCCCTTTTTGATCCCTATTACAAGTGAGTGCCAATGAAAACCCCCACCAACCAACCCTTTTTGGATGCGGTCAAGACCATGATTACCCATGTGGGTGAAGATGTGACGCGGGAGGGGTTACTCAAAACTCCCCAGCGTGTGTTAAAAGCATACGAATTTATGTTCGGCGGTTACCAAGAAGATCCCCAAGCAATCCTCAATTCTGCGATGTTTGCAAGCTCCAATGATGAGATGGTACTGATCAAAGACATTGAATTTTATTCCACCTGTGAACACCATTTGCTCCCCATTATCGGACGGGCGCACGTAGCCTATATCCCCGATGGTAAAGTCGTTGGTCTCTCAAAAATTCCCCGTGTGGTGGATGTTTTCGCCCGACGGATGCAGATTCAAGAGCAACTCACCGAACAAATCGCCGATGCGTTGATGCACTCCATTGCGCCCAAAGGGGTCGCTGTGGTGATCCAAGCGCGTCATATGTGCATGGAGATGCGCGGGGTGGAGAAGATCAGTTCAACGACCACCTCCAGTGCATTACGGGGATTGTTCAAACGGGATGAGAAGACCCGAGCAGAGTTTTTTAGCCTTATTAATTCTTCTGGCGGGCATCGCTATTAATCAACGTTTTACATAAATCCCCTTTTTTCCCACCTTGGAGGGGGAATGTTCACCCCTCCTCATCACTTAAACCATCCTTAACCTTATAGTAGATATAATCCGCGAAAATTATTGCCACCCTACAAGGATATTCAGTGCAAAAAATTCGTAATATTGCCGTCATCGCCCACGTTGACCATGGTAAAACGACTCTAGTTGATGGATTGCTTAAACAATCCGGAACGTATGGCAGCCACGAGCAAGTCAATGAAAGAGCGATGGACTCTAACGCCCTTGAAAAAGAGCGTGGGATTACCATTCTTTCTAAAAATACCGCGATTCGCTACGGTGATCATAAAATCAACGTTATCGATACTCCGGGTCACGCCGATTTCGGTGGAGAAGTAGAACGCGTCTTGAAAATGGTCGATGGTGCGTTGATTCTTGTTGATGCGTACGAAGGGGTTATGCCTCAAACCAAATTTGTGGTTAAAAAAATGTTGGCGCTTGGACTCAAACCCATCGTTGTTATTAACAAAATCGACAAACCTTCCGCTGATCCTGAGCGCGTAGTCGACGAGGTATTTGACCTTTTCGTAGCGATGGATGCAACCGAAGATCAACTTGATTTCCCTATCATCTATGCCGCAGCGCGTGATGGTATGGCAAAACTCAATATGACTGACCCTGATGGTGATTTCACCTGTTTGTTTAACACTATCTTAGAAAAAGTGCCTGAACCTACGGGTGATGCTGAGAATCCAACCCAATTACAAGTCTTTACCCTTGACTACGATAATTATGTGGGAAAAATCGGTATTGCTCGTATCTTCAACGGACGCATTTCAAAAGGGGATAATATCCTCCTTGCAAAAGCGGATGGCGAAATGGTTAAGGGTAAAATCTCTAAATTGATCGGATTTATGGGTCTTAACCGTACCGAAATCCAAACCGCAGAAGCAGGTGACATCGTTGCCCTTGCAGGTATTGAAACCGTAGATGTTGGGGACACTATCTGTGATCCTAACAATCCTATGCCACTTGATCCGATGCACGTTGAAGAGCCTACATTGAACGTATTCTTTTCGGTTAATGATTCTCCCCTTGCAGGTCAAGAAGGGAAACATATCACGTCAAACAAAATTCGTGAGCGTTTGGAAGCAGAGATGAACACCAACGTTGCAATGCGTTGTGAAGTGATCGGTGAGGGTAAATTCCAAGTTTCAGGACGGGGTGAGCTTCAAATTACGATTCTTGCAGAAAATATGCGTCGTGAGGGTTTTGAATTTGGTATCGGTCGTCCGGAAGTTATCATCCGTGAAATCGAAGGGGTCAGATGTGAGCCATTTGAGCATCTCGTAGTGGATCTTCCTCAAGAATTCGCAGGAAGCATCATTGAGCGTTTGGGTCGTCGTAAAGCAGAAATGACCGCGATGGTTCCTATGGGTGAGGGCTTTACACGCGTAGAGTTCGTTATCCCTGCACGTGGATTGATTGGTTTCCGTGGACAATTTTTGACCGAAACCAAGGGTGAGGGTGTTATGAACCACTCTTTCTTGGAGTTCCGTCCCTACAGTGCAAGTGGTGTTGAGAGCCGTCAGTACGGAGCATTGACTTCTATGGAAGACGGTGTTACCTTGGCATTCTCCCTTGCAAACTTGCAAGAGCGTGGCGTATTGTTTGTTAATCCTCAAACCAAAGTGTACAAAGGGATGATCGTTGGTGAGCATAGCCGAACCAATGACCTTGATGTTAACCCCATCAAAGGAAAAGCACAATCCAACGTCCGTTCATCAGGAGCGGATGAAGCAATTAAGCTTGTTCCGCCACGTGATATGAACCTTGAGCGTGCCCTAGAGTGGATCGAAGATGATGAACTTCTTGAAGTAACACCTTTGACTATCCGTATCCGTAAAAAATGGTTGGATCCAACCGACCGTAAACGTTACGCGAAAAAGTAATTCTTTTCGTCATTCCCGCGTAGGCGGGAATCCAGTCTTCTCCTCTCGCTTCAAATATAATTGATTCCATCTCCTGTTTCACTTGCTTTTGTTATAATATTCAAAGTTATAAACCCAAGGTTTTAAAATGATCACCAAAGAAGCCATTTTAGAGTATCTTCGCAGTATCAAACCTAGCCATGAAAAAGAGGGGATTGTAATCCACGGAATTTTCGGATCATTTGCGAGAGATGAAGCGAGTGAAAACAGTGACATCGACGTTTTAATCGAAACAACTCCGCGCTTTGTAGAAGATACCGATCCCCTGAGAGCATTTAGTATCTTACAAGCACTTCGTGAAGAGATTTCACACCGTTTTGCGTGTACTGTCGATCTCGCTGATAAGACAGGTTTATGTGGGCGTAGCAGTGAACATATCCTCAAAAAGACTATCTATGTTTAATGAGGAAGCGACAGTGGAACGAGTGGTTAATTTGGCATCATAGTCACTATCTTACCTAGTTTCTCTTTTTGTGATGGGGAAATTCAAATCATTAATAGTTTTCCTCTACAACTTTTGCAATACAAATTTCTTCGAAATGTTTACTTGATTTGTAACGTAATAAACCAGTTAGTTCATTGGATGAAAATTGTAAATAGACTTTGCCTTGATACATTACAGGAGATGTATTCTTTGGCATATCAATTGTTTTTTTGATAGTATTTATTCGTAGTCTTTCAGGGTTTTTATTAGCACCCCATGATTCTGGGATAGATGGAGTAGTGGCTTCTAATCGTTGTAAAAAATTGGTAAATTTTCTTTCATGCTCTCCTGTAACTTCTCGTTCAATGGGTAATGCATCGTATTGTGCGTCAATTTTTATGACATTATTGACATCTGTAACATATAAGCGGCTATATTCAAAACGCCCCCATCGTGAGTCCATGTAAACGGTTTCAGTTTTACCATCATTGTTAATATCAAAAGACATTTTATCTAATTGATTCGCGCTATAATCGAGACTTCTTGAAGGTTTTATCCATGTGAACAATTTAGCAGCATCTTTATGAGCAAATGCTTGACAGACAGGGTTGTCAGAACCATATTGTAATATTCTTGTGCCAGCAGGAATTTTAGTCCCTAAGAGAGGATATTCAATTTTATCTATTGGTTGATTCATGTCGATTGGTTTGCTGGTGCATGAGACTTTATTTTTATTGATCTTTAGGGTAATATCATCTCCTGAGGTTGCATAGCTACAGGTTGTAACGGTATTATTTTGAATTTTTATGGACTTAATATTAGATTCGTAGTTACATCGTTGCATATAGGTTGCTTTTGATAATATTTTCTTTTTATCAATCCATAAACTAAAATACTCAGGTGGTTTAGCTCCACATTCTCCATATGCTAGTCCGCCGTCTGAACCTATGCGTAATCGAATTTTTTTACCATTATTAAAAGTACATTCACCATCATGATATACTAATAAAGAGATGGGTTTTGTTTCAGTTGAACTAAAAATATGTGTTTTAAAAGCATAATCTTTTTCACTAGGAGCTTTATTCCACTGATCAATATTTTTTAAGGTAACACTCTTGGATGTAGGATCGCATGCCATCTCAAAATAGTTGTAGTATTCATCGGCACTTAAAAAACTAGTAATCAAGCCAAAGGAGAATAAAAAACGAAACAAAGAACAGAAAATTCTCATTAGAAAACCTTAGAAAAATTATTTAGGAGTGCTATTTTAACAAAATTTCTTTTATTGTGTTGTTTTCGCCATCTTCTTCCCCGCGATCATTCCGCTAGCCCACGCAAAATTAAAATTATAACCTCCACGCTTTCCGACAATATCCATAACTTCACCCGCAAAATAAAGACCACTTATTAGTTTTGATTCCATCGTTTTGTTATTAATTTGTGCCGTAGAGACATCGCCGCTGCTTACTTTGGCGTGTTTGAATCCGTGAGTGTCAATCACCTCAAATTTCCATTCCACCTATCAAGTGAGCTAGTTTTTTGACATCTTTTGGGCTTAGGGTAGATACGGATGTGTTTTGTGGGATAGCGGCATCTTCGAGGAGATAGGTGGTGATTTTGGCATTCTCCCTTGCAAACTTGCAAGAGCGTGGCGTATTGTTTGTTAATCCTCAAACCAAAGTGTACAAAGGGATGATCGTTGGTGAGCATATCCTCAAAAAGACTATCTATGTTTAATGAGGAAGCTGTCCAGTTTCACCACGTTGTACCCATCCCCATAAAGCGAAGCTGGATTCCCGCCTTCGCGGGAATGACGAAAGAAAAGATGACTTTCTTGAGCTTAAATTGACAAAGTGCGTAATATCAGTCAATAAGTTCATTGGATACTAGCAAATTTTCATCGGGATTTTGTCCCGATTCCCCCCTCTTTTTTTAATCACACGCACAAATAGGGTAAAATGGTCTCTTTGATTCAAGGAGCTTCAGCGCGTGCGGCACACTCTACTGGTTTTGCTACTCTCTGTTCTCCTTTATGGAACTCCTTTACGGTTGGTGGGGAATACCCATTTGGCTTCACGCGAATTGTACGATGTGCTTGGTTTACATCTCCCCTATACGTTGGAAGTGTGGCGTGATCATCCCACCATGGAAATGGCGTTGGTCTCCCAAAGCATCACGGCATTAGAGAGTTATTACCGTGCCAAAGGGTACTTCCAAGCCAAAGTGACCATGACCTCTACGGACAAAGAAATCCTCTTTACCATCGCAGAGGGGGAGCCGATCATCGTTTCGGATATTACCATCAACAGCCCTTTGGATATTGAATTGGATATTCTCCTCCATCCCAACGACCTTTTTACCCAAGAAAAATTTGCCACTTCCAAGACCAAAATCAAAAAACGGTTTCACGATGCGGGGTATTGCAACAGTACGTTTAACACCAAAGCGTGGGTTGATCTACAGGAGCATAAAGCCCATTTGGTCTTTGAAGCTACTCCTCACCAGCGGTGTACGTTTGGTACTATCTTAGTCCAATCAACCCCCAATTTGGAGGGAACCTTGGTCACCTCATTGTTACATATAAAAGAAGGAGAACCCTACTCCCCCACAATGATCCAAAAAAGCTATGAAGCCCTCTATGCCCAAGAGGCGGTGGGGAAAGTCTCTCTCAACGATACCCAACGGGAGGGGAGTGTCGTCCCCTTAATCGTGACCGTGGAAGAGGGGGAAAAACCGATCCGTTTTACTCTAGGATTGGGGGTGAGCAGTGATCAAGGATTTGGGGGACAATTGGGGCTTAAACACCGCAATCTTTTGGGAAATTTTAGAACCCTTTCACTGGAGGGAAAATTCACCCAAATCAAGCAAAAAGCGTCCGGTCTTTTTTCTACGCCGCTGAACCACCACTTTTTGGGGTATGGGGAGGTGGGGTATTCCGATGAGATTATGAGTGGGTATCGCTCCAAAAGTGTTTTTGAAAAAATTACCCTCAAGCATCTTGATACCCCGCAATCGGTATTGTTATCCCTGTTGTTTGATGAAGCGACGACGTATGATAGTACCAATACCGCGGTATTTCCCAATTCGCACCTCTTTATCCCCTCCCCCATGGCAGAGATCAATATCGATACCCGTGACCATATCTTAGAACCCACCCAAGGCAATTGGATCAATGTCAAAGGGCAAGGATCGCTTCGTTCGAGTATCTCAGATGCTACCTATTTTAAGACCCTTTTGATGGGGGCGCATCTCCAAAGTTGGGGTGAATATACCCTTGCCACCCGCGCTCAATGGGGGGTTTTACGGACGTATGACAATCAAGTCCCCAGTGCCTATCGTTTTTATGCGGGGGGGATGAATTCCAATCGTGCCTACCAATACCGTCAATTAGGACCCAAAGACATCAATGGCAATCCCATAGGCTTTAATTCCCTTGTCGAGGGGAGTGTTGAGTTTCGCTTTCCCCTTTCGGATGCGTTGCGGGGGGTACTTTTTACCGATTTAACCTACGGTTCGGATAATTATCTCCCCGATTATACCCTCCCTTATTGGGGGGTAGGTGTGGGGATACGGTATCGCACCCCTGTGGGACCCATCGCTGTGGATTTGGGCGTTGATCCCAACGATCCACGTCAATACGTCCTTAATTTTCGGATTGGAGAGCTGTTTTGAAAACCCATCTCCTCCGTACGTTACGCCATCTGCTATTAACGTTTTATGGGGTGATGGTCGTGGCAGTCATTATCGTCTCTTTTGCCCTTTATATCGCCTTTCGTCCCGATGGATTGTACCTTTTTAATACCTACGTACTTAAACCCTTGGGGGTGAGTTATACCGCCTCGGAGGGTTCTTTGTCCCAAGGGGCAACATGGCATAATCTCCACCATGAGACCATCGATATACAAACCCTTACCCTTGATTACAACCTCACCGCAATCATTCAGGGGAAACACGTCATTGATGCCCTAAAAGTGGATGGGGTGCAGATCCATTTGGACGATTTTATCCATAGCACGCACCAACACAGTACTTTTCCTCTTCCTCGTTTCCTCATCAATGATCTTCAACTCACCCATCTTCAGCTACTAAGTTCGTATCCCATTGAGCTGGATATGGTGGGAAAAAATGGCTCTTTTGATGGGAAAAGCCTTTCGATGAAACAGCTTACGGTCACCTTGCGTTCCCGCTACGCTGGGGCAAAGTTGCACGCGACCATCACCCATAATCTCCTCAAAGCCCAAGGGGAGATTTCGCCCAACCTAAACGCCTTTGATCCCGCCGTTTCTGCGCTACTTCAACCCCACTATCCCCTTGAGGAACTGCGTATCTCTCCTACGTTGATTCACCTCAAAACCCACTATCGCTTAACCCATGATACCCATTCCCTGCAGATGGAACAAACCTTTGGTTACGGATTTAAAGGGGATGTGACCACCCACTTTCGAGGGGAAATTCTCTCTCCCTCGTTAGGGTTCCCCTCTCGCTACTTCACAGGGGAGGGGAGGGGAAGTGGTCAAGGATTGAATCTTGATGTGACGTTGGATCGTACCCATTGTCACATTAGCACATCCGATTATGACCATTTTCAGTGGAATTTTTCGACCCAAAACCCCCATTTAGCGTTTATGCCTACCCTCCCTGACGCGATTGGCACCACCCCTTTAATCGGGCATGGTCAGGGGGAGTATCTCCACAGTGACCATCATGCGACGGGAACATTTGCCTTTCATCACACCCATGCCCATAGCAATGGATCGTTCCAACTCCAAAACGACCGCTTTACCCTCCACGGGGAAGCGACACTCCCACCAGATGCAGCGATGTGGAAAAACTGGAGCCTCAAACCTCCTCCCCATCTTCGTGTGAACATGACCTCGACCCAAGACCAAACCCATGTCACTGTGGAGGGGGAAAAACTCGCTTTTTCGGGAGCCATTGAGGGCAATACTCTGCACGGATCGGGACACTATTTGGCGACGGGCTTTGAGATTAATGGGAGCGATCGGAGTGTTTCCCTTGCTACAACGACGTTGTCATTGCGTACAATAGCCACCCTTTTTCCCATGCTGGCCCTTCCCAATGAAGGTTCGTATGATGGCGAATTACACACCCTAAGCCACTGGAACTACGATAAGGATTTTCAGGGACATACCACCTTTACCCTCCCATGGTACGCCATTAACCTCGATCCCAAACGCGTGTACCGTGGTAAAAATACGACGTTTGATGTCCGTTACGATGCCCATCATCTCACCCTCAACCACTACGCAGTCGAAATAGCCGATCACCTCATTGTTTCGCAACGTCCTTCCCATCTTCATTGGGATGAATCAGGTATCCTCTCCCTTGAGGAACTGTGGCTTTTTGATACGTTAGCCGTGAAGGGGATGATTAATGCCCATACCTTAGAGACCAATCTCTCTTTGGTGGCGAATGATTTTCACTACCATGGACCTGAGGGGGATGCCCACGCTAAAATTGATTTACAGTTTGTACGCGATGCCAATGAGACCCAAAAATTAGCGGGGAACATCACCTTTTTGAGTGGGAACATCACCTATTTACCCCTTCAGAAAATCAAAGTGATGGATGATGATGTCATTATTGTCCAAGAGATCACTCCCCCCAGTACGTCATCGTTGTCGATGGATGTGAGTGTTGATGCCCAAAAACCACTCTCTTATCATACCCCTGAGGTGGACATTACCCTTTCCCCCAATTTTACGTTGTGGAAAGACCCCAATCGTGATGTTGAAGTGTTGGGGATGGTCACCTTCCCCAGTGGCACCATTACGGCCAATAAAAAAGGGTTTATTCTCCGTCCCAGTCATCTCTATTTTGGGGGAGAACTCCCCTTTAACCCTTATTTGGATCTACGCCTTGACCATGAGGTCGATTATAAAAAAATTCAGATGTATCTCACCAACCGTCTGGACTCACCGATCTTCATCTTCGGATCGGATCCCATCATGAGCCAAAATGAGATTATGAGCTATATCCTTTTTGGGAGCTCGTCGCTGGCTTCTACCGATACCACTACCACACGCAATGTTACTGCCCGCGCCGATGCCACCAATTTTATGTTGGGGGCGGGATTAAAAGAGCTTATTGGGGGAGTGACCAAACTTAACATCGATACCATGAATATTTTGACCACCAAAGAGGGGGGAATGGGCTTTGAAGTGGGGGCAAGATTGGCCAAAGATTTTCGGATTCTCTATAAAAATGATGCCATTTCCAGTGTGTTAGTCCAATATCGGATTAATCAATGGCTTCGACTTGATGCCGATGTCCATACCCTTGGACAGGGGATTAATGCTATTTACATCAAAGATTTTTACGATCTTTTACCGCATAATGAGATACATCCACTCAAAAAGGTAGACAAACCATTACAATGACCCTAAAAGAAGGGTCTTTTATACATAAGGAGGAGGAAAAATCACCCTCGGAGGGGGAAAACCGAGGGGAAAGTGTACTTAAGGAGTGTCGAAAGAATGAAAAATCCCCTTTGACTGCTGCTACCAACTGGGATAGTGGCATTATGAAATACATTAGTAAACCAACAGTAATAAAGCTATAATTTCACCATGAAAACACAAAAAATTGCCCAGAATAGCCCCAAAGCTCCTACCAAACGCCCTATTCGCTACGCCTCTTTTGGAGCAAGAGCATTAGCCTTTGCCACTGACTTGTTTATGATCGGATTGCCCGTTACTTTGATCATTATCGCCCTTTTTGGGTACGATCAGATGCACACTGCAGGGGGGATGGATGTCATTGTCCATAACCAAAAAGCCCTCTCCCACCCCCCAAGCCCCCTGGTCTCTCTCACACAATTGGGGTTATTTATGGTCATTACCCTAGGTTTTTGGCGGTATACGGGGCAAACTCCGGGGAAAAAATTAGCCCATATTCGGGTTATTGATGTTTCCAATGGGAAAAATGCCCCCTATTGGAAATTGATCGTGAGATTTTTGGGCTATTTTCTCTCTTTGATTATCGTGATAGGATTTTTTAGTGGATTACTGCGCAAAGATAACCGAACCTTTCACGATTGGCTCAGTGGTACGGCTGTAATTCAAACGGCCTAAAATGCCCTCCTTAATCGCCCTTTTTTACGGATGTTATTTTGCCCTTATTGGGGTGTATGTCATTTTTGTCCCCAAAATTCTTGCCATGGAGGGGATGAATGGATTGGAGATAGGGTTTATCCTCTCTAGCGCACCCTTAGTACGCTTTGTTGTCCCGTTTTTGTTTGTACGGGGATTTCACCTGACCAAAAATACGTTTTATCTCTCGTTGTTTTTGATGGTACTGGGGGGAATAGGATTTTATCCCGCATTGCACCATTTTTGGGGGTTAATGGGGGTAAATATTGTTTTTGGGATCGGTATTGCCCTTATTCTCCCTTATGTTGAGGTGATTGCCTTAGAGTGTATTGGACGGGAAAAATACGGGAAGATTCGACTTTTTGGCTCCATTGGCTTTATCGCCGTTGCGCTGCTGTTGGGAAAATGGCTCACAGAGGGAAAAATTGGGATCTATTATCTCATTGTTATGGCGTTGACCACTGCATTTTTTGGGATGCTGATTGGACGAAAACACCCTAAAACCCATTTTTCGCACACCAACGACAATCCACTTGCCTTCACCCCCCTACATCACCCCTATTTGTGGATAGGGTTTTTGTTGATGCAGGTGAGCTTCGCTGCGTTTTACAATTTTTTCACCCTCTACACCGCTGACCATGGATTGCCCTTGGATACCATTGTGTGGTTATGGAGTTTTGGGGTGATCGCAGAGATTATCATGTTTTATTTTCAAGGGGCGTTACTGCGGCGTAATCTTTATACTATTTTATGGGTAACGTCTCTACTTACCACGTTGAGATGGCTTTTGGTCGCTTTTTTCCCCGATTCGATCCCCCTTTTACTCCTTGCCCAAAGCCTCCATGCGTTTGGGTTTGCCCTCTTTTACACCGCTTCCATCAGTGTTCTCTTTGCTTTGTATCCTGCGCGCCATTTGGCACAACAATTTTTCTTTGGAATCTCGTATGGATTGGGGGGATTTGTGGGGGCATTGGGAGCTGGCTTTATGTATCACGCATTTCCTCAGTATCTTTTTTGGGGGGCTAGTGTGGTGGCACTGGGGGCGACCTTGGCGTTTTATGCGCACACAAAGGTTACAAAACCCCTTTGATAAAACAATGGCTTACTCTACGGTTTTACCCTTTATGGATTATAATTCGCAAAAGGAGTTTTTATGCACACTAACCATCATCACTACGGATACTTATCTCACCTCAAACACCCTTTTTTAGGTGGGGTAATTATCCTTTCATTATCGCTCTCTTCACTTTATGCAGGAGCTGGTTCAGCCAAATCAGCGACCCCTCCAGCCACAACAAAAACAGATGCCAATGGGATTAATGCCAAAGCCAACAGTAGTGCTATTGGGGTAAACGGTGCTAATAATACGACCGTTATTAATAAAACCATTATTATTAACAATTATGGTCCTGCGAAAGGGGGAGGTCATACCGCAAAAGAGACCAAAAAAACACCTCCCAAAAAAACAATCACCACCGCTAAAACACCTGCAAAACCACTACCTAAAACTCCCGTAAAACCGCTCCCCAAAACACCCACTAAAGTTGCTGTAAAAGCGGTTACCCCTCAACCCGCCGTAAAAAATGATTGTTTAGCAAGCCATTCCAAGGATTACTGCAATACCACAGGAAAACTGCTCAATAAGCATTAACTCCCCTGACAAACGTCAGGATACCTTATCCGGACGAATATGGACATCCATTTTTGGGAAAGGAAACGTGAGTCCCTCTCTATCAAACGTTACTTTTATCTGTTCAATCAACTCAAAGCGTATATCCCAATATTCTTGCGTTGGAACCCATGGTCGGACGTACACTTGAACGGCATTATCCCCCAATCCCCCTACCACAACCGCATACGCAGGCTCAGCTAAAATACGGGGATGTTCTTCCAAGATTTGGCTAATCACCTCTTTTACCCTTTTTAAATCGTCTTTATAGTCAATATCAAAAACGAGATCGATACGACGTGATAGGTTTTCGGTATTGTTGATAATATTTCCTTGGATAAGGGTGCTATTGGGGATGATAATAGAGCGGTTATCAGGGGTTAGGAGGGTTGTGGAAAAAAGGCTAATCGCTTTAACGGTTCCCTCCACGTTTGAAACTTCGATAGTGTCATTGATCTTAAAAGGGCGAAAAAAGATAATCAATACCGCAGCACCCACATTGCCCAAACTGTCTTTAAGTGCCAAACCAATCGCCAAACTTGCTGCCCCAAAGACGGCCACAAATAACGAAGTATTAATCCCCAAATTACTTGCTGCTATCATCAAGAGAGCAATAATAAGTGCCAAGTAGATGACATTAAGCAAAAAGGCGATGAGGGTCTCATCCACATTGGCAGTCTCCATCCCTTTGCGGATGAGTTTTAAAAACTGCTGGACAAACCATTTACCAATAAAGAAGATGAGCAAAGCGCCCACGATCTTGAGACCATACACGACCGCAAAATGAACCACTTTATCGGCAAAATCCTGCACTTTATCACTGTAGTGCATCACACTTTTTTCAATGATAGGGGGAGGGGTCATTTGATTCATGTTCATCGATATTCCACCATATCCTTAAGAGGAAGACGCATTTGGGGACTTTGGGGATTAACACGGTACCCAAAAGCGCACATCACTGCCACACTGTGACCGTAGGGGAGATCCAAAATCGCTTCAACCCCCTCTTTATCGAATCCTTCGATGGGACAACTGTCAATTTTTAACGTTGCGGCAAAGGTCATTGCATTGCCAAGGGCGATATAACACTGTTTTGCCGTCCAATTTTCCAATAACACTTCATCTTCTTCGATGGAGGAGAGATACGTGGCATAGACCCCCATGTACGCCTCAACGGCGTCATTGGGGAGACCGCGACGCGCAAACATTTTACGGACATAAGGGGAGTCGCTTCGTACCGCATCATTATCGGTCGTAAAGACCAACAACTCACTGGCTTCGACAATTTGGGCTTGGTTCCAACAGGATGATTTAAGGGCTTGACGGACTTTGGGATCCTCAATCACCAACACCCGCCATGGTTCCATCCCAAACGACGAGGGAGAAGTGCGGATAACCTCCAAAAGAGCTTCAAATTCTTCTGTAGGAATGGTTTTGGTCGTATCAAAATGTTTGCACGCGTGACGAAATGCCATCGCCTCTAAGAAAGTAGACATACGTTCCTCCGATGTTGAATAAGTTGTTCCATTTTAACGTAGATTTCATAATGGTCACTTTCAATGGTCTCTAAAAGGGTATGGTATTTACGGTAGGTTTCCCACACGCGATGGGAAGGTTCTACGCGACCGCGCATGAGTAACTCACACGAGACGGCACCATTAATAAACCGTTTCCACAACCGTACTTCAGCATCATCTTCATGCCGTCTGGGAAACCAAATTGCCTCTAAATCTTCGTGCGCATCGTAATAACGCCCCGCTTCCATCGACGTGCAAAACGCCTCGCACGCCTCTTTTATACTGATAGATTGGTGCGCCAATAGCCACGTCCCCCGATTAAACTAATGCATACATACCCCGGCAAACGCACCCGAAAGGCAGGTAATCGATTGAGAGTCCCTTTTCCGCTATCGCAATAGAAGACAAACACGCTCCCTTTAGGCAGTTCACGCAACACAGGGGGATCGTACAGTACGGTCTCTGCCCCCTCTATGGGTTGTAAAATCGTATCGACAAGGACGACTTTTACCCCTTGCGCTTCGAGTATCCGCTTATTGGTGAGGTATTCCCGTTGCGTCCATTCATTGACACTCAAATCTATCATTGGCTCTCCCTTTGGGCTTGAGTCTACGCATCTGGTGACGCGAAATGCGCTTTTTGCTATCCTGCGCTAAAAAGTCACTGTTTTACCCTCTTTTTGCTTAAAAAAGGTTATACTTTTTAAATCAAAATTTTATCACCAAATCGCATATACGCAAACATTTTAGGAGTTAACTATGGATACGAAGGTTCTTTTGTTCTTATTGGCTATCTTAACTCCCCTTTTTTCCCACGAAATTTCCCACGAAAAAGCCCTTATGAAACAAGCCAAAACCGCTTACCATGCCGATCATTACCCCAAAGCCCTGATGCTTTACACTCAAGCGTGTAACGAAAAAGTGGGAAAAGGGTGCTTTAAAGCAGGGAAAATGATCGACAGTGGGGAAGGGGTCAACAAACCCAATACGGCTAAAGCACTCAAATTGTACGTTAAGGGGTGTGATTATGGTCATTCTCGTGCGTGCTTAAAATTAGCCGAAAAATACCATGAGGGGGAGGGGGTAAAACGCAATGCTGTAAAAGCCAAAAATTTTTATGCCAAAACATTGACCCTCTCAACGCAAGCGTGTGAGAGAGGAAAAGCCTCGGCTTGTCTTAATCTGGGAATGCTCTACGCCCAAGGGAAGGGAGTCCCCAAAAATCCCCAAAAAGCCAAACAATTGTATGGTAAAACCATGTCTCTCTATCTCCAACAATGCATCGAGGGAAAAGGGAAAGAGTGTACCAAATTAGGGGATATGTACACATACGGTAACGGAATTCCCCAAGACTACCATCAAGCTCTTCCCCTCTTCCAAAAAGCGTGTGACTTGGGTAACCCCAATGGGTGCTTTAGTTTAGGTTTTGTTTATGACGTGGGGCATGGTGTCCCCAAAGATAAAGCCAAAGCCAAACAAATCTACCAAAAAGCGTGTACCTTGGGGGATGAATTTAGTTGCAACGTTATCCATGTACACCATCACCCCTAATTTTTTTACCTACTCTATAAGGAATCATAACCATGCGTAAACTGTTCACATCGATACTAGTAGTGGCTTCTTTAGGTACCCTTGCCGTTTTAGGGGAAGATACCAACTCCTTTCAAAAAACAATGGAGAGAGGCAATGTTGCCTATCAAGTTCAGGATTATCCCAAAGCCATTACCCTTTTTACCCAACTATGTGATGGGGGAGATGGTCGAGGATGTTCTAAGCTGGGGGAGATTTATGAAGATGGGGATGGTGTACCCCACAACATTGCCCAAGCCATAAAACTGTATGTCAAAGGGTGTGAACTCAAAAATGGGCGGGGATGTTCGGAGTTGGGAGATTTATACCTACAAGGAGAAGGGGTTAAAAAAGACCTAACGCACGCCCAAATACTGTATACCAAAGCAATTGAATTTTCAACTACCGATTGCCATGAAAAACACAGACCCTTAGCGTGTTTGGATTTGGGGTTAATGTATGCTAAGGGTAAAGGGGTAAAAAAGGATGGTGCTAAAGCCGAACAGTTGTACGCGACTGCGGTAGGTATCCACCAAGAATCGTGCGATAAAGGGAATGCCGAACGGTGTACCATTTTAGGGGATATGTACAATGATGGGAAGGGGATTGCCCAAGATTACACCAAAGCCGCCCCCCTTTTTGTCAGAGCGTGTGAGTTGGGGAGTCCTGAGGGGTGTTTTGCGATTGGATTTATGTACGATGTGGGGCATGGTGTTCCCAAAGATAAAGCAAAAGCCAAAAAAATCTATCAGCACGCGTGTGAATTAGGCGATACCTTTAGCTGTGATATTTTACAACCAAAAGCACACCCCTAAACGAGTCGTAATAGTGGAACAGTTCGTTTTTATCATCCTCTTACTCTTCATTGGGATCGCCCTTCAGCGGATGAATCCCCCGGAAGATTTTGCCAAAAGTCTCAATTTTTTTGTTATCTATGTCTCCCTTCCCTCTACGGTGTTGCTCCAAATTCCTAAAATAACCTTTGATCTTTCCCTCATTGCCATTATTCTCACCCCTTGGTTGTTGGTTCCGTTTGTGGTCGTAGCGGTCATGGCTCTGACCCGCCACCATCCCCAAAATGTCCGCGCTGCACTGCTGTTGGTGATCCCTTTGGGAAACACCTCTTTTTTGGGTATCCCCCTCATTACCGCGTTACTGGGGGAAAAAGCCCTTGGCTATCTTATGATGTACGATCAATTGGGAACATTTTTAATCCTTTCGCTTTACGGTGCGGCGGTCATTGCTCGGTACGAAACGGGGATCTTTCACCCCAAAATGGTGCTTAAAAAATTGCTCCTTTTCCCACCATTTGGTTTTTTGCTCTTTGCCTTAGCGTTTGGTCAACTCCCGCAACCCATGCTCCCCTATATCCAAAATCTCTCAGGAACCCTAGTCCCATTAGCCCTTATCTCGGTGGGGTATTCCCTCCGACTCAAAGGAAATTTTGACTATGCCCTCCTCTCCAAAGCCCTCGCCCTTAAACTCCTCCTTATGCCCTTATTGGCTTTTGGATTTTTGAGCGCCCTTGGGGTCTCCCCCCTGCCGCTTAAAACCGCCGTTTTGGAATCGGGAATGCCCTCGATGATCACCGCAGGGGCATTGGCCATTGCTGCTGGGTTTGCTCCGGAACTCAGTGCTGCGTTAGTGGGGTATGGATTGCTCATTTCGTTGGTGACACTACCGCTGATGGCAAAATTATTAGCGATGTTTTGTTAAATGCGATTGAAATTTTCACTCCCATGGATCCTTCTTGCGTCGTTGGGTTGGGGCGAATCGCTCCCGCTTGAATCCCATCGACTCTGGTCACTTGCCTCCACCGCACACCAACATCGTTGGGTCATTATCCATACGCATACGGAAAATCTCTATCATATTGAGGTGATTGGTCGCGGTAAACACGATCCTGTGTGGAAAATTGTCCATCTCTCCCCCCATATCGCCATCACCGAAACCGCTTTGGCGCGTAGCGTGATTGCCCCTTTGACCCAAGGGGATGTCTATCCTGAATCCTTTGAAAATGGATACGCCAAATGGCAACAAGAAAATAATGGTACAGGGGGAGAGGTGTGTCAACGTACGGTCATAAGGTGTTTGGAAAAATAGCTTTGGTACAAAATACCCCCCCCTCAAGAAGGGTATGCACGGATTTTTAGTGTACCTCAAACTCTCCGATAAATACGGTCTCTCCCCGCTCTTTGAGGCGTAAGGTTACCCCTTGATGCTTCGCCATACTGGTACCAAAATGGGTAATGAGGTTGAGTTGCAACGTGGTGGAACTGGCAACATTTTGTTGACGATTCCCATAAAAATTGGCTTCCACACGGTATTTTCCTTTTTTAGCCACCCGTAATGAAAACTCTTCAGGACCATACCCTCCGGTGAAATCACGCGACATCCGCCCCCCTTGGTAGGTGAAACGGTGACCGTAATAACATTTCTCCCCATTGGGATCGGTCACCCACAAATCCATATCGCTATTATCGGCATCCCACGTCAACACCGCACGCAGGTCAAGGGGCATATTTTTGAGAAACTCAGGATCAATGGCACTAAGGTCAAGGGGGATTTTCTCCTCTGAAGCTTGGGCAATGATGGCGTTCATCTCCGCAAGGGCAATGAGTTCAATCTCCGCAAAACGACCATCCCATGGACGCTCCACCACGGTATTAAGCTGGTCAATCGCCTCTTGATATTTGCTTGCTTGGGCGTATGCTAAGCCCAAATCACGATACGTTTGGGGTTCTTCGGGGGAGAGGGAAACCACTTTTTGGAATACCTCAATGGCTTGGGGATAGGCTTTGAGCTGGAGGAGTCGATACCCTAAAATACGCAAAAGATGGGCGTTGTCCAGTTCCATTTCCACCAAATTGGAAAGTACTCTAAGGGCCAAATCGTTTTGACCTTTGTCGATAAGCATATCCGCAGCATCGAGGAAAAAAGCGCTGCTGTTTTCGTAACTGGGTTTTTCATCCAAATAGATGGGATAGATCGTATCGGATGTGGCACCCTGCATACGGGCGATGTAGGGGGCATCGGAACGCCATTTTTTGAGTGCGATACCAATAGTCGTAGTAGCCGTAGCGGTTGGGGCTTGGGGTGCGCTAGCGGACTCATTCATGCTGACCGCTACGGGGGCGGGCATCGCCATAGTGACCATGGGGACAGCACTTCCCACCATTCGATCCATCATGACTGCATCACTTTTGACCATCTCTTTGGGTTTGGGTGGGGTATCTTTGGGATAGGTTTTTTCCCACCACGCCACTTTTTCGTGAAACATTGCCAACACGTGGTCATGGTGTGAAAGACGTTTAGTGTTTTCAGTGACCATACGGGCGTTTTTGAGGGCGGTAAATGGCTCCATCTCCCCAGCTGGTGGGGTGAGGTCATACCGAAGATAATCTTCTAACGTATCAAGGACGATTAAGGAGGTCTCCTCTGTTGCGATCCCAAAACGTTCGCCAATGCGACGTATCTCCCCTTTGTTAAGGGTAGTGTTTTCGTAGAGGGTTTGGAGCTGATAGCTTGCCCACAGGTACGCACCCAACGCATTTTGGGGGGCAGTAGAGGAGAGGGGGAGGGTGATGGTCTCTTTTGTACCGCCATTGGTGATATGTAACGTAAGTTCCCCGTGTGGGGCGGTAAGTTTACCCGCGACACGAAGCCACTCCCCCTCACGCATATCCATGACGACCTCTTTTGCCCCGTGCGCGCGGAGGGATTCCACGCGTATCCCCTCATACAGCAGTGCAGTCATAGCACTCTTTTGGGTCGTTAGGGGGATAAAGGTGCCGTGATTGCGCGCGGTGATAGCACGTAAAAAGGGGACATTCGCACTCAAAGAACCACTCACAGCGTAGAGGCGTTGTGCAGCGGTTAGGGTTGGGAAAGGGGTGCTTCCGTAATTTTGGATCCCATCACTAAAAAGAAGATACTCTTGGACATCGGCTTGCGGAGCCCAGTGGGATAATGCACTGGCACCATCATAGTGGGTGTTTTGGAGTGCTTGGCGTAGGCTATCCCAGTTTCCATTGACGATGGTAAACTCCTCCACCGCTTCAGGGCGATCACGCAATCGGGTGAGACGGACGTGACCGTTTTGCATGGTTTTGAAATAGCGATCCAAAAGTGCCAACTCATCCTCCACAGCGCGCGTACGCATCGAACCGGAACTGTCCCACAATACCCCTACGACTCTGGGCAAAGGGCGTGGCTTAGGATTGGGGTGGAGGGGGATTTCACTGACAAAATAGGTTTCACCCTCATAGACCGTGGTGGTGGTTTTGGGTTGAGGGGATTGGGGGATGAGGAGGGTCACTTTCCCTGTTGGGGTGAGAGTATTTTTGGTAATGGTCGCACTATAGTCGTGATGGTTTTTGGTAAACGTAATCGCCCCTAATGCCCCCAACGCCTTGGGAGGGAGTAAAGTGCCATTGACCCGCATCGTGAGAGTAAACTGGTGGAGAGAATCACCATACCCCAAGGGGAGGGTATACAACCCCCCACCTTTTGTTTGCGTCAACGATTGCATATAGGTAATTTCAACGGTGCGTGTCCGTTTGGCTTGGATAGGGTAAACTCGAAGGGTAAAATTGTTCCCTTGATTTTTTTCCAATAACGCAGGATCGGCATGGGTGCGTTCGATCGCTTCAAAAATGGCTTTTCCTCGATTTTTTTCCACAGGAACTGCGGGACGCATTTTTCCCTCAAAATCCAACGCAAAGCCGATCACGTGCGCCCCCTCTGGGAGGGGAAAATGGAGATTGCCCTCCAACTGACGCGCATTGGGGTTATAAAATGCCATCCGCAGAGTTGTTTTTGCCATACTACTGCTCACATCGGTCGTGATGCTAAGGGTTTGAAGGGTGATAGGTTTTTCACCCCCGATGGTCTCCATAAGGGTGGAATGCGCGGCATACGCCATGTCCGTGATGGTCATACACCACAACACTAAGAACACAAAATGCTTAATCATACTATCCTCCTAAAGGGCTTTGGAACGTTTTATAATTATAACCTGATGTTACGCAGAACATTGCACGTCAAGAGAAATAATTTTGAGAAAATTAAGTGAAGATTTTAGGATGAGAAGGTATAATTTCGTTCTCCTAATCAATGGACAGTTGGCCGAGTGGTCGAAGGCGCACGCCTGGAACGCGTGTATAGGGCAACCTATCTAGGGTTCGAACCCCTAACTGTCCGCCATCTATCCCTTAAATCCTCTAAAAATCCCCATTACCTACTTTGAGCGGCACGTATATTTTTTCATGAAAATCTTCATAGCGTGTATTAAAAAAGTGTTTATTGGCGTTTTTACGAAAGCGGGGTCGTTTTTACCACGAAATAGAGTTCGTCTTTGAGGGTATTGAGGTGTTTGATGACGTTGTCACGGCGGATTTCATCCATCACAAAATGCTGTTCAATGGAGTCGTAAATGCGGTCGATATTGGCATAAATCTCGACTAAAAGTTCTGCTTTGATTTTTTCGTGAACACTTGCCATAAATCATCCTTAAAGCCGTCATTCCCGCGAAGGCGGGAATCCAGCTCTTTTTTTAAGATGGTTCCCCAGATCAAGTGCGGGAATGACGAAATTTTTTGACTCAAAATTCCTAAGAATATTCAACCAAAAAAATCCCCAAGAGGGGAAAATGACGAGAAACAAAGACATTTTGTCCCGCAAGGGGACAAAGGTTTAGCGTACGAGATCGAAGAAATAATCCGTCGTTGCGATGTTTTTTGTCTCTTCATCCAATTGGTCAAGAACTTTGTTCGTGATCCATGTCAAAAGATTCAATGCTCCATCGTATCCGCTGATAGAGTAACGGTGTAAGTGGTGACGGTCGAAGATTGGGAATCCGATGTAGATCAACGGAGTACCCGTATCACGCATCAACTCTTTACCATAACTGTTACCGATCATGAAATCCACCGGCTCGGTGAACAAGAGTGAACGCATTGCCCACAAATCTTTACCCGCCCATACATTGAGACTATCTTTTGCTGGAGAGGTATCCAACAATTCGCGCATCTCTGCTTCCCAACCATTAGGGGCATTGTGACATAGGACGTGCGTTGGCTCTGCACCCATCTCTAACAAGAAGGAAACAAGACCCAAAAGGAAGTCCGGATCACCCCAAATCGCGAATTTTTTGCCGTGCATGTACGGGTAGCTATCTTGCATTGCATCGACCAATCGTCCGCGCTCAATTTTGAGTTTTTGGGGAACGTCGGTTCCGGTGAGTTCTGAAAGTTTCATAACGAACTCATCGGTTCCTTTGAGACCCACAGGGTTGCTAAATCCACCGGCGTGTTTCCAACGTTTTTGAACCATTTTCATCGTTTTAGCCGTAGCGTATTTTTGCAATGAGATGGTTGCACTGGAATTGATACAATCTTTAGCATCGTCCAATTTGGTTCCACCTTGGAACATTTCGTAGTTACCCGCTGGCATATCCCATTGATCCGAGTGGTCACCCAACATAATGTAGTCTGCGCCGAACGCTTCTACGATACTTTTGACTGAACGAAGGCTTCCGATATACGTTTCAAAACCGGGGATGATGTTGATACGTTGCGCAGTTTCGCCTTTGTTTCCTTCAGTAAGCTGAGACATGATACCGTGCATCATGTTGTCATATCCTGTGATATGGCTTCCAACGAACGAAGGGGTATGCGCATACGGAATGGGATAGTCCATAGGCAAGAACTCTCCGCCATCTTCTTCTTTGGCAGAGGTGATAAACGCCATCAAGTCATCTCCGATAACTTCTGCCATACAGGTTGTTGAAACCGCGATCATTTTGGGTTTATAAACCGCTGCGCAGTTTTTAAGACCCTCTTTCATATTGACCAAACCACCAAATACCGCAGCATCTTCGGTCATCGAATCCGATACACACGGTGTCGGCTCTTTGAAATGACGGGTAAAGTAGGATCGGAAATACGCAACACATCCATGAGAACCATGGACGTAGGGCATAGTACCCTCAAACCCAAGGGCGACCATGACAGCACCCAAAGGCTGACACGCTTTTGCAGGGTTAACGGTGATCGCTTCACGAGCAAGGTTTTTCTCACGGTAATCCCATGATTTCGTCCACTCTGCCACTTCATCCACCTTTGCAGGGTTAATCGCCAGCATGGAAGATTCAAATTGTTTTTTGTTTGCGAGTACCTCTTGGTACTCTGGGCGTTTAAACAGGTCTTTCCCGTTTACGATTTTTTCTACTTCTTGCATGTTCTCAACCTTCCTTTTCCCATGGTGCTTTTGAGTGCGCCCATACCGGTGAATTAATTGCTAAATCCATATCTTGTGCGAAAATCGCAAATCCATCGTATCCGTGATACGGTCCACTGTAATCCCATGAGTGCATTTGGCGATACGGAAGACCCATTTTTTGGAATACGTATTTCTCTTTGATCCCAGAAGCGACTAGGTCAGGTTGAAGTTTTTTGACAAACGCTTCAAGCTCATACTCATTGACATCATCGTAGATAACGGTTGAGCGGAAAATTTCCTCTTTGGTACGTTTGTAGTCATCATCATGGGCAAACTCATACCCTGTTCCGATCACTTCCATACCCAAATCTTCATACGCACCGATAACGTGACGAGGACGAAGACCACCCACGAACAGCATAACGGTTTTACCCTCAAGACGCGGTTTGTATTTTGCAACGACCGCATCGATCATCGGTTGGTATTTCGCGATCACTTCTTCACATTTAGCCTGTACACTTTCGTCAAAGAACGCTGCGATTTTACGCAATGATTTGATCGTTTGTGATGGTCCAAAGAAGTTATACTCGATCCAAGGAATTCCGTACTCTTTTTCCATATGTCGGCTGATGTAGTTCATTGAACGGTAGCAGTGAAGCAAGTTCAATTTTACTTTGGGTGTCAATGCCATCTCTTTAAGCGTCGCATCTCCAGACCATTGTGCTACAACACGAAGACCCATCTCTTCCAAAAGGATACGGCTTGACCACGCATCTCCACCGATGTTATAGTCCCCGATGATTGCTACGTCGTAATCCGTCGCAACAACATCACTGGTATCTACGTTTACTTTAGCGTCAAACACAAAGTCACGAACCGTATCATTAGCGATGTGGTGACCCAAAGATTGAGAAACCCCACGGAAACCCTCACAGTTAACAGGGACAATGGTTGTATCCAATTCTTTCGCTTTAACACGCGCAACTGCTCCAATATCATCCCCGATCAAACCAATCGGACATTCGGATTGCACTGTAATACCATTGTTAAGCGGGAAAAGGGTTTCGATCTCATCAATCGCGATGCCCAATTTTTTGTCTCCCCCAAAAACGATGTTGTTTTCTTGGAAATCGGTACTAAAGTTCATCGTAACAAACGTATCCACACCCGTCACACCGATGTAGTAGTTACGACGACCGGCACGGCTGTATTGTCCGCATCCAATAGGACCATGAGAGATATGGATCATATCTTTGATCGGTCCCCATACCACCCCTTTTGACCCTGCATACGCACAACCACGTTGGCTCATAACCCCCGGGACGGTTTTTTTGTTGGAGCGGACATCCCCGCAGGTTTTTTGGTTTTCGTCATTGGGAGTCCCCACACCAAGGTGTTTTTCACGGTTTTTTGCCGCTTTTTGGGGATAAACTTTTAAGATCTCTTCAATGGCCGCTTGTTGTTTGGCTTCTAGTGATTCTGGTCCCATAGTACACCTCTTCCTTACGCGACTTCGATACGGAATTGTTCCATACTATCGAGGTTGTGACACAATTTCATTGTTTCATCATCGGCTGCATCAAGACGTTTAGAGATAGCCGACATTTGATAACGGTTCATGTAAATCATGTATTTTTGCAATCCATCGGGATTTTCTTCTTTGAAGTAATGCACCATAGCTTTGAATAAAAACGTCTCTGTGTTGGTGTAGCTCAACCACTCTTTATCTTTGTCTTTGGTACCCATCAACAATTTGATCTCTTTGATGCCACTGACATCAACACCGGCAATTTTTTCTGCAACCAATTCGTCTGGAATGATATTCCCCATGGAAGCTGGGAAGTGAAAACCTAATACAAACATCTAATCTCCTTTTTCTGTTCTTTTCTTTTCATTTAAGATGTTATTTGTCATTTTCATGACGGTCATGGAAGATTCCTCAAAAGAGGTTTCCTCGTCATCCTCGGACTTGATCCGGGGATCCATTTAAAATCAAGCTGGATTCCCGCCTTCGCGGGAATGACAACGATTTACGCTTCCGCTGCTTTACCCACTTGCGTCTCATCGATTTCGTCTTCGAGACCAAAGGCAAGGAGCAATTCTTCAAGCTCATCCATACTGATAGGGGTAGGGATAATTTTCATGTCGTTGTAAACGATTTTACGTGCAAGCTCTTTGTATTCGCGCGCTTGATCAGAGTATGGGCTGTATTCAACAACGGTCATACGGCGTAGTTCAGCGTGTTGAACGATGTTGTTACGTGGTACGAAGTGGATCAATTGTGTTCCAAGACGTTGCGCAAGCTCTAGCGCCAAATCGTACTCTTTATCGGTCATACGTGCATTACAGATAAGACCTGCAAGACGCACTCCACCGGTATTGGCGTATTTCAAAATCCCTTTAGAGATGTTGTTTGCTGCGTACATCGCCATCATTTCACCGGACATTACGATGTAAATTTCTTGTGCTTTACCCTCACGAATCGGCATCGCAAATCCACCACATACAACGTCACCCAAAACGTCATACGAAACGAAGTCAAGACCTTCTTCATCGTAAGCACCCTCTTCTTCGAGGAAGTTAATCGCGGTAATTACCCCACGACCTGCACACCCAACTCCTGGCTCTGGTCCGCCTGATTCGGTACAGTTGATCCAACCGCCGGGAGTTTCTTTATCAAAAAGACCTTTACCCCAAAGACGCGCTTGCTCCATCTCAACATCTTCGATGGTTCCCAATTCTGCTGCAAGTGAAAGAATCGTATCTTGTGCTTTCTCATGAAGAATCAAACGGGTTGAATCCGCTTTAGGGTCACACCCAACGATCATAATGTTTTTATCGAAATAGTGTGCCATTGCCGCCAATGTATTTTGAGATGTGGTAGATTTACCGATCCCACCTTTTCCGTAGAACGCGATTTGTCGCAAGCTAGCTGCTCCAGCCATGTTATCCCCTTGTTTTTGAACTTCACTTAGGAGGATGCAAGGGGTATTCTAAGGTTTTGGGTGACATTTTCTCTACGACGGCGACAAAAGAAGATTTTGATGACAAATTTGTAGGAATGGGGGATGCAGGGGTCAAACAAGGGGCTAAATCAAAATAAATTTTCTTTTTGCTATACTTTTCTCTCGTTCCCACTCTCCGAGGGGGAATGCATAGCCTCTACCAAAACTTCTCAATCTCGATTAGCCCTACATCCCCCTCATAATCTCGTGCACTGCTGTATCTCCAATGTTTTGCTTCATCGACGTAGCCTCTCTTGATGGGGTTCTGATGGATATAGTTGATCCGCTCCACCATCATCGCATCGTTTTGAATTAACTTAGGAGCTATCCCCTCTTGCCAGAGTTGATATTCACGGTCATCTTTATGGGCTTTTTTATAAAATGAAAGTTGATCGAGTATGGTAGTGACGTTTCGCATTTTGAGGAGATCGAGTATCTGTCGCGCGGTATATTTTTTAAAACTCTCCATACTTTTGGAGAGATCATCACTTTGGACGATTAGATGCAAATGGTTTTCGAGGATAACGTAAGCGTAGAGTTTGAGGTTATCGTGTTGTTGGAGATATTTCAGAGAATTAAAGATGATGTCGGTCGTTTCGGTACGGGTAAAAATCGGTATCCAGTGTAATACCGTGCAGGTGATAAAATGAGGATAGGTCGGTTCGTGTATTTTGTATCTGCTTCTGCCCATGGGGTATTATAGCGAATTTTTGTTCCATACTCCCCTGCGTTGGAATGGCATAGGAAATCTTGTATAAATTATTGAAGTAGCTACAAATCTTATGTTATTTATTTTTTTTAGAGTACATACCGTCAATATTAAATCCACAAATATTGCTGTTATTTGAATTTACTGATATTGTTGAATTATTTTCATATAATTGAATGTTAAAATAATCAAATTTAATTATATTGTTTTTTAATATGCCTTTATCAGTCCATATACAATCATGAGTCGCAGTACGAGCATTGATATCAAGTTCTATAAAGTCATTACCTCTGTTAATAAAACTTATAGTTGAAATTACTTGATTATTTTTTAATTCATAATCCATAAATCCATAAATTTTATCAGCAAAAAGTGGATTTAAAATACTAAACATAATCTGGGTAATGAATAGATATTTAAATCTCAACATCTTAATTCCTTATTCCGTATAGTTTATTATTCTCTCACGCCTACTCTCCTGAGTTGGAGCGCACCGGGTCCCTTCTGTCTGCGTGTATGCATTCCCACTCGGAGAGTGGGAACGAGGGACGGGTAAAAATCGGTATCCAGTGTAATACCGTGCAGGTGATGAAATGAGGATAGGTCGGTTCGTGTATTTTGTATCTGCTTCTGCCCATTGAGTATTATATCTTTTTTTCTGTCTCGCTCCAACTCTCCTGAGTTGGAGCATTTAGTTTAACACATGCATTCCCACTCAGGAGAGTGGGAACGAGGGAAAAATAAACATATCGGTGCATCTCTAACCGCTTCCAACGAAGCTGCGTGATTACCCTTTTTTAGCCCCCTCTACGGTAAAGGTCAGTTGGATCGTAACCGTATTTCCCCCCTCTTTGCCCCGTAAAAAAAGTGTAGGATGTGATCCTTCAGTAGGGGTGGTTACACCCAGCTTTTGGGTGCATTGCGCCATCATCAAAATCTCGTGCGATGCCATGGGGATAAAATTCACACGGATGATTTTACGTTCCCCCCCATTGGTGAGGTAGCATTGTTCGTGATCCTGAAGTGGATGATCAAGGGTTTGAAGGAGAAATTGGTGTTCTAACCACGCATCTGAGGGGATAATGGTCTCAAGCGAATGACCCATAAGGGCGTTTGCGCTATACCCTAACAGCCCCTCCCATACGGTGTTAATCACCACCAAGCGATGATGCTTATCGAGGATGGCGATGGCGTGCGAGGTATGGTCAAGGATCATCTCCAAATGGTTTTTGGAGATTGACAACGTTGCGTGTTGCTGGTACGCTTGATCCAATAACGCTTGGATACTTGTCGTTAGCTCCCCGATCTCCCCACTGTCCATGACCGTGAGTTGTCCTTGTTTATTATTCTTATGAAAGGTGATAATATGCTCTTTCAAACGTTGGATGGGGGAGAGAATCCGTCGTGAAACCAACATTCCTACCACGATAATGGCGATAAAAAAGAGGCAGCTTAAGATAATAAAGAGGTTACGATTGTCCAACAACACCAAATCATGTTGGTCAAAAAAGGTCACTTCATACAGCTCTACTTCGGGTGAGTAGGCGATCCCCACCAGATTTTTCTCCCCATGCACATTCATCCAAAAGGTTTGGATACCATTGGGGGTATAGGATAAGGTCTCCATGGCTTCTTTTATTTTGGCAATATCTTTTGAGTCATTAATCACCCTAGCAAGGCTCTTATGACCATCGCTTGTGTTGGCGATCCCATTGTCATTCATCATATGGGTATCATTACTTAGCTGTATGGAGAGATCTTTTTTGATAAAAAAGCTTTTAATTTCCGTATGCTTGGATTGGGATTTAACCAGAGTATTAAGGCTGAAGCTTGTCCCCACGACCCCTATAATACGACCATGATCTTTGATCACGTAATTGACCCATATTTTCCTAATGCCCATTTCGACATTGAGGGTAAACGCACTGCCTGAGGTGATCGTCGCACTAAACCATTGGTCGGAGGGTGTATGGGGATCAAGGGTATACAAAGACCCCTCGCCTTTGGCAGAGTGAGGGTTATTGCGGTACTGATGGAGGGTTTTGACAAACGTTGCTGCGTAACTTTTATCGTGAAACTCAAGACGATACCGTTCCAAAATTTTTAGCCCTTCTGTTTGTTTACGGGGGTCAAACTCATCGTGTGCCATGGCAATAAGGGCGGGTTCTTGGGAGAGCTTTTTAAGCAACGCAATCTCTTGGATAATGGGGTGGAGGGTTTGTTGCTTTTTGAGTTCCAAATCGGATTGAATCAGTTTTTTCCCCCACGTTTCATTGGCACTTTTGCTTTGAAGATTGCTTAACAACCATGCCGTTGTGATAAAAACGATAAAAATACCACTCATAATAAGGAACAGTGTCTCTTTAAGCTTCATAAGCATCCCCTTGTGGTGTGATAGTGAGGTGAAGGGTGACACCTTGGCTCTCCCTTTGGGTACGAGGAGTGCGCGCAATCATCAAAATTTCGTGCGATGCCATGGGGATAAAATCAACGTAAACCACGTTAATCTCCCCCTTTTTGGTGAGATAATGGTGGTGCGGACGATGGGATGGACGATCAAGGGTGCGCAAAAAGGAGAGATGCTCACGCCAATCATTTGCGGGGAGGATATTTTTGACCTTTTTGCCGTGAAGCTGTGAGGGGGTATACCCTAACATTGCCTCCCACGCACGATTGACCACGACCAATTTGTGATGTTCATCGAGAATCGCGATGGCCTCCTCCGTTTGGTCGAGGATCACCTCCAAATGGTTTTTAGAGAGGGCTAAAATGGTCTGCTGATGGGAGGCTTGATCCAATAACGCTTGGATGCTGTGGGTGAGCTGACCAATCTCATTGTCTACCATAACCGTTAATTTCCCCCGTTCATGGTTTCGATGAAAGGTGGCAATATCCTCTTTGAGTTGTTTAATGGGGGAGAGGATATGCCCTGATGTCCATACCCCCACAATGAGAATCGCAAGGATAAACAAAAGGGTCAAGACCACAAAAAGGTTTCGATTATCGAGTAAGACCAACGCTTTATTGTTAAAAAACGTAATATCATATAACCCTATTTCCGGTGAATAGGTAATACCTACCAGATTTTTTTCCCCTTGTACACTCATCCAAAACATCTTGATGGTATTAGGCTCATATTCCAAGGTCTCCACCGCATCCTTGATTTGTTCAATATCGGAGGGTTTATCAATCATCTTCATAATTGTTTTATGCTCATCCGAATCTTTAAAAACGCTGTTGTAATCAATCATTTCGTGGTCACTTGCCAGTTGAATCGAGAGATCTTTTTTGATAAAAAAGCTCCTAACCGCTCCAGCAGTAGAAGACGAGGGGGGATGGATTAGATCATTCAAATTAAATCCTGTCCCAATCACCCCCACAATACGACCGTGATCGTGAACCACATAATTGATCCATATTTTCGTCACATTCATGATGCGTTCGGTTTGAACATTGATTTCAAACGGTTTTCCCGAAGCAATCGTGGCATAAAACCACTGATCTTGAGGCTCTTTGGGATTGAGGGTATAGAGGGGATTTTTCCCTTTATTGGAGTGGTTGTTATCCTCATAATAAAAATTACGCCCTTGGGTAAACGCCGCAAAATAGCTTTTATCGTGAAACTGGAGGCGATAATGTTCCAATACTTCAAGCCCTTTGGCGCGCTTAAGGGGGTCAAACTCATCGTTTGCCATGGCAATGATGGCAGGTTCTTGGGCAAGGTGTCGAATTAAGGCAATCTCTTGGATGATGGGGAGGAAGGTTTGCTGTTTTTTGAGTTCCAAATCGGTTTGCATCAATTTGATCCCCCACGCTTCATTGGCACTTTTACTTTGGATGCTCCCCAAAAGCCATATCGTTGCGATAAAAAAAAGAAAAATAATCCCCATAATGGAGAAGAGTGTCCATTTAAATTTCATTCCATCCCTTTGGTCACGAGCGCTCACAGGGAGGCTGATAAAAATACGCGAGGGTCATTTTAACAAAAAACGTTAAGAATAGACACTAAAATCCCTCAATGACTAAGCTATAATGCCATTTCACCCAAAAATTCATCTATCAGGGACTCTTGAGTATGCTAAAAATCGTAGTACTGTGGCTCTTTCCCCTTATGATTTGGGCTAATAATGCCCCCTTAGGTGTCATCAAACTTCCCCCCTCGAAAGTTTTTGTCGGAGCCTATATCAACCAAATTTCCAACATCAATCTCAAAACCAATAACTTCGATGTCGATATGTATCTGTGGTTTCGGTGGGATAATCCTAAATTAACCCCCGATAAAACGTTTTGGATCGTGGGGGGAAACATCACGTCCAATCGGGTAAGCACCGTAAAACTTCTACCCAATGGGGTTCACTACGTGTGTCTTCATGTGGTCGCAACCATCAAACACAGCTGGAATGTCACCCATTTCCCCCTCAATGACAATACCCTAAAAATTTCCATCGAAGATGAGTTTTCCACCGCCAAAGAGCTAGAATATGTCCCCGATGTTGAAAGTTCCGGTTTTTCAGAGTTACGCGATGCGGAAGGATTTAACTTACAAAAATTTTTTATCCAACGGTATGACTACACCTACGGAACCAATTACGGAGATCCCTCCCCCTTTATGGAACCCAAATCCGATTTTTCTCGGGTAAGTTTTAATGTTTTTATCCCCGGAGGGGGATTAAACGATTTTTTTAAAACTTACTGGAATTTATTTCTCTCTTTTTTGGTCGGTTTTATGGCGGTTTTAACCAAACCTGAGCAACTGGATCAACGCTTTGCCCTTGCCATTGGGGCGATTTTTGCTACTTCCGCATCCGCCATTGTCATCTCGGGGTCACTCCCCCCCTCAAGCCATTTTGTCCTTGCCGATAAGCTCAATTTTCTCACCATTTTGTCTATTTTGTTTATCGCATTTTCCTCGGCTATTATCGTTAATTTGGAAGAAAAACAGCACCTTTTCATTGCCCGATGGATGAACCGATGGTCATTTCCGTTCATCTTCATTTTTTATTTTGGTACGGTCATCTACTTGAGTTTTATGGATGAGATTGATTGGGCGGAATTATTCTTTTAAGAAAATGCCCAATCAAGCCATACGTGCAACCCCTATGCTTTTTAGCCTGCGTCTAAAGTCGGTTGCGCCCTTACTGCGGGAGTCGTAGCTCCATGCGCAAACCTACCCCTCGGGTATCTTTAAAGCTGGCAGGTTCCTCTGTCCCCACAAACACACGGTTGTTCAGTTCAGGAAACTTTTTGAGATACTGGAAAATCACAGCGGTTCGTTGGGTCGCTAGGGTTTTCCACTCATCGGGGGTGATCTCTTGCAAGGGGATTAGCTTTTCTGCTAACGCTTGGGCATAATAGTAGTGGTATTGCGCCTCTTGCGGATACTGAGCTTTAAGCTGTTCTTGCAAGGCAAAAATCTCTTTTGAATGCAACGATTTTTGAGCGAACTCTTCGATATACGGGAGCGATAACGCATCGTTGGGGGTTTTGAGTTTGGGGTATTTGCGTTGTATTTGGCTAACGATATGGCGCAGTGCCAGTGCGTGTCCATCGTGCGTGGTATTTACTCCACTGTGTACATAGAGGGAGAGTTGGGGTCGTTTGAGCAACAACGCGGGTACTTTATCCAATTTTTCTTGGGTACGGGGGAGAAGCTTGGTAGTACCTTCCTCAAAAAAGAGCTTGCTGGCGGTTGTGGGATCCCCTGATAACCCCATCATGGAACCAAGGAGGTGAAAAGGGGCGGTGGCGGCTTTGGTAAAAAGATTCGTGAGTACTTGCCATACCGCTTTTCCATAACGAAATTGGGGATCGGTCACATTGCCTTCAATGGGAAGATCGACATTAATCACCCCTTGTGCATCTTCGAGTAACGCTACGACCAGTTTTAACGGGAAGGGGGCAGTAGCATTGCTCTCTTTGCCCAGTTCGATCCGTTTGATCACGACGTTATTGCGACTTTGTAACTGACCATGGTCGATGTGGTACCCCAAATTGAGCAAGAGTTTTCCATTAAGAATAGGATAGCCCAAAAATTTGAGGGCGTAAGGGGTATAGTTTTTGAGTTCCAAATTGCTAAAACTCACATTCATATCGGTCATTTGGGTGGGGGCATGGGTATTGAGATGACCCTGAATATCGGCTAATCCGTACCGGTCAATCACCCCTTTCAGGAGTACAAGGGTATCGCTTTCATGCGCGGTGGAGATCCCAATAATCTTCCCTTCCAAATCGTGGGTAAGGGTTTTAAACGGTAAGGGCAAGGAGAGATCACTAAACATCGCACTACTTTGGGTGAGGGTCAGCGCATCGATACTCAGACCAAAAGGGTTATTTGCGGGTTTGGATGCAGTCGTGTTTTCCTCCGTTTTGCCCCCTTTGCTCAGCGTTGAGAGGTTCATGGTCTTGTTGTGATCGATCAAAATACTGGTATAGACCCCCATCATGGAGAGTTGTTTGATCCGTAACTGATTGTCAGGATAGGCGTAGCTAAAAGGGGTCACACCGATACGATCCCAGCTTAGGAGAACGGTTTTATCACGACTATCCCGAATAACCCACCCTTTGAGGTTTAATTTCCCCTCAACATGGGCTTTGTGTGGGGCAAACGTATAGTGACCCCCCACACTGAGATTCCCCTCATCGATACGAGCATAGGTAGAGGGTTCCAGATACGGAGCAAGTAAGGGAACGTGCAATTTTTTGAGCTTAAAATCCCCCTCCCCTTGCACACTGGGGGTGAGTTTAAGATGGGAATCAAGGGTTAAGCGCGTTACCCCATTAAGCACCGTAGAGAGGGTTGCTTCAAGGGTGCTATTGGGGTGACTGTAGAGGTGTTTGAGGGTAAAATCAAGGGGGTTGAGATGCCATGTTACGGGGACATTGGGGAGTAAATCATCCACGTTTACCTCCCCGTGTGTGGAGGCAATCGTCCCAATCCCATACGTCCAAGCAGCAGAGGGTTTGGTGGGTTTTGGGGTATCTTGAGAAACGTACAACAGATTTTGCAGATCAATCGTCCCCTCTTTGAGCCGTTGCGCAAAGAGCTGAAGGCGGTTTAGGGTCACGTGGGCAATGGTCACATTGTGGCGTGCCGGTTCAAAGATAATCCCCTCTATCCCAAGGTTTTCCCACCCTCCAATTTTACGATGATTGGCAAGGGTGTAGAGGTCTAATATTCCGGTTTTGATACGGGCAGTGAGGGGAACGTTGGGATCGTTGGTGATGTTTTTTACCCCAATGGAGCAATTCTCCAGCGTTGTTGCGTAGGGGGTTTTGGTGGCATGATCACGCCATGTAAGCCCCAGTTTTTCGATAGAGAGATTTTCTAACGCCACGCTCCAAGGAACCCTAGAAGCGTTATGCTCCTCTTTTACGGTGGGTATGTTGGAGGTATAGAGCATATCGTTTAGATCAAGGGTACCATTGGCACGTCGTTGTACTGCGATAAAGGGATGTTGGAGGGTTACATTACCGACAGTGACCGTGTGGCTCTCTTGCCCTAGGGTCATCCCCTCCATGCGCAAGGTTTCCCATCCTCCGATGGTTTGGTGAGCCGCATAGATACCCAGTTTACCCACGGTCAAAGTGGCAGTTAGGGGGATGATAGGATCACTGCTGAGATCCTTGGCGTGCAACGCTATCTTCTCTAATGTGGCATAATAGGGGCGTTTGGGGGCATGATCGTCCCACCTGACCCCAATATCCTCAGCGTCCAAGGTATGGAGGGTAAATTTCCAGGGTACTTTGGTCTCATTCTCCTCACTGGGGAACGCTTTGTCAATTTGATCGAGATACCAAACCCAATCAATGACCCCCGTTTGGGAACGCAATGCCCTAAGGTCAAGCCCCTGAAGCTTCACCGCATTCACCTGTGCGTGTTTACGGAGGGGAAAAATGCTAGGGGCATTTAGGGAGAGGGTCTTAAGCCGCACAAGAGGCGTTGTCTCCCCTTTGGGATTAAGGGTGAGATTCTGTACTCCCATGACAAGATGGGTGAGTTGGGTGGTATTAAGATCAGCGGTATTAAGGGCGTAATCAAAACGGCACTGCGCAATTCCCCCCCGTACTTCGATGGGCATTTTGGGACGCACATACCCAAAGGGGGAGGACAATGCCCCCGAATCAAAGGTAAACGTCCCCTTAAGGAGGGTATCAACGAGGTTTCCGTGAAGCTCCAATACCCCTCCATTGTTGATTTTCATCGACACGTCAAGCTTCCCGTGGGTGTGACTATGGTCACCTATGGCAATGTTATGGAGGGTTATGGCGATGGTTTGAAGGGATTGGGTGTAGTTTTTCCCCTCACTCACATCGTGGTATTGGATATTCCCTTGGGAGAGACTTAAGGTATTAATAACCACACCAAGGGGTTTGGATTCCTCTTTTTGGGTGCTATTATCCTCTTTGAGCAACCACCCAAAATTCATCTTCCCTTGGGAATCTTTGGCAAGGGTGATGTGGGGATGGTGAATGGCGATGGTCTCAAACACCACTGCCCCCTTTTGAAGATAATCGATGGGATTGACATTGATGGTGAGATGGTCAAAATGGAGTAAATCCCCTTTTTGAGGGGTTTTAAACGCACAATTATCCAACGTAAGGGTAAAGGTAAAAGGGTTAAATGCAGCAGATTCAAGGGAGAATTTCCCCCCGTGCGTCGCGGTTGCTACCTTAGAGGGTACGACATGGGTCAGCAGATAGGGAACGGCGAAAAATCCTCCCAACGCATACAAAACGATAAGAGAAAAGGTTGCTATAGCGGTGATGATCCCGATCTTTTGACGTGTCATGGTAGATACCCTTAGGTGTAATGGATGGCTTATTGTAGCTTATTTTTTAGACCCTGAAACCAGTTCAGGGTGACGAGAGATTACGGATTTTTGGGGATAAACGTCTCCATTACATCCCCTTTGCGTTGTAAGACAATCACATTATTTTCCAACGCTTTTTCTTTTA
>DYMK01000039.1 GCA_020721585.1 Sulfuricurvum sp.
TTCCCTACTTCCTTAAAATCTTCAACGTTTTAGACATCTTCAAGAGGTTGATTTGCAACAAGTAAGCTCCTACAGGCAGGGCGTTGATATTTAATGAATAGGATTGGATAAAATCCTCCACGCTGATACTTTGCACCACTTTTCCAGAAAGATCCATCAGTTGAATTGAATTTACATAAACCAAATTACCAAATTCAAGATTTACCACATCCTGTGAAGGATTAGGAAAAACTTTAAGCTGTATTGATTCAAAATCATCATCGAGATTATTGAAGAAAATTCGGATGGTATCCGAACCTTGGCAGCCAAACTCATTTTCCACTTGTACCCAGATTAAAGAATCCACCAATCCAGATTGATAATGTAAAGTCATTGAGCTCATTGAGCTGCCATTGGACCAAAGATAGGTATTAAAACTACCAGGCGAAAGCACCAAAGAATCGTTGATCACCACTGTATCCGAGGCAAAACCTAGGTTAGGAATAGGCAGAGGATTTAGAAGCGCTAATACAGAATCCACACTAACACAGTTGTTAGAATCAGTGGCTTGAGCTTTTATGTATTGGGTTATCATGGGTTTAAAGTCGAAGTTCTCACCCGTAATACCATAACTCCAAACATAGTTTTCAGAGCCAGCCGCCAGCAGATGCAGGCTATCTCCAGCACACAGATTAGTATCCCCACTGATAAACACTTGCAAGGGAACAGGCACCGACATCAAGACCGAATCCTTGGCCGTACATTGCGAAGCAAGATGCGTTTTAGTCACCACAAACCAAGTGGTATTCCAAGGATTGGCAGTAGGATTGCCAGCAAAAGGATTGTTAAGCCCCGCATAAGGAGCCCAAAGATAAGTATTACCAGACTGAGCCACTTCGCCCAAGACCACTCCGTTGGAGTTGCAAGGAATTAGGGAATCCTGACCCGCATCGATACTGGGATTTTGGTAAACATGCGTATTCACAACCTGCGAAGCAGAGCAATTGTTGGCATCGGTAAAAGAATAAGTTATTGCCAACCCCCCCGTATCAGCAAGACTCGGCATAAAAATGCCATTAACCACAGCTGCATTATTAAAGTATCCTCCCAAAGGATTCAAGGTCAGGGTATCAGGTAAATCGTTTTTGCAATAAGAAGTATTAAGGCCCGACCAAGCAACCACAGGCGGAGCATTCACCACCACCATCAAAGTATCGGAGGAGCTGCAACTGAAAGCATCGGTATAATGATAAAAGAGCGGAATCGAGCCCGGCGAAGTTAACGCAGGATAGAAATTAGCCCCGGTCACCCCACTGCCCAAAAAAGTTCCTCCCGAAGGCGTAGCTGATAGCAGCTGAGGGGTCCCGTTGGAACAGTACGAAACTGGAGTATTGACAAAGTTAACCACAGGCAAAGCATGCACAACTGCCTGATGTACTTTTGAATTGGTACATAGATTAAGATCGGTATAAGTATAGGAAATTGGATTGTTGCCCAAAGCAGCATTGGCAGGAGTAAAGCTCGACCCAATGACCCCATTACCCGCAAAGGATCCCCCTAACGGAGTAGCTACTAAATTTACGGCAGCTTCGTTGACACAAAAATGCGTATCCGCCATTACAAAATTAATCACCGGAATGGCATTCACTATAATGTTTTGAGTGGTATTATTGGTACAGTTGTAGGCATCGGTAAAAGAATAAGTAACAGGAAAACTGCCCACTCCAGATGAGATAGGAGCAAAATTATTACCCGAAACAAAGGTGCCCGAAAAAGTTCCCCCTGAAGGTAAGGCCGATAAAGTCATCGAAGGAATATTGGCACAGGTGTTTCCACCTAAGAATGTAAGAGAGGGAAGGCTATGCACCGAAAATGTAAAACTATCCACATTGGAGCATGCTAGGTTCCCAATGGTAACTGAATAATATATTTTATGACTCCCAACTCCTGCAGTGGATGAACTGAAAACATTACCTGATATTGCTGTTCCTGAATAAGCACCTCCCGCCGGAGTTGCAGCTAAAGACACTGAATCAGTACTAATACACTGATCAGCCACCAAAGATCCAAAGGAAATATTGGGAATACCAAAAACCTCAAGTTGTTTGAATGCTGTGTCGATACAACCATGGGCATCAACATCCGAGATGTACCGAATCAAATGCACTCCAACACCTGCGTTGGTAGCGCTAAAGTTGAGTCCGCTGATTCCATTCCCTGATAGCGTTCCCCCTGAAGGAGATCCCACCACAGCAACGGGAGGATTATTATAGCAATAGGCGGTATCCAAACCGCTGATGGCCATTGTTGGCAATGCATGGACGGTAACCGCAGAGGTTATTGTATCGATGCACCCGTTGTCGTAAATATAAGAGATGGAGTGAGTTCCAACACCTGCAGCCGAGGGATAAAATTTGTCTGATACAATACCCGCCCCAGAAATTACACCACCCGCCGGACTAGGTGAAAGTGTGGCAGGAGCATGATTCACACAGTAGCTGGCAGCCAGTCCGTTGAGTACTAAAGTAGCAGGTGCATTTACCGTTACATTATGAGTAGCGGTGCTGATGCACCCATAAGGATTTGAAAAAGTATAAGTAATGACATTGCTGCCCAAAGTAGCCGAAGCAGGGTTGAAGGTTTTAGCTGAGTTGTTAACACCATTACCAGAGAGTATCCCACCTGCAGGACTTGCAGTAATAGCCACTGCAGCATCCGAATTACAGAAGATATTATCGGGAGTAGACAAAGTAAGAGGAGTAAGAGCATTTACGGTAGTAGCTTGTGAAAAAGTGTCGGTACAGTTGTAAATATTGGTATATCGATACGACACTAAATTACTTCCCACGGTGGCATTGGCAGGATTGAAACTTGAACCGGCAACTCCAGTTCCCCAGAAAACGCCACCGGATGGAGTTCCAATAAGAGTAGCTGCCGAAGAGTTTTTGCAATAGGAAGCAGAAAGGCCAGAAAAGGCAGCGTCAGTTACTGGATTGACGTAAACCGAAACGCTATCCACATCGGAGCAGCCATAAGCATTGGAAACCGAATAGCGGATCTTATGTGTGCCAGTACCTAAAGCTACGGGATTAAAAGATGTGGTTGCCACCGAATTAACAAAGAAAGAACCGCCGGTGGGAGTAGCTTTAGAACTCAAATCCACGGCAGCATTATTGGTACAATAGGCCGAAGCAAGTCCTGAAAATTGAATTTGTGGAGCAGCATAAACGGTGGTAACTTGGGTATCGCGATTGGTGCAGCTGTTTGCATCGGTATAGGAATAGATAATATTTTTTGTCCCAGCGGAGGTAGTGGCTGGATTAAAAACCGATCCGGTGATACCAGGGCCTGTGAAGGAACCTCCTGAAGGCGTGCCGCTTAGGGTAACAGAACTGGAATTTGAGCAGTAAGCCACATTAAGCCCTGAGCTGTTTACCATAGGCAATGGCAACACCGTTACTGGAATCGCTGCGGTATCGGAGCTACAGTTGTTAGCATCGGTGGCATAAACGGTATAGGTGGTTGAAGTTGAGGGATTGATATTTTGGCTTGGACTATTGCTTAATCCATGACTCCAATGATAGGTCTTAGTTCCACTGCCCCCAGATGCAATGGCCATCAAACTTCCATAGTTATTTTCACAAAGTGTAAGATTGGTGGTGTGTGAAAGGTAAATGGG
>DYMK01000040.1 GCA_020721585.1 Sulfuricurvum sp.
TCCGAAATGACTGAGTTACTTACCGTATTGGTAGTACGCATCATAACCATAAGAACTATGACGCGTATTAACCTTGGTAAGAACTCCGCCAATTATTTTAGAGTGTGAAGATTTAAGTCGTTTCAAAGCATCACGTATATGTTCAACACGAGTCACACCCGCTTCAACAATTAACACTGTTGCATCAGCCAAGTTACCGAGCAAAGGCGCATCAGCCAAACCAAGAACAGGTGGACCATCTATTATCACAATATCAAATTTGTCAACTGCAAGTGATAAAAATGAAAACATTTTCCCACTTGATATCAATTCAGCAGGATTGGGTGGTAGCGGACCAGAAGGAACAATATACAAATTTTCAATAGACGCACTGCGTGTAATTTCAGCCGGTTGTGCATCACCCGCCAAATAATTGGTAATGCCCCAATCATTAGAGATACCGAGAACTTTATGCAGGCTCGCCTTTCTCAAATCCAAGTCGACAATCAAAACCTTTTTTCCAGCTTGTGCAAACTGAATAGCAACGGAAAGTGAGGTTGTACTTTTCCCCTCACTTGGACGAGCGCTGGTGAATAAAGTAACTTTAGGCGCGCCTTCCGAAGTAGTAAACTGAATCGAAGTACGTAGCGATCTGAAGGCTTCTGAAATTACAGAACGCGAATTCATATTTTCCGTGTGGATGTGGTTTGGCTGGTTTAACTCCTGTTTGATTTTTAATTCTGGAATAATACCCAGAACAGGGAGGGAAAATATTTTTTCAAACGCAGCTGCCCCTTTGATCGTGTCATCTAGCATTTCAATAAAGAGAACAAGAAAAATTCCACCGATCATTCCAATAAATGAAAAAATTAGAATAATAAGGGATTTCTTTGGTTTAATAGGGTGATCAGCCACTCTCGCCCGGTCAATCACACTAATGTTATTTAGTCCAACTCCGCCAGCAACACTAACTTCCTTCATTCTTTGCAGCAATCCTTCATAAAGCTGCCGATTTGTATCAACTTCACGTTTAATAACACTGTAGCGTGTACCACGATCCTGCACGCTTAGTATCAATTCTTTGGCCTCATCCCGCTTTGCTCGCAAGGCCTCCTCCTCTGCCTTGACTGCCTCATAATTAATCTGTAAGGACTTTTTAATACTCAGAACTTCTTCGTCAATTTTCCTTTGAATTTCTTCGATCTGCCCCTTTTTTTGCAACATCAATGGAAAATCAGGTTTATAAATTTGTAGTGATTCTTGATATTCAACTTCCAAACTTGACTTTTTTGATTTTAACAACTGAATAACGGGGTTATCGAGAACGACGCTGAGAGAAGCCCCCCCTGATCGCTGCATTTGCTTGTAAATACTCTCAGCCTTAATGCGCTCTTGCTCAATCTGACTCAGAGCTGCTGTATAATCGTTAAATACTTGGCTGTCCGTGCTTATTTCACTAGAATTATTATCCTTGACAACACCAAGACTCCGGCTGTAAGCCGCCAGCTCCTTCTCCGACTCTTCAAGCCTTGCTCTAATTTGCTCTAATTGATCCCCAAGAAACGCTTTAGCATAGGTCGTTGCACCCATCCTTCGTTCCAGATTAAGATTTACATACTCTTCAGCAATAATATTTGAAATTCTTTCGGCAAGAATCGAATTAGCACTTTCGTAACTAACCTTTACAAGCATAGAATTTCGTACTGGGCTAACAGTTAGTCCCTGAAGAAAAGAATCAATAACCCTATCTCTATATTTTTCATTAGATTGCGCTTCATTTTCACCATTGCTTCCATTTGGCTTCGAATCACTCATATTCCACAAATCTAGTTTTGTTATAACACGCGAAGCAAGCAAGCGACTCTTTAATATTTCATGCTGCGTAGTATAAAACTCACTCATTGGAGACAGCGATGAGCTTGTTTTCACATCTTCATATTTTACGATGTTGGATTCTTCTCGTCCGATTTGAAGAACCACAGTTGAGCTAAATATAGGTGTCATCATAAAAGATGATATTGTGGCGGATACGGTAACAATTAAAAAGAACGTTATTGCAGTCCATTTTCTCTTAACAATGACTGCCCAAAGCGCTTTAAAATCTATACCGGATTCAGTTTGGTTATCGCCTGAATTCTCTTGCTCCAAATACGCTTGAATATTTCTTTCCGATCGTTTGGCTAAGCTACGACCACCTTTGTCGGGCGATATCTCAATCATCCCTTTTTCTTCATCTTCATGATCATACATCAGCCTTAAAACTCCATATAAACGTCACCTACGACATTTTTTCAAAATCAGGTGTATCAAACAAGGTGAAAGGTGTAGCTTGAGATTTTAACTCAAAATAATTTTAGTGATAGCATTAGGGGAGCTCTAACAACGCCAACCTTTGAAACCCAATGTATTTGTAAGTTTTAATTTATGTAAAAAACTTGAATACCATGCTACGCGAGAATGCTTTTTCATTATTAGGACTTACGCAGATATTGGATTGTGCTCCATCGCCCCTCTGGGTAGAGGGTTGGGATGGGTGGCTGCACGTTCTGCTAAAACATAAGCTTATGCCGACATCACCACCCTCACCCCAGCCCTCCCCCGCGTGCGGGAGAGGGAGAGGGAGAAAATCTGGCTTTTGCGTTAAGCCCTAATTATAAGAACAGTCACTTATCTCCCATTTTAAATATTCCATTTTCTGTATCAAAAGACCCAACTCATATAAAAAATCAACACAAAGCCAACTTCATAATATTTATTTTTACTATGAAATGACTTGATCAAGCGTCATATAAGCCGGTGAATTAATACTATAGCTCTTCTATATTTTATAACGAAATTATAAAATACAATGAATCAGAACAAAGCAAACCAAGGGAGACTTTCTGTCATTCCTTTCCATAATGACTTAATACCCGATTTACCTACAACGACCACATCTCCACCTATAATTTCAGGATCCACCTGAATCCCCTCGCGAATTTCTGCCAAGTTGTAATCAAGAACCTCTCTTACACCATTATTCCGCATACGGTACACAAGGATCTTTTCCGTGTCTGCAACATTATCAACTCCTGATGCCAAGGCAACAACTTGAAGCAACGATACTTTACCAACTATTGGAAATACACCTGGCTTATTAACACTACCTTCAACAACGACTTTTTGGCTAGAGTATTCCTTAATAAAAACACTAACCTGTGGATTTTGAAGATAGCTTTCTCCATATTTTTCAGCCAATTTTTTCTCAAGTTCATAGCTGTTTAATCCACCCGCTACAACCACCCCAATAAGCGGCAAGTTTATTTCACCTCTTGAGTTCACTCGCACAGTACGTGACAAATCGCTGGTTCTGAATATAGATATATCCAGAAGGTCATTAGACCCAATCACATATTCATCACTTTCATTGGATGACGTGCTAGCTACCTTTGGACTTATCGCAGATCCAGATCGCTTTGAGTTATTATTTTCATCATCTTGAATTAATTGATTTTCAGGCTTAGTTAACGGATAATCCCCTGCAAATATACCAGTTGATACAGCAGCCAGACAAAGCATTAAAGTCACTCGATTTAATCGCTTAAAAAATACTTCTTTCATTACAATACCTTTTTTTGTA
>DYMK01000041.1 GCA_020721585.1 Sulfuricurvum sp.
ATTTTGAGAACGACTATCAAACCAATTATTCGTTATCCGTTAGGAACCAACACACGTAGTGGTGAGTTTTCTGCTTTCAAAACAGTAGCCGGTCAAGAAAAAATAGAACGTGAAGGCAACAGGGTACACGTATTCGGTACTTTAATCCGCTCACACATTACCCCTGAAATCGTAACGGTTAATGAAGGCGATGTGGTTACTTTCCACCTTACCAATTTGGAGAGAGCGGAAGACGAAACCCACGGCTTTACGGTTGATACTTATGGCGTTCACGGTAGTTTTGAACCCGGTAAAACAGCTTCTGTTACTCTTACAGCCAATAGACCCGGCGTATTCCCTTACTATTGTACTGAATTCTGTTCTGCTTTACACCTTGAAATGGAAGGTATTTTATTAGTTCGTCCAAAAGGTTATAAAGATGTAGCACAAACTGATGTCAAGTTGACTGCCGAAGAAATGGCTAAATACAAGAAAAATTATGAAGACAAATTGGTTGTCATCAAGCAAACCCAAGATGTCATCAATTCTGTGGTAGATTGGTTGAAGAAAAACAAATACGAAAAAGAACCTTATGTGGTTGCATTAGTAGAAGATGCCTTTGACCAATTGGCACAAGCCAAAACTTCGGAAGATAATTATAAGAAATATGCTAAGGAAGGTAAATACCGAGATGCATTCTTATGGGCGGAACAATATTGGCAATACCAAGTAAAAACTGCCGATGTGGGATTGAGAGCTAAAAAACTTCTTTCCGAAAAAATTAATAAAAAATAATATTGTTAACGTATAAAACATTCAAAAAGATGAACACAAAATTTAGAATGATCCTATTGTTTGGAATCTCGTTAGCAATAGGACTTACAACGAATTCTTGTAAAAAGAAAGGCGACGAATACGCCGGTGGTTCCAACATAACAGGAAAACCTTACGGCGAAGAGTCTTTCGGTGAAGTGGTAAAAAGACGTGGGCTGAATGCCGATGACGTTCTGGCAGCGTCTAAAACATATACCAACGACAAAATGAAAGACGAATATGTGGCTGTAAATTCCGGTGGGCAAGCAGGGAATTTGCCGGTGTATGCCGTGCCTTCTATGCGTATGGTTAAATATGTCCCTATCAGTACCCGTCAACCCAATTCCGGTTACGGATATAGCGAAGAAACAATGGATTTAATGAAAACCGGTTTCATTGACGGTCAAGAAATCCTTTGGGGAGATACCCATCACCCCGGATTTTCTGAAACCGATGGCGTTTACAACGGTAAGTGGGGCGTTATCAATGACAAAGCCAACCCGAGAACTTTTATTTTTAGTTTAAAAGATTATCAGGTAAAACAAGTGATAAACAATCCTATTTACCGTTCCAATCACGGGGGTTGTTTCTTTACACCCGATTCTCGTTACTATATGGAAGCAGCCCAATATCCTGCCCCAATGGATAGAGAATACCACGAATTGAGTGAAGCCAATTTTGAAAAATACTGGCGTGGTGGGGTTACATACTGGCGTTTTGACAACGAAACCGGTAGAGTGGACGAAAAAGCATCGTTTACCTTTGAATTTCCACCTTACACACAGGATTTATCCGATGCCGGAAAATTAAATTCTTATGGTTGGGGCTTTACCAATTCATTTTGTACCGAAATGTATTATGGTGGTATAGAAAGCGGTCGTCCACCTTTTGAAGCCGGTTGTTCTTCACGCGACGTGGATTATCTGCACGTAACCAATTGGAAAAAAGCAGAAGAATTATTAGCCAATGGAACTATCAAACCGATGATGGTACGCGGTCATAAAGTAATCAAAATAGACGATGCCGTAAAACACGGATTGTTCTTTTTAGTTCCTGAACCAAAATCACCGCACGGAGTAGATGTGGACCCGACAGGTGATTATATTGTCGTTGCCGGAAAATTGGATTCTCACGCTTGGGTATATTCTTTTGCTAAAATTCAAAAAGCCATAGCCGAGAAAAAATTTGAAGGAACTGACCGTTACGGCATTCCTATTATCAAATTAGACGATGCCTTACACGGAAGTGTGGAAGTGGGATTAGGTCCTTTGCACAATCAATTCGATAGCAAAAAAGGAGTTGTTTACACCTCTATTTATGTGGATTCTAAAATCACCAAATGGGATTATATCAACCTAAAAGTGTTAGGCGATGTGCCTTCACACTACAACGTAGGTCACTTAGTTTCCGCTCACGGTGATACACAAAAACCACACGGAAAATATTTAATTTCGTTAAACAAATTATCTATTGACCGCTTCAATCCGGTAGGACCCTTACATCCGCAAAACCATCAATTGATTGATATTAGTGCTGATGGCGATCCCAAAGTGATTTTTGATTTGCCTTTACCCTTGGGTGAACCACATTATACTACTTTAATAAGTGTAAAAGATTATAAATCCAATCCGATTTATCCGGTAGGAACTAACATCGTTACCGATAAAAAATCTGCTGTATTTACAGAAATGGGTAAAGAGCGGGTTGAGAATAAAGGTAATGAAGTAAAGGTTTATGCCACCATTAAAGATGGTAAAATAACACCGGCTAATTTGAGCATTGCACAAGGACAAACTGTCTCACTATACATTACCAATCACGGTCAAACCAAGTTGGATCATTATGTATATGAAATAGCATCCTATGATAAAATGTATCATTTCAGTCCGGGTGAAACCGCTACCATTAAATTCAAAGCCGAAAAAGCCGGTATGTTCCCGCTGATGTTAGAACATCAAAACAGTCCTAACAAACAACAATTAGCAGGATATATGCAAGTCAAATTTGATCAAGCAGCCGAAAACGAACGCGTGTTAGCTTATACTGAACGTATCAATTCCGATATGAAAATGCAAGCGTTCAAACCATCAGCTATTGAGTTAGCCAACTTGTTACCGGGTGAAATGGAATATTTGAACTACGGTTGTAGTGCTTGTCATAAGTTTGGGGAAGAATTCAACGGACCCGACTTGTTAATGGTGGATAAACGTAGAAATGACAAATGGTTGACTGAATGGATTCTCAATCCTGATTCCCACATGAAAGACGCTGATGTTGAAGCGATGCGACAACGCTATAAATTAGCGATGCCAAATCAAAACGTTTCCAAAGAAGATGTTACTAAGATTATAAAATATCTTAAAGCAAAATCCGAGCAAGTCGCCAAAGCACAAGCAAGTGCACCGGCAGCCGCAACAGCAGGTGGTGGCGATTATGGAAATGGTAAATCAGTGTATGATGGATTGTGTGTGGCTTGTCATGCAACAGGTGTGGCAGGAGCCCCAAAACTTACCGAAACGGAAGATTGGAAAGTTCGCGCAGCACAAGGGATGAAAGTACTGCAAGATCACGCCGTAAAAGGATATACCGGTAAGAAAGGCGTTATGCCACCAAAAGGGGGTAATGACAAACTTTCAGATGAAGATATCAAAAATGCTATTAAGTTTATGCTCTCACAAGCAGGAGCGGAAGCTAAATAGATATTAGTTTTTAATTTTTTTTTAAATTGTCATTCGGATACAGGGTTATAATGTTATGTTTTTTTAATATTACTACATGGTAA
>DYMK01000042.1:0-1932 GCA_020721585.1 Sulfuricurvum sp.
AACTTTAAAAAATGTAGGTGATTACCAATTTCATACTACCGAAGTGCTCTTACCTGCTTTGAATCAAGGAAAGTATTTAGTTTTAGCGCAAGTGCCCCAAACGGAAACCTACGGTTATGCCATAGTCCAAATCACTGATTTGGTCTTGACCGAAATAGGCAATGCACAAGAACAACGCTTGCAATTGGTGCACAGAATTACCGGAAAACCACTCCAAGTAGCAAAAGTTCACCTAAAAAGTATTTACAACAACCGCTACGATAAATCGTATGATAAAACATTTACGACCGATGCTAATGGATTCATCTATTTACCCAAAGATAATTATTACAATAATTTAAGAGCCAAAGTTACTTACGGTAATCAAACCGCTACTTTTGGTAATTACAATATCAGTCAAGCGTATAAAGACAATACCAATTTAAAAACCTACCATCAAGTTTCCGTTTTTACCGATAGAAGCATTTATCGTCCGGGGCAAAAAGTGTATTTCAAAGCTATTGTCATTGAAAATAAACCGGTAGGTAAAAAAACCATTTCCACGGTGATGCCCAATCTGAAAGTGGAAGCGGTATTGAAAGATGTCAATTGGCAAGAAGTAGCCAAATTAGATTTGACCACCAATGCGTTTGGTTCTGTTGCCGGCGAATTTGTATTGCCCGAGTCCGGTTTAACCGGAATCTATCATTTGCAAATCAATGCTGTCAAAGGGAATATCGGCGGAAGTACTGATTTTTCAGTAGAAGAGTACAAACGTCCTAAATTTGAAGCGGAATTTAATCCGATTACGGAAACTTACAAAGTCAATGATACGGTCAAAATTACCGGAAAAGCATTGGCTTATGCCGGAACCAATATTTCGGATGCGCAAGTGGTTTATCGCGTACATAGGAAAGTGCAATACCCACGCTGGTGGTATTGGCATAAACCGTATTTCAGCTCTGAACCGCAGGAAATTACGCACGGCGAAACGGTAACTGATGCCAATGGGACCTTTCAAATAGCGTTCGCTGCCCTTCCCGACCAAAGTGTAGCTGCTCAATCACTACCTATTTTTCAATATGAAATTGAAGCCGATATTACCGATATCAATGGCGAAACGCATTCGGCAAAAACCATTGTGAATGTTGGGTACCAAAGTATGACCGCTGATTTGGTCGTCGATGCAAAATGGGATGCAAGCCAAGTGCAACAAAACATCAAAATCGTTACCCAAAACCTGAATGGAGAAAAAGTGCCTTCAAAAGGTAGCGTAAAAATATACAAGATGCAAGCCCCAAAAGAAGCAAAAAGAAAACGTCCTTGGGAAGCCCCCGATTTTCCCCAATGGACAGAAAACGAGTTTAATAAACTTTTTCCCCACGATTACTACACCAATGATAATAATCAAAAATTAGGAGAAAAGGTCTTTGAAACCGATTATGATACGACTAACGGAGAAGCAGAGATTGTGCTTAAAAATGAATACAAAAAATGGTTAGGAGGCGCTTATCAAATTGTATTGGAAACCAAAGACAAAACAGGCACCGAAATCACGGAAAAAGCCAATTTTGATTTGGTGCAACCCCAAGCCAAAGAGGTAGCTGATGAGCAGCTTTTTGTAGCCTATTTAGATAGAGCAGCTTATGTGCCGGGAGATAAAGCCGTTTTGACCGTTGGCACTGCATCGCCGGATGCTTATTTTTATGTTTATGTAGAAAAAGATCGAAAAATAGTTCAAACCTTACCGATTTTGCTCAAAAACGGAATTAAAAAGATAGAATTTCCTATTGCTGAAACGGATGTGAGCGGTTTCAGCATAGTAGTTACGATGGTCAATTTCAATAGTTTCAATACTCAATCTTTGCCGGTCAATGTGAAAGAAAAAAGAGAAGATTTGAGTATAGAAACGCTTACTTTTAGAGACAAAATGCAACCCGGAAGTGAACAAAC
>DYMK01000042.1:2032-3564 GCA_020721585.1 Sulfuricurvum sp.
GATATGCAAACCGCTTATCATTCCGCCACTTCGGTAACGCAAAAAGAATTGATGCTCACGCCGAATGCTCCGCGTTTTTTAAGAGAAGGCGACCAAATTATTTTCAGTACCAAAATCAGTAATTTGAGTGAAAAAACCTTGCAAGGAGTTGCCCAATTGGAATTGACCGATGCAGTTTCAGGTAAAAATATCAATGTAAATTTGGGTAATATTGAAACTCAAAAACCCTTTACAGTAGATGCCAAAGGCAATACACAAGTGAGTTGGACCTTGCAAATCCCGTTTGATATTCAAGCCTTGCAATACAAAGTGGTAGCCAAAGCCGGTGATTTTTCTGATGGCGAACAAAATGTATTACCCGTATTGAGCAATCGGATGTTGGTTACCGAAACGCTGCCGATGTGGATCAATTCCAAGGAGACCAAAACATTTACTTTGGATAAATTGAAAAACAATACTTCCACTTCACTTCAAAATTACAAACTTACCTTAGAAGTTACATCCAATCCGGTGTGGTATGCCATACAAGCCTTACCCTATTTGATGGAATATCCTTACGAATGTAGCGAGCAAACTTTTTCACGTTATTATGCTAATGCATTGGCAACCAAAATTGTAAAAGACAATCCTAAAATTGAAGCCGTATTTCGTCAATGGGAAAATGCCGATGTTTTGATGAGTAATTTAGAGAAAAACGAAGAATTGAAATCGCTTTTAATTGCCGAAACCCCTTGGTTGCGTGAGGCACAAAGCGAAACGGAACAACAAAAACGCATTGCCTTATTATTCGATTTTAAGAAAATGAGCCGTGAATTGGAAAAATCAGCTCAAAAACTCTACGATATGCAGTTTTCCGATGGTGGTTTCCCATGGTTTAAAGGCAGCCGTTATCCCGACCGCTATATTACCCAATACATTGCAGCCGGTTTTGGACATTTAGAAAAATTAGGGGTTTTTCCGTTGAGAAGTAAGTCTATTTTAACCTTTGACGAAAGTAAAAAAACCAAAGAAATGTTAGTCAAAGCAGTTCACTTTTTAGATGCAAAAATTATAGAAGATTACGAGTATTTGGAAGAACAAGCCAAAATAAAATTAGAAACGCCAAAAAGCGTCAAGGAGGGACAAGAAGCGGCTGCGAAATATTTGAAAGCCAATCACTTGGGGGCTTTTCAATTGCATTATCTCTACACCCGAACATTTTATAATGAACTTCCGAAAAGTGAACGCTTGCAAAAAGTAATAGCCTATTACACCGGTCAAGCTGAGCAATATTGGAAAGATTACAGTTTGTATCAAAAAGGCTTGATTGCCTTAATTCTCAATAGAAGCGGCAAACAAGACCTAGCGAAAAACATCGTCAAAAGTTTGGATGAAAACAGTATTACGAATCCAGAAATGGGTATGTATTGGAAAGAAAATACGTCGAGTTGGTATTGGTATCAAGCTCCGATAGAAACGCAAGCCTTAATGATTGAGACCTTTGCAGAAATAAATCCGGTGCAAAGTCAATTGGATTTATTGAAAGTTTGGTT
>DYMK01000043.1 GCA_020721585.1 Sulfuricurvum sp.
GATCTGGGCAGGAACGCGCCCCTATCAGCAAGTGCCTTTTCAATGGTCATGCCATGTCGAAACCCAAGACGGCCTGCGTCATGCTGCCTTCTTGGCCGACGGGCGAGATGATCCTCGTCGGGGATTTATCGACACCTTACTCGAAACGGTGGGCGATAAAGGCGCGGTGATTGTCTACAACGCAGCCTTCGAACGTTCACGTCTGATCGAAGCCGCCCAAGCTTTCCCAGATCTGGCTACACGCATCCAGTCCGTGATTGAGCGCATGTTCGACCTGCTTCCCTTGTCCCGCGAGCACTACTACCACGCCGACATGCTCGGCTCCTGGTCGATCAAGGCCGTGCTGCCGACCATAGCCCCGGAACTGAGCTACGAGGGCTTGGCCGTGGCACATGGCGGCGCAGCGCAGGATGCCTTTGCGGAAATGATGGCACCTGAAACAACCGAAGCGCGCCGGGCTGAACTGTGGCAAGGGTTGCTTGAGTATTGCGAACGGGATACTTTAGCAATGTTCAAAATTGCTTACTTTTTTAGACAGCGGATTAATTATAAGTAAATATCTAGGAGATATGATATGTCATTTCAAACCCCTATCACGATTGCGGCTGCGATTGGGAATATAGAGTCCAATCAATACCTTCTTCCAGCAATTCAAAGGGAATTTAAGTGGGGTCACGAAAAAATAGAATGGCTTTTTGATTCAATAATGAGGAATTACCCGATTAGCTCATTCTTGTTTTGGAGGGTTGAGGGAGATACTAGGAAATCCTATAAATATTATAAATTCCTCAAAGATTTTAAGGAGCGGTATAAAACACACAACGAGGAGTTCCCTGCTGGAAATCATAAAGATTTTACTGCTGTTCTTGATGGTCAGCAAAGGCTCACCTCCCTATATATAGGGCTTAGAGGAAGTTATGCTTATCGAAAGCCGCGCCTTCATGAAGAAAATACAGAGCGAGTGTATCCAACTAGGCGTTTGTACTTAAATATTAAAAGGCCTCTTGAAAATGAAGAAGATGGCAGAATTTATGAATTTAAATTTTTAACCGATGCCGAGTTCAATGCTAATAAAGATGTGTGGTTCATCGTGTCAGATATTTACGATCTATCTGACGATTATGAATTTAATATGTACCTAGATGACAGAAAATTAAAGTCGAGTGCGTTCTCCTATAGAGCGTTGTCAAACCTTAAGAATGTAATTCACTCAAGACCGCTTATAAATTTCTTTCTTGAGACGGAGCAAGACATTGAAAAAGCACTTAATATATTCATAAGGATTAATAGTGGTGGTGAGCCACTTGATTTTTCTGACTTAATAATGTCGATTGCAGTTGCCAATTGGAACAAGAGGAATGCGCGTCAGGAAATTTACACCCTTGTCGATAATATTCGAGACAAGGGTTTTATCGCTTCGAAAGATTTCGTGTTGAAGCTATTTTTGTATTTGCACAGTAGGGATATAAAATTCAAAGTGGCTAACTTTTCAAAGCATAATGCTATTGAATTTGAGGAAAAATGGGACGTGATAAGAGATGCAACCCTTACTGTTTTTGATCTTGTCAAATCATACGGCTTCACAGATTCAACGCTGACATCGAAAAACGCACTTATGCCTGTTATTTATTATCTTTACCATAAGGGTATATATGAAGACTTTCACGTAAAGACCGAATATTCTTCAGATCGGGGGGTGATTAAAAGATGGCTTCACGCTGTTTTGATTAGAAGAGTTTTTGGTGGCACATCGGACAGCGTACTAAGTCAAATACGTAAAGCATTTACTGAGGATGTGACTGTGGATGCTATCGAATCTGATTTTGCACTTTTCCCCGCTGATAATATCAATGAAAACATAAAGAGAGATACTGGTATAACTGATGAGTTTATCGGTGATATTCTTTTGACTCAAAAGGATGATGTGTATGCTTTTTCTATATTGGCATTAATTTATCCGAACCTCGATTACAAAAATAACAACTTTCATAAAGATCATATTCACCCAGAAAATAAATTTAATTCTATGTCAGAAGAGGATATGAGAAATTATGGGTGGAAAACATACAATTCAATACTGAATATTCAAATGCTGGATGCGAATGAAAATATGTCAAAAAACGACAAGGATCTATTGATTTGGGTTGAGTCACAAGTTGGGAATGATTCGCCATCGAAATCAAAGTTTTTATCTGATCATTTGATACCTGATGTAGATCTTGGTATTTTAAATTTCGGCAAATATATCGAAGCAAGGAGGTCTGATTTATCGGCCAGACTTAGAAGAGCTCTTACCTGAATGTGTATGAAGTAATAGGAAAATACATCCATTTTGTCATTATGTTGAGTTGCACTTTGCTTGGGCATGTTTGACTATTCCGTAATAGTCCTTGGATTTACTTCGTTCGGTGTTTATTTATATGAAATGCAGTTATTATAATGAGACCCTTTTTTGCATTAAGTAAGTCAATTATGCAAGCTCTAATTCTTGCGGAATTCTATTGTTCGATCATGTTTCTCGTGAATTATTCTGTTATGAAATAATAGATATCAAATGTAAATTCAAATCAAATGGATCTTGCTGATTCTGAGTCAATCCATAATTGGTACCGTAAAATGGAATCAAGCACCGATTATCTGCGCATGGATAACTTACAAGCAGGTATGGCCTATGCAATCTGGGCGCGCAACGCCTACGTTGGGGTATGGATGCCGCAGGATCAAGGTTTCCTGATTTCGCGTTATAAGCTGAGCGCCAAACCCTTTTTGTTCATTGAATATCATTGGGATATTGGCGAGCCACATGGCACGGCCAAACCACTGCGCCCGCTGGAGTGCTGCCCACTCGTCTTGCCGACTGAAATTGCAGATCGCGATGCAGAACAAAATCAAGAACTGTGCGCATGGTTGGATACTCTCGAAACGCGTCATCCACCATGCCCTGGATTGGATACGGTCGAAGAGCGACGGCAATCTGTGGCGAGTTGGGAACGTAGGCAGGCGGAGAGGCGGCATCCTGATGCGAAGCGCAATGCGCATTCTGTATGGAAAATGAATTTGTAATTGTGCTTTTTCGTGGCTCAGCCTTTGTTGCGACGATGCCCTAACGAATCGGCTGACCATTCAATGGAGATTCAATAATGAGCACGCTCATCCAGCGCATGCAATCGCGCTATCTGAATAACCATGACTTCCTTGCTGCGCTTGGCAGGGAAGACATTTGTGTCTTGGCTGATTTTCTCGATCATCAACAGGTGATAATGCGTTTTGGCACAGGTTTTATTCCGGCGAATTACCACGGCAAGTGATCTGCGGGCTCAATCCGGGGCGACTGGGTGCGGGCTTGACGGGCGTGCCTTTCGCCGATTTCCAAACCCTGGCGTCCTGGATGCCAGAGATCGAAAGACGGGATACCGAACCCTCAGCCCAATTCTTTGCCAAGATCGTCGATGCCATTGGAGTTGATTCTTTCTTCCAGCGCTTTTATGTCACCAATATCTCGGCGGTGGGTTATGTCAAAGACGGTCGGAAT
>DYMK01000024.1 GCA_020721585.1 Sulfuricurvum sp.
ATATTCAGGTATAACATATTGTGCATCAATTTTGAATATATCTAAAATATTTTTCTGTTCCGCCGAAAGTGCAAGTGCCATGGGTAATCCTTTGTTATTCTAAGATCGTCGCCAGTAGTTTCGTCCCCGAAAGTTCGGTGATGCGGGCGCGATAGATTTTTCCGTACGTGAGTTCTGCGTCGATCTCACGGTCATTGACGTAAATCTCTCCATCGACATCGGGTGTCCAATGAAGCGCGCGTGCGCTGAGGAGAAATTCGTGTTCATCACTTTCGCCATCGATGACCAGTGCAATCTCGTTACCGATGAGTTTTTCTAAACTCTCAATTTCGACCGCTGAAGCGATTTTTCCCAGTTTTTTGGCTCGGGCGTTGATGGTCTTGGTCGTGATTTTATCCTCCATCGTGTACGCACTGGTTCCCTCTTCATCCGAGTAGCTAAAGACATTGAGACGATCAAAGCCAAAGGATGCGGCAAACGTGGTCATCTCCTCAAACATCGCTTCGGTTTCGTGAGGATGTCCGACGATGAAACTTGTACGGATAAACGAAGAGGGCAACGCTTTCATGGCGTTAAGCAATTCGAGTGTTTTGGTCTTGCCAAATCCCCGTTTCATAATTTTGAGCATCTCATCATTGATGTGCTGGATGGGCATATCGAAGTAGTTGTGGAAGACCGCCGAATCGCCGATGGTCTTGATCAGTTTAAGGGTTGTGGTGGAGGGGTAGAGATAGAGAATCCGCGCACTTTTTACCCCTGAAATGAGTTCGATCCGTTTGATGAGGTGGATGAGTCCATCGCTGATGTTTTGGTCACGGAGATACGAACTGGAGTCTTGGGAAACGAAGCTAAAATCATAATACCCTTTGGCAACCAGTCCCTCAACCTCTTTGGCAATACTCTCCAAATTTCGAGAGTTAAGTTTCCCTTTAAACGAGGGGATAGCGCAGAAGCTGCATGTTTGATTGCACCCCTCAGAGAGTTTGATATAGGCATGATAGGTCGATCCCGTCACAACCCGCTCGGCACCATCGATGAGGTAGACTTCGGGGGTAAAACGGCTTTGTTTAGCGGCAAGCAGTTCATCGATTTTGTCATAATCCCCCACACCGGTAAAAATATCCACTTCGCTCAGTTCCTTGGAAAGCTCTTCTTTGTACCGTTCCGAAAGGCATCCTGCCATGACCAAAACCGACTCTTTTTTGCGCCCTGCATCGAGGTTAAAAATGGTATTGAGGGACTCTTGTTTGGCAGCGTCGATAAATCCGCACGTATTGACAATGATTACATCGGCTTGGGTTCCATCGTCGGTCATCTCAAACTCTTTGAGACGACCTAACATCACTTCGGTATCCACGAGATTTTTGGTACAACCCAGCGAGACGATATGGAGTTTTTTAGACATAAGTAACCTTGATAAATGAAGTAGTGCCATTATATCAAAGAGAGTTTTGGATAGACTTTGATGATTCTGTTGACATCACAAAAAAGAGATATTTATGAGATATATTGCTCCTTTAGAAGGAATCAGCCGCGAGATACAACGCCACCGCTTCAGTCACAAAAGGTAGGAGATGGTACAATTCGTTCTTATAAACCGTAACAAGGAAATGGGATGCAACCAGCGACAAGTGGGCTACAAACACGGATCATTACAGCAATTTTTCTAGGTCTAGGGGTTCTAGCAGTGGGGATAATTAATAACTTTTGGCTGATATGGCTGAGCTTAGGGGCAATCTATCTCTTGGCGTTTTACGAAGCGACCAAGTTATTTGGGGTAGCTAACAATGCCTTGTATGCGTATGCGGTGGTTATTTGGGGGATTGCGTCGGTTTATCCCCACAGCGATGATATTTTGATCCTCTCAGGATTGATTTTTGTGGGGGCGGTTGCCTATACCCAAAACATCCCTTTTCGCAATTTTCTCCCTTTTCTCTACCCAACTGCGGGGATGTTGTACCTCTTTAGCCTCTATCAAGAGTACGGTATTGGTTCGTTGGCATGGTTATTGTTGGTCGTGGCTTCGGCGGATATTGGAGCCTATTTTGTGGGGAAAAGTATCGGTCGTACCCCTTTTAGTATCTCCAGTCCCAGTAAAACCCGTGAAGGGGTCTATGGGGGGATTGTCGTAGCGACCACGGTGGGCTTTTTTATCGGTATGGGGGTGATTGGTAATGGGATGCAAGCCATTGCGGTCTCGATGCTTACTGCCATTGCCGCTGTATTTGGGGATCTGTTTGAAAGTTACCTCAAACGTTCTGCCGGGGTCAAAGACAGCGGAACCATCCTCCCTGGGCATGGCGGGGTGTTAGACCGTATCGATGGTTATTTGTTTGGTTCCATTGTAATGCTCATTGCCCTACGAGGTTTGATGTGATACTGCTAGGATCGACAGGATCGATAGGGGTCAATGCCCTTGCCATCGCCAAGCAGTTTGCTCTCTCGGTGGATACCCTTGTAGCAGGGAAAAATATCGCGTTACTCAACGAACAACTCCGCCATTTTTCCCCCAAGCACGTCGTTGTGATGGAGGAAGCGGACATTTCCAAGGTCAATCATCCCCACGTCAGAGCAGGGGACAAAGCGATTCTGGAGGCAATCGAAAACTCCCCTTCCCCAAAAGTGGTCAATGCGTTGGTGGGGTTTGCTGGATTTCGCCCCACCCTTAAAGCACTGGAATGTGGCAAAGAGGTTGCCCTAGCCAACAAAGAGTCGTTGGTTGTGGGTGGGGCTTTTGTCGATACCTCCAAAATCGTCCCCATTGATAGTGAACATTTTGGGTTATGGTATCTCAATCACACTACCCGCCCCATTGAAAAGATGATCATTACCGCAAGCGGAGGAGCGTTTCGGGATTGGTCGTGTGACCGTATTGCCAATGCGACATTGGAAGATGCCCTCAAGCACCCCAATTGGTCGATGGGACGCAAAATCACTATTGATAGCGCGTCGATGGTCAACAAACTCTTTGAACTGCTCGAAGCACGATGGCTTTTTGGGGTGGGAAACTACGATGCGGTCATTGAGACCCAATCCCTTATTCATGCGTTGATTGCGTATGTGGATGGTTCCACCACCGCCCATTTTGCCAAAGCCGATATGAAACTCCCCATCGCCTATGCGTTGATGGGGGAAGTGACTGAAGCGTTATTAGAGCGGATTGATTTAGCCGCAATCGGTTCGTTGGAATTTCGGAAAATTACCCCCGATCGTTACCCGATATGGGCGATCAAAGACGACCTGCTCCAGAACCCCCAACGTGGGGTGATTGTCAATGCGGCAAATGAAGTCGCGATTGAACGTTTCGTTAGGGGAGAGATCACGTTTGGAACCCTCTCTTCCTTTATTTTAGAAACCTATGACCATTTCCACCAAACTCCTTCGTCTTTAGAGGAGATTTTTTCCCTTGACGAGGAAGTGCGAGTGTACGTTCGGGGGCTTGGATGAAGACCCTCATTCTCCATGGGTGGGGAGGGTCGGATGATCCCCATTGGCAAGCGTGGTTGGCAGGAGAACTTGCCAAAGGGTACGGAACGGTTGCTTTTCCCCTGTTGGACAATCCCCATTTTCCCAGTAAAAACCGATGGATGCGACAAATCAAAACGCTCTTAGCGGAGTTTAACCCCGATGTGGTCGTTTGTCACTCCTTGGCGTGCATTGTCTGGTTTCATTTGTGTCATGAGGAATCCATTGCCCCTATCAAACGCCTTTTGCTGGTGGCACCCCCCCGATTGGACTGTGAACTGGAGATCTTAAAAAGCTTTTTTCCCGTCACCATCCCTAAGAGCCTTTGGGCGGAAGAAGCGTTATTGGTCACTTCGGATAATGATCCTTATATGGGCGTGGAAGAGGCACTAACGCTCCAACAAGGGTTGGGCATCACGATGAAACAGCTTTGTGGCGCAGGACACATTAACACCCATGCGGGGTATGGCGCATGGTCGTGGGCAAAGGAGTGGGTAGAGCAATGATCCTAAGTATTGAAAGCAGTTGCGATGATAGCTCCATCGCTATTACCCAAATAGCCACCAAAAAACTTCTCTATCATAAAAAAATTTCGCAAGAGTTGGAACACGCGCACTACGGTGGAGTGGTGCCTGAATTGGCCAGTCGATTACACGCTACGGCGTTGCCCTCTATTTTAGCCGAATGTGAACCGTGGTTTGGTGAACTTAAAGCCATTGCGGTGACCAATGCACCGGGACTTGGGGTGACCTTGATCGAGGGGGTAGTGATGGCAAAAGCCCTCTCCATTGCCCTAAACATCCCTATTCTCCCCATTCACCACCTTAAAGGGCATATTTATTCGTTATTTATTGAACAAGAGTCCCACTTTCCCCTTACGGTCTTATTGGTCTCAGGGGGGCATACGCAACTTATCGAAGTCACTTCGTACACGCAGATGGAGACAGTCGCGACCACGATGGATGATAGCTATGGGGAGAGTTTTGATAAAGTGGCGAAAATGATGAAGCTAGGCTACCCAGGGGGACCCGTGATTGAAGCCCTTGCTCAAACAGGGGATGCGACCAAGTACCCTTTTACCGTCCCCTTGTGGCAATCACCGCTGATTGCGTTTAGTTATTCGGGGCTTAAAAATCAAGTTCGATTGGCCATAGAATCGGCATCCGAAGAAGAGTATCCCCCTATCGCCGCTGCGTTTCAAAAAACGGCTACCGATCATTTGATTCAAAAACTAAAGAAGTATGGCAAACAACGACCCTTTAAACGGTTTGCGATTGTCGGCGGTGCCAGTGCGAATCTTTACTTGCGGGGTGAAGTGGAGAAGATGTTGCAGATCTATAACGCACCCTTGCTAGTGGCTCCCTTGGGATACTGCTCTGATAATGCTGCAATGATAGGACGATGCGCCCTTGAAGCGTACGAGCGAGGTGATTTTGTCACCCACCAAGCCATCGAGGTCAAACCCCGCTCTCCTTTGTAATTAGTGGCTCACGCTACTCTGTCCAGAAGTAACACTTTGTGGCTGAGCAACGACCATCTCGTCTTGAAGCACGCTATCGCGATTTAACTTGCGATAATCAAAAAGCGTCCCCGTCTCTTTATGGATCCCATTACGATCAAAATCGTTGTTATCAAACGGGGTTCCTGTGTATTTATGAACGCCATCACGGTCGAAACCATAATGGTCAAACGGTGTTTTAGTGTTTTTATAAATCCCATGCCGATCAAACCCATGCGCATCAAAGGGGGTTTTATTCTCTTTGTGAATTCCATAACGGTCAAACCCATATTTATCGACACGCGTTTTGGTGTCCTTATGGACTCCGTCTCGATAAAAACCGTAATGGTCAAAACGGGATTTGGTATCTTTATGAATCCGCGTTCGGTAAAAACCCCAATGGTCAAATGTTTTTCCCGTATTTTTATGCAACCCTTTTACATCAAATCCATAGGTATCAAAACGGCATTTTGTCTCTTCATGCAGACCATCAGGTTTGAATCCATACTCATCTACCCCTTTGCCTGCCTCATTTTTTTGACCTCTATAATCCAATCCTTGCGCATTGTAACGGGTTCGGGTGTCCTTGTGCATTTTATCCCGAAAAAATCCATTGGTATCAAAACGGGCGTTGGTTTCTTTATGAATCCCATCGCGGTAAAATCCACGGATGTCAAACGACTCCCCCGTATCTTTATGAATTTTATCACGATCAAATCCATACGAATCAAAACGGGTTCGCGTATCTTCGTGTATCCCCTCTTTATCAAATCCATATTTGTCAAAACCATGAATATTTAACCCTTCAGGATTAAAAAGGGTTTCGGTGGCTTCATGAATTTTATCACGGTTAAATCCACGGTCATCTACCAATTTTCGCGTATTTTTATGAATTCCTTCTTTATCAAATCCATTTTGATCAAAGTGGGTTCCTGTCTCTTTGTGGATTCCGTGCTTATTAAATCCATAAGAATCTACTTTATTGCTAAATAGGGCAACGATGGCAGCAAGGGCCGAATTTTTTTGCAACATTTCAAACGCCTTTGTCTTTTTATAATGGCTAGCATAACAGCTAATCACTTCAATTAAAATAAGACAGAGAGACAACCTTGCTCTTTTTAACCCGCTTTAGCGGATATAAATAAAAAAATGGGCTATTTTCAGAACAACCTTTTAAATAACTTAACCTCATTGCTTCGTTCGAGAATTCAGACTCAAATTATCCGATTTAAAATATACTTCTTCCATCAAAATAAATAAAAACAAAAGAAGGAGCCACTATGGCAACAACAAAATTCAAAGGTACTGATGTAGAACTTCTCGGAAATGAAGTTAATGTTGGAGATAAAGCTCCTGAAGTAACGGTGGTTAACTCTGCTGGATTGGGTGATGTCGTTGTAGGTGGCGCACAAGGGGTTAAACAACTTATCATCGTTGTCCCTTCATTGGATACTGGTGTATGTGCTACTGAAACCCGTAACTTTAACGCAAAAGCAGCTTCATTGGACGGCGTTAAACCAACAATCGTATCTTTAGACTTGCCTTTCGCAGCAGGACGCTTTTGCCAAGCTGAAGGGATTGAAAACCTAACTGTGTGTTCAGATTTCCGTAACAAAGATTTCGCCAATGCGTATGGTGTATTGTTGGGCGGTTCAGTTCTTGCGGGTGTAACGTGTCGTGCAATTTTCGCAGTAAATGAAGAAGGCGTTGTTACGTATAAAGAGATCGTTTCTGAAATTACTGAAGAGCCTAACTACGAAGCGGCATTAGACGCAGTAAAATAAGTTCACTTCCTCTCTCCATTTTGGGGAGAGACTTTCCCCCATTTTTAGTCAAAAAAAATTCCTAAAAATCAGTGCTTTGGATGTTTTCCACCATCAGCATCTAACTCTTGCAGTTCAAAATATTGTTTTTGTAATCGTGCGTTTTCATTTTTGAGACGTTGCGTATCTTTGCTCAAAAAGCGTTGATAGGTATTTAAATCCTCTAAGACAAAATAGGAGTTATTTCCAAAAAAGAGGATCCAAATATAAAAAATAAAAGACCCTAGCGCGCCAAGAAGAATAAGAAGCCTCCCCGTAGAGAGTCCAAAATAACGCTCCCCAAAATTCTCTTTGGGGGCGGTCATATCATCATCAAGTGGGGGCAACGGCTCATTGTAGTAGGTCATTAGTTAAACAACGCACTCCCAAGGTACTCGCCATACATTACTTCCGTTTCGATCTCTAAAAGACGATTGTACTTAGCCGTACGTTCACCCCGTGCGGTAGAACCGGTTTTGATCTCACCACAGTTCAATGCAACAGCAAAATCAGCGATAAATGCATCTTCACTCTCCCCTGAACGGTGAGACATAACGCATTTGTAGCCATTACGTTGTGCTAAACGAACCGTAAGCATCGTTTCGGATACTGATCCGATTTGATTGGGTTTGATAAGGATAGAATTCGCAATCCCTTTTTCGATCCCCTCTGCAAGGATATTGGCATTGGTCACAAATAAATCATCCCCAACGAGTTGGATTTTAGCCCCTAATTTTTCGGTCAAAAGTTTCCAGCCATCCCAATCATCTTCACTCAAACCATCTTCGATAGAGACGATGGGGTATTTAGCGCACAGATCCACATAATATTCAACCAATTCTGCCGATGTCACGGTTCTGTTTTCCGAATCAAGACGGTATCCACCCTCCGTGACCAACTCAGACGCAGCAACGTCCAAAGCAATCGCAATTTGTGTTCCTGCTGTATAACCCGCTTTTTCGATCGCTTCCATCAGAACTTGGATTGGTTCTTCATTGGAACTTAAATCAGGAGCAAATCCCCCCTCATCGCCCAATGCGGTATTGGCACCACGATCTTTGAGGATTTTTTTGAGGGTATGGTACACTTCAGCCGAAGCACGTAGCCCTTCACTAAAATCCTCAAACCCAATGGGCATAATCATGTATTCTTGAAAATCAACGCTGTTATCCGCATGACTTCCCCCGTTGATAATGTTCAACATCGGCACGGGGATGACCATTGCGTTTGCACCCCCCAAATAACGGTACAAAGGAATCCCAAGACTTTTAGCCGCTGCACGCGCCACTGCCATAGAGACACCCAAAACCGCATTTGCACCCAAATTAGCGTAGTTAGGGGTACCATCGATCTCTTTCATTACCGCATCGACCATCGCTTGGTTAAACGGGCTAAGTCCCATGATCGCATCGGCGATTTCGTTGTTAACATGACTAACGGCATTCAGAACCCCTTTACCCAAATAACGGCTATCACCATCACGCAACTCTAACGCTTCACGTTTACCGGTACTGGCACCACTGGGGACAATCGCGCTTTCACGTGTTCCATCACTTAATTGTACGGTTGCTTTTACTGTTGGATTACCACGAGAATCCATCACCTCAATTGCACTTACTTCATCAATAAAAATCATTCATCTACCTCATTCATTTCAGATTCACCCATGATCATAATGTTATTTACGCCCATGGCATCTTTGATTTTTGCCTCAATTTTTTGAGCTAAGGCAGGCTCATCTTTGAACTTTTGTTTGACGTTCTCACGTCCTTGTCCGAGCTTGGTATCTTCAAAGCTAAACCATGCACCACTTTTGTCGATGATGTCCAGTTTAACTCCGTAATCTACTAACTCACCCTCTTTAGAAATTCCTTCTCCAAACATAATATCAAATTCTGCTTGACGAAAAGGGGGTGCGACCTTATTTTTAATCACTTTTGCTTTCACACGGTTACCAATTTGGCTTTCACCTTGCTTGAGTGTCGCAATTTTACGAATATCGATACGGACAGAAGCGTAAAATTTCAGCGCATTCCCCCCCGTTGTGGTCTCAGGAGAGCCATACCCCATCGTCCCAATTTTCATACGAATTTGGTTGATAAAGATGATGGTGCAGTTCATTTTATGCAAAACACCCGTGAGTTTACGCAACGCTTTGGACATCAGTCGGGCTTGAACTCCCACTTGCTGATCTCCCATCTCCCCCTCAATCTCGGTTTTTGGGGTTAATGCCGCAACGGAGTCAATAACGATAAGATCAACCGCGCCGCTGCGAGCGATGGTCTCCACAATATCAAGGGCTTGTTCCCCATAGTCAGGTTGGGAAATAAGGAGATTTTCAATATCAACCCCCAAATTTTTAGCGTACATCACATCCAATGCGTGTTCTGCATCAATAAACGCGCACACCCCCCCCTTGCGTTGCGACTCGGCAATCATGTGGAGGGTTAAGGTGGTTTTCCCTGAGCTTTCCGGCCCATAAATTTCTACCACACGCCCCTCCGGGATACCCCCAATTCCCAATGCCAAATCAAGCCCCAAAGAACCCGTGCTAATCGAACCGATGGGTTCTACTACTTTATCTCCCAGACGCATCAGCGTCCCTTTTCCAAAGGTCTTGTCCAGCTGTTTCATAGCCAATTCGAGTGATTTAAGTTTGTTGGGATCCATCATTGATTCTTTTCTCCTAAAAATGTCTGAGTATTAAAACGAAACACCATAATACGCCATAATCAAAACATTGATTAGAAATATGACACATTGCAATACCATACATTCATGCGGATATTTTAGCGTTATTTCGTTAAAATTTAGATAGATTGAATACCGTTCTTGAGGAATACTGATGAAAACCATGCTTATTGCCCACTCCCCTGATGCGGATGATATTTTTATGTACTATGCTATCAAATTTGGCTGGGTGGGTCGTCCAAACACCCTTTTTGACAATCTCCCTTTGGACATTGAAACGCTCAATGTGGAAGCGTTAAAAGGGACGTATGACATCAGTGCCATTAGCTTTGCTTTGTATCCCCATATCGCCCATGAATACGCGCTATTACGGACTGCGGTGAGTTTTGGCAGCGGATATGGTCCCAAACTGATTCGCAAAGCAACCACCACCTTAAAACGCTCTTTTAAAGTTGCTTTGAGTGGAAAATACACCACCAATGCCTTGTTATTTCGGATTGCGTATCCCCATGCCAAAATTGTCTATATGAATTTTTTGGAGATCGAACAAGCCATCATCGATGGAACCGTCGATGCGGGTGTACTGATCCACGAGAGTATTTTAGGCTATGATGAGTCGTTGGTCGTAGAGCGAGAGTTATGGGATATTTGGTGTGAACTCAGCGGTGGTCACCTCCCCCTTCCTTTAGGTGGAATGGCGATTCGACGTTCACTGCCTCTGACGAGCGCACTCAGTTACGAAGCAACCCTTACCAAAGCGGTACAAGTGGCACGTGACCATAAAGGACTCCTCTCAAAAATGTTGCTGGAGCGGTCATTGGTGCGTATTGATGGGACAACCTTGGAAAAATATTTGGAGTTATACGCCAATGATGAGTCGATTAGCTTAAGTGATCTACAGTTTGATGCCATCAATACGCTTTTTGACATAGGGTACAAACACCACTTTTTTGAACACCTCCACGACGCACGCGATTTTTGTCTTCCCCACGAATACACCGCATTACGTTACACCTAAAAAGAGGAATACGCTGATGAACACCAAGAGTATCGATTTTTCACGGTTTAGTTCCATCCGCATTGGCCCTGTGGTTGAGGTTGCCCTAATCGAAGAGGATGTTGTCCCTCTTGAGCGTATCATTGTGGGAAGTGCCAATAATCTTTTGGTCTCACCAAATCCTCCGCCCCTCATGATCCTCTCCAAGCAGTACGATTTTATCCATCTTGAGGGAAACCAATTGCGTATTGGAGCCGCCACTTTGGGTGGTAAAGTGGTCTCTTTCTGTAAAAAAAATGATATTGCCCATTTTGAGTACCTCTCCAAGCTCCCCGGAACCATAGGGGGGATGCTTAAAATGAATGCAGGGCTGAAAGAATACGAAATTTTTAACCATCTTATCGCCCTTCGTACCCCACGTGGCTGGATGACCAAAGCGCAGTTAACCTACGGTTATCGAACCACATCGATCAATGAAGTCGTGTTTGAAGCAATTTTTAGCGCAGAGCGTGGATTTTCGACCGAACAACTGGCACTCTTTGGGGCGATGCGTTCCAACCAACCCACCCAATCCAGCGCAGGAAGTTGTTTTAAAAATCCCGTAGGGGATTACGCAGGACGATTGATCGAAGCAGTGGGGCTTAAAGGGCTTCGTCGCGGGGCAATGGCATTTAGTGACGTACACGCCAATTTTTTGGTCAATTACGGGGGGGGAAGCTACGAAGATGCCCTCTTTTTGATTCACGAAGCCCAAACCAAAGTACTAGACTCCTTTGGAATCCCATTGCAGTGTGAAATTGTCCTCTTGTAACCAAAATGACGGACTAATTAAAAAAATATATTGACTTTATCCGTCGATATAGGCTATGATGACGTTTAAATTCGATAGATAAAGGAATTTAACCGCGATGGTCGTAAGCTATATTCGTCCTGATAAAGATTTCGATAACGTTTACGAGCAACTTAAGTTGATCAACGCGTACAGTGATCAGAAGGATCTTCCCATTGATAAAGAGATGATAGATCAGTTTTCCCAAAACAAACGTCTTAGTGAGCGTCATAATGTGGTTGAACTGTTTCGTTCGCTTAAAGGGGATACCCTTTTGGTGTACGATGTGTGGGTACTAAGTACTAATATTGAAGATGTGGTTCAAATGACCAGTTGTCTTTTGAAAAATGGCAATACTATCCACTGTGTTAAACAAGGGATTAGTGTCAATGCGCACAGTGATATAATGGTCGTGTTAGGACTCATTGATCAGCTTCGTCAACTGGTTCAAAAAGAGGATAAAAAAGTCATCGGTCGCCCCAAAGGGTCAAAATCGGTCTCGAAATTTGATTTACAGTTAGAGATGATCGTTTCCCTCCTCAAAGAGGGGCGCAGTGTGAGTGAGATAGCACGTCAAATGAACGTGAGTCGTAGTTCACTCAAAGATTATGTGGAGTCACGAGAGCTTAAAGCGTTGGTACAAGGGGTTGTTTTGTTTAATGACGACTCCCAAACGCGAGCTATCATGATGGATACCATCCAATGCCCCAGCGTTGGACTATTTACAAAGGAGAGTGAATGAGTACAGAAGAAGTGTCCTTAAAAGGGAAAGCCTATCTCGCAGGATGGGTCTCTTGGCGGGTTAAACGGTATTGGTTTTATGGGTTTGTTACCCTTATTGCGTTAGTTGTCCCATGGATACGTATTAATGGAAATCATCTCTTTTTGTTAAGCTTTGACAAATTAAAGCTCCATTTGATGTTTATCCCGTTTGATATGCAAGAACTCTATTTAATGCCCTTTTTGCTGATGCTGTTGTTTATTGGAATTTTTGGGATCACCGTATTGGGTGGTCGAGTCTTTTGTGGATGGATGTGTCCCCAAACCATTTTTCGGGTTGTCTACCGTGATTTGATCGAAACCAAACTTTTGGGACTGCGCAAACGGATTAAAAACAAACAACAAGAACCCGATTATTCCAAAATGGAAAACAAAATCAAGCGTTTGGTCGCAATTCTTATCTGGACGGGATTGTCCTTTATTGCCGCAGCGGATTTGATGTGGTATTTTGTCCCTCCGGAAGATTTTTTGGCGTATATCCAAAATCCCAGTGAACATCTTGTTTTGGTCGGTACGGTTGTGGGGATTGTCCTGTTTTTGGTCTACGATGTCATTTTCTTGCAAGAAAATTTTTGTGTCTACGTGTGTCCTTATTCCCGTATCCAGTCGGTATTGTACGATGATGATACCGTTATGGCGGTCTATAATCCCAACCGTGGTGGTGAGATTTACAATGAAAACAAAGAGAAACTCTTTACCAAACAAAAAGATCTCTTAAGCGTCAATACCAATGCCGAGTGTACGACGTGTGAAAGTTGTGTCACAGTATGTCCCACCCATATCGATATTCGTAAAGGGCTTCAACTGGAGTGTATCAACTGCCTAGAGTGTGTCGATGCATGTACAGAGGTTATGGGCAAATTGGGTAAACCTTCCTTGGTTGAATGGTCCAGCGAAAAAGAGACCTTGTATATGCAAGGGAAAACCAACTATTTCCGTCCGAAAATCTTGGGGTATATTACTATCTTGGTCATTGTTAGCATTGTGTTGGGGATGATGGGAAGTACTAAAGAATATATGTTGCTTAACATCAACAAAGAGAACCGTCTCTACTCCATCAACCATACCGATGAGGGGAAAGTACGGGTTGAAAATGCCTATACGTTCTTGTTCCAAAATACGTTGGATAAAAACCACAATTACTATTTTGATGTCGTTGCCCCCAAAGGGATGGAAGGGAAAATCAAAATTGAGACCCCCACTGAACCCTTTAGCGTTCGTCCGGGAATCGTGAAGAAAAAAGTGATCGTGTTGTATACCGATGAGATGTTGGTTAACGATGATCGTAAAGATACCATCATCCCACTCACTATTAAAGCCTACGCGATGGACGATAAAGCCAAAATTGCCGTTGTACGACAATCAACCTTTACCTTCCCACGCGCCGATTTGGTGAAGTAACATGAAAGCCCTCTTCTTTGCTATCACCCTTGCGGTGATCGGGATGCTTTTTTCAGGATGTTACCCTTTTTGGTATGAGGGGCGTGGTGGTCACCATCACCATCATCACCGCTAGTAATCGCCTCTCTAGGGAGGTTTGATCTACCTGCTACTTTCCAAACGTTTCTTCCAATCCATGGATTAGTTCGGTTTTTTCACGATCACTCAAACGGGCCGCTGGATGGGCAAGGAGGTAAGGGAGAATCGGCATTTCCCTCTCTTTGACTTCATCAGCTGCATCTTTAACCTTGTTTTTCGTTTGAACCCCCATCATCGAAACGTTTAATTTTTCACGTCCCTCTTCAATATCGTGCATCACCAACCACGAAAAGGGGGCGACATGGGCATACCATGGATAAACCGTTTGATGCGAGTGACAATCGGCACACGCACGATTAAAAAGCTCCTGAGTACGGGGAACATCCCACTGAACTTCATTGAGGATAGGGGGATTGGTGTGATTTTTTCCATAAGGGACAAATTGGATCGCACTAAAAAGCACCAACGCCCCAAACGTAACAATTTTCATGGTGCGTGACATAACAACATCCTTATACAACGAGATAAATAAGGTCTATTGTAACACAGTCTCAACAAATGCTATAATCGTTACACGCGATACACAAAAGGAGTGCCAATGAAAGAGATTATTAACAGCTATAAACGGCATAAGGTGACCGTTGATAATTTTATCTCCTCCTTGATGAAAAGTCTCCCTAAAGACTATATTCATCAAGCCGATACCATCCTCAATCAATACCGCTACATCCAACTCATCTATGGAGTGGATGAAAACTACCAGCAAATAACCCCCGTTGTCTGCCGAAAAGAGCGTGATATCCAACAACTGGGCAGTGATAAAGGACATTACTTCATCAAAATGCAACTGAATGACGAGGGGATGTACATCTCCAATCCTTATATCCATTATCGAACAGGCAAGGCAAGTATCTCAGTCGTTCGCCGTATGGGGGGAACATTGTATGTTTTTGACATCAATCTCATACATATTTTAGAGGAACTTAAACTCATTGAGTACAACAATATCCATGATAAATTTAAACGAGCGGTCTATTTTATGGGTTCGAGTTTGCTGGTATTGGTCGCACTTACCTTAATCGGATATGGGGGATATGTGTTGGTCGTCCTTCTGCTCTCTTTGGGGAGTCATGATTTTTTGCATGAGGTGTTTAAATCGATTATCGCCATCACTCTAGGATTGGCCATTTATGATTTGGCTAAACAAATTTTTGAAAATGAAGTAATCTTTCACTCCTTTCACCACAGTGACGATAAACAGTATAAAGTGTTGGGGAAATTTCTTATCTCTATCATTATCGCTCTCTCGATTGAGACGTTGATGGTGGTCTTTAAAATCGCCCTTGATGATTACACCAAAATGGCGGCCGCTTTTTATCTTCTTATTGGGACGACGGTGATGTTTACTGCTTTGGGCTATTTTTACGCCACAATCACCAAAACCGCACTTACCCAAGAGGGTGAGCATTGATTTTGAGGGTATGATTATGGGTATTAACTATTTTATAGCCGTATTACCAAAAAAGAGTTAGGTGATTCTTCTGAATTCACATTAAAGCAGGCAATTATTTGACTAAGTGTCTGTTATTTTCCTAAAGGAGGCTCAAATGGGCATCAATTTTCAATACACTTCGACACTTAATCTTACAGCACTAGATACCAAGGTAAACGATATGTATATTTTTGGAATTACCGCTAATACCTTAACTGCTGTTGGGGCTTTAACCACCTATACATCAACCGAGATGATATACGTCAATGGTCAGTACAGTCTTGATATTATTGGGACAAACTTTATACCAAGTTCTCTCCCTTCAACCTATTCCATCACCAAAATGGTTTATAAAAATAATACGACCAATCAAACAATCACGATAGATGGGTTAATTACCTATGCTATTGATGCCCTTGGCAATCAAACATTGGTTGATTCTTATGGAACAAAAATGACCTACACCGCTCCCTACGATGGAAAGACATTTACCTTTACCGAGTCGGCTAAAAAATTGCCTATTGATGAGGCGGCTACGAGTGATATTTTAAATTACTCTTATGTCATAGATGATGGGAATGGTGGAATAGTTTCCTTTCAAATTCCTTCTATAACAAGTAGTACCTATAATTTAATTGGTTCTTTTGCAACGATTAAACAAACGTTTGAGTTTTTTAATACGTCAACATTTTTAAGTTCAGATGATGTTATTTCTATTAAAGGAAGCAGGGAACTTTTCCGTGATACCAATGGAAATCCTCTCTTAAATGGGTATGCAGGAAATGATACTTTAACCGGTTCATCAGCTAATGATACTATTATTGGCGGTGTTGGAACAGATACAATGTTTGGCGGTGCTGGCAATGATACCTATTATGTCGATAATGTAGGGGACAAAGTCTATGAAACTACTACCGCCACCAGTGGGATTAATACAGGAGGGATTGATTTGGTCAATACGACCATCAGCTATACCCTTGGCAGTTTTGTCGAAAACCTCACTCTCACGGGAACCAGTAACATTAATGGGACAGGAAATAGCCTCAATAATACCCTAACAGGAAACAGCGGTGCTAATATCCTTAATGGTGGTGTTGGAACAGATACCATGAGCGGTGGCGCAGGTAATGATACCTACTATGTCGATAATGTAGGGGACAAAGTGATTGAATTAGCCAATCAAGGGACTGATATTATTCGTACCTCTGTTAGCTATACCCTTGGAGCCAATATAGAAAACCTCACTCTCACGGGAACCAGTAACATTAATGGCACAGGGAATAGCCTCAATAATACCCTAACAGGAAATAGTGGAGCTAATATCCTCAATGGTGGAGCAGGAGTAGATATACTTAATGGCGGAGCAGGTGCAGACACTCTCTTTGGTGGTGCTGGCAATGATACCTATTATGTCGATAATGTAGGGGACAAAGTCTATGAAACTACTACCGCCACCAGTGGGATTAATACAGGAGGGATTGATTTGGTTAATACGACCATCAGCTATACCCTTGGCAGTTTTGTCGAAAACCTCACTCTCACGGGAACCAGTAACATTAATGGGACAGGAAATAGCCTCAATAATACCCTAACAGGAAACAGCGGTGCTAATATCCTTAATGGTGGTGTTGGAACAGATACCATGAGCGGTGGCGCAGGTAATGATACCTACTATGTCGATAATGTAGGGGACAAAGTCTATGAAACTACTACCGCCACCAGTGGGATTAATACAGGAGGGATTGATTTGGTTAATACGACCATCAGCTATACCCTTGGAGCCAATATAGAAAACCTCACCCTCACGGGAACCAGTAACATTAATGGGACAGGAAATAGCCTCAATAATACCCTAACAGGAAACAGCGGTGCTAATATCCTTAATGGCGGAGCAGGTGCAGACACTCTCTTTGGCGGTGCTGGCAATGATACCTTAACAGGAGGAGCAGGCAGAGATAGTTTTGTCTTTA
>DYMK01000044.1 GCA_020721585.1 Sulfuricurvum sp.
TTGGATGGTAGAATATTGGCAATGGGTATTCGTTAATGATGCGAATTCGCCTTTGTTTGAAATTTCATAATACGAGAGAATGTAATATCGGGTTGGATTGTATCGTTGAGTTTTTTCTTGAACAATTCGTACCATGTTAGCATCAATGGCTTTATCCAGCTTAATCTCAATTGCTTCAAAAAGTTGGTTTTCTTTAAAAATTTCTATATCTCCTGCACTTTTTGAAGTCCTATCTGAAGCCGTATGACTACCCAATGGTTTTAAATAACACAATTGATACCGTGCTATTTCCTTTAGAAGAATCTGATAAATAGCATAAAAAGCTAAAACAGGTAATTTTGAACCGCCAAAAGTAGCATAGTTAAAAGAAAATTGTTCATTTAAAATCCTCATGACATTAGAAATAGTAAGTGTTTCTGGATTTTTAAGTGCAACAATAACTATTTTATTCTTTTCTTGTATATGGATACATTTTTTTAACAGTTCAACCAAAACATATCTTGGATTAATATTTTTTACTTGAAGATCATCAATAAGCTCTAAAAATGCTTTTTTAACTAGGGTATTACTAATTTTCCCCTCATAATCAAGGGTATAGGGATAGGGTTGTTCCAAAGATCGAGTAAGCCAACCACTTTCTGCCATCGAGGGTAAATTCAACTCTTTCAGTGTTGGGGTAATATAGCTCGTATCCATACTTCTCCCTGAAAATCCACCCTCTATTTGCGTTTGGTGATTGCGTATATCTTGTGCTGGATGGACTATTTTATAGACACCAAGCGTGATAAAAACCGTATATACCCCCTTTTGGTTTAGACAATTGGTTGCTAATATATCAATATTTTCAACTGTTTTCATTGGAAGATTAAAGGAATAATTTTTATTTGAAAGTGCTTCATTGTGTAACTGTAACAGGATTTGTTTATAGTGCACTCTTTACCTTTTTATACATCATCTCGTAATTCTATCCAAACATTCTTACTGAACCATATGGTTATGTCATTTTGAAATATTTTCTCCTATAATTAGGCACTAGCAGAAATTTTTAATAGCCACGCTCGTAATCGTACGGCAAAAAAAATCATTACAAAACCAGACATCGCTTAAACAATATCACACTGTTTGGTGATTTTACACAGAGGACAAAAATTCATAATCCCTGCGATCAAAGGAATCACCCCCAGATAAAACCACTCATTACCACTGTAAATTCCATACCCAATAAGTCCTGTTCCCAAAACGATACGGAAAGGACGACATATTTTTCTAATTTTCATAACATTCATGGGTTCTCTTTTGCGTAAAATTTTTAGGGGGAAATTGTAGCATCTCAAAAATAGTTTAACCTTGATTAATTACTTTAACAAGGTATCATTGCGATAAAATTTTTACCCTCTGGATGTGATCAATGAAAGCAGTCATCTATACCGTACTTGGAGTCTTTGCCCTGATGCAAGTGATTCGACCCGATTTTAACACGCCCCCGGTGGATCCCAAAGTCGCCTTACACGCCGATCCCAAAGTGATGACCATCCTCAAAACCTCGTGTTATGACTGTCATTCATCCCAAACGCACTACCCTTGGTATCACAATGTCGCCCCCGTGTCGTGGATTATGGCAGATCATATTACCAAAGGTCGTCAAGCGATTGATTTTTCCAATTGGGCAAATATTGATGCAAGCGTGAAGCTCAAACGGCTCGAACGTGCCAAACAAACGGTGCATAATGATATGATGCCCAAACATGAGTATCTCTTGATGCACAAAAATGCGGTGTTAAATGCGCACGACAAACAAATCCTCGATCAGTTTTTTGATGAACAAATCAAAGCATTGGGTGGCTCTCTCACAACCATGAAAGCAATTAATAGTTAAAGAGCCTCAAACCCTTTTTGGGTGAGGACAACGGTCACCCCATCTTCTTGAAGCGTGATGAGACCATTGGCACTGAGTTCCTCCATCGCTAGCGCAAAAGGGCGATCTTGTTTGGGTCCCATTTTTCGCAAAACCCCATTAATAACGTCTTGCTTGGTCATGATGTGTCCCTTTTGGGCGGCTGAGGCTTTAAACCAATTCATAAACAGTGCTTTAATTTCGTTTTTTTGGGTGGTCTCTATGCTCTCTTTTTTGAGCGGAGCTTTTTGTCGAAAATTGGGAGAGGGTTTGGAATAGGGCTTTTGAACGGTGTTTTTTTTAGAATAGGGGGAAGATTTTATGGGGAATCCTTGTATAAGTAGAATCAATTACGGTATTGTAGTGATTTTTGCTTTATGCTTGAGTTATTCGATACCTTTTTAAAATTCTTATCGAAAAAGTTCAGAATGTGATCCTATTCTCGCAAGAATGAGTGTGTCTGTTGTGAGTTTATAAATAACCAGTACATCCCCACTGATATGAAATTCTCGGTATCCATTCCATTCTGCTTTTAACGAATGATCCAAAGCTTCTAAGGGGAGTGGTTCTTCTTGTATGAGTTTGGAGAGATACACAATATATTTTGCATAATGCTGTTCAGATAATGTCTGCTTAGAGAAGTCTTTTAAAAACTGTTTATGTCGATTAAGCTTTAGCATCGTAAATAGCATCCATCTCTTTGATCATTGTTTGGAGCGTCACTTCTTCGATATTACGCCCCGCTTCAATGTCTCGCATGATTGCCAAGGTTTCTTCATTAGGCAATTTTATCGCAAAAGGGATTCCACGCTCCAATACCGCTTGTGACAAAAAGATGTTAAATGCGTCACTTAAACCCATGCCGTATTGTTTAAAAATCTCTTGTGCCTTTGCTTTGATATCCGCATCAAGGTAGACATTGGTTCGTACTTTATGGGTAGCAATCATCTCGTACTCCTTGTAAAATAATAAAGTCATACTAACACACAACGTACGTCTAAGTCAATGCAATATCCCGTAAAAGCGGGAAATAAAAAATCACTCCCCGTTACACTGTTCAAGAAGGGGAGCATTTTTGGTTTTACTCCACACCATTCCCGTATCGTTGTAGTAGTAACTTAAGCCTCCCACTTTACGTGAAAGTTCTTGACAAACTGCCATATTCAGACCATCACCATACGATCCTTTAAGGGTACACGTTCCGCCACTGCAATTCCACACTAACCCTGCTGTTTCTACGGTACCGATGTAGGTTGTACCCGCATACCACGTGTTGATTTGCCCATTGGCGAACAACGCAAGGGGAAGGGTTAAAACAACCGCCAGTAAATAGTTTTTTTTCATGGGAACCTCGTTTGAGCTAAATTATAATGGTATATTGTATCTTAGTTACCATCCACTTTCTTTAATGGGCGAATTCGCATTGCAAAGGAATACCCCTAAAAGTTAGTTAATTTTTGTTGTT
>DYMK01000013.1 GCA_020721585.1 Sulfuricurvum sp.
AATAGCTTTTGAAGTGCCTAATACAGGACGTCTTTAGGGTTTTTCAGGGCTGACTCAATAGTATAATTTTATCAACCTAAACATTATGCTTAGGAATTTTTAAAAGGAGTCAAGATGGAGAATGCACCAAGTACTACAGGCAACCCCTCAGGTGGTGGTCGAGGCAATAATTCACCCAAAGGAAAATAATTTCCTACCAAAAAGATACTGTGGCTTTAGCTTCAGTATCTTTCCTCCCCCAAACATTTCTCTACTTCTTCACTAAAGACGGTCAAAAATTGTGGATCACGAAGTTCCGTAATTTTGTTTTGAGTTTTTTTTAAAGCACAAATACACATATTTTTTTTGTATTTGAAGTCTTCAGCCTCTATAAGCGTATCATCCGCTGACGTACACGAATTAATAATAAAATATTCATCATTGATTGGATACCGATGATGTGCATGCGTTAATGAGTGCATTTCATATCCGCCGAGCGTTCCTCCACCAGCGAGTAATAAGGTCATTACTGGGGTGGTAAGCCACCATGATTTTTGGGTATATGTTGTGTCCGTTAAGCTTTCGTCGCAATACTTACAGTGCAACTCTGTTGAGAGTTTGACATGATTAAGACGTTTGCATTTTGGACAAACACAGTCTACTTTAGTGTGCATTTTTGCTTCTTTCTTGGTTAATACTGCCTAGATAAACGAATTAGGGAGGTTTTCAAATTTTTTCCAACGCATACAAAACGATAAGAGAAAAGGTTGCTATAGCGGTGATGATCCCGATCTTTTGACGTGTCATGGTAGATACCCTTAGGTGTAATGGATGGCTTATTGTAGCTTATTTTTTAGACCCTGAGTCAAGCTCAAGGTGACGAAACCTGTCATTCCCGCGAAGGCGGGAATCCAGCTTAGAAAATTAAGGATTTTTAGGGATAAACGTCTCCATCACATCCCCTTTGCGCTGTAAGACAATGACATTATTTTCCAATGCTTTTTCTTTTAGCTCTGGAGGCATATAAAACGAAGCTAGTGCCAAATGATGCGTATAATCTTTATAGATGGGGAAAAGTTCTTTAAAATTTTCTTGTTTTTTGGTCAAAAGTTTTTCTAAATCTTTTTCATGCGCTTTGTATTTTACTTCGATAATCGCAATATCTTTGCCATTGACCATCACTATATCAAATTCATCACGCAAATTTTTGGTACTGCTTTTCCAATTTTTATCGATAAAATCGTAATGGATTCCCGCTAAATCTTTTTTATCTTCGAGAGAATTGTAAAAAAACTCTTCAGCGACATCCCCTTGGTTATTGGAAATATTTCCCAACAGTATTCCCATACGTTTGTTGGATGCCCTAAGTTCTTCAAAACGTTCATCGGTTTTTTGCATTCGCTCGTCAGTTCTTTGCATTTGAGCATCCGTCTTGGCTTGTGAAATCGCTAAACTTGCCACGAGGTCTTTGAGTTCTTGATCGGTCATTGGGGTCTCCTTAGAATAGGAAAAATCATAACCGTATTTTAGCGTATTTTTTAGACCCTGAAACACGTTCAGGGTGACGAAATCTGTCATGCTGAACTTGATTCAGCATCTCTCTTTTAGACCCATTATTGTCATTGCGGACTCGATCCGCAATCTAAGACGCTAAATGTGATTTCGCATCTCCCCGTTATCGTTTCTCCAACAAACAGATAAAAAACCCATCAATGGTATCCGTGGGCAAGATTCTCACCGCGTTTTGGATCCGTTCATCGTACACTTCTTTACCCCAATGGGTGAGGGGTTTTTGGAGGTTATCAAACGGCAAGGTGATGGGGAGCGTTTTGAGACGGTCACCGTGGCGATCGAGGAGGTATTGGAGGGGATTTTCGTTCTCTTCGGGGGAAAACGAGCAGGTACTGTAGAGCAATTTTCCCCCCACTTTGAGGGCATCGAAGGCAGAAAGCAAGAGTCGGCGTTGGAGTTTTGAGGTCTCTTTGACCTTGTGGATGCTCCAGTAGCTCATTGATTTTGGCTCGTGGGTTTTGAAGCGTGCTTCGGAGGAGCAGGGGGAATCCAGCAAGATACGATCAAACATCTCAGGGCATTTTTTCCCCACACTGCGCCCATCGGTCATGTAGGTGTGGGCGTTGGTCACCCCTTGGTGTTTGAGATTATCACAGAGGCGAAAAAAGCGTTCCCGTTGGAGTTCCACCGCCGAAAGCCATCCGGTATTTTCCATCATCCCTGCCAAAATAAGGGTTTTCCCCCCCGGTGCAGCGGCAAGATCCAGCACGGTCTCTTCCGGTTGGGGGGAGAGCAATACGGGGGCGATCATTGAGGAGAGGTTTTGGATGTACAGTTTCCCCGCATAAAAAGCTGCCGTTTGGGTGAGGCGGAGTTTATCCTCAGGGGCGATGCGATAGACCCCTTCAAGAAGTTCCCAGTCGATTTTTTCGTAGGCTATCCCCTCAGCGTTTAGCTCTTCTTCCAACGCTTGGGGGGTTGTTTTGAGGGGATTGACCCGAAAGGTGACCTGTTTGGGGGCATCAAACGTGCTAAGGATGGTCGCATACGCCTCTGGGGGGACGATGCGTGAGAGTCGTTGGGTAAAAGCTTCAGGGAGGCTCATCGAACGACTCCATCGAGGATGGGGACGAAATCGCACACTTCGAGGGGTTCTTGGGTGATGGTGCCACGCACTTTGGTAAAACGGGTGATCACTTGTTTCCCCCCCTGATCGATGGGGGCGATGAGAATCCCCCCCTCTCCTAGCTGATCCAAAAGTTTTTGGGGGATGGCGCGCGCGGAGGCAGAAAAGAGGATGCGATCGTATGGGGCGTATTGCTCCCATCCGTTTTGCCCATCATCGGTGCGGGTGTGGATGTTGCCCAGTTTGAGGGTACGAAACCGCTCTTTGGCTTCAAGCAACAACGATTCAATTCGCTCAATGGTAAAAACCCGACGAAACAGATGGGACAATACCGCTGCTTGATACCCGCTTCCACACCCGACTTCTAAGACACTGTCACACCCATGCGGATTGAGGTATTGGGTCATTTTCGCCACGGTCAGGGGAGAGGAGATGTATTGCTGCGCCCCGATGGGAAGGGCATCGAGACGATAGGCGTTATGGCGCATCGCAAGGGGGACAAACATCTCACGATGGGTATGGATCAACGCGTGTTTGATGGGGGGCAAAAGGGGATATTTTTTGGTAATCTCTTCTGCCATACGGGTCGTTTTGATGAGGGTGAGTTTATCTATCATGGCTCGATTCCTACCGTGAGATAGCGACGCATCGCCTTAAGGGTTTTGGGTTCGTACCGCGCTTCAAGAGGGGGTGTAGCGCGTTCCCCAAAAGGGGTGATAATGGCACTTTGACCACTATTGTCATCATTGTTTGCATCACACGCGACCACGTAGCACTGATTCATAATCGCCAATGCACCGGAGAGGGTGTGAAAATGGTGGGCGCGTAATTTCCCCCATTGGGCAGGGACTGCGATGAGATCACACCCTCTAAGCTGTTCCCATAACCCCAAAAAGCGCAACTCAAAACAGATCAACATCCCAATGCGTATCCCCTCAAAGGTAAAGGGGACGATGCCCTCTGTGGCTCCTGCGGTGAAATGGTTCCCCTCACCCCCAAGGGTAAAGAGGTGGGCTTTGGATTGGGTATGGAGAATTTTCCCTCCACTTAGGGCATAAGCGGTGTTGTAAAAGTTCCCCTTTGCATGGGTAATGGCGGTAAACATAAGCAACCGCTCCCCCACACACCCCAAAAGTGCCTCCAGTGCAATGGGGGTAAAAGCAGCAGCGTGGGCAAAACGGTCATACGCAAAACCGGTTAAACACACCTCAGGGGCGATGACAATGGCATCCTTTGGGGTAGATAGGAGGTGGGAAATCAGGTGTGCTAGATTGGTATCAAAACATCCCAAAGTGGGGAGAGAGAGGGCAATGAGCGGTTTAGAAGTCGTCAAAACTCAAACTTCCCTTGGAATAGTTGGTCACTGTCCCCTCGAAAAAGTTGGTTTTTTGGTCGTTAAATTTGGAAAAATCATCGACCCATTTGATCGGATTGGCGACGTTGTACAGCGGTTTTAGTCCCACAGCATGGAGTCGAACATCGGCAAGATACTGGATGTATTGCGCCACAATCTCATTGGTCAAACCCAAAATTTGCCCTTGGGTGATGTATTGTCCCCACGCGATTTCCAACTCGACCGCTTTGCGAAACATCGCATAGACCTCGTCGATCAATTCGGGGGTAAAAAGATCACTGCGCTCACGGCGAAGGGTGTTGATGATGTTTTGGAATAAGACCAAATGGGTCACTTCATCCCGCTGGATAAAACGGATCATTTGGGCAGAACCCAACATTTTTCCCGAACGTGCCAGCGTGTAAATGTAGGTAAATCCACTGTAAAAGTAGATCCCTTCCAAAATCTGATTGGCAAAGCACGCTTTGACAAACGCGCTCTCACTGGGGTCGTTGGCAAGCTCAGTATAGCGTGAGGCGATCGAGTCGTTTTTGGTTTTGAGCATCATGTCTTGTCGCCAAAGGTCATAAATCTCTTCGGAGTTTTGACTGATTGAATCGACCATGACGGCGTAACTTTGGGAGTGCAATGCCTCCTCAAAACTTTGACGCACCAAGATGAGATTCACCTCAGGAGCGGTCACGTAGGGGTTGATGTTGTCCATGAGATTGTTGGTTTGGAGCGAATCCATAAAAATCAGCTGGGAAAGGGCTTTGTCGTACGCCATTTTTTCCATGTCGGTGAGATGTTTGTAGTCAATCGCATCGCGGGTCATATCGACCTCTTTGGGGAACCATGTGTTGTTGAGCATCATCTCCCACAGGTTGTACGCCCATTGGTATTTGATGTTGTTTAGCTCAAAAATTCCCGTAGGATTCCCCCCAAAAATACGGCGATCGTTCACATGCTCATTGGACAAAGGATTATAAATTTTTTTTCGTTGCATGATGGGATCCAAAGGGGTGAAATTATGGGTGATATTATGCCCGTAACTCCCTCAAAGTATATTGAAGCATCTCGAATAAAGGGAACTCTTATTTTATAACATTATAATTCTTATTAATTTTTATTTTTAAACATTAATATAACACAGGGTAACATTTTATGACAGTTAAAGACTATAAGTCCTCATTTTTACGCTATTTTATGGTTTTTGGACTCTTTATCACCCTCTTGAACTCTTTAATCAGTTACAATATTCATCTCCTTTATTTTGAAGATACCCTGACCAAACATACCCAAAAGCCTGCAGTGATCCATCCCGTAACCCTTGATAACGTACCCGCTCCTGAGACCCTCTTACTAGACACCCTCAAAGAAAGTGACAAAGAGAGTGATCTGATTATCACCCTATTGGTTGCCTTTTTAAGCCTCTTTTTTAGTATCCCTTTAGCGTTGTATGTTTCACGTACCCCCAACAAACTCCAAAAAGAGCTGCGTGATTCCAATATCGAGTTGCAACGGTTTGCCAAGATTATTGATCGCTATGTGATTACTGCTACCACCACGCCAGAGGGGATTATTACGGGGGTAAGCAGCGCTTTTGCGAATCGCTGTGGGTATACCAAAGCGGAGCTGATCCATCAAAAAATGTCCATTATCCGCCATCCCGATACCCCAAAAGCGGTACACGCAACCCTATGGAAAACGATTTTAAAAGGGGAACAATGGGTAGGAGAGGTGAAAAATCAAGCCAAAAATGGGGAACCCTATTGGTTGGAGCAAACCATCATCCCCGTCAAAAATGAAGACGAAGAGATTATTATGTTTTTTATGTCGGTGGGGATCGATAACACCGCCAAAAAAGAGTTAGAACGCTTAGCGCTGGTCGATAAACTTACCAATTTGTACAATCGGCATAAAATGGATGAGTCACTTATTATGGGAGTAGAAGAGGCGCATTCTCACCATCAACCCCTTTCGGTCATGATGATCGATATTGACCATTTTAAACCCATCAATGATACCTATGGTCACCCCATCGGAGACAGTGTCCTTCAGCGGGTTGCCAAAATCATTACCGAAAACACCCGTAAAAGTGATTATTGTGGACGGTATGGGGGGGAAGAGTTTTTGATTATGTGTCCCGATAGCGACGAAAAAGGGGCTATGCGTGTGGCAGAACATATCCGACAGACGGTCGAAACGTATCTTTTTGACCATGTGTCCCACCTCACCATCAGTGTTGGCGTTGCAACGTTAAACGCCAACGATACGATGATGACCCTCATCCAAAAAAGCGATCAAGCCCTCTATTGCGCCAAAAATGAAGGGCGTAATCGGGTGGTAGCGTATGTTCAGACCGAATAATATCCTCTAATACCCTCCATCGTTCGCCCCATGTTCAGTAACACCATATCGGCAATGACCAACGCTGCCATGGATTCAGCGACCACCGAACCCCGTACTGCAACACACGGGTCATGTCGCCCTTTGAGGGAGACGTGGAGACTCTCATGGGCAGTATTGATACTCTCTTGATCGATGAAGATGGAGGGGGTGGGTTTAAAATGGACACGAATAAGCACATCATCTCCATTGCTCATCCCCCCTAAAATCCCCCCCGAATGGTTGGTCTTAAATCCGCTTGGGGTGATGGGGTCGTTGTTTTGGCTTCCCAAAAGTTCCGCACTGTGAATCCCCTCCCCAATCTCGACCGCTTTGACCGCATTGATCCCCATCATCGCTTCGGCTAACACCGCATCGAGTTTGTAATAGAGTCCCTCACCAAGACCGATAGGGAGTCCGCTGATTTTTACGGTCGCAACACCCCCCACCGAATCATGGGCGTTTTTGGCGGTGAGAATCGCCTGTTTTTGCGCCTCTTCGACGTTTTTATCAAGGGCATAAATGGGGCTGTTTTTGGGATAGTCAAAATCCAAGTTTTCGGCGCAAATCCCATGAATGGCACTAATACCACTGGCACATTCGATTCCCAATGTTTTGAGCATTAGTTTGGCTACCGCACCCCCCGCGACACGAGCAGCGGTCTCACGTGCAGATGAACGTCCTCCCCCGCGATAATCCCGAATCCCGTATTTGTGAAAATAGGTAAAATCAGCATGACCGGGGCGAAAAATATCTTTGACATTGCTGTAATCACCGCTTTTTTGGTCGGTGTTATAGATCACCATCATGATGGGCGTTCCGGTGGTCATCCCCTCAAACACGCCGCTGAGAATTTCGACCTTATCGGACTCTTTGCGCGCGGTGGCAAACTCATTTTGCCCTGGTTTTCGGCGATCCAATTCGCTTTGGATAAACGCCTCATCCAGTGTAATTCCTGCGGGGACACCATCCAAAACACATCCCAATGCTTTGCCGTGGGACTCCCCAAAAGTGGTTATCGTAAAACGTTCTCCGAATTTGTTCATTTTATTTTCCTAGGTAATTTATTTTTTGAAAATATTTTCTCGATGATAAGCTAAATATTCAGTTCGACCCTCAGTAGGTAGCATATCGTATTTTTTATCAGGAATTAGATTTAATCGACTACACGTCATTTTGGAGAGCCAAGGAGAGACGCTCATTCTTTTATCATCAGTGAAAGTGATAAAGCCTCGATCAAATAAAAAATCATAAGTAGGGGTAAACATAAATCCATTTTTTGGATCAATCTTTTCTCTATCATTGGAAACGACCCATGGTTTAATGTGGCTTGCAATCAATAATCTATCATCTGCAACAATAGTTATTGGACAAAATGGACATTCTTCGAGTAGAGCTTTACGGTATTTTCCTTGTCCAGTTCGTGCATTAACCAATTGTTTTTTTTGCTCAGGAGGTAAATTCTCAACTTCAATAGCTTCTTCTTGCTGTTGAATTTCCCTAGGATGGTGATTTTCACTAAAATAATCAACAAACAGTCTAAAGTAGTAAACAATCTCATGTTCATGGGAAGATAGTTTTAACGATGCGATATAGGTTATATTTGGTAAAGATAATTCGCGGATAAGATCATATGCAACATCAGTGGATTTAACGTAAACACGTGAACCTTGAATCTGTATTTGATCTTCAAGTGTAAACCACATAATATCATCTAGTGTATTAACTTTATCGTTACGCTCATGCCAAAGTTCAGGTAGTTTAGGTTTGTTAACATATTCCTGTTCAGGAGATAGATATTCATTTTTTGCATCTTCTAAATACTGGAGAAGGTCTTTTTTAAGTAAAAATGCACGAATTTTAAAACTACGTTCTCCAAAAAAACTATGTAATTCATCATTATCATTCCCGACATAAAATTTAGCTTCTCCATGGCCTGAACCAATTTTGTTACATGAAGCAACAAATGAGTCTGCAATTGTAATCTTTTCTTTTGCATCGATTACACTATAGATTTGATCTAAAATTGTAATATTCATGAATAATTTCCAAATCGTGTAATATCCATTTGTTTCAATAAGGCAATTAAAACATCAACCACGATACTATTTCCTGCTTGACGGTACATTTGGGTATCACTGACTGCAATTTCAAAATCATCTCGAAATCCCATAAGTCGTAAGCATTCTCGTGGAGTTAGTTTTCGGATACGCCCTTTATGAGTGACATAATTATCGACTCCGGCTCGGTGCATTTTGTGCATGGTTTGCAGTAGTGGGCGTGCAATCTCAAGATCTGTTTTAATACTGGTTTTGAAATTTTTAGTTCCACCCGCTAAAACATAATTACGTACTTTTTCAGATAAATAATATTTTTCTTCTACCTCATTGACATCAAAAACAAAAGTATCAAATTCGATTTCATCTTCGTGTTCAAAAACAAAATCTCCATGCCAGTTAAATTGCTGATTGGCTTTTTGGCACAGTGCAATATCGCCATTAATTTGAGTATAGCGTTTACGTCGATTTTTGGTGCTTGTGACAAATTTAATCCCTTTTTCACCTAAATAGTATTTAGAATCGGTAAAATCTTCTAAAAAATCTTGCATAGAGTGTTCAAGAGGGATAGGTTGTGGAAATTCAAAATGGATAGAATGATCTTTAAAGCCAACAACAATAATGCGCTCCCTGTGTTGGGGAATACCATAGTCTTTGCTATTTAGTACTTTTGAATGTAATTTGTATCCCAGTTGATTAAAAACGTCTTGAACAACGCGCCAAGTGTTTCCGCTATCGTGATTTAGAAGCCCTTTTACGTTTTCGTAAATAAAAACTTTTGGTTTTGTTTCCGCAATAATGCGTGCAAAATCGTAAAAAAGCGTCCCTCGTGTATCTTCAAGACCAAGGCGTTTACCCACCATAGAAAAAGCTTGACAGGGACTTCCTCCTACTATTAAATCCACTTTGTTCTTATGTATTGAAGCATCAAATTGGGTTATGTCATCATGCCATAGCGTTTCGTTAATAGGGTAATTGGCAAAATAACTTTTTTTGACGTGGGTATCAATATCTCCTGCAAAAACAATGGAATGATTGAGATTTAGTCGTTTAAATGCTTGTTCAATTGCCCCTATGCCACTAAAAAGCGTTCCAATTTTTATCATTTTTTGTGGATATTGAAATTGCATATTTTGCCAATGCACATTATCTAAAGAATGCTTTTTTGGAATCTGAGGATAAAATTGTATCTCAGGCAAAGAGGGGAATCCATACGCTGTTGACATCATTTTTGACCTACATTAACAATGGTAGTAGTAAATTTCATTGTCAGTATTTCCTTCTTTTTCCGTATCATAAAACACTGAGCAAAAAAAGGTGAAAATAGGGCATTTTGTCATATCCCAAGCGAAAAATCATTTCCCCTCTCCCAAAAGAATTTCCAATGTCTGTTTGGCAGCTTCTTGTTGGGCGTGTTTTTTACTTTTCCCCAACGCTTTGGCGTATTGTTTTCCATCAATGAAGACCGCCACATCAAACTCTTTTTTGTGGTCAGGGCCATGGGCAGCGACCAGTTGATAATCGGGGGTGATCCCATAGCGCGCTTGGGTGAGTTCTTGCAACGAGGTTTTGTAATCTTTAAAAAGGGAATTGAGTGAAATCTCTTCATGCACCTGTTCAAGCAGTTCGATGGTGATATTGCGGACGCTGTCCAATCCCGATTCGAGGTAAATCGCCCCCATGACCGCTTCGTAAGCGTTGGCAAGGAGGGAATTTTTGGTGCGACCATTGTTGTTTTCTTCGGCGTTGGAGAGGTAAATATGCTCCCCTAAGTGCAAATAGTTCGCCAGTAAGGTAAAGCCATCTTCATTGACCAATGAGGCGCGCATTTTGGAGAGATCCCCCTCATCGAATTTGGGAAATTTGGTGTAAAGATATTCCCCAACGACCAAGTCCAGTACCGCATCGCCCAAAAACTCCAGTCGCTCATTATTGTAGGGCTGTTTGTAGCTTTTGTGCGTCAGCGCTTCAATAAGGAGCTTGGTGTTATGAAATTGGTACCCTAATCGTTGTTGTAGGGTTTGTAAGTTGTTCATGGTTGTGTAATCCTTTAGTTGGTGTTATTGAAACGAGTTATTCTCTTCGTACCGCTCTTTGGTGAGACTCATGAGGGGTTCGATCGAGTCAATCGCATGGCACGTGGGGCATCGATGAAACGGCAAAAAAGAAATTTGGTGACACTCTGTGCAGACGTACTCAAACTGGAGGGTCGCTTTGGTCGTGCGTGCGTGTTGCAAGGCGATGAGAACATCCAGCTCAAACACACTACTGGAGTGGACAAGGTTACAACTTCCTTTGGCACTAAAAAGTTCCCGTAAAAAACCATTGAGCGCAATTATATCCAAATCAAGGCGCTCTGCTGGGAGTCGCCATAAAATATCCGCCAATCGTGGGGCAAGGGCATGGTCAAAATGGCTCCATGCCAAGGCGGGAGCGTAGGTAAAAAGGTACTCAAAGACCACATAGCCCAATTGGGCGTGTTGGGTATAGAGGGTGAGTAAAAAGGTCGATTTCTCCTCAATGGAGCGTTTGGGATTGGCAAGGAGATGGCGTGTTTGGAGATAAAGTTGTTCCCGTAGGGCTGTTTCCCCCTCAATTTCAACGAGGGACTCTACGACTTGGAGTGCTTGATCGTATTGTTGGAGTTGTTCATAAATCAAAATAAGATGCTTAAGGGCGTAGGGGGTACGGGGGTAGTGTTGCAACACTTGCAAAAAACTTTGTCGAGCGCGTTCCAAAAATCCCGCTTTAAAGTAGCTTCGTCCCAGTTTGAGCAACACCTCTTTTTGGACGAGGGTATCTTTGGTTTTGGTTAAGAGACCGTGATAAATATCGATACTTTTTTCAAAATTCCCTTGATGCTCAAACCCCTGCGCTAGGGCTAGCCACGTCTCATTGGTGGTGGCATTGTTGTGAATTTGGGAGACCATGGTCACTTCACTGGAGGGTTGGGCGAATGTCCCTAAAAATCGTTCCATTGCCTTATGTTGGAGAACACTTTTCCGCCGTCCTCCGACGTAACTGATAAACGAGAGGAGAAACAAGAGGAGAAAAAAGATGATAATCCCAAACAAAGGATCACGGGATTCGATAAAAAACGTATCCATTAAAAGACCTTTTCGACCATCAATTGCATTGATATTTTACCCCGAAATTCGTTTTTGGCTACCGTATAACTGCAATTCATCGTCCCCTCATCAGGGACACTGAGAACTTTGGAAAAAGCGATAAATTCTAAGGTTTTGGGACTTAGATGGGAAGGGCGTAACTCCAAGCGACTGTGGGTCTTTTCAGCACCAAAGAGGGTGCTTTTGATCACCCAAGCGTTACGTAACAAAAATCGTGGGCGGGGATTTCCCTCCCCGTAAGGTTCAAATTTTTCCAACAGTTCTAGCAATTCCACACTAATTGCATCGTGTTTGAGTTCCCCGATGACGTCACTTTTGGGGATAAAATCGTGAGGATCAAGCTGTGAGGCTACGTCATTGATCCCTTGGCGAAACGACTCCAAGACCCCTATGTCCATCGACAATCCCGCTGCCATGGTGTGACCGCCGAATTTGGTAAGCAAAGATGCTTGGGATTGGATCAGGGTATAGAGATCGACATTACCGATACTGCGTCCTGAACCTTTGGCAATCCCCTCATGGATGCTTAAGACAATGGCGGGTTTTTGGAATTGGTTGACCAGCCTTGAGGCGACAATCCCCACCACCCCCTCATTCCACCCCTCGCCTGCAACGACAATCACGGGATCGTTGGGATTGACCTCTCGTATCGCTTGGGTGGTGGTGTGGGCTTCGATGGTTTTGCGGTGGGTGTTAAGTTCGGTCAAAATCTGAAAATGGTGATACGCCTCTTGGAGGGTGGGTGCGCTTAAAAAGTTCAATGCCAACGAGGCATCCTCTAAGCGTCCGGCTGAGTTGATGCGGGGGGCGATTTGAAATCCGATGTCCTCTGAAGAGAGGGTGGTTTTTTTTAACGTCTCTTGAATCACCACAAACGCGGGGAGGGTGGAGTGGTTCATCATCGTTAATCCTGCTTTGACAAGGGTGCGATTAATCCCAACAAGCGGCATCACATCCGCCACAATTGCCAAGGCTAAAAAAGGGAAAAATTGGCTCATATCAAGGGAAAGTTTAAGCTCTGATTTGACCAATCCCATCAAAAGCCACGCCACTTGCGCCCCGCAAATGGCTTTAAAAGGGTAGGGACAATCGGCTTGTTTGGGGTTGACAATGGCGTACGCATCGGGTAGGTTCTCCCCTACGGTGTGGTGGTCGGTGATGATCAGATCGATCCCCCGCACTTTGCACACGTGTGCCGCTTCAATGGCATTAATCCCATTATCGACCGTAATGATTATATCCGCTTCAATGCGCTCTAAAACCCCCTTAGAAACCCCATACCCATCGGTAAAACGGTTGGGTATTGTGACGAGGAGGGGATAATGGATAAGGTGAAAAAAGCGTTGAACAATCGCCGTAGAGGTGACCCCATCAACATCATAATCCCCAACAAGGGCGATGGTCTGACGATGGTGTAGGGCGTGGGCTATCCGTTGGGCAGCCTTCACCCCATCTTTGAGCAGTGAGGGGTGGGGAATATCGGAAAGTTTTTCAGACGTATGGGCGAAACGCTCACCCAATAAGGCTTCAAGTTGATACGCATCCAGAAGGGGCGCATCAAGCAGGATAGGTTTGGTCATAGGTGGCACGGACAAACGCCAAAATCGAAGGATTCGGGCTTTGGAGATGGGAGGTAAACTCCGGATGGAACTGAACCCCTAAAAACCATGGATGGGCAGGAATTTCGACCGCTTCAATGAGACCATGCGACTCTCCGGTGATCATCATCCCCGCATTTTCGAGGGCTTCGCGATAGGTCGGATTGGCTTCGTAACGGTGACGGTGACGCTCAAAAATAAGCGGTTCATCGTTGTACGCAGCGCGAAGATGGGAACCCTCTTTGGTTTCACACGGATATTCGCCCAAACGCAACGTCCCCCCCATAGGCGAATGGTGGGTACGCAGCTGAGTGCCTCCCGTTTGGTCGATGAAATTGTCGATCAAATAGATCATCGGATGGGTGCTTTTGGGATTAAATTCGACCGAATTGGCATCCTCATACCCCAACACATTGCGGGCATATTCGACAATAGAGAGTTGCATCCCCAAACAAATCCCCAAATAAGGGACTTTGTTTTCCCGAGCGTAACGGATCGCTTGGATTTTCCCCTCTACACCACGATTCCCAAAACCGCCTGCGACGAGAACCGAATCGCAATCGGCCAAAAAGGTTTGCGCCCCATGCTCTTCGATTTTTTCCGAATCAATCCACTCAATGGCGACACGGGTATCCAAGTGCGCGCCGGAGTGGATGAGGGCTTCGATAAGCGATTTGTAGGACTCTTTGAGTTCCAAATATTTCCCCACAAATCCGATGGTGACTTGATGTTTGGGGGAGACGATTTTTTTGACCAAGGTATCCCATTGTTCCATGTCGGGTTTAAGATCCCCTAAATGGAGTTCTTTGCTGATGGGGGCGAGGATGTTTTGGTGCAAAAAGCTCAACGGAACCGCGTAGATGGTTTGTTCATCCATCGCTTCGATGATACTGTTGGTACTCACATCACACGCCAATGCCAATTTTTTCTTAAACGTTTTGGGAAGTTTCTCTTCACTTCGGGCGATAATCATTTGGGGGGTAATCCCGATACGACGAAGCTCTTGCACCGAGTGTTGGGTTGGTTTGCTTTTGTGTTCTCCCGCTGCTTTGATAAAGGGGATTAAGGTAACGTGGATAAAAAACGTCCCCTCTACCTCGTCATCGTGTTTCATGGTACGAATCGCTTCCATAAAGGGTAACCCTTCGATGTCTCCGACCGTCCCCCCCAACTCCACGACCAAAATTTCGTGACCTTCGCCCGCTTTTTTGATCCGATTGACGATTTCACCGACGATATGGGGAACCACTTGGATGGTTTGACCCAAATAGCCCCCACTGCGTTCGCGCTCGATCACCGAGCTGTAGACTTGGCCTGTGGTGAAGTTACTGGTGCGTAAAAACGCATCGTTTAAAAAACGTTCGTAGTTTCCGATGTCCAAATCGGTCTCTGCCCCATCTTTGGTGACAAATACTTCCCCATGTTCCAAGGGACTCATGGTACCGGGGTCGACGTTGATGTAGGGGTCGATTTTGAGCATTCCGACGTTTTTGCCCGAATGTTTGAGCAGTGCGCCAATACTAGCAGCAGTGATCCCTTTTCCCAGTGAGCTTAATACGCCACCGGTGACAAATATATATTTGGTCATCATTGATTCCTTAAGGATTATTGGTTAAAAAATGAGCTACGTAGAGACGCATCAGGGATACAAATTTAAGCCTGCCATTATATACTGCCAACACTTATAAAATACCAAAAAAGCACCTCCCAAGGGGTGGAGAAAGGAAACAGATGGAATCGGCTCTGGATTATCTTACGATTGCATTGGGCATCTCAATTGTCGTCAATCTGATCTTAAAAAGGGTAGGAATCTCGCCTATCATCGGATACATTATTACGGGGACGGTGGTGGCGTACGCGTTTGATCTGCGTAATTTGGCGGATTCCCATACGTTGGAATCCATTGCCGAATTTGGAGTGGTCTTTTTGATGTTTACCATCGGATTAGAGGTCTCACTGCGTCGATTGGCAACGATGAAAGTGGATGTTTTTTTTAATGGTTTTTTGCAAACGACCTTGACCGCGATGGTCTTGTTGGGGGTGACATACGGGATTTTTCATCTTAATTTCGCGACGGCGTTGATTATCTCGATGTCGCTGTCGCTTTCCTCCACGGCGGTGGTACTGACCCACCTTAAAACGACCAAAGAGATCACCCGTCCCTATGGGCAACGCGCGATGGGCATTTTGATCTACCAAGATTTGGCGGTGATCCCGATTTTGCTATTGATTGGTTTTTTAAGTACCAAAAGCACCAATATTATGGAAGTATTAGGGCAAACCGCGCTGAGTGCGTTTGTGGTGGTGATTGTGCTGTTTGTCGTAGGCAAACGGGTGATGACGTGGTTGTTGCATTTTTCATCTGAGAGTAACGTCGAAGAACTCTTTATGGGATCGGTATTACTCATCGTCGTTGGGGCATCGATCAGTGTCCATGCGTTTGGGTTTACCTATTCGTTGGGGGCATTTATCGCGGGGATGATTATCGCCGAAACCCACTATCACCACAAAGTGGAAGCCGACATCGCCCCCTTTAAAGATCTTTTATTGGGGACGTTTTTTGTCACGGTGGGGATGAAGATTGATGTGGCGTTTTTATTTGCCCATTTGGGGGAGATTTTGGCGATTTTGGTGGCGATTTTGGGGATCAAAGCGATGGTTATTTTTGCCATCGTCCGACTCTCGTCCAAAGGAAAAGTCGCCTTTAAAACCGCGATTGCCTTGTCCCAAGTGGGGGAATTTTCGTTTGCGATTTTTGAACTGGCGGGGAACAAAGGGCTTTTGGATGAGAATTTGGTTCAATTGCTGGTCTTAGTGGTAGTCCTTTCACTGGTGGCGACCCCCTTTATCTTGTCACGTATTGGGATGGTTGCGGGGTATTTTTTTAAAGAGCAAAGCCAAACCGAAGATTTCGAGTCGTTAGCCGTGATGCACGATCATGTGATCGTGTGTGGGTATGGGGTGGTGGGCAAATTTGTGGTCAAAGCACTTCGTGATGCCAATGTCAATTATATCATCGTCGATAACAGCTACAAACACGTCCAAGAAGCCCTCAAAGAGGGAGAAAAAGCCTATTATGGGGATATGTCCAAAACCGCCATTTTAGAAAAACTTCATACCAAAGAGGCCGCGAGTCTCATAGTCACCTTGGAAAAAAGTGCCAAAAAACGGCTGGTATGCGAAGCTATTTTAAGTTTTGCCCCTGAAGCCAAAGTGGTGGTCAAAGTGATCAATTGGGAAGAGAAACGGGAATTGCGGGGATTAAATATCCATATTCCCGTCGATGGCGAGCGTGAAGCTGCGGCAAAATTGGTGACCGAAGCCCTATTATGCGCGCGCTAAACCACGATACGTACGGGGCATCAACTCGAAAATGTTAAAAATCGTGGTAACATTTCAACCACCATTAAGCGATACTATAACACTGTTTATTGAATATGAGGATGTTTAAAACGATTTTTTGACACCCTCCATCTTAGGATATTGCTAGAATATCATGAAAGGATTTTTATGCGAAACGTTATGATTATGACCGTATTGTTGAGCCATTCGCTGTGGGCGTTGACCCTTGATGAAGCGGTCAGTGAAGCATTACGAACCCACCCTGTAGTGCAAGAGCGACTTAATAATTTCCGTGCAACGCAGCACGATCTCCAAATTGCCGAAGCAGAGTATTATCCCACGTTGGATTTGCGTGTCGCGGGTGGCTATAACCGTGCAGGGCGCGTGTTAAGTGCCGTCAATGCCCCGTATCCTGAATTTCTCAATTATGAGAGTTCGTTGACCCTAACGCAAAACCTCTTTAATGGTTTTGGTACCCGTCATAAAGTTGATTATCAAGAAGCGCGGGTGATGGCAGCGTCGTACAACTACCTCGAAAAAGCCAATGATATTGCGTTTCGTACCGTGGGTGCTTACCTTAATGTCATTCGCTCAACCGAGTTACTCCAAACCGCCAAAGAGAATGTGGCGATTGATACCGATTTGTACAACAAGATTAAAACCCTCTACGATGGGGGGATGACCACCAAATCGGAGATGAATAAAGTCAGTGCGGCACTGTCGTTGGCAAAATCGAACTTGACCGTCCAAGAGAACAATGCGCGCGATACCTATGCTACCTTTCGTCGCTACAGTGGGCATGAAGTGGATCCCTCCACGATGATCAAACCCAAACTCAAGGTGATGATGCCCGAATCGTTTGAGCGTGCGGCGATGATTGCTATCGATAATAATCCTTCTATTTTGGTCGGACGGTACAACATCAAAGGGGCGCAAAGCCTTATGGGAGAAAACAAAAAAGGGTATTACCCTAAAGTGGATTTAGAAGTAAACCAATTTCTCAATGACACCAACAAGCACAACAATGGCTTTACCATCCCTGATGACCGTTTTCAAGCGCGCTTGGTGATGAACTATAACCTCTATCGGGGAGGTGCTGATCGGGCAACGGAACAAAAAAACATTAGCACGATCAATAAAGAGATGCAAATAATGCTTGAATCCAAGCGAGAAGCCATTGAGGGGATTGAGCTGTCGTGGAATGCGTATACGATGGTGAGTAAACAGCTTAAAGATTTACATGAGTACCGTCAGTATGCGGAAAAAACGTTGGATTTGTACAAAGAGGAGTTTAATATGGGGCGACGCTCCATCTTAGAAATTCTCTCAGCGCAAAACGATGTGATCGGGTCACGACAACAAATCGTTAATGCCGATCGCGATGCCCTTTTTGCCCAATATCGCATTTTAGACGCGATGGGATTGATGGTCGTTGCCGTTTTAGGGGACAAAAATGAGTATATGGCAAAAGTGAATTTGGGGAACAATAAGCACGATGTGATTAATGATCTTCTTCCGGTCAAAATGGATCAGGACAACGATACGATCCCCGATAATATGGATCTGTGTGACAACTCCAAAGCGGGTGAAAATTTGATGCCCTACGGATGTACCAAAACCAAAGAGATTGACATGACCATTAAGCTACACGATTCTCTTATCAGTGACAGCGACCATGATGGGGTCATTGATGTCAAAGATCAATGTCCCGATACCCCTGCTGGCTATAAAGTGGATACCAAAGGGTGTCCTGAGATGGTCACCTTGCATCTTAATTTTGCCACCGCATCGTACGCCATTCCTTCCAGTGCGACGGCCGATATTACACGATTGGAAAATTTCTTGAAAACGCACCCTGATACGACCATTGATATTATTGGGCATACCGATAGCGTGGGGAATGATGAACTCAACCAAATACTCTCTGCCAATCGAGCCAAAGCGTTGGCGGATGTCTTGGTCAAACATGGCATTGCTGCGGAACGTATGACCACCCAAGGGAAAGGGGAAACACACCCCATTGCCTCCAATGTCAGTGCGTCAGGTCGCGCCCAAAATCGCCGTACCGAAATAACCTTGCATACCAAAACAGGAGTTCAACCATGAAAACCCTTCTTTTGACCCTTATGGCATGGTCGACGTTGTCTGCGGGCGTGTATACCTATCCCTACTCTCCGCTTCACGATATGGCGGTGAGTGACCAGAACAATTCCCTCTTTCATGGGGATTTTGACCATATTATCCGTTACCAACCGATCCACTACCGTGCGTCAAATGGGGTGGAGATCAATCGTGCGTGGAAAAACATTCACGAATCGTTAAACGGTTATACGTCATCAGCAAAACCCTATACGGTGAGTGTGGTCGCCCGCACCCGTACCAATGATAATCCCGAATTTCAAGCGATCCAAAAAACCACCTTTTTTGGTGCTATCCAAGATAAACTGATGGAATCCCATCCCACGCAAGCCTCTCAACAAGCAGTCTGTCAGCGTGCTTTAGACGATGCTAAAGCTCATCTTGTCGGAATGCACATCGCAGAAAAAAACATGGTATTTGAGTGCCGTGATGGGAAAGATCCTATACGGTTAGAAAACGATGGAGATGCTAGGGAAGAAAACTATACCCTTACGATTACGTTATACCAATAAAGGAACCCAAAACCATGTCATCCACTTCTCATGACTCTTTGCTTCAGGCATTGGTGACCTATACCGCACTGTATCATAAACCCTTTAGTGCTGATGCCCTTAGCGATGGATTGCCTCTGGATGGCAAAGAGGGGAAACTTTTTTCCCAAAACGCTTCCAAATCCCTTTTTTCCCGCGCGTGTGCCAGAGCGGGACTCAAAACCACCCTCATTGAACGTCCGATTCGGGATATTCTCTCGTTGCAACTGCCCGTTATTTTGATGATGGCAAAAGAAAATGCCATCATCTTAGATGCTATTGATGAGGGGCGTGCTAAGGTTATTTATCCTGGGGTGGAACCCTCCCAAGAATGGGTTGAGATCAAAAAACTGGAAGAGGAGTATTTGGGGTTTGCCTATATGCTCAAAAAAATCTATACCTACTCCGAAGCAAACAAACGAACGTTGAATATCGAACATAACCATTGGTTTTGGGGGACGCTTAACCTCTCGCGCCAAATTTATGTCGATACCTTGTGGGCGACACTTTTGGTCAATCTTTTGGTGTTGGCAACCCCTTTGTTTACGATGAATGTCTATGATCGGGTGATCCCGAACAATGCCATAGAAACGTTGTGGGTCTTTACCATCGGGGTGATTATCATCTATGCCTTGGATACGTTTTTGAAATTTACCCGCACCTATTTGGTGGAGACGGCGGCCAAAAAAAGTGACATTATCATGTCCTCTATTTTGTTTGAAAAAGTGATCAATATGAAGATGGAAGCCCACTCCAAATCGGTGGGATCGTTTGCCAATACGATTCGTGATTTTGAGATGTTGCGGGGCTTTTTTACCAATACGACCATTACGGCGTTGGTCGACATCCCTTTTGCTCTCGTGTTTTTAATCATGATTGCGTATTTGGGGGGGATGTTGGTCTTTATCCCCATTGTGACCGCGATGATTATCGTGGGATACGCGTTGGCAATGATTAAACCCCTTCGCGCCAACATCGAACGCTCGCATGAAGCCAGTGCAAAAAAAAGTGGTATTTTGATTGAAAGCCTCCATAACATTGAGACCGTTAAATCGATGAGCATGACGGGAAAAGTGCAGTTTGATTGGGAAGAGAGCAATGGGGAAATTGCTGAACGGGGACTCAAAACCAAAATCCTCTCTACTTCCATCCCTACGGTTACGGGGTTGCTCATTCAGCTTAGTTCCGTAGCGGTGGTGGTGTATGGGGTCTATTTGATCCAAGAGTTTGAACTCACCATGGGGGGATTGATCGCGGTGGTGATCTTGACCTCTCGGGTATTGGCACCTATGGGGCAGGTGGCAGGATTGCTCACCCAGTATGAGGATGCCAAAACCTCGTATGATATGCTCAATGAGATTATGAGTCGTCCCGACGAACGCCCTAAGGGGAAACAGTTTGTCCAAAAACCCACCTTTAGCGGTCATATTGAGTTTAAAGAGGTGACGTTTGCCTATCCCGGAGAAGAGGTTCCTGCCCTTAAAAATGTCTCCTTTACCATCCAAGCGGGGGAACACGTGGGGATTATTGGACGGATGGGATCGGGTAAAAGTACCATCGAAAAATTGCTTTTGCGACTCTATGAACCCCAAAGTGGCTCTATTTTGATCGATGGATTGGATATTTCGCAAATTGACCCTGCCGATTTACGCCGTGCGATGGGGTATGTTCCCCAAGATGTCCACCTTTTCCGTGGGACGATCAAAGATAATATTTTTGGGGGAACCCGTTACCGCAATGATGAAGCGATGATCCGTGCCAGTGTCCAAAGTGGTACCGATGAGTTCGTCCGTAACCACCCACGCGGTTATGAGATGGAAGTTGCAGAACGGGGATTGGGGCTTTCAGGGGGGCAACGTCAAAGTGTGGGAATCGCCCGTGCCTTGCTTAACGATCCCGAAATATTGTTGTTGGATGAACCCAGTAATGCGATGGATCAAACCTCCGAAGCCAATTTAATCGCCCATCTCACCCGCGTATGCGAGGGGAAAACCTTAGTGATGGTGACCCAAAAGCTCTCTATTCTTTCGTTGACCCAACGGTTGATTGTGATGCACAATGGTGCGATTGTACACGATGGAGCGCGCGATGAGGTGCTTAAACTCCTTTCGGGTGTAAAAGGATGATAGTATGAAAAAACGATTAACGTACCAAGATTACGAGTATGTGCAAGCCCTGAGTGAGGCGGTATTGATGACCACACCCAGCCGTATCCGCACGGTGTTGTACCTTTGGTTGGCAGCGATCTTTTTGTTTATTGTCTGGGCGGCTTTTTCCCAAGTGGATGAGATTTCACGCGGGACAGGGGAAGTGGTCTCCAGCGCGCACAATAAGATGATTCAACACCTAGAGGGGGGGATTGTCCAACAAATTTTGGTCAAAGAGGGGCAAAGCGTCACAAAAAATCAGGTTCTTTTGAAAATCAAGAACGAAAAATCAACCTCCTCGTTTGCGTCTAATACCATGGAAGCGTATGCGCTTCAAGCCAAACTCGTCCGACTCAAAGCCGAAGGATTGGGGGGAGCGTTTAGCGAAGGAAATGTCTCTGCGGCGTTGCAACCCTATATCGACAATGAACGGGCATTGTTTAACAGCAATCGTCTTGATCTGAATGCCCAAATATCGGGTTTGTCCGAAAAATTGACCCAAAGTCGTCAGTCCCTCTCCGAAGCCAAATCGACCAAAGCGCATTTACGACACTCTTTGGATTTGATCAACGAAGAGGTGCGCATGACCGGCCCCATGGTCGAAAAAGGGGTGAAATCACGGGTTGATTATCTTAAATTGCAACGGGATGCCAACCAAGCGGAAGATCAATACCAATCGACTTCACTTTCCATCCCCCGTTTGGCTTCGGTGATCCAAGAGACCGCCCGTTCCATCGAAGAGGCATGGGCAAAATTCCGTGCGGATGCCCAAACCCAATACAATGAGACCTTATCGAAATTGCAAACCTTACAGGCTAATGGGACGGCATTAAGCGATGAAGTGGATCGTACGACGGTGCGTTCTCCCATGGATGGGGTGGTGCAAAGTCTTTTTGTCCATACCATTGGGGGGGTTGTTAAACCGGGGGATGATTTGATCGAAATCGTCCCCCGAGGGGAGCGACTGGTCGCAGAGGTAAAAATCAAACCCTCCGACATCGCCTTTATCTATCCGGGGCAACGGGCGGTGGTTAAATTATCAGCGTACGATTTTTCCATCTATGGGGCGTTGGAGGGGAAAGTATCGCTTATCAGTGCCGATACCCAAACCAACAAAAAAGAGGATGTTTATTACATCGTCCAAATTGTGACCGATAAAAGTTACATCCAACATAATGGCAAACGGTTGACCATTTTACCGGGGATGACCGTTAATGCTGACATTATCACAGGACGCAAGAGTGTGTTGGATTATATTCTCAAACCAATTCTTAAAACCAAACAAAATATGTTGAGTGAACGCTAATGAAATGGATTGTGTATGGATATGATATCCAATGCGTAGAGCATAGCGTACACTCCATGACACCTGAGGTTGAGGTGATCGTGTGTGATGATGCAGATCAGTTAAAAACGTACTCTCATGCCTCTATGATTGTGATTTTGGATGATAATCTTGCGTACAATGAACACCTTGTCAAAGAATTAATGGCACACAATAATACTTTGTTGGTATTGCAACGCGTCCCTTTGCTCCCCTCCGCGCGCCATTATTTGAGCTTGGGTGTCAAGGGGTATGGCAATGCGTTGATGCACTCCGTCTATTTTCGTGCTGCTATGGAGACGTTGCAACAGCAGATGATTTGGCTCCACCCCCAGCTTATCGCCCAACTGGTAGGGGAAATCATTCCCACACAAAAAAGTGATTTTTTAGCGTTGTTAACCCAACGGGAGAGAGAGATTGCGCATCATCTTTTGGAAGGTAAAACCAATTACGAGATTGCAGACCTTTTAGTCATTACTCCACGAACCGTTAAAGCCCACGCTTCCCATCTCTACCAAAAACTCCACGTTAAAGATCGTCTTGATTTTGCCCTCCGTTATAAATAATTTTTTACAGTGTCCCTAGGGGGCACTATCTTTCTCCTCCTCGTTTTGTTTATACTACGCTCATTAATAGGTGTTCTGTAACGAAAAAATATCACTTTTGAACCATTTTTTTGATTTATAGTAACACTACAATAAGCGATAATAAAGGGGAAAGTATGATCATTGCAACCATAACCGACGTTTTAGGGGACGTATTCATCCGAAAAGTGGACGGCACCATTGCCAACGTTGTATCAGGGGATGTGATCGTCAATGAAGATGCTTCCTCGCAGTACCGTGTTGCGTATGTGGATAATGGGGGGACAATGCTTTTTACGGGGACTGCCCCACAGTTGTTTAATCCCACGATGATCCCCTCCCATCATGAGGGGTCTGAATCGGTCATTGATACGACGAGTGCTAACCCTTTTACCCCCAGTGATCCTGCTAACCCTTCTGATCTTCAACATCCCGCAGTAGCACGTAAAAAAAGGGAAGAAGAGGATATTAATTCAAATGCATGGAATCTTCAAAGCATGCTTGACAATCAAAAAAAAGTCCTTTCTGCAATCGAAAAAGGAGATGAACCCAAAACCCCAGAAGGGTTTACCTTCGGGGAACGGGAAGCGCAGCTTCTTAGAGCGCAAGAGGATCTTTTTGACCCCCGAACCGGCAACCAAACTCGCCCTAATTCAGGACTTCGACAAGCCCAATTTGATGAAAATTACCAAAATCCCAAGGACTATTTTGAGGATCGGACAGGGCAACAAACGGATGTGAATTCCGATCTTCGGAACGCCAAATTTTTGGGTGCTAGACGAGAATACGAAGAAGATGGCATTTTTTATGGCGACAATTCCGATCATGAGACACTGGTCATCCCGATCAACCGTCCCCCTTTGGCGGTTGCGGATCGTAATGATGTAACGGTCAATGCTGAGGATGCACTGGGTCATGATGATGGTGATGCTACGACTACAATTATCGTTGGGGGTACTATTTTAGGCAATGATACCGATCCCGATGGAAACGATACCAAGACCATTACGAGTATTTCAGGGGTAGATAAAGGGGTTATTGATGGTACGACAATCGGCAAGTATGGGACATTGCTCCTAAATCATGATGGTACTTATACCTATACACTGGATGATTCCCCCTTACAAATGCAAGCGTTGGCGGTGGGTGAGACTCTGACCGATACCTTCACCTATACCATTGTTGATCGTGCGGGACAATTTAGCAGTAGCACGACCTTAAGCATCGTGATTCATGGGGTCAATAATGTCCCTGTCTTTACCGTGAGTACGGGAGATAGCGACAGTGCAGCCATTACCGAAACCAATACGACCCTCTCCACCACGGGAACCTTGAGCATTGGGGATGTGGATACGACCGATACGGTCACTGCCACCTCGGGGGGGATTGTTAGTGTTGGGGGGACATATCAGGGTGCATTGCCCACAGAAGCACAGCTGATTGCGATGTTTGGCGTAACTGGAGGGGAACCAAGTACGGTAAAATCGGATAATCCCCACGGTATTGTCTGGAGCTTTAACTCAGGGAGTCACTCTTTTGATCCCATCCCCGTAGGGGAGACCGTGACGTTGACCTACAGGGTTGATGCCACCGATAACCATGGGGTGACCCGAAGCCATGATGTGACCATCACCATTACGGGAACCAACGATGTTCCCATCGCGGTTGCCGATACCAATAGCGTGACCGAAGATGCTGAGGATGTACTGGGGCATGAGGATGGTAAAGCCTCGACCACGATTATTAGTGGTTCGACGGTATTAGCCAATGATACGGATGTCGATACGGGAGATACCAAAACGGTCAGTGGTGTACAAGCAGGAAACCACAATGGTGATTTAAGCAATGCTACGACCCTAGGACAGGGTGTCACGGGGAATTATGGTACGGTGATTATGAATGCGGATGGGACGTATACCTATGCCCTTAACAATAACGACGTACGGGTACAACACCTCGCTTCGGGTGAGAAACTCACGGACGTATTTAGTTATACCGCAAAGGATAGCCAAGGGGCAACCTCCACCACCACCCTCACGATCACCATCAACGGAACCAACGATGCCCCGACTATCACCCCCGTAGATGGAAATGATACAGGCAATGGAACCCATATCGGAGGTCAAGCAACGGTCTATGAAGCATCCCTCTCCACAGGGTCTAACCCAAGCGCGACGACCGAAACAACCAGTGGAACCCTCACCATCAGTGCTAAAGATGGATTAACCAGTGTGGTTATCGGGGGGACAACCATCAGTGAAGCCCAATTGCTTGCCAGTGGAACCACCCCCATTAGTATCACCACCGCCAATGGCAGTACCTTAGTGATCAATGGCTTCACCCCCAGTGACACAACCCACCACGATGGAAGCGGAAGTATTAACTACACCTACACCCTTAACACCGCCCACACCAACGGAACCACCAATGATGGGAATAACGATACGACCGATAGCATTAGCCTTGTCGTGAATGACAGAGACCTTGGACAATCCACCGGAACCCTTACGGTCACCATCGTGGATGATGTTCCCACCGCACGCGCTGATACCAACAGCGTCACCGAAGATACCGCCGTCACTGGAGGTAACCTTGTCGCCACCGGAAATGTAGTCACCGCAAACGATACCCTCGGAGCCGATGTGACCCTAACCCCTGTCAGTGGGGTAAAAGCAGGAACCGATACTTCTACCGATGCTACCACCAATGTGGGCAGTGCCGTAGTAGGAACCTACGGAAGTGTGACCATCAATAGTGATGGAACCTACACGTATACCGCCAATAACAGTGATGTACGTATCCAACACCTAGCCAATGGAGAAACCCTCACCGATAGCTTCGTCTACACCCTCAAAGATGCTGATGGGGATACCAGTACCACCACCCTCACGATCACCATCAACGGAACCAACGATGCCCCGACCATCACCCCCGTAGATGGAAATAACGTAGGCAATGGAACCCATATCGGAGGTCAAGCAACGGTCTATGAAGCATCCCTCTCCACAGGGTCTAACCCAAGCGCGACGACCGAAACAACCAGTGGAACCCTCACCATCAGTGCTAAAGATGGATTAACCAGTGTGGTTATCGGGGGGACAACCATCAGTGAAGCCCAATTGCTTGCCAGTGGAACCACCCCCATTAGTATCACCACCGCCAATGGCAGTACCTTAGTGATCAATGGCTTCACCCCCAGTGACACAACCCACCACGATGGAAGCGGAAGTATTAACTACACCTACACCCTTAACACCGCCCACACCAACGGAACCACCAATGATGGGAATAACGATACGACCGATAGCATTAGCCTTGTCGTGAATGACAGAGACCTTGGACAATCCACCGGAACCCTTACGGTCACCATCGTGGATGATGTTCCCACCGCGATTGCGGATACGAACCGTATCGATGAGGGGGCTACGACGGCTTCAAGCAGTAGTGTGACTGGAGATGTGTTAGGTGCGAGCGTTGTAAGCAGTACGGGTGATCGTGCTGATACTAAAGGGGCTGATGGAGTAACCTTAACAGGTGTCGCCAAAGGGACAGCACTTACAACGGCTGATCTAAGTAATGTTAATACCGTAGGATCAGGACACAGTGTTTCAGGGGATTATGGAAGTGTGGTCATCAATGCCGATGGAACCTACACCTACACACTGGATAACACCAACCTCACCGTACAAGGACTTGATGCAACCCAACACCTTACCGATACGTTTAGTTATACGATCAAAGATGCCGATGGGGATATTTCGACCACCACCCTCACCATCACCATCAACGGAACCAACGATGGCGTTACCCTCACGATCCCTAACGATACCACAGGAACCCACAACGATGTACTTGATCAGGTTGTCTATGAGAGTGGCTTAGTCAGCGGTTCATCTCCTAGTACTAACGATACCCTTGTTACCTCCCACTTTACCCTTCAAGCCCTCGATGGATTACAGAAGGTTGAACTTACCGTAGGCGCAACGACGACAACATTAACCGCAGCAGATATTACCGCACTTAATGCAACCCATACCCAAACCATCGCGAGTGCAAATGGGACATTGGTGCTTAATAGCTATTCCCAAGCTCCCGATGGAACGATGACACTAGGCTATACGTATACCCTCACCTCTGCACCAACCGTGAGTGGAACCGATACCACCGATACCATCGCCATTAAAGCATACGATACCGATAGTAACACGGATACCCAAAATTTGGTCATTAAAATCATCGATGATGCCCCCACCGCACACAACAATCAAGACAGCGTTGTAGAGGGTGCTTCAACAATTACGGGAAATGTCATTACCGATACTGACGTGACCGCAGGGAAAGATGTAGTGGGTGCGGATGGTGCGACGGTGCATACCTTTACCTATACCGATGGTAGTGGTAATCCTCAAACGATCACCTTCGCCGATGCGAATCCCCAAACGGTCACTACCCAAGATGGGTCGCTGACGGTCAATCCCAATGGAACGTGGAGCTTTACCCCCAATGGTTCGGTGAATCAACCCGCCGATGCGACCAAAGGGAGCTTTAGCTATACCCTTATCGATAACGATGGGGATATTTCCACTCCTGCGACCAATACCATTACCGTGACCGATACGGCACCAACGGTTGGGACGATTACCACCGCCAGTGTCAATGAAAATGATCTACCCAACGGAAGTTCACCCAGTGCCTCAGCCCTTAGCGTCACCGAATCCTTAAGCATCACCGCCGGAAAAGATACCCTCGATACGGTGTTTACAGTGACTGAGGGTGCGGTGAGTGGATTGACCAGCAATGGGAGTCAAGTCTATTATTATCTTTCAACAGACTTAAAAACATTGATCGCTTCTACCGCATCCACCGAAGCGGGGGTGAATGGTGCCAATACCGTCTTCACCGATACCCTCAATCATACCACCGATGCAACGACGACAACGCATACCTTTGTCCTCAATGCACCCATCGATCACGTAACAGGCAATGGTACGAACAGCAGCTCCTTGTCGTTTGGTATCCAAGTGACCGATAGTGATGGCAGTTTTGTCACTGGAATCATCCCTGTGACCATCATCGATGATGTTCCCACCGCGCACAACAATCAAGACAGCGTTGTAGAGGGTGCTTCAACAATTACGGGAAATGTCATTACCGATACTGACGTGACCGCAGGGAAAGATGTAGTGGGTGCGGATGGTGCGACGGTGCATACCTTTACCTATACCGATGGTAGTGGTAATCCTCAAACGATCACCTTCGCCGATGCGAATCCCCAAACGGTCACTACCCAAGATGGGTCGCTGACGGTCAATCCCAATGGAACATGGAGCTTTACCCCCAATGGTTCGGTGAATCAACCCACCGATGCGACCAAAGGGAGCTTTAGCTATACCCTTATCGATAACGATGGGGATGTTTCTACGAGTGCGACCAATACCATTACGGTGACCGATACCAATCCAAGTGCGACAGCACCCAACACTACCCTCAATGAAAACGATCTCGCCAGTGGCTCTATCCCCACTCCTGCTGATCTGACCGTAACACAGACATTGCATATTGTCCCTGCCCAAGATGCCATCAGTAATATTACCTTTGATACGGCGACCAAAACAGCCTTAGAGGCTCTTCATCTCACGTCAGGGGGACTTGCCATCGGCTATACCCTCAGTGCCGATGGACATACCCTTACTGCTACAACCAATAGTGGGGTCAATCCGATTTTCACCATCGCGTTGCAAAATACAGGGGATACTTCAGGTGCCTCGCAACAATACCAATTTACCCTTCAAGGCACCATTGATCACTCAAGTGGTGGCGGAGCCAATACCCTTAATTTGCCTTTTAGCTTCAACGTATCCGATAGCGATTCGACCGTAGCGGGGACTCCGTTTACCATTAGCATTATCGATGATGTCCCTACGGTAGATGTCAATACAACCGCCGCAGCAGAACCGACCTTGCAAGTCGATGAAACCACATTAGCGATCAATGCAACCGCAAATTTTGCCGCAAATTTCGTCGATACGACCCTTAATGCAGGAGCCGATGGGCAAGCGAGTTTGACCCAAGTCTATACGTTAGGGACAGTAGGTGGTGATAGCGGATTAATCGATACGGCAACAGGACAACACATTATCCTAAGCCTCAATGCCACCACCCATGCCATCGAAGGTAAAACCCAAACCAGCGGAGCCGTTGTTTTCACCGTAAGCGTGGACAGTGCGACGGGAGATGTAACCCTTGATCAACTTCGGGCGATTAAACACGCCGATACGACCAATCCCGATGATGTGAGTGGCACCATCACCGATAGCCTCATTACGTTGACTAAAACTAATACCCTCACCGACAACGATGGGGATGGTGCCACCGATAGCGCGACGATTAACATTGGTGCGAATATCAGTTTCAAAGATGATGTCCCTACGGTAGATGTCAATACAACCGCCGCAGCAGAACCCACCCTCCAAGTGGATGAGACGACGTTAAGCACCAATCAATCCAAAAGCTTTGCGGCAAACTTCACCGATACCACCCTCAACGCGGGAGCCGATGGGCAAGCGACGTTAACGAAAGTGTATACGTTGGGAACCGTGGGCGGCGATAGTGGATTGGTCGATACCGCTACGGGAGAGGCTATTATCCTAAGCCTCAATGCTACCACCCATGCCATCGAAGGTAAAACCCAAACCAGCGGAGACGTTGTTTTCACCGTAAGCGTGACCAGTGGCACGGGTAATGTTACTCTGGATCAGATTCGTGCGATACAACACGCCAACAGTAGTAATCCCGATGATGTGAGTGCCACCATCACCGATAACCTCATTACGTTGACCAAAACCAATACCCTCACCGACAAAGATGGGGATGTTGCCACCGATAGCGCGACGATTAACATCGGTTCCAATATCAGCTTCAAAGATGATGCCCCCTCCGCCGTAGCCGATAGCGCAACCGTGGCAGAAAACGCAACCGCCATTACAGGTAATGTTATGAGCAACGATACCCAAGGTGCCGATGGCTCAACGGTGCATACCTTTACCTATACCGATGGTAGTGGCAATGCGCAAACGATTACCTTCTCCGATGCGAATCCCCAAACGGTCACCACCAAAGATGGTTCACTGACGGTCAATCCCAATGGAACGTGGAGCTTTACCCCCAATGCGACGGTTAGCCAACCCACCGATGCGACCAAAGGGAGCTTTAGCTATACCCTTATCGATAACGATGGGGATGTTTCTGCGAGTGCGACCAATACCATTACGGTGACCGACACCACCCCAACCCCTCATACTGCAACCGCGTCGATTGATGAAAAAAACATTCAAAACCTAGGCAGTGCGGGGAATACCACGACTCTGGATACGGTGACTACGACCTTGGGAATTACCCAAGGGGGAGATTCCATCACCGATGTGAAATTTACCGCCACAACCACAACGACACTCTCTGCCTTGAATCTAACCTCAGGAGGGTATGCGTTGAACTACTCAGTGAGCGCTGATGGTCATACCCTCACGGCAACTAATTCACAGAATGGTGCTACGGTATTTACCGCCATGATTAATAATTCAGGTGATGCAACGGGAGCGACGCAAAGTGTCACCTTTACTCTTTTAAAAGGGTTAGATCAAGCCATTGGCAACAACGGTGCCAATACGTTGAACATCCCCTTGGATTATCAAGTGAGTGATACCGATTCTTCGGTCACCACGGGTGCAAGTAATCGCTTAAGTGTGAGTGTGATCGATGATGTCCCCATCGCAGCGGATGATACCACGGTGAGTATGAGTGAATTGCAAGCCGTTTCTGTCGGTGGCAATGTTCAGGGTAATGACCATTTGGGTGCGGATTGGACAAGTGGGTATCTCCATGACTTTACGTATCTTAATGCCAGTGGTGTCAGTACGACTCAGACGGTTCCACATTTGGGTTCTGCTACGGTCACTACCCAATACGGTTCCTTAACGGTCAATAGCAGTGGTGTATGGAGTTTCACCAGTACGACCAATGTCAGTGCTACGGTCACCGATGGATTTACCTACCATCTCATCGATAATGAGGGAGATATTTCTGCCAGCGCAACCCAAAGTATCACCATTACCGACACGGTTCCCACCATTGCCCCTGTAAGTCAAACGATTGATGAGACCAGTCTTGGTTTTGGTGCCACTTTGACTCCAACTACGGTGCCTGAATCCTTAACGATAGGGCAAGGTGCCGATACGATTGCCGATACGACCTTTGATGCCCTAACCAAAACCAATTTGGAAGCGTTGGGGATCACCTCCGATGGGACAGCCTTAGTGTATACCCTTAGTGATCATGTGATCACCGCGACCAAAGGAGCAGGGGGTGCGGAAGTCTTTAGTATCACCCTTACCAACCCCAATAGTAGCAGTGCAGGATACGATTTCAAACTCTCGTTGCCCATCGATCACACCATTGCTACGGGACATGATACGGATTGGTTTTTACCCTTTAGTGTTACGACCACCGATGCGGATGGCAGTACCGCCAGTGGAAGTTTTAGTGTTGATGTCAAAGACTCAGTGCCGACTCCAAGCGATCAAACCGTGAACGCGACCGAAGATACGAGTCTTGTTATTCGTCTCAGCCAAGATGTCTTTAGTGGGGATCGCCATATTGTGATTAATAACTACGATGGTACCGGTAATCACAATGTTGCGAATGGGGGAACCATTGATATGATCGATCCTGTTGATGGTGTTACTAAAATTGGGACATTGCTGAACAATGGGGATGGTACGGTCACCTTTACCCCCGTGCCCAATTACAGTAATAGTGGTTCAACGCTCCCCTCGTTTGGCTACGATATTACCGACAGTGATGGAGACAGTGCTTTAGCCAATGTCAGCATTACGGTTACCCCCGTAGCCGATGCCCCTACGTTTGGTTCGGACAATACCACCGATCATCCCGATTACGAGACCCTTGGTAGTGGGCATGGTTTATATCGGATCTATACCACCGAAGATACTGCCGTTGCGTTGGGTCTTAAAGCCCCTGTGGTGAGTGATACCAGTGGCAGTGATGGGTCGTATGCAGAGCGATTAAGTATCATTAAATTGGACAGTTTTCCTATCGGAAGTCAATTGCAATACGGTGATGGAACACCCGTCCTTGCATTTAATAATTCTACCGCTTCTACTAGCAGTGGTACAGGGGATATGGTGCGTATTTGGTTAAGTGATGCGACCAATCATATTAACAGCGAGAGTACGTGTCCCAGTGATGCCGTATCGATGACCACCGCACAATTTGAAGCCCTTAAAATCCTCCCCCCTGCCAACAGTGGAGCCAATTTTGATGTTCAGGCGTATGTCAAGGAATATGAAGTAGATAGCAATGGGGATCCTCTCAGTGGTGTAGCCTCCGTACAGCATCTGGATACGATTAAAGTCAAAGTATTGGCGGTCACCGATCCCGTAACGTTGGGTGAGAACAGTGCTGCCATTGATTACGATGGTGCGAATGATGGAACCCTCTATCAAACGATTAAGGAAGAGCAAATCTTAGATCTTACACGATTTTTATCGACCAGTTTTAATGATTTGGATGGAACCGAACACCGTTGGATGACCATCACCAATCCCGGTGGTAATGGGGATATTATCGTGAATGGGACGACCATTACGGCTGGAAATTCACTGACCATTGAAGCTCCTAATCTCAGCACGTCCGCAACGGGATTCCCTACGCTTGATCTCACCACACCGCACAATGCCAGTGGAACGTACGATGGGATTACAGTCACCTTGTCCGCAAAAGACGCTGATCCTGATGGAAGCAATCTAGCCAATGGAACGGCGGGAACAACCGATACATTGAGCAGTTCAGTCACCCTCAATCTCACCGTCACCCCATTAGCGGATGATGTCACTTTGAGCAATTCAATGACCAACGAAGATACCGCCGTGACCTTTTTAAGCTCTCTTGCGGTGAACGATACGACAGGCACCCCCGAGACGATTACGAAACTGGCGATGTCAGGGTTGCCTGAAGGGTCGAAAATCACGTATGATGGGGTAACGACGACCATTGGTGCGGATGGGTTATGTACCATTGGTGATGGGGCAATTCCGTTGGATATGACCAAGCTTCATGCGATAACCTTTACCCCAGCGGGTAACAGCAGTGCCGATGTCCACCCAACGATTGAGGTAACCACCAATGATATAATTAAAAGCGGTACCTTTACCCATACACCGACGATCGTGGTGAATGCCGTAGCCGAAGTAATCGCCTCACCCATGAGTGATACCAATGCCGATGGTACCTCTGATGTGACCATCAATCCTGATCATATCTATGCCGTTGCTGCCCATGGAACGGAAGATACGTGGTTTAATCTTACCAGTGATGGATTTAATTTTAAAACCAATTGGAGTAACCAAGATACCAATGGAACCGCAGAACAAACCTTCGCCCTTTTGACCCCCAGTATCAACAATAACGGTCAAACGTCCGCGATTGGATCCCAGTTTGACTATACCGATGCCAGTGGTACCCATACATTAATTTACACGGGAACCCCGATCGAAATTCCAATGGACTATTTGGATACGGTGCAATTTATGGCGCCTGCCAATGCCGCAGGGGTATTTACCATCGACGTGCAAGCCAAAACCATCGATACCGATCCCGATACAGGGGCAAGCGTCACTGCAACCTCGGGTCATGCGACGCTAAGTACCCTCAATATTTATCCTTCTGCCGATGCGGTTATGCTCAGTGTCGTCTCCCCTGCACCGGGGTTGGAAGATACGGCGATTGCGTTGCACATTAAACCCACCAGTGCCGATAGCAGTGAAATCTTTAATGTGACCATTACCGATATTCCCGCAGGCGTTGTGGCGATGAGCTATAACGGCGTTGACATTACCGGTTCCATTGTGTACGACGCAGGAACGGGATTGGGCAGTGTGGTCATTAACAACTTCAATACAAATTTACCGTTGACGATCACCCCACCGCTTAATAGCAATGCTGATTTTACCCTTCACGCTTCCGCCGTATCGGTGGATACGATGGTCAATTCCGATGGAGTGACCATTACCACCACTTCGGCGATTGCAACGGTATTACCGCTCAATGTCATTGTCACAGGGGTAGCGGATGGGACTACTTTACCCGCATCGGTCTCCATTACCACCACGGAAGCTGCAACCGATAGTGCCAACCATGTGGTGACAACCGTCCCTTTGAGTACCTATTTTGATCCCCTCTTGTTGATTGATCAGGATGGTTCTGAGACCTTGACCATTAAGCTCACGGGATTGGCGGCTGGATTTGATTTAACGGGTACTGGAATAACCTTTTTAGGGGGAACAGGGCTTGATCGCGTTTGGATTGCCGATTCATCCCATTTAGGGACGGTCAATTTGACCGATACGACCAATTTTAGTGGTACCATTACCTTTACTGCGACCCCCATTACCACCGAAGATGATGGAAACGCGTTGGTGGGTACTCCCATACCGTTGAGTGTGACCGTAAATCCTTCCCCTGAATCGACGATTACGTTGAGTGCGACGGCGCAAGAAGATACGCTTATTCACGTGGATCTCTCTCTCCAATATCACAATGGTGATACGAATGAGACATTGGATTCGGTGACCATTGACCCCTCCACATTGAGTCATTCGACGTTGTACTACAGTACCGATGGAGGGACAACGCTTATAAGTCTTGCCAGTGCTGTAGGTAGCATTGGTGTGGCAGATGGAGGAAGTGGTACCTATACGCTCAGTGGTGCTGCTATCAATAACCTGTATGTCAAAGGGGGAGATAATTACTCGGGCAATGACACTTTTGGATTAGCGTATACCATCACCGATCCCTCTTCGGATGGAACCTTAGCGTCGACGACCACGACGACCACAGGGCAAACCTATACCGTAAACATCACCCCTGTGACCGATGCGGTGAGCGATGTCATTACTGCTATTGTTGTTAATAGTGGTGGAGCAAGTGCCTCTGGGACGACCGTGACCGTGACCACCAATGCTACGTTCACGGTAGATACCCAAATTTCTAAAAACCTTGATCCCAATGCCAATGGTCATGCGGATACCGATGGCAGTGAAAAAGTAACCGATATTTGGGTCAAAGATGTCCCTACGGGGGTGAGTATCGTTGGTTTTGATTACATTGGCTATACTCCGGGGGATAGTAATACGGGACTCTGGCATAAAAAAGTGATCGGGGATAGCTTTAATACGGCGAGCTTAGCCGAAAATATTCAGTTTAGTGTGGATGGATCGGCAACAGCGGGGTTATCGCAACTCATCACCATTACCACCGTGACCCAAGATGGCAGTGCCAGTGTGGTAAATGGAGTCACCACCTTTACTTTAGAGACTCCTACGAGTTTTACGGGGGTTGGGACAGGGGGCGTTCCTGCTACTATTGATACTTTTAGCGCAACCCCCATCGCTTTTGGGGAAGATACGTCGCATACGCTCAATGAATTGGTGGATGCGAAAATAACCAGTAGTAGTGGACTGACCATCAACCTTACCAATCTTCCCGCAGGGACATCGGTGAGCAATATGGTCGAAACTGTTGATCCATTAGGCAATTCGGTCTGGACAGCGACGTCTGCTGGGGGTGATAGCCAATTGCAAGCTTTACTCAATAGCATCAGCATTACCCCACCTGCTGGATGGAATAGCAACAACCATACCGATTTAGCGGTGAATATCACCTTGACCACGTATGATGGTCAGATGAGTAATCACCTCTCAACGACGCTTAATCAACCTATTACCCCCATTACCGATCCCACGGTGATTACGATTAATGCCAGTGGGGTTTTGGAAGATCACGATCAACCCATCACGATTACGCTCAATAATGCCGCCGATGGGGTGAATTCCACCATCATCAATAATACGATGTATCTTAGTGTCGATCAAGGGGGGATGACGGCGAATGGAATCCTCAAAGACAGTATGGGTGTGACGTTGAGTACGACAATCGTGAGTGGTGTTTTGGGTATTAACGATGGAACCTATTATGTCATCACAGGGGTCAATGATAATTCAACCCTTAATTTCACCTACACGCCTCATTCTCACGCATCAGGGAGTGTGGCACTTCATGCGTATGTGGATAATCAAGAAACGGGGGCTTCTAATATCGTCACGTCCGACGGGAGCCAAACGTTCGCGGTGACCCCTGTGTCGAATGGATTGGATACCCTTTTGAGTATCACCGCCAGTGGCAATGAAGATACCCGTATCCCCTTAACGCTGTCCCATTATAACTTGGTGGATATGGATGGATCAGAACACGTATTATCGGTCACGTTGCAAAACGTTCCTGCTGATTATTTGGTATTCGCAGGTACCGATGCAACGAGCGCAACCTCAGCTGCCAATGCAGGAGGGGGAACATGGGCGATTCCCGTCTCTGGCAATATTCTTCCCGCGTACATCGCTATTTTGCCACCCTTAAATGTAAGTGGTGATGTGAGCGGGATTACCTTGAGCGTGGTGAGTCAAGATGGGACAGCCGTTGCGGTGACTACCACTTCAACCTTTGATCTTCATGCTACCGGTGTTGCCGATGGGATTGCTATCACTCCCACAAGTTCCTTCGGAAGTGAAGGGTCTATCACCCCTATCAATCTTAACAGTGCGATGACCGATACTTCTGAAATTGCCACCCTCACTATTGGAGGATTAGGTGCTGATGCGACGTTCTATACCACAGGAGGGGCATTGCTTTCCAATGTCACCTACGATAGTGGAACCAGTGTCTATACGTTGAGCAATCTTACGCCTCAAGATGTGACCGATTTGGGGCTTATCTATACCCATGGAACGTACGCGTTGGCGGTTAGTGGCTATACCACCGATGGGGCAAGTACTTCGCCTACGGTCACAGGCACTTTTCCGGTCACGATCAGTCAAATACTCTCAACCACGGGAGATGATATATTGCAAGGGTATGAAGGTACCGATATTATTGATGGGGGTGCGGGTAATGACACTATTTATGGGGGTGGTGGTGATGATGTCCTCTTAGGGGGGGCGGGCGACGACGTTGTACACGGCGGTGATGGTGCCGATAACCTTGATGGTGGTGCGGGAAGTGATATTATTTACGGTGATGCAGGGGATGATGTTATCCAATTTGATGGTACTGATAGTAGCATTGATGGGGGAACAGGGATTGATACGCTCGTTATGACGGGGGATGTTAATTTTGCTGGATTGAGTACCATGATTAGCAATGTCGAAAAAATTGACTTAACCACCACAGGTACCCAAACGGTGAGCGGATTGAGTTTGGATAAAATTTTCAGTATGACCGAGAGTAGTCACACCCTAACGATTGATGGAGGTGCGGGACAGGGAGATACCGTAAGTGCCATCACCAAAACAGGATGGACAAAAGATGGGGAAACAACAGCAAATGGTTATGTCACGTATAACTATCACAATGATGCCACCCCTACTAATACCGTTACGGTCAATATTAATGTCGATTTGGTCAATACGACCAATTTACACTAAAGCTCGAAAACAGGACTAAACGAAGCATTCATTGAGCGTTTGCGGTAAACGCTCAAGCACATTTGTCAACTAACAGAATTGAATGGTAAAATAATGCCCTTAAGCCAATCATAATTTAGACAACACCAAGGGGTAATCGCATGCAGACCGTAGTATCAGAAAAAGTACCTAGCGTAATGGAAATTGTAGGAAGTAAGGGTTCAACCCACGCTTTAAACAACGGTGGAATGGTCAAAGTCACCGCAAAAGCGGGTGAAAAATACCATATCATTAAGAAAAAGGGTCTTTCAGATGAGCTTGCAGATAACGTTGTAGTGACGAAAGTAGAGGATTCTTTGTCACTTCAATACGCGGATGGCACACAGGTTTCCCTTGAAGGATTTTACACTCAAGAAGGTGCTGAAGTTGCGCTTCCTGCGAGTAATGGCGGAGTTCATACGGTTGCTTCACAGGATGCAGTGCGGGATACGTTGGTGTATTCCCATGGTGATCATGACCTCCTTATGAGCATGACGCAATCCGATCACGCCTTGCAAATGGCAGTAGCACAGCATACAAGCATCTCCAATCTTCCTCATTACGCTGAATTGGCAACGGGGGTTGCTAGCGATGCAAGTGCAGGCACTACCGCAGCAGCAGCAACGACCGCCACAGGGTTATCAACAGCAATGATGGTGGGTCTTGGTGCGCTAGGTGTTGCGGGCGTTGCAGCAACAGCAGGTGGTAGTGATGGCGGCAGTGTTAATAATAGTAGCAGTGTTCCTGTTTCTGCTAACACCACTACCATCTCAGGTAGTGTCGTCCTAGGTCCCGTCGTTGCTAACCACAGTCTCACGGTGACTGCTTTCAATGTGTATGGCATACAATTGGCTACCGGTGCTGTCAATGCGGATGGCACGTACGTTCTCACCATCATCGGAAGTTACACCGGTGCTATGCTGCTACGCGTCGTTGATGCCAACGCTGGTGCTGATTACATGGACGAAGCTACTGGCATGACCAAAGACCTCAACGGTGATCTACGCGCAGTCACGGTCATCCCATTTTCTGGTACCTATACCGTTAATCTCAATGTGCTGACGGAACTGGTGGTTCAAGAATTAGGGCTACTGGGTGGTGACAATGGCACTTCATCGGTGGGTTTAATCGGTATTACCGAAACGCATATCAACACCATTAGCACCCATGTCGCCACAGCGGTTGGGCTTAGAGGAGTCAATCTGATGAGCGATGAAGTCAAAGCCATCATCACGGCAAACGGTGAGGATGACAGTGCCAACGCCAACGACTATGGCAAAATTCTAGCTGCCTTTTCTGGACAAGAAAAAGGGACGGGGAAAAGCACAGCAGAAGTCATAGCAACAATGAAAGACGAGATAGATGCTGACGCTGGGACTTTGTCCGATGCGGGTAAAGATGCATTGATAACCGGTGCTAACCATGTGGACAACCTCAATATTAGGCAGATTGCAACGGGGTTGGGTGTGACTACGGCAACCATCACAATGGCAGATACAGCACTTACTGTTGGAGAAACTTCACTTGTGACTATCACCTTTAGTGCAGCAGTTACAGGGTTTACCATTGAAGATTTAATTGTTGAGAATGGAGCATTGAGTAACTTGGTTCAAATAGGAACGAGCAATGTATGGACAGCAACCTTTACGCCCACTGCTACTATTACTGATACCACCAATAGTATCTCTTTTGCTAACACTACAGGCACTACAACCATAACTACCAAAACTATCACAGGAACAGCAGATAATGACTCTCTTACTGGCACAAGCGAAGAAGATACTATCTTTGGTAATGCTGGGTCTGATTGGGTATACGCAGGTCTTGGAGATGATACACTTGTGGGTGGAGACGGTAATGATAGGCTTTTTGGTGAAGCAGGTAATGACACTATCCTAGGTGGAGATGGAAACGACCTAATTACAGGGGGTGCTGGAGCTGATATTCTTGATGGCGGAAGTGGAGACGATTCGCTATATTACAATAATGACACGTCTGGAGTTACGATTAATCTAGCGAATCATACTGCTAGCGGCGGTGAAGCACAGGGTGATACAATCAGCGGATTTGAAAGTGCAATGGGAGGGGAAAGCAACGACCGATTAACTGGTAGTAGTGTCTCAAATTCACTCTATGGATATGCTGGTAATGACATTATTGATGGCGGTGATGGGGATGACACAATCCAAGGGGGAGAAGGAACTGATAAGCTTGATGGCGGTATAGGGAATGACTTGTTGGACTATAGCGATGAAGCTACATCCAATCTTACGATTGATTTAGGTGCAAACAAAGTGAGTGGTGGTCGAGCTGAAGGAGACACTATAGCTAATTTTGAAAAAGCAACAGGAGGATCGAAAGACGATACACTTATTGGATCTAGTGGAGATAATAAGTTCTACGGTGGAGCCGGGAATGACACCATAACAGGTGGTGCCGGAAATGACACCATAACAGGTGGTGCTGGAAACGATACCATCTACGGTGATACTGGGTCTGATACCGTAGTATTCTCTGGCAATAGAGCTGACTATACAGTTACCTATAACTCTAAAGACGAAGCATATAGTATCACCGACAAAGTAGCCAATAGAGATGGTACTGATAGTATAAAAGGTGCTGAATCCCTCCAATTTGCAGATGGAATCTACGCTCTTTCAAAAGATACCGTAACTGCCACTACAACTATTGATTTGATAGACTCAAGTGATAGTGGAACTTCAAATAATGATAATATCACAAGTGACGCTACTCCAACTCTAGCAGGTATGGCAAAAGCAGGTGCTACGGTAGAGATAAAAGATGGTACTACCGTTATAGGCACGACAACCGCAGATGCGAGTGGCAATTGGAGTTTCACGCCGCTCTCATCTGCACTTACCACAGCTTGGAGTGGAATATCAAGTATGAATCCTAATAGTGGTACAACAACCATTATTGCTGGAAATGTGGATTCTCAACCAAAAATCCTCGATGAAAATAACAATGCTGTCAAATTTACAGGAACTATCAATGCAGGAGCTATCAGTGCCTACGAGGGAAATGATACGGTTGAATTCGTAGGTAATGTCAATAATGTTGATATGGGTTCTGGCGATGATACGGTCAAATTTGATGCAGCCGTTAATGGTTTTGTTCTGCTAGATTCGGGCAATGACTCCGCACAGTTTGCCACTAATGCAAACCAAATCAACGCTGGAGCGGGTGATGACAAAATCAAGATAGAGGGTACCGCAAACAACATAATAGACCTAGGTGATGGCGATGACTATGTATCAATCGCTGGAAATGGTAACGAGGTTATTGGAGGTGCTGGAAACGACACGATCATCATAGGTGGCGTTGCTAACAATACGATTACAACGGGTACTGGTAATGACTCAGTATCGATCGCTGGGAATGCTGGTGCTGTTAATCTCCAAGATGGCGATGACTTCTTAACCATTAGCGGTACAGCAAACAGTGCATTGGATGCTGGGATAGGAAACGATACCCTCCTCGTAAATCAGGTCAACGGTAGCATTGTTATGGGTGATGGTAATGATATATTGGTCGTCAAAGGTACAACGATAAATAACAGCCTAAAAGGTGGTGCCGGTATGGATTCTCTCTATCTTCAAGGCTACACAAAAGCACAGTGGGACAGCAATACACATCAAATCCAATCACGAGTGACTGAGTTTGAGAATATCAAATTCGCTGATGGTGAGGTCATAGGTGATGCTTCTGCGTTTGCCACTATCCGTACCGATATATTTACCAATGGTACACCATCTACCGGAATGGCTGATGGTGTCCACACGCTAAGAGCCACAGACACAACGGAAAACACAACAAGCTCACCTATCAATGTCACGATCGATACAACCGCTCCAACCGCAGTACTCTCGTCTGTCATCTCCCAAGTACAGCTTGAAGCTACAGGCGTAACCAATGACGGCGACTATGCCCCTCAAATTACCTCCGTAGGGACAAACGGGGAATATGTAGTCACGTACTATGGAGCTGATAGCAGTGCTAACAGTGATAGAGACTATAGTATTTTTGTACAAAAGTTTAATAGTGATGGGACAACCCAAGGAACGCAAGTACAGCTTGAAGCAACAGGCGTAACCAATATGAATGACTTCTCCCCTCAAATCACCTCCGTAGGGACAAACGGGGAGTATGTGATAGCGTACTATGGAGCTGATAGCAGTGGTGGGGACTATAGTATCTTTGTACAAAAGTTTAATAGTGATGGGACAACCCAAGGAGGACAAGTACAGCTTGAAGCTACAGGCGCAATCAATGGAAGTGACGAGAGTCCTCAAATTACCGAAGTAGGGGCAAATGGAGAGTATGTGGTTACTTACACTGGAGTTGATAGTGAGGGAGACTTTAGCATCTTTGTGCAGAAATTTAATGCCAATGGAACAACCCAAGGGACACAAGTACAGCTAGAAGCCACAGGTAAAACTGATGGATTTGATGATCGACCCCAAATCACTGCATTGGGGACAAGTGGGGAGTATGTGGTTACGTACACTGGAAAATATGGTAACACCGACGGTAATAATAGTATCTTTGTGCAGAAATTTAATGCCGATGGAACAACACAAGGGACACAAGTACAGCTCGAAGCCACGGGCGGAATGTATTTTCCACATGAGAGGTTGTCTCAAGTTACCTCTGTGGGTACAAACGGGGAGTATGTGGTCGCTTATGATGGAAAAGATGAGGGAGGAGACACGAGTATCTTTGTGCAAAAGTTCAATAGTAACGGCACAACCCAAGGAACTAAGATAGTGCTTGAAGCTACAGGCATAATCAATGGAAATGAGGAACAGCCTCAAATCACCTCGGTTGGGACAAATGGGGAGTATGTGGTGACGTTTACTGGAGACGACAGTGCCGGACATACCTCTATCTTTGTGCAAAAGTTCAATGCCAATGGGATAATCCAAGGAACACAAGCGCAACTCGAAGCCACAGGAGTGACCGATCAATGCGACATCCATTCTCAAATAACTGCCGTAGGAGCAAGCGGAGAGTATGTGGTCACTTACGAGGGAATGGAGAACAATGGAGATACGAGTATTTTTGTACAAAAGTTTAATAGTGATGGGACAACCCAAGGAGGACAAGTAAAGCTTGAAGCTACAGGCAAGACGGATGGCATTGACTATTATCCACAAATCACATCGGTAGGGACAACAGGAGAGTATGTGGTGACGTTTGGTGGATCTGACATCGACGGAGATATCTTCGTTCAAAAATTCAATGCCGATGGGACCATACAACAAGGAGCAGGTGTATTAGCCAAAAGCAGTGAAGTGGGTACGGCGTATCTCGTCAAAGATAGCGTGACTATCACCGATGTACTGAGTATTACGGGTGCCAATGATAACCTCTGGAACAGTGTGGCTATTACGACTGCCAATACTGATACTGCCATGAGTACCGCAGGATTAACATCGGGTAATTACCACCTTTATGCGCTTGATACCGCGGGTAATTTTGGGGCAATGTCTATCGGATCTTATGCGGTCATTTAACGACTATAGCTTCCACCGCACACGTGTGGTGTGGAAGACTACGCTATAATACCCCACCCCAACAAAAAGGTTTCCCATGAATTTCCTTGATGTAAAAACCGACTATGCGTTCAAAAAAATCTTCGGAAGCGACACCAGCAAAGAGATACTTATTAGCTTCCTCAATGCCATTGTGTATGACACCAAAACCATCAAAATCAAAGACTTAACGATCGTTGACCCGTATAACATCCCCATGATAAAAGGGGTGAAAGATACGTTTGTTGACGTAAAAGCAGTCTTGGATGACGATACCAAAGTCATTATCGAAATGCAAGTCCTCAATCACGCAGGGTTTGAAAAACGCGTTTTGTACAATGCCGCCAAAAACTACTCCATCCAACTCAATAAAGGGGAAAATTATCACCTCCTCAACCCTGTCATTGCCCTCACGATTGTGGATTTTACGATGTTTAAAAAAAGCCCCCACATCATAAGCAATTTCCAACTCCTCGAAAAAGAAGAGTTCGTCAAATACAATGACGATATTGAGCTGATATTTGTCGAACTTCCGAAATTTCATAAAAATTTAGAAGAACTCGAAAACATCAAAGAACAATGGATCTATTTCCTTAAAAATGCAGGAAGCCTAGAATATATCCCCTCAAACCTAAATGATGAGATTCAAAAAGCTCTCCAAAATGCCAATGAAGCCAATTTAACCAAAGACGAACTCGAAGCACAGCACAAACGAAAAGAGTTTATATCGATTCAGAGATTGGCGTTGATGAAAGCGGATACGGATGGGTTTTCGAGGGGGATTGAGCAAGGAATCGAGCAGGGTAAAATTGAGGAACGAAACAAACTTATCGTGAAAGCGTATCGAAACGGAACCCCTACAACTATAATAGGTAGTTTCGTCGATATGAGCGAAGCGGAAGTTATAGACTTTTTACGAACCCGTGATGATCTTTAGAAATCATGAACTGATGTTACGCACTAAATTTATTTTCCCGTCATCCTCGTGCTTGGTCAGCGGGATCCATCCCCATAAAGCGAAGCTGGATTCCCGCCTTCGCGGGAATGACGAAAGAAAAGATGACGTTCTTAAGCTTAAATTGACAAAGTGCGTAACATTAGTGATAAATAAGGATTTTTTTTGATCGACTTTACCCATTTGCTCCGCCCAAAAACCTTTGATGAGATGGTAGGACAAGACCATTTATGCGCCAAAGATGCCCCTTTACGCCTTTTATGTGAAGCTTTTGCGATGCCCCATGCGTTTTTGTATGGTCCTCCCGGGAGTGGTAAAACCTCCCTTGCCCGTATTATCGCCACAGTATTGGAAGCTCCTTTTTATGAGTTCAATGCTACCTCACTCAAAATCGACCAGTTGCGTAAAATTTTTGATCACTACGAAAACACCCTGACCAAACCCCTGATTTTTATCGATGAAGTACACCGTTTGGCGAAAAATCAGCAAGAAGTCCTTTTGCCCGTGATGGAAAAAAACCGTGTTGTGGTGATCGGTGCCTCTACCGAAAACCCCTATTTTAGCCTCACAGCAGCGATGCGTTCGCGCTCCATGCTCTTTGAACTGCACAGGATCACCTCTTTGGCATTGGAAACATTACTGGAAAGAACCGCCATTACGCTAAAAGAGGATGCCAAAGGGTATCTCATCGCCAGTTCAGGGGGGGATGCGCGGGGGATGCTTAAATTACTCGAAGTGGTGTGCGCTCTCAATCGCCCCATTACCCTCCAACTGCTTCAATCGCTTCGCCCCGCTGCCCAAAGTTTGGGAAGTTCTGAAGCCAGTGTCCATTATGATCTATCATCGGCACTCATTAAAAGCATTCGGGGCAGTGATGCGGATGCCGCCATTTACTATTTGGCACGCCTCATTGAGGGGGGGGAGCCTCCTGAATTTATCGCCCGACGACTGGTGATCCTCTCCAGTGAAGACATTGGTAATGCCAATCCCCAAGCCCTCACCCTTTGCACGTCGACGATGATGAGTGTCAAACACATCGGTTATCCCGAATCGCGCATTATTTTAGCCCAAGCGGTGATCTATTTGTGTGCCTCTCCCAAATCCAATACCGCGTATACCGCCATCAATAAGGCTCTTGAAGCGGTGCGTAATGGGGTGCTGTTGGACATTCCCCCCCATTTGGGTCAGCACCACACAGGGTATCGGTATCCTCACGATTTTGGGGGATGGGTCGATCAGTCATATCTTGCACAAAAACTTAGATTTGTGACCTTTAAAAACAGCGGTTACGAAGCGAAAATGGGGGAATGGATGAAAAAAGTGTGGGGAGATAAGGGCGAAGTGGATCCGCAATCGTCGTCACAAAGAGATTAACTCTCTTTGGACTGGACGAGCCATTGGAGATAGTTGATTGACCAATCAAGATCAAGATACGCCTCTTCAATCTCTTTGAGAGGGGTGTCCATGTGGATGCGTAACTCTTTGATCCGTTGCTTGAGGTACTGTGCCATCGAATAATAGGTATTGAGTGAGGTGTCATCTTGGGCTTTGATGATGAGATCTTCGAGGGTCTCAATGAGCGCTGTCTCGTTGGGGAAAATATTTCCCGCTTTACGAAGGGTACGTTGCACCTTTTGGAGGTGAGGCATATCGACTTTAAATTTTTCGGACATCAGTTGCCTCGTGATCCGGGTTTAATCGCTTCAGACCCATCGGCACACAAAGGGCAATGATCGGGTGCGTACATCTCAAAAGTAAAATCAGCAAGGGCAAAGAGGGGTTTGTCCTCAGGGAGAGAACAGCTGGGTTTACGGGTTAACTCACTTCCCACGCGTTGGCAAAAACCACGATTGGCTAAGGCAGCAAACCCGACGACAATACCCCCAAGGGCTTCAATCGCGCGTGCAGCTTCCATCGCAGAGCCACCGGTGGTGATAATGTCTTCACAAATAAGGACTTTTTCACCCGCAGAAATTTCAAATCCGCGACGAATGTGCATCTCGCCATTGACCCGTTCGGCAAAAATAGAACGTTTATCCAGTGCCGTAGCAAGGGCAAAACCGGCAATCAATCCTCCTAAAGCAGGGGCGCAGACGGTGTCGATTTCTAAACCATGCGCTTGGATGGTGTGGGCTAAGGCATCGGCAAGTACTTTTGCCGTTTGGGGATTTTCCAAGACTTTTGCCGATTGGAGATAGTATTGGGAGTGGTTACCGGAACTGAGTTTAAAATGTCCCTCAAGCATCGCGCTTGCATCAAGATAGATTTGTTTGATGTCCATGGTCATACCGTCAAAATGTCTTGCTCTTTGGCTTTGAGCAATTCTTCGATTTTTGTGATAAATTTATCGGTTGTTTTTTGGACTTTGTCTTGAGCGGCTTTGGACTCATCGACCGTGATCAGTTTATCTTTTTCGAGAACTTTGATCTTGTCATTGGCTTTTTTACGGTCATTGCGCACCGCAACTTTGGCATCTTCTGCCATCCCTTTGGCTTTTTTGGCGGTCTCTTTACGTTGATCGACGGTCATAGGGGGGAAAAAGAGTTTAATCTCTACGCCGTTATTGTTGGGATTGACCCCAATATCGGCTTTCATAATCGCTTTTTCGATCACGCTGAGCATTGATTTGTCCCATGGCGTGATACAAATGGTGGTTGCATCGGTGGCTAAAACGCTCGCAGCTTGCTCAATGGGGGTGAGTGAACCGTAGTTATCAACCCGAACGTTATCCAAAATTTTGGTCGTGACGCGACCGGTACGGAGGGTACGAAAATTGACTAAGAGATGATCGCAACTCCCTTGCATTTTCTCTTCACAAAATAAATAAACCTCTTCTAGCATGACCTTTCTCCTTATTTGGTAGTATTGGTGTCGTGAACGACATTAACGGTAGGGGCAACGATGTTGTTGGTATCCACCATCTCATCGGTGACCGAATGATTTTTTTGTTGAGCGTAAAAATAGCCCAGTGCAACCGTGTTAACAATGAATAAAAATCCAATCAAAAAAGTGGCTTTGGCCAAAAAGGTTCCCGGCCCTTTGGCACCAAAAACCGATTCATTGGAACCACTGTAGGCTCCAAGACCGATGCTGGAGCTTTTTTGTAAAAGTACAGCGATAACGATCATCACCACGAGTATAATTTGTATGAAGAGCAAAATGCCTGTCATGAAGGTATCCTTAAATAGTAAAAAAGTCCGCGATTATAGCACAATGTGGTTGAAAGCCTACTGTACTAAGAGGGAAGGGTGGGGGGCAAAGACCCTATCTTTAGTAAAATTAGATTAAAATAAGGGTATTGAATGCAAGGGATGGTGATGGACAAAAAACGGCAAACGGTGATCTTTTTTTTCGTGGGTATTGCGGTGATGATGGTAGGTTTGGTGTGGATCATCTCTCAGAATAATACTGCAGTCGTTCATGAAAAACCCACCGTTGTGGTGAGTACCTTTGCGTTGTATGAAGTGGCTTCGCGTGTGGGGGGAGATGCGGTAGAGGTGCATTCCATCGTCCCGCTTGGGAGTGATGCCCATTTGTTTTCCCCCAATCCCACGGATGTGGTGAAGATCTCGCATGCTGATCTCTTTATCTACAATGGGGGGGGATTTGAACGGTGGGTTGAACCGCTTAAGCAAGCCCTTCCCACAACCATGAACGTCGTGGATATGAGTACGAAGGTCAAACTCCTTGGCAACGATCCCCATTATTGGTTGGACGTGGATAATATGATTCGCATGACCCAAACCGTGGACAAAGCGTGTTCTATCCTTCGTCCCGCCCAATCGGCATTTTTTCATCGAAATGCCCAAAACTACATTGCCCAATTACAACAGCTCAAACAATCCTATGCGCAAGGATTATCGGCGTGCAAAAACCGTGTATTGGTCACCAACCACGATGCGTTTGGGTATTTAGCCCATGCTAATGGTCTTGAGAATATCACCATTATTGGGCTTTCCAGTGATGAGCAACCCAGTAGCGCGACCATTGCTCACGTGATAGAATTGGTTAAAACACGGCATATCAAAACGATTTTTTTTGAAGAACTTATCAGTGACCATGTTGCCCAAACGATTGCCCAAGAGAGTGGCGCCGGGGTTCAATCGCTTCAACCACTCGAAAACATTAGTGAAGATGCGTTAAAATCGCACCAAACCTATCTTTCCCTTATGGGGGAGAATTTGACCAAGATACGTGAGGCGATGGAGTGCCGTTGAAGTTTTCCCCCAGTCTTTTTGAATTGCGCGATTTGTATTTTTCCAAAGGGGAAAATGCAATCTTAAAAGCGGTCAGTATGAAAGTATTAGCAGGAGAGTATTGCGCCATTATTGGTCCCAATGGGGGAGGGAAAACGACCCTTATCCGTTTGATGATGGGGTTAGAAAAACCCACTTCAGGGAGCATTTCCCTCTTTGGGATACCTCAACCGCAGTTTAACGCGTGGCATAAAATTGGCTACGTCCCGCAGCGTTCAGCGTTGGTGGATGCAACGTTCCCCGCAACCGTACGGGAAGTGGTTGCCATGGGTCGCTATGCCCGTAGAGGGATTTTTGGGTGGGAAAATCGTAGCGATAAAGAAGCGATTGAAGAGGCGATGGAACACATGGGGGTAAGTGATTTACGTCATCGGCTCATTGGTCACCTCTCTGGGGGTCAGCGTCAACGGGTGATGATTGCCCGTGCCTTGGCGTCCCATCCTGAAGTTTTGATTGTCGATGAACCCAATACGGGGGTCGATGTGGAGTCTCAACACCGTTTTTATGAGTTGCTCCGTTTTCTCAATAAAACCGCCCACATTGCGATTGTGTTTATTACCCATGATGTGGGGGTGATTGCAGAAGATATTTCCAAACTCTTTTTTGTCAATCAGACCTTACTCCTTTCGCAAACGCCTCAAGAAATTTTGTCGTGCGATTCGATGAGCCGTTTGTACGGGACACCCGCCCACGTCGTGTGTCACAACCACTAGAAGGGGTACAAAGATGGAGATGTTACACTACCCTTTTATGCAACGGGCGTTTATTGCAGGGCTGATGATTGCCCTTTTGGCTGCCACCAGTGGTTCGTTTATTGTCTTACGCCGCTATTCATTACTGAGTGAAACCTTAGCCCATGTCTCGTTGGTGGGGGTCTCTGTGGGGATTTTGGTGGGGATTAGCCCTTTGTGGATGGCGGTGGTCGCTTCGTTAATCGCGTCATGGCTTATTGAGTATTTGCGCAGTGTTCATGGGATGTATTCCGATTCGGTATTGGCGATTTTTCTCTCAGGTTCGTTGGCATTAGCCATCGTGATTGTCTCCCTTTCCGGATCGTTTAATGCCTCCTTGTTTAGTTATTTATTTGGTTCTATCCTCTCGGTTAGTTCGGAAGATTTGATGATTATGGGGGGATTTGGTTCCCTTGCGATGGGATTATTGATTGTTTTTTTCAAAGAGCTCTATTTTATCGCGTTTGATGAAGAGGTGGCGCGTGCCAGTGGATTGAAAGTGGTGTGGCTTAATTTTATGCTCGTGACCATCATTGCGGTCATTATTGCCCTCTCCATTCGGGTAGTGGGGACATTGCTCATTGGGGCATTGATGGTTATCCCACCTGTTTCGGCGATCCGTTTTGAAGTGGGCTTTTTTTATACGACCCTTCTTTCCATCGCGATTGCGCTGTTGTCGGTCGTAATGGGGTTGAGTTGTTCGTTTTTCTTCTCTCTTCCCAGTGGGGCGACCATCGTCTTGGCGTTATTGCTCTTTTTTGTTTTGGCGTTGGTGATGAATCGTCGATGAGGGTACGGGATGAATTTTCGCGCCATGCTGATAGCTATGGTGAGTGCAATCGGATTCAAGTAGAAGTTGCCCAAAAACTTCTGGATATGACCTCTGATTATCCCCGAAGGATCGTCGATTTGGGGTGTGGCAGTGGAACGCTGTACCAATTGATAGATTGGGAAGTAGACTATTTTGTGGGGGTTGATTTTTCCTCCGGTATGCTTGCCTTGCATCCTGTTAGTGCTGAGGTGGAGTTGCGTTTAGCCGATTTTAATGATCCCTTGGTTTTGGCTGAACTTCAAAAACGGGTGTATGACCGTATCTATTCTGCTTCTGCATTGCAATGGGCAGAGGATTTAGAGGCGATTTTTCAGGCCTTAGGGGGGATAAAAACTCCTCTTTCTTTGGCAATTTTCACCTCAGGGACGTTTAAAACCCTCCATAAGGTTGCCCATATCCCCCCTTTGCTTCGAAGCGGTGAAGAGATTATCGCGATGGCTAAAAAATATATGAACGCAAAGTATGAACTTTTTGAGACCACCTTACCGTTTGAGAGTGTTTTGGAGATGTTTCGGTACATTAAGCGCAGCGGGGTAAGTGGGGGGAGAAGCGTACTCTCGTTTACCCAAACCAAAGCATTGATGAAACATTATCCGCTAAATTATTTAGAATTTGAAGTTGTCTTTATCTCTACGTGAGTTCTTAATTCAAAAAAGATGTTTTTATTTGTATACTATCCCGATTTAAAATTAGGAGATCAATAATGCGTGGAATTGAAAAATATGACAATTTAAAAGCGGTTATCCCTAAACTTCAAAGTGTTTTGGTAGAAGCGATACAGTCTGAATTTTTAGAAATTAAACAAATCAATAAAGAGTGTGAAAAATTTATCCGTTCGTGCCATACCTTCCCCAATTTGGTCAAAGCGCACTATGTTATTTTTTCCCAGCACATTAAAAAGAATGAGCATAAATATGAGATGTTTGTGTTTATTGATGCTGAGGGGAATATTGTTCAGCACGTGACAGGACGTGAAATGGAGTTGCATGGATTGTTGACCTCCTGCACCAATCTCCATATATCCGATGAATTTTTAGAAGTCAGTGAGCCATGCTCGCTAGATGAGCGTCGTCATTGAAAGAAGGGTCTGTTTTTCAAGTGCGTACAACTCATAGCGAATCTGCTTAAATCGTTCACTCTCTTGAGGATGGAGGAGCTTTCCTATCTCTTCCAAAACCCTCGCCGATTCTTGCCCCCTTTTGTAATTCGCGATAAGAAGACTGCGTACATCCGTACGCTCCATTTCACTGGGGATAGTAGCTTTTAGGACATCATGCACACTGTCTCGGGAGATCAAAAGCGATTCGATGGGATCAATACGGCATTGGTGGCGGAGATTTTTAAGTGCGGTTGAGAGTTCCTTGTCATTGCGAACATAGCGCGCTATATCCTCAATTACACGGATACCTTCTCGTAAGCGATTTAGATTGGCATCAACCACTCGGAAAAGTTCCGAGGGGAGAGGTTTAGTCATCATTACCGAAAATTCCAAAAAGTTGTAACAACGCGGTGAAAATATTCAAAAAATCAAGATAAAGTGCAAGGGCACCATCAATGGGGGTTTCATAATTGCCGTTCATGATGTTTTGAGTATCAAAAATAACCAAAATACTAAACAACACCACTACAACACCCGAAATAGCAATCGCGATTAAGGGATTACCCAAAAAGATATTCAAAATAGAAAATGCCATAATGACCAATAGGGCAATCATTAAGGGTTTACCGTAACTGGTAAAATCTTTGGTCGTTTTAATGGCATAAAAACTCATTGCCCCAAAAACCACTGAGGTCATTGCAAAAGCATTCCCGATGATGGTTCCTCCGCCATTCATTCCCAGTGTTCGCGCCAATAGAGGGGCAAGCATCAGCCCTGTCATAAAAACAAACCCAAACATCACCGCAAGATTAATCCCCGGTTTGTGCTTAACGAAGTGCAAACCAATGAGTAGCGCAATTTCAAGAATTATCAAGGGGATGAAAAATCCTTGAATAGCACCAGCCATGGGAACCCCCACGTACGCACCCACTGCACCTGCCATCATAGAAGCAGCAAACAGTTTATAGGTCTCTTTAACGAATGAAACGATTTGCGCTTCACTTTGTGATGCGCTTTCGTAACCAAATACACTTTGTTGTGCATAATCACGATCATACAAAGACATAGTTTATTCCTTTATGGTGGAAAAATTTAACATCGCAATTATACACCACAAAGCGTAATGAAAAGAGCGAAAAAAATGAAAGCCACATTTTTTATTTTTCTCTTATAATGTATAGCATAAGTCAAATGGAGATAGTTATTTGG
>DYMK01000045.1 GCA_020721585.1 Sulfuricurvum sp.
TGAATTGACGGGTATGAAACACTTTTTGCATTGCGTTAGCCTCCGATGTAATGACGGGATGTTATCACGTTGAGGACTGGCTAGGCGCTCTTGACTCACAGCAGTAGGACTTAACTCTGTGTTTTCCCGCTTTTGGGTGGAACAGGGCATTGATGGCTTGTCGCTGACCCCGGATCGTTTGCTGCGTATGTGGCAGGTTGTTAGGATGCAGGAGGATGGAGTGTATGGGCTTTTCCTAATGCGTGCTGCTATGCTCAGGCTTGCCGGAGTTGCTTGTCACCCAATGAGCCATGCTGGCGAAATGTAGGGTGGTGTAGTTTGTATTCTGGATGTGTCTTGAATTTTTAATTTTCGTTTAAAAATCAATACGACTCATCACCTCAAGACGAGATATACACCTTTTCAAAAAAATATAGACACCTAACGAGGTGCCTATTACACGTTTAGCTTTCAAGTGGCGACCATCAAATGTCTCACTAACCAAGCGTGATGTAAGAAATATTAATTTAAAGATTTGGAGTAACTAAGTGGCAAAGAAGGAGGCGAAAACGGATTTATGGGTGCATGGTCTTTTACATGATGCTGGTGTTCAATTGGAGCCGCAAGGAAGCACTATTCATGAAATCAATGAAGCTCTAAAAACTGCGTCAAAAAGCGGCTCTGGTAAAGTAGGCTTTCCTGAATTTGTGGGTGTGGTTAAAGACTTTCTTATTGTCATTGAGAATAAGGCCGACTTAGCCAAACACATAAAACTAAATTCCAAAAGCTTGATAAGCCTTATAGCAAAAGATGTTAAAGATTTTGCCGTAAATGGAGCATTGTTTTATGGCCAGCATCTGGCTCAAAATACTTCATACAAAAAAGTTATCGCATTCGGAATTTCAGGTGACGAGAAAAAGCACAAAATTAGCCCTATCTTTATTGATGAGACAGAATACTATCGTGAGCTACCAGAGGTAGAATCTTTTATCTCATTCAATGAACAGAACATTTCTGAGTATTACATCAGGGAAGTTCTTAAAGAAGACACTGATAGTGAGAAAGAACTGGCTGAAATACTCAAGGATGCCGCAGAATTACACGAGGACTTGCGGAATTATGGGAATCTCAAGGATATTGATAAGCCGCTTATAGTTTCAGGGATACTACTTGCTTTGCGTGAAGCAGAGTTTGGTGGCTTTGGAATTGATAGTCTGAAGGGTGATGAAATTGATACCGATGGTGAGAAAATCTACAACGCTATAGAGAACAACTTGAAGCGTTCAAAGGTTGCACCAGAAGTAAAGAGAGACAAAATTTTAAGTCAGTTCTCCATCATCAAAGATACTCATATTCTTAATGTATTAAATACAACACTGAATAAAACGCCTCTCAAGCACTTTACTGAATTTTTATATGAAAAAATTTATAGAAGCATTAAATATACAAGTTCATCAGAAGATTATTTAGGGCGCTTCTATGGTGAATTCATGTCCTATTCAGGAGGTGATGGTCAAACACTTGGGATTGTATTAACCCCAAAACACATCACCGATTTATTTAGTGAATTGGTAGATGTAAAAGTTGATGACGTGGTTTTTGACCCTTGTGCTGGAACAGGTGGCTTCTTAATTGCTGCAATGCACTATATGCTTGCCCAAGCCGATAACGAAAACACCAAGAAAAACATACGGCAAAGGCAGTTGCACGGTTTTGAATTACAGCCTTATATGTTTACCATTGCCACAACAAATATGATTCTTCGGGGTGATGGTAAAAGCAATTTAATCAATCATAATTTTTTGAACGAAGACGCAAATAAGTTGCAACTTAAAGAAGCCACGGTTGGCATGATGAACCCGCCATACTCACAAGGCTCAAAGAAAAACCCTGACCTGTACGAAATCGCGTTCACCGAGCACCTTTTGGATTCTTTAGTTGAGGGTGGGCGTGCTATTGTCATTATTCCTCAGTCTTCAGTTACGGGTAAAACTAAAGAAGAGCAATCCATCAAAGCCAATATCCTCAAAAAGCACACATTGGAAGGCGTTATAACGTTAAACAAAGACACGTTCTACGGTGTTGGGACTATGCCTTGCATTGCGATTTTTACGGCAGGTGAGCCACACTCAGAAAATAAAGAATGTAAGTTTATTGATTTTAGACAAGACGGATATAAGGTCAGTCCTCATATCGGTTTGATTGAAACTGAACAGGCCAAGGATAGAAAACAGCATTTGCTGGATGTTTGGTTTAACAGAATCGAGGCAGAAAGTAAGTTCTGCGTAAGTACAACGGTTGAAGCTGATGATGAATGGTTACACAGCTTCTATTACTTCAATGATGAGATTCCAACTGAAGCAGATTTTGAGAAATCGATTGGAGACTACCTGACTTTTGAATTTTCAATGATTATGCAGAATCGAGTGTATTTGTTTGAATCGCCAGAATTAAAAAAACCTGAATTCAAAGCAATTGATCAACTTGAAGATAAAGGATGGCATGAGTTCTTCTTAAAAGATATTTTTGAAATTGTTCAACGCGGTAAACGCCTAACTAAAGCCAATCAAGTTGATGGTCAAAAACCTTATATTTCATCAACAGCATTAAATAACGGCGTTGACAATTTTATTGGAAATAAATCTGGAGTAAGGCTATTTTCCGACTGCTTAACTATTGCAAATAGCGGTAGTGTTGGTTCCAGCTTCTATCATCCTTATGATTTTGTGGCAAGTGACCATGTGACTCACTTGAAAAATTCAACATTCAGCTCTTTTATATATCTTTTTGTTGCCACACAAACGAATAGGCTATCTGGGAAATATAACTTTAATCGTGAAATAAACGATAAACGTATATCACGAGACAAGATCATGCCGCCGGTCAATGATGAAGGCGAACCAGATTATAAGTACATGGAGCAATATATGATGAATTTGGAATATAAGAAACGTAAAGAGTTTATTGATTTTGCTGCCAATGAAAAAATGTCGGAGCCTAAAAAAGCTAACAAATAAATCCAGCGGACGCAAAATGCCGCGCCGCTGATTTAGGCGTTAGGTGACAGCACGCAGGTTCCGTATTTTGTGCCGTGAATGACATTGGAGTCAGACTTGATAGAAGTAATCCAGCCCGCTTAGGGTGCGCCGTGCGCACCGATGGGTTCAAGGGTGCGCACGGCGCACCCTACGAAAATCTAAAACGGTGCGTCTGTGGCCTCAGTGCTGGTTGTCGTTATTGGCGCAACATTCAAACCCTGCTGCACCAACCCCCCAAGCGC
>DYMK01000046.1 GCA_020721585.1 Sulfuricurvum sp.
GCACCGGCTAACTCCGTGCCAGCAGCCGCGGTAATACGGAGGGTGCAAGCGTTATCCGGATTTATTAGGTTTAAAGGGTCCGCAGGCGGGGAAATAAGTCAGTGGTGAAATACTGCAGCTTAACTGTAGCAATGCCATTGATACTGTATCTCTTGAGTTCAGAAGAAGTAGGCGGAATATGTAATGTAGCGGTGAAATGCTTAGATATTACATAGAACACCGATTGCGAAGGCAGCTTACTATACTGTAACTGACGCTCAGGGACGAAAGCGTGGGGAGCGAACAGGATTAGATACCCTGGTAGTCCACGCCGTAAACGATGGATACTAGCTGTTGGGGAGCGATCTTCAGTGGCTAAGCAAAAGTGATAAGTATCCCACCTGGGGAGTACGTTCGCAAGAATGAAACTCAAAGGAATTGACGGGGGCCCGCACAAGCGGAGGAACATGTGGTTTAATTCGATGATACGCGAGGAACCTTACCCGGGCTTAAATGGGAAACGACAGGTTTGGAAACAGACCCTTCTTCGGACGTTTTTCAAGGTGCTGCATGGTTGTCGTCAGCTCGTGCCGTGAGGTGTCGGGTTAAGTCCCATAACGAGCGCAACCCCTATCGTTAGTTGCCAACAGGTCAAGCTGGGGACTCTAATGAGACTGCCATCGTAAGATGTGAGGAAGGTGGGGATGACGTCAAATCAGCACGGCCCTTATGTCCGGGGCTACACACGTGTTACAATGGTAACTACAGAGGGCAGCGACTTGGCAACAAGGAGCTAATCCTAAAAAGTTATCTCAGTTCGGATCGTAGTCTGCAACTCGACTACGTGAAGTTGGATTCGCTAGTAATCGCGCATCAGCCATGGCGCGGTGAATACGTTCCCGGGCCTTGTACACACCGCCCGTCAAGCCATGGAAGCTGGGGGTGCCTAAAGTCCGTAACCGCAAGGGACGGCCTAGGGCAAAACTAGTAACTAGGGCTAAGTCGTAACAAGGTAGCCGTACCGGAAGGTGTGGCTGGAACACCTCCTTTCTGGAGCAATAATTAAAAAAGAAGAGAAAGAACTCTTATAAAAAGCTGCTTTTTTTTAAAAAAATCCTGTGAAAACAGGAGGAGATAAAGGGAGACCTTTTACTGCGAGAGTGGAAGGGATTGTTGACTAAATAGTCCCGTAGCTCAGCTGGTTAGAGCACTACACTGATAATGTAGGGGTCGGCAGTTCAAGTCTGCCTGGGACTACAGAATTAGGGGGATTAGCTCAGCTGGCTAGAGCACCTGCCTTGCACGCAGGGGGTCATCGGTTCGAATCCGATATTCTCCACGAATTTTGATTTAGGATTCATAATTAATAATATTGAATTTAAAAATTAGAATAAAGTTCTTTGATGTATTGGAAAAGCTAATAAAATTTACTACAATAGAAAGAATTAATGAGAATTGATTCACAAAAAAAGAGTAAAAAGAAGTAATTAAGAGCGTGTGGCGGATGCCTAGGCTCTCAGAGGCGAAGAAGGACGTGATAAGCTGCGATAAGCTTGGGAGAGGTGCAAATAACCTTTGATTCCAAGATTTCCGAATGGGACAACCCATACCGATGAAGACGGTATATCCAGCAATGGAGGCAAACCTGGTGAACTGAAACATCTAAGTAACCAGAGGAAGAGAAAACAATAGTGATTCCCAGAGTAGTGGCGAGCGAAATGGGAACAGCCCAAACCAGTAATGTTTCGGCATTGCTGGGGTAGTAGGACTACGATATTTGTATATAATTAGAAGTAGAATTATTTGGAAAGATAGACCAAAGAAAGTGAAAGTCTTGTACACGTAATAATTATATATGATAGTAGTATCCTGAGTAGTGCGGGACACGAGAAATCCTGTATGAAACAGCCGGGACCATCCGGTAAGGCTAAATACTCCTGAGAGACCGATAGTGAACAAGTACCGTGAGGGAAAGGTGAAAAGCACCCTGAACAAGGGAGTGAAATAGTACCTGAAACCGCACGCTTACAAGCGGTTGGAGTCCCAGACATACGTCGGGATGACAGCGTGCCTTTTGCATAATGAGCCTACGAGTTACTCCTCACTAGCGAGGTTAAGATTTTAAGAATTGGAGCCGAAGCGAAAGCGAGTCTGAAAATGGCGATAGAGTTAGTGGGGGTAGACGCGAAACCTTGTGATCTACCCATGGTCAGGTTGAAGTCTCGGTAACACGAGATGGAGGACCGAACTAATTGACGTTGAAAAGTCTTTGGATGAACTGTGGGTAGGGGTGAAAGGCCAAACAAACTGGGAAATAGCTCGTACTCCCCGAAATGCATTTAGGTGCAGCCTTATAGGAGTGTAATAGAGGTAGAGCTACTGATAGGACTAGGGGGTTTCATCGCCTACCAAATCCTGACAAACTCCGAATGCTATTACATGCTCTATAGGAGTGAGGCGTTGGGTGCTAAGGTCCAGCGCCGAGAGGGAAAGAACCCAGACCATCAGCTAAGGTCCCCAAATATATGCTAAGTTGAAAGAACGAGGTTTGTCTGCCCAGACAGCTAGGATGTTGGCTTGGAAGCAGCCATTCATTTAAAGAGTGCGTAACAGCTCACTAGTCGAGCGATTGTGCATGGATAATAATCGGGCATAAACATCATACCGAAGCTATGGATTATATATTTATATATACTGGTAGGGGAGCATTCTGTTCAGCGTAGAAGGTGTCTGGTGATGGATGCTGGAGCGGACAGAAAAGCAAATGTAGGCATAAGTAACGATAATGCAGGTGAGAAACCTGCACGCCGAAAGACTAAGGTTTCCTGATCAACGCTAATCGGATCAGGGTTAGTCGGGGCCTAAGGAGAAGCCGAAAGGCGTATTCGATGGATAATCGGTTAATATTCCGATACTTGCTAATGCAGTGATGGGGTGACAAAGAAGTGAAAAGTCTGCGTACTGACGGAATAGTACGTTAAAGGGTGTAGTTATAGGATTTGGTTAATAGCTAAATTTTGATGAACCTAAAAGTACCGAGAGTCTATATGGCAATTGGATAATGACTGTAAACTAGCTTTCAAGAAAAGCCTCTAAACATAATGTATTAGGAACCCGTACCACAAACCGACACAGGTGGTCGAGAAGAGAATTCTAAGGTGCTCGAGTGAATCATGGCTAAGGAACTAGGCAAAATAACCCCGTAACTTCGGGAGAAGGGGA
>DYMK01000001.1 GCA_020721585.1 Sulfuricurvum sp.
GAACTCCACAACACTGGGATTTTGGCGTATTTTTGCTAAGACATTAGGAAGTCTTTTGAGCAATTTTGATTCTACTAGAGCGGCTGGTTCTCAGCAACGGCAGTATTTCTTGATAGTTTTTTTAGGATTTACGATCATGTTTGCTTTCTTTGGTTATGACGATTATATTGATTACCGAATTCCCTTCCCTTCTTTACGTGAAATGACACTCAGCGAAGGGAATTTAACCAGAGTCAAAAAAGGGAAGGTTTTACACTTTCAGCTCACAACAAACCAAGGGGAAAAGATTTTGTTTGCAGGTAATCTTACGCATGAATCAGGATTATTTTATAATAAAGAGACCAAGGAATGGTTAAGTCATCCTGCAACAGTGCGGTGGTTTCAATTCCCTTCTGGAGAACGTGGGATGATGGAAGTATGGGTAGAAGGCACGCAATATCGTGATATGCAAGAGACCATTAAGCGATTTAATGATGGAAAAAATAATCATACTTTCATCACGCTAGCTTTAATTTCTATCGGAATATGCTTACTATTATTCATCTTTGAATTTATCTACGTCAAAAAAATCTTAACAATGGAGGCAAACAATGGCAATTAATGGTGCAGCAACAGCAGGGAATCTAATATGGCAAGAGGGGGCAACAACCATCCAACTTACCGATGGGGTAAAAAGTCTATCTTCGGATTCGGGTACAACAGTAGAACTTAGTCTAAATGTAACCGCAGGAAGCACGGGGATCATTGGGTCTGGAACCTCCTTCGCAGAGCTTATTAGTGGTCTTGCCACAGGGGAAAGTAGTGCAACGAAAGTACTGGGAGTAGCATCAAAAGTCCTCGCAGTGCCAGCTGGTCTAGCCAATATTGGGTTGTTTGTGAATGAGCTTACTGATAAGAAAGGAGCTAACGGTGAGTTAGGAGGCGTAGAAACCAACACCGCACTTAATGCGATTGGGGGTGCGATGGGTATTATCGCAGTAACCCCCTTTGTAACGGGTGGAGCGGTTATAGCACTGGGAATTGGCGCAGTTGGATTAACCGCATTTACCCTCATACGAGGAGGAGAAGCAACCTTAAAAGAAGAATTTGGATCGGTATTTGTACCCTATTCTAGCCTTACCCCCAATCAACGTACAGAACTAGCAACCATGATCACCGCAGGTTCCCAACAACCATGGCTGTATGGGCAAAACATTCCCAAAGTCGGTGATCCGCTCTACGATCTGTATAAAGCAACGCGCGACTGGTGGAAACATGAACTCGGTCACATTTCCGATACCGTCAACTCCCTCTGGGAACAAGCCCGCAACTGGATCGCCCGCTATGACCCCCTCGCCCTCGACCTTGATGGCGATGGGATCGAAACGGTAGGGGTTAATGCCACCACCCACATCCTCTTTGACCATAACAACGATGGGATAAAAACGGGGACAGGTTGGGTCAACGGAGATGATGGTCTCTTGGTGCTGGATCGTAATGGCAATGGGGTGATTGATAATGGTTCAGAGTTATTTGGGGATGGTACTATGGTCAATGGGATTAAGGCGACCGATGGGTTTAGTGCGTTGCGCTTTCGTCACCCTGAACGTGTTTCAGGGTCTAAGAGGGAGGTGAATAATCTTGATTTTAACAAGAAAAAGGCGGTGGCATAAATGAATGAATTAGAAACAGAAAATGAAAAACCTTTATTGGTTGTCAGATATGTATGGTGGAAGGTGATTTGGAAGCTATTTTTTCCAATATCCTTTGGATTGATTATTGGAATAGGAATGGCGTATGGTTTTTTTGGTGATGTTCAATCTGGATGGAGCAAAGAGTTGATTGCCGTATTATTTCTTTGGATAGTCATAATTTTCGGTAGTCTTTTTATGCTATTTATGACAATTCTATTTAAAAAAGTAGAATTCTACAGTGATAAAGTAAGCCAAGAGTGGTACATTTTTGGTAAGCGTGAAATTAAATATCAAGATGCTTATTTGATTATCTCCCATATTCCTTCTGTATCATCTTTGATTTTAATTAAACCAAGGGACAAATTTCACCTGGTCTATTGCTATATTGATAAAAGCTTGATATCTGTGATTAATAGAGGAAAATTTTTAACAGTATTGTCGAAAGTTTCTCATCGTAATTCTGATGAATTTAACAATAAAGGTAGAACAACCTTTAATCCATTTATAAAAAATCAAGGAGCATAACATGGCAGACAATAACACGACACAAGACAATCTTCAAAGCATCACTCTCGGTTTTGATGGCGTAATGGCAATGATAGGAACAACAGCTGGATTGATACCTGGAAAACAAGCTGAAGTGTTTGCAGCTTCATTTGGTGTAATGAATGGAACCATTACGGGTGTAATTGGTTTTGAAGGGTCATCACAAGCACAAACTGATCTTGAAAAAGCATTACTTGGGACATTGGTTGGAACAGTATCAGGTATCTTGATTGCGGCTGCATTAACTGCAGTTGGTGCAGCCACGCCAATTATTATTTTGGGTGCAGGTGCAACAGCCTTGGCCACTGGCTTGACGGGTGATTGGCAATATGATAAATATACAGCAGCTCAGAAAACTTTTTTTGATTGGGTAGTAAAAAACAACTATGATTTAGAAATCAAAGACCTCGTCAACGACTTTTTCAACTTCGCCCGCAACTGGATCGCCCGCTATGACCCCCTCGTCCTTGACCTTGATGGTGATGGGATCGAAACGGTTGGGGTTAATGCCACCACCCACATCCTCTTTGACCATAACAACGATGGGATAAAAACAGGGACAGGTTGGGTCAACGGGGATGATGGTCTCTTGGTGCTGGATCGTAATGGCAATGGGGTGATTGATAATGGTTCCGAACTCTTCGGGGATGGTACGATGGTCAATGGGGTCAAGGCGACTGATGGGTTTAGTGCGTTGAATTTTCGTCACCCTGAACGTGTTTCAGGGTCTAAAAAAAGTGCGATGAATAATCTTGATTTTAACAAGGTAAGGGGGGTGGGGTAATGGAAAATAATCGCAATATAGAATTCAATAAAATGACAATAATTAAGAAATTTATATACGTCATAGTTGGATTAGTCTTGATGTATGCAATCAATTTTCTTTATACACATACATTGCCTGGAAATACTATAAGTAATAAACCTGTACAAACATTCATTTTTAATGAAATTCAATATGACATTTCAAGCTTAACAGATTGGAAGTTATTTGATGGGTTCATAACTATGTATTACAAAAATGGCAAGATAAAAGGGGTTACCAATTTTAGGAATGGAAAAAGGGAGGGATTACGAAAATTATGGTATGAAAATGGACAAATTGAATATGAAATACCATTTGAAAATAATCAAGTTAATGGAATTCTTAGACAATGGTATTCCAATGGAAAGAAAAAAAGTATTAGTAACCATGTTAATGGCAAATTAGCTGGGATGAGCTATGTTTGGTATGAAAATGGGCAACTAGGCATAGAAATTGAGTATTACCAAAATAACACTATTGGTATTCATCGAAAATGGGATCAGGATGGGAAACTCATTTTTGATAACAATTCATCAATAAACACAAACAAATAACCGCCAATTCACGTCATAAGTGCAATACCTATGCTTTTTAGCTTGCGTCTAAAACCGTACCATAAAAAACTTCAAATGGTGTTTTGTGTTTCATTCATTTAGGCTGCCTTTTGTTGGATTTCAATATCGAGATTATTCATCGCACTCTTTTTAGACCCTGAAACGAGTTCAGGGTGACGGGAAAAAGTAAATCACTTTGGTTTTGAGTGACTAAGAAATTTTAGTCCAAATACTCCATCACCTGATCCAAATCAATGGTTCCGGTAATGGTAGATTTGGGTAAGGTTTCGGCTTCGATCAACGCCCCTGAGATTCCATCACTGCTCACAAACTGAACCGAAGAGACGTATTTAAAAAGCTCTTTTTGCAAAAAGATATGCTCTCCGGTGATAATTTTACACCCAAAATGGGCAGGTTCGAGGGGATTGTGTCCACCAATGGGGGCGAAAGCTCCCCCCAAAATCGCCACATCGCTGATGGCATAAAAATTATTGAGTTCCCCCATTGCATCGATGAGCGTGATGTCACTTTTGAGGTGATGCGATTGGCTCCATGCTGAGAAACTTAATTCATGGAGGGTGTCGCGGATCATCGTCTCAACCTCTGAAAACCGTTCAGGGTGACGGGGGACGATGAGCAATTTGGCAAAAGGGTTATGTTTACGGTAGGTATGAAACCCCTTGAGAATCCCCATTTCTTCCCCCTCGTGGGTGCTAGCAGCAACGATGAGTGTCCCTTTGGGTTTGAAATAGCGTTGATGGATTTGAATTTTTTGGGCGAGTTTAATGTTGCCAACTACCTGAACGTTGCGCGCGCCTAAGGCGATAAATCGATCTCGATCCACTTCACTTTGGCATAAAATCGTATCACAGTGGGCAAAAAGACGTTGATAAAACCAGCGCATTTTATAGTATTTTGGAAAACTTCGATCACTGATACGGGCATTTAGGGCAATTACCTTGGCACCACGCAACGTGGCGATACGAAAGAGTAAATACCAAAACTCCGCTTCTAAAATGACCACTTTTTGGGGTCGTCGAATCCATATCCACAACCACGGTTCAAAAGGCAAATACCGCACCTGTGCTTCATAGCGTGAGGCGGTTTCATACCCCGTGTGGGTGATGGTCGTAATAGCGATGTTACGCCCTTTGAGTCGCTCCATAAGGGGGGAGAGGGCTTTGGCTTCTCCCAGTGAACAGACATGAAACCACACATCATGGGGACGAAAAGGGGGATTGCGATACAGAAAAAAACGGGAGGGAAGGGAAAAACGGTATTTTTGTTTTAAGGATAAAAAAAGGATAAAAGGGAGTGCCACCCCAAAAAGGGCGAGGGCAAGGAGCGTGTACAAAAAATCAAATACCCGCACGGATAAACTTACGCGTCCGTTGATTCAGAAGGCTCAAGGTACAACAACCGACCACAATGGGGACACATTGTGATCTCTTCTCCTCGGATAACTTCGGCATACACTTTATCACTGAGTGCCATATAACACCCCATGCACGCTTGATTACGAACGGGGACAGCAGTGGTGTTTTTCGCCCAACGACGAATTTTTTGGTAAAACGAAAGTCCTTTTTGGTTCATTGCCCCCACAAGGGTCTCTTTTTTGGCGAAAATAAGGGTACGCGCCTCATGAATATGGGACAATTTAACATCGACTTCAGCTTTAACGCCAATAAGTTTTTCGTCAATATCATTGGCACGGGTTTGCAAATCACCAATTTTGGTTTTTTTGTGATCTATCAATTTTTCTAAACGTCCAATCTCTTCGTTGGCAAAGTTGATTTGCTCTTTAGCAATCTCCTCTTCCAATTGGAGTGCTTTCATTTCACGTTCAGTTTTAATGTCGTTGCTTTTTTTGGCATTTTCGTCAATTTTTGTCGAAAGTTCCGCAAGGTGGAGCTCATTTTTTTGTTTTTTAATCTGCTCCTCTTTGATCTCATCACTGAGGTTTGAAATCTCTTGGAGCAATGCTTTGTGAGTTGCTAAAAGTGCGTCATACTGAAGGTTTGCTTCGTCAATTTGTGGCTCGAACGCATCGATCTCTTTGTCAATTAACGACAATTCGATTAGTTGCTCTAAATGTTTGTTCATACGCTGCCTTTGGGGGTGCTTCATCTCAATGGTAAGTGAAGGGGTTTTGTGATGGCGAAATTATAACACTCAAACCTAATTTTTCCAAGTGTCTTGCCAGAATCGTCCCAAAATAGTGTTCACTTTCATAATGACCGATGTCCAAAAGGGAGATTCCCAACGCTTTTGCCTCCATCGCATCGTGATATTTGATGTCACCGGTCAAAAGGCAATCTGCTTCCATGTTACGCATCAACGAGACTCCCGAACCGGTCACCAATGCACCCCGACCAATCCATATATGCGATTGCACTCCCCGCAAGATTTGAAGATTCAACCGTTGTTTTACCCGAGTGGAAAATGCGTCAAACGAATCATTCACCTCAAAATAGGTGACAAACCCCTCTTTAAACGCGATGTCATACCCCAACACGTCCGTAGCAACATAGTCATTGAGATGCGTTTGGTCAAAATGGGTGTGCATGGCGATATTGGAAATATTTTTGCGCATCATTTGAGTGAGAAGATTGGCGGGATAGTGTTGGGCATTGAGCTGTTTGAGACCACTAAAAATTAAGGGGTGGTGAGTGATGAGAAGAGTATTGTCCGGAAGCGCGTGAATCAAGGCTGCATCCACATCAATTGAGAGGGCAATAGTGGAGATCTCTTGGTCGAAATCCCCTACTATTAAACCTGAATTATCCCATTTCTCTTGGAGAGCAAAGGGGGAGAGATGATCCAAAAAGGTGTAAATTTCGCGTAGTTTCATCGGTCATAACTCCTTTTTTTACGGGCCAATCGGACATAAATCGCCTGTGACCCTGAGAGGGGATCGGAGTACTTAAACTCAAAAACCTTTAACCCTTCCACCAAATCAATGAGCTTACGATACCCAAAACTTCGAGGGTCAAATTCGGGTAATTTATTGATGAGATTTTGCCCCACCGCCCCCATGTACGACCATCCCGCTTCGTTCATCGTATCTTCTACGGCGTTGCGTACCCATTCCAGTAACGCTTTTTCATCGTGTTTGACCTGAGGGGCTGCGATCACGGGTGCGGTAGCAGAGCGTCGTAAATTTTCGGTATAGATAAATTTATCGCACGCCCCAATAAACGATTTGGGTGTTTTTTGCTCCCCAAAACCGTACACTTTGACCCCCGATTCACGGATACGACTGGCAAGCCGTGTAAAATCGCTATCGCTGGAGACGATGCAAAATCCATCAAAATTTTTGGTATACAGCAGATCCATCGCATCGATGATCATCGCGCTATCGGTCGCATTTTTCCCTGTGGTGTAGGCAAATTGTTGCATCGGATGGAGACCATGCTCAAGAAGTTCATGTTTCCAACTTTTGAGTTTAGTGTCCGTCCAATCGCCATAAATACGCTTAACGCTGGCAATACCATGGGAGGCGATCTCATCGAGTAATCCTGCGATAATCGAGGGTTGGGAGTTATCCGCATCGATGAGTACCGCTAAACGGGCTTGGTTTTGGTTCATGAAAGTTCCTTAAGTGCATTTGACGCTTGGGGGAAATCTTCTTGCAATGCTAATGCTTTATGATACATTTGTACCGCGTCTGATTTTTGATCCATTGCGACCAATAAATTGCCGTAGTTGTAATAGGTCACCGCATATTCAGCGTCAATGCGCAACGCTTTTTCGTAATGCTCTTCCGCGGTGGCAAATTCCCCTTGGGCTTTGTAGACCGAAGCGATGGCGTTGTGGATGAGATCATCCTCATCATTGAGATGTAACGACTGAAGATACAAGGCAATAGCACGATCATTGTTCCCCAATTTAGCTTGGATAAAAGCGCATCGGTTGAGGATCTCACAGCTATTGGGACGCACTTCATTGGCACGAGAGAGTTTTTCCCACGCCCGCTCTAAATCCCCCTCGTTGTACGACTCATCCGCCTCTTCCAGTAAGCTATGGGCAAGATCGTTAACCTCTTTGGGCTTGGATTCTAGGGGAGTCACGTCGATGATCGTTTGGTGTTGATCTTCGAGCGTTTGGATATGGCGATAGATTTGGTAGGCAAAATATCCTGCCACTCCAAACATAATCAGGGCGAATAAACTCATGTGTCTCCTTTGGATAATTTAAAATTTTTGAGTGGGTAGATGTTGTCCGATATAACCGATGTAGATTTTTTCATGTTTTTCAAAGTAGTGTATTCTGTATCCATCTGAGAAATTTTTGATATGTTTTTGAAAAAATTCTTTCCTTCCCTCTACGTAAAATTCTCTTAACTTTTTAAGCTTTGAATTTTGTTCTACACTTACACTTTCACCACTGGTTGTAAAATCAGTTAACGATTTTACCCCATTTTCAATATCTCTTAAAATAGATATGGCTTGGGAAAAAATAGTCGTATCCATATTTTTGATCTGTTTTTCTACGTCAGCACAAAAAATGATTTTAGTTTTGAAAAGTTCATCTTTTTTAGTCCAAAAATTGGATGGGGTAACCTCTAACCGTAGGCATTGTTCTAAAGCATCAAAAAAATCTTTGTGTGCTGCTATATGACTTAAAGTTGCAATATGTTTTACATCAATAGGTATACCATTTCGTTGAAGGTTAATGGATGAAGTATCCCACTTCCTATCGGATTGAAAACTAATAGCAACCGTTCCCCAAATATCGGCACACGCTAATCCGCCTAAAGTAGATTGAGCTTCAAAATGGTATTGAGGTTCGATTCTTTTCCCTAAGCTATCTATCTCGTCATCATGGATGAGAGGGGATTGAATAATTTTGGTACTATCACTCAAGAATTTTTGTAAGCGTATTTTTTTATCTCTGTCGCGCATTTGCCCTAAAAATTGTCCAAATGAAGTATTGGGTAAAATTTCTAAGTCTTGAAAAGGGTGTTCCATTCTCATTTGCGTTAAACCACGTTCTTTCAAATCCTTCAAAATAATAAAAAAAGGTTCAAAAAAACCAATATCATTAAGTGGCAACGATAACTCATTAAATACCGAAAATTTTACCATTCGATTAATGCATCCAAATCATCATCAAACTGATCGAAAAAACCTTTGGGATACGCATCAATACTCCCATTAGCATTAATATTGATTTCTTCCACCTTCGTCTCCATCGAATCACTTGTTTTACTAAAATAGTAAACAACCGAATCTTCAGCCTTGAGAATACCCTGTTTAGTCGCTACTCGAATGGCATTGAGGAAATGGTCACTATGCGACTCCACAATGATTTGTACTCCATTAGCAACGGCTAGAGCGCATAATTTGGCAATTTTGGATTGTCCTGCTGGATGGAGATGCGATTCGGGATTTTCGATAATAAGGAGATCATCGGGTTCGGCTTTGAGAATGGCAACGATGATGGGTAAAACATACGTTAAACCAAATCCTACATTGAGTGGACTATATTCGTTTGTTTTATTTTTACCATAAACATAAGCATAAGTGAGATTTACTTGTTGTAGTTCATTATAAAGTTTGGCATTTACCTTTATACCACTGCTAATCTCTCCTAACCAAAGTGATACATTTTCTAAAAGTTGATTAGTTATTGCTTTTTCATGTCTTAAGGCTTCGATTTTAAGTTTTTGATGATGTTTTTCAGCTAGATAGTGAGCAGTATATTCTCCCTGTATGCCTATATTATTTTTAGAAATATGTTCATCGGATACCGTATACAATATATTTGGTGCAATTCTATCGGTAGTGATATATTGAAAAGTGGAATCAAAAAAAATATTAAAATCGAGTTTATCACTATTATAATCGTTAGATACTATCTTTAATGTCTCATACTCAAAAATTAAGTTACATTTCACATCGCGCTCTAGCAGGATTGAGTCGTAACGAAAAATAGATATTTCTATATTTTCTTTAAATGCATCCTCATATAGAATATCTTTTTTGTTACCAAGACGCACATAGCTATCATTGATATTTACACAATTTGTATCTCCATAATTTAAAAAAAGCTTATTTTCATTTTGCTTAAGTAAGAGAAGAGCTTGAATAAATGTTGATTTCCCACTGCTATTCACTCCCGTAATAAGCGTAAGTCCTTTTAAATCTATTTGAATATCTCTAAGCGATTTAAAATTTTTAATTGTTACTTTTTCAATCTTCATTTAAAACCTCTTTTATCAACTCATTCATAATTTTAAATCGTGTTTCTACAGCACCTTTACCACTTGTACCTTTGGTAATTGCATTGGTAAACTCGCTTTGTTCATCTTTTAAAAGTTCTAAAAACTTATTTAAAAACAAAGATTTTCTTTCTAAAAACTTCTCTCTATTTTCAATATTACTAAAACAAACTGTAATAACATCAAATAAAGAACGATTCAGTGATTTAGTCTTATGTTCATCAGCAATTGAACGACTAAAACGATGACCTTCTCCCAAAACTTCTTCTGAAAATTCAAGTGTTTCTAAAAAATCTTTTTTAAGATTTGTTAGAAGTACCTCATCTTTTATCTTATCTAGCTTATCCATACTATCGTCCAGGAATTCACCCATATTATTAAATGCGAACTCTTGATAAAACGGCAATTTAAAAGCAACAAATCTTAATACCAATTCCCTATCTGACATACGGTTTGATTTAAGATCTACAATAGTTTTGAAGACTTCACTCTCGGCAATATCTTTGAGAAACTGCACACCTTTTCCACCTTGGTTGAGTGCTTGTCGTATCTCTTGGGCATTAAGGACAAGTCCACCTGTGTTAATGCGATGAAAAATGGAATAGCGAACTTTTTTGGGAGTTTGAGCTTCTATTTGATAGGTGTTGATTTGTGTCTCATCAAGAATTCTTTTAAATCCTCGTTCTAAATTATCATAGGATTTTCCATCTAATTCATGTAAAAATTCTAAATTATGTAGTTTTAATCGCTTCTCGTTATCAACCATAAATTTTTTGATACTTGAAAGTCTTTGTAGTCCATCTACAACAATCCATTTATCAGGATTGCTTACATCAAAATAAAAAATTGGCAAAGGAAGTTTCAATAAAATAGATTCAATCAATCGACTCATTTTGCTTTTATCCCATAAATCCGCATTTCTTTGAAACTCTGGGTTTAAATCAATCTCATCATATTTCAATCTATCAACCAAACTTGACAAAGCAATGACTCTATTGTTGATACTAATATCTTTAGTCGAAAATGGATTTGTAATTACATTATCACTTTCGTACTCATTTTCTCCACTATTTTCTATGTCATCATTGGGAAGTATGCTCATTCTTATCCATTCCTTTTTAGCTAAGACGAAAAAATACGGTTGTGGTATTTTCCTGTCCCCTTTTTGTCACCAAAGTATACTATAATCGCGCCAACACAAAACGTAGGAAATGAGCTTTTACCCATGGAAACCAATTTAAAAGACCCTTCACTCTACATCAACCGTGAGCTTTCATGGTTGCACTTTAATACCCGCGTTTTAGGGCAAGCGCAAGATGAGTCACTCCCTTTGTTGGAACGGCTGAAATTTTTGGCGATTTACGGTACCAACTTGGATGAATTTTATATGATCCGTGTGGCGGGTTTGAAAAAACTCTTTAGCGCAGGGGTCAATGTTTCGGGGGCGGATCAACTCACCCCTTTGTACCAATTACGGGAGATTCGTACCTATTTGCACGCTGAGCAACAAATTGTTGAGGAGTGTTTGTTGGGCATTATGGATGCGTTGGAAGCGGAGGGGATTTTTTTCAAATCGTATGAAGAGGTGACCCCAGAGGAACAACGCTATTTGGATCGCTATTTTCGGGAAAATATCTATTCGGTCATTGTCCCCATCGCCATTGACACCACTCACCCTTTTCCCCATCTTAATAATTTGGGCTTTGGGCAGATTGTCAAATTACGTGACAAAGAAAATCCGACTGTGGAGCGGTATGGATTGATCCGTATTCCCCGTGTTTTACCCCGTTTTGTTGACATCGACAATCGTATCTATATCCCCATTGGTAGTATTGTAGCTCGACATATTGATGATCTTTTCCCGGGATATGAGTTGCTTAAATTTTCGGCGTTTCGGGTGACGCGTAATGCCGATATTGCCATGGAGGAAGAGGAAGCTGATGATTTTATGGAGATGCTTGAAGAGGGGTTAAAACTGCGTAAAAAAGGGGAGTTGGTACGCTTGGAACTTAGCAACCATGCCGATGATGATTTGCTGAATTTTTTCAATCGTCATGCCAATGTCTTCAAAGACGATATTTACCGTTTTCAAACGTACCTCAACCTTGGGGCGTTGTGGCAAGTGGTGGGGAACAAAGATTTCGCCCATCTCACCAGTCCCAGTTTTAAACCACGTAATCTTCCACCGCTGACATCGGATGAGAATTTGTATGCCATTTTGGACAAACAAGATTTGGTCATTTTTCACCCTTTTGAGAGTTTTGAACCCGTCGTTCGTCTCATCCAAACCGCTGCCAAAGACCCCGATGTGGTCTCCATTCGGATGACGTTGTACCGTTCTGGCTCCAAATCGGTGATCGTTCAATCGCTGATTGCTGCGGCAGAAGCTGGCAAGCAAGTGACGGTCATGGTGGAACTTAAAGCCCGTTTTGATGAGGAGAACAATCTTATCTGGGCAAAAGCGTTGGAAAATGCAGGAGCGCACGTTATTTATGGTATCTCAGGGTTTAAAGTCCATGCCAAAGCCGCGCTTATTACCCGTCGTGTCGATGGGAAGCTCAAACAATACGGTCACCTCGCCACGGGGAACTATAATCCCTCCACTGCTACGGTCTATACCGATATTAGTTACATGACCTCCAACGATGCCATTACCCACGATATGACCCGTTTTTTCCATTTCTTGACCGGATTTAGTAAAAAAGGGAAACTCCACGAACTCTACATGGCACCCACCCAAATCAAACCCAAAATCCTCTCTCTGATTCACAATGAGATGCGTATGGGAGTCGAGGGGGCGATTATCGCCAAGATGAATGCGTTGGTCGATGAAGACATTATCAAAGCGTTGTACAAAGCCTCCCAAGCGGGGGTTAAAATCCAACTTATCATCCGTGGAGTGTGTTGTCTGCGTCCTCAGGTTGCGGGGGTGAGTGAGAATATTCGTGTCATCTCGATCATTGGGAAATACCTCGAACACGCCCGAATTTTTTATTTTAAACACTCAACGCCCCAAACGTATATCTCCAGTGCCGATTGGATGCCCCGTAATTTGATGCGTCGTATTGAGTTGCTCACCCCCATTGCGGGAGAAGAGGCATCGGCGAAATTGATCCAAATTTTGCACTTGCAACTCTCAGATAATGTCTTAGCGCATGAACTTCAAAGTGATGGAACCTACCAAAAAGTTCCTCATGAAGATCAGAATCGGATTAATTCCCATAAAATCATTGAAACCACCACCAATAAAGTATATAATTCAGCCAAAAAACAAGCTCCCAACTACGTGCAACAACTCACCTCACGTCTGTTTAAAGAGAGCTAAACCTAAAGGATTGTCGATGATAAGTAACTATTTGCATTATAGCCCTACGGTGGGTGAGCGTGTTTGGATCGCCCCCTCAGCCGATGTGATCGGTCGAGTCACGATGGGGGAAGATGTGGGAATTTGGTTTGGGGTCGTCATTCGCGGCGATGTGCATCGTATCGTTATTGGGGATCGTAGCAATATTCAAGATCTCAGCATGGTACACGTAACCCACCACAAATTAGAGGATGAAAGCGATGGGTATCCCACGATCATCGGTAATGATGTCACTGTGGGTCATCGGGTGATGTTGCATGGGTGTACCATTGAAGATGCCTGTTTGATCGGGATGTCAGCGACCATTCTCGATGGTGCAGTAATCGGTAAAGAGTCCATTGTCGGAGCGGGAGCATTGGTCACCAAAAATAAAGTCTTCCCTCCCCGAAGCCTCATCATGGGAAGTCCTGCAAAAGTCGTCCGAGAACTGACCGACGAAGAGGTCGCTGAATTGTATGCTTCCGCCAAACGTTATGTGAGCTTCAAAGAGAATTATCGCGTTGCCCTTTGAGTTTAATCTTGTCGTTATCGCTGACATTTTTGGGATTATCGCCTTTGCATTGAGCGGGTTTGTGGTGGGCGTTCGCCATAAACTTGATCTCTTGGGGCTGTTTATCGCATCTGCTTTGACCGCATTAGGGGGTGGCGTGGTTCGGGATGTGATTTTGAACCGTACCCCCTTTGCGTTTAACGAATATTACCCCTCACTGACCGTATTTCTGACCCTTTTTATCGCCTTTTTGTTTCGTCAACATCTCAAAGCAAAGCTCGAACGCCAATGGATTTTTGTCATCTCCGACACCATCGGTTTGGTCGCGTTTAGCCTCACTGGGGCGTTGCTTGCGATGGATACAGGGTTTAATTTTTTTGGGGTGATTATGCTAAGTTTCCTCACAGCAGTGGGGGGAGGGGTGTTACGCGACACGATGATCAACCAAGTCCCCGCCGTCCTTATCAGCGATTTTTACGGTTCCATTGCCCTCATTGTCGCGGTTTTGGTTCTTTTGGCGCACGCTTTTTGGATCATCAACCCTCTGAGTGTCGCCCTTATCGCCATCTTTGCCATCACCTTACGTCTTTTAGCGTATACCAAACAGTGGCATTTACCGAGATTGGAGATTCGATAGTATGGATACCATAAAACACTATTTCAAGGAAATGAGTCGCCATTTTTTTGGAGCATTCTAAAAAAATCCTCTTCACAAAGGGGTTTGGAAAAATAGTATCCTTGAATCGTGTCACACCCTTTGGTTTTTAAATACTCCATTTGATACTGATGTTCAACCCCCTCAGCAACAATATGCAAACGCAATGCTTTTCCCATCGCAATGATGGTATTCACTAAAATACTGCTGTTATCCCCCTGTAGGGTAATGTCATCCACAAAGCTTTTGTCGATTTTTAACGAACCAATGGGCAATTTTTGCAAATACGATAAAGAAGAATAGCCTGTTCCAAAATCATCAATACAAATATGAATTCCCAATCCTTGAATATTTTCAAGCATCTCCAAAGTCGCTTCCAAATAATCCACCATAACGCTTTCGGTGATTTCAATGGAGAATAATTGGGGGTCTATTCCATACACATCAATCAGTACTTTGAGTTCTTCATATAACAAAAGATTTTGAAACTGTTTGGTAGAGACATTGCACGCAATTTGAACATCGGTATAACACTGATCCATCAAGCGTCGGATCATCCGTAAGGTCTCTTCGATAATCCATTTACCCAATTTAACAATAAATCCCGTATTTTCGGCAATGTGGATAAAGTTATCCGGACTAATAAGCCCTTTAAGGGGGTGTTCCCATCGGATTAATGCTTCTGCACCCATGATTTTTCCGGTTGCGATGTCAACTTTGGGTTGATAATATAAGACAAATTCTCCCGCGTGCAGACCCCGATACATATCATTGGCGATTTCCACTTCTTTGTGAATTTTTTGATTTAGTGAGGCGGTAAAAAAACTAAATCGGTCTCTCCCCTCCCCTTTTGCCTTATACATCGCAATATCGGCAAATCGGAGTAACTCATCCACATTGTGCGTATCATCGGGATACAACGCCACCCCAATACTCACAGAAAGTCGTAAAAAGTGGGTTTCAACAACCCATTCATGATGAAACAAGCTTAAAATCTCCATGAGGATACGTTCCAATGCACTTTGATCATCAAAGTCATTCACAATCACGATAAATTCATCTCCACCGATACGAGAGACAATGTCATTGGTATTGACAATCGCCAGTAACTTTTTCGCGACATCCACCAAAAGGGTATCTCCCACAGAATGCCCAAGGGTATCATTGACGTTTTTAAAATGGTCTAAATCCAAACACAATACCGCAAAGGGGCGATGGTAGCGTCGCGCATTGGAAACAATAAAATTCAGCTGCGCATGGAGATTGTAACGATTTGGAAGTCCCGTAAGGGTGTCATGTAATGAGGTGTAATTTAACTCTTCATTCAAACCTGAAATTTGTTTTTCGGACTGGATCAATTTCACACTGTACTCAATGTGCAATTTAATAATATAACCAAGGATAAGCACTTCAATCAACACCCATAGCGTATGTAATGCAACAATAGAAAAACCACCCCCATAATTGAAAATCATCACGGGCATCTCAAACAAAGAAATATCATACATTTGAAGATAATTAAACACAAGATGATGGATCAGCGTCGTTGCAGCTGCAACAAAAACAGGCACCACATCTTTATACAACGTCAAAATTCCCATCGCGATAAAAATATGGAAGTGCATCTCAATGCGCCCAAAATGTTGTTGAATAAATACCACTGAAAAGAGCATCAATCCTACCGCGACCAAAGCACGCATCGTCTGCGTCCCTTTAAAGGAGGGATAAAGGGCTAAGAGCGGAAGGGTAATCATCCCACCACTGATAAAACCATACCAGTAGGTGTGATAGGTAATGGAGGTAACAAAGGTGGCAACAATCCAGTGAAGTGCTAGCAACACCAACATCACTTGATCGGCTTGCACGAAATGGTCTTGAAAACTTTTACGTGCAAACATAGGTATCCGAGGAAATGTCACTAATTGCTCAAGAATACTTCTCTTCATTACAATCCATACGTTCTATTTTCTTTATCTTAGCATAAAAATTTTCAATATTCTAATCCTACGTGATAAAGTGAAAATCCAGGGGGAGGAGGAGAACAGTTTTTCCCCACAAAGAGGGGCAAACAAGAGGAAAAAACTTCCCTATTAATCGGAAAGTTTGTAAATTAATCGTCCTGCATATTCCATGTAGAGACTTTTTTTATGCAGATCAATTTCAGCCTGATTCATGAGTGCATACGTATCAATAATACGATTTAACTCCTCTTCATCATACTGTTGCATCAACATTTTTTCCATAACGGCGATTTTGGTCATAATCTCATCAAAATCATAGTGATACAAATCTTCACTCACTTGCTTGGCGATATCCCAATATTTGGACTGGGGAGTACCGCCAAAAATATCACTTTCATCTTCAAATAATGCTTCAAATCTTGACATTATAAACTCCTTTTAAATTGCGATAGCGTATCTTACTGCGCATGAAGCGCGACACCGTATCTTTTGATTAACCGTATTTTATAAAAAATGGTATAGATTAAAGAAAGAGGAAATTTCCGCCGAAGCGGAAAAATTACGAAGCCATCGCCTCAAGAGCGTATTTTTTACCCAGATCGTACGCTTTGTTATTCACATCGTGTACTTTAGAAGGTACTTTGGAGAGCATGACACCACGAAGCAACTCATCATCCAATGCTTTCATAAAGGTATTGGCAATTGCAAGAGCGATAACCGATTGGGTAATGACATTACCCACTTCATCTTTTGCAATGGTAATAATGGGAATCTCCACGATATTCCATTTTTTTCGATCTTCATCGCTGGGATGAACCAAATTTGGCTCAACAACGATGGTTCCCCCCTCAGATACCCCATTTTTAAACAAGTTATAACTTGCTTGGGCAACCGAGAGCATGAAATCGATTTCGCCGTCATTAGCGTACGGATAAAAAATCTCTTCATCATCTAAGGTAATATCAACAACCGTTGGTCCACCACGTACTTGTGAGGTATAGGTAGCGGTTTTAAGACCATGACCACCCTCTTTGATTTTTGCCGCAGCGAAAATTTCTCCTGCAAGAAGAACACCTTGTCCACCAACACCTGTAAATCTCATTAATGTTCTAGCCATAGGGTTCTCCTTAAATTTTCTTCGCAAAATCGTTTTGGGTAATCGTTTTACGTTTACCTTGATGGAATGCTTGTACTTCTTTGTACATATCACAGTACTCTTTTGCATTTTCATCGTGTTTTAAGACACCGGTGGGGAATTTATTCATTTTTTCCTCATCACTCAATGCTTCCCATTTTTTTAATGAAGTCGTAATGCTGTCAATCCACTCAAGGTTTTCCATCGCACTTGCCATTTTGTTTTTGCGCCCAAGGTTAATGTGACAGTTTGACATAACATCAAAGAAGCTGAATCCACGGTGTTTGAAACCTTTGACCAACACTTTTTCCAATTTTTTAGGATCAAGCATCGTTTCTCGTCCTACAAATGAAGCACCTGAAGCAATGGCAAGATTACACGCATCAAACGTTGGGTCAATGTTACCCGATTTTTGGCTCACCGTCCACATACCTTGTGGCGTAGTGGGAGAGGTTTGTGAATTGGTCAAACCATAAATAAAGTTGTTAATAACGATAAAGTTAATATCAATATTACGACGACACGCATGGATTGTGTGATTCCCACCAATAGCCAACGCATCACCATCACCCGCGACACAAATAACGTGTTTATCAGGGTGCATCAATTTAATTCCCGTTGCAAAGGCTACCGTACGACCATGGGTCGTATGAACGGTATTAAAGTCAACGTACGATGAAAAACGTCCTGAACATCCGATTCCTGAAACCACACACACATCATTTTGTTCCCATCCACACGCTTCAATAGCACGGATAACCGCTTTTAGGATAACACCATCACCACATCCCCAACACCAGAGTGTCGGCATTTTTTCTAAACGTAAATATTGGTCATAATTGAAAGCCATTAGATTATCTCCTTCACTTTGTTAACAATTTCATACGGAGAGATAGCTCGTCCGTTTACCTTATAGAGTCCATGAATATCAAGACGGCTTGAAACACGTTCAACTTCTTCGGTGTATTGACGGATATTTAACTCAACACAAAGGACATTTTTTACTTTATCGGTAAAATACTTAATGCGCTCCGCCGGGCTAGGCCATAAGGTAATTGGACGGAAAAGACCCGCTTTAATCCCTGCTGCACGAAGGTGACGGATTGACTCTTTTGCCGCCAATGAAACGGAACCGTATGCGATAATCAATACGTCGTTTTCTTCCAAATCATCACACATAAACTCTTCGTTGAGTTCAAGCTCATCGGTGTGCATCATCACTTTGTCTTCCAAACGTTGGATCAATTTACGGCAGGTTTCGATCTCTTCAGTCGGGAACCCTTTTGCATCATGGTGCAATCCGGTAAAGTGGTAACGGTACCCTTGGAACATAGGGTTAAGAACCGCTGCTTCATCACCCTCAACACCGTAGGGACGATAATCTTCTGGCGCACCCGTAAATTGTTGACGAGGAACGATCCCCGCTTGAACAGCTTCAACCGTTGGAATCATCGCTTTACCGTGCATATGACCAATGGTTTCATCCAAAAGGACAAATACCGGTTGCATAAAGCGATCAGCAAGATTAAATGCACGGACAGTCTCGGTATAGCACTCTGCCAAATTTCCGGCACACAACGTGATAGAACGGTAATCTCCGTGGGAAGGGTTTTTGGCTTGACGAACATCCCCTTGAGAGACACGGGTTGGAAGACCGGTTGAGGGACCTCCACGCATAACATTCACAACAACCAAGGGAACTTCTGCCATCTGGGCAAGACCTAAGTTTTCCGCTTTTAAGGAGATACCCGGGCCTGAAGTAGCCGTCATCGTTCGGTGACCTGCCATACCCGCACCAATAGCACAGGCAACACCGGCAATTTCATCTTCCATTTGAATACATACGCCGCCAACTGCAGGAAGCAAGTCAGAGATTGTATGCATTACTTCAGATGATGGAGTAATGGGATACCCACCAAAAAACATACATCCAGCATCTACTGCCGCTTCAGCCGCCAAATCGTTACCGGTTGAAATTATTTCTCTCAATTCCATATTTGCTCCTTTTAAGCGCTAAGTTTCATATATTTATTTTTCGTGATCGCTTCTTGACGCTCTTTTGCTTGATCCGTTAATTTTGCAAATTTGAACTCTGATTTATCCGAAACAAAGATGGCAAAGTCTGGGCAATTGAGTTCACAGTCATTACAGCCGATGCATGATTCAGGTGCAACGATTTCAATCATCGCCCCCAATGTTGATGTTGGCTCAAGTCTCATCGCTAAAACTCCTGCCGGACACACTGACACACAGATATCACACGCTTTACATCGTGATTCATCGACCCACACCGGAGTGTTTTCTGGCGCTTTAATTATTGACATTCCTTCTCCTCAATTTAGATTAAACTAATTTATTTTACCGATAGCACAGGATACAAAGCTTTTTGCTTTGAGTACGGTCTCTTCTGCAAATCCCCTCTCATCACTGACTAGAGGATAGCCGAGGCTTCTTAATGTAGCCTTAAAAAGTGCCAATTGCACTTCGTCCCTAATAGTTACTGTTACCTTACGAGGCTCACACGTTATATCCACACTAACTTCGTCAAATCTCGCTTCTTTGAGAGCTTTGGTAATCGTCTTGGCGCACCCGCCGCAACGAATGTTCGCAACCTCAAAGACGGTAACCATTACTTTTTCATCACTTCAGCAAGGGCTTTACCAATATCTGCGGGAGAGACGACCACTCGAACCCCTGCCGCTTCTAAGGCTGCCATTTTTTCTTGGGCGGTTCCTGCACTGCCCGAAATAATTGCCCCCGCATGACCCATACGTTTACCCGCAGGAGCCGTTTGACCCGCGATGAACGCAACTACGGGCTTAGTGATATGTTCTTTGATGTACGCAGCTGCTTGAATCTCCAAGTCTCCACCGATTTCACCAATCATAACGATGGCATGAGTCTCAGGATCGGCTTCAAACATCGGTAACAATTGTTTGTAGCTCAATCCGATGATCGGATCCCCACCGATACCGACGGCTGTGGTGATACCAAAGCCCTCTTTGACCACTTGGTTCGCAGACTCATACGTCAACGTCCCTGATTTAGAGATAAGCCCCACATTCCCTTTTTTGAAAATGAATCCGGGCATAATCCCGATTTTACACTCTTCTGCGGTAATGATTCCCGGACAGTTTGGCCCGATGGTCATCATGTCTTTTTTCACGGCGTACGCTTTGGCAAACATCATATCTTTAACCGGCGCACCCTCAGTGATGATCACCGCAAGAGCAATCCCAGCATCCGCAGCTTCCATAACCGCATCCGAAACAAAAGCAGGGGGAACAAAGATCATAGAGACCGTAGCACCTGTCGAAGCGACCGCTTCTGCAACGGTATTAAATACGGGTTGACCAAGATGCTCTTGCCCCCCTTTACCCGGTGTAACACCACCGACAATTTTCGTACCGTACGCCATACATTGTTCTGCATGGAATGTACCTTCTTTACCTGTAAACCCTTGAACGATAACTTTTGTATCTTTATTCACCAAAATAGACATTAATTATTCTCCTTTCGCGGCTGCAACGGCTTTGCGTGCGCCATCTGCAAGATCGGTTGCGGCTACGATATTGGCAATCCCCGCATTTTTAAGAATCTCTGCTGCTTCAATTGCATTCGTCCCATCAAGACGTACGATAACCGGAACGTTTACGTTGGTAATTTTCGTTGCTTCAATGATACCATTAGCAACACGGTCACAACGGACGATTCCCCCGAAGATATTGACAAAAATTGCTTTAACATTGGGGTCTTTGAGGATAATATCAAACCCTTTTGCTACGGTCTCTGCACTGGCTGATCCCCCGACATCCAAGAAGTTTGCGGGTTTTCCACCCTCATAATTGATCGTATCCATGGTTCCCATTGCAAGCCCTGCACCATTAACCATACAACCGACATTTCCATCGAGTTTGATGTAACTCAATCCGTATTTATCGGCTTCGATTTCGGTTGGTTCTTCTTCACTCAAATCACGCATTTCACGCACTTGATCTTGACGATAGAGGGCGTTGTTATCAAAGCCCATTTTTGCATCGAGTGCCAAGAATTTGCCATCACCCGTTTTAACCAAAGGATTAATTTCGATCATCTCCGCATCGTGATCCATATAAACACGGTACAAAGCGGAAGCAAATTTGATAAAGGTATTGATTTCACTCACTTCAAGACCCAAGCCAAATGCCAATTTACGACCGTGGAACGATTGGAATCCGGTCAAAGGATCAATGGCTACTTTGATAATTTTTTCAGGGGTATTATGGGCAACATCTTCAATCGCCATACCCCCCTCAGTGGATGCCATCATGATGGGCATCTCTAAGGCACGATCCAAAAGCAGACCCAAGTAGTACTCTTTTTTAATATCCGCACCCTCTTCGATGTACACTTTTTGAACCAGTTTACCCTCAGGACCCGTTTGGTGCGTCACCAATTGCATACCCAAGATTTCAGCCGCCATGCTACGCACTTCAGTCGTTGAACGAGCTAGTTTTACCCCGCCTCCTAAACCACGTCCACCGGCATGAATTTGAGCTTTAACCACCCAAATATTTCCACCCAATTCTTGAGCTGCTTTAACCGCCTCATCGGGTGTAAAAACGATGTGACCGCGCAATGTCGGTACATTGTATTTCTTGAATAACTCTTTTGCTTGATATTCGTGAATATTCATCCATTCCTCCTGTTGTAAGTTTACGCGATTGGTCTTGTCATCTCTTCAGGGATGACGTATTTGTCGAACTCTTCTGCGGTTAACAGACCCAATTTGATCGCGGTCTCTTTGAGGGTGGAGTTCTCTTTATGGGCTGTTTTGGCAATTTTTGCCGCGTTTTCATACCCAATGTACGGATTAAGCGCGGTAACCAACATCAACGAATTGTTCAGGTAATGGTCAATTTGATCCCGTACCGGTTCAATGCCCACCGCACAATTGTCATTAAAGGAGTTCATGGAATCGGCTAACAAACGAACCGACTGCAAAAAGTTATAGGCAATCACAGGCTTGAAAACATTAAGTTCAAAATTTCCTTGACTGGCTGCAAACCCAATCGCGGCATCATTCCCCATTACTTGACACGTGACCATGGTCACTGCTTCACTTTGGGTAGGATTGACTTTACCCGGCATAATGGATGAACCCGGTTCATTTTCAGGAATCGTGATCTCACCAATACCACAACGAGGGCCTGAAGCCAACCATCGTACATCATTGGCAATTTTCATCATATCCGCTGCAAGCGCTTTAAGTGCGCCGTGTGCAAATACAAGGGCATCATGACTTGTCAATGCGTGAAATTTATTAGGAGCGGTGATGAACTGATGCCCTGTAAGCTCACTCAATTTCGCCGCTACACGCTCGCCCAATTCAGGATGCGCATTCAATCCTGTTCCCACGGCAGTACCGCCAAGGGCAAGTTCGCGCACCGAATCCAAAGAGTCTTTTGCCATTTTTTCACATTTATTGAGCATCTCTACCCAACCGCTTATCTCTTGACCCAGCGTCAATGGCGTAGCATCTTGAAGGTGAGTACGTCCAATTTTAACGATGCTATTAAATTCGGTTGCCTTTGCATCCAAGGTCGCCCGTAGTTTTGCAATAGCGGGGAGAAGACGTGTTTCTACCGCGATAACCGCGGCCACGTGCAATGCCGTGGGATAGGTGTCATTGGAACTTTGGGATTTGTTTACATCATCGTTGGGGTGAACCAATTTTTGGGTTCTAAAATCACCGCCCAAAATTTCAGTCGCACGGCTTGCCAATACTTCATTGTTGTTCATGTTGGATTGCGTACCTGAACCCGTTTGCCAAACGACAAGGGGATAATGCTCATCCAATTTTCCCGCCAACATCTCATCCGCTGCTTGAGCGATAGCATCGGCTTTTTCTTTTGAGAGCATTCCAAGGTCACAGTTCACCAAGGCAACCGCTTTTTTCAAAAGGGAAAATGCACGGGTGATTTCGTAGGGCATTTTCTCTTCACCGATTTGAAAGTTTTCCAATGAACGCTGTGTTTGCGCTCCCCAGTAGGTATTATTCGGAACCCGAATCTCCCCCATCGTATCTTTTTCTACACGAAAATCCATCATTCTACTCCTTGAAAAAAATTATTAGCATTAAGGGTGTCAATCAATGCCTGAACCGATTGGCACGAAGAGGCGAACATCGCTTTTTCCCGCTCATCCAGCGTCACTTCAATGATTTTTTCAACACCATTGGCTCCCAACATCACAGGAACTCCGCTGACCACATCAGTATAACCATACTCACCATCCAAATAGACCGCACAGGGGTGAATTTGTTTGGTATCTTTTAAAATCGCTTCCACCATAATGGCCGTTGATTTTGCCGGAGCATAATACGCCGATCCGGTTTGAAGAAGGGCGACGATTTCTGCCCCCCCCTTTCGCGTGCGTTGAACGATCTCTTCAATTTCTGCTTCACTGAGTAAATCAGAAAGGGGAACCCCAGCAACGGTAGAATAGCGAGGAAGGGGAACCATGTCATCCCCATGACCTCCCATAACCGAAGCACGAATTTGTCCTCCACCATAACCTAACTTCTCTTGAATAAATGCCGCCATACGGGCGCTGTCTAATACCCCTGCCATCCCAATAATACGATTTCGAGCAAATCCACTCTCACGAAGTGCCACATAGGTCATCGCATCCAGTGGATTGGAGACCATAATAATAATTGCATTGGGGGAATATTTGGCAATCCCGACAATCACTTCACGGGTAATGTTAGCATTAATCATGAGTAAGTCATCCCGACTCATCCCCGGTAAACGGGGGCTTCCTGCGGTAATAACCACAATGTCACAATCGGTCAAATCGGACATTTTTTCCGCAACGCTTACCACCGTATGACTTCTCACTGCTGCGGCGGCTTGGGACATATCCAACGCTTTTCCTTTGGCAATCTCCATTTTATTATCACGTAAAATGATTTCGTGACACGCCCCTAGCATGGCTAATGAATAAGCAATCGTTGAACCAACGTTCCCCGCACCTACGATTCCGACGCGTTTACCTCTTGGCATATTAAACTCCTAGCGTTAAAATAGGTGCCCTTTTGCCGTTATACTTAAAGCTATTTTTATCCCTAAAAACACCCGCAAGTATAGCGTTCAAAAAGTGACACAACGAAAAGGATTGTACACCCTTTTCGTCTCGTGAGGATAACTCCTCGCTCCCTTATCCCTCTTAAATAGAGGCGATAATGGTATTTAGTGTTGCACTTGGACGCATTGCAGCGGTCGTTTTTGCCGTATCTGGGTGAAAATAACCACCAATATCTTGCGCTTTTCCTGCGACAGAGAGAAGCTCTTCCATGATTTTAGCTTCATTCTTAACCAATGCTTGCGCTACTGTGGCGAATTTTTCAGCAAGTTCTGCGTCAACGGTTTGCTCCGCTAATGATTTTGCCCAATATTGTGCCAAGAAGAAATGACTCGCTTTATTATCCGGCTCACCCGCTTTACGGGATGGCTCTTTATTGTTATCCAAATACGCTGCATTGGCTTCATCCAACGCTGCCGTCAATGCACTCAATTTACCATCATTTTTGGTTTTATTGATATGACGCATTGCTTCTGCCAGTGCCAAGAACTCACCCAACGAATCCCAACGAAGGTGACCCTCATTCACAAATTGCTCAACGTGTTTGGGTGCTGATCCACCCGCACCCGTTTCAAACAATCCACCACCTGCAAGCAACGGAACGATAGAGAGCATTTTAGCCGATGTTCCCAGTTCAAGGATTGGGAACAAGTCGGTCAAATAATCACGTAAAACGTTTCCGGTTGCGGAAATCGTATTTTCTCCTGCACGTACCCGTTTAAGCGAGAATGCCATCGCAATTTCTGGTGCCAAAATATGGTATTCAATCCCATTTTTGTTAAATTCAGGAAGGTACGCGTTTACTTTTTTGATAATTTCTGCATCATGCGCACGGTTTTCATCCAACCAGAACACAACCGGAACGTTTTCGATCTCTGCACGCTCAACCGCAAGACGTACCCAGTCTTTGATCGGAATATCTTTTGCTCGTGACATACGCCAGATGTCCCCTTTTTCGACATTGAACGTCATCAATACGCCGCTATCATCGCTAACAGTAACAACGCCATCTTCTGCGAGTTCAAAGGTTGTCGGGTGTGAGCCGTACTCTTCTGCTTTTTGCGCCATCAAACCGACGTTTGATACAGAACCCATAGTCGTTACGTCAAATTGACCGTTTGTTTTACAATCTTCGATGATTTCAGAGTACATTGTTGCGTAACAACGATCCGGAATCGTTACGATACATTGCTCTACTTTTCCCGCTGGATTCCACATTTTACCACCATCACGTACCACAACCGGTAGTGAAGCATCGATGATGATGTCATTGGAAGCGTGAAGGTTGGTAATTCCTTTGTCTGAATCAACCATTGCCATTGAGGGTTGTGTTGGGTAAACCGCCATAATAGCTGCTTCAATTTCTGCTTTTTTGTCCGCTGGAAGTTTGGCTAATTTTTTGTACAAATCGCCAAGACCTAAATTGGGATTAACCCCAATGGCTTTGAAATCTGAACCGTATTTTTCAAAAACGTCTTTGAAGAAAACACTCACCGCATGACCAAACATAATCGGGTCAGAGACTTTCATCATCGTTGCTTTAAGGTGAATTGACCAAAGGATGTTTTTCTCTTTGGCTTGGGCAATCGATTCAGCGATAAAAGCACGTAATGCTTTTGCGGACATAAAAGTACCATCGAGTACTTCACTATCAACCGCATCGATTACTTTAAGGGTGTTGCCATTAAGGGCAATGGTCACTTTGCCATCACCACTTTTAGTGATAGATTGCTCATTGGCGTAAAAATCGCCGCTGTTCATGTGCGCAACACGGGTTTGTGACCCTTCATCCCATGCACGAAGTTTATGCGGATTTTTCTTCGCGAAATTTTTAACGGCAATGGCTGCACGACGATCGGAATTTCCTTCACGAAGGACAGGATTGACCGCAGAACCAAGACACGTTGCGTAACGGGCAAAAATCTCTTTTTCCTCGTCAGTTTGTGGCTCTTCGGGATAATTAGGGAGATCGTAGCCTTGAGATTGAAGCTCTTCGATACATGCTTTGAGCTGGGGGATAGAGGCTGAAATATTGGGAAGTTTAATGATAACGCCATCAGCTTGGGTTGCAACAACACCCAATTGGGCAAGATTATCCTCAATACGTTGCGCGTCTGTCATTCTCTCGGGGAAGGTAGCGATAACACGACCTGCAAGTGAAATATCACTGGTGATTACTTCAACGCCTGCTGCTTGAGTAAACGCATTTACAATGGGAAGAAGCGAATATGTCGCTAGTGCTGGAGCCTCATCAATTACCGACCAAATGATTTTTGCCATCAGGTTCTCCTGTTGTTTTTATTTATGGTAAGTATGATAACACTAGTGGAGGGGGGTTTTCCATTTTATCCCCCTTTTAAAAAGCTAAATTCCTTAAAATGTTTCAATTTGTAGCATTCACTATGTTTTCTTTGTGTGTAGAAAAGTAACTTGTATAAATATGCTCCCCATTTTTTCCCCGTACAAAATAGAGGTAATTCGTTTGTGCGGGATGGAGGGCGGCAACCAATGCCGCTTTGCTCACCGTACAGACGGGAAAATCGGGTAAACCTCGGTGTTTATAGGTGTTATAGGTCGTTTTATCGCTCCGAATCCGCTGCGATGTCACCTTTTGATGGGAAAATTTCCCGTAATTAAGCGACCCATCCATTTGTAATCGCATCTTTTTTGCCAGTCGATTCTGAATGACGGAACTGACCATGGGCATATCCTCAGTAGAAGCCGCCTCTTTTTGGATCACCGATGCAAGTGTTACAATATGTAACCATTTTACCTCGTCATACGCTCCCATAAGTTCCCACGAGAGCTTTTGGTGTTTCTCCTTAGAACGGGCTAAAAGGTAAGAAAGCACCTCTTGTTCATTGCTGTTTTTGGGGATACTGTAGGTATCAGGCATTAATATTCCCTCAGGGACACTCTCAAGTTCAGCATAAATTGAATGCAATTTGTGCGTATCCAAAAGGAGATGTTTGGCGAGTTGATCCAAAAAAATGGTAGTCGTTTCCCCTGGAATAAGGGTCACTTGCGCGGTTGTGGCTTTGGCAGTGGTTAGGCGGTACAAAAAAGCAATACGGGTAAATTTATTCTCTCTAAGATCAATCCACCCCTGCTGTGGTTGCCCCAAAAAGTGAAGAATCACCGCATCAATCAAATGGACACGTACCCCCTCATCTTGAAGATGTTCAATCGTAGTAAAGACCGATCCTTGGGGGATATAGACCACTTTAGGAGAATGAACCGAACTAAGAAGATACATACTCATTAACACGATCGATCCCACAAGAGCTGCGATAAATTGGAATCGTAAGGCTGGTTTAAGGTAAAATCGTTTTTTAAATCGCTCTAACATTATCTTCTCTCATTAAAAAATAGGGATGGGGTTATTTACTCTCGCCAAATATTCCGTCTAAAATGCCCTCAACAAACGCGTATTTATCAAAAGCGATGAGATGCTCCGGTTGTTCCCCAACCCCAATATACAAGATAGGCAATTGCAATGCGTAGGCAATACTAAAGACCGATCCCCCCTTGGCTGTCCCATCGAGTTTGGTAATAATAATTCCATCAATTCCCACCATCTCATTAAACGCTTTGGCCTGTGCAATCGCAGAACTTCCCTGCGTCCCATCCAAAATCAAAATTTTGCGATGCGGTGCGCCACTGTGGGCTTTGTCACAAATACGGACAATTTTTTTGAGTTCATTGCCTAAGTTGGTTTGATTATGCAATCGTCCTGCCGTATCAATAATCACCTGTTCAAATCCCCGTGCTTTAGCCGATTCGATGGTATCGTACGCAACCGCACTGGGATCATGCCCTTGCCGTGAAGCGACAATGGGGATCTCCAATTTATCCGCCCAACGGGTGAGCTGTTCGATAGCAGCAGCACGAAAGGTATCCCCTGCACCCAAAATAACCCGCTCACCGTTATCCAAATAATGGCGCGCTAATTTGGCAATGGTCGTCGTTTTCCCTGCTCCATTCACCCCAATGATCAAAGAGACCGTGGGCTTATGGGGATTTTCGGGCAACGTATTTTGGGCAAAACTCAGTGTGGCTAAAAGTTTAGATCGCAATTGATCACGGGTAATCTCATTGGCATACAACTCACGCATAATAATTTCAACCAGTGCGTACTCTACATCGGATTCTAAAAGAACTCTTTCCACTTCCTCTTTGGTTAATGTCACTTTTTTATCCGGCAAAATTGCCCCAATAGCCTCAATCGTTTTTTGTAACCCTTTTTTTAAAAATCCAAACATGCTTATTGCCCCAACGCTTTGGTAATATCCGCATCAATGACCGATTCAGGGGTACTTCCCGTGTAATGGGTCACATATTGACCGTTTTTATACAGAATCATCAAAGGGATGGGAAAATCTTGCCCTACCCCCAAAGTTGACGCGATGGCTTGTGCCAACTTTTGATTCTCCCCTTTGTGGGTCAGGGGATAATTGGCTTTGTATTTGACTTTGAATTTTTCCAAGCTCTCATCGGTGGTATCTTCATCAATGCTGATCCCCATAACAATCACTTTATCACCATATTTACGCTGTAAATGACTCAGATGGACAATTTCCGCACGGCAAGGGGGACACCATGTCGCAAAAACATCAAAAAGGACGATTTTGTCTTGTCCGGCATCAAGGGTAAAATTATTCCCCTCTTTTTTTACCTGATACGATTTCCCTTGGGTATCTTTGAGGGTAAACATAGAAGTAGCCACCATTGGCTCCTCTGAAGAATTTTTGTCACATCCATTCAAAATGAGAAGAGAGACAAAAGCGATAACAACTACAGCAAAACGCATGAACCACCTTTATTGGCTAGAATAGCGCGATTATAACCAACAAAGGTTTACAGATGACCAAAAGCCATTTTCGTACCCAGTGTTTGCAACGCCACAGAAGTCTCCCTAAAATAGGGAAATACGGACGTGATGCACGCATTAATCACCACCTGCTCACCTTTTTAGCTACGCTCCCTGCTAAACGGATCCTTGGGTATTGGCCCTTTGGCTTTGAAGCGGACATTCGTCCCACTCTCTTGGCGTTACGCCCAAAAAAATCATTATATTTACCGTTTATGGAGGGTGTCAGTTTCAAGATGGTACCATTGAGGTTACCGTTGGAACGCAAAGCTTTTGGCATCTACGAACCACGGATTTCTAACCTAATTATAAAATTAATTGATATTGCTATTGTCCCTGTTGTCGGTGTGGATGGAACCAGAGGCCGAATAGGTTTTGGTAAAGGTATGTACGACCGTTTTTTTCCCACACTGAAGTCAACACCATTAATTATTTTTGTACAGTCTTGTCATTGTTATACCCACTTAACATTATGCGATGATTATGATGTGCAAGGCGATGTACTAATCACACCCAATGGGGTGCGTAGCATAAAGGATTTTCATGTTAAACGACCTGCTTTTAGGCAGTACCATAGCCACCGTAAGCGGGGTAGTCGGATTTTTAATTTCAAAAAAAATAGTACGTTCTCGACTCAGTCATTATGAAGCACAAGCCCAAGCAAAAGCGGGAGTTATCGAATCAGAAGCCCAAAATTTACTCTCACGCGCAACCTTGCGTGCAAGCGATTTAGAAAGAGAAGCCCATCGTAAATACGATGAAATACGGCAGCAAGCCGATCACGATATTGCGGTTCAAGAGGCACACCTGATTCAATTGCAAAGTGATTTTGAAAATTTTCGCCTCAGTGAATCGGCTAATCTTAATGTGCAACGCAGTGAGATTGAGGCAATGCGTCTCAACATCGAACGCAATGAACGGACATTGGAACAATTAAAAGAAGAGTACCACCAAAAAACCCAAGAGGTGCGTTCAATTTTGGAGGGGCGTTGTTTTCTCTCCGAAAACGAAGCAAAAGAGCTTTTACTCGAACACGTTCGTAACGATGCCCGTCTTGAATTGGGACGCTTAACCCGAGAATTGGAAAGCCAGAATAAAGAGCAACTCAAACGCAAAGCGCACTATATTTTAGGGCAAGCGACCTCCCGTTATGCGGGAGAATTTGCCGCTGAACGGCTCATTAGTATGGTGCATTTGGAGACCGATGAACTCAAAGGGCGTATCATCGGAAAAGAGGGGCGTAATATCAAAGCCATTGAGATGGTCACAGGGGTCGATATTATCATTGACGAGACCCCCAATACCATCATCGTAAGTTCTTTTAATCTCTATCGTCGTGCCATTGCGGTCAAAACCATTCAACTCCTTGTCGAAGATGGACGGATTCAACCCGCGCGCATCGAAGAGATTTACCAAAAAGTGGTCGATGAGTTTGAAGAATCAATCCTCCGTGAGGGAGAAGAGATCGTCCTTGATTTGGGTCTGGGTCTTATGCACCCTGAACTGTTGCGCTTGGTGGGACGACTCCGCTACCGCGCCAGTTACGGACAAAATGCCCTTGCCCACACCCTCGAAGTTGCCCATTTAGCGGGGTTGATGGCAGCCGAGATGGGAGGCGATGTCCGATTAGCCAAACGTGCAGGATTGTTGCATGACATTGGTAAAGCCCTCACCCATGAAAGTGTGGGAAAAAACCATGTCGACCTTGGGGTCGAGGTGTGCCGCCGTTTGGGAGAAGATCCTGTGGTCATCAATGCCATCTACGCCCATCATGGTCAAGAAGAGATCAAAAGCGTTGAGTGTGCGTGTGTCTGTACCGCCGATGTCCTCTCTGCGGCACGACCGGGGGCGCGACGTGAAGTGCTTGAAAACTTTGTCCGTCGTGTGAGCGAAATCGAAGAGATTGCCATGAGTAAATATGGGGTAAAACAAGCCTACGCCATCAATGCCGGACGCGAAGTTCGGGTTATCGTCAACGCTCTTAATCTTAATGATGATGAAAGTGCCTTATTGTCTCGTGAAATTGCCGATGATATTGCCAAAAAAGTGCAATTTCCCGGTGAAATCAAAGTCAGTGTGATCCGTGAAAGTCGCACCATTGCCTTTGCCCGATAGTCACTATACGGTATTATTAAAAAAAGTGCTATGATTATACAGCTTAATGAAAAGGAAAACTTATACTATGACCAAAGAAGAGACCCTCACACATTTAAGAAATGCTAAAAAAGCCCATATTGCATGGGTTCAGCGCGCCCATGCACTTATTGAAGGACTTCCTGTTGAAAAAGAGTTTATCCCCCTTCAATGTACCGACTGTAAGTTTGGATTATGGTTTTATGAAGAGGGGCAAATGTTGGGGATGATGCCCAATATGGATTGTCTCAAAGAGATCGAAACCCTCCATTTTGAGTTGCACGATGTTTATATGAAGATTTTTAAAATCTATTTTAGCGATGAAGATCGTTCCCTCCTCTCCAAGCTTTTTAAGAGTCGTAAAAAAGTAACCTCACTCAATCAAGAGATTGCCAGTGATTATTACCAACAACTCAAAGGGGTTTCCGAAAAGCTTCTCTTGGTGATTGAACGGTTAGAACGACGTATCTTTGCCCTTCCAGAGAGTCACTTTACCAATCTATAAACAACCGCAAGACCCAGTAATCGACACTCTCGTCATCGTATACTTACAAAGTTGCCAAAAAGAGTTAAACTTGTAAATACTTGTAAATATACGATCTCATTCCCCTTCTTAAAAGGATACACTTTAGTACAAAGCGTGCTAAAAAGGGGTATTTTTTTTACTTATTACGGATAAGTCGAAACCCTATATTCATGCTACGGAAGTCCGGAGTGTTGTATTCCCGAAGGGCTGAACGACCATTGCCCTCAACGTAGAACCAGCTCCCACCACGGTAGACTTTAGTATTTTTATAACACTCTTTGTTGTAGGTCTCTGTATAGCAACTGTCCGTCCATTCCCAGACATTTCCACTCATATCATAGAGTCCAAAGGCATTTTGTTTTCTGGACTTGACAGGTTTTGATGTGTTGGTATCTGAGACGGCTATTGAGTTTACACAGCTTTCGTCATTGCCACAGTACCACTTAGTGTTCGTTCCCGCTCGTGCTGCATATTCCCATTCCTCTTCTGTGGGTAATCGGTACTTATTCGTGTTTTCTTTGGCATTGAGACGATCAACAAAAGTTCGTGCATCCTCCCAGCTCACTTGCTCCACTGGCATATCAGGATTGCCTGTTTTAAATTCCGCAGGGTTATTGCCCATTATCGTATACCATTGCCCTTGCGTCACCTCAGTTTCAGCCATATAAAAGCTTTTAAGACTCACTTTATGGGCAGGTGTTTCGCTACTGATTGGCGCATCGCCTTTTTTGGTATTCGCACAGTCGGTGTATTCATTGGGTGAGGTAAAGGGGTTATCTTGGGGACAATTCTCCGTGCCGGGTGGCTGTGTCCCCATCATAAAACTTCCTGATGAAATATCTTTGAACTTCATCCCAATGGAATTAGTATAGTCGCCCGCATAAACAAGGGCAGATAACAATGCGAGGCTTAAGAGTGTTTTTTTCATCGTATGCGTTCCTTAAATATAATTGCATTATTTTAGTGTAAATAGATTATTTTTCTCTTTTGTTTCTTTGGATTAGCGAAACCATAATTTAACTACTAAATTCCCCGCCCTCATAAAGCCATTTATGACCATCACGGTAAAATCGGCTCTTTTCCCTCAAGCTTCCCTGATGAAAACGGGCTTCAAAAGTGACATACGACAGAGTTTCTCCCTCGATAACTTCTCCGATGGTCAGTCCCAAAAATTGGGTAGTGTGGGAAAAATCCTCAATGCTTTTGTGCCACTTCGCTCGATCAAGGGTATAGTCGACATTATCGGGATGGGTCGTATCCATAATGTACGTGGACAAACCCAATGCGTAGGCACTGTAGCGCGACCGCATCAGCTGTAGAGCCGTTTGGGGGAGTAACCCTTTATGGTAGGGTTGACAACAACGCTTGTATTTTTGGTGACTGTGACAAGGACAGGGGGCATTGGCTGAGTATTTCATGCAAAAATCTTACACTATGCCCTATTTTTTTACCCTTAGGGATGAGTTAAGCTATAATCCCTCCATGATTTACGAAACACTGACCCTTTTATTTGCCCTCACTAGTGGAATCCTTGGATGGAAATATCTCTCCTTGGTGGCACTCAATGCCCAAACCAAACACGCACTCACTCAAGAGCAAGAACAACGGCACCAACTGCACACCCAATGGGAGACGTTGCAAAAAACGTATTACGCATTGGAGAAAGATTACGCCATTATCCATACCCGTTATGAGGAGTCCTCCCGCGCGTTTGAGGAAAAAATTCGCCTTTTGGATGAGACCAAAGTGCAAATGGGTCTCCAGTTTGAGCAATTGGCTTCCCAAATTTTTGACCAAAAAGCCAAAACGTTCGATGAAGCCCATACCAAAGGGTTGGATTTGTTGCTGCAACCGTTTCGGGAGCAAATCACCCATTTTTCCACCCAAAGTAAAGAGCAATTTATCCACGATGCCAAAGAACGTCAAAGCATCAAAGAGGAGATTATTCGGCTCAAAACCCTCAATGAACGGCTCAGTCAAGATGCCCTTAATCTCACCAACGCCCTCAAAGGGGAGAACAAAACCCAAGGAAATTGGGGGGAAATTATCTTAGAACGGGTATTACAAGAATCGGGATTACGGGAGGGGCATGAGTACGATATTCAAACGACCTTAAGCGATGAAGCGGGGAAAAAATTTCGCCCCGATGTGATCGTCCATCTCCCTCAAAACAAAGAGATTATCATCGATTCCAAAGTCTCCTTGGTGGCGTATGAAGCGTTTGTGAAAGCCGACAATGACGAAGAGCGCACCCGTGCGTTGAAACAGCATATTCTCTCCATCCATGCCCATATCAAAGGGTTGGGAGCCAAACGGTATGAGCAACTGTATGGGGTTAAGACGCTGGATTTTGTGCTGTTGTTTATGCCTATTGAGGGGGCATTTTTGTTGGCACTGGAGCAAGACACTACCTTTTTTAAAACCGCCTACGAACAAAATATTGTGGTGGTCTCCCCCTCAACGCTGTTGGTAACGTTGCGCACCATCGAACACATTTGGCGCAGTGAGTACCAAGAGCAAAATGCCCAAGCCATTGCCCAAGCCGCCGAAGCGTTGTATGAAAAATTGGTCGCGTTTGTCGAAGAGATGGAAAAAATCGGGGATCAATTGGGAAAAACCCAAAAAAGCTATGAGGGTGCGATGGGTAAACTCTCCACCGGTCGGGGAAACCTTATTCGTCGTGCGGAGGGGATGCGTAAATTGGGACTCAAGCCCAAAAAAGGGTTACCCGAACGTCTGATTGATGAGGAAAATCTAACCCTAAGAGGAGAAAAGGATGCATAAAGGATACGCGTTGCTGCTTGTAACGGTGATGGGACAAGCGGGATCATTCTGGGTGAGTGTGGATAACAATACCTTTGATTATGCCGAGACAAAAACCGATGGGTCTCTTTTGGATACCGAAAAAAATCGCAATCTCTTGGGTGTGAGCATGGGGATTGAACCTGAGGGGGCAAAAGGGTGGTATGTTAAAACCCGTTTTGCCGCAGGAGATACCAATTATGCGGGGAGTTTGATTGGGGGAGCTGAGGTATATGGTTCGTATAAAGGGATTACGCATAACATTGTGAGTGATTCAACACTGGGATTTACGATGCCGCTTGCGCTGGCGAATCCATGGAATCTGACTATCCCTGTTCGTGGTGGGATTGGGTATCGAGGGTGGTATCGTGATCTTAATGCGTACAGTGAATATTACGATTGGGGCTATGCAACCGTGGGAATAGGGGTACAGTATTCCCCTAATAATCGTTTGAATCTTGGCATTGATGTTGATTACCAAAAAGCCTTTTTTGCACGGATGAGCGAAACGCTCAATGGTCACCATTTTGATCTTAAAAATGTCTATGGCTATAGCATCACCACACCCTTACGCTATACCCTCAATGACCATTATAGTTTTATTGCCCAATATCGTTATGAGATGTGGAATATCAATCATTCTGAGATCATCGGCGGATTTTATGAGCCTGATAGTCGCACCAAAAATCACATTGTTTCGGTGGGTGTTTCGTATCGGTACTAAGAACCTATCACCCTACCAAAATCGCGAGGTGATAGGCGATAAATGCCAGTGCGTAGGCGACAATGGTGGTAAAGGCAAATAAGTAGACGAAGTATTTAATTCCCCCCGCTTCACGAGTGAAGACCACCGACGCTGCCAAACAAGGCAAATAGGTCATGATGACCACGATAAATGCCACCGCAGAGGGGAAGGGGATATTATCATGGATGGCAGAGGCAAGGGAGTGATTTTTGGCATCACTGCCCAGTGAGTACAAAACCCCCAACGTCGAAACGACGACCTCTTTGGCAGCGAGTCCACTTTGGAGGGCAACCGCCATTTTCCAATCAAATCCCAGTGGGGTAAAGGCAGGTTCGATGGCGTGACCGATTTGCCCCAAAAAGCTTTGGGAGAGCTGTTCTTGGGCGTAGTGATTGCGCAAGCGTTGCTGTTGCGACTCTATGGTCGTGTGGGCTAATTGGACAGTGAGCTGATGCTGTACTGCGTCGTTGTGGGGATAGGTACTTAAAAACCACACCAACATGGATGCCCCTGCGATGAAGGTTCCCGCTTTTTTGAGGTACATCATGGTTTTGGTCACGACCGTGTGCCAAATCAGCTTCCATGAGGGGAGGCGGTATTTGGGCATCTCCATGACAAAGGGTTCATCAATCCCTTGAAACGCAGTCATTTTGAGAATTTTGGCCAAAATTAGACCAATAATAGCTCCCAAAATATAGATCGCAAAGAGGGCATTTCCCGCCATCTTGGAACCAAAAAATGCCCCCGTAAAGAGGACATAGACCGGCAATCGCGCCCCGCAACTCATAAATCCGATGATAAAAAGGGTGAGAAGTCGGTCACGGTCGTTTTTGAGAATACGCGCTGACATATACGCAGGAATCGAACACCCAAACCCCGTCACAAGGGGGATAAACGACTGCCCATGCAACCCAAATCGATGAAAAAAGCCATCGAGTAAAAACGCCACGCGGGACATATACCCCGTCGATTCCAGCAACGCAATCCCCACAAAGAGGATGACGATATTGGGGACAAACAGCACTACCGCCCCAACCCCTGAGATGACCCCATCGACCACCAATGACCGTATCGCATCATTGGGAATTGTGGAACCAATGAGGGTACCAAACCACCCAAAAAACGCACTAATCCACTCCATGGGGATCGAACCAATCTCAAAGGTGAGCTGAAACAGTGACCACATAAAAAACAAAAAGAGGGGGATCCCAAAAACAGGGTGGATGAGGATCGCGTCAATTTTTTCGGTGGTGCTTTTATGCTCGCTAGCGGTGGGTTTGACCTTGACCGTTTCGGCGATAACCCCGCGATTAAACGCCAAATATTCTTCGGCAAAAATCTCTTTAACATCGTCAGTATCGTGATGGAGGGCAAGGTGGTGATCGGCTTGGATAAGGAGCGGTTGCAGTTCCGTCCAGAGGGGATTGTCGTGCAATACCCGATAGGTTTTTTTCTCTTGTTGTAAGAGGTTGATGGCAATATTGCGGTTGGAGATGGTCGCTTTAAAATGGTGACGATCCAAATAGGCACTAAGGAGACCAATCTCCTCCTCCAACGCCTCACTAAAGATCAGTTTTTGCTCTTGTCGTGGGGTCTCATGCACCTGTATGACGCTGTCCATGAGGCTCTCCAGCCCTGTTTTGGCAGCAGCCGAGACGCGGATACAGGGGATGCCCAGCAGTTGGGAGAGATACGAAGCGTTGATGAGGATCCCCTCTTTGTCCGCTTCATCGGACATATTGAGTGCTACAACGAGTTTTTTGCTCATGGTCATGAGTTCGGCGGTGAGTTGGAGATTTTTTTCCAAATTGGTGGAATCGACCACATTGATAATAAGATCATAAGGTTGCGTGGTCAAAAAAGTGTGGGTGACCCGCTCTTCGATCGAATAATCGGTAAACGCATACGTTCCGGGCAAATCGACCACGGTGCAGTGATACCCTTCGTACTCAAAAAGGACTTCGGTTTTTTCAACGGTCACCCCGGTAAAATTGCCCACATGGAGTCGCGCATTTCCGATGGAGTTGATAAGCATACTTTTGCCCACATTGGGTTGACCCACTAAAGCGATGGTGAGTTTTTTACTTTCTACGTGGCACACATCAGGATTCATAAGTCACCTCGATGAGTTGCGCCTCTTCTTTGCGCAGGGCTAAACTCACATTCCCTATTTTGATCTCAAACGTACTTTTGGTGGGAGAACACTCTAGCATCTTAATCACCGACCCTTTCATCAATCCAAAGGAGATAAGCCGCTGTTTGAGAGAACCTGTCGCATTGTTTTTAACCACTTTACACACCCCTCCCCGTTCACAGGCACTGAGTAAGGTCATTGTTTGGTCATTCATCCCTGTTCCCTAGTGTTGAAAAATTGTTTAGAATGGGCGTATTATAGCACGTTTAATTGACACTCATTCTCAACTAAATCTCTTAATCTCCGAAGAACGTTGCACCCACTATAAGACCAAGCCCTAATACAAAGAAGATTTGGCGTAATGAAAAAAACGAGAGGCTAAATTATCGTCTTTTAGTAGCATACTTGATTTGGGTATAACATTTGGATGACGTTATAGTATGAGAGTGGTTCAAACATACTGCTTCTCCTTGACGCATAATGACTCCGACACTGCCATGGGCATAGGGGGAAAAGTGAAAAGAGCGCATTTTTGGGTTACGATTCCAATCCATTCATCCGTAGTATCTCAATCAGTTTCTCTTCACTTATATTTTCTATTTCTGTTTTAGAGTAAATACTCATCAAATAGAGATTATCTTCTCCGTCAAAATAGTAGTAAATAATCCGAAATCCACCCCTTTTCCCCGTGGGAATTGATGAGTTCGCCAATCGAATTTTATAACAGTGGGATGTAAGGGCGACTCCAGCGTATGGATTATCGATGAGAGTTTCCCGAAGCTCTTTAAGATCATTGGGAAGATTTTTGTATTTTTTGTGGAGCCGTTTGACCTCTTTGGTAAACGATTCAAGGGCGTGTAGATTCAAGCTCATCGATCAATTCATCCAGTGATTGGGTCGTCGTAGTGGTTTTGAGTTCTTTACACGAGGTATTAAAATGCTCATAAAAAAGTTTGGCTTTTTGTTCAGCAAGATACGATTTAATCGCTTCATAGATGATGTCAGTACGGTTGATAGAAAATTGCGTGGTCAATTCATCCATCTCTTCGATAAGATATTTAGGGAGACGTAACCCCACTTGCTGTTTTTCGAGTTGATTGAGAGAGTACATGAATGACCCCTTTTTGTTTGACAATATTATATATAATCGTTTGTCGTATGTCAATCATACCCACCATAGTCATCCTCAATGAATTTCCTTGACTAATAATGATCCCGACACTGTGCGATCAAAAGGGTTTCATTCTCCATAGCGTAAACCAATCGGTGACGCTCATCTATCCGACGTGACCAAAAGCCTGAGAGTTGATGCTTAAGCGGTTCAGGCTTGCCAATCCCTTCACAAGGGTCGCGTTGAATCTCTGCGATAAGTCGATTGATCCGCTTTAATACCGTTTTATCGGTGCTTTGCCAGTAGAGATAATCTTCCCATCCGTATGCGGAAAATTTAATGATCATGAAAGCAACTCGTGTATCTCTCCGCCCCCATTTTTGAGTTCTTTCACCGCATCCATCAACCGTTGCGCCCCTTGGGGATGGCGTAAAAGATAGGCACTCTCTTCAAGGGCGTGATAATCATCCAAAGACATAATCACCACAGGCTTTCCCCGTTGACTGGTCACTACCACGGGGGTATGATTGTCATTAACCTGCGCCATCACGTGTGCCAAATTTTGTCGTGTATAACTGTAAGTTTGGGCTTCCATTATCTTTCTCCTCTAATCATTGTACAAAGTATAGCACAATGTTCTATTTATTCTCCGCATCGCTCAACGTCAGGCACAAAATCACTTTTTTGCGGTGTTGCGCCAAGGTTTCAACGGCTTCAGTAAGGGTGGAGCCGGTGGTCACAATATCATCGACTAAGATCACCTCATCCTCTTTAAAGGGTTGATAAATAAATTTTCTGGGATTCAGCAACCGTTCTTGAACACTTTTTCCTGCATAAGTATAGGGATGTGAAGCACGTAGTTTGCCATACTGGGGGGTGATGGTAGGGGAATGAAGGGCATGATTTAAAATCGCCGTATGGGAATACCCTTTTTTGGCACGGTCATCGACCCCCACAGAGGCGACACGCTGCGCATATCGCCACGTTTGGGCAAACATTTTGAACGAATTCTTCGCCAAAATCGAGTAGAGGTAGTAACCCACATCGGTATGCTTGGTGAGCAGTAGCGGTTCAATATCACTGTAAGGATAAAACGAGTAGACGGGAAGGGAACCTAAAATCGTTCGATGATGCCATTGAGGGGTGAGGTGGGTGCGTTGACACGAGGGGCAGATATGGAAGAGGCTAAAGCTCTCGCATAGCATACACCGCATATTAATCCATTTTAAGGACAGACATAAATGCTTCTTGAGGCAATTGGACTTTTCCGATCGCTTTCATCCGCTTTTTCCCCTCTTTTTGTTTATCAAGGAGTTTACGTTTACGGGAAATATCTCCCCCGTAACATTTGGCAGTAACGTTTTTCCCCATCGATTTGACCGTCTCACGGGCGATAACACGGTTTCCGATGGAGGCTTGGATGGCGACTTCAAAAAGCTGACGGGGGACAATCTCTTTCATGTTGGTCACCAATGCCCGTCCGCGCATATCCGCAGAGGTGCGAGGGACGATGACGCTTAGGGCATCGACCACTTCGCCTGCCACACGGACATCAAGTTTGACCAAATCCCCTTGGCGAAATTCAATGGGATCGTAATCGAAACTGGCGTACCCTTTGGAGGTCGATTTAAGTTTGTCGTAAAAATCAACGACGATTTCATTCATCGGCATGACGTAGATGAGCATCACCCGTGTTTCGTTAAGATACTCCATCTTCTCTTGCATCCCCCGTTTGGTGGTCAAAAGGGTGATCACATTCCCCAAATAATCACTAGGAACAATCACGGTCGCACGAACGTAGGGTTCTTCGATTTTGTCGATGTGTTGCGGTTCGGGCAATTCACTGGGGTTTTGCACTTCGATCATCGTCCCATCGGTTTTATAGACTTTATAGATAACCGAAGGTGCTGTGGCGATAAGATCGAGATTAAACTCCCGTTCAAGACGCTCTTTGACCACCTCCATATGAAGCATCCCCAAGAAACCGACACGGAAACCAAATCCAAGGGCGATGGAGGTTTCAGGTTCGTAACTCAATGAGCTATCGTTCAGTTTGAGTTTATCAAGAGCATCCCGTACCGATTCAAACTCATCGGTATCGATGGGATAAAGTCCCGCAAAAACGAACGGTTTCGCCGGAGCATATTCCCCCACAGGTTCACGCGTGGGATTCCTCGCATCGGTAATCGTATCGCCCACACGAATCGTCCCTACCTCTTTGACCCCCAAAATCACGATACCAATTTCACCGCTTTTAATGCTTTGGGTTTTTTGACGACGTAGCGGATGGGGATACATCAGCTCTAATACTTGATGATTGTCATCGTTGTGCATCAACTTGACCATCTGACCCATTTTGATCTCTCCATCAAAGACCCGCACCAACGCCATCGCCCCTTGATACGTATCAAACCACGAATCATAAATAATCGCTTTGGTCGTCGCACTAGGATCCCCCACGGGGGCGGGGATACGGTCTACAATCGCATCAATCAGCGTTCGGATACCTACTCCGGTCTTGGCGGAAATCATAATCGCATCGGTAGCATCAATCCCGATGGTCGTTTCGATCTCTTCAGCGACCCGCTCGGGTTCGGCAGCGGGAAGGTCGATTTTATTGATGACGGGGATAAGGGTGAGATTGTTTTCCATTGCCATATAAACATTGGCGATGGTTTGGGCTTCAACCCCTTGGGCTGCATCGACAATCAATAAAGCACCATCCGAAGAGGCAAGTGACTTGGAGACCTCATAACTAAAATCGACGTGACCCGGAGTATCGATCAGATTAAGAACGTAATGTTTCCCCTCTTTGACATAGTCCAAACGGACGCTTTGGGCTTTGATCGTAATACCACGCTCTTGTTCGATGTCCATCGTGTCCATCATCTGTTTGCTTAGTTCTCGGTCACTCACAGCACCACACTCTTGAATGATACGGTCGGCTAAGGTGCTTTTTCCGTGGTCGATATGGGCGATGATTGAAAAGTTGCGAATGTTATCCATTGGGTTAATTACTCGTTTGTTTTAGGTAAATGACAGTATAACAAAGGGTTGCTTATACCCCGATGTAGCTAAAAAGGGGAGAATTCCCCCCTAAAAAAACCATTTTAATACTCCCTTTACTTCCTATTCACTATGATTTCCCCCATGAATTGGATTATAGTACCTTTTATCGCTGTTATTGCCCTTGTGCTGCATTTTTTGCTCGTTCGGTATGCTCACGTTTTTGGGCTTGTCGACATCCCGAACAATCGAAGCATTCATGCGACCATTACCCCCCGTGTTGCGGGGGTCGCTATTTTTATCTCGGTCGCATTAAGCCATATACTCTTTAACTGGGACTACCTAACCCACTACCCCTATCTCCATTTAGCCATTTTATTTGTCTTTTTGGTGGGGCTTTTTGATGATAAATACAATGCTGCCCCCAAGGTAAAATTTATGATTATCGCCTTAGCCATTATTTTGGCGTACCAAGATGGGATCCAAATCACTCATTTAGGTCATTACTTTGGGTACGAAGCAGCCCTTCCATGGGTATTCATTTTCCCTTTTACCTTGTTTGCTATTTCGGGTTTGACCAATGCGTTAAATCTTATTGATGGACTCGATGGGCTAGCGGGAAGTATTGCGATGGTCATATTGGGGACGTTTTTGACGCTTGGATGGTTGCATCATGACCTCTTTATGATCACCTTATCCTCCTCATTCATGGTGGCTTTAGCCGTTTTTTTAGCCTTTAATTGGCACCCTGCCAAAATTTTTATGGGGGACAGTGGCTCGTTAACACTGGGGTTTGTCATCTCTATTTTGGCAATTCAATCGCTTCACTACCTCTCCCCTACCGCGGTATTATTTGTCGTAGCCATCCCCTTATTGGATACGTTTGTGGTAATGACCCGTCGCATTCAACGGGGAAAATCGGTTTTTTCTGCCGATAAAAATCACTTCCACCATTTTCTGTATAAAATCAAACGGGATGTCCGTTTTAGTGTACTCCTCTTAGTCTCCCTTCAATTGGGGTTTTCTCTTATTGGATTTCAATGTCAAAAAGAAGAAGATACCTTTGCACTCATCTCCTTTATCACCTTCTTTTTTGTGTTTCTCAACCTCTTTGACCAACGCCTTCGACGACGTAATGCGGTTTACAAATCACACCACACAAGGGAACCATCATGACCATTTTTGTCACAGGAGGGGCTGGATACATCGGTTCGCATATCTGCGTTGAGCTTTTGAGCATGGGGTATGAGGTAGTGGTGTACGATAATTTTTCCAACAGTTCTCACCAAGCCATTGCCCGTGTAGAGAGACTAACGGAGAAGAAAATCACCCTTATTGAAGGGGATATTCGCGATGAAGCAACCCTCACGCATGCCCTAAGAGGGTGCGATGCGGTGATCCATTTCGCAGGACTTAAAGCCGTCGGAGAATCGGTTGAGCAACCCCTAGAATATTACGATAATAATTTTCAAGGGACATTGTGCCTACTGCGTGCGATGCGTGCCAATGGGATCAAAAAGTTGGTTTTTAGCTCCTCAGCTACCGTCTATGGTGATCCCCACTATCTCCCCCTTGATGAATCTCATCCGCTGAGTGCTACAAATCCCTACGGCAAAACCAAACTCTTCATCGAAGAGCTATTACGCGACCTGTATCACGCCGATCCCACGTGGCATATCCTCCTCTTGCGCTATTTTAACCCCGTTGGGGCGCATGAGAGTGGTCTCATCGGCGAAGATCCGCAAGGATTTCCCAATAATTTGCTCCCTTTTGTCGCCCAAGTAGCTGCCAAACAGCGTGAAAAAGTATTGGTCTTTGGGAGTGATTATCCCACTCCTGATGGGACGGGAGTACGTGATTATCTCCATGTGGTCGATTTAGCCCAAGGGCATATTAAAGCACTCCAAGCCCTCACAACCCCCCAATGTACCGCGATCAATTTGGGAACAGGGGTAGGCTATAGCGTACTGGAGGTCATCCACGCCTTTGAACGCGCCAGTAACCAACCCATCCCCTACACCCTTGTTCCCAGACGAGAGGGGGATATTGCGACGTGTTATGCTGACCCTACCCTTGCCCAAACGCTTTTGGGATGGAAAGCGCACCACACTTTGGAGACCATGTGCCATGACGCATGGAATTTTCAGTCCAAAAATCCCTCCGGCTATGAGAAGCTGGCTATAATACCGTAAAATATTTCAACCTAAAATAAGAAACAAGGAACGTAGCATGGACAAAAACAGCACCATTTTCGTAGCGGGAGGGACAGGTCTTGTAGGGAGTGCCATTATCAAAAATCTTCTCAAAAGAGGCTATACGAATATTATTGCTAATTACAACAAACGGGAAGTGTTTGTTGAGGGGGCGCATTACTACCCCCTTGATTTGACCAAACAACAAAACGTTGAATTTTTCTTTGAAACCTTTAAACCCGATTATGTTTTCTTTGCTGCTGCTAAGGTAGGAGGGATTATTGCCAACAACACCTATCGGGCTGAATTTATTTTCAGCAATTTGGTGATTCAAAATAATCTCATTGACATTAGCTATAAACATAAGGTCAAAAAACTGCTCTTTTTGGGTTCAACGTGTATTTATCCCAAAAATTGCCCTCAACCCATGAAAGAGGAGTACCTCCTCACCGATACGTTGGAATACACCAATGAACCCTACGCTATTGCCAAAATTGCGGGGATCAAAATGTGTGAAAGTTACAATCTCCAATACGGCACCAATTTTATTAGCGTTATGCCCACCAACCTCTATGGACCTAATGACAATTTTGATTTGGAAAAATCGCACGTACTTCCTGCCATGATCCGTAAAATTCATTTGGCAAAACTCCTCCATGAGGGCAATACCCAAGCCGTCTTAGAGGATTTGCAATTGGATAATCGTGAAACGGCGTTGGGGTACCTCAAAGGATTTGGGGTCAGTAGTGAACGTGTCGAAATATGGGGGAGTGGTAAGCCCATGCGCGAATTTCTCTGGTCTGAGGACATGGCCGATGCGTGTGTCTTTTTGATGGAAAATCGCAATTTCAGTGATACCTATCACACCACCACCGAGATTCGTAATACCCATATCAATATTGGGACGGGCATAGAAATTAGTATCCACGATTTGGCGCATACGATCCGTGAGATTGTGGGCTTTAAGGGGGAATTGTATTTTAATGCCGACAAACCCGATGGGACAATGCGTAAACTCACTGACCCTTCTAAACTTCACGCCCTTGGGTGGAAACACACCGTTGAACTTCAAGAAGGGATTCGTAAAATGTACGAATGGTACTGCGCACAATGACCAATATTATCCTTTGTGGCGGGAGTGGTACCCGCTTATGGCCCATTAGTCGAACGTTGATGCCCAAACAATTTGTCCCCTTATTTGAGGGAAAATCGCTCTTTCAGCTCACCGTAGAACGCAATCAAAGTATGTGCAACGCCCAAATGATTGTCTCCAATGCCGAACAATATTTTTTGGCAGTCGATCAACTCACGGCGATGAAAAGTACGAAAAACCATTTTCTCCTCGAACCCCTTGGGCGCAATACCGCACCGGCGATTGCCTTAGCGTGTATGGCACTTCCCCCCGAAGAGATCGTATTGGTCACCCCCTCTGATCACCTCATTAAAGACGAAGCGGCCTATCTTTTGGTTTTAAAGCAGGCGATGGAGCAGGCTTCCTTAAACCATCTGGTCACCTTTGGTATCACCCCCACCTCCCCCGAAACGGGATTTGGGTACATTGAAGCAAACGGTCTTGAAGTGCGTTCCTTTACCGAAAAACCCAATGCAGCTACGGCGCAACACTATCTTGAACAAGGCAATTACTACTGGAACAGCGGAATGTTTTGTTTTAAAGCGGGTCTTTTTTTAGACGAACTTCAACGCTACGCCCCTGACATCTATACTGCATCCCGCATTGCGTACGACAACGCCTCCAAAGAGGGAATTATCCGTATCGGCTACGACGATATGGCATCTATCCCCGAAGAGAGTATCGACTATGCGGTAATGGAAAAAAGTGATTGCGTCCGCGTCATCCCCAGCGACATGGGGTGGAGCGATTTGGGCAGTTTTGATGCGTTGTATGAAGAACTCCCCAAAGATGCACAGGGCAATACCCAAAATGACCACCATATTAGTATCCATTCTCATAACAATCTGCTCCTCTCACACCGAACCGTGGCAACGGTCAATGTGGATGATTTGCTCATTATTGATACCGAAGATGCCCTTCTGATCTCCAAAAAAGGTTCCTCCCAACACGTCAAAGAGGTGGTCAACGAACTCAAAAAACGGGGTTCCCATCTTTCCAATATCCATCTCACCGCCCACCGACCGTGGGGAGTGTATAGCGTCCTTGAAGACACCCCTGGGTATAAAATCAAGCGAATCGTCGTCCATGCGGGCAAACGGCTCTCGCTCCAAAAACATTTTCACCGTAATGAACACTGGATTGTGGTCAGTGGCACCGCAACGGTCACCGTTGGGGAGAAGACCTTTTTGATCCGTCCCAATGAATCCACGTATATCAAAATGGGGGAGATTCATCGATTGGAAAATATGGGAAAAATTGATTTGATCCTTATCGAAGTCCAAGTGGGGGAATACACGGGTGAAGACGATATTATCCGCATTGACGATGACTTTCAACGGCAATAAATGTGATTAAACGTCTCAAAGCCCTCACTGACCACACCGGTTTTCGTCGCTACGGAGCCAATACCTTGTGGGTTTTTGGGGAAAAAATTATTCGGATGATGATTAGCCTGTGGGTGGGGATCTGGGTGGCGCGCTATTTGGGACCTTCGGAGTATGGACTCCTAAACTACGCCCAAAGCTTTGTGGGGCTGTTTGGTGCCATTGCTGCATTGGGACTTGAGGGGATTGTGATCCGTGAGCTGGTCAACCATCCCCAACAGCGCGATGTTCTTATGGGGACGACGTTTTGGATGAAAGTGGGAGGGAGCCTTCTCATTCTCCCACTGCTTGCCATTGCTTTGCTGTTTACCTCCAATGACCATGCTAGCACGCTTCTTATTTTTGTCATCTCTTTTGCCACCATTATCCAAAGTTTTAATGTGGTTGATTTTTATTTTCAATCCAAAATCTTGAGTAAATATGCGGTCTATTCCAGCAGCATCAGCCTCTTTATCTCTTCGGTGTTAAAAATTGTGTTTATCCTCACCCATTCACCTTTGATCTTTTTTGCGTGGCTTATTGTTTTTGACAGTCTCATCATCGCATTGGGATATGGCTATTTTTACTTTTATACCCGACTTTCGTTAAAGGATTGGCGTTTTGATCGTACGTTGGCTAAAACCTTATTGCACGAAAGCTGGCCCTATATCCTTAGCAGTATGGTCATATCGTTTTATATGCGAATCGACCAAGTGATGATCAAAGAGATGATGAGTGCCAATGCCGTAGGGCAATACGCCGCAGCGGTGCGGATCAGCGAAGCGTGGTATTTTATCCCCGGTGTTTTGGCCACATCCTTGTTTCCTGCCATTGTCAATGCTAAAACCCACAGCATGGCGTTGTACCAGCAACGGCTCCAAAAGCTTTATGATTTTACCATTTGGCTCTCCATTGCCGTTGCCCTCATGATGACTTTTCTCTCCGATTGGATGATCCATCTCCTCTATGGCAACGCCTATTATCAAAGCGGGACGATTTTAATGATCCATATTTGGACGGGGGTGTTTATTAGCATGAGCATTATCAGTGGCAAATGGTACGTCAACGAAAAACTCGCCTCCCTTGCGTTGTATCGTAATCTCAGCGGTGCCGCGGTCAATGTACTCTTAAATTTTATCTTGATCCCCCTCTATGGGGTCATTGGGGTAGCGTTTGCCACCCTTTTTTCGTATATAATGGCATCGTATCTTTTTGATCTGTTTACCCCACAAACCCGTGAGGTTTTTTACCAAAAAACCAAATCATTACTTTTTTATACTCTGTTCAAAGGATTTAAATGAAACTTGCCCTCTTAGACACCACCGTTTGTACCGACAATTTGGGGGACTACATCATTATGGACAGCGTACGACGGGAATTAACCCAAATGTTCCCCCTCCATCACAAACTCACCATCCCCACCCATGAAAAAATGGGACGTGTCTCTTACGATATTATTCACCGTTCCCAATACGCCTTTATCGGAGGAACCAATCTCCTCTCCTCCAATATGAATCGTTACAATCAGTGGAAAGTCAATCTCATCGATACCCTCCACGTCCGTGACATTCTCTTGATGGGGGTAGGATGGTGGCAGTACCAAAAAAAGCCCAATGCTTATACCCGTTACCTTTTTTCCAAACTCCTGCATTCAAACTTGCTCCACTCGGTGCGGGATGAGTACACCCACACCAAACTCAACGAGATGGGATTTACCAATGTCATCACCACCGGATGCCCCACCATGTGGCAGCTCACCCCTGACCATTGTGCTTTGATCCCTCACGAAAAATCGGATACCGTGGTCTTTACCCTCACCGACTACAACATGGATCGCGCGATGGATCAGCACCTCATCGATACCCTTTTAGCCCACTATAAAACCCTCTATTTTTGGGTACAAGGGACGGGCGATTATGCCTATTTTCGTTCCTTAAAAAATACCGAAACGATTAGAGTCATTGAAGCCGATTTGGACGCCTACGATCGATTGTTGGATCGGGAAGCATCCCTTGATTTCGTCGGAACACGCCTACACGCAGGGATTCGCGCACTGCAAAAACGCCACCGAAGCCTCATTATCGCCATTGATAACCGCTCCGTTGAGATTTCCAAAAATACCCAACTGCCCATTTTGGCGCGCAACGATATTCCTAAGCACTTAGCCAACCGTATTACCAGCAGCTGGGAAACCACCCTTACGCTACCTTTGGAGAATATTGAACGATGGAAACAGCAATTTCACCCCGCATGAACCTCAAAGGTCACCTCCTCCGATGGATTAGCACCATCCCCTGGATTTACCGCTATTTTTCGGGAGTTGCCACCATCTTTATGCTCCATCGGGTCTACCCCTTGGAACCCCATAAGCTCTCTCCCAATGAGAACATGAAAGTCTCTCCCACCTTTTTAGAACACTTTATCCTCCAAATGCGCGCTTTGGGGTATGAGTTTATCTCTTTAGATCAGTTGCACACCCTGTTGGTCACGGGGGAAAAAACGACCAAAAAAATCGTCTTAACCCTTGATGATGGGTACAAAGATAATTTTACCCACGCCTATCCCATCATACAAAAACTCAACGTCCCCATCGCCATTTATGTCACCACCGCGTTTCCCGATAAAACCGCCCGTTTGTGGTGGTATGTCCTTGAAGACCTTATCCTTGCGCATGACCACATCACCCTCTCTAGTGGAGAACGCTATCCTTGTGCCACGATGGATGAGAAGATCGATACCTTTTTAGCCCTACGCAGCACCATTTTGACCTTTAAATCCCACCAATTTTCCGATAAAGTGGACGAATTACTGAAAAACTACACCCTCAACTGGGAAGCGCAATGTGAAAAATTATGTATGAATTGGGAGGAGATTGCCACCTTAGCCAACGACCCCTTGGTCACCATTGGGGGGCATACCCAAAACCATTTTGCCTTTAATGCCCTCTCGTCTGAAGAGATTTTGGAGGAGATTCAACACGCCAATGAAGCCATCCAAGCCCGTACGGGGAAAAAAATCACCCATTTTGCGTACCCCTTTGGGAGTCGTGAAGAGGTGAGTGCGGATAAATTTGCGTTGGTCAAAACCTTAGGATTTAAAACGGTCACCACCACCCGAAAGGGGAATATTTTTCCTCAGCACGCCCACCATTTGGAGTGTTTGCCCCGCGTGATGCTCATGGAAGATTTTGACCTTGCCAGCTTGGGGATTCCCAAACGGCACTGGATGGTGACCCAATGAAAATTCTTATCGTCAATACCCATGACCAATTAGGGGGTGCGGCACGCTCTGCCTATCGGCTCCATCAAGGATTACAAAAAGCGGGGATTAACAGTACCATGTTGGTACAAAATAAAACCACCGAAGACCCCACCGTCCTTACCCCTTTAGGGTTTGTCAATAATCTCAGAAAAAAATTCAAAACCCGTTGGGAGAGTTTCCAAACCCAACGCTACCCCTCACTGCAGGGGAAAATGTTTTCGGTGGCTTCCTCCCCCTCAGGGGAGATTATCGACCTTATCAATCGCAGTGATGCCGATATTGTCCATCTCCATTGGGTGCATGAGGGGATGATACGGCTTGAAGATCTCCCCAAAATCACCAAACCCCTCGTTTGGAGTATGCACGACAATTGGCTCTTTACGGGGGGATGTCATGTCAAATGGGGGTGTGACCACTATCTCAAAAGCTGTGGGAATTGCCCATTATTGGAAAGTCACGAGGAAAATGACCTCAGTCACCGTGTCTGGGAGCGTAAACAAAAGATATTTTCCGCGATTAACTCCCTCACCGTTATTGGGCTGAGTCGTTGGATGGCACACTGCGCTACGCAAAGTTCCTTACTTCAATCGTTTGAGGTGGTAAACCTCCCCAATCCCTTGGATACCCGTATCTATCATCCCATCGATAAAAGCATCGCCAAATCGCTTTTGGGGATTGCTTCTGAGGGTCACTTGATCCTCTTTGGGGCGATGAACAGCACCAGCGATAGCAACAAAGGGTTTGTCCATCTGCGCAATGCCCTTAGTCACCTCACTACACCCAACGTTGAATTAGCGATTTTTGGGAATGCTCCGATGCAATCGCCCCAAGCGTTTCCCTTTAGCACCCACTATTTGGGCAAATTTCACGATGATCTTGCCTTACGTATCCTCTACAGTGCGGCAACGGTGATGGTCATCCCCTCGTTGCAAGAGAATCTCTCCAATGCCATCATGGAGGCATTAGCGTGTGGTACCCCTGTTGTGGCGTTTGATGTGGGGGGAAACAGCGATTTAATCGACCATCAACGCAATGGGTATCTCGCACGTCCTTACGAGAGTGAGGATTTAGCCTATGGGATCGATTGGGTACTCTCACACAACGATCACGCCCAACTCTCCACCCACGGATGGGAAAAAGTCCTCTCATGCTTTGAGCGTGACCGTGTTATTCCACGATACGTGAATCTGTATCGCACTTTACTACCCAAAGAGGATTAAATGAATCTCCCCAAAATAACGGTTGTGACCGTCGTCTATAACGGTGAAAAATACCTAGAACAGACCATCCAAAGCATCATCGCTCAAACCTACCAAAACATTGAGTATATCATTATCGATGGGGGGAGCAAAGACGGTACCCTTGAAATTATCAAACGGTACGAAAATCATATCAGCCATTGGCAAAGTGAACCCGATCGGGGGATTTACGATGCGATGAACAAAGGGCTAGCCAAAGCCACAGGGGAGATTATCACCTTTTTAAATGCCGATGATTGGTACGAACCCGATGCGGTAGAGTCCATCGTTGAGGTGTTTACCCACCATCCTCACCTTGATTTTGTGTTTGGGGACGTGATCCAAATTGATCCCCTCACCCGCCATGAGACCACCTACCGTGTCCGACTCAACGAAGCCCATCGGGTAATGCCCTTTGGTCACCCTGCCCTCTTTGTCAAAACTATGCTCCATTCACAATTCCCATTTGATACGCGTTTTAGAATAGCCGCAGATTACGATTTGGTACTGAGTTTATTGGATCGCCAATGCGCCTACGCCCATTTACCCAAACGGATCACCAATTTTCGACTCGTAGGGATCAGTGCCACCCACAACATGGACAGCGAAAATTATCGGGTATGGGTCAAACATTATGGATTCCTTCGCGCAATCTACGCCAAATGGAGCAACCTCATACTCGATCAAGGGTGGCAATACGTAGGCAAAGTACTGACTCCCACCCAAATCGCGACCCTCAAGCGGGGAATCAAAAAGGTGTTGCGTGTCGGGCATTAAGGTCTTAATCGCTATCCCTTGTCTCTTGTTGGGGGGGACAGAATACCAAACCCTCACCCTAGCAAAAGCGCTTATCGACAGTGGCTATGAGGTGCGTTTGGTCTGCTATTTTGAACACGATTCTCGCATGATAGACTATTTCCAAACCCTTGGGGTGGAAGTGACCCTCCTCTCCCCTCAGGGGATTCGCCCCACCTCCTTACTGACCACCGCCGTTTTGTTGTTCCAAGGATTTTCACACCTCCTCTCTACCTATCACCCCGCCATTGTTCACGTTCAGTACATGGCACCCGGATCGTTGGCAATCGCCCTCTTTAAGCTTTTGGGGGTCAAAATTGTCCTTGCCACCGCCCATGTCCCCGGACATATTTATCGTCATACCTTTATTCCCCGCTTCATTGCCCAATGGATGAGCGAACTGTTTTTGTGTGTCTCCCAATCCTCTGAACATGCCTTTTTTGGGGTAGACCCCCATCTTTATAGCTCTGAACTGTATGCCAAAGGGCGTAAACATTTTACCCTCTACAACTGCACTGATCTTCCCGATCTTCCCCCTAACAAAGTGACCGCTGCGCCTTTTACGTTGGGGGTCGTTGCCCGATTGAGTCACGAAAAAGGGATTGATAGTCTCCTTGAGGCGATGCCGTTGATTCTCCGCGCCCATCCCACCCTTCGATTACTCATCGTCGGTGAGGGGGAACAACGAAAAACGTTAGAACGTTTAGCCAGTACCCTCTCGATTAATCCTGTCATCACATGGGCAGGACTTCAACCCAAAGAATCGCTCCCCCACTGGTACGCCCAAATGGATATGGTGATCGTCCCCTCCCGTTTTGAGGGGTTTGGGCTGAGTGCCATTGAGGCAATGAGTTACGCCCTCCCTGTGGTCGCTTCGGCAGTAGATGGGCTTGCGGAGGTGGTCGAAGATCACGTTACAGGACTCCTTGTCCCTCCCGAAAATCCCCTTGCCCTTTCCAACGCCATTATCACCCTTTTGGATAATCCTTATCTCCAAAAACAGCTGGGAGAGGCGGGTCGTATGAGAGTTAAAGCTACTTTTGCGTACACTCTCTATCAAAAAAGTGTGGCGCAACTCTATGGGGATGTGCTAAAAAAAAGGGGAAACTAGGTGTTTACGCTGCTGAATGTCCTCGTTTTTTTCCTCTTAACGGGGTACGCTGTTAAGTTTATGTTTTCCAAACCCTCGTATGTCTATCTTTCTAAAACCAAACAAGTCCTTCTTACCGGTCGCGAAAAATTTTTAGTCCTTACGATGGCCACAGGGATGATAGAAACCAATGTCGATTTGGCGGGGATTAATCTCTCTGCCTTACGGCTTATGGTATGGATTGGTTTGGTTTTAGTCTCTTTTTTTCTCTATCGTAAATCGCCCAAATTCAATTTTTTAATCGTTTTGTATACGTTGTACACACTCTGGCTGTTGATTTCGTTTAGCTGGGCATTAAATTCTGGCTATGCCTTTAGGGGATTTCTCAAATACCTCTATCCCTTACTCATAATGATGTTTGCCGCAACCTTTGTCCATTCCCGCGATTTTATCTACGTTGCAATTCGTTGGTTACTCATTAGCTCCATTACCTACTCGATTCTTTTGGGGGGCTTCATGACCGATGTCCTCCACATTTGGTCGTTTTATGCCGAGGGGATGTTTTGGCCGATGTCCACTTTGGCCGATTATTTGGGGATCATGAGTGGTTTGGCATTTTTGTTATGGTGGCGTACCAAACAATCGCGCTACCTTTGGCTCATTGGGTGGTTTTTCCTCTCCAGTGTCCTCCAAAGTGTCCGAACAGGGCTATTGGCGGTTTTTTTAACCCTTGGCTTTGCCTTTTACCTCCGCTACCGCGCCAAAGCGATCCCCTATATTATGGGATTGATCTTTTTGGCGGTTATGTCAGTATTGTTTGTCCCCCAAGTGCGGGAAAAAATGTTTTATGACTCCTCCAAAGTGAGTAATGTCAATGATCTTAGTTCGGTGGATTCCAGCCAAATTGACAGTAACGGTCGTTTTGCGATGTGGGGATGGACACTGGGACGACTCTACGATCCCCAACCGCTTATGGGGTCAGGAATTGGTTCAGCCCAGTATATTTTTTATGAGACTAACCACCCCTTTGCCCCCATTAAAGTCATTCATAACGACTATGTCCAAATTTTGGCCGATACGGGGCAAGTGGGGCTTGTCTTATACGCTTTATTTGTCATCATTTCAAGTCTCTCTGCCGCACGCCATGTTAATAACCAAACACCTGAGTATCTCCTACTCCCTTCGTTTTTGGTGGTCACGTCGTTTACCTCTGCTTCGACGACCATGATGACTGATAACGTGGTATTATACGTTTTAGCCGTTTTGTCGATGCCTTTTATTTTTGTCGGTATTATGATTGCCTATCGGAGAATGTACTACCGTGATCTTAAATTGCAACGGCTCCAAAAATTACAAAAGAGTGCACCATGAACCAAAACAACACCCTCTTTTTACGTTTTATCGCTATCCTCTTGGTCATTAACTCCCATTTGGATGAGATTTACCCCCTCCCCCTTTTTGCTACGGGGGGGGCGATTGGTAATGCCCTTTTTTTTATGCTCTCATCGTATGGACTTTTAGTAAGTCAGCAAGCCAACCCCCAAACGTTCACAACCTATATGAGCAAACGGCTCATCCGAATCTACCCCGTGATATGGAGCAGTTTACTTTTTTTGGTCTTCCCTTTGGGGCTGTACTATTACGCTTTTTTTCCCTCCTATTACCGTGAAGTCGTTGAGCTCTTTGGGCTAAGCTCCCCCCTCTCTTTCATCGGAAATCTTTTTTATCCCCCTGAAGATTATTGGTTTTTACGGGCATTGATGTTTTATTATCTTGTCGGATTTTTCTTTTTACACCACTACCACCCCACCAAAATTTTTAAAGCGTTGGGGGTATTAACCCTTCTGTATGCCTTCAGTTATAGCCAATTTACCGATTTTTCAACCCTTGTCATCGAACAAACCATGGCGTTTAAACTCATTTTTTATGCAATGGTTTTTTTGGTGGGAATCTATTTTGCCTCCATTAAAGAGACCATCGTGTACTCAGGAGGTCGTGATTTTGCCCTCTTTTTTGGGTTTATCGTCCTTATCTATGGGGATAAATATCTGATGCTCAAAGGGATTTATCCTCAAGTGCAGTTTCTCCAACAACTTTTACTTTTTCCGGTGTTGTATTATGGGTTAAAAATCAGCCAATCCCCGTTCATTCTCACCACCCTTATGGGTCAATCTTTTTTGGCGCGCCCCATTACCCTTATTGGGGCGATGACGTTGGAGTTGTATTTGGTGCATGGACTCATTCGCCCCTTATTGGTCTATTACATCCCCCATTTTCCCGAAAATTTGATCGTATTTGCCCTTCTGACCGTGCTACTCTCGTATGGGTTATACCGCTTTAACACCCACCTCATCCACCGTATCCAAGGTAAGATGGCATGAGTATCAGTGTTATCATCCCCCTGTACAACAAAGAGACCTCCATTGGAGACACCCTTACTTCGGTCTTGGGGCAAACGTATGGTGATTTTGAGGTGATTGTTATTGATGATGGCTCAACCGACCAAAGCGTTACGGTCGTACAGCGTTTTTCCGATCCCCGCATACGCCTTTTTTCGTACCCCAATGGGGGTGTTTCCCTTGCCCGCAATCGGGGCGTTTCCCATGCCACCTACCCCTTAGTCGCTTTTTTGGATGGAGATGATGCGTGGTTGCCCAACCACTTAAAAGAGATACACACCCTCTCTGTGACATTTCCCCAAGCGTTGGTCTATGCGACCAATTACATCATCGTCGATTCTAACCACACTAAACACGCGCCTGTCAATACCGAAATTGTTTTATCGCAAGGCTCAGAGGGGATTATAAACAACTATTTTGATACCGCAACCCGTACCGCACCCCCTGTATGGACGAGTGCGACGGCGGTGCGTGTCCAAGGTTTAGAAAAAATCGGAGGGTTTCCGGTGGGAATTACGTTGGGTGAGGATCTTCTGACGTGGGCGCGTTTGGCGTGTCAGGGAGCCATTGCCTATTCGACTGCCATCACCGCAGAGTACCATTTTCAATCGTTTGAAGAGTTAACAACCCCTGGAAAAAAACCCGATGCGGTTGATTATGTGGGGGAAGCCTTGGCTAAGCTTATCCCATTGTACCCCCAAGACACGCATGCTATCACCCGCTATGTGGGGCTTTGGCATCGGATGCGCTTAAACGAATACATGAAACGGGGAGAGTCATGGTGCGCTCTCCACGAGATGCGAAAAATTCTCCATTACACCCCCAAAGATTACAAAAGCTATGTCTTACTGGCTTTGGCCTTGCTCCCCTCCTTTATCAGGTCGTTTATCCTCACGACCCGCGCGCGTATCCAAGCTAAGAGGATCGCATGAAAATTCTCCTGATTACCAACATCCCTGCCCCCTACCGATTGCCCATTTATGAACGCTTAGCGCAGGTGTATGGGGATGATTTTTTGGTCATTTATGCCGCAAAGACCGAAGCCAATCGCGAATGGAAAATGACCATCACGGGGTTTAATCACCGTTTTTTGAACGAAAACAGTACTGCCAAAAAAGACGGATTTAATTACGTCCATAACAATCCCGATGTGTGGCACCACTTGTGGACGTTTAAGCCCGATGTGGTCATCACCACAGGATTTAACCCCACTCATCTGTATGGGTGGCTTTACAGTGTGATTATGCGCAAAAAACATATCCCCATGAGCGATGGGTGGAGTGTCTCTGAAGCGCATCTTTCATGGATACACACCCTTATGCGCACACTCGTTTATAAAACGTCTCATGCTTTTATTGGGGCGAGTTCTAATACCTTAGATCTCTTTAAAAGCTATCACCTTAATGAGGAAAAACTGTTCCAAAGTCATCTGTGCATCGACAATGACCGTTTTGCCACCACGGTCTCGTTGGAGGAGCGTCACTATCATCTGATGTTTTCGGGTCAATTTACCCATCGTAAGCTCCCACTGTTTTTCGCTGAAGTGGCGCGTACGGTGAGAGAGCATATCCCCGATCTTAAACTCTTGATTTTAGGTAATGGCCCCTTAAAAGAGGAGTTTTTTGCCCTATTGGAACGCTATCACCTCTCCTATCATTATGCGGGGTTTGTCGATCAAGCATCCCTTCCCTCCTATTATGGGGATGCAAAGTTGTTTTTATTCCCCACCCTGTTGGATCCGTGGGGGGTAGTTGCCAATGAAGCGATGGCAAGCGGGACACCCATCATCACCACCCCTTTTGCGGGGGTCATCAACGATTTGGTCATTGAAGGGGAAACCGGCGTAATCCTCCCTGTAGAGGTGGACGCATGGGGTGATGCCATCGTCGCGCTCTTAAACGATCCCAAAAGATGGCAAAAACTCTCCCAAAAGGGTCAAAAACACGTCCAAGCGTACAATTTTACCACCGCCGCCCAAGGAATACACAATGCCTGTATCTACGCCACCACCCACTAAACCCAAACTTTTGGCGATTTTACACCTCCCACCGCCCCACCATGGGGCAGCCAAAGTGGGGGAGTTTATCCGCCATAGCCACCTCATCAATGGGGAATTTACGTGCTACTATATCCCCATTCGCTCCTCAGACACCATCGCCGATATTGGTAAAGTGTCATTCAAAAAACTCTATTTGGTCGCGGAACTCTATTTTAAAGTAATGTGGGCATTGGTCGTTTTTCGTCCGAATCTGATCTATGTCACGGTTTCCATCCGGAGTATTGCGTTTTATCGTGATTTACTCCTCTCGACTCTGTGGAAATCGTACCAATTTTTCACCCATGCCAGCGTCTATTATCACTATCACACCAAAGGGGTCAATGAATTTGTCCGCGCATCGGATAGAAATCGTCGTTTAACCCGCTTTTTTCTCCACAATACCCATTTAATCCTCTTAAGTCCTCTGCTGAAAAACGATTTTTCCTTAGTCCAAACCTATACCGCCCTCCATATTCTCCCCAATGGGATCGATGACCCGCTCAAAAACGACGATTTTATGACCCATATTGCCCAAAAATATGCCCATCCCACCCCTTTGCATTTTCTCTATCTTGCCCATATGATGCACGACAAGGGGTACAAAGAGGTGCTTGAGTTGGCTCTTGTGACCAAAGAGCGTCCCATTCAGTACCATTTTGCGGGAAGTTGGCAAAGCGGTGAGGATAAAGCGTATTTCACCACCTTTGTCCAAAAGCATGGATTGGAATCTACGGTCACCTATCATGGATTTGTCCATGCCGAAGCAAAAAGGGCGTTACTCCTCCAAGCCCATCTTCTCCTCTACCCCAGTAAAAATGATGCGTTCCCCCTCACCCTTTTGGAGTCTTTAGCCTACGGGATTCCTATCATCGCGACCCAAGAGGGGTCTATTCCCTATATTCTTGATGCGCGTTGTGGTATCCTTTTGGAGGAAAATCAACCCTTAGTCGAAGTAGTAGAGGAAGCCTTAACGACCCTCATTCACGCCGATACTGCGCAGTATTGCCAACAACGCTATCACGACCATTTTCACCAAAATCGGTTTGAAGCCAATTTATCTACCCTATTGCACAAAGGTCACCCATGAACATTATGAGTTACGACGTTTTTACCGATCCCCTAGAGTCTATCGCGTGGGATACCGCCCAGCAAATCATCAATACCATTAATCCTCACTCCTACGTAACGGCTAAAAGCGATCCTTTGTTTGAGATGGCATTGCGCCAAAGTGATATACTCCTCCCCGATGGGAGTGGTATCGTTTTAGCGGCACGGCAGCTTTATGGGGAAAAAATAGCCAAAATTGCGGGGAGTGATCTTCATCTTTTTGTATTAGCGCAACTCAATGCCCGTAGAGGGAAGTGTTTTTACCTGGGAGCTTCACCCCAAACACTGGAAAAAATCAAACAACGCCTTCACAATGAGTTTCCCAACATCATCGTTGAATCCTATTCGCCCCCTTTTAAAGCGGTGTTTAGTCAAGAGGAGAACGATGCAATGGTGTATGCCATCAATGCGTTTGAACCCGATGTATTATTTGTGGGGATGACCGCACCCAAACAAGAGAAGTGGCTTTTTACCCATAAAGAGCGACTGACTATCAAAAAAGGGTGTTCGATCGGGGCAGTATTTGATTTTTACGCGGGAACCGTGGTACGACCTTCACCCTTTTGGATCAAAATCCATTTGGAGTGGCTACCACGATTACTTAAAGAGCCAAGACGGCTGTGGAGAAGAAATTTTATCTCAACCCCACTGTTTTTGTGGGATCTACTACGCTATAAAATGGGGTTAAAGTTTTAACGCGCAAAGAGAAAGATTAATCGTCTTTGTCTTTCTTCCCTTGCGCATTTTCCGCATTGTTGTTATTCAAGGAATTCCCCGGAGCGTCTTGATCCCCATTCCCAAATCCATTATTACCATTGCTATTGCCATTGCCATTGCCAAACATACTATTGCCATTGTTGTTGTTGCCATTGCCAAACATACTATTTCCATTGTTGTTGCCATTGCCATTGCCAAAAATACTGTTACCACTGTGGTTATTGTTATTGGTATTGCTATTACTATTACCATTACCACCACTTTGACACTTCAAGGAAGAGTTGGCTCGGACAACAATCCCTTTGGAATCGGTCACCCCTTTTGAGTTAGCACCATGGCCATCAGCGTACACATTCAATGAACCCAATGCAACTAGCGCAGGAGCTGCATAGACCGATTTTTTTAAAAAGTCCCGTCGACTTTCAACATTTTCATTGGCTGGATTTTCCATTTCTTCCTCCTAATTCGGAATTATCCTTAAACATTATCCTAAAAAGACTTAAAAAATCATTTTTACTTTAATAGATTTTCTTTTATCAGGCGATACAATCGGACACCATAGTACAGTGACGAAAGCCAATGAGGTAAATTGACCACATAAACATCCAACTCTTTGATTTGAAACAACGTCAAAAGATAGTTTCGTACCCATCCATGCGTGCTATCCCGCAACAATAACACTTTATTGAGATTTTCCATTGAGATATGCTCTGAGGGGTCTTTGGTAATCGCATCACTGTTGAGTTCACGGATAATGGTCTCTTTGGATTTGAGCACATGGCTATCGGTGGCAATACGATGATGCGCAATCGCTTCTAAGGGAGTATGCAACAATTCATGCGTGACCGCCAACCCTAAATAGACCATGAAGCTAATCTCCATCTCCTCTGCCATAGCGTACAACGCGTCCCAGTTAATGATCGATTCATGCAATCGAATCAACCGATCCACATCCACAATCCACTCCAATCGCTCCCAATAATGTTTCGATCCATGGAGTAACAAATACAATAAGAGAGCATCCAATTGCAAGGTCTCAATTTTTTCCCGCTGAAGGGTACAATGATGGTTAAGGGGGCTAAAAAGGTCTATTTTGCTTTTTTTGATACTGCGATCCAAAAACAATCGCCAATGAAACTCAATCAAAACCCCTTTGGTCGTATGGGTGGTGGGGAAATCTTTCCCCACTTTTAAAAGCGTTTTGTTTTTTAAAAATTCGATAGGGTACTGTGATGCATACCCATGATGAGAGAGCAATTCCAATGCGGGGTACATCTGGGAGGGTTCGACCAAAAGATCCAAGTCGGAAAACTGCCGTTGCGTCACATCACCGTGAATCATTTGGGCAAGAACCGGCCCTTTAATCGCAATACTACGAATCCCATGATCTCTCAGCAACGCAACCACCCGAATCAATTCTGCGGTCATCATAATATTACTGCTTGCAATGCTCCAGTTAATCTTTTTCATGCGCGCTTTGAGACGTTCGTCCAGTATCTCAAGCCGCTTTAGCTTTGGATAAACCAAAGGAAAGACCCCATGACTGTACGCCGAATCGATAAACTCCCCCCAATTCTCCACCTCGTTCGCCAGCGACGCGACCACCAAAGGGTCACAATCGGACTGACAGCAGGCAATCAAACAGGGATAAAACCCTTTTTGGGGAGATTGTTTAGGCTTGTTCAAAGCTCAACAATCCTTGCGTTACAAGGGTTTGGGAAAAAGCGATCAAATCCGCTTCTAATTGCTTTCGCTCCACGTCATACACTTCAACCATTTTCTCAATCACGGCGTGAAGCGTAGTGGCGTGGGTCATCTCTTCCCATAACATTGCCCCCGTTTCATTGAGGGCGAAAAAAAGACCATTGGCACTGTTAAACAACAACGTCTCCTCATCCACACACTGCAATAACACGGTAGAGGGGATAGTATACGGATTCATAAGATTCATGATAACTCCTGTGGTGGGCAAGTATGATTGACAATCGCGCGATGCACCTCTTCAAGCCGTTCCAAATCGTGTGGAACACGGATCGCATAAACGGGAACACAATTAGCAAGACCCGCAAGATAGCTAACATATTGGGGAGTGAAAAAGCTAAAGTTCATCTCCCCTCCCTCATGCAATCGGCTGAATTTTTCAATCCCTTTTAAGGGGCGTATTACAATGTCTTCGGTAGGGTCTGATTTTTCAAGAATATAAATGGCATGGATTGGACGAACCTGAGATGCGGGATTAGCACACTCATGCCCTAAAACTTCCACGGTGCGAAAAGGGCGATGATAGGGGTGTGAGGGGACGGCATAATAGACCCCATCCCGCTCAAACGTTGCCATTTTATCATCGGTGACCAAAGGGTGACCCTTTTGTAAAAAATAGTCCGTGAGGGTTGATTTTCCTCCAAATGAGGGTGCCATAAATAACACGGTTTTCGCTTCAATCTCAATAGCACCCGCATGCAGAAACTTATAAATTTGGGCAATCGAAAAATAAATCGGGAGAGCAATGTGATAAAGCCAAAATCGAAAAAGATCTTCACTCGCTTCTTCAAGGAATCGGTAAGCTATTTCTCCACCTTGGGTTTTCCACGCAAAACTGATTACATTTTCAACGGTAAAAATCCACTCTTGATCTGCTGTTGGGGTGTCAAAATGGCGATCCGTCGCCAACGTAACATTACGATCCTGATTGTTTTGATAAATCAATATCACAGGAAAAGCAAGGGGGTCTATCCCCTCCTCTTCCTTAATCACCAATGTCCCTGAGGCATCAGACTCTTCCAAAAAAAATTGAGGGAAATTGGGAAAAAGAAGATGAAAGTTATAGACCATAATAAACCATTAACCGAAAATGTTACCAAAATAGGTTTTAGCCCACGTAAACAATCCCCAGTCATTGGCTTTGACTTCCTCAGCAGTAAATTGCGTCGTTTTCCCCGTATTAAGGTTCGTATACGATCCACCCTCAATCACTTTAGTCTGAGAATTTCCTACAACCGTTGCATCCCCAACATGGATATTTTCAACACCTTGATTGGTGTTTGTTGGATTGGTATACACTTGTCCGACAAACACACTTGCATGCGCCCCAACCGGTGCTGTTAATGCACCCAATGCGACTACTGCCGGTGCGACGTATACCACTTTTTTCAAAAAGCCTCTGCGAGCTTCACCTTTTTGATTGTGTGTATTTTTCATAATTCTACCTCCGCATTGAACCACTCTCGTTGAACGATAAGATAGTTCCATAACTTTAAATTATCTTTTTATCAGAAAGCGATCAAAAAGCGATCCCCAACGTAAAAAAGTAACCTCCACACACTATAAAACATCTTGTAAAAAATGTATCTATAGTTTACACGACTATACCATCAAATCTTTGAAGGAGAGCTAAAAAGGGTGAATTACTCAATCACCCACGGGCGAATTTTTTTGAGTTCCAACGCATTAAGGATAATCCCCACATTATGCAATCCATGCTCTTTGACAAAGCGATTGGTACTTTTAATGAAGTCTTTTTTGGAATACCCCGCTTTAAAGACGATTAAATTCAAATCGGATAAACGCATCAATACCAGCGCATCCGCCACAAGCCCTGCAGGAGGAGATTCAACAATAATATAGCGATACTCTTGACGTAATTGCTGTAACAATATATTCAATTGATCGGAGATGATTAATTCGTAGGGGTTATTGGTAATGGTTCCTGCCACCACCACATCCATATAGGGCGTAACGTGTCGAACCACTTCATCAAACGTTTTTCCCCCCGAAAGAATATCACTAATTCCCAATTCATTGGAGAGGGCAAGCTTTCGCTTTACGCGTGACTCCCGCATATTAAGGTCTAAAATAACAACTTTTTTACTGCTTTTACTAATAATTTGTGCCAATTCAAGGGCGGTGGTCGTACGTCCCTCTTTTTGTACCGACGATGTGATGGTGATCACTTGGGGTTTTTCATCACTAAATTCAAGACGTGTCAACAACACCCGCAACGCATCTTCATAGAGTGATTTTCGCTCTGCAAAAAGGGGTAAAATACCATACAACGGAAGCGGGGTATGCCCCTCTACATCATTAATGGTTTGAATGGTATTGGCGATAAAGTGTCTAACAAACGCTTGCAGAAACCCAATTAACACCCCAACAATCAACCCCATCATCATAATGAGTGTCCGATTGGGTTGCACAGGAGCGCCCCCCACCAACGCTTCATCGACAATGCGAATCCCTGAAACCGTTGAAGATTCAATAATCGACGTTTCCGCCCGTTTTTGGAGCAGATATTCATAAATTTTTTCATTGACATTAAACGTACGATTAAGCTGCGCTAATTCACGCTCCTCTTCGGGGATCGCTTCCAATGACTCTGTGTATTTTTGGAGGATGGAATTTAATGAGAACTCACGCTCTTGAATCCCTCGTAAACTGCTCTCAATCGTCCCTTGTAAATCCGCTTTTAACGAGGCCAACTGCTCATTAGCTTTCATAACTGAGGGGTGTTTTGGGGTATAGTCCACCAATAAAGAGCTACGTAAGGTATTAATATCTTGAATTTTTTGGATTAAATTTGAAATGGATTTACTTGCCGTACTTAAATCCAATCCTCGGATCTCTTTATTATTTTTAAGATATTGCAACAGGGTTTGAAGCGAACTCTCTTGCATTTTGAGTTCATACAATTGTGTTTCATAGCTACTGATTTCTTGTTCCATAATGCTGGCTTTGCGACTTTGATTGGTCACTTCATGAGACGATTTATAATCTTTGAGCTTGATCTCTGATTGTTGTAGTTTCGCTTTAATCTCCTCCAATTGCGCATCAATAAAGCCTAACGTTTTTTCCGCACTGGCACTTTTACTTTTAACACTTTGGCTTTCATAGACTTCAGCCACAATGTTAAGAATATCTTGCGCCCGTTCAGGAACATTATCTTGATAACTTAGCGATAAGATAGAACCCTGATCCGCCCCCATAGCAACACCAATAGAAGATTGAATCATCCCTGCCATAGTATCATTGGGGACAATGGTAAACGTATAATCCCGTGAAGTTAAGGCTCCTTCTTTGGTGATCGTCAATCGAAACAGGGAGTTATTGATTTTTTTGCCATAGAGGCACAACTCTTGATAATCAGTAGTATTGACCATCGCCTGCGCGCTACGAGAACCAAAAAACGCGGCCAGCTTCATCCCAAACTTGGGAGAAAGACGTAAAAGAAAATGCTGCTCATCAATGGGGCGAAGTTCAAAACTGTAGCCCAGTAAGGACTCGCTAATCATCTCGGTATGCACTTTAAAAGGGATATTTTTGTACAACTCCGTTGTTTTTAATCCGGAAGGAATGTAATAGCGAGTTCCTAATTGCACGCGTTCAAGAACTTTCTGGGCGATAAAACGGGATTTTAAGACGGCGATTTCATTGGCAAGGTTACCACTGGGTAACCCAATTGCAGCAGTCAAAAAATCATTTTGCCCACGAGAACTGGGAGAATCTTGGGTTTGGAGGGTTAATTCTGCTTGATAAATATCGGTTTTGGAATACGCTACAAAAACACTGATCAAAAAAGTGATGAAGACAATCGTTGCCATTGATTTTTTGTATAAAAAAAGACCAACAACAACCTCTTTAAGATCTATCTCCTCTTCAAACTCATTGCTGCCACCGGTGTGACCTTGTTGGGCATTATTTAAATAAGACGACATTGGTAATCTTTCCATTTTTAAGGGAAATAGCACTCAAAAAGGGGGTCATAATGGTATTAATCATGCTGAAAAAAGGAAGTTGCTCATTAAAGGCGACATTATACGCTTTCATCGGACGTGGTTGCACATAAATAATATCGTTGGGTTCTAAAATCAAACTGGTCAATCGCATTTGCCCCATATTCGCCAAATTGACCTCTCTCATTTGAGGATTGCGTAATCCCCCCCGTATCACCCGAACATTGGTACGATCCGCATCAATGGTCAAATCACCCGTTTTTGCTAACGCTTCAAAAAGGGTCATCGTCCCATTGGTCACCTGCACCACCCCTGGATTTTTGACTTCCCCTAAAACATACAATTTTTGATTGAGAATTTTGACACTGATATAGGGTTGACGTAAATACTCTTTATACAGCATGGTAAGTTTCTCGGCAGCTTGACTTTCGGTCAATCCTATAACATTAACTAACCCCACCAACGGCAATCGCAACGTTCCACTATCAGGGATTAAATACCCCTCAGTTCCATCTTTGGTGAGGGATTGTTGTCCCCCTCGGCTGAGGATTTGGTTGAGTTGTTGATCCCCCTCACCCGAAATTTGGTTGACAATATTGATTTCAACCCGATCCCCTTTAACAATCTTCCACTCGAATTTTACCTCTTCGGAGTAATTAAGATCAGAAACCTCGACGGTCTTAACAATATCATCACTCCCTCCAAACATTTTGAACGAACCAATACCGCATCCATTGAAAAGAAAAGCTGTGACAATCATAATCACAAATCCATAATACTGCATCATCACCCTTTCCCCTCACACTGGATTTAACAATTAGCTAAACAATGAATTGACACTCTCATTGTGATAGACACGACGGATCACCTCGGCAAACAACGGGGCGACACTAAGCACTTTAATCTTATCACTTTGCCCCCGTAGTTCAAGGGTATTGGAGATGATTAACTCATCGAGTTCTCCATTATTGATATTTTCAAAGGCGTTTCCACTCAAAACGCCATGGGTTGCACACGCCATGACCGAAGTCGCTCCCCGTTTTTTAAGCGCAGAAGCTGCTTTGACCATGGTTCCTGCGGTATCGACCATATCATCAATCATAATGACATCTTTTCCTGCGACATCCCCAATAATATTCATTACTTCCGACTCGTTGGCTTTTTCACGTCGTTTATCGACAATGACCATATCCAAACCTAATTTTTCAGCAAAATAACGCGCACGGGTCACCCCTCCAATATCGGGAGACGCAATAACCGGATTAGCAAGATTTTTAGAGCGAATGTACTCTTGGAAGATGATAGAACCGTATAAATTGTCGACAGGGATGTCAAAAAATCCTTGGATTTGCCCTGCGTGAAGATCGATGGTCACGACACGGTCAATCCCTGCCGTTTCAAACATATCCGCAACCAATTTAGCGGTAATAGGAACCCGTGGGGCAGCTTTGCGATCTTGTCGCGCATACCCAAAATAGGGGACAACGGCGGTAATGGAACTGGCTGAAGAGCGACGAAGGGCATCGGTCATAATGAGCAATTCCATCAAGTTATCGTTTGAGGGCGCACCCGTACTTTGGATAATAAACACATCCCGCCCCCGAACGCTTTCGGAAATTTGAACATTAATCTCTCCATCACTAAAGCGTTTAATTTCTGCTTTAGAGAGGGGAACATCCAGAGTTTTACACACTTCTACGGAAAATGCGTGACACGCTGAACCGCTAAAAATTTTATATCCGCGCATGGGTCGTCCTAGTACTGTAATAATTGGCGCGATTGTAGCGTGCTATCACTTAGTCCTTTCTAATACTAGGTTCGATAGTCTGCGTTGATTTTAACGTATTCATGCCCTAAATCACACCCATACGCAGTAAACTCACCCTCCCCTTGACCAATATCACAATGGATTGTAAAAGCACTTTTTTGCATCACTGCGGCGGCGAATGGTTCTAAGCGTTCATCAAATAACAGCTCCCCTTGCACATAGACACACACCTCATCAAACCAAATACTCAAGGTTGCTTCATCACACACAATCCCACTGGCTCCCACGGTTGAGGCGATACGTCCCCAATTGGGATCTTGACCAAAAAGTGCCGTTTTCACCAACAACGAATTGGACAATGCCTTAGCACACACCTCTGCCTCGTGGTGACTTACCGCACCGCTTACATGATAGGTGACCAATTTCGTCGCCCCCTCACCATCTCGAACCATCTCTTTGGCTAAAAAGAGCATTATTGTTTCTAAAGCGGTTTTAAACGCTTCGTGATGGAAAACCCCACTGTGACCGTTTGCCATCATCAACACCGTATCATTGGTCGAGGTGTCCCCATCGACGCTGGCGGCATTAAACGTCGTATGGATGCATTCATCCAAAAGGATTTGCATCGTTGCACTCTCCACCAACGCATCGGTCGTGATAAAACACAGCATCGTTGCCATTGCGGGGTTAATCATCCCCGCCCCTTTTGCCATTGCGCCCATACGAAACGAACGCCCATCTTTAAGGATCACTTCAAAAGCAATCCGTTTGGCAAACGTATCGGTGGTCATAATGGCTTCCGATGCCGCCACACCCTCTCGATGGGTTAGATCAAACGTCATCGCCCCCTCAATGATTTTTGCTTTGGGGAGACGTACCCCAATGACCCCCGTTGAACTCATCACAGGGTGTTGAATTTGGGGAAATTTTTCGATCAATGCGCCCAATACCTCATCAATATCTGCAATCCCCGCATTCCCCGTCATGGCATTGGCATTTTTGGCATTAATAAGGACAAAATTTCCCTGAAAATCCCCTTTTTGTCGAAAATGACGGATGGGGGCTGCGGTCATCTTATTGGTAGTGAATACCGAAGCGTTCTGACAGACCGTATCCGAATAGATAAAAGCGAGATCTTTGGCATTCTCTTTTTTGAGTCCAATGGCGATTCCATCAGCATAAAAACCACGTGCGGCGCATACTCCGCCCTCTACAGCGTTAAGGGTAAACATATCCATATCTCCGAAAATAATAAAGTGTCGTATTATAAATCGACTAAGGTTAGAACAAAGGGTTTCAGAGAAAAGAAAAGGGGAAAGAGACAATCGGGAGAAAACTCCCAAATTGGAAAAGAAGATGTCGACTAAAAGTTACGAATCTTTTTTAAGGGTACGAAGCTCAGAAGCAGCAATGCGAAGTTTTTTGGTAGTACCATCTTCTAAAGTCACACGAACGGTGCGAAGATTAGGGAGAAAACGACGTTTTGTTCTGTTTTTTGCGTGAGAAACATTGTTTCCACTCATTGGGCCTTTACCACTAATAGCACATTTTCTTGCCATGTTGGGGCTCCTTGCGTAAATTTTAAGTTGCGAATTCTATCTCAATGAACCCAAAGTTTACCTTAAGGCGACTCCAAAAACTTTTTGGCTAAAATGGTAAAAATCTTCTTCATAAAGGGAACCGCTATGCTCGTAGCACCCAGTATTCTTTCCGCCGATTTTGGCAACTTAGCGCACGATGTCCGCGCCATCTGTGATGCAGGGTGTGATTTGGTGCATGTCGATGTCATGGATGGTCATTTTGTCCCCAATATGACCCTTGGCCCTGTGGTAGTCAGTGCCATTGCCAAAGCAGCGACCAAACCATTGGACATTCACCTTATGGTTCAAAACAACACCTTTTTTGTCGATCTGTTTGCCCCGTTTAAACCCGCTTATATCTCTTTTCATATTGAAGAGGAAAAAAATCCCCATCGTCTTATCCAGTATATCCGATCCTTAGGGATCAAACCCGCCATCGTCCTCAATCCCCATACCCCCGCTGAAGCGATCGAATACCTTTTGGGGGATTTGGATATGGTGCTGGTAATGAGCGTCAATCCTGGCTTTGGGGGGCAAAAATTTATCCCAACGGTCGTTGAAAAAATTCAACGACTCAAAGCATTGCGCGATCGGATTAATCCTACGTGTCTTATCGAGATTGATGGAGGGGTAGGAAGTGCCAATATCCAACTCCTCTCGGATGCAGGAGTTGATATTTGTGTCGCGGGAAGTTACGTTTTTGGTGCGGATGATTATAAAACGGCGATTGATAGCCTTAAAGTATGAGAGTTAAAATCTGCGGGATCACCAACCTAGAGGATGCCCTTCATGCCATTCGTTCAGGGGCTGATGCCCTTGGGTTTGTTTTTTATCCCCCCTCACCCCGTTATATCTCCCCTGAGGATGCGCGCACCCTCATTCAACAACTTCCCCCTTTTGTCGAAAAAGTAGCCCTCTTTGTCAACGAAACCGTCGATACGATTCACGATGTGTGCGTCCTAAGCGGCTGTACGTTGGCACAAATCCATTTTGATACGGATGAGGATTTTTTTGGACATCTTCGTTTTCCCTCTCTCCGTGTTATTCGTGCCAAAAATCGTGACGATGTTCAACAATACCCCCATGAATACCGTCTGATTGATGCCTATTGCGAACGTTATGGCGGTGCGGGAAAACGGCTCAATATCGAATGGTTTGAGGGGATAGATTGCTCTAAAATCATCCTCGCAGGAGGGCTTGACCCTGATAATGTTGCCTCACTGAAAGCGTATGGCTTTTATGGGATTGATGTCAGCAGTGGCGTTGAACACACTCAGGGTAAAAAAGATCCCCAAAAGGTGTTTGATTTTATCCAAAGAGCCAAAGCATGACCCCCTTTGATCCCAAATTTCTCCATCGTCTCTCCAAAGCCAATGGTGTTCCCAAAAAAGAGTTTGAGGAAAAAATCGGTGATGATCTTGCCCTTGAGATGCTTAAAGCACAAGGGATGAACCTCATCCTCCACTCCTACGCCTATAAATTTCGCACCGCTCTTACCCCCATTGATGAGACCCTCTTTTGCATTGTCGATGTCGAGACCAATGGTTCCAAAACCGATCATCACCAAATTATCGAAATTGGTGCGGTTAAATTTCACAAAGGCAAGATAATTGATACCTTTGAAAGCTTGGTCTATTGTGACACCATTTCGGATCCTATTGCGGAGATTACGGGCATTCGCGTAGAGCAAACCCTCCTTGCGCCCCCTTTAAGTAAGGTGATGAGTGACTTTCGTCTCTATTTGGGGGATGCAGTTTTTGTGGGGCATGATGCTAAATTTGACTATAAATTTGTCTCGGCCATGATGGAGAGGGTGGGGTTTGGCAAACTGCTCAATCGTCAACTTTGCACCATTGATCTCTCCGAACGCACCTTTGAATCCCAACGGTATGGATTGAAATACCTCAATGAAACTTACGACCTTCACGACGATGCGACCTACCATCGCGCCCTTAGTGATGCCCTTATCACCACCAAGCTTTTCGCCCAAGTCCTCCCCATGATCCCTAAAACGATTCATACAACCGAAGATCTCATCGCTTTTTCCAAAGAGGCTCCACGACTGAAGCGGATAAAAGAGAAAGAATAAACGCCATCTAAGAACACAAAATGCATCTCTTTGGGAAACGTTCTCAAAGGGTTTAGCATGGATATAGAGACAATCAAAAAAGAGTTACGCAATCACACCACCATCCCCTATTTTGGATTAGGGGTATTTGAGGGGATTATGACCAAAGAGGGGGAAAATGTTCCTCACGACAGTGATTCGCTCATCTTGGCGATGAATGGGGGGCGGGCGATGGCACCTCGCTTGATGTTTGAATACTCCCGTGCGGCGATGCACCTCGAACAACGTCGTGGCGTAGAATATATGACCCAATTACTCAACCATATTTACACCAAACCCTACGAACCCACCCCTTTGCACAAAGCCATTATCGCAATGTCACCACGCTACCTTATTGATACCAATCGCGACACAAAATTTCAAGAATTGCTCGCCTTTACCCCCCATTGTCTCATTATCGGAAAATCCCGCATTATGGGTGATTTGAACCGTTATGAAGTGTATGAGTACGATGTGGAGAATCAAAAATATTTTTTGGTCGAGGAAGAGGTGCTTGACACCGCTGCTAAAATTCTCTTTAAACCCATGGGGTCACCTCTGCCTAATCCCACGTTTGTCATCTCCGATGCCGATTATGTCGATTGGCTCACCGAAGCGATGGCGGGATTTGCGGTACCCAAAGTCCTTAAAACCTACCGAAAAGCGAAAAAATACCTCTTTTTAGGGACTTCATTTGGTCACGATACCGATCGTATGGTCGCTAACGAACTCACTCTGGATTTGGAGGGTGGGTATGTGATTACCGATCAACCGTTGGGGAAAAAAGAGCAAAAATTTGTCGACAAACACCATCTTGAGGTGATACCGATGTCACTTGTAGCGTTTATCAATGCGTTTATTTAATGCTCATCCCTTCTCGTGCTTGACACGAGGAACCCTCCCCCATACCAAAAAGCTAGATTCCCGCTTTTGCGGGAATGACAGATACTAAGGAGTTTACGATGCCATTTATCCCTACGGTCAAAGATGTTTCCCCACGGGGAGAGCGTTATTTTGACCTTTTTTCCAAACTGTTGGGTGACCGTGTTATCATTATCACCGAAGCCATTGATGACCATCTTATGGGGATTGTCGTCTCGCAATTGTTGTATCTTGAAGCAATGGATCCCGAAGAACCCATCCATCTGTACATCAGCTCTCCGGGGGGATCGGTGATGGCGGGATTGGCGATATTGGATACCATGAATCTCATCAACGCCCCCGTCTACACGTACGCCATGGGATTGGTAGCGTCGATGGCATCGGTGTTGTTTACCTGCGGTGAAAAAGGGCATCGCTGTATGCTTCCCAATGCGGAAGTGATGATCCACCAACCCTTGGGGGGCTATTCGGGACAGGCCAGTGACATCGAAATTCACACCAAACATATCCTCAATCTCAAACGTCGTCTCTATATCATCCTCTCCCACGCGACAGGACAACCCCTTGAGGTGATTGAAAAAGAGTCCGACCGTGACAACTACATGGAGGCGCATGAGGCGATTGCCTTTGGTCTTGCGGATGAGATTCTCACCAAATTTAGCCCAAAGGATGTGTGATGAGCGGTGAAAAAACCTGTTCTTTTTGTGGTCGTTCGCAGCGTGATGTAAAAAAAATGTTCTCCTCGGAGACCACCCATATTTGCAATGAGTGTGTCACCACCTGCTCTAGTATTTTGCAAAAAGAGGTACGTTACGAACAACGAGGGGAACTCAAACTCCCCATTCCGGAAAAAATTGTCGAGTTTTTGGATCAGAGTATCATCGGGCAAGAGGAGGCGAAAAAAGTCCTCGCCGTTGCACTGTACAACCACTACAAACGGATTGAAAATCCTATTTACAATAATGTTGAACTGGAAAAATCCAATATCCTTCTTGTCGGTCCCACAGGAAGCGGTAAAACCCTTTTGGCAAAATCGCTCTCCAAAATTATGCAAGTACCCTTTGCCGTTGCCGATGCGACCGCCCTTACAGAAGCGGGCTACGTGGGAGAAGATGTCGAAAGTATCCTCTCACGTCTTTTGGCCGCGGCTAATTATGACATTGAACTGGCACAACGGGGGATCGTCTACATCGATGAGATTGACAAAATCGCCCGAAAAGGGGAATCCTCCACCATGGGACGCGATGTTTCGGGTGAGGGAGTTCAACAAGGATTACTCAAAATTTTAGAGGGAGCAGAGGTCTACGTCCCGCTCAAAGGGAGCCGTAAAAACTCCACCACTGAGACCGTTTTGTTTAACACTACCCATGTCCTTTTTGTCTGTGGTGGGGCGTTTGTGGGATTGGTTCCCGATACCCATACCCAAAAAAGCAACAAAGTAGGATTTACCAAAACCGCCGACACAAAAGGGGCAATCGTCAAAAAAATCGATGCCAAAGCGTTGGTGCATTATGGAATCATCCCCGAATTTATCGGTCGTATCCCCGTTATCGCCCAATTGCGCGAACTCTCCAAAACCCAGATGGTACAAATCCTCCAAGAACCCAACAGCTCCCTTATCAAACAATTTCAAGCCCTTTTTGATATGGATGGGATTGAACTTCAGTTTGAACCCTCGGCACTGGATGCGGTCGCCCAAAAAGCGATTGATCGGGGTGTGGGGGCAAGAGGATTGCGCAGTATCATCGAAGAAGCGATGCTTCCGTTGCAATTTAGCTGCCCCTCGAAGAAAAATTTACACCGTGTCACCATTACCGAAGCGGTGATTGAGGATCCCAATAACGACCCAATTTTTGTCTATAAAGAAGATCACGCAGTCGTTGCAACGCCTTCGTGATCTATACCCCTTAAAACGTTGTATGCGATCCTTGGTTCATTCAACGTTTTTTACTGTAATATGCATTGATCTTCATCAATCTTTTTATCCCTATCCTGCCCTATACTCTCACCTAAAAAAAGGTATCCCATGAATCCCATCGCATTTTTACACCATACCCGTTTTGAGACCAAACCCGTGATTGAGATGCTCCTAGAAACCCCGTTTTCCAAAGAGATTCGCATCTGCATGGGCGAGGGGGTCATGATGAGAGAACATACCGCCCCCAATGCGATCACAATTATGGTGCTAGAGGGGAGTGTGACCATCGAGTCATTGGGGTCAAGCGTCTGTTTAACGTCGGGAGATACGATCTATTTTGACCCTAAAGTCCCCCATTCGCTCCATGCCACGCTCCAAAGTGTGGTACGTCTCACCCTTGCCAAAACCGATACGCTGCAAAGGGTACTCAATGTGGGAGTTGGAGTTAAAAACGTGATGGGTCAATCCTGACGACAACGTCATCAATACCTCTACCACAAATTATCTACGATTACACTGCCAAACGAAGGATTCAAACGCCGCAACAGGGAGCGGTTTGCTAAAATAGTACCCCTGAATCTCATCACACCCGTGTGAACGTAAAAAATCAAGCTGTTGGGCAGTCTCGACCCCCTCAGCGATCGTGTGCAGTCCCAAATTATGTGCCATATCGATGATCGTGGTCACAATGGTCTGATCATCCGAATCATGGGTAATGTCACGAACAAACGATTGGTCAATTTTGAGTTTAGAAACTTGGAATTTTTTGAGATAACTCAACGACGAATACCCCGTCCCAAAATCATCAATCGCCATACGAATACCCTGTGCATGAAACTGTCGCATAATCTCCATCGCCAAATCCTGATTGACCATCGCACACGCTTCGGTGAGTTCCAGTTCCAAACACGAGGGGGGAACGCCGGTGTCGTTGAGAATGTTCATCACCAATGCGACCAAATTTTTCTGCCGAAATTGAACCGTTGAGAGATTCACCGCAATCACCATAGGGGGAAACCCTTGCGCGATCCACCCTTGAAGCTGTTCCATGGCGGTACGTAACACCCACTCCCCGATGGGGATAATCTGCCCACTCTCTTCGGCAATGGGGATAAATTCCGCAGGTGAGATCATCCCCCACAGTGGATGATGCCATCGTAACAATACTTCTGCCCCTATCATTTCCCCCGTTTTCAGGGACATTTGAGGTTGATAGTACAATTGAAACTCATCGCGTTTAAGGGCATATCGGAGGGCATTGACCAATTGGAGATGACGGTTAAAATGGATTTGCATCTCGGGGGTAAAAAAATAAAAATCGTTTCGATTCTCCCCTTTGACCTGATGCATCGCGGTGTTGGCATTTTTGAGCAGGGTTTCAAAATCGTCTCCATCGTGGGGGTACAACGCAATCCCAATAGACGCGGTAAGGGTGAGTTCATTTTGCTCTATGGAAAAAGGGTGTGCAATGGTCTCCAAAAGCGTGAGGGCGATCATCGAGGCTCTATTGGCATCGGTAGTAGGGAGAAGAAGGACAAACTCATCCCCACTCAAACGGGAGACAATCGCCTCTTCGCCAAGGGTCGTTTGGAGCCGTTGGGCGGTTTCGATGAGTACCCCATCCCCCACCACACGCCCTAAGGTGTCATTAACCTCTTTAAAATGGTCAATATCCACAAACATCACCGCTAAAGATTCCTTCTCACGATGCGAGGAATCCAGTAACGCATCAATTCGATCTTTGAGGAGCATACGATTGGGCAATCCCGTTAGCTGGTCGAAGTGACTTAAGCGCTGTTTTTCCCGTTTGAGATCGGCGTTCATACGGCGTAAATACCATGTCAAAAAGGGAAAACTCAACGCAATGGTGCCAAAAAGACGCAATAAGAGGGAAAAAGCCTCTTGGCGTAACTCCGCACTAATCGTGTTAATTTTAATATCTGCCCCCACAATATAAGTAGCCCCATGGGGACTGTGCATGGGGATAAAAATACTCCGAAACGTCCCCCATTTATCGGTATATTCATCATAGTGCATTTGATGGGTTTGAAACGTTTTTTCTAACGCATCACTGGCATCTTCATAGCAATCAAAATAGTGGGTTAAATTGACCCCCGTTGCGCGCTCTTCGTCGGTGCCACTGGAGGCGGTAAAATAGATTTTGCCGTTTTTTTGGATCACACTGTAGACATAGACCACCCCCATGTTTTTGGCAAATTCGCTTAAACGATCGATATTATTCCGATCTTGCGTCGGATAAATACCCTTTGCCTCAACGCTACGATCCTGAAAATGGGGGGTGAGAAGGGTATTGGTCGTTTGCGCTGCAATGCGCAGTCGCTCATCAATTTGATGGTAGAGGAGTTTTTTATGGTTCTGGTATTCAAAATAGCTAAAGAGGGTAATTCCCACAATGAAGAGGAGAAATGTCCCCATCCATACCCATAAATCTTTTGTATTTTTCATCAACCATACCCATCGTGACGCTATTTATCGGCGTAATTATAGTCTTTAAATGGTGTATGGAATGTTATAAATTTCATCAATCATCTAAAACTTTTCTTCCGTCACCCAACATTTCATCGTCACCCTGAGCTTGACTCAGGGTCTAAAAGAAAAGATGCTGAATCAAGTTCAGCATGACTGGATTCCCGCCTTTTCTCGTTCCATCCTCTCCTGAGGTGGAACGCGGTTAAGCTAGATTCCCGCCTTCGCGGGAATGACGAAGTGCGTCACCCTGAACTCGATTCAGGGTCTCACTTCCCGACAGTGTTTATCAATGGTAATCCCAAACTTACGCTGAACCCGTTTAATGACAAAATCATTGGCACGAACATCCATCCCTGCAAATCGTTCCAAAAGTTCCCGCAGCAGGTCGAGTCTATTCGCATATATTTTATTGATAACACTCGAGAGGGTAAAGGCATCAGGATGTAAACGCGCCTCGTGCATCAGATCCACCACCTTCATGGCATCCGTGTAATTTTTGGTACGCTTGATGATCGAGGTGTAGGTGACCACATTGGGGATAAGCTGGTGGGCTTTCATCTCTAAAAGTACTTCCATGGCCTGCTCGTAGCTCTTACACTTATCGATGATCGAGGTGTAGGTGACCACATTGGGGGAGATGCCAAGCGTGCGCATCTTCGTGATGATGTTCTTCGCCTCCTCGAAAGTAACCTCCCGTAGGGCTTTGGAAAACGCATAGACATCGGTCAAAAACCCTTTTTCGCGCAATTCAGCTGAGGTATAAAGGTCGAAAAGATCGTCAAAATAGTTGGCTACCTTAAAGCCCTTATTGACAATACGCTCCAAATAGACCTCTTCGATGTAGAGGGTGTGGGATGATTCTTCGAGGAAATTGAGATGGGTGTCATCGGCTGTGAGTACCATGAGGGCATTGGCAAAATCCTCACGTGAAAGCGTGAGCTTTCGTTGACAAAAATCAAAAACTTTCGTTTTGGCGTAGAGATTTTTTCCCGCGGTGTTGTGGGTGTAATACAAAAGATTCAACGCCTTAAGGACACCCTCCACGTGCTGTCGCTGAGAGCGGTCATACTGTTTACACAATTCCCCCAACCGTCGGAATCGATCCTCCATCGTCGAGAGTTCCAAGAAATACGAGCCAATGGTATGATCGTACGCTTGGGTATCGAGGGTGAGCTGAGGATGGGCGGTTTGGAAGGCGAGGGTTTCACCCTCATCCATTTTAGCCACTTCGACCCGCTCGAAAGTATCGTTGATAAACGCTGCTCCAAGCCCCCCCAAGAGGGTATCGTACTCATCACCCTTTCGGCACGTGGCGAGGATGGGATTGCCCTGATTCAGAAGCTGGGTGATAAAAATTTTCAGTTCCCCTCCCCACGCGGCTAAAAACTCCTCGATGTCATCGAAGAAGATGAGGGTCTTCTCAGGGGTGTAGGCAAGATTTTTGGGAGAATGCTCTTGTTTGACAATGAGCAGTTCGTTGTCGCTGAGGGTTTTAAGCGATTCAAAAACCGCCCGCGTTTTTCCAACAAGCGAATCCCCCAGTACCAAAAGAGGGTTACCCTCACGTAGATGTTGGGCGATTTGTCCATCATAAGGGCGTGGGAAATAGAAATCTTTCGTAGGGTTACGAAGCCGTTTACCACGGAGAAAATCACTCAGCGTAAGCTCAGCGATGGGTTTGGGGTGGATGAGCGGGGGAGGTGGGGGAGTGGGAGGGAGAGAATTAATCTCCACCTTTACATAATGAGAACCATCACCAGAGACGTTAAATGCGAAACCACCATCACCTGCTGTAGCGGATTGGGTAGATATGTTATTATTGTCCCCTAGAACGATAGGGGAGTTATTGTCTTTTTCTATTGCTATGTTTGTCTCAGTTGTTTTTTTATCCAACATTATCTTTTTCCCACATGGTTATTTTTACCAATGATAATGGGAGCATTATTATCTCCATTGACCGTAATAGTGGTCGTTTTTCCCTTAGGTACTTCTTCTTTGGACGTGTTTTTGCTCTCTATTATTTTCCCTTAGGTACTTCTTCTTTGGACGTGTTTTTGCTCTCTATTATTTTCCCTGCAATTAAAAAAAGGGTTACAATCATTAAACCCGCAAGAATAAAACTATGTTCTTCGGAAAAAGAGGCAAATTTCGCGACAATATCCCCCAAAAGAGTAACAATTCCCTCCATCTCATCCCCTCAACGTTTTATCGTTTAAATGGTACCAAATTGTCTCTTAAGGGGTGTATCCTCACGCTTTCGTCATTGCGGACTCGATCCGCAATCTAAGACCCTGAAACCAGTTCAGGGTGACGAGGTGGATGTTTTGGGTGACTGGGTTTCGTCACTCCCGTGAAGACGGGAATCCAGCTTAGAAAATTAAGGATTTTTAGGGATAAACGTCTCCATCACATCCCCTTTGCGTTGTAAGACAATCACATTATTTTCCAATGCTTTTTCTTTGAGGTCTTGAGGCATATAAAACGAAGCTAATGCTAAATGATGATTATAGTCTTTATAAATGGGGAAAAGTTCTTTAAAATTTTCTTGTTTTTTGGTCAAAAGTTTTTCTAAATCTTTTTCATGCGCTTTGTATTTTACTTCGATAATCGCAATGTCTTTCCCATTGACCATCACTATATCAAACTCATCACGCAGATTTTTGGTACTGCTTTTCCAGTTTTTATCGATGAAATCGTAGTGAATTCCTGCTAAGTCTTTTTTCTCTTCGAGAGAATTATAAAAAAACTCTTCGGCAACATCGCCTTGGTTATTGGAAATATTGCCTAGGAGTATTCCCATCTTGGTGAGCTTGGCTTCGTTGCGGTTCATCTGCTCATCGGTCTTTTGTTGCGACTTTCGCAGTTCTTTTATCTGATGGTCTGTCTCTTTCATCTGCTCATCCGTTTTTTTCATTTGCTCATCGGTTTTGGCTTGCGAAATCGCTAAACTTGCCACGAGGTCTTTAAGTTCTTGATCGGTCATTGGGGTCTCATTACAGTAGGAAAAATCATAACCGTATTTTAGCTTATTTTACGTTTTATAGACCCCGAATCACCCTTAGGGTGACAGATAAAAAGCGGGAGTCCCCATCGTACCCATTTTGGCTATAATTCGCTCCATTAACTCAAACATAGGGGATGTCCATTTGCCACTTTTTAAAGTTCATACCCCCTACCACGCCGCAGGGGATCAACCCATCGCGATTGAAACCCTTGCCCGCGGTATCCAAAAGGGGGAGCAGTATGTGACCCTTGAGGGGGTGACGGGGAGTGGAAAAACCTACACGATGGCAAAAGTGATCGAAAGCGTACAGCTTCCCACCATCATTATGACCCACAACAAAACCCTCGCGGCGCAACTTTACAGTGAATTTCGAGGGTTTTTTCCCGATAATCACGTCGAGTATTTTGTCAGTTATTACGACTATTATCAACCGGAAGCCTACATCCCCCGTCAAGACCTCTTTATCGAAAAAGACAGCGCGATTAACGATGAGTTGGAGCGGTTACGCCTCTCGGCTTCGGCGAATTTGCTCACCTACAGTGATGTCATTGTGGTCGCTTCAGTCTCTGCCAATTATGGATTAGGGGATCCCCAAGAGTACGAAAAAATGGGTCATGTGGTAAGCGTGGGCGATAGCGTCCATCAACGAAAATTTCTGCTGCGTCTGGTGGAGATGGGGTATACCCGAAGCGATGGCTATTTTGAGGGGGGAAATTTTCGGGTCAATGGTGAGGTGATCGATATTTATCCCCCCTATTGGCAAGATCAGGCGATACGGATCGAATTTTTTGGGGACGAAGTGGAAAAAATCACCTATTTTGAACCCCTCAACAACAGTGTGACCCAAACCCTCCACGAGGTGACCTTTTTTGCCACCAGTCAGTTCGCGGTGGGACAAGAGAAGTTAAGCCGTGCGATTAAACGGATCGAAGAGGAGTTGGGAGAGCGGCTCAACGACCTAGAAGCTCAGGGCAAATCGATCGAAGCGCAACGGTTACGACAACGGTGTGAATTTGATTTGGAGATGCTTCAAGCCACCGGAATGTGCAAAGGGATCGAAAACTATTCGCGCCTGCTAACCGATAAAAAACCCGGTGAAGCCCCCTATACGTTGTTGGATTATTTTGCCCTGCATCACGAAAAATACCTCATTATCGTCGATGAGTCGCACGTAAGTTTGCCCCAATTTCGGGGGATGTTTGCCGCCGATCGTTCCCGTAAAGAGGTGTTGGTGGAGTATGGGTTTCGGCTTCCTAGCGCACTGGACAATCGCCCTTTGACCATTGATGAGTATCTCCATAAAGCCCCCCATTATCTCTTCGTCTCAGCTACCCCCTCTGCTCAAGAGTTGGACTTAAGCACCACCTTAGCGCAACAAATCATCCGCCCCACAGGGTTGCTTGATCCCCCCATTATCATTCGACCCTCCACCAATCAAGTCGAAGACCTCCACGATGAGATCAAACACACCGTTGCGTTGGGGGATCGGGTACTGGTGACGGTATTGACCAAAAAGATGGCAGAAGCGTTGACCAAATACCTCGCGGATTTGGGGGTCAAAGTGCAGTATATGCACTCCGAAATTGACACCATCGAACGCAATCAGATTATTCGCGCCCTTCGGGTGGGGGATTTCGATGTCCTTATTGGGATTAATCTTTTGCGGGAAGGGTTGGATTTACCCGAAGTGAGCTTGGTGGCAATATTGGATGCCGATAAAGAGGGGTTTTTACGTTCTGAAACCTCCCTCATCCAGACCATCGGACGCGCAGCACGTAATGCCCGTGGTCGGGTGATTTTGTATGCCCAAAAGATCACAGGGTCGATGGAGCGTGCCATCGCCAAGACCGACGCGCGCCGTGAAGCTCAACAAGTGTACAACCAAACGCATGGCATTACCCCCACCACCACCATCCGCTCTCTCGATGAAAATCTCAAACTCGACGATGCAGGGGAGCTGTACAATCGCTCCAAAAAAGCCAAAACGCTCCCCGCAGCCGAACGGAAAAAATTGGTCGAAGAGCTGACGCTCAAGATGCGCGAAGCGGCTAAAAAGCTCGAATTTGAAGAAGCAGCACGATTGCGCGATGAAATCGCTAAAATACGGAAATTATAATTTAAGCCCTAGTAAATAGGTGACAACATTGTCAATAAACGCATCATGTTTGCGTTCTTTGGTGTAGGCGATGTAAAATTTGCGTTTGATTTTAAAGTTTTTAATCCGTGCTTCAAACAATCGTCCCTCTTCGACTTCCCCTTGGATCACATGACGAGACATCACCGAAACGATGGGACGTTCAGCGTTTTTGGGGGAGCGCATAATGGTCTCTTTGATCGCCGTGGAACTGGCAATAACCCCAATAACATTAAACCCTGAACACTCTACGCCGATCTCTTCAAACACTTCAGCGGTGAGTTTGCGGGTATGGGACTCTTCATCACGGCAAATCCAATCAAATTTGTACATATCTTCTTTGCGCAATTGCTTGGGGATGGGTTGATTGGAAAAAATGACCAATTCATCCTCTTCCCACTCCCGATAGATAATCCCCTCTTGGATAAAAGGGGATTCGATGAGGGCAATGTCAATTTTTTTATCCGCCAATTGGGTGATAATGTCTTGGGAAAAGGCAACATGGATATGAACTTCATTGTTAATTTTTTCTTTGAGGGCGGCAAGATAGGTAGGGAGGACGTAATTGCCAATGGCGTAGGAAGCACCCACGACAAAGGTAAATTCTTTGTTGATAATTTTAAGTAAATCTTTTTCACTGGCGAGGATTGCTTTTTCCAATTTGACCGCAATACGGTACAAATCTTCCCCCTCTTTGGTGAGCTTAATCCCATTCTTTTTCCGTTCAACGACGCGCGTATCCAAATAATCTTCGATAAATTTGATCTGTTGTGTGACCGCCGGCTGGGAGATGCCAAGCTTCGCTGAGGCTTTTGAAAAGCTTTTTTCTTTTACTACGGTGAGAAACGTTAGAAGTTTCGCAAAGTCTTTTAACATAATAATTCCTATAAGTATGATTTATACCCATATTATAACCCATAATTATGACCTTAGCAAGTAGTTCACCCCTTTTTACGTTTAGGGCAAAATTAAGTTATAATATAAGACTACATCACGCGCACTAAGGCACACAACCATTATGAATAACACGATGACCGATCTCAATGAAGCCCAACAAAAAGCCGTTGAGACCACCGAGGGACCTTTACTGATTTTAGCCGGTGCAGGAAGCGGCAAAACCAAAACCATCACCGCACGATTGGCGTATTTGCTTGACGTAGTGGGGATCCCCGCCAGTCAAACTCTGACGCTGACGTTTACCAATAAAGCCGCCAAAGAGATGCGTCATCGGGCGATGGGACTGCTCTGTCATGACCACGCGTATCCCCCCTTGCTGTGTACGTTTCATAAATTTGGGTTGCTCTTTTTAAAGTTTCATATCCATCGTTTGGGACGAAGCAACACTTTTGTGGTCATTGATACCGATGACAAAAAAAAGATTCTCAAAAAAATCAATGCCGAGTTGCCCACCCCCCTTATCGCCAGTGAGATTTCCCGTTACAAAAATTCGTTGATGGATCCCTCTCAAGCCTACGCCCAAGCGCAATTGGCGAATTACAAACAGATCGCCAAAATTTACGAAGAGTATCAAGACTATCTCGTCGAAAACAATCTCGTCGATTTTGATGATCTCCTCTCACTCACCTACAGGCTCCTTAGGGACAATCCTGAATTGTGCGTCGCCACCAGTGAAAAATACCGCTACATCATGGTCGATGAGTACCAAGATACCAATGAGTTACAATTGCAGTTATTGAAACTGTTGTGTTCTACCCATTCCAATTTGTGCGTGGTCGGAGACGATGACCAAAGCATTTATGGGTGGCGGGGGGCGCATGTGCGCAATATTTTGGAGTTTGATCACGATTTTCCCCTTACGACCATCGTCAAATTAGAGCATAATTACCGCTCTACGCATGCCATTTTAGGGGTTGCCAATGCCTTAATCGAACACAATCGCTCTCGTCATGGCAAAACCCTCATCGCAACCAAAGAGCAAGGGGAAGCGGTCAATGTAATCGAATCGTATGACGAAAGCGAAGAGTCCCACACCATCGCTTCCCGTATCCGTGCCTTAGTGGATCAGGGGGTGGTACCCAACGAAATTGCAGTGCTTTATCGGATCAATGCCTTAAGCCGCTCCCTTGAAGAGGGGCTTAATCGTGCTAACGTTGCCTATAAACTCGTGGGGGGACTGCGTTTCTATGACCGTGCGGAAGTCAAAGACCTCATTAGCTACCTACGGGTCATCACCAACGTGCATGACACCTTTTCCCTCAAACGGATCATCAACAAACCCAAACGGGGATTGGGCAAAGCGACCATTGAGAAACTTGAACTCTCAGCCCTCCAAGCGGGACGCTCCTTGTTTGATTTTATCGATACCGTGAGTGATTCAGAACTAGAAGTTTTGGTGCGCAAAAAAAATTGTGACGTATTGCGCCATTTTATCCGTGACATCAAAACCTTACAAACTCTTGCCCATGAGACCATTAGCGTGTTTATCGATGCGCTAGAAGAGCGATTTAAGATTAAAGCAACCCTCAAAGGGCTTCCCGATGAAGCCGATAGGGTCTCGAATGTGGATGAGTTTTACGGTCTCTTTCGTGATTACATCCAAGAACATCCCCTTACCTCGTTAAGCGAATTTCTCAACGAAATCACCCTCCAAAGTGACCAAGACCAAGTGGAGGGGGAGAGCATCTACATCATGAGCATTCACGCAGCTAAGGGGTTGGAGTTTGAACATCTCTTTATCATTGGACTGGAAGAGGGATTTTTGCCCCTCATCGGGGAGGGAAGTGATTTGGAAGAGGAACGACGCTTGGGGTACGTGGCACTCACCCGTGCCAAAAGCCATCTCACCCTTTCGCACGTACAAAGCCGTTTTTACAAAGGTCGCCGTACCCAACTCGACAAAAGCCGTTTTATTGCGGAAGCGGGGTTGTCTGAGGGGTCGCTGATCGTCGAAAAAAATACCGCGTACAAAAAAGGGGATTTGGTGCGTCATAAGATTTTTGGGGCAGGACGGATTGAGGGGGTGAGTAAAGCGGGACGGGAGTTTAAACTCACGATTAATTTTGGGGGGAATCGCCGTGATATTCTTGCCTCCTTTGTGGAGAGACTGTAAATGAATCGCCTGTTTGTTGCGTATAAACCCTCAGGGGTGAGTTCTAACCATTTTTTAGGGCGATTAAAACGTCGTTATGGGGTCAAAAAAGGGGGATTTTCAGGAACCCTTGACCCTTTTGCTAAGGGGGTGTTGATTATCGCTTTTGGCAATCATGGGAGGCTTTTTCGTTTTTTAAACAAAACGCCCAAACGATACCGTGCAACCTTGTGGCTGGGTGCCTACTCTCCGACCCTTGATATTGAGGGGATAGAGGAAATTGACACCCCATCACCTTTGGACGAGACCACCGTATCAAATGTCATCGCATCGCTTCAAGGGGAATTGACCTACTCCCCCCCCCAATTTAGTGCCAAACGGCTCAACGGAAAACGGGCGTACGAATTTGCCCGTGAGGGGATAGAGGTTGAACTCAAACAGATCACCTCCACTATCTACGACATTCAGATGCTCCATTATTGTCACCCCTTTGTCACCTTTGAAGCGACCGTTTCTGAGGGGAGTTATATCCGTTCATTGGGTCAAATGATCGCCCATACCCTTGGGGTTGAGGGGTCACTCAGTGCCTTGGAACGGCTCAGTGAGGGGCAATTTACCCCCAATCACGAAGCACCAATTGAAATTAAAACCGCATTGAATATTCCCCAAAACCACTATTACGGAGAGACCCAAGCGATTTTGTTGGGTCAAAAACTTATCAAAAGCTCTTTTGCGTGTCAGGACAATGGCACCTACTGGATTGACAATGGCGATACCATCTCGATTGTCCAACTCAGCGATGAGGGGGTTGCCTATCTTCTTAATAAGGTTGAAGTATGATGAAGTATAAAGCGTATGCTAAAGTCAATATTTTTCTTAAAATCACAGGGATGAGAGGAAGCTATCACACCCTAAGTTCCCGTTTTATGCGGGTTGAATCGTTGTTTGATCTACTGTGGTTTGAGCCCAAGTCAACCCCAGAATTTGAAATACGGGGCAGTTTTGATTGTGAAGTGCGTTCCAATACGATTTACAAAGCCTATAAACACCTTCAAGCTCTCACCCGTTCGGATAAATTGGCCACTTTTTTTGAAGAATATGCCATTTGTGTCGATAAAAATATCCCCTCGTTCGCCGGATTGGGGGGAGGAAGTTCCGATGCCGCCACTTTTTTACGGATGTGCAACGAAACCCTTGATTTGGGTCTTGGCATCGACGAACTGTGTGAGGTGGGTTCGCATGTGGGTGCGGATGTCCCCTTTTTTATCTACAACTACCCAAGTGCCAATGTATCGGGGATAGGGGAGATTGTTGAACCTTTTCATGAACCACTGATCCCATTTGAGATTATCACCCCTCCCCTCCAAATCAGTACCCCAAGTGTCTATGAACACTATCGAAAACATCTCTATGATCCCATCAGCGACACACAAGCGCAAGCACTCGAATCGACCCCCTCACACGAAATTCTTCGTTCGCTCCCCCCCAAGGAGGCGAATGATCTGTATAACGCAGCGTTAGGATGCTATGACGAACTCACCGAAAAAGAGGGGTGGTTTTTCTCAGGAAGCGGTAGCAGTTTTTTTAAAATCAAGCAGTGAATGTCTTATTTGTATTGACAATACATCTACATTTTGTTACAATCAAACAAGAATAGCCCGAAAAGGAATCGGTATGTCGAAAATAATTCGATGGAATGAAGAGAAGAATCAGCTCCTCCAACTTCAACGAAATATTAGCTTTGAACACGTCCTAGAGAAGATCGAAAAAGATGAGATCATTGATCGATACGCTCATCCCAACAGTGAAAAATATCCTCATCAACAAATTTTCGTTATCAGTATGGATAATTACATTTGCTATGTCCCTTTTATTGAAACCGAAGAGGAGATATTTTTAAAATCAATCATCCCAAGCCGAAAATTAATGGCTAACTACGGAGGCAAAAAAAATGGAACATGATTTTATCTATCTTGACCAAGAAGAGAATGATCTTCTCTGTGAAATTGAAGCTGGCGATTGGATTCAAAAACCTCTTTCTACTCAAGAACGCCAAACGTATCAAGGTCACGCTAAATACACCAAAGCTCTCCAAGAAAAACGACAAACAACCATTCGATTCTCTGTTAGTGATTTAGCAACGATTAAAGCACGATCCAAAGAGATGGGAATTGGTTACCAAAATCTCATCCAAGCACTCGTACACAACTATGCCATCGGAAAAATTAAGCTCGAAGTCTAAAAGGTTAAATCCGCTATTATTTGGCATTTATTTAGTCAAACTCCCCCCTTAGGGGAATTATAAGAGGAATTAAAGATGGGTGAAACGATCGCCACCAACAAAAAAGCTTTCTTCGATTACCACATCGAAGAAAAATTTGAAGCAGGATTAGTCTTGCATGGCTCTGAGGTCAAAGCACTGCGTGACAAACGGGTGAATCTCAAAGATGGATTTATCAAAATTGTTCGAGGTGAGGCGTTTTTATTTAACGTTCACATCGGCGTATTGGCGACTACCCACCACTATTACACCCATGAAGAGCGAGGGGCGCGTAAATTACTCCTCCATAAACGACAAATTGAAAAGATGCTCAAGGCGGTAGAAAAAGAGGGGTTTACCCTTATACCTTTAAGTCTTTATCTCAATGATCGTAATATTTTTAAACTCCAAATGGGAATCGCCAAAGGGAAAAAACTTTACGATAAACGTAGTGATCTCAAAGAAAAAGACATCAAACGGGATATGCAACGAGCCATCAAAGGTGAATAAGTAATACTTGTATATTTTTGATTGTGAATAATTAAAAAAGGAAGAGTTTTCTCCCGCATCCAAAAGATGCGAGTGAGCTTGCAGAAGATATTCGTTTGAGTATTAAACGTTACTGGCTTTTGGGCGACGAATCTCTTTGATACGTGCTTTTTTACCGGCAAGATCACGAAGATAGAACAATTTAGCACGACGAACGCGACCACGACGAAGTACTTCGATTTTTTCTAAGCTGTCGCTGTAGATAGGGAAAATACGCTCAACACCAACGCCATTAGCGCCGATTTTACGTACTGTGATGGTTCTGCCTGTTCCCTCTCCACGAATAGAGATACAGACACCTTCATAATTTTGGACGCGTGATTTTTCACCCTCTTTAATCGTAACAGCCAAACGAAGTGTATCACCTGCACGAAATAAAGGGATTTCTTTCCCTGCGATTTGCGCTTGCTCAAAGCTAGCGATGTATTTATTTTTCATAAGAAGTCCTTATTTTATGCTTTAGTAGCTGTTGAGGTCTGAAGTATTTTGTTTTGCATTCAGACAAAGCTAATTTTAGTGTCAGAATTTTACTGTGGTTTCCCTTTAAATATTCTGATGGAACCCCCATTTGCTCATAAACTGGGGGTTTTCCAAAAGAAGGTGCTTCTAAAAGTGGCGTTTCAAAACTCTCTGTTTCCAACGATTCACCGTTTCCCAACACCCCTTCGATATTACGGACAATCGCATCGGTCATGACCAATGAAGGGAGTTCTCCCCCCGTTAGCACATAATCCCCTATACTAAACACTTCATCCGCAAACGTCTCAATAACCCGTTCATCGATCCCCTCATACCGTCCACTGACAAAAACGATATGAGACTTCAACGCAAGACGCTTAGCATCGTTTTGGGTAAAGGGTTTCCCCACAGGGGCAGCAATAATGATATAGGCACCTTCCTCTTCCAAAGAGCGCAACGTATCAAATAAGGGTTGCGGTGTCATCACCATCCCAGCACCCCCACCTACGGCCGTATCATCAACTTTGGCATGCTTGGAGAGGGTGTAGTCTCTGGGGTTTGTGTACGCCACCTCAAATTTTTCTGATTCAATGGCACGTTTTAAGATGGAATCTTGAAAATATCCTTGAATCAAATTCGCGAATAAGGTAACGTACGTAAAACGCATTACGATGCCTCAAGGAGATCAAGACCACCATTCACATCGACTTTTTTGTGTTCCAAATCAACATTCATAACAAAATGGTCCAGATAAGGGATCAAAAAAGTTTCGGGATGATTCTGACTCACCAAAGTGCCATCGGTTTTAATCAACAAATAATCTTGTGGGCCAATACGCTCAACCTCAAGGATACTCCCCAACAACAGCACCCCTTCAAAAACAGACAATCCAGGTAAATCAAACCAAAAAAACTCCCCCTCAGAGAGCTTACACCGTTCACGTGTCACCTCATGGGTCGTAAACAGCTTGGCATTGGTTAGCTTTTTCGCTGCTTCAGGGGTTTCTACCCCCTTAATACGAACCAATTCACGCTGGGCATGGTACGAAGCAAGGGTAATTTCTTCCCCATTTTCAAGGATAAACGTACTATTAGGGGAAAATTGTTCGGGAAAATCACTCAGTACATTGAGCTTCATGTCTCCCTTTAAGCCGACGGTACGACCCAAAGTGGCGACATGCAAAAGATGTTGCGGAAGCGAATTACGAAAGCGGTTCGACATTGATACGGTAACTTTTGCCATCTTTGGCTTTGCATCCAGAGATAACGGTTTTGATCGCACCGATCATCTTTCCCTCTTTCCCAATGAGCTTTCCCACATCCATTTGATTAGCATGCAATACAATCTCTGTTACTTCATCGCGTTCATACGATTCTACGCGCACATCCTCGGGATAGGTAGCAATGAGCTTGGCAAAACCAGCGACAAAGTCAGCAATCATACTTATTTACCCGTGATTTTTTTAACGCGGTCTGACATTTGAGCACCAACGCTCAACCAGTAATTCAAACGCTCTTCATCTACTTTGGTAGTGATAGGGTCTGTCATTGGGTTATAATACCCGATCAATTCGATCCAACCACCATCGCGACGTTTACGACTATCGGTAACCGCGATACGGTAGAAAGGTTGTTTTTTACGACCCATGCGGGTTAAACGGATGACTGTTGCCATTGTGTGTCCTTTTAAAGTGTTTTTTATTTCGCCAAGTAGCTTAGAGACCTGTTTTGCCCACAAAAGCAAAAGAAAAGTGTCTAAACCGCTCACACGCGATCAGCATAGAATGCCAAAACTTATACTCTATATAAGAGTACACGGTTTGGCATTCTATGGCTTGTTTTAGCGAGGGATACGTGACCCTTGCATTTGTCCCATCATGCTTTGAAGATCTTTCATCCCTTGCTTACCTGAAAAACGTTTCGCCATTTTAGAGGCATTTTTAAACTGTTTCAAAATACGGTTAACGGCGACAATATCCAAACCACACCCTTTAGCCAAACGGGCTTTACGACTGTTATTGAGCAATTCGGGATCTTCTCGCTCTTTCATGGTCATCGAAGAGACCAACGCTTTGATCCGCTTGAGTTCGCCGGAGTTTTCAAGATCGAAATCTTTAAGCGCCGATGCCATCCCACTCATTCCGGGAATCATCCCCATAAGCGATTGCATACTCCCCATTTTTTTGAGGCTCTCCATCTGTTCGAGGAAATCGTTAAAATTGAATTCCCCTTTTTTGATCTTTTTATTGAGAGCTTTGGCTTTTTTCTCATCAATGACCGCTGCGGTTTTTTCCGCCAACCCCTCAATGTCACCCAATCCCATAAGGCGGTTGACGATACGCTCAGGTAAAAAGATCTCCAAATCCTCCATTTTTTCACCCGCACCGATAAAGCGAAGCGGAACGTGGATTTGAGATGCGATTCCAAGAGCTACGCCCCCACGTGAATCTCCATCGTATTTGGTGAGAATTACCCCATCAATCCCGATTTTTTGGTTAAAGGTATCGGCAGTGCGTACTGCATCTTGTCCTGAGAGAGAATCAGCCACGTAGAAAATCTCATGCGGATTAGCCGCTTTTTTTACTTCATCAAGTTCGCCCATCAACGCATCATCGATGGCTAAACGACCTGCGGTATCGATAAGGACGACATCCACAAGCACTTTTTTAGCGTATTCCAATGCCCCTTTGACTACCTCAACGGGACTTTTTGTCGCTTCATCGCAATACAACTCAACTTCAATCCCCGCACATACTTGACGCAATTGTTCCACTGCGGCAAGACGTTGTAAGTCGGCTGCTACTACCAAAACACGCTTTTTTTGACGAATTTTGAGATAATTTGCCAATTTTCCCGTTGTGGTCGTTTTACCCGATCCTTGCAAACCTGTCATCAAGATGACCGTCGGAGACTGGGGGGCGAAAACAAATCCCGCATTCCCTTTGACTTTTAATAAGCCATATAAGGTATTTCGGAGAGCATCCAAAAATTGGTCTTTGCCAATACCATTTTGTTTGACTTGCAATTCAACCGATTCCACCAAATCTTTCACCACTTTATGGTGAACATCGGCTTTTAATAATGCTTTTTTAAGCTCACCCAATGCCTTGGTAAGTGCTTTCTCATCGTCATGAAAACGAATTTTACGGATGGCAGAGGTAAATGACTCTGTGAGACTATCAAACACGGGAACTCCTAACTCAATATAACAAAAAGGTGTAAATAAGTTTGCAATTATACTTAATTTTTGCTTTAATTACCCTTTTTTTAACTCCCAAAATGACCAAAAATTTTGGGTTCATCCATTGAGTCAGAAGCTAACAATTAATAGACCTCTTTACGATGTCCAATACGAATAATCAGGATAAGGACTCTTACTTCTTCGATGCGAAAAAGTATCCGATAATCTCGTACACGAAGACGAAATTTTCCTTCGTACTCTCCCTTAAGTGCCTTGATATTATTTTTAAGCTTCGAGGGATCGGTTGCTAATACAATAATCTTCTCTTTAAGTTGTTTTTGAATAGCAAAATCCAACGATGAGAGCTCTTTTTTGGCTGAGGGCAAAAACTCTATGGCGTACATTGGCTACAGACCAAGTTCTTTCCACACGTCTTGCGCTGGTATTGCCTTAACCTCTCCCGATTCAAGTTCACGCAAACGTTTGTCTGTGAGTTTTTCATCGAGTATATCAAAATAAATCATCAGCGCATTCTCAATAAGATGACTCTTTTTTTCATTGAGTTCTTTGGCAAGTGCATTAAGTTCCATCATCACTTCATTGTCTAACGTAATGCTCATTTTGGTTACATTGACATATTTACTCATTTTACACCTCTATTTGTATGGACAATTATACAGTTAACAAAAAAAGTTGTCAACAAGGGATAGCATCATTAACTCCCAAAATGTCCGAAAATTTTGGGTTCAGGAGCAATAAACGTCAGATCAAGAAGAGTCACTTTTTTGGCGTGCAGCATCACCCGTTTGGCTTGCCGTCCGCCGTAACTCTCATCGCCGACGATGGGGTGAAGGGCGTATTTCATGTGCGCGCGGATTTGGTGTGTTCGTCCATGATGGATAATGAGTTGTACTTTGGTCTTTTTTCCCGATACTTCCAATGGGGTCACTTCGGTAATGGCAGGTTTACCACTTTTGGCAACTTTCGTATACGCTTTGTTCCCTTTTTTTTCGGTAATGAGGGGCTGATCAATAACAAATGGCTCACTGATGATCCCCTCAACCCATGCCACGTACTCTTTGTAAACCCGATTTTTTTTGAATTCAGCAATCGCTTTGAGGCGATATTCTTCGTTTTTGACCAACATTAATACCCCACTGGTCTCACGATCCAAACGGTGCAACAACTGGGATCCTTTGAACTGTCGCTCAATCTCATCAGAGTTGACAAAAGCCGGTTTATCAATGACAATAAGATTGTCATCTTCATAAATAGGGTGTGCTTTTTCCACTTTTTGGACGATGAAGTGGGTTTTGGCACCGATTTCTCCCCGAGCGATCAATACTTTGGAATTACCCACGTAGACCAATCCCCGATCAATCAATGACTTGGCTTCGGAATTACTAATCCCCTCTTGTGCTGCTAGAAGTTTATACGCTTTTGGTTTTTCCATAACTATTCTCCTCAGGTTGAGTCATCCTCAATCCGTTTATTTTTACGAAGTATACCATTTAAGGGCTTCAACGAAAATGCTTGACTTTTGAGTGTACCCATCCCGGATACAATAGCAACGATTAAGATTATTTTGAAAAAACGAAAAGTTTTTTAGCCCATCTTCGCTATAATCGCGACAATTTTACCCAAATGAGAGTACCCAATGATGGATGTCCGCGAAGAATTTTTAACCTTTTTTGAAACGAAAAAACACACCCGTGTTGCGAGTTCTCCCCTTGTCCCTGAGGATGCGACGTTGTTGTTTACCAATGCAGGAATGGTGCCGTTTAAGTCCATTTTTACCGGTGATATTCCGATCCCCTCCAACCCAAGAGCAACCAGTTCGCAAACGTGTTTACGGGCAGGGGGAAAGCATAATGACCTCGAAAATGTCGGGCATACGGCGCGTCACCACACCTTTTTTGAGATGTTGGGAAATTTTAGTTTTGGCGATTATTTTAAAGAAGAAGCCATATCCCACGCGTGGGAATTTGTCACCCAAGTGATGCAATTGCCCACAGAAAAACTTTGGGTTACCGTGCATGAAAGCGATGACGAAGCCGAAGCGATTTGGCAAAAGCACATTGCACCTGATCGCATTATGCGGTTGGGGGATAAAGACAATTTTTGGCAGATGGGCGATACAGGGCCCTGTGGTCCGTGTTCAGAGATTTTTGTTGATCAGGGTGCGGAGCATTTTCAGGGTGCAGAAGATTACATGGGGGGCGATGGGGATCGTTTCTTGGAAATTTGGAACCTCGTCTTTATGCAGTATGAGCGCAATGCGAAAGGGGAGCTTAAACCCCTGCCTAAACCTTCTATCGATACGGGGATGGGATTAGAGCGCGCCGTTGCGGTGCTAGAGGGGGTTCATAGCAACTATGACAGCTCCCTTTTTATGCCGATTATCCGTCATGTCGAAGCGTTGATTGGTAAACCTTACGCATACGCTAAGGGTGCCTCGTACCGTGTTATCGCCGACCATATCCGTACGGTCACCTTTTTGTTAGCGCAGGGGACGAATTTCTCCAACGAAGGGCGTGGATACGTATTGCGTCGTATTTTACGCCGTGCGGTACGTCATGGGTATTTGCTTGGATTTACCAAACCCTTTATGTATGAAGTTGCCGATACGGTCGCAGCACTCATGGGGAAACAATATCCGTATATCGTTGAAAAATTGGCAGTTTTAAAAGAGCAAATTATGCTTGAAGAAGAACGATTTTTCAAAACCATCGCTTCAGGAATTGAGCTGTTTAATGAAGAACTTAAAAATACTAAAGACATTTTTAGTGGAGAAGTGGCATTTAAACTCTACGATACGTTCGGATTTCCCCTTGATCTGACCGAAGATATGCTTCGTGAAAAAAATCTTGCTTTGGATGTGGAGATGTTTGAGACGTTGATGTCCCAGCAACGTAAGCGGGCAAAAGCAGCATGGAAAGGGTCAGGGGATAACGCGGTTGAGGGGGATTTTAAAACGTTGCTTGAGACCTTTGGGGTCAATACCTTTATTGGTTATACGACGATGAAAGCATCTGTGACCATTCAAGCCCTTTTGGGGGAAAATTTCGAGCGCGTTGAACAGCTTCATGCCCATCAAAAAGGGTGGGTATTATTGGAACAAACCCCTTTTTATGCCGAAAGTGGGGGACAATGTGGTGATAGTGGTCTCCTTGGGGAATCCGCGATCGTTTTGGATACCAAAAAATTCCACGGATTGAACCTCTCTCACCTTCAGACCAAAGCGACCTTGAGTGTCGGTGAGACCATCGACGCATTGGTTGACCCCTCCCGCAACGAAATTGCCAAACACCACTCCGCGACCCACTTGCTCCATGCCGCGTTGTATGAAATTCTCGGTGAACATATTGCTCAAGCGGGGTCGTTGGTCGAACCTAACCGTCTCCGTTTTGACTTCTCTCACCCCAAAGCGATGTCGCATGAAGAGATTGCATTGGTCGAAGAGCGGGTCAATTACCATATTTTCCACGCATTAGCGGGGGCTACGCGAGAGATGAGCATTGACGAAGCCAAAAAAAGTGGCGCAAAAGCCCAATTTGGGGAAAAATACGGCGATACGGTACGAGTGGTGAATTTCGGCACCGCATCGGTTGAATTTTGCGGTGGGGTTCATGTGGAGAATACCGCCTCGATTGGAACGTTTGTGATTGTCAAAGAAAGCGGTGTGAGCGCGGGGGTACGTCGTATCGAAGCCGTATGCGCAAATGCGGCGTACAACCTCTTTAAATCCCAACGTCATCTCCTTGAATCAATCGAAGCCTCGGTAAAAAATCGGGATCCACTCGCAGGGATTGAACGCCTCAAAGAGCAGGTTAAAACCCTAAAAAGTGAGTTAACGACGTTGGCATCCTCCGCCAAAGAGGAGTTGGGTGTCACCATGATGGGTGCTACGGCTGTGGTGGTTGCACACCTAACCAACGGTGACATCAAGGAGCGGATCGATGAACTCAAAAATCAACACGATTCGATTGCGGTGATGTTGTTCCAAATCAAAGAGGATAAAGTCCTCCTTGCCTCAGGAGCCAAAAACACGACCATCAAAGCAGGTGATTGGGTCAAAGCTATCGCCCCCATCGTTGGTGGTGGCGGTGGCGGACGCGCCGATTTTGCCCAAGCAGGGGGGAAAGACCCCTCCAAAATGGACGATGCGTTAGCCCAAGCATTAGCGTATGTCACCAAGGAGTTAGCATGAAAGATCTTTTAATCCAAACCTTTTCCGATCACCGAATTCTCATTACGTTTTTGCATATTCTCAGCGCCGTTATTTGGGTGGGAGGGATGATTGCGATCCGTTTTGCGACCCATCCTGCCATGGGGGTTATTGCTGATCCTAAGGTACGACTTGAACGGATGGCCAATATCCTCAAACGGCTTTTTACCATCGTGTTGCCTTTTGTGATTATCCTCATTGGTACGGCGGTGTTGATGGCAGTGGGTCTTGGGTTTCGTGATGCGGCGGTAGATCCGCTTAGTGGTGCCGTGATTGATCCCTACGCGATGAGTTTGTACAATACCATTCATATCAAAGAGGTCATTTGGGGTATTATGACCCTTAATTTGTTTTTTATGATGTATTTGCGCAAAGAGGGACAACGTGCCCTTTTAATGAATAATCTTGAGCGTGCCAAAGGGTTATTATCCTCTATCGCCAATTTCTTGGTTCCGTTAAATATTGTATTGGGTATTGGGGCTATTTTTATTGGGGTTTTCTTACGTAACGCGTATTAAACAAAGGAAAAGTCATGCCAACGATTAGTATGTTCTATGGAATTGTTATAATGATGTTTTTTCGAGACAATCAACAGCATCATCTCCCTCATATACACGTTAGATATCAGGATACCAAAGCGGTTATTGGCATACCTGATGCAGAATTAATTGAGGGTTCATTGCCGAAAAAACAGATGAGAATGGTTCAAGCGTGGATCGAAATACATTGTGATGAACTGATGGCAGATTGGGATTTAGCAATTGAGGGTGAACAAATTTATAAAATTGATCCCTTGAGATAGGTGGATGACTAATGGTGCTTGATGTCATAGAATTTAACTACCTCAATGACTATAAACTTTTACTCACGTTTGAAAATGGGGAGAAAAAAGAGTTTGATTGCGCACTTTTACTGGATAAAAAACCTTTTCACGTTTTTAACGATACCAATTATTTTAAAAAAGCCAAAGTTGAATATGGGACATTGGTTTGGCCAAACGAAATAGACATAGCCCCTGAAACCCTCTATTTTTGTTCTACTCCGTGGAATCATTAATGCTCCGTCTTTGCTCCTCCTCCCTTACCCGCGCCCAGCTTTTGACCGCTGCTGGTATCCCCTTTTTTCAAGAGTCGATCGATTTTGATGAAGATGCCATTATTGCCTCCTCTCCCAAAAATTTCGTCTACCAAGCGACATTGGGAAAATATCGGGTTAATTTAGCCCATTTTGGGTGCAGTGACTACCCCCTTCTGGTCGCCGATACAGTCGTCACCGCACAGGGAAAAATACTGCGAAAAGCCAAAGACGAAGCCGATGCACGCGCGATTTTAGCAACCCAAAGCGGCTGTGAAGTGACAATCTTGACCTGTATGATCTACAAAACCCCCTCGTTGGAAGTAATGGACATCTCCTCAACCCACTATTTTTTTAACCCGTTTGATCCTGAGGATGTGGATCGGTATATCACCAGTGGTGAGTGGCGTGGGAAAGCGGGTGCGTGCATGGTGGAGGGATTTTGCCAACCCTATATCCGTGAAACGAAAGGGTTTGAGAGTACTGCGATGGGGTTAAATGTGGAAGTGTTGAAACCATTTTTGGTCAAAATTCCTAATGACACAACCATCAAAGCGATGCAAGAAGCCAAAGATGGGATTAATAGGGAATCGGTTACGATGGATGCGTTAAAAGTTGAATGGGAAAAAAATAAAAAGGGGTATTAAAATGAAAAATTATAAAATATCCGCTGTTGATTTGTTTTGTGGAATTGGTGGACTCTCTTATGGTCTCAAAAAAGCAGGGATTGAGGTAAAGGCAGGGATTGATTTTGAAAATTCTTGTAAATACGCGTTTGAAACGAATTGTGATGCTACCTTTATTCATCAAGATATTACTAAAGTAAAAAGTGAGCAAATAGCAGCATTTTATGATGAAGATGATGTTAAGGTTTTGTTAGGTTGCGCACCATGCCAACCTTTTTCTACCTATACCCTTAATGGGGATAAGCAAAACGATAACCGTTGGCGGTTATTGTATGAATTCGCACGGTTAATTAAAGAAGTGCAACCTGAGATCGTTTCAATGGAAAATGTCCCCAATCTACTGAATTTCAAAAAAGAGCCTGTATTTGAAAACTTTGTGAATGAATTGAAAAAAGATGGTTATTTTGTGTGGCATAAAATCGTTTATTCCCCCGATTATGGTATCCCACAAAAGCGAAAACGATTGGTTTTATTAGCGTCTAAAAAAGGAAAAATTGCCTTAATTGATCCAACCCATACACCTGATACGTATGTGACCGTTAAAGATGCGATTGGTCATTTAGAACCAATTGCCTCTGGTGAAACTTCAAAAAGTGATTTTATCCATAAAGCTTCCAAGCTATCAGATAAAAATATTCAAAGGATTAAACAATCCACGCAAGGTGGAAGCTGGAAACGGGATTGGGATGAGCATTTAAAGCTGGATTGCCATAAAAGTGATAGTGGCAAAAGTTACGGTAGTGTATATGGTCGTATGCGATGGGATGAACCATCACCCACTATGACCACTTTTTGTACAGGCATTGGGAATGGACGATTTGGACATCCTGAACAAAATCGGGCTATATCGTTGCGTGAAGCTGGAATTTTACAAAGTTTTCCTGCCCATTATAAATTCACTGATAAAGAGGAAAATCTTAAATTTACCCATATTTCCAAACAAATTGGTAATGCAGTACCTCCAAGATTAGGCGAAGTGATAGGATTGAGCATTATTAAACACTTAGAGGAGATGGGTTATGGCAAAGATAAAAAGTAAATTTACGGAAGAAGAATTAGAGCAGATACAAGAGCAAATAAGTGAAGAGTCTGGCTTATACGATTATATGTCTAAAGATTATCCTTTTGAAGTCATTGAATCAAAATTTGGAGAACAAGATGATGAAAAGGCAACCCTTTATGTTCCTGAATATCAAAGAGAATTTGTTTGGGATCCAAAAAAGCAATCAAGATTTATTGAATCTGTTTTGTTGGGCGTTCCACTAACTCCTTTTTTGGTCTCTGAAGATGAAAATGGAAGATTAGAAATTATTGATGGTTCTCAAAGAATTAGAACATTAATAGCATTTCATGAAGATAAATTACGCTTAAGAGGCTTAGATAAACTTGATAAAATTAATGGTGCAAAATTCAAAGATTTGCCCAAAAAAGCACAAAATTATTTTAAAAATAGAGATTTTAAAATAATTATTACTGATGAATCAGAAAAAGAAGTTAAACAAGATATATTTAATAGGATAAATACAAGTAGTGAGTCTTTAACTGATAGTGAAATACGAAAAGGTGCTTATGCTGGTAAGTTTTATACAATGATTCTTAAGTTAAAAGATGACGAAGCATTTAAAACCATTTGTCCTGTTTCAGATACTAAAGAAAAAAGGGGAGAATACGAGGAGTTGATTTTAAGATTTTTTGCATATGTTAATAAGTATCAAGAATTTAAACACGATGTAGCAAATTTTTTAAATAATTATCTTGATGAAATGAATGAGCAAGAATATGACGAAGAAGCATATTTAAAAGTTTTCAATGATATGGTAATTTTTGTAACTAATAATTTTCCTCTTGGCTTTAGAAAAGACAGTACGAATAACTCAATTCCACGGGTAAGGTTTGAAGCAATATCCGTAGGCGTTCATTTAGCACTACAAGAAAATCCATCTTTGGCAAATCCTAATATGGATTGGTTAGATTCTGATGGGTTTAAAATCCAAACTACCTCTGATGCAAGTAATAATCCTAATCGATTACGAAATAGAATAGAGTTTGTAAGAGATGGTTTATTGGGGCGATTAACACCTGATAGGTTGGCAAATGGTTAATACAAAAAGTGATTTTGAAGTTAGAAAAAAAGAAATTGAAAATTACTTTTCGTTTTTAGAAATATTAGATAAAGATGAAACCGTTTTAAAGTATGTCAAAAATGGGAAAATTACCGAAGAAGAAATATCAAAAGATATTCAACGAATATTAATAGCTAACTCATTTTTAATTCTTTACAATCTTATTGAGTCTACCGTGCGAAATTCGATTCTTGCTATTTATGAAAAAATAAAAGAAGATGAAGTCAATTACACGGTACTATCGTCTAATTTGAAAAAAATTTGGTTGCAGAAAAAAACGAAAAATTTGAATAAGAGTAATTTAGAAGAGATTATAAAAAGTGTTGTTGAAAATGAAATAATAGCATTAACCCAAGATGATATAAATATTTCTGGCAATATTGATGCTGAAAAAATAAGAGGATTAGCCAAAGAAATAGGATTTGAAAAATCAAATAATGAAAGAAATGGTCAAAATTTAGTAACGATTAAAAATAAACGAAATGGACTGGCTCACGGGAATCATACTTTTTATGATGTTGGTAAAGATTATACAGTGAATGATATAAATAGATATAAACAAGAAACTTTTGAGTATTTATCGGAGGTGATTACTAATATAGAAATTTTCATAACAACAAAAAAATATACGGTTAACCCAATCAATTCATGACCCCCCTCTACACCAACGAACTCAAAGCCCTCCATCGATCGGGTCGTTACCGAGAGCGTCATCTGGTCAATGACGCATTGATTGATTTGGCATCTAACGACTATTTGGGGTTGGCACACGATGTGACCTTGCATCATCACGCGTGTACAATGGTGGAAGCGTATGCTTATCACGCTCCAAAATCCTCGATGTTGGTCAATGGGTATCACCCCATCCACCAAAACTTTGAGCAAGCGTTATGCGATGCCAATGGGTTTGAAGCGGGTATCGTGATGGGAAGTGGCTTTAATGCCAATGTGGGGCTGATGGAAGCGTTGGTGCGTAAAGGGGATGTGTTGCTCATGGATGAACACTACCATGCCAGTGGGATTGTGGGGGCAAAGGTGTGTGAGGGGGAGGTAATCTATTTCACCCATAACGACCCTGATGCGCTAGAAGCATTACTCAAAACGCATTCAGGCAAACGGATCATTGTCGCGGTGGAGGGGATCTACTCGATGGGGGGGGATCGACTTTGTCGTGACATTCTTACCCTTTGCAATGACTATGAAGCCCTTGTAATCCTCGATGAAGCCCACAGCAGTGGGGTGATCGGGGAGCATCTTAGGGGAATTTTGGATTTTTATGCGATTACTCCCACCCCGCTGATGATTAAAATGGGGACGTTAGGCAAAGCGTATGGGAGTTTTGGGGCGTATGTTCTCTCCTCCCATCACATTTGTGACTATCTTCTTAACCGTGCTAAAAACGTCATTTACGCCACCGCCCCCTCCTTGTACGATACGGCATTAGCCCATAGCGCACTTAACCATATTCAAGAGAATGTTGTTCCCCTCACCGAAGCGATTACTCAACGACAAACGTTGATTAAGCACCATCTTGGATTGGAGATTGGGGGGTTAATCGTCCCCATCGAAATCGGGGATAATCGTACGGTCATGATGCTCCAATCACAGCTTCAAGCAGAGCTTGGCGTAGCCGTGGGAGCCATCCGTCAACCCACGGTTGCTAAGGCAATTATCCGTCTAATCGCCCGTACGACCATTTCCGAAGAAATTTTAATCACGGTGTGTGAGCGTTTTAGTCACAATTGGATAAAATAGCGCGATGAAGTCAGTGTATATCGATGAATTGTGTGTCCGTTACGGGGAAGAGACCTTGGTTTCGTGCGCATTTACCATTCACACGTCTCTTGCCTTGGTGGGGCATAGTGGGAGTGGTAAGTCCTTGATCCTCAAATCGCTGTTGGGGATGGGGGATAGCGGACTGGAAATTGCGGTAAAAAAGCGGTGTGGGTTTGAGTGGATGCGGGGGGAGAGCGTTTCGTTGGTTCCCCAAAATCCCTTTACCGCCCTTTCGCCTTTGACCAAAATTAAGGATCAGCTGTTTCGTTCTCCGCAACGGATGGTGGAGATTATGGGGTGGCTTGATTTGCCCAGTGACACCCTCAACCGCTATCCCAGTGAGCTTTCAGGGGGGCAATTGCAACGGATCGTGGTCGCTATGGCACTCTCAAGTAACCCTGCATTGCTGTTGTTGGATGAACCAACCACCGCCTTAGACCCTGTATCCAAAGCGGGGATGATTGAGGTGTTGCGTTCGTTGCAAGCCAAGTTAGGGTTTTTAACCCTCTTGGTCACCCATGATATGGGGGTTGCATCGCAATTGTGTGACACCTTGTGCGTCCTAGAAAAGGGCAATATTATCGAGCGGGGGGAGATGGAGAGCATTATGCACCATCCCCACCACCCGTATACCAAAGAGCTTATTGAAGCCAATTTTACCACCCGATCGTTTCGAGTTTAACAGTAGGATAAGAGGATGAATAAAAAGTTATGGATTACATTGGGATTGATCATTGCACTCCCTTTGGGCTATTTGGGATATGTGATCTACAATTTTGAATACGAGACGCAACGTCTGATTGACTATAAACCCCACTTAACGACCGAAGTATACGACCGTAATGGGGATAAAATTGCGAATTTATTCAATAATGAACACCGTTATTATGTCTCCTTTGAAAACATTCCACCCCGCTTGGTTGAGGCGTTAGTCGCCATTGAAGATACCGATTTTTTTGAACATCATGGGGTGAATCCTGATGCAATTTTTCGCGCTATCATCAAAGACGTTAGTGCAGGAAAACTCAAAGAAGGGGCAAGTACCATCACCCAACAATTGGTGAAAAATGCCCTCTTGACCCGTGATAAGAAATTTTCCCGAAAATTCAAAGAGCTTTTGTATGCTATTCGCATTGAGCAACAATTGTCCAAAGAACAGATTTTGGAGCGGTATTTTAATGAAATCTATTTGGGACATGGCTATTATGGGATCAAAACCGCTGCCGATGGCTATTTTCATAAACCCCTCAAAGAGTTAACCCTCAAAGAGATGGCGATGCTGGTTGCCCTCCCCAAAGGTCCTAACTTTTATGCTCCGACGAAAAACTATGAACTCAATATCGGTCGTGCCAATCGAATCATCGCCCGTATGTTGCAATTGGGATGGATTGACCAAGCCACCTACGATAAAGCTACCCAAGAGCGTCCTTACGTCTTTAATGACACCTTGACCCGCAATTCAGGGCCTTATATCATCGATGAAGTGATGCGCCAGTTGGGGGATGCATTTCCCGATATCCGCAGTGGTGGGTATAAAATTTATACAACCATCGATATGAAACTCCAAGAAGCGGGGTATAAAGCCCTTTTGGCAGGACGTAATGATATTCTTTCGCGTGCTGAAGAATCAGGTGCGTTGGATGAGAACATGAAAACGCAGCTCAATGGGGGATTAATGAGTATGGATCCTTATTCAGGGGAGATTTTAGCGATGGTAGGGGGGTATGATTATGCGGTTAGCCCCTACAATCGGGTGACGCAAGCCAAACGCCAACCGGGATCAGCCTTTAAACCCTTTATCTATCAAGTGGCTTTGGATAATGGGATGTCTCCTGCGACATTGGTTCCCGATGTTGCCCGTATTTATACCTACAAAGGGGACGATGGGGAAGAAAAAGCATGGAAACCGCGTAACTACAAAAACGAATACAAAGGGATGGTCACTATCCGCGATGCGTTGACCTACTCCCGTAACCTTGCGACCATTAACATGGTCAGTGATATGGGCTTTAGAAAAGTAGTGAATGGGTTACACCAATTTGGGATTGTCGAAGATCTCCCTGAGAATCTCTCCCTTGTCTTGGGAACCATATCTCTGACACCGCACGATTTGGCCAAATATTATACGATGTTTGCCGGAGCGGGCGTACAAACCAACCCTATTTTGATCCGTCGGGTCATTACCCCCAAAGGGGAGACGTTCCAGTATGAAAATACCCATCGTCAAGTCGATAGTCGGGAACAAATTTATAAAATGACCTCTATCTTGCAAGACGTTGTCGCCTTTGGAACGGGTACCGAAGCCAGAGTGTATGGGGTTGAAATTGCGGGTAAAACCGGAACGACCAACAAAAACATTGACGCATGGTTTATTGGCTATTCTCCCACCATTGAGACCGTGGTATGGTATGGTAATGACAATAACACCCCGATGCGCAAAAATGAAACAGGAGGGCGTGCTGCAGGATCGGTTTTCCGCTATTTTATGGAAGATGTGTTCCGTATTTATCCTAAAACCAAGCGCTATTTTGATCGTCCTCTCAGTAGTCCAACCGGCAATCGTCTAAACAGTGTAGATAGTGAGGGAAATGAGACACAAACCTCTCCTGAAGAGGCAACGCCTAACCCTGCAATTGAATCGGTAGTTCCTACTACAGAAGCTCCTACGTTATAACTGCCTTTACTCTCTTGTTAAAGGTAAGTCCTTTTCTATTACCTTGACAGTCCCATCACTTCCACTTTCTAGGGAGTGACGAAACGTAGTGATTATGCGCATACTTTTAGATTTCTTGTGTAATTTAAATCAAAAAATAACGTACTGTGTACCATCAAGTATATAATACCGAAAAAAGAGAAGGTAAATATGGCAGTGACCTTAACCAAAGCATTCATAGAAGAACATATTCACGGTGAATCCCTCAACGCATCCCAAGCGACCATCTTAGGGCTTTTATGGTCAGAATGGATCAACAGCGTTGAGGGGAGTGTGATCAGCGATGCCAGCGCAGAATTATTTATCCGCCTCAAAGGGGTGCGAGGGCAAAAAGAGCAAGCGCGTCTCATTGCCCAATTCAAAAAAGAAAAAGCCAAACAACTCGAGGCAGGGAGTCTTTTCGATCCTACCATTGAAAACGAAAAACCCCAAGCGGTGTTGCGTATCTATTGCGATGGTGCGTGTTCGGGCAATCCCGGCCCCTCAGGAAGTGGTCTTGCCATCTACGAAACGGAGCATAAACCCCTCTTGCTCTACGGGGAAGCGGATAAACGGGGTACCAATAACACCGCCGAACTCAAAGCCCTCATTCACGCCTTGGAGTATGCTAAAATCTCCCTCTCACCCAAGGTCACCATCTTATCCGATTCCAAATACAGCATTGACTGTGTCGTGACGTGGGCGTATGGATGGAAAGCTAAAGGGTGGACGAAAAAAGGGGGAGAGATCAAAAATCTCGAACTCATACAACACGCCCATGCCCTCTATGAGAGCCTCAAAACCAAAGTGACCCTTCAGCACGTCAAAGGTCATGCGGGGATTGAGGGGAATGAATTAGCCGATCGGATGGCACTGATGGCGATTGCTAAGGGCAATAATCACTTTGAAACCTATACGTACGAGACGATTGCCGAAGTATTGGCATTTAGCTCCGATGCAAAAGGGTAAACCTAAAAAAATAGTGCTAAAATTAGACCCTCTATCATTTTGATTCAAAGGTAACTTTTATGCTCTCTACTGCCACACCCATTGAACGTCTCACACAACTTGTTGCCCAACTCGTTGAAAAACAAACCTCCCAAGAAAATGAACTCTTAGCTCTCACCGAAGAGGTGAGTAAATTACAAGCTGCCCTTATGAACCAAAAAGAGGAGCTAATGAAACTGGAAAATGAGTTACTGGAAAAAGACATTGAGATTGAGGGTATCGTTTCCAATCTTGAAGCAGTATTGGGGTAAGGGTGAAAATTTCCCTCACGTTTAATGCCAAACCCTACACCATTGAGGTGGAAGAGGAGTTTGCCCTTTTTTTGCGCACGCAAATTTCCCACGATTTTGACACCCACAACAACAATGAGTTAAAAACACTGCTTCATGCGTATGTCCGACAAACCTTTGCCCTCTACGAACACGAAAAACAGATCGCTTCCCTTCTTGCCGCGCTGGAAAAGGAGACATTGCGCTAATGTCATTCCCATTTGGATGAGAATGACGGCTTTTATTACTCACTCGCCCCTTGCAATACCGCTTCAAAATCTTTTTGCGCTTGAAGCAAGACCGCTTTTCCCTCAGCATCGTTGACTTCAGCGGCGCTTAACCAACTGTAGACGCTGGGAAAGCCCATCACGATCTCATTGGCATCTTTTTTCTTATAGACCATCAAGGTACACGGAGCAAACGCGGATGCTTCGGGATGGGTTTTGGCAACGGTGTAGATCACTTTGAGTTTACAAATCGAGTAGGTATCGTAAAAATCAAACGGACTTGTTCCCCCTTTGTCGGTGAGGACAAATTGGTAATCGGTAAAGTTTGAGAGGGTAAACCCTGCAGGTTTAAGACCATCTTCGATCATCATTTCGACATTTTCTTTCTCTTTTTTCCACGCTTGACCCTCAGTCGAATGGACAAAACGGGTCAGCAATTTTCCCTGAGCAGGGAGAGACGTTTTGGTAATGGTGTGGGTCATTTGGGGTAATATTTTGGTCAAGGTTGCAACCATTAGCTTCTCAATGGCTCCAAATTCAGGGGCTTTGAACCCTGCAATCTTCTCTTGTCCTTGGGAGGTTAACACCGCAACATGAAGATTTTTATCCCCTTTTCGTTGGTAAATGCCCAATGACATCGGGACAAAAATCCCCCCATCAGCATGACTTTTGACCAAAGTAGCGCTGTGTTTGGCGTGATACACGGTCAGCAGATTAAACGCGCTAAAATCACTCTCCCCAAACTGAATTTGAAACGGATGGGTCATCTCGGAGTTGCCTGCGATCACAAATCCGTTGGCTTCTAACCCTTTTTCAATCATCGTCGGGGTCACTTTCCCCTCAGGATTGGGGCAACTAAATTCATGAAGGTCGCCTTGCGCGTGTAACGCTACGACTCCAAGTATCATCCAAAGATAAAACGCTATTTTTTTCATGGTAATCCTTTTTTTTAGGGTTTAATGTAGATCCAACCCTCTTTGACTCGCTCAAGCATCTCCACAATCCCTGCGGTGACGATCTCACTTCCCTCAATGAGGTGATCGGGTTGAATGTTTTTGGTGTGCATCGTATTGCCACACGCAATAAATTTGACATCGTATTGCATCAAGGCACGGACACGAACACCAATGACTTTTTCACTTTTTAATAACGCCCGTATCCCATGATAATAGGCGACAATTTCGATATTCACTTTTTCAGGACCATAAAATTTCAAGACGTTATTTGCCGAACTAAGGACATGATTAATCGATTCATCATCCCCTTCCGTGATGCAAAAAACCACCTGACGGGGAGCTTCCAGTGAGGGGAGCGGTTGGGCAAACTGCGTCTCTCCAGAGAGATGTATGACCATCAACACAATAAGAATCCAATAGCGTCTCATTGTTCCCACTCCAGTGTTCGGTAGGCAGCTTCCACATTGGATCGGTGGAGTGTCTCAAACATTTTTAGGTGTTTATATTCAGGTAGGGTCACAGTGTTCATCGTCTCTTCGATCCCCAATCCTGCGTGAAGGGCATTGCGTATGGCGTGGCGTAAGTGGGTTAGATAGCCATAGGTCATGGTCATCGCTTCTGCATCGGTTTTGTACCCATGCCCTCCGATAATTGTGGTCGCACCGTATTTTTGAAGCTGTTCTAATGCCCCTATCCATCCGTTAATATCTCCCCCCAAAAGCGAGGGGATCCGATCATTAAAGACCAAATCGCCCGCAAAAAGGGTTTTTGACTGTGGGAGAAAAATCACCAAATCTTTGGCACTGTGTGCTAATGTGGGGATGAGATGGAATTGCAATTTCGTCGTCCCAAACGTGAGATTGGTATCGTGATCAATCATCTCTGTGGGTCGCGTCGGGATGGTGTTGGCGTAGGCTTGGGGGGAGATATGGGTTTGGATTCGGGTGGGAGAATCAATTCTGGAATTATGAGCAAAATCATCCGAACCCAAAACCCTAACGCCCTGAGCGACAAAAAAACCATTTCCCAACCAATGGTCATCATGGACGTGAGTATCAATCACCAGTATAACGGGTAGCTCTTTGGTGATGTGCATCGCTTTGTACGCTGAAGCGGCGTACGCATACGACGACCCACTGTCGATGACCACATACCCTTGCGAGGTTGCGATGTAACAGCTGTTGACCATATTACCATTGTTGGTGGTGTTCATCACCTCCGGTTTACCCAAAAAGCAGGTGACCGTGGAGGAAATTTTGGTGGGGTGTAACCCCAACTCAAATGCGCCCAAAAGAGGAACTATCAGGAGTAAAAGTATCAGTGAGCGCATTTAGAAGTCTCCTTTAGAAAAGATAATTGATCTCGAAACGGTACTCATTGTACGATTCGTAATCGGTTTTTAACGTCGTATCCGTTTTGGCTGAAGGATCTGCTTTGATGGTCGCAAAACGGAATTTAAACTCTGCATTGGGAATGGCTTTGAAATTTTGGATCAAATCGACATGAAAAATCGAACGATCGCTCAAATCAGAGGCCAAAGCGACATTTTTCTTCTCATCAAAATTCATCTGAGCATAATCAACCGTCGCTTTAAGCCCTGGAATAATCCCCGCTTTATCAAAGTCATACTGCGCTAAGACCATCCACGATTTGGTGTTGGCAATCCAGTTGACTTGTGCCATTGAACGGGTGTACCCTCCGGTGGGGAATCCACGCCATGGAGCGATAATATCCGCATCATCCGATACTTTTGAATATCCCGCCATCAAAGACAATGCCCCTTTTGCCAAGACCAACCGTTCCATCAAAATACTTCCATCAACACTGTTAGGATGGGTATACGAAGCACGCGCCGTAGCACTTCCGCCATTGGCAGTCGTTGCAGCCTTTCCATTGAGGGATGCACCTCCGATGGCACCCGCACCATTATCCATTTGACGTAAATAGCGCACACCCGGAGTCAATGTCCATCCATCCCCCAAAGCGATATCGTAATTGGCTTCAGCAATTGCCGTGGAGAAAAAATCATTAATACCATAATACTCCCCATTAAGGGTTAGATTCGGAATTGATTTATTTTGAAAAGTACCAAAAAACATCTCAGGATTGGTTTTTCCCCCAATTTTGGTGATATTGGCAAGGCTCAACCCTTTGTGGACACCTGAATCATCATTGCCATTGACTTTAAACGATAGATTTCCGGATGTCGTTCCATCATACGTTAAAATGCTGTGAAAAGCTTGATGATCCCGTAATTTTTGTTTGGTAATGTACCCTAAACGGACACTTGTATCAGGGAGATCTTTGTTCTCAATAACAGCGGCTTCAAACGTATTGGGGATCATCTTCGAGTCATTCGATGCCAAAAGGGTACTTTCGATCATTTGACGACCCACTTTAATGTTGGTTTTTCCCCCTTTGTACTCTCCATACCCTTGAGCAATCACCCCAATATCGGCTTCACTCCCATCCGCACGGGTTCGATAGGTATCTTTTCCCGCTTTACCGTAGTTCACACCCGTGGTAAAACGGTTTTCATCAAGGGCTTGTGTCGCACCATAAATTCCTACGGTTGCCCCAAAACCTTGGTAAAAGGCTGTTTTATAGACTAAGTTTGCACCCAATCCGACCATATTGTTATCCGAAGTGGTATTGGCTTTAACATTGCCCCAATCCCACCAAAAAGCGTTGGTGCGGATGTCGCCGTACACTTTTCCTTGACTAAACATTTCCGCGAAGGAATTGACCTCTGCGGGTGCTTTTAAATAGACCACTTGTCCATTGGGTTTTAACTCACGATCCTGCGTTTTAAGCGCGTGTGCTGAAGTTGCGAGCAAACAGACCGTTGCGGCTGCTAAACTTACTTTTACCATTTTCATCTTATCTCCCTTTTTAATGAGCCTTATTTTCGTGAACCCTTACGTGGGCAACCGCACTCGTAATCGAGAATTTTAACGTTACTATGCCCATCGATGCGGACATTTTTTTGACGACGAAGGTACCCTGCGGTAACATCGTAGACCGGTTTGATCAACGATTCTTGCAAATGGCTCCCCGCGTTTTGGAGATTGCCCCCCCATGAGGAGACTTTATAGATTTTGGTGTCATCCAAAGGTTTACCCTTCACCAAAATGTTGCTGATCCGTTTTCCACTTCCTGCACCAACTTTAATACTGTACGTTACTCCACCCAAACGGCTCATATCCCCCCCTTGTTGGTACAACGGGTTGGGATTAAAGACGTTATCGGCAATGTCTTCTAGCAATGTCCGAATGTGTTTACCCGTGAGTTCAAAGGTATAGACATTGGGGTAAGTAATGGCAGTCATCCCATAGACATCATCCATGGTAATCCCCTCTCCTGCTAAGACCGTGGTTCCCCAACGGTATCCTGGGGTAAAGGAGATGTCACAATCCATCGTATCGATAATCGCATCGTTGATCAATGCATCAAACGGAGAGTAAAACGTATCCCGTTTGTACAAAATATTTTTCGTCACCCCTAATACTTCCCCAAACTCTTTGTCGTAAGGTGCGTAGAGGGCATTGACCAATTCAACCCCCTCAGGATCGGCGGGAATGAGATTGGAGGCGATGGGGATAAGTTTGTACTCGTACCCTTTGACCTTATGGTTTTGAATGTCGATGTCGAGTCGTCCGAGGTATTTACCATGACTCCCTGCAATCACAATCACGGTACCATTAATGACCGTGGGTTGAGGAGAGGGATCATGGGTATGACCGCTGAGGATAAAATCGATCCCCTTAACTTGACGCGCCACCTCTTGATCGACGCTAAACCCATCATGGGACAAAACGACGACACAATCAACTTTTTCCTCTTTGCGAAGTTTATCGACGTAGGTTTGGAGGGTGTCCAAACGAAGCCCAAAACTCCACCCTTGGGTAAACTCTTTGGGATTCGCCGTCGACGTAAACGGAAACGATTGTCCAATCACCCCGATTTTTGCCCCTCCACGCTCCATAATGGTGTACGGTTTAAAAATAAGTTCTTCAAAATCATCGGCGAACGAATCATCCCCCACGATGTTTTGGGAGACAAATTGGGCATTAAGCATCCCCAGTAACTCTTTGACCCGTGTTTTGCCGTAGGTAAATTCCCAGTGACCGACCATCACATCAACACCCAAATAATTTTGGGCTTTGACAATCGCTTCTCCTGTGGTTTTAAGGGCAACGCCCGTCCCCTGCCACGTATCTCCGGAATCAAGCAAGAGGACATTGTCCGCACCCCGCTCTTTTTTGATGTGGTTGATGAGGGTTTTGATATGCGCAACCCCCCCCATTTTCCCAAACTTGTGGGCAAGGGCATCAAAATTCATAAAGGTATCAAAATAGGCATCCAGCGTTTTGCCCTGCATCCCATAGTGTTTCAAAAACGACTCACCGCACAAAAACCCTGGGGTTCCCGTAAGGTTGGGTGCGGAGATGAGGGTGGAGGGTTCTCGCCAATACAAGGGTTTAATGTGGGCGTGCATATCACACATATGCAACAGCGTCACATTTCCACGGGCGTTAAACGCATAAATATCTTTTAACCCCACCTCATCAATCCGTTTAGGGGTGGATGCTGCCATCCCAAGGGTAGGAAGACCGATCCCCAATGCCGCTGCGATATGAAAAAAGTCTCGTCGTGATACGTCCATACTCTCCCCTTAGCGTTTGACACCAGGGACATGAATGGCATTCCCTTTGGTCATATTGGTCACATACACTTCTAAGGCGACCATCTCTTTGGAACCCAAAGGGATTTTAGCAAGAAGGGCATTGTCCATACATTGTTGGAACCGTTTATCCAGCAGCGTCGTTTCGCTTTTGGTCATACGATACGCCGGCCACGTCCCTGCTGAAGCATTCGCTTTAGACCCCAAATCGGGGAGAATTTGCATCCGTAACCGTTGCCCGATAATATCACTACTGTGACAGCTGTTGCACGAAAGCCCACGCCCTCCACGTTGTTGTTCAAATACCGCCTTACCTAAGGTCATCATCGCTTTCATCTGCGGATTGGCTTTGACATTCATCGCCGTTTTCTGACCGTTGGCTAAGGATTTAAGAAAAAGGGTCATTTTAAGCATCTCGGGACTCTCTAATTTAGGCACCTCTTTCCCTTGTGATGCGGCCGCCATTTGGATTGTTTGGGACAAAGTGACCACTTTTTTGGCGCTGTCCACGTAACGGGGGAATCCTGCGATATACGCAGGCAGTGCTTTTTCACTCACCCCCATCATCTTGGCATACCCTGCTTTCCCGATCAATGCACCAAAGAGACTCTCCCCCTCCGATAACTCCATATCTGCGGGATTATTTTCGAGTAATTCATCGTACATCGCTTTATCAGCGGCACTCATACTCATCGACTCTTCCGCGTATGCCGATCCCAAAAGGGCTAAACACACCAGCGCGATACTGAGAGAACGTTTTCCCATAGCTTATCCTTTAGGGGTAATTTGTTGAGTGGTCTCAACGCTTTGCCCCTTGTTGTCTTTGGCAAGGATTTTTAAGGTTCCTGCCCCCGTGATTTTGAGATTCACGGAGAAGAGAGGATTCACCGAAAGGGATTCCCATGTGACCATTTTGGTGATTACTTTGTCATTCAACAAAAAGGTCACTTCATTGATGTAATGGGCCAGAATGAGTGCGCCGCTGTCTTTGTCTTTACGCATCCCCGATTCCATGGGGTGCATCGCCATAAAATCGACCGCTACCACATCCCCCACACTGTAGGTTTTGGGTTTAATTTTAATGAGTGTTTTGATCTCTGCCATACTAAATCCTTTGGTTATAGTTTAATGTTTAATCGTATGTACTTTTTTGCTGTGTCACCCCAAACATGATCTGAGGTCTTATTCGTCACCCTGAACTTGATTCAGGGTCTAAAAAAGAGATTCTAAATCACGTTCGGAATGACACACTGCGTCTGCAATGACACTAAGGGCGTATCACCCACACCCACCGATGGTCACTTTAACATTTTGCTTCGCTGCCAAAAAGGTGCCATCGCTCATTTTGACCACGGCAACCACATCTTGCGTTCCCCCCAGTTTAATCCGCGTTCCAAACGAAGCCGATCCATTCGCAGGACTCAAATAGACATCCGCGCAACGAACATTGTTGTTTTTGGAAGCCAAAACATGGATCTCTTTGACATGATCTTTTTCGGTCATGGGGCTTTCCACACTCACTTTGACGGGAACGACTGCCCCATTTTCGGCGATTTCAGGGGCGGAGAGGGTCACTTTGGGCGAAAAGGTCACCGCTTTTCCCCCCGTAATCGCCGACATCGCCGCATCAAGACTTAACGCATTGGGACCGGCTACTTTTTTTGCCTCTTCGCCGTACCCCAGTTGAGGGATAAGGGTTATTGCTGCACCCATCGCACCAAAACTTTTTAAAAATGATCTACGTTCCATTGAATTCTCCTTGAAAAATTATTTTTGTGACAGGATGTACGAGGTCAAATCACACACTTCCCGCTCATTAAACAGCTTGGTGGTGAGATTGATCGTCATGTGTGTTTTGGGATTATCCATCCGTGCATCGGCAATTTTTTGGTAGACAAACGGAGCATTGCGCGCACCACTAGCGACAAACATCGTATGGTATTTGGTCAAATCAGGCCCAACATTCCCATGCCCTTGCGCCCCTTGGATATTATGACACGCGACACAATTGCCATATTGTTTCTCTTTCCCATTGGGTAAAAGCTTAGTTAACCCCTCTGGTGGAGCATCTTTGGCATCTTTTCCATTAAGGTTATGAAAGAGGTATTTTCCCCGTGCAATCACAGAGGGGTCGTCACTCACACACCCCGCTGGCATGGTATAGACCGTTGCCTTGGGTAAAGCATCTTTTTGCAAAATCGCCACAGCATCGGGACTTTCGATCACCTGTGCGACATCCACCGCACCCAACAACGTCGCGATTCCCAGTAGGATCAGTTTTCGCATTGGCTCTCCTTGAATAATTTACACCACGCATTGTAGAGTAGGAGTGTAAAAATAACGTAAAAAAAGAAAAAGTTATCCGAAGGGGAGAAATATTGGGGTACGGTGGGGGGATTTTACCCGTTTAGCCGTTGTTTGCATTCTACATTGGCAACCGTGTCTCTGTATAATCCAAGTTTACGTGCTATCGCACTTTTACTCAGACCTTCTTTTATCATCTAGTGTATCATTTTTACTTCACCTTTTTTAACTTTGCGTCTGACAGATAAGAACCTAAAATGGGTACGGATTCGAGTACATTGTCCAGTTTCATCGCATACTCACCACTTGTAGTCCACTCGATATGATCGACGAACTGCGAAAAATGACGAATCTGTTTCAGTGTATCGGGAGTATCAAGAAAAATGGACATAATCTCAATACCTATACCATTGCGGGGCATTTGTATTGGAGATAATGAAAAAAAGCTATGCAAAGCGCAATATTTTGAGGGCTAGCTACACTTTTGATTTTCTAAAAATTTTGAGAGTTTACTGCATTCAACTAGTTTTTTGTTGCCTATTTTTGAACTAAAAATGAGGCTTATGTAGCCACTCATATTTTCGTCTTCAGGTAAATTTGAACCTTTGCAATATAAATATACAGTTATGGAATTAGCAGTTTTAACATTACAAAATGCACCATCTCCATATAATATCGTCATTGTATCTCTTAGCTTATCGTCATGAGACAATGTCTTATCAAAACAAGCCTTGTACATGATGGTTTTTTTGGCGGATGGATCCAATTTGGATATACTTTTCAGGAAATCATTCGGAATTTCACCATCGACAGGACAAAAGTGATGCTCACATTCTTTGCCTGCTAATCTATAATAATCCAGTAAAAAACTTTTTTCTTCAATAAAAATATATTTATCGTCACATTCTAAAACGTTATCGACGGAAGACATACTTTTATTGGGCTTGTATTCATCTAATTTGACGGTATGAAGCGAGTTTAATCCTTCACAACATCCTTCAGTTAAAGAGCTTAGAGGTATTCCCACATTATTTCCTCTAATGGACCAAGTAGCTCATCACGTAATTGTGACCAGTTCGTACCGTCTAAAATAGTATTCGATACAACACCGTCTGTTTCACTCAAAAGGTTGAATGAAACACGGTTTCTTAGCTCTTTCTTTTTAGATATAACATTAAGATAATCAGCCATGTATGGGCTATGGGTTGAGAATATGATTTTTACCCCCGCATTCATCAGCTCGATAAACAGTTCTACCATTTTAAGCTGCCATGTAGGGTGAAGATGAACTTCTGGCTCTTCCCAATAGAGAGTAGAGCCTTTTATAATTGCTCTATTTTTTACGAGATATTGTAAAAGCCCAATGCTCTTGATGCCTGATGAGGCATTAACAATACTGTATGTTTTACCGTTGTGCGATACGAATGCAAAGTCTGTTGCATTTTTAGAGATGTTACCTTTGATGACAGCAGCAGTTGATTTGATAAATTCATTTATGAAATTATTTGCTTCTTCACTTTTAAACGTAAAATCATTTTTATTTAATTCTTGCAATAATGAATCAATGTGATAAGGAACTTTGAATGGTTCACTTGGGAGAAACTTTTGAAATTCTAAAATCAAAGGTGTTTCAACGAATAAAGCTCCAGTATTATCATCTGATATATTTGTCTTTTCAATGTTGAGCTTATCGTCAGAAAATGTTAATTTTAAATTACTGTTTTCATAGGAAAATGATTCATTTATTTGATTAATATCCACAAAGATAGATTCTAAGATATTTCTAAAAATGAAATAAAATCTATCTTCCTCAGTGTCAGTAAATGCTTCTTTTTGTTTTTTAGAATATTTCTTTAAGATAGTTTGAATAAGGCTAAGATGCCCATTTTCTTTTTCTATCAATGGGAACTCTTCTTTAAAAGCTTTATAAGCACCTATATAATCATTTGTTTCTATCAAAACATTAATTTCTTTATAACGACTAGTTTCTTTTTTTGGAAAACTGTATTGAAAAAATTTTAATATTGATAACTCATGATCTTGACTATCAGCTAGTGCATAATGCTTTACATAGTTTCCACTAATAATAGAATGAATTGCTTCTGTTTCAGCATATAGAAACTTCATGAGAAAACTTTTACCCGTTCCTGGTTTACCAGCAAAAACAGTTATATCATTAATAGCAAAATCACTTTCTTTTATTTTGGCAAAGTTTTTAAGATTTAAATTAACCATTTATGAATTTTATCTTTTCTGAAAATTTTTTGGAATATATAAGAAAATACCTAGGTGCATTCATATCGTTAACGAATACCCATTGCCAACATTCTACCATCCAAACCTGTTAATTCACCATAATCACCATAATAATCGGCTATTTGAGCAATGATGGTCCTATGTTCCCGATAGTTAATCGCCCTTGGACGTATTTCGTGGATCAGATGAAAACCACATAAGGACCAGAGGGGTTCCATATTATTTCTCTTTAAGATTTTTTTCTCACCCTCGATAAATCGGCGAAACAAAGGTATAGACAAACTCACTTCCCTCCCCATACACCGAGTCGATATGAAGGGTGATGCCCGCTTTATCAATGATCGATTTGACGATATTTAACCCGATCCCAAAGCCCCCTTTGTCGTGGTTTTCGCGGTAATAGCGTTGGAAGATCGCATCGATCGATTGTATCCCTATCCCATAATCACGAAATACCAAATCGCATTGCTTTGCATTTTCGGTTAAAATCACCTCAATAACCCCCTCTTCATGGGAATATTTGATTGCATTGGAGAGATTGTTATCGATGATCCGTTGCAGTTGGGTGGGGTTAAAGTGCAAAACAATCCCCTCTGCGATGTGCGCTTGGATCGAAATGTTTTTTAACGCTGCCACTTCGGAAAAATAATCAATCCGCTCTTGGAGGTAACCACTCGCATCAATGGGTTCGTAGGGAAATGCCAACCGTTCATTTTTGATGAGATAATCCATATCGTTGTAGAGCGTTGCCAAGGTTTTGGTGGCGGCTTTAATCCGTTGGAGGTATTTATTGGGGGGATTGGCGCGGTGATAGAGATCGATATTGACGTTGATGATCGATAAGGGGGTATTGATTTCGTGCATGGAGTCTTTGATAAACTGATCGAGTCGTCGGTTAAGCCGCTGAAACGGCAGGGCAAACCGATCCAAAAAGAAAAGGGATAACACAAAAATAAAAGTAGTAATGGCAAACAAGATAATGACCACATCCTGATAAATACGGACGTAGGAGCGTTCTCCCCCCACGACCAAATAGGTGGCATCAAAATAGCGTTGGGGGGGTAAGGTGACCACCAAGTAGGCGTAATTATCCTCAGAATGACTGTAATATCCCCCTTTTTGGAGGGGGAGAGGGTGGTCAATGAGGGTAAAAATGGGGGAAAAATGGTCATCGTACAATCCCGACTGAAACGATCGGAAGCGGGGGTAATCAAACGCTTTATCCTCTTTGTCATCAAAGCTCTCCATCGCTCTAAGGATCAGATGGGATTGTTGTTTGAGGGTAAATTCGTACTCAATATCGGTCAAATATTTCATATAGGTGACATAAACGTACGTGGGAATCAACAGTAACAGTGCCACCAACATCGTATACAAAAACGCATTTTTCAGCGCGTAGCGGTTATCGTTCAAGGATATATCCTAACCCGCGCCGATTTTGGATGATGTCAAGCGGAAGTTTTTTACGGAGATTATTAATCTGTACCCGAATATTAGCAGGATCGACGTACTCTCCCCAAATCGCATCTTGGAACATCTCCATCGAGACCACCTGATTTTTATGTTTCAAAAGGAGTCCAAAAATATCGTTTTCCATTTTACTCAAGGCGATAAGCTGCCCATGGTGACGCAGGGTAAAATGGTCAAGGTCGTACACCATCCCCTCTCCAAAATCGATGAGATTTTCCCCTTCGTTATAGTACGTTTTGATGGCGTGCAAAATACGCAAGTGTAATTCGGTGAGATCAAAAGGTTTACGGATATAGTCACAACACCCCGATTGATACCCCTCTTGGAGATCATGGACATTGACCATGGAGGTAAGAAAAATAGCGGGGGTTTTATCCCCCTCAGCACGCCGTGACCGTAAAAATTCAAACCCGCTCATTCCCGGAACATTGACATCCAAAACGTATAAGTCGCATCGGGTATCGTAGGTGGCTTCAAAGGCTTTGGTACCATTACCAAACCCTAACACCTCAAATCCCAACTCCTCTAAAAATTCGGTAATGCTAATGCGCAGCATATACTCATCTTCTAGCAACAATACCCTCATCGAATCTCCCCCGTAATCTCTTTGACCACTTTATGATGCAACAATATCCCCATCAATTCCTCTTTGGAATAGGTATTAAACCGTTCACGTGCCTCTTGGTCAAACAGTTCCCGATCTTTTGGGGCGACCACATCTTTGAGATACAACAACTCTTTATCGTAGGCACTGTGAAATAATCCATTATCCAACTCTTTTTTCATCATCACATCGTACAACTCATCACGACTAAAATGGATCAAAAACGAAATATCTTCATTATCCGAATGGGCATACGTCTTCACTTGTTTGGCACTTAAGGAGAAAACAAAAGCCCCGATGGTCTCCCCCTCCCCATTTTTCATCGGTTCATAAAAGAGGTATTTTCCCCCCTGAAAAATAACCCGTGATGGTTTAAAGGTTTTAAAATCGATCCCCCGCAAAAGATCCACATCACTTTGGGTATAGTGCGCGTTGGCCAAAATATAGCTTTTCCCGATGGAGGGGTTCTCTTGCATAAAAACCGCCGTTTTATAAAACCGTTCATCCATCAAAATATACAAATCAATCCCCAACCGATCGAAATACTCTTGGGTCGATTCAAAAAAAGAGACGACCTCCACAAACCCCACCGTTTTGTCCTTATAGTGTATGGGAACGGTCGCTTTGATCCCCAGTTTCCGCCCCACTTCGATGGCGGCACGGGGTTTATTATGGTGTTGAAAATACAACAAATCGGGACGGTGAAAATCCAAAGGCATCCCCGCATACGAATTATCCCAACTGCGAGCAAAAATGACATACTCTGCGGTGATAATTTGGGATCGAATGAGGGTGTCGGTATAAAGTTGAATTGATTTCATCACATCCGAAAGGATTTTAAACCCTTTTTCCTCGTCATCTTGCTCCAACGCATCCCCCAATGCCCCATTTTGACTGAGAATAAGGGCGTATCGCAAAGCGGTCGCTTGCTCTTTGTCCAATTGATTGGTTAGGGCAATGGAGAGTTGATCGTTGAGACTTTGGAGCGTCTGGGCGGTAACTTCCCGTTCTAAACGGAAAAAAATTCCCCCAAGAATCCCCATAATGACCAAAAAGACCGTAGCAATGACCTTTTTATTCCCTAAAAAGGGGATCCATTTGTCCATGGGTATCAACGTTACTCCATCTTCATCGACATATCAATCCAATTGGCTTGATGGATAAGCGATCCGGTACTAATCGCCTCAACGCCCGTTTGGGCATACGCTTCAATCGTCGAAAGGGAGATGTTGCCACTGGCTTCCAAAAGGATATGGGGATGGTGGGCGTGTTTGTACACCACCACTTCCAAAAGTTGCTCAGGGGTCATATTGTCACACATCACGATGTCAGCACCCACCTCCATCGCTTTTTTCGCCATCTCGAAATCTTCGGCTTCAATCTCAATTTTCGCCGTGAAGGGGATTTTTTTGCGTGCTTCTTCCATAAACGTCGCTAAATCATCAATCGTTTTGAGATGGGTATCTTTAAGCATCAAGGCATCATCAAGTCCCATACGATGATTCGTCGCTCCCCCCATACGGGTGGCGTATTTTTCAAAAACGCGCAAAAGGGGGCGGGTTTTGCGGGTATCAAGGAGTTTGGTTCCATACGGTGCCACCGCTTGGATATAAGCGTGGGTTAAGGTCGCGATGGAACTGGCGTGCAAGAGGATATTGAGTAGTGTCCGTTCACTCCGAAGCAAAACATGGGAAGTACCACTAAGTGTCAGTAACACTTCCCCTGTGGTAAACGTCTCCCCATCGTGTTTGTGCCACTGAATGGTAAAACCTTCTAATCGTGCCAGTTCTTGCAAATACACTTCACCGGCGAAAACGCCTTTACTTTTAGCGATAATTTTGGCGTTGGCATCCACAGGTGTGGATACGTGTGCGTACAAATCGCCCCGCCCAATATCCTCTGCTAATACCTCACGGATAAATTGTTCGATCATCCTTAACCCTTTCTATTTTTGGAATATTAATTGTTTTAGTTATCTTAGCGTATCTTTAATTGCTTTTTCACTATTTTTCAGTTATACTTCAGTCATTGAAAGATGATTTAGAGTTTCATCTTTGGCTAGCTCTCTATTGAAGACCTTTTTGTTAACAGTACGGCCCGCTCTAAGAATACTCCACTTTATATTTTCGACCACCGCGGCAACGGGGTGTATTTTTAACTAAAAGGCTTATTATGGCAGATGTACAAAACGGAACAGTTAAATGGTTCAACGGCGAAAAAGGTTTTGGATTTATCCAACAAGATAACGGAGACAAAGATTTGTTTGTTCACTTTCGTCAAATCAACCGCACAGGTTATGGCCGTGTTTCTCTTGAAGAGGGTCAAAAAGTAACTTATACTGTTGGACAAGGCGAAAAAGGCCCTCAAGCAGAAAACGTTACTGCACTGTAAGTTCTCTCCTAAGTAGGTAGATTTTCTGCCTGCTTCCTCTTTTTACACTCATTTTTTTCTACCTTTAATTTTTTATCCACTCAACCCCCTACTAGCTCACGATCAAAAGGATCACCCAATGGAAAGCAGAGAAAAAGTTTTAGAAGCACTCAGTGAGGGTAAAAAACTTACCAGCACCGTTACTGGATTGCAATACAAATACATTGATGGCAAACTTCATTCCCGCAATGGGGAAAAAAACCATTGGAATCAAAGTGAACTCTCCTTTGACAACCCCCCCTCATGGCTCAATTTACGAGACTAGGTATGTCATTAGAAGTTATGAAAGGGTTCTAATGTATAATCATTAACCAAAATTTTAAAGAGAGTACCCCTATTTATGCGTAAACCCATCGTGAAATTGATGTTAGTGTTACTAGCTATTGCCAGTGGTTATGTGAATGCAACCGAATTGCCCAATGAATGTAGTCGGGATCAAAATCCCAATGAGTTTACCATCCTCAGCTATCACGAAATAGCGGAAAAACCTAAAACGCTTGATGCAACCTATGCTGTGTCTCCTCAACATTTTGAACAACAAATCCAGTGGTTACAAACGCATGGCTACCATTTTATCAATGTCGATGATATTTTGGCGTATCGAAATAAAGGAAAGGCACTGCCCAATAAAGCCGTACTCATCACTTTCGACGATGGGTATCACTCGGTATACGCCAATGCGTATCCCATCCTTAAAAAGTATAAAATTCCCTCTGTCATTGCTTTGGTAGGAAGTTGGTTACTCAAGGAAGATAAGGTCGATTTTGCGGGAAAAATGATTCCACGAACCGAATTTTTGAGCCAAAAAGAGATCAAAGAGATGGTAGGCAGTGGTCTTGTAGAAATTGCCAGTCACAGTTATCAAGCGCACGAGGGGATCCAAGGAAATCCACAAGGGAATATGGAACCTGCCATTACAACACGTTTATGGTCAACTACTACCCAAAAATACGAAGATGACAAAAGCTATCAACGTCGTGTGTATAAAGATTTACGCGAAAACAACACTTTTTTACAACACTACACGGGGCAAAAACCGCGTGTCATGGTATGGCCTTATGGTCATTATAATAAAGCGTCGCGTAATCTTGCCCAACGGCTAGGGATGCCTATCGGTCTGACCTTGGATGATGGCAGTAATACCAAAACAACGCCGTTATGGGGGCTACGCCGTATTTTGGTCGAGGGGACAATGTCCCTTAGCGAATTAGACCTCAATATGAAAACACGTAATGCCAATTGGACGGATGATGATCGCGCCACCAAAGCAGCTCATGTTGATTTAGATTATATTTATGATGCCAATGTCACCCAACAAGAGAAAAATTTGGGTGATCTTCTTGAACGGATTAAAACATTGGGGGTCAATACCATTTATTTACAGGCTTTTTCCGATCCCGATTCAGATGGGGCAGCGGATTATGTCTATTTTCCCAATCGTCACATCCCTATGCGTGCGGATCTTTTTAATCGTGTAGCATGGCAAATTGCCACACGTACCCAAGTGACCCGAATTTATGCGTGGATCCCCTTATTAGCGTGGGAACTACCCAAAAATCACCCCGTCGCTAACGATAATAGTGTCATCACATTGCAAGTCGATCCAACCCATCTGAATATGGGGTACCCACGGCTCTCCCCTTTCTCCCCCAAAGCGCGCAAAGTGATCCAAGAGATTTATGCCGATTTGGCAAAGTCTGCCTATTTTGATGGGATACTTTTCCACGATGATGTCACGTTATCCGATTATGAAGACGACTCCGCAGCCGCCCATAAACAGTATAAAAAATGGGGTTTATCGGGAACTGTGGCTAAAATTCGCGCCAATCGCCACCAATTTGACCGCTGGACGCAACTCAAAACTACCTATTTGGATGATTTTGCGTTGCACTTAGCCCACAATGTCCGAGACGAGCAACCGGGGCTTAAAACCGCCCGTAACCTCTACGCGCAGGTTGCCTTGAATAAAAATGCCCAAGAATGGTACGCTCAAAATCTCTCAGAGTCGATCCAAAAATACGATTACACCGCCATTATGGCGATGCCGTATATGGAAAAAGCGGACGATATGGATGCGTTTTATACCAAAATCGTCCATAATGTTGAAAAAGAGAAGTGCGGTTTAGAGCGCACCGTAATGGAATTGCAAAGCGTTAATTGGCGTAAAAACAATGAACCGATCCCCGCCAAAGAGATGAATGAGACCATCAACCATCTCTACCGCTTAGGGGTTCACCATATCGCCTATTATCCCGATAATGTCTTTAGCAACGTCCCCGATGCCACGACAATACGCGAAGCCTTTAAACAAAAGCCCTTACGTATGCATGTCGTAACCCCAACCACTCCTGTGGATAAACAATAAGGATTTATAATGACTTTCGCGGTATTTGTTCATCTGTTATGGCAAACCATATTGGGATATGTCTATTATTACCCCCTTTTTATGTCCAGTTTATGGATTGTTGGGGCGATCTTTTTTTATTTTAAGAATGAAAAACCCTACCTTAAATACCCCATTCCCCCCTAAGACCCAATGAAAAATGGCCAGGGGTGAGCATCTTGATCCCCTGTTATAATGAAGGGGAAAATGCCGTAGAGACCATTACCTACGCGTTAAATGTTGATTATCCCGAATTTGAGGTCATCGCTATCAATGATGGGAGTAAAGATAATACGTTGGAAATACTCCTTGCCTTAGCCAAAGAATATCCTAAACTCAAAGTAGTGAATCTTGCCGAAAATCAGGGAAAAGCCTTAGGGCTTCAAGCGGGTGCGTTGGTCGCTCACTACGAATATTTGATCGGGATTGATGGAGATGCTCTTATCGATAAGCACTGTGTCCACTGGATGGTCAAACACTTTATCCGTTATCCTGAAGTGGCAGCAGTGACGGGAAATCCCCGTATTCGCAACCGTACGAGTTTGTTAGGAAAAATCCAAGTGGGGGAATTTTCCTCGATTGTAGGGATGATTAAACGGGCGCAACGCAGTTTTGGACGACTCTTTACGGTCTCAGGGGTTATTACTGGCTTTAGAAAAGCGGCGGTGCATGAAGTGGGGTATTGGAGTCCGGATATGTTGACCGAAGACATTGATATTACGTGGAAACTCCAACGCAATGGATGGGATGTCCGCTTTGAACCCCGCGCGTTGGTATGGATTTTGATGCCAGAGACGATCAGTGGTCTGTGGAAACAACGGTTACGTTGGGCAATGGGAGGGGTGCAAGTGATGCTTAAAAATTTTAAAGTACTCTTCTCTCACAAACAAACCCACCTTTGGGGACTTATGACCGAACTGATGCTTAGTACCCTCTGGGCATACAGTATGATTTTGGTTTTTTTTATGTGGTTTTTAAGTTTTTTCATATCTGTTCCCTATTTGTTGCCAGAACAATCCCCTATTTTACCCGATGAGAGTAGCGTCATTTTGATTGGTGCATGTTTACTCCAATTTGGGGTGAGCAAATGGTTGGATGGTCATTACGACGAAGGGTTGGGAAAAAATTACTATTGGATGATTTGGTACCCGTTTGCGTATTGGTTGCTTAATCTCTTTACCGCCGTAACCGCCCTTCCTAAAGTGTTATTGGGTACCAAAGGGCGCGCACGGTGGGTGAGTCCCGATCGTGGTCTCCACCAACAATTACCTAAGAAAAAAGGTTAACCATGGAAAAGCTCATTATCAATAAACGCCATGAGATGCCCCGACGAAAACGGTGGCTGTGGGATGCAATGACCATTGGATTGTGGCTGGGTTTTATCTATTTATGGAAACCCGTATTAATCGTTGGTTATAAAATCCTTACCCTCAAAGTACCCTCCGAAGAGGTCTCCTATTGGATTTTTGAAAACATTAGTAGTGTCACCTTTGAACACGCCATTTATACCCTCATTGGAACCCCCCTTGTTTTGTTTATCCTTTCACGCCTCAATCGACATCGCGCCCCCAGTGAACATTTATTGTATGAACCACACGATTATGCTAACTATTTTCATGTCGATAAGGGGCAATTAGACCTATGCGTCCATAGCCAATTGGTAACCGTTTACCACGATAATCATGGGCATATCACCAACATCACCAACCGCATAGATTAGTATGGATACTATTCCTACTCTCATCTATCTCAACCACTACCCTCACGAGCTGCATATACACGTGCAAAAGCTCATTGATACCAAAAGCTTGGGGGAACATTTGATACAAAAATATCCCTCACTGCACCCCTACACTACCGATAAAACCCTCTATGACTATGTCATGGAACTCAAAAATAGCTATTTACGCACCGGCGCACCCATCGCTAAAGTCCTTTATGATACCAAACTTCGGGATCTGCACGCAGCTTTGGGGACACATACCTTCGTCTCGCGGGTACAAGGGGGAAAACTCAAAGCCAAAAATGAGATTCGGATTTCCCATCTCTTTAAAAAAGCCCCTGAACCTTTTTTGCGGATGATTGTCACCCATGAGTTGGCGCATCTCAAAGAAAAAGGGCATACTAAAGCGTTTTATAACCTCTGTAGCCACATCGAACCGCACTACCATCAGCTGGAATTTGATGTGCGGTTGTATCTGACCCATCTTCAGCTTTTTGGGGAACTTTATTGATATGACTTGACTCTATAATCCATTTGGAGTATGATTGTCAAAAAGGAGTTTACTATGAAAATGCAAACCAGTGTTCGGGTTGAAGATCGTTTTTATAACGAATCTAAAAAAGTGTTTGATGCGTTTGGAATGAGTTTTGGGGATGCTGTTAACCTTTTTTTAGCCAAAGTTGCTTTAGAAAAGCGAATCCCTTTTGATATTTCCTTGCCCAGCGATGAGATGATGAATCGTATTGATCGTTTGGAAATAGACAGTGAGACCAAAGTTTTTGCCACTACCACTGAATTATTCAAAGAATTAGGTATCTAACCATGCGTGAGATTCGTCTCGATAAAAATTTTCAAAAAGATATAGAAAGAGATAAACACAGTGGTCACTATTCAGAAGAGGATTTTGCACTCCTAAAAACAGTCATTGTCGAACTTCAACACGATGATGTGATCCCCCATCACTATCGAAGACACCCGCTAAAAGGAGATATGAGAGGCTATGAATGTATTCATATCAAAAGTGATTGGCTCTTGATTTTTAAAGTCGATACGGAGACATTAAAATTAGCCATGCTGGGAAAACATACCCAAGTGTACAAAAAATTCAAATAATTTTGACCAACTCTACCAACGTCTCATAATGTTCCGTATGGGGGAACATATCAAACAGTTGCACACGCGCAACACGGTAATCACGTAAACAGCCAAGGTCTTTTGCCAAACTCACCGCATTGCAACTGGAGTAGATGATGGTTGGTGTACCCGTAGACTCAAGCCAATGACATAACGATTCTCCCAATCCTCGGCGGGGGGGATTAACGATAACGACCTGTGGTTTTTCCCCTGCATGGGCGTGAAATTGGGCGGTATCCATCGACTCAAATCGTAGATGGTCATACCCTAAGGATCGGGCTGAATCCCGCGCGCATTCGATCGCTTCAGCTTGAATCTCAATCCCCACAAGGATTCGATTGGGTGTCGCACAATGAAGAGCAAACCCTCCCACACCACAAAAAAGATCCCACAGTATCGTAGGATTCGATTCATCGATCCATTCGGAGGCGGTTTGATAGAGTTTTTCCGCCACCGTAGGGTTGGTTTGAAAAAAACTTTTGGGGCGGATAAAAAGGGGAATGCCATTGAATTGCTCTTCCAAACGATGGCAAGGTGTCAAAAACAGCTCCTCTTCCCCCTCCAAAATAGCGGCATGAAGGGGCTGAATATTGGCGGTCACGACCGTAATGTGCGGTTCTTGGGAAAGAAGTTCTTCTAAAGCTTTTTGGATCCGTTTAAGTACTCCATGCGAGCGCAGCACCAAGCGCACCATCATCGATCCATCGTAACAGCTTTGGGTGAGGAGAACGTACTTAAGTTCCCCCTTTTTTTTCTCCACGTCGTAGGCTTTTATCCCCAAATGATTGAGCCACGCTTGAATACTGTGTAACGCCGTGTGCATAGCGGTATCGTATAAAGGGCAGTGGGTGAGACTCACCCCATCGGATAACCCCAAGGTGATTCCACTGGAAGTAGCACTCGCGACCATTTTGGCTTTATTACGAAACCCTAAAGAGGGGCTTTCAACGGAGGGTACATACGATTGGGGCGAAAAAGGGTCAAGCAAGGTACGAAGCATTTCCCCTTTTTGGGAGAGTTGCTGAGGGTAAGAGGTCTGTATCCAACCGCACGAACGGCACGTATGGGCGTTATAAAAAGGGCAAAAGCTCAAGACTATAACGTTCCCTGTTCAGCCGCATCAAAAACATTTTGAGAAATGCCATATAACCGACGTTCCAAACGACCAATGTGTTCTAAAATATCATCCGAAGAAACTTGTAGTCGACTGAAATACTCTTTGGCGATCTCCCGTTCTTGCTCACCAATCTTCTTTTGGGAACTAAAAATTTTGGAAAAAAAGGAACGGTCACTGGTGTCAAAATAGATTTTAAAAATTTTAGTATAGTGTTCATGTACTTCAAAATGGGCTTTTTCAATGTCATGTAAACACTCTGTCGCCCCCAGCGCATTGAGTTGTTGCCCTTTGTCATAAAACCATTGCCCAAAATCGCAATCGGTACAATTCAACGGTATGGCATCTTGGTCAACGGGGAGTCCCCCAATCAATAATTTTGCCCGTTGCACCCATTTAACGTGCGATTTTTTTGCTTCAGCAAGCAATTGTAACGTAGCGGTTCGATCCATGGATATTTCCTTCTGACGAATTAAATGCGACATTATAACTTAACCTTGTTACACTAGTGTAATGACCGATGATTAACTATTAATCATGAATACTGCGCACGTAGCGTAAAACCGCCCCGATCACATCATCATCGTCTTTGCTTTTACTTTGCAGGGTCTCTTTGCGACCATTATGGTATTCGATCCCATTTTTGATATAATAAACGCATGAAATGGGAAATTGATTTTTTTAACGAGACCATAGAAGCAGAGATTCTCGCTTTCCCTCCCAAAATTTTGGCGAAAATGCTCCACATTTTTGAGATGATTGAAGTGTATGGTCCCAATCTCGGAAAACCCTACACGGATGCATTCGGAGATGGACTTTTCGAGGTTAGAGCAAAAGGTGCTGAGGGAATAGGAAGAAGCTTTTTTTGTTATGCGCATGGGAAAAAAATCATTATCCTCCACGCATTTGTTAAAAAAACGCAAAAAACACCCCAAAGAGAGATCGAAATCGCATTAAAGCGAAAAAAGGAGATTCATCATGACCAATAGACCTTCTTTTGAAACATTCAAAGAAAAAGCTCTCCAAAATGGAGAAGTAAAAGCCCAGTACGAAGCGTTAAAACCCATCTTTGCACTCAAAAAACAGATGATAAAAGCGCGCCTTGATGCAAAACTTTCCCAAGAGGATGTTGCCATCCTATTGCACACACAAAAAAGTACTATTTCGAGATTAGAGAGTCCTAATAGTAAAAGTTTGCCGAATTTATCCACCTTAATGGAATACGCAAAAGCTGTCGGATTTCATTTGGAAATCACTCTAACGAAAAACCATTTAGCGTTATAAAAAACAAAAGACATCCACCTATGCTCGATAGTCACTATCAACCCTCTGTCAGGCGCATATAGCGTAAAACCGCCCCGATCACATCATCATCGTCTTTGCTTTTACTTTGCAGGGTCTCTTTGCGACCATTATGGTATTCGATCGTGATATTTTGATGATAGTTGCTCACCATTTTGATCTTCTTTTGGATTGCTAATACCTTAATGACCATCAGCTCAAAAAATTGTTGGGTAGGGATGTCGGGTTTACCAAACCGATCTTCCACCTCTTCGAGAATCGCATAAATGGCACGGGGTGATTCACAGTGACTTAGTCGTCGGTACAGCTCTAAGCGCAATCGATCTTCGGTCACGATGTCATCGCTAATAAAGGCACTGATGGTGAGTTTAATGTCCACTTTAGCTTTGACTTCATGGGTTTGGTTGGTGAGAATTTTAATCGCATCTTCGAGCATTCTCAAATAAAGGGAATAGCCGATGTTTTTGATATGACCACTTTGGGCATCCCCTACAAGATTGCCTCCACCGCGAATTTCGAGGTCGTGATGCGCCAACATCGAGCCGCTGCCCAAAAAGGAGTTGGATTCGAGTGCAACCAACCGTTTTTTTGCTTCAGGGGTGAGATGCTCTTTATCATCAACGATAAAATAGGCATACCCCTCACTGTGACCGCGCCCCACACGACCACGCAATTGATGCAAATCCGCCATCCCGAACCGATCCGCCCCATCGATAATCATCGTATTGACCGTGGGCATATGGATCCCCGATTCGATGATGGAGGTAGCAAGGAGTACATCGTACTGCCGATCAGCAAATTTGGCTAACTCCTCTTCGGTGTGGGTCGCACTGATTTGGGAGTGCAAGATGAGGATACGCAAGTGGGGAAGAATGGCTTTAAGTTCGCCTGATTTGATGATCATGGAATCAATCGAGTTATGGACATAAAACACCTGCCCACCCCGTCGGAGTTCCCGTAAAATGACCTCTTTAATCAGCTTTTCGTCGTAATTTTTGACAAACGTCCGCACGCCCAACCGTTCACTGGGTGGGGTGAGGAGTTCGGACATGGTTTTGATCGAGCTAAGCGCTTGGTTAAGACTGCGCGGGATGGGGGTGGCACTCATGCTAAGCAGATGGACGTTTTCGTAGAGATTTTTGAGTTTCTCTTTTTGTTTCACCCCAAATTTATGCTCTTCATCGATGATGACGATCCCAAGCTTCGCACACCGTACCCCAAAGAGGGCATGGGTTCCCACCACACAATCCAGTTCCCCTGCTTCCAGTGCGCGAAGGGTTGCATTTTTCTCTTTGGTCGTAATGAACCGATCCAATTTTGCCACCCGAAGCCCAAAGGGTTCAAGACGACTTTTGAGGGATTGGAAATGTTGGGAACTCAACAACGTCGTGGGGACAACCAACAGCGATTGGAATCCCCCTTTGGCCGCGGCGAAGATAGTATTCATCGCTACTTCGGTTTTCCCAAATCCCACATCCCCACTCAAAAGACGATCCATAATCTGCCCCGAAGCAAGATCGGTGATGATGGCATCAATCGCACGGGATTGGTCAGGGGTATACTCAAACCCTGAGGCGCGTTGAAAACGGCGCAATTCCCCCCCATCGACCCTGATCACCGAAGCACGAATCAAGGCACGGCTGGCGGCAATCCCCACAATTTCGGAGGCAATCTCAAACAAACGCGCTTTAACCGAGGCTTTGAGCTTCCCAAAACTCCCTTTCCCCAAACGATCCAACACGGGCAACGACCCTGAGGCGATATAACGGTCAATCGTATCGAGATTTTCAACGGGGAGGAGGAGTTTATCATCACCCATGTATTTGAGAACGACGAGGTCTTTGATACCGCCCAAAATTTCGGCTTGCTCAATCCCCTCGAAAATCCCCACGCCGTACTCTTCATGGACGACATAATCACCCACTTTGAGATCATCAAGGAGGATGGTCGTGCGACGAGTGCGACGTTTTTTCTCTACGTGATTCAGGGAAAAAATAATCTCATCGTTCCCGATAAGATTGAGGACGATCCCCGAATAGACCACCTTTACCCCCGCAAGATCAAAAATCTCTGCGGCTTTACATTGGGTCTCACTGGCGGTAATAAGGGTCATTTTTTTGGTTTTATGCAACGCACGAAGGGTCTGAAACTGTCCCCCCACCAAGGGGGTATAGTGGTGTGCTTCGGGGATGATCTCCCCCTCAAAGCGTTGGCGGGGCAAAGCATACGAATCCAGACCATACGCTTCATCCAACACGCTTTTCATCTCACGGATACGCACCACCTTTTTTTCCGCACACAGATCACTCCCATACTCCCCCAAAACCCAAAACCCCAGCGAGGCGATGTCTTTGACAAAGCTATCACTAGAAGCGGTGTTAATGGCATTTTCAAACGCGGTGTATTGGGTTGCATTCAGGGAAAAAAAGGCACTGGTCACCTCAATCGAAGCCAACTCCTCTTTGTTCGTACGTTGGGTCTCCACATCGAAAGCTTTGATCTCTTCGATCTCATCATCGAACAAACTGATACGATAAGGATGGGGCTGATCGGGGACGTAAATATCGAGAATATCCCCCCGATGAGAGACCTCTCCTTCCATCTCGACCATATCGACAAACGTGTATCCCCAGTGAAGCAATTGTCCTTTAAAGGCACCAAGATCAAGGCGTGAAGCAAACTCTATCGTCTGACTTTGGAGCAAGGAGGACTTTGGCATGGGAAACAGTAACGTTTTGAGCGGAGCGATAATGAGCGGTTTTTTTGTCGCCGTATAATAACTACGCAATGCAGCAAAAAGGGCAAAAAGCTCTTCACTAAAGGGGCGTAAATCGTCCATGTACGTCGCCCGAAAATCGGGTAATACGATAGAATTCACCCCTAAAAAGGTCGATACATCACGTAATTCTGAAGCTTCTTTTGCATCCTCACAGACCACAATATCGGGAAGGTTTTTGGGATTATTTTTGAGGTATTCATACCAGCGTGCTTGGGACATTAGATTTTTCTTTCCTCTTCTAGGTTTAATTTTATACATATTACAGTAGAATTCCTATCAAAGGTTCCCAGCTACTGACAAGACTCCAAGGGAGACTTCTTCGGATAGGTAGCATGGGTCATTTAATAATGAACTTCCACTCTGTCTTTTGTCATAACCTCTTCTTCCAATAAATACTGTTTAATCATTTCATAATAGCTTGGATCGCCTTGCTCATACTTTCGATTTATAGCCCATCCGATATAGTCGATGATTTGTAAATTTGAACTTGATGCACTGCAATGGTGATGAATTGAATATCGTAGCACCTTGCCGTTCGCCCTCAAATATTGCTTGATCCCTTTTTTAAGTGCTTTAATCAAAGCACTTTTATTCGCTTGAAGTGGTAATCTGTCCGTGATAATAATAAAATTTCTGTCGATTTTAATTTTATCCAGTAGCTGTGTGGTTGCAAGCGTGAGATTATCGACATAAAAAACGGAGTTCTCTTTTCGTTTATCGGGATTGACTTTTGGCTTTTCGAGGATATAGGAATATACTTGTACCGCTTCTTTGGTAAAAGTGCTGATGGTTTCAAACATTCTTTGTCGAATATATTTATTGTCTTCACACGCATGAAACGCTTCTATATTCAAAACTTTATCCAGTGTCGGATCAAGATTTCGTTCCAGTAGCTCATAGCGATAATTGGCAATATACTCATGCAGTTGAAACGGACGTGTTTTAACCAAAAAGTTAAACATATAATGTTTGCTACCCTTGGGTGAAAAATCCATATCACCCGCTTCGTCAACGAAAATATAAACCGTATCGCTGATAGTAGAGGACTCTATTTTTTCATTGATGGCAAATTTGATTGATGAGATTTTGTCATAGTCGCGCTCCATTCCATTTACAATCTCTAAAATCAAACTTTTCTCATCTTCATCGATTTTTTTTAATTCAAAAAAATAAATTGGATTGACATAAAATATTGCAATTTTATAGGTTTCATTCCATTCTCTGTGTACATCCTTTTCAATATAAGCATTTTCAAATTTCAATGCCAAATCAAAGCGTTTTTGTATTCTTAAAAGATTTTGGATAGTTTTTATGGTGTTATCTTGTTTCATGGTTTCCCTTTCACCGTGTGAGCTATTTCAATACGCTTCAAAAACGCCTCAGCCACACTAAAAGATCCAAAGACCAAATAGTTTTTTGTGGGGTCAATGGCGTGAAAAGAGCCATAATCGATCCCCAAATTGCGCAAGACAGCTTCCAATGCTTCGCGTGGGGCAATGCGGGATTCGTTCACATCGATAATTTCTACCGATGCAATAATCGGCTTTAAGATACGCAAAATCTCATGGTACTCTTTATCGGCATAGGTGTTATAAATCAAGGTCACCTTTTGCCCTTGAAAATGGTGGGCGATGGAGGTGGCCGCAAGGGCATTATGTCCTACATCAAGGGTAATATTAGGGGCAATGGGGGTTAATCGTCCAAAAAGGGCATTTTGATCAAATACGCGCTGCGTCGCTTCGTGTCCCAACACCTCAAAAGCCGCCATGGCAAGGATAAGGTTATCACGCAAAGCATCACTGAGATGATTTTTCTGGGCAAGCTTTTGGGCAAGAGCGAGGATGGTTTCGCTTGCCATCCCATCAATGCACAGCAGGGTACACCCTTTTTCGGTGGCGATCTGACGGGCGATAATTTTGGTTTGGATATGGGGTTGTTTGCCCAATAACGCTTTGGTGTGCATACTGCGCAGTTTCGTCCCTGCAATGGAGTGAATGGTTGTCCCCAAAAAAGCGGCATGATCAAAATCGATGGGGGTAAAAACACTCAACGTTTTAGCAAATACATTGGTCGCATCAAACTCCCCTCCAAGCCCCGCTTCGAGTACCACATAGTCACACCCCTCATACACGATCATCGCCAAAAGGGTAGTGTATTCAAAATAGCTCAATGCGTCAGAATCCTCATCGTCTAACAAACAGAGAAGTTTGTGGTGGGCATTCTCCAACAGCGCATCCGCTACGTCTGCACCATTGAGCCAAATGCGTTCATTGAATTGGAGAATATGGGGAGAGGTGTAATGCCCTACGGTGTAACCTGCACGGTGCAAGGCGGTCGCCAAAAATCGCCCTGTGGAGCCTTTGCCATTGGTTCCGACAAGGTGGATGATGGGGGGAAGTGATAGTTTTTCGTGGAGAGTGGCGTAGATTGTGGGGAAACGGTTAACCTCAATCACCTCATAAAAAAGAGGCTTTGAGGCTAGAAATTCAGTAAGAGCCATTGTGATCGCTTTGGTCATTGTCCGCAGTGACCCCCTCAGTAGCTACTTGGGCGATAAACCCATCCAGTGCTTTGGTCGCACCCTCTTGGATCGCGGTAAAACGGGCTTGATCGGATAAAATGGCATTGGCTGCAATATCAAAATCATACACCCCTGAGGCGGTATACTCTTGTTGTTTTTCGGACGATTGTCGATGAATCCCAAGGACAACCGAGGCACGATACGTACTCACATACCCATTGAGGTCATAGCGTAAGGGGGTAAATCCCACCCCTAAAATTCTAACGGTTAAGTGCGTTTGGGCATTTTCCTTGGAGGTTACATTAACTCGAAATTTGGTAATGACCGCCGTATCCACAGCATCTTTAATCAAGACCGTATTTTGGGGATCTTCCATCGAGACCTTCACTTCGGTACTGACACCCTCCCCCAATACATTACGGGCATACTGACTGGCAGGGACGTACCCACACCCCATGATCACCATGACAATTCCCAACCAAAGCAGGTGTCGCATACTCATCCTTTTATCACGATATTCACCAATTTAGCGGGGACGATAATGGTTTTGACGATGGTCTTATCCTCAAGCCATTTTTCAACCGCCGCTGTGGCAAGGGCAATCATTGCATCCTCAGATGCTCCCACCGCCACGTCAATCGTAGCGCGGTTTTTTCCATTGACCGATACCCCTAAAACCAGTGTGTCTACCTCAAACACTTCATCCAAAACGCAGTGTTGAGTGAGATTGGCACGTCCAAAAAGGGTTGTAGAGAGTTCCCAACACAAATGGGGGATGATCGGTTCCATAATGGAGGTCAAAATCCAGTACCCCTCACTCCATATCTCAGAGTTGGATTGTTCGTTTAGCGCGTTCATCGCCTCCATCACCCCTGCAATGAGGGTGTTAAAAGTATACCGCTCGACAAACACCTCTTGGGCGCGTTTGAGGGCTTCGTACACTTTTTTACGGGCGTGTTTTTCCTCTTTGGTCAAGGAGGCGTGATCGATGATAGGGATCACGTGGGTCGTATTCACATTCTGGGATCGCTCTGAAAAACGTCTCAAAAAGCGAAATGCCCCCTCAACCGCACTGTCATTCCACTCCAACTCTTGGGTGGGAGGGGCAGCAAAAAGGATAAACAATCGCGCCGTATCGGCACCGTATTTTTCGATGATGGCATCGGGATCGACGGTATTTCCTTTGGATTTGGACATTTTTGCCCCGTCTTTGAGTACCATCCCCTGCGTCAACAGTTTTTCAAATGGCTCATCAAACTCGATGTATCCCAAATCACGGAACACTTTGGTAAAAAATCGGGCGTACAAGAGATGCAAAATGGCGTGTTCAATCCCCCCGATGTAGTGATCCACACCCATCCAGTACTGGATTTGCTCCGCTGAAAACGCTTGACTTTCCCAATTTTCAGGGGAAGCGCAAAAACGGAGGAAATACCAGCTTGACTCGACGAACGTATCCATCGTATCGGTTTCACGAACTGCATCTTTTCCACACTTCGGACATTTACAATGTTTCCACGTGGGATGTTTTTCGAGAGGATTACCCTCCCCCGTGATCTCAATGTCATGCGGTAAGGCGATGGGGAGATTGGCTTTTTTCTCCATCACCAAACCACACTCCTCACAATGGACAAACGGCAGTGGCGCACCCCAATAGCGTTGGCGGGAAACGCCCCAATCTTTGAGTTTGTAATTGGTCGTTTTTTGTCCGATTTTCAGTGATTCAAAGTGTTCGATCACTTTAGCTTGCGCTGCTTTGGAGTTTAGTCCATCAAACGCTTGTGAGTTAACCATAATCCCCGCATCGGTATAGGCTTTGCTTAAATCCAATTCACCCTCAAGCGGTTTAATCACGGCATGAATCGGTAAATCGTACTTTTGGGCAAAATCAAAATCACGATCATCGTGCGCCGGAACCGCCATCACCGCACCGCTGCCGTAATCCATCAAAACGAAATTCGCCACCCACACCGGAACCGTTTTGTGAGTGAGTGGATGGATGACATTAAGCCCTAACGCAACGCCCGATTTCTCTTTTTGGCGATCGATGCTGGAGCTGTTTTTCATCGCTTTAATTTGCTCAATGACCGTAGCGCTCAAAAGCGCGTTTTCTATCATATACGAAACAATAGGATGTTCAGGGGCAAGCGCGGTATAGGAAACCCCATAAATCGTATCGGGACGGGTGGTAAAGACATCGAAACGGTCAAACTGACCGCCCAGTGTGGCTTGGCTTGCCTCGTCCAAAAGAAGATCAAACGCCAATCCATTGGATTTACCGATCCAGTTCTCTTGCATCGTCAAAACCTGTTTTGGCCATCCACCCTCTAACTTTTTGAGATCTTCCAAAAGCTCATCAGCGTAGTGGGTGATTTTAAAATAGTATTGATTCATCTCTTTTTTAACAATGGGGGTATCGCAACGCCAACAGCACCCATCGACCACTTGCTCATTGGCAAGTACGGTCAGATCGTGCGGACACCAATTAAGCATCCCCTCTTTACGGTACAAAAGCCCACGTTCGTACATATCGATGATAAACCCCTGCTCGAACTTCGTATACAATTCATCACTGGTCGCCAATTCACGCTCTTTGGAGAACGAAAATCCCAAAGAGGCAAACTCTTTTTTCATGTAATCGATATTATCGTACGTCCATGTTTTGGGGTGAGAACCGTTTTTAATCGCCGCATTTTCCGCTGGCATCCCGAAGCTATCAAAACCGATAGGGTGCAAAACGTTAAACCCTTGTTGACGGTAATAACGGGCAAAGGTATCGCTTAGGGTGTAGTTACGGACATGACCCATATGGAGCCGTCCGCTGGGGAAAGGGAACATGCTGAGGATATATTTTTTGGGTTGGGTAAAATCTTCACTTGGCTCAAAGCTTTTATGCTCTGCCCAAAATTTTTGCCATTTGGCTTCGATGATCGAGGGGGAATAATTCATATTGCTGCTACCTAATCGGGTTTGTCTAATGGTGGCGATTTTACCGCATTTACGATAAGCCAACGATTAAACGCGTTCCCTCCCCTACTCTAGGAAATGGTGAGGATGTCTCCCCTAAGCATCAGGGAAGGAATTTGGCTTTCCAATAAAATACCCTTGCGCATAATCAATCCCTAAGGCTTTTACTTTATGATAGATCGCTTCGCTGGAGACAAATTCGGCAATGGTCTTTGCCCCCATTTTTTTGGCAAAATCAGCAATGGTCTCGACAACAATCGCATGACGTTCCTCCGTATCCACATTGCGAATAAGGGAACCATCGATTTTGATGTAATCAATATTGAGCTTGAGGATGTTCTCAAAGCTTGAGTATCCTGTCCCAAAATCATCGATAGCGATATGCCCCCCTAAGGCTTTGATGGTTTGGATAAACGCAGAGACCACCTCAAAATTATCAATCCCTTCGGATTCTAAAATTTCAAACGTGATGCGATCGGCTGTGTGGGTTTGGGTAATGGTATCAATGATAAAGTGGGACAATTCAGGATCGGTAATATCACTACTGGAGAGATTAATCGAAACCTGATCGGTTCGTGTTGCGAAAAGGTGACACGTTTGGCGCACCACTTCACGGGTGATGTAGGGGTAGTGTTTGGTTTTTTTCGCCAATTCCAAAAAGTGGATGGGAGAAATAAGGGTATCGTGTTCATCACGAATTCGCACCAAGGCTTCGTATTTTTCCACTTTTCCCGTATCCAAGGCAAGAATGGGTTGAAAATAACACACCACTTTGGAGTGAAGCAGTGCTTTTTTAATGGTCTTTGCCATGGTGAGATTGTTTTGAAAATGATTCCGTATTTTTTCATCTTCATTATAGACGGCAAGGGGAATTTTGTTGATTTTGGCTTGATCTACGGCGATGTCAGCGGAGATGAGATTGGCATTCTCCCCGTGCGCCAAACCAATGGAAAGACGCATGGGGATACTTTGCCCCTCAATAAAAAACTCTTTTTCGTCTACTTCCTTGATGAGGGTTTGAAGGAGAAACAAAATCTCGTCTAAAAAGGTCCCTTGGGGAAACAGTAACGCGAATTGATCCCCTGAGATACGATAAGCGGGGTGATACGAATCGATAAAACGGGCAAATTGGAGCAAAATAGCATCCCCCGCAAGGATCCCAAAAAAGTCATTAATCTCTTTGAACGCATCAATATCGATAATTGCAAGGGCAAAAGGGTGAGAACTATGAATATCCTCTTGCAACTTATTCCGATTGGGGAGGGTGGTGAGGGTATCGTGGTAAAACTGCTTGAGAAGCTCTTGGGTTTGGTGAGAGACTTTTTCTTGGAGATGTTCATTGATTTTTTTGAGTTCAACCGTTGCTTCATCAATTTTGCGTTGCAAAAGGGTGTTGTCCCGTTGAAAAAGATTTAACAGATACAACAGTGGGGTTAATGCCAGTAAAATCAACAAAATTCCCACCACCTCTTTGATGGCAGCAGCACGGGAAAGATCATTAATAAGTTTCATATCAATATCCACGCCGATGATATACGCTTTCCCCTTGGGGGTGGTATGAGGGATAAACACGCTGCTAAAGACCCCCCATTTATCTTTCACCCACGCATCAAAAAGGACCTGTTTGGTTTTGAAGGTTTTATCAATATTTTTATTGAATGGGCAAGTATCGTAATAACGGGTGAGCATCTTCCCTGTCTCAATCTCATGATCGGTAGCACTGCTGGCAATAAATCGGGTCTTATTATGATCATCCAGAATAAGGACGTAGACGTAACGCGCTTTGGCGGCTTTGGCAAACTTGGAGAGGGAGAGGATGTTTTGCATATCCGCTTGGGGTGAAATGGCATTTTGATCGATGGCACGATCGGCAAAACGGTTCCCCATAATCGCTTCGGTCGCCACCGCCGTGGAAAAAAGTTTTCCGTACATATTGTGTAAAATTTCTTCCCGTTTAGAGAGGTAACTAAAGATTCCATACGCGGTAATAACGACGAAAAAAAAACTAAAAGAGAGCAGAATTTTATGCCGAGCAAAAAAAAGTTTAAGCATACCAAATACCCCATAAATGTGTGGATAGAGTATTATAGCTTAGTTAGATCAGTGACGTATCACTTTTTTTTCGTTGCTTGGGAGAGATACAGCCACACACTCCCCCCAATAACAATCAACGCAACGGGAGCAAGATAGGGTTTATCGGCGATAAGAGCATACCCTTTGATCAACGCTCCCCCAAAAAAATAGCTCAATCCCCCGACCGTAACCGCCCAGATCAAGGCACCAATGAGGTTGTAAAGCATAAACTTCATAAAATCGTATTTGGTCAATCCAATGGCAACGGGGATAAGGGTTTTAAGCCCATAGATAAATTTTTTGAGGATGATGATCCATGAACTGTGCCGTTTGAGCAAAAGGTGAGAAAACGCCAATTTGCGACGGTGTTGTCGTAGGTACTCCATCATCTCTGCTTTGTGGTACCGTGCCATGTAAAACAGCAATCCATCCCCAATGACATTGGCAACAAACGCTAAGGTAATCGAGAGGGTCAAATCCATTTTGCCCATAAAACTTAACACACCTGCCCCCAAAAGGGCTAAAAATCCCCCCCCAAGAGAGTAGATAAAGACCACCACATAGCCGTAAGTGGAGAGGTTATTGAGCATATCTTGCATGAAGCAGTTTCCTTTTTGGGTGTTGCACTTAGGATGGGAATGGGTGCGTGTTATTTTTTCATAAACTTCTGATTTTCAGGATTCGACAACAACGCACTCATTGAGTTTTGTACCCCTTCATCGTTGACTTTGACACTCTTTTGGGTCTCTGTTTTGGGGGATGGGAGGGCTAAATTAACCATTACAGGGGTATCATCCACAATCACTTGGACAATAGAGACCAAAGGGACACTTACGAAGCTACCGAAGTTTTCTGCTCCAAATCCCGCTTCAAACATCAAAATATCCTCATCAATCCGTGCGCTTTCAAAACTGTACCCCGCCAAGAAAAAGAGGGTCATTCCCCGAAATTCATCACTGATATAGCTTGGGAGAGTGGGGTCAAAATGAACCGCCTCGATGTTACACAAAACACCAAAATTTTGGTTATTTTCAAACAAATAGATAAGCATATCGCGAACCTGAGATTCCATGAGGTGTGCGAAAGAGGGACTTTTAATAATATCATACAGCATAGCGTTCAACCTAGTCTCGTGTTTATGGGGAGGATTATACCATTTTCCATTTCACGAAACCCTATCATGGCATTCATCAGCGCGATTTTCGTCGCTTTTGGAAGATCATCGGGGGTCAAGGGGGCAATAAAAAGTTTCCCCTCGTCTACTAAACGCGCACGGGTTGTCCCCTCCAACAGCGGTGTATGGGGGGTGAGCCACTGACCCTCCACATACAAGGCGATATTGGCAATGGTGGTATCGGTGAGATAGCCGTTTTGGATAATGAGTATCTCATCATACGCGCTATAACGGTGTAAAAGGTCATTAAAAGGGGTTCGGTCGGCGTATTTGACACCATAGTCGATCGTTTCATCCGCAATCCACCCGATTTTTTGGATCATTTTGGGGGTATAGGGGAAATAATCACACGAAAAATGGTGTGCATCATACACACATCGACACCGATAGAGACCTTTAGGAGGGGGAGCAATACGGTCACTAAGGGTGTAATGGGGGTAAAACGCGAATTTTTGGAGGGTCGCGTTGAGTCGATGTTGATGGTAGGGGAGATGGAAAGCTTTTCCCCCCTCACATCGGATGGTCTCAATGAACATTGTTAGACGTTACAACGATTGATTTTTTCATATAATACATATTCTCCTCTGACTCCCGTTTTCACGGGAAGTTTAATGAGAAATTTTAGACAATGCCTTGCTCAAACTGAGCGCGCATTTTCTCTTTTTCGATCCGATTTTTTGCTTTTTCTGCCAACATCTGACGGTAGCTAGCAACGCTAAATCCTGTCCAGACAACCAACTGTGCCGCGACGAAAATCGAGCTGTAGGTTCCTACGATTACCCCAATGAGCATCGGGAAGCTAAAGCCTAACATAATATCCCCACCAAAGACAAACAAAGTCAAGACTACGAAAAAGACGGTCAATGAGGTGAGGGTCGTTCGGGACTGCGTACGAGAGACGGCTTCGTTAACGATCATCACAAAATCGGTTACTTTGGACTCTTCGATATGTTCACGGATACGGTCATAGACGATGATGGTATCGTGAATCGAGTAGCCCAAAATCATGAGCAGTGCCGCGACACTTTCGATATTGAAATCGACCTCAAAATAGGAGACAAATCCAAAAGTAATGACAATATCGTGCACAATCGCAATAATCGCTGCAAGGGCAAAACGCCACTCATAGCGGAAGGTGACCGTTGCCATAATCGCCATAAGGGTCAATAAAAAGGCGGTTAGCCCTTTGGTACGCAACTCATCACCCACTTTAGGTCCGACCATATCGACGCGGCGAATCTCAAATTTACCCGTTCCACTAAGGATCGTTTTGGTGGTGTCGCCGATGTCGTTGTTCAATCCTACCGTGGAGGCGGGCGTTTTAATCACCACCTCTTGGGGAGAGCCAAATTCGGTGACCGTAGCGTGTTTAAACAACTCATTTTTTTCTAACGCTTTGCGAATTTTATCGATGGGAGCGGTATTAGCATATTTGACCTGCACCACGGTTCCCCCGGTAAAGTCAATCCCAAACGAAAACCCTTTGACCGCGATAATCCCAATGGCAAGGAAAAACAGGACAAAAGAGGCGATAAAGAAAATTTTCCCTTTACCCAAAAAGTTATAAATCTTATCTTCTTTAAACAATTCCATCTTAGCGTCCTTTTCGTGTCATACCAAACCACAACGTGTAGTTTTTGGTTCTTTCAATACGGGGCATAAAGAACTGATAAATCCCATACGATCCCACGATAGCGGTGAGCATCGATGCCAAAAGTCCCATACTCAACGTCACCGCAAACCCTTTAATGGCTCCCGTTCCGTAGACGTACAAGATGGTACATGCCAAAATTTGGGTGATATTGGAATCCAAAATCGCCCGCATCGCTTTGTCATACCCCTCAGAAATGGCGCGACGGGTGGGAAGACCCGCGCGAAACCCTTCCCGTATCCGTTCGTTGATGATAATGTTCGCATCGACTGCTAGCCCGATGTGCAAGACAATCCCCGCCATCCCCGGTAAGGTCAGCGTCGCCCCCATAAGGGACATCAATGCCAAAATCACAAACAAGTTAATCACGACCGCAAGATTGGCAATTACCCCCGCAAGACCGTAATAGAACATCATGAACAAGACCACCAGCCCAAAACCGCTGACCAATGCCAACAACGAGGCGTGAATACTATCTGCCCCCAAGCTAGGACCAACCGAGCGTTTTTCCATCATGTAAATGGGTGCTAATAATGCCCCTGAACGCAACGCAATGGCTAAGTCATTGGCTTCGGCGGTGGTGTAGTTTCCACTGATTTGACCACTTCCCCCCCCGATACGCTCGTTAATGACGGGTGCGGAATAGACTTTACCATCCAACACAATCGCCAAACGTTTACCGACACTTTTGGCGGTGAAATCCCCAAAAATTTGAGCCCCTTCGGCGTTGAGGGTGAAATTGATGGTGGGGTTATTGTTTTGGTCATACCCCACTTGCGCATTGGTAAGCATCGTCCCATCCAAGATAGGGAGTTCATGCACCAGATATTTCATCTGCGGTTTCATCGCATCGGTAAGGAGTTTATCCCCATAGCCCAACGCTTCCATTTCACTCATCTCATTGGCACGGCTAGCACGATCTTCATCGACTGCCATGAGTTCCAGTTTCGCCGCACGGGAGATCAACTCTCTGGCACGCTGCTCCTCTTGAATGGTTTTAATCCCCGGTAATTCAACCAAGATTTTATCCACCCCTTGTTTGGCAACGGTAGGCTCTGCCAGACCAAACTGATCCAAACGGTTACGAATGGTTTCGATGGCTTGGTCTACGGCTTGAACTTTGAGTTTTTCGACCGCCACAGGGGTCATGGTCACCGTGTATTTTCCCCCTGAGGATTGAACCACCATCCCTTCAATTTTTTTGAAATAGTCGGTAATAAAATGGGTATCATCACTATCAAGGAGTTCAAAGGCAATGGTGTCATCCTCAACATTGAGACCATCTAATGCGATGTCGTTGTTCTGCGCAAAACGGTTTAATCCCGATGCCGTTGATTTGAGTTGTGACATTACGGCTTCTTGGGTTTTTACCCCTAAAAGCAGATGCAATCCCCCCTGCAAATCAAGCCCCAAGGTCACTTTAGCCCCCGTTTTGCTTTGGGTTAGGGAGGGAAGCGAAAAAAGGATCCCAAAAATGGTAGCCGCGATCAATAAGACCAGACGAAAATTAAGCTTCATCCTCGTACTTTCGCGCAACTGCGTCTTTGACCAAACGCCCCTCTACGTCATGATTAAATTTGATCACAAAAAATGTCTCTTCCACTTTTTTGATTTCGACCACCAAACCACCCACGGTGACCACTTTGTCCCCTTTGGTAAGCTCATCCAACATAGCAGCGTGCTTTTTAGCTTGTTGTTGTTGCGGGCGAATAATGACAAAATACATAATCGCAATCAAAAAAATGAACGGGAGAAGCTGTTTTACAATTTCCATACATATCCTTTTGGAGGTGTTAAAAGTTGGCGCATTATACTCAAAAGAGATTAACATCGCTATAATTGCCCCCATGAAGTTACCAGCCACCACCCCCTACCCACTCCTTGTTGTTCCGTTGTTGATTGCCCTTTTTTTGAGTGCGTTTATCTATTGGGAGGCACTCCATCTTACCTCATGGATACTCAATACGCTCAGCGGTCTCATCGCCGTGTATGGGCTTTTGGTCGCACCCCGCAAAATGCTCCCCATCGCAGGATTTTGGATTGGGCTGTTATGGTTTTACTGGATTGGGTACAGCTTTACCTACTACGACATGGAGTGGGCGAAATGGCCGGTGGCGTTGGGATTTGGGGTGGTCTATGCGCTGTATTTTGGGGTATTGGGGCTTACGTCATCGCCATGGTTGCGTGCGGGAATGCTCTTTGGACTGACCTTTTTTTGGCCGATGGATTTTAACTGGATGCAACCGGAAGTGATCTTTGTGGAGAGCTATATCGGGGTCGAAAAATGGCAATTTGCCCTTGTCCTCGCCCTTTTAGCCGCTTCAACGTGGTTTAAAGGAAAAGGCAAAGCTTTCCCCCTTTTGATGTTGGTCGTGACGTTTCATGCTCCGTATACCCCCCCTCCCCTGCCATCACTGAAGATCAAACTCGTCTCCACTGAGCTTTCCCAAGACATGAAGTGGGAACAATCGACCCTTCAGAGGATCGTTGGGGACAACCTCCGTGTCATCGATGATGCTATTGACAAACGCTACGATATGGTGGTCTTACCGGAAGCCGCGTTTCCGTTATTTATGAACCATAATCCTCAACTCATGGCGTTCCTCCAAGAAAAATCCCACCACATCACCATCCTCACAGGGACGCTTCACGAAGAGAATCATCTCAATTACAATGTCTCGTATCTCTTTCATCAGGGGAATGTCACTGTTGCCAAAAAAACGATTCTCGTCCCGTTTGGGGAGTATATCCCCCTCCCTTCGTTTCTCAAACAATGGGTCGATGACCATGTTTACCAAGGGGCAGCGAATTTCGTCACGGCCAAACACCCCACCGATTTTGGGATACAGGGAGTTACGTTTCGCAATGCTATTTGTTATGAAATCACCCGCGAAGAGCTGTATGACCCCAAGGTGCATTATATGATCGCCATGAGCAACAACGGATGGTTTACCCCCTCCATCCAACCTACGCTCCAAAATTTGCTGATTCGACTGTACGCCCGACGCAATCATGCCATGGTGTTTCATTCCGCGAACAGTGGCGGTAGCGGGGTGGTGTATTGATGAGAGAAAATCTTCCAAAAATACGCTATACTGACGTATAAATCTACATAAGGAATTATGTATGCAAAGTAGTATAAAAGTAACCCTTTCCCTCCCTGAGGCGACCAATCTTTTGGCAGAAAAATTCAAAGATGAACTACACGTCAGTAAATCTGAAGTATTTGCCAGAGCGATGAAACTCTTCGCGCGCGAGCAACGAAAAGAAAAAATCAAAAAAGCGTGTATCCAAATGGCACAACTGTATACCACAGACCCTGAGTTAAAAGAACTCAACAGCTTCGTAGGGGACTATCGTGAGACAGTATGATATTTACAGGGTTGATCTTGACCCCACCATAGGGAGTGAGATAGGGAAGATGCGACCGTGTTTAATCATCAGCGATGACGCATTTGGTGCGTTACCCAGTAAAATTATTGCCCCTATCACAGGATGGAACCCCTCATTTGTCGATAAACCTTGGATAATTAAAGTCAATCCCAGCAAAGAAAATGGGTTATCAAAAGTCTCTTCCATTGATTGCTATCAACTTAACAGTGTCGATATTTCGAGATTCAAGGAGAAACTTGGCTCCATTGAACCTTTTTATATCGATTTTCTTCATGAAGTTTTGGGTGACCTTTTTTCGCTTCCGATTTAAAGGTGACCCCTCACAATCAAAGAATTCCCTAAGTATTTCCCCCTACAATTGTCCTCATGTTATCCTCACTTTTTTAGGAGCTTTCCATGAACATCGCTGCCAACATCACCGAGCTTATCGGTAATACCCCCCTCATCCGTCTTAATACCGTTTCCTCCCTCTCAGGTGCAACCATTTTGGGTAAATGCGAATTTATGAACCCCACCAGTTCGGTCAAAGACCGTATCGGATTTAACATGATCAAAACCGCCATGGCAGAGGGAAAAATCACCCAAGAGACCCTCATCATCGAACCCACCAGTGGTAATACGGGGATTGCCCTTGCCTCCATTTGTGCGGCATTGGGGCTTTCGCTTACCCTCACGATGCCCGAATCAATGAGCATCGAACGGCGCAATATCCTCAAAGCTTTAGGTGCCAATGTGGTCTTAACCCCCTCTGCGTTGGGGATGCAAGGTGCTATCGATGAGGCAAATCGATTGTGCGAAGCCAACCCACAAGCGATCGTATTGCAACAATTTGCCAATCCTGCCAATCCCCAAATCCACCGCGAAACCACAGCGAAAGAGATTTTACGTGACACGGAGGGAAAAGTCGATATTTTCATCGCAGCGGTGGGGACGGGAGGAACCTTAACCGGAACGGGCGAAGCCTTACGTGCGGCACTGCCCAATATTGAGATCATCGCGATCGAACCCAAAGACTCCCCCGTTCTCTCAGGGGGAAAAGCAGGCGCGCATAAAATCCAAGGGATAGGGGCGGGATTTGTCCCCCCGATACTCAATACCACGTTATACCATGAAGTGATCACCATTAGTAACGATCACGCCATTGCCATGGCGCAACAATTGGCGCGAACAGAGGGGCTTTTGGTGGGCATTTCCGCCGGTGCCAATGTCGCAGCTGCGCTGGAAATCGCCTCCCGTCCCGAAAATCAGGGTAAAACCATCGTCACTATCTTATGCGATACCGCGGAACGGTATCTTAGCACCGCACTTTTTGACTTCTAAGGAGGTACCAAAAAAAACCTTCTCTCCGTCACCCTGAGCTTGGCTCAGGGTCTAAAATTGCGGATCGAGTCCGCAATGACGAGAGAGGTTTAAAATTTGATCGTTAAAGCCGTATTAAACGATCGCCCCATCCCTTGTAAGGGGGTGTAGGTTGTTTTGGCATAATTGACCACATCAATACCCCCTAGAGGCATCGAATACCCTTTATCCAAAAGATTGGTCACCGCAATATCCCATTGAATATTTTTGGAAATTTGATACCCTGTGCGCAGATCGATCAACGCATACCCCGGTGTGAGAGGCTCTTTACGCAGTGTATCGACCGAATCTTTGGCACCAACACCTTGAATGTCGATACCACTGTTCCATCCTCCCATACGATGATCGAGACTTACTTTGGCGTGTAATGGCATAATGTGGTACAAAGACCCCCCATTATCCCGCATTCCCCGTGTGTACCCAATGACCGATTTGAGGGTTCCTTTTCCATAGGAAGTATTATCCCATACGTTGGCATATCCCGAAACATCGGCACCAAAAAGGTGGGCATCGGTATTGGTAAATTGGAGCAATCGGATACCGCTATACCCTCCGACTGTAGCGGTTCCTAGCACGGTGACATCGATGTAATCATGCACTTTGGTGTAGTAGGGGGTGAATTTAATCCCCCATTCTTTTTGGGTACTATCATGGAGGGCGAAGGTCGCACTAACGGTATTGGCGATTTCGGGTCTAAGATTGATATTCCCAACATACCCATTTCCATCCCCAAACCAGTTCACCATCGCCATATCCATCGCAATAGGGCCACTGATTAGAGGGTTACTTCCATAACCTCCTGCCCATGCGTAACGCTCATAGATATTAGGCGAACGGGTTTTTCGGGCAAACCCTAATTCAATATCACTGGTATTGCTGTATTCGTATTTAGTGGTTGCGGTCACATCATAATTTTTATCGGTTTTTTGATGATTCAAGGCATTAAATGCGGTGGCATCGGCTCCATCATTGATGGTGCTATTGTATCCTTTAACATTGCCCGTATTCATGCTGACACGATCGGTACGGATCCCAAGGTTAGAAGAGAGTTTCTCACTCCATTGAGAGACCGTTTCGATATAGGCTCCAAAACGATCACGACGACCATCGTTGATATTCCAAAATGTTTCGTTCCCCATCCCCCCAATGGTTGCACTGACCGGTGGCCACCAGTCGTTTAATCGGTATTGATTGTAATCGGTTCCCATTTTAAGGGTTTGTGCATCAGAGAGCGGTATGGTTGCTTTGAGATTGTATCCGCGCTCTTTAGCTTGGGTGTACATGGGCATATTTCCCGTACGTTCAGTTAAAATTTTGTTCATATAATGATCGGTTTTTTGTTGGTACGCATTGGCATCTAAGCGTACATTCCCTACTTTTCCTTGGTAAGCGGCATTAAAATTGGTGGAGGTGTTGTTAAGCATATCCATATACTCGTTGGGGAAACCCGCAAAATCGACATAGGTTTTCGTCGCTTTAAGGGAGAGAATATTATCTTCATTGATTTTATACGCAACGGTTAGGGCGTGATTGTGTTGTTGCGCGAGGGTTCCTTTGACGATACGACCATTGCCATCACGGTAGTTTTCCGTTTTTTCCATAAAGCCTGAGTAACGGACACTGAGTTTGTCATTCGCTACATCCGCATTGAGTGAGGCACCCCGTGCATGACCATTGCTGCGGTAAAACGCGCTGGTATCGCCTGTGATAATCACCTCATTGGGATTTTTGGCAAATACAGGTGCTTTGGATTTGACCGCGATGGTTCCCCCAATGCTGTCCCCACCCAAACTGACAGGGGTAATTCCTGCCATAACGTCCATGGAGGCAATTTTAGACCCATCCAAATACGAGAGGGCAGGGTTCATGTGATTAGGACACGCAGCGGTGATGGTCATCCCATCAATGTCAATTTTAACACGATCATCCGCCATCCCATGAATGACAGGGAGAGAGGCAGTACTGCCATTGGTGTACAAACTTACCCCCGGTACGTCGGCTAACAAGGTAGCCGCATCGCCTGTGTGTTGGGTCGCGGGAGAGAGGTTGGTAATCGCGTTTGCATCGGCGGTACCCTCTACGGTGACTTTGGGGAGAACCGTCGGTTCAGACGCTAGGGCAAGGGTTGCAGCTAACGAGAGAAGGGTGATTTTTTTCATTCTTTTTCCTTAAAGACTACATTTTTGTCCCTTATCATAAAAGAAAAGTGTTACAGTAGTGTTAAGAGGGGAGTCGCAACGACACCTCTTGGGGAAATTGCATGGTCACACAGTGCAACGACCCGTGTTGGCGGATCAAGATGGAACAGTCAATGGGGATGATTTTTCGTCCACGGAACGCTTTTTCACAGAGGGCAATTGCCTCTTGGTCGTGAACATCGTTATAGATGGGGAGCAATACCGCATCGTTGATGATGAGAAAATTGGCATACGTCGCAGGGAGTCGCTCCCCCTCATACCAGACAGGGGAACACATCGGCAACGCGATAAGCTTAAATGGCTCCCCCTCAATGTCACGTAAGGCGTGTAGCTCTGCTTCCATTTGCTTTAGTTGTTCATAATGTTCATCGGTCACATCGTCGCATTTGACGTACATAATCGTATCGGTATCGATAAAACGGGCTAACGTATCGATATGACTGTCGGTGTCATCCCCCGCCAAATAGCCATGATGGAGCCATAAAATCTGCTCTACGCCAAAATGGGTTTTGAGGGCATCTTCCATCCCTGCTTTATCCAAATGGGGATTGCGATTGGGGTTGAGCAGACATTCAGCGGTGGTCAAAAGCGATCCATTTCCATTGGTCTCAACACCGCCCCCCTCTAAAATGAAATCAATTGTTTCCATGGGGGCAGCGTAGATGGAGGCGATAGAAGCACTCATGGCATTATCGCGTGATGCATCAAATTTCCCGCCCCATCCCGTGAAGGTAAAATCCAATAACAGCGGTTCATCCTCCTCATCATCGATGACACTCAGCGCACTGCAATCACGCGCCCACGTATCGTCGGTTTGGTAGGGGATAAAAATAAGGTTCTCGTTGGGGGTAAAGTACGATTGAACAAGGAAGACATCATCACACACGATAATACAGGGTTGGTGTTGGGCGATGGAAGAGGCAATGGTGACAAAACACGCTCTCGCCTCTTCAAGATACGGCACCCAATCGCTTTGGGGATGGGGAAAAATGAGTTGGACACAACTTTGAAGTTCAAATTCAGCAGGGAAATAGCGCATTAACAATCCTTGGAATATAATTCCCTCATGGGAACTATTAAATTAAGCCGAGAGGCACTGATACATAATCTTGACATTATCGCACATCACGTCGGTGGAAAAGATAAAATTGCCGTCGTTTTAAAAGACAATGCCTACGGTCACGGGGCGGTTTTGATCGCGCAAGCTGCTGCTGAATACGGGGTGAAACACGCCGTGGTACGGTTGGAGAAAGAAGCCGATGCGATTAGAGAATTTTTTGAGACCATTTTGATTTTGGGTCAAATCGCGCATACTCCCCATCCCAAATACCACTATGCCATCAATGCGTTGGAGTCGATTGCCGCGTACCCCAAAGGGACAAAAGTAGAGTTAAAGCTTGATACGGGGATGCACCGCAACGGGGTTTCTCCCGATCAATTAGAAAAAGCGTTTGAGACCATCGCTGCGTGTGGATTGGAGTGTGTGGGGGTGATGAGTCATCTCAAAAGTGCCGAAGCGTTAAGCAGTGAGTGGTTTTGGCAACGACATACCTTTGATACCCTTAAGCCCAAAGTCCAACGCTATGCCCAACGCTACGGGTGGACATGCCGTTTTCACCTCTCCAACTCTGCGGGGACGTTTCGCGCGAGAACGTGTGTCGATGATATGGTACGGGTGGGAATTGCCCTGTATGGCTGTTTGGAGATGGATGTCACCCTTCCCTCTCCCCCTTTGCGCCCCGTATTGTCGTTATGGGGGGATAAGATCGCCACCCGAGTCCTTAAAAAAGGGGAGAGAGTGGGATACAATGGATTGTACGAAGCACCCTGCGATACCGTGGTCTCGACGTATGATTTGGGATACGCGAATGGATTGGATCGATTGGCATCCAATCGCTATCACACCCCTGATGGAGTTGCTCTTTTGGGGCGTATTTCGATGGATTGCGCCACGTTTGAGAGTGATTCAGAGGAATTATTGATTTTTGATAATGCCAATGCGTACGCCAAAGCGGTGGGGACGATAGGGTATGAAATTTTGGCGTGTTTGGATAAAGGGTTACAACGGGAGTGGCGAAAAACCCCCTAAAGTAAAAGGGGATTCAAGTGGCTTTTAGACCAAAGACGCTTCTTGCGCGAGTTGGTTCTTTTTGAGATCGTCGTAAAATTTGGCGATACTGACATTGATATAAGGGACAACCCAAATCAATCCGATCCCTAAAGTTAACATTCCAAGAAGTATCCAGCCAAAAAAACGGAAAGATAGAAAAAAGAGTTTGGCTTTATTTCCAGCCATCATTTGTTTGCTTTTTGCAATGGCATCGCGCGCGCCAATGGTTTTGTCATCAGCCAAGATATAAAACGTCATGGCGTACGAATAAGCGGCAATAATTCCGGGAATAATGAGCAACAACATCCATAAAAGGACAAAAAGAAATTGCAGTAAGTACGCTGCTAATGCGGTTCCAAATGTGTTAAATCCTTCAAAAAGTTGAGCAATTTGGGCATTTTCATTTCTTGAGATGGCTAAATTGAGGGTGTTTATTCCAATTAGCATAGCACCCGTGATGAATAACACAATGATAGAACCAATAATAGGGATAAATTGAAGTCCAACAACAACAAGTGCATAAACTAAGAAACCCCCAATTGCGATTCCCCAGTGACCTTTGAGGGAAGCCCTCGCCTCTGCCATAAGCTGTTTATTTTCGGTTTGTGAGTGCATAATGAAACCCCTTTGGAATTTTTTTGTTAACCATTCATTAACAATTCTCTTTATTGTACGACGTACACAATTACGTTATGCTGAAAGGATAAAAAACTACACGCTCACCAGTGCATCCGGAAAAATCGCCCCATCCAGTCGCATTGCAATAAGCGATTCAAGGGATGATTCATCGGCGCAATAGCCCAAAATTTTGGCATCGAAGAGGTAGTGTTCGGCAACTTTTTGGATGGCTTCTCCCGTGTTTGGTTGTACGATGAGGTAGTGGGCGCGAAGATTCTCACCGATGATGGCTTGGTCGATGGTCTCAATCTCCAGCGCAAATCGGACGTGATTGGTACGAAGATGGTGCATTAACGCCAGATAATGGGGATGAGAGCTAAAAGGAAAAACGACCATGGCATTGGAGGGAGTATGCAAAAGAGCCTCAATCGAATCAATCCGATAGAATTTTTCAGAAGGGATAAGGGGATGACCAAAAAGGATCATGACCGTTTTTCCAAACATTGGGAACAGCAATAGTGTTTTCCACTGCTCATAAGGGTCTCCTTGGCTTGAACATAGATGCCACACGTATCACAGGGGATCATCGCCTCTTCCATCGCTTTTTCCTGTTTTTTAGGAGGAAATGGTTTTCGTTTAGAAAAAAACATAAAATAAACGATCGCGATGATGGTGATAAAAAAGAGAAGTTTAAACACCCTTAAGCCTTAATGAGGAGATAGTTGCGGTGATGCTGTTGAATAATTTCGTAATTTAATGAAGGGTCGACTTCGTCATACACTTTTTCCCCTTTGTAAAACAGCAACAGTGACCCCTCTTTATGAAACGGTTTGGAGAGTTTTAAGAGCATCTGCGTATCGGTCACCGCACGGGAGGTGATCAAATCGTAGGGGGACACAGGCAGCTGTTCCACCCGAACTGCTTTTACGTCCACATTGGTCAGTGCCAAATCGGCTTTAATAAATTGCAAAAAACTAGCCCGTTTTTGGAGCGGTTCCACCAACGTAAAATGGGTATCAGGGAGGGCAAATGCCAACATCATCCCGGGAAATCCAGCTCCGGTTCCGATGTCCATAGCGTTGGCAATAGGGGGCAAAAAGGTGATGGGGGCGATGGCATCTACGATAAACTCATCCAGTTGCGCGTCGTTTTTTACCCCTGTGAGGTTATGGATTTTATTCCATTGCATTAAAAGGGTTTTGTACCGTTGCGCTTTGGTAAAAAAATCCTCAGGAACGGTAATGCTGTGTTGGTTCAGTTGGCGATGTAAATTAGTCAAGAATATGCCCCATACACTCTTTTTTGGTTTTTAAATATCCCGCATTGTACGGGTTTGCATCGATAATTACGGGGATACGCTCTACGATTTCAATGGCTAGCTTTTCGACCACCGAGACTTTGGCAGGGTTGTTGGTCAAAAGACGAATCTTCGTAAGACCAAAATCGTTGAAAATTTCTTGGACAACATCGTAGGTGCGCTGATCGGGGGCAAAGCCCAATTCGACATTGGCTTCAATGGTATTGCGCCCTTGGTCTTGGAGTGCGTAAGCATTGAGTTTATTAAGTAATCCAATATTACGCCCCTCTTGAGCGTGATAAATCACCATCCCCCCCTCAGCTGCGATGAGGGCTAATGCTTTGTGAAGCTGATTGTTGCAGTCACATTTGATACTTCCAAAGGTATCGCCGGTGAGGCATTGTGAGTGGATACGTACCAGTGGCGCATCCACTTGCTCGAAATGGTCGGTAAAAATCGCCAGATGTTCTTGACACCCCTCTTTGTAAGCACGGATCTTAAAGTGACCATACTCAGTGGGGAGATTGGCGATGGAGGATTTTTCAAAAGTGGGTGAGAAGGTTTTCATGGTGGGTATTATAATCGTTGTTTTTTAAAAATGGATTATTAATTAAACCCTTGATACAATTTCACCCTTATTTTTTCCACTGGGATGGTACCAATGAACCGTTTTCGCCGTACTCGACTCAATCCTCATTTACGTCATTTAATTCGTGAAACGCACGTGAGCGTTAATGATTTTATCTATCCGCTGTTTGTTCGTCCGGGAGAGGGGATTAAAACCGAGGTTGCCTCGATGCCCGGTGTCTATCAAATGAGCTTGGATGAGATTTTAAAAGAGTGCGACGTGCTTCAAGCCTTGGGACTGCATTCCATCCTCCTGTTTGGTATCCCTGAAGTCAAAGATTCCATTGGGAGCGATGCCTTATGTGACCATGGGATTATTGCCACAGCGGTACGGGCGATTAAACGGGCCTATCCCAAAATGTTTGTTGTTACGGATCTGTGTTTTTGTGAATATACCGACCATGGTCACTGTGGCATTTTGGATCATGTGCATGAAACGGTAGATAATGATCTGACGCTTGGAATTTCAGCACAGCAAGCACTGGTACATGCCCGTGCGGGTGTGGATATGATTGCTCCTTCGGGGATGATGGATGGGATTATTACGACATTACGGGATGCGCTGGATGGGGGTGGGTATGAAAATCTCCCCATTATGAGCTATTCGACCAAATTTGCCAGTGGCTATTATGGTCCTTTTCGAGATGTAGCAGAATCGGTTCCCAGTTTTGGTGATCGTTCCACCTACCAAATGGATCCTGCAAATCGTCGTGAAGCGATTCGTGAAAGCCTTGCCGATGAGGCGCAAGGGGCGGATATTTTGATGGTGAAGCCTGCTTTGGCGTATTTGGACATTATCCGTGATATTCGCGAAGCCTCGAATCTCCCCTTAGCGGTTTACAATGTGAGTGGTGAATATGCGATGCTTAAATTCGCAGGAGCAGCGGGATTGATCGATTATAATCGGGTGATGATGGAGACTATGGTGGGCTTTAAGCGTGCGGGTGCGGATATTATCATTAGTTATCATGCCAAAGAAGTGGCACAACGGTTATCCTAATAAAATAACTTTATGCTATGATTACTTTTTGCAGGGAAGGACAAACGTGAGACATTTTTTAACGTTAAAAGAGTACACCAAAGAAGAGATCTTGGAGATTATCGATTTATCTTTGGAGATTAAACAAGCCCAAAAGGCCAAACGACCTCACCCCTATTTGGCGGGACAAACCTTGGCGATGATTTTTGAAAAAAGTTCTACCCGTACGCGGGTCAGCTTTGAGACAGGGATGTTTCAATTGGGGGGTCATGCGCTGTTTTTATCCAACCGTGACATCCATTTGGGGCGTGGCGAGGCAGTCAAAGATACCGCACGGGTGATCTCTTCGATGAGCGATATGGTCATGATTCGCACGTACGAGCATACTAAGCTTGAAGAGTTTGCTGCCTATTCTCACGTCCCTGTTATTAACGGTCTCAGTGATAGTTACCATCCCGTTCAATTATTGGCAGATTATATGACCATGGTGGAGTGTGGTCGCCATGAAAATCCCATTGTCGCGTACATCGGAGATGGTAACAATATGACCCATTCGTGGTTGATGTTAGCCGCGAAATTGGGCTTTGAATTGCGCGTTGCCACCCCCGTAGGATACGAATGTGATCCTGTGATTGTTCATGAGGCGTTGGAAATTGCAGCCCAAAGCGGTGCGACCCTTACCTTTACGCATGATCCGCACGTTGCCATCGCAGGGGCAACGGTGGTGACGACCGATACGTGGATTTCGATGGGTCAGGAAGAGGAAAAAGGACAGCGTTTGGAAGACTTTAAAGGCTACATGGTCGATGAAACCCTCATGCAATTGGCGCATCCGTATGCGATCTTTTTGCATTGTTTACCGGCGTATCGAGGAATAGAGGTGAGTGAAGGGGTATTAGAAGGGGATCAAAGTGTGATTTTCCAAGAGGCAGAAAACCGCCTCCATGGACAAAAAGGGCTTATGGTGTGGCTGGATCGACACCGTTAGGATGTCTTAGTTCATTGCTACTTTAAGGACGAGATCATCTCCCTCTTCGATCACTGAAAAGTTGTGTTTTTTACAAAAAGTTTCATTCATCTCTTCTGCCCAAGCCTGTGCTTCGGTAAGGGCTTCATCTTTGTTCTCAAATGCTTTGATTGATGGCATTCCACTTCGTTTGAAACAACCACACTCTTTTTCGATACGTACATTAACCATGACTCAACGCTCCAAATAATAATTTTGAAAAGTATAATCGGTAAAGTTTAAAAAAAATAGTCCGAAAACTAAACAATTTTAAATCAAAGAATCCCTTTATTTTTGAGTATTGTAATGTTATCAGGAGTAATTATGTTTGTGTAAGCTATAATTCGCTCGAAATTTTTGGGTGCCTTCGTAAAGCTTTAAATAATCTAAAACTTTACTAAGGTACCTTCCATGGTAAGAGAATAACTCTCTGAAAATTTGTCGTCCAAGAGGACACACACTTCAACGTCATCGTCATACAGCATAGCAACATGGGCTTTTTAGGAAATATTTTCATTCGTGAAAAACGGATTCCTTTTTTGGTTGGCGCGACGTACACACACAAAGGTATAGAATGAACAACGTAGAAACAGAATTAGAAGTGGTCGATCAAAATCTTCCAACCTTTGCCGCTTTTGGGCTTCGTAAAGAGATTATGCAAAGTATTGATTATGCGGGCTTTAAAGTTCCAAGCCCGATCCAAGCGATGGTTATCCCTGTTATTATGGAAGGTCGTGACGTTGTGGGTCAAGCCCAAACGGGTACGGGTAAAACCGCTGCTTTTGGACTTCCTGCATTGAATAAAATGCACCTCAAAGGGGGGATTGAGATCCTTATCATCACCCCAACCCGTGAACTTGCTAATCAAGTCAGTGATGAAATTTTCAAATACGGTAAACATTTGGGTGCGCGAACGGTCACGATTTATGGGGGAAGTTCGTACAATCGTCAATTGGATCTGATTGACCGTGGTGCGCAAGTCATTATCGCGACTCCGGGACGATTGCTTGATATGCTCAGTCGTGATATGCTCAAAGGATTCTCCCCTTCAATGGTTATCTTGGATGAAGCCGATGAGATGTTGGATATGGGCTTTTTGGACGATATTAACGAAATTTTCACCTATCTTCCCACCGAACGTCAAACCTTGTTGTTCTCAGCAACCATGCCACAACCGATTAAAAATCTTGCTGAGCGTATTTTGGTGAACCCATTTTTTGCCTCTATTACCAAATCAGAGACCACCAATATCGATATTGCCCAACAATATTATGTGATCGAAGAATCAGAGCGTGATGATGCAATTATCCGTTTGATGGATGCGGAAGATGCGAAAAAAACGGTGGTATTTTGTCGTACCAAAAAAGAGGTTGATCGTCTCTCCAATGTCCTCTCCGCCGCAGGCTATTCGGCAAAAGGGCTTCATGGTGATATGGAGCAACGTCAACGGGAGAGCGTTATCAAAGGGGTTAAATCCGATGCGTTTGATGTATTGATCGCAACCGACGTAGCCGCGCGCGGATTGCACATCGATGGCATTACCCACGTATTTAACTACCATATCCCGTTTGATTCTGAAAGTTACGTTCACCGTATCGGTCGTACCGGACGTGCGGGTAAAAAAGGGGTAGCTATTACCCTTGTGACCCCTTTGGAATTCAAAGAGCTTCAACGTATCCGTGCGAAAGTAGGGACCAAAATGGAGCATGCGTATATCCCCAGTAAAATTGATGTTAAAAATTCTCAAGTCAATCGTCTTTTGGCAGAAATTGAAAAACAACATATTTATGATGAAGCGCATAAAATTTTGGATGCCCTCAAAGAAGATTTCGACCAAGAGCAAATTGCGTATAAATTGATTTCGGTTTTGATGGAGCGTAACACCGTTGCAGGCCCTAACCAAATTGGGATTGCCGCAGAGCGTTTGGATAAAATCTTGAGTAATCTTGAGAGTCGTGGGGGAAGTTCCAATGGTCGTCGCCCAAGTGGTGGTGGATACCGTGGTAACAATAACCGTGGCGGAAGCGGTGGCGGATACCGTGGTAACAATGACCGTAATGCTGCTGGTGGTGAGCGTAGTGGTGGTGGTTACCGTGGTAATAACGACCGTAATGCCTCAGGTGCTGGATCATCTGATCGTGGAGAACGTTCTCGTAGCTTTAGCGGTGGAAATCGATCCGATAGTCGACCACGTAGCTAATGATGTAATCCACCTATCCAAAAAAAGGTAGGTGGGTTAAAGGTCGTACGCTTACCCTTTTACGGGGATCGTTAGAACTTCTGCAGAGGAATAAAACGCTCATTATACTTTTTCATATTGATAAATACTCTCCCCTGCATCCGTGCATCGTCAATGGCTCTATGGGTTAGGGTCAAGTTATCAAACCATTCATGGGGATAGTGTTCTTTGCCACTGTCGGAGTAGCTTTTTTTGAAAAGTGCCATTGCGTAGCTTCGGATATCGATTCCATTGTGACCCAAGGGGGATTGCCCTTTGAAGCGGTGTAAATACCAACTCACCCACATAAAATCAAATGCTACGGGATAGGCAACAAAAACAAGTTTTCCACGGGTCTGTAATGCCATCAACCAGTCACAATAATACTCTATGGCAAGGTCAGGTTTAACGCACACTTTGCGGGTTTGGTCATAGGCTTCACGGTGAGCATTCCACCATTTCATCGTTGTTTCATCCGCACACGAGCCTTCCAATTCATGAAGATTAATCTCAAACGAATCGATCTCATTGCCCGCTTCATCGAAAGCGACACTGGCTAAACTCAACATCGCATGAATACCGGGAATCGCCCCATTGGTTTCGACATCGGTGCTGATGTAAATCTCTTCTCGTCTCATTGGTTCAGATTGGGGTATCCCACATTGAGGATCAATTCCAACTCTGGGGCTTTGGATAAATCTACAGGGGTAATCATCACCCGATCTAAGGGTAAACTCCCCCCATCGAGCTTACGGATGGTCGATTCATACGGTTTCCAGTTCAGCTGACCCAAGGTTTTTAATTCCCCTAATTCCCGCCCTGAGGCATTTTTAAACGCTTTATAGGGCAATTCTGAACAGTATATATGCGTATCATCCATGGCGTAGCGGTAGTCATAAGGACGACCATGATATTTTTGTATTTCAGTCATAAATCGAGGAATAAACCCCCGATATTCAGGGCGTAAACGGTACACCGCGAAATGATCCCATCGGCTTTTGGCAATGTATCGCCAAAGGGGAGTCTCTTCTACGCCATTCATCGCCTCCACAACGACCCAACTACCATCGTTTTTTTGTTTCACAACTCCTACATGGGAAAATTCGGAGTTGGTTGCCCCCTCAATGGCGCGTACTAATTCTGCTGGGACTAATGATTCAAAGATAAAATCCCCCACCTGCGGTTTATAACGAATCGACCAATAAAGGGGGATACAAAATATATCAATAATAACGTAGACAAAAATAAGGAGTATCCCATACATCCGTATTTTTGCCCATTTGGTTGTGGGGAAGAGAGGTAGTGTAAAGATTGAATCATCCTTTCGTGTCAATTCAGGAGATAGATTCCCGATTACATCGGGAATGAGGGAAAAATTACCACATCGCTCGTGTTTTGTGGGTTTGTGGTTTTTTGCTGGCACTTTTGGCTTTGGCTTTGAACAGTACCGGTGTCCCTTCAAAATCAAACTGCGCACGCATTTGATTGGTCAAATAACGACGATAACTAAAATGCAACCCTTGGGGTTTGTTCATAATCAACGCGATACGCGGAGGACGAATGTCATATTGGGTCGCGAAATAAAGACGGATGTTCATGCCGTTGATACTGGGAAGAATATGTTTACGCATCGCCGCTTGGATCACTTCATTGAGCTTACTGGTTGAGATGCGTTGGGAATAATTTTCATTGATTTTGAGCAGCATCTCGAAAATCTTATGTACCCGCTGTTTGCTTTGAGCTGAGATGGTGATGATGGGAGCATAACTCAAAAATTTAAAACGGTCCCGAACCTCTTCGATGATTTTGTCATAATCCTCTTTGGGGGCCATATCCCATTTGTTGAGGACGATTAAACACGCAAGACGGTTTTTATCAACAAAGCCTGCAATTTTTTCATCCAAATCCATAAAGGGTTGAGACGCATCCAATACCAAAAGGGCGATGTCCGCATTTTCCAACATCTCTTCGGTGCGCATCAGGGCGTATTTTTCAATCCCTAAAATTTTTCCCCGTTTACGAATTCCTGCGGTATCGATAAAGGTAATTTCTTTGTCTTGGTACTCAATGGTCTCATCGATGGGATCGATGGTCGTCCCTGCTACAGAACTGACCACCGAACGCTCTTCCCCCAATAATGCGTTCAGCAAAGAGCTTTTCCCTACATTGACACGACCGATGATGGCCACTTTCATTTTATCTGAATCAGTAGGCTCATACTCTTTGACCAGCCCTTTAAACGCCTCTTCCATTTCAGCTAGATCACCCTCTAGCTCCCCATCATCGTCGTCATCGTCCATATCATCATCAGACTCTTCATCATCAGACTCTTCATCATCATACGATTCAACAAACGACTCAAAACCATCCATTTGGTCATCTTCGTCTAGCTCACCTTCTTCGGGTTCAGGAGAGACGATGGCTGATTCAGGCAAAACCGAAGCAACCCAATTGAGCAATGGCAAAATTGAGCGGTTATGGGCAACGGAGATACCAAAGATAGTATTGGTACCAAACTCAAAATATTCCCACAATTTCTCTTGCATCTTGTCATTGTCAATTTTATTGACCACCAAAGCAATTGATTTTCCCATTGCTTCAAGCTCATAAAAAAGTTTTTTATCATCCTCTTCAGGGAGACTTTTTCCATCTACCATAAAGAGGATAATATCGGCTTTATGTGCTGCTTCAAGCGATTTTTCTTTGATCCGATCAAAGAGTTCACACCCCTCATCCAATCCTCCTGTATCGAGGATTTCAACTTGTTTATCGACGATAATCGCAACCCGTTTTTTGACATCACGGGTAGTTCCCGCTTGTTCCGAAGTAATCGCGTCACGTTGTTTGAGTAATCGGTTAAACAGGGAGCTTTTGCCCACGTTTGGTTTACCGATAATGGCTAATTTTTGCATTAATTGCCCTTTAAAATAAGTTTTTTATTATAGCAAAAATGGACTTAGGGTATGATTGCATCATGATGTACTATAACTATAACCAATTTAACCATGACGTCCCCAAGCTTGGGATTTTGTGTGAATCGTTTGAAGCCGACACGATCATCGCCGTTGCCCGTGGAGGGATGATGTTAGCCCATGCGTTGAGTATGTATTTGGATATACGCAGTCTCCACAGTATCCGATGTGAAAGCTACGATGGAACCTCTCAACGTTCATCCCTTACGTTTTGGGGAGAACTGACCTTTCCCCTTGCCAAAAAGATATTGATTGTGGATGATATTGTTGATAGTGGCAAAACCTTACACACACTACTCCCAGTGTTACACACCCATAACCCCACCGTTGTTTTCAAAACCGCTTCCCTCTTTTGCAAGTCAAGCGCGATGATCCAACCTGACTTCTCCTTACACGAAGCTCATGATTGGATTGATTTTTTTTGGGAAAGAGATTTCTTAAAAAGCAATTTGCTATAATCCGATTAACCACAATTTTCTTCCTATTTTATCCCTTTTAAGGATTTTTATGCCAAAAGAATACATTTTCACCTCTGAATCGGTCACCGAAGGTCACCCCGATAAAATGGCGGATCAGATCAGCGATGCCATTTTAGACTACATTATCGAGCATGATCCTCAAGCACGTGTTGCGTGTGAGACCTTGGTCTCGAATGGTTTTTGTGTTATTGCGGGCGAGTTAAAAACACACGCTTACGCCCCTATGCAAGAGATTGCCCGTCAAGTGGTGCGCGAAATTGGGTATACCGATGCCACCTACGGATTTGATTACCGCTCCTGCGCTGTCCTCAATGGAATCGGAGAACAATCGCCCGATATTAACCAAGGGGTTGATCAAGCCGATGGTGAAATCGGTGCGGGGGATCAAGGGTTGATGTTTGGGTACGCGTGCCGTGAAACTGATGTCCTTATGCCTTTGCCGATCTATCTTTCCCATCGCTTGGCGGAGCGTTTAGCCCAAGTACGTAAAGAAGGAATTATTCCCTATTTACGTCCCGATGGAAAAACCCAAGTGAGTATCCGTTATGTGGATGACAAACCCGTTTCGGTCGAGACGGTCGTTGTCTCTACGCAACACGCCCCTGAGGTGGATCAAGCCAAATTGCACGAAGATGTGATCAAAGAGGTGATCGAATACGTCATCCCTCACGAACTTATGAGTCCCACGATTGTGTATCATATTAATCCTACAGGCAAATTTGTGATCGGTGGACCCCAAGGGGATGCGGGATTAACCGGACGTAAAATCATTGTCGATACCTACGGCGGAGCGTGTCCTCACGGTGGCGGTGCCTTTAGTGGGAAAGATCCTACCAAGGTGGATCGTTCGGCTGCGTACGCCGCCCGTTATGTTGCCAAAAATTTGGTCGCATCCGGTGCGTGTGAGCGAGCTACCATCCAAGTTTCGTATGCTATTGGAGTGGTTCAACCGATCTCTATTATGGTAAATTCCCATGGAACCGCCATCGTCTCTGAAGAAAAACTCGAAGCGTGCGTCAAAGCATTGTTCAATCTCACCCCCAAAGGGATTATTGAATCACTTGATTTGTTACGCCCTATTTATCGTAAAACTGCTGCTTATGGTCACTTTGGACGGGAACTTCCTGAATTTACGTGGGAAAAAACCGATAAAGTGGAAGCGATTCAAGCCTACTTAGGGATTTGATTTGCCCGATAATGCAATTTCCTTTCCTAAGGAAATGGGCGTCATCGTTGCTTTAGTAACATATCCCCTCAAAAATCCCCATAATCCCTAAACTTTTTAGCTACCTTTAACATTTTTTTGTTTATAGTTGTCCATATTTATAATTAGAGGAGACCCCGATGTCGGTATATATTAATGATACGTGTATTAACTGTGGTGCGTGTATTGATGAATGTCCAGTAGAAGCAATTGTTGATGAGGATGATAACCCAACGGGTGAAGAGGTCTATTACGTTTATGGCGACAAATGTGTTGAATGTGTAGGGCATCACGATGTTCCAGCGTGTGCAACAGCGTGTCCAACTGAAGGTTGTATTACATGGGATGAAATTGGCGAAAGCCCTGCTCACCGTGATGACATTACCGCTGAAATGCGTTCAAACAAAGCCAATATTGTTGACTAAATCGTAGCTACTTTAGGATCAAAAGTTACTTTTTTTGATCCTAACTCTTTTTTCTCTTTTCTTAATGTTATTCAAATTATTTTTTTGCTAAAATTCTACTCTATTTTTTACACACAAAACAGGAGTATTGATGCAACAAACATTATCAATTATCAAGCCTGATGCCGTAGCCAAAGGTGTCATTGGAAAAATTTTGGATCGCTTTGAAACAAATGGTCTTAGAATTGCTGCTACTAAAAAAGTTCAGCTTAGTCGTCAAGACGCAGAAGCGTTTTATGCCGTACACGCTAATCGCCCTTTTTTCAACGATCTTGTTGATTTTATGATTAGTGGACCCGTTGTTATCTCTGTTTTGGAAGGAGAAAATGCTGTTCTCAAAAACCGTGAGTTGATGGGTGCAACCAATCCAAAAGAGGCAGAAGCGGGAACTATTCGTGCAGATTTCGCTGAAAATATTGATGCTAATGCGGTTCATGGAAGTGATTCTGTTGAGAATGCAGCTATTGAAATTGCATTTTTCTTTTCAGGTCGCGAGATTTCATAAGTGACGTACATTCCGTTTAAACATCTCAATTCTACCCCTTTGGACTTTGAAGTTTCTGTGGGAAACACCCTTTTTATTGGGAATTTGGTTCATAAAAAAGGTAAGATTGCGCAGTTAAACGGTACAATAACAGGAACTGTTTTGATATTTTGTGATGTATGCGCTGAACAGGTTGAAAAAACTCTTAATGAAGAGGTTTCTTTTTACCTTTCAGATGGTATTATAAGCGAAAATGAAAATGAGCTTGATATTGTAGAAATCACGACACCCATGATAGAGATGGAAGAGCTTTTACACTCAGAAATTGAACTCATTAAGAGTGATTATTTTTGTTGTTCACAGTGCGAAGGTAAAACGCTTGATAAAGAGTTTTAAAGAACCTTTGGCATTAATAAATACAAGGTCATACGAAGTTTACTTCTTTGACTCAATTAACCATAAGAAAGGGCTATAACCATGGCAGTACCAAAAAGAAGAGTGAGTCATACTCGCGCTGCAAAACGCAGAACTCACTATAAAGTTTCACTTGCGCGTCCAGTAAAAGACAAAGACGGCACGTATAAATTATCTCATTATGCTAACCCTGTTACCGGTGAGTATAAATAATCGATGATTAGAATTGCAATTGATGCAATGGGTGGGGACTTTGGTCCCGAACCAATTGTTAAAGGAACCGTTGAGGCTTTAAAAGAGAAGAAATTTCAAGCGATTCTTGTCGGCAAGAAAAGTGAAATTTTATCTTTACTACCTAAGGGTTATAAAGATAAAATTTTGATTGTAGAAGCGGATGATGTCATCAGTATGAGTGATGCGGCAACCGATGCCCTTAAACGCCAAGATAGCTCTATTTATAAAGCGGTTGAATTGGTTCGCAATGGACAAGCAGATGGTGTTGTGAGTGCAGGACATAGTGGTGCCACTATGACCCTTGCTACCCTTCGATTGGGACGCTTGAAAAATGTTTTACGTCCCGCTTTGGTTACCCTTATGCCCACCAAAAGTGGTAAACGAAGTATCCTGATGGATGCGGGTGCCAACGTTGATTGCAAGGCAGAGCATCTCTTTCAATTTGGAATTATGGGATATTATTACGCCAAAGATATGCTTAAAATTACAGACCCTCGTGTAGGTCTTTTGGCCAATGGCGAAGAAGATTCTAAGGGGAATGAAGTTACCAAAGAGACTTTTAAACTTTTAGCAGATCAGCAAGGCTTTGTTGGGAATGTTGAAGGTAATAATATTTTCGATGGTTCGTGTGATGTTATTGTTTGTGATGGATTTATTGGCAATTTAGTCCTCAAAGCCTCCGAAGGGGTTGCTTCGACTATCAGTTTCTTTATTAAAGAGTACATCCGAAAGTCACCCATTGCTATCACGGGTGCTTTATTGATGCGAAAAGTCTTCCATCTGCTCAAAAAAGAGATTGATTATGCTGAAATTGGGGGAGCACCTTTGGTTGGTATCAAAGGATGCGCTATCGTTAGTCACGGTAAAAGCAACCAAAAAGCAATCAAAAACGCTATTTTCCAAGCCATTCGCTATGTAGATACAGGCATTAATATTCACATTGAAAATCGTCTTGAAGAACTAAAAAATTAAACTCGGCACACGCAAAGGTCAACCATGTACGCAGTGTTTCGCTCCATTGGAGCTTATATCCCAGAAAAAATACTTACCAATAGCGATTTAGAACAGATGGTTGATACGACCGATGAGTGGATTTTTAAGCGCACTGGCATTAAAGAGCGTCACATTGCAGCTGACAATGAAACAACGAGTGACTTAGGTGTTCGTGCCGCAGAATTGGCCATAGAGCGCGCTGGAATCAATTCTAGCGATATTGATATGCTCATTTGTGCTACCATCTCTCCTGATTATTTTTGTATGCCTTCCACTGCAACCATTATTGCAACCAAGCTTGGGCTGGACAAAGTAACCTCGTTTGATCTCTCCGCTGCGTGCACTGGGTTTGTGTATGCGCTGAGTGTTGCCCGTGCTTTTATCGAATCAGGAATGAAAAAAAATGTCCTTATTGTGGGGGCTGAAAAACTCAGCGCCATAACCGATTATACCGATCGTGGAACCTGTATCCTTTTTGGGGATGGGGCAGGAGCGGCGGTTATTAGTGCTAGCGACGATAAAACGCACGCTATTATTGATATTCATACGGGTTCAGATGGGGCGTATGCCGATTTACTTATGAGTCCCAACGGAGGAAGTGGTTCATTGCACGATGATCCCCTTAAAGAGTCTGCATGCTTCATGAAAATGAAAGGGAATGAAACCTTTAAAGTTGCCGTTCGTACTCTAACTAGCGATGTTGTTGCCATTTTAAAAGAGAACAATATCTCTTCCTCTACCATTGATCATTTTATCCCCCATCAAGCTAATTATCGCATCATCAAAGCAGTTGGGGATGCTCTGAATATGGAAGAGCGTCAAGTTGTACTCACGGTCGAAAAATACGGGAATACCTCTGGAGCTTCTATTCCTATGGCAATTAACGATATTTACGAATCAGGTCGTCTTCAGCATGGAGATTTAATGCTTTTGGATGCGTTTGGTGGAGGACTTACGTGGGGAAGCGCGCTGGTTCCCTTTGGTGGAAAAGGGAAATAAAACCCTGACTTCGCTACAATAAGCGACTTTTTTTAAAGGTTGCTTATGATTTACTCTAACTCACTTATTGCTATCGAACTTCATGAATCTACAATCCCTTGGCTTAAAATTTTTACCCACACACCCCATAAAGAGTTCTCTGAATGTTCCATGGAGGAAAAAAAAATGATTTGGGAGGCAATTGACCTCATCGAAAAAGAGATGCTCAGCTATTTCAAGCCTGAAAAAATTAATATCGCTTCATTTGGCAATATGCTTCCACGTGTTCATTGGCACATTATGGCACGTTTTAGCCATGACAGCCATTTTCCAGAACCCATGTGGGGGACGAAACAACGAGAGGGGAGTGATCAAATAGCTCCCATAAAACCATTTTTAGAAGAACTAAAAAAGAAGTTAAGTGTCACTTTTGGATAGTTAACGTTATTCGCTAAACTGTCCAATTCCAACAAGACGGCTATAGCGTGCTTCAAGACGCTCATTTTGATCCATTTTGCGTAGGGTGACCAACTGACTTAAAAAATATTCTTTAAGGGCTTTAGCAGCACCTGTTTTATCGCGATGTGCACCAATTAAGGGTTCATCGATAACATCATCAATTAAATCCAAGGACTTAAGATCGGAGCTGGTGATTTTTAACGCTTTGGTAGCCGCCTCTACTTTAGTGGGATCATTCCATAAAATTGCAGAACACCCCTCAGGCGAAATAACACTAAATACCGAATAGCGCATCATCGCAAGACGATCCGCCACCCCAATGGCTAGGGCACCGCCACTTCCCCCCTCGCCAATCACCACAGAAATGGTAATGGTACTCAACGTGGAAAGTTCCAATAAATTACGCGCAATGGCTTCACTTTGATTGCGCTCTTCAGCACCCAATCCAGGATAAGCACCCGGAGTGTCAATTAACATCAAAACAGGAATCCCAAATTTTTCCGCCATTTTCGCCATACGTAACGCTTTACGGTACCCCTCAGGATTAGGCATACCAAAGTTACGCTTGAGCTTATTTTTGGTTCCACGCCCTTTTTGCTCACCAATGATCATTGCTCGCTCACTGCCAATCATCCCAAGATAACAAACAATAGCAAGATCGTCTCGAAAATGGCGATCCCCGTGCAACTCATATTTTTTATCGAAAAGGAGATTAATATAATCAAGGGCATACGGTCGATCCGCATGGCGTGCCAACTGTAACTCTTGATAGGGAGAGAGGTTGGCATACGTTTGCTGAACCTCTTTATCAAGGTCTTGCTTTAAAATAGCAACCGCATGATGGTCATAACGAACCTCTGCTGCGACAATCTCCTCTTGTATTTGGCAAATAGTTTGTTCAAAATCGAGATAGGTAGCCAAAACGATACCCTAGATTTTTTTGAAAATAACAACACCATTGGTGCCGCCAAATCCAAAAGAGTTAGACATAACTGTGCTCAATTGCGCTTTTCGAGCGACATTAGGGACAATATCCAAATCACAATCAGGGTCCTCAATCTCGTAATTGATGGTTGGAGGGATAATACCATCACGCATTGCCATAATACTAATAATGGCTTCAATCGCACCGGCAGCCCCCAAACAATGCCCTGTTTGTCCTTTGGTTGAGCTAATAGGGGGACAATTTTCTACCCCACCAAAGGTCGCTTTAGTCGCCATGGTTTCGTACCAATCGTTATATTTGGTGCTGGTTCCATGGGCATTAATATAGTCAATTTTTGGATTACCCGCCATTTTCATCGCGGCTTTCATTGCACGAGCAGCACCCTCACCCCCAGGAGCTGGCGTTGTGATGTGATTTGCATCGCCACTTTCACCAAATCCGATTAACTCTGCATAAATATGTGCGCCACGTGCCACAGCACTTTCATATTCTTCAAGTACCAACGCAGCTGCACCCTCTCCCATGACAAATCCAGTACGATCCGCATCAAAAGGGCGAGAGGCTTTTTTAGGCTCATCATTACGGGTTGAAAGGGCTTTCATGGCGGCAAATCCACCGATTCCTGCACCACAAATAGCCGACTCAGCAGCAACGACCAACATTTGATCTGCGCCACCAAGCATAATGGTTTTTGCCGCTTCTGTAATACCATGAGTTCCTGCAGCACATGCCGTAACGGATGAAAGATTTGGACCTTTAAGTCCATGTTCAATAGAGACAAATCCCCCCAACATATTAACCAAGGCTGAAGGGATAAAGAAAGGAGAAAGACGTTTAGGCCCTTTGGTTTCTAATACGATTGAATTAGCTTCAATGGTCGCCAAACCCCCAATACCGGCTGCTGCACTAATACCAAAGTAATCCTTATCAATATTTTGAGGAATGTTAGCATCCAGCATCGCTTCTTGCGCTGCCTTGAGTCCAAAATGGATAAAACGATCTGCTTTTTTGACCTCTTTGGGAGGCATAACCGTTGTCGGATCAAACCCTTTGACCTCTCCTGCAATTTGTACGCTGTGTTGAGATGCGTCAAAAATGGTAATCATATCAATACCGCATTCACCCTCACAAATCGCTTTAAAAGAACTCTCTTTATCATGACCCAATGCGTTGATCATTCCCATTCCGGTTACTACTACTCGTTTCACATTTTCTCCTGAATATCCATGGTCTTAAACGATGGCTTCTGTATAAAAAAGCCAACAGTTAAAATCACTTTCACCAAGGGAATCCCCTTGATGGTTCTGTGATTATTTTTTGCCTTCGATGTAATTGATTACATCTTGAACGGTTTGAATTTTTTCTGCTTCATCATCAGGAATTTCGATATCGAATTTCTCTTCAAGCGCCATTACCAATTCAACAACATCCAAACTGTCCGCACCAAGATCTTCTACGAATTTAGAATCCGCTTTTACTTCGTCCGCGTTTACGCTGAGTTGCTCAACCACTACTTCTTTAATGTCTTCCAAAAGTGCCATAATAGCTCCTGTTCTTTATGAATAAATGTCGTAAAAGTATAGCATATTTAACTTAAGAGGAAAAAATGTTCCCTTAAGTTTGAGATTACATTGACATACCACCGTTGACTTTAAGGGTCTCTCCCGTGATATAGCTTGCATGATCACTGAGCAAGAAGGCGGTTGCTTCGGCTACTTCTTTAGCATCCCCAAAGCGAGCCATAGGGATTTTGGCGGTAAAAGCGATTTTTATCTCCTCTTTAAGCTCATCGGTCATATCGGTCGCAATGAAACCCGGAGTGATGCTGTTGTAGCGGATACCGCTGGTCGCTGCTTCAATCGCAAAACTTTTGGTCATCGCAATCATCCCCCCTTTGCTGGCGGCATAGTTGGTTTGTCCTGCATTACCGGTTTCCCCTACGATCGATGCCATATTAACCACCGCACCAAACTTTTGTTTGCGCATTACCTTCATTGCTTCACGACATCCAATAAACGCGGAAGTCAAGTTGGCGTGAATCACACTGTTAAACTCTTCCGTTTTCATCCGCAATGCCAATTTATCGTTGGTAATCCCAGCATTATTGACCAAATACGACAACTGACCATCCGAATCCACAATCGTTTTAATCGCATCGACAAACGCTGCTTCATCACTCACATCGAATCCGATAACCGCTGCTTGACCACCGAAAGCTTCAATCTCTGCTTTAACCGTATCAGCGGCCTCCGCACCACTACGGTAGTTGATCCATACCTTAAGACCATAGCCTGCTAATACACGTGCCACTTCCGCACCAATTCCTCTACTTGAACCCGTTACCAATACATTTTTACCCGTGAATTTCATCTTTTTCCTTCTTATAGATTTTCGTCATTCCCGCGAAGGCGGGAATCTAGCTGGATCTCCGCCTTCGCGGAGATGACAAAGTCAAATTAATGGTGCATCCATTTCTGAGGGAATTTCCAGATCCATCAGCTTAAGCACCGTGGGAGCAATATTATTCAAAGCCCCCACGTGAACATTTTCTACCCCATCACCCATCACAAAACACCACACTTTGCCTACGGTATGATTGGTCAAAATATTTCCTGCATCATCGCGCATCTCTTCACAATTACCATGATCGCTGGTTAATACCATGGCATATCCCTTCGCTTCGACGGCTTTAACGATACGCCCCACTTCATGATCGACGGCTTCGACAGCTTTGGTCGCCGCTTCAAAATTGCCCGTATGCCCTACCATATCGCCATTGGCAAAATTAACGACGATAAAGTCATACCCCTCTTCAATAGCGTTAAGGACGGCATCCCCAACCGCAGGTGCGGACATTTCCGGCTGCATATCGTAGGTTTTCACTTGGGGACTGGGGATTAATACCCGTGTTTCATTTTCATACGGTTCCTCAATGCCCCCATTAAAGAAAAAAGTGACGTGCGCGTATTTTTCGGTCTCTGCGGTATGCAGTTGTCGCAATCTTGCACGACTAATTACTTCGGCTAACGTGTTTATCGGAGCATCTTTGGGAAACAATACCGGATAGGGAAAATTCTTATCGTATTGGGTGATCGTTGCCAAATGGATAGGGACGAATGTCCGTGAAAATCCTTGAAATTCAGGATCTCCCAAGGCAACGGTGAATTCTCTCATTCGATCACTTCGGAAATTCAGAGTCAAGACACTGTCCCCTTCCTTAAATCCTTCATAGTTTCCAAAGGCTGTGGGGAGGATAAATTCATCCTGTTCCCCTTTGGCATACGAATTTTCGATGTAATCAAACACACTTTGGTCACTTTTTGGCGTTGCATTAACAATCGCATCGTAGCCACGTTCTACCCGTTCCCAACGGTTATCCCGATCCATGGCATAAAAACGTCCCCCCAACGAGGCAACTTTGATATTTTTACGACCATGAGTTTTGATAATCTCTAAAAAATGCAGTGCCGATGTGGGCGAAACATCTCGACCATCGGTGATAAGGTGCAACCACACCTCTTTACCCTCATCCGCTGCCATCTCAGCCACACCAATAATATGATCGATATGGGAGTGAACTCCTCCATCGCTCATTAAGGCAATAAGATGCAGTCGATTGCTTTGTTCCAACAGTGTCGTAAATGCGCTGTTCCGTCCAAAACTTCCCTCTTCGATTGCCAACGAAATTTTGACCAAATCTTGGTACAAAACACGACCACTCCCAATGGACATATGTCCCACTTCGGAATTACCCATTTGTCCCTCAGGTAATCCAACGCTCAGACCAAAAGTATCAATCAACGAATGGGGTGTATGCGCAAACAGATGATTATACGTCGGTTTATGCGCTGCATGAAATGCGTTAAAAGTGTGTTTTGGAGAGTATCCAATCCCATCCGTAATTACTAAAACGGTTTTTTGACCCATTTGTCCCCCTAATTAACCAAACTTTGGCGTAATTATATTAAAATGTCACTTGCTTTACTATTTTTTCAACTAAAGAGTCCTTTAATGTTATATTGGTTTTCTCATTTACTGGGTATTAAGTTATTCCACTACATCACCTTTCGAGCAGGAGTTGCTTTTTTTCTAGGGCTTTTGTTTACCCTTTTTCTTATGCCCCGCTTTATCGCATGGGCGCAACGCTCCAGCCGTGTTCAGCCCATCAACGAATACGTTTCTGCTCATCAAGGAAAGGCTAAAACTCCTACTATGGGAGGGATTATTTTTGGTCTTTCTACGATTTTCGCCTCACTTTTAACGGTCAATGTCCTTAATCCTTACGCTATTGGGGGGTTATTGACCATCATTTTTTATGCCTACATAGGGTTTACCGATGATTGGGGAAAAATTCGGGGAGCGAATAATCTTGCAGGGCTTAGTCCACGGGCAAAACTGATTTTTCAAGTCGTTTTTGGATTAGCCATCGGGATTTTTTTGATTTATGTAGCGAAACTGGAAACAGGGTTTTATCTCCCTTTTATCAAATCCAGCCTCTTTGATATGGGCTATTTGAGCGTCCCTTTTTGGGTATTGGTGATTATCGCCACCTCTAATGCGGTCAATCTCACCGATGGTCTGGATGGATTGGCGACGGTTCCCTCTATCTTTGCCCTATTGTCCTTAAGTGCCATTGTTTACATCGTCGGAAATGCTGCCTTGTCCCATTACCTCTTAATGCCCAAAATTCCTGCGGGAGAGGTGGCGGTTATCGCAGCGGCACTCATTGGCTCACTGGTGGGCTTTTTGTGGTTTAATTGCCACCCCGCTCAAGTGTTTATGGGGGATAGCGGTTCGTTGACATTGGGAGCATTCATCGCATACATGGCGATTATCGCTAAAAGTGAAATTTTATTGATCCTCATTGGACTCATCTTCGTGATCGAAACGGTCTCGGTCATCTTGCAAGTGGGAAGCTACAAACTTCGCAAAAAACGGGTCTTTTTGATGGCACCCATTCACCACCATTTCGAGATGAAACAGTGGGCAGAAAACAAAATCATCGTCCGATTTTGGATCATCGCATTGCTGTCGAATATCCTCGCCCTTATTACCCTCAAAATTCGTTAGAAAAGAAGCCCTATGACCATTGAATTACAGAATATCGGAATGATAAAAGAAGCAAATGTCAAGATAGATGGGCTTACGGTTATAGCTGGAGAGAATGATACGGGGAAAAGTACCGTGGGAAAAATATTAATGTCTTTAATAAAAGCAGATAATACGGCAAGACATAAAAATGCGATTGGACAATCAAAAAATTTCAATAGCAATCGAAAAAATAATTTTAATAGACAAATAGAATTACTTTTTGATAAAAAAATATCCCAAAAAGGTGAAGTACGACTAAGTAAAACTTCTGAAGTTATCTATAAAATTATTATCAAAAATAATGAATGTAGTCAATTTAATGGTATTGATGAAAAAGCTAGCCGTGATTTTTTAGATTGTACCTTTATACAAACTCCCTTAGTATGGGATCTGTATGAATTTTTTGTATCTATTGCGACACTTAGAACGGAAGGTGATATATATGGTTATCAAAACAATATTGCCTATCCCTATATTTTATGGGATTTATATTCCAAACTTACCAATAAAAGATTGGATTGTGATAAAAATATAAAACTTATAAAACACGTAAAAGAAATAATCAGTGGTGAATTTATAAAAGATGATCTGGGAAAGTTTTATTACAGTAAAGAAAATAATCATGGTATAGAAGAAAAAATACCTTTAAAAAATATCGCTACAGGGATAAAAGTTTTTGGTATTTTACAAATATTATTAGAAAATTGTTATATCAATCCTCATGGATTTTTTATTTTTGATGAACCAGAAAATCATTTGCACCCAAAATGGCAACTCACAATGGCAAAAATCATAGTCGAATTGGTCAAAAATGGGGTAAAAATTTTGGTCAATTCGCATAGTCCCTATATGATAGAAGCTCTCAAACGCTACAGTGACGTAGTAAAAATTGAAGATAAAACGAATTTTTATTTGGCGGAAGAGGGGTATATTAAAAAAATCAATGATAGTAATTCAGAGACATTAGTAGTTATTTATGAAAAACTATCTGAACCTTATGACATTTTTGAGCAAATGGAAAGTGACCGTTTTACTAATGGCTGACTTTAATCTTTTTTATCAAGAATATAAACCTTTTATCTCAACCTTCAAAGAGACTAGCCATGACAGTGACAATAATTTTTACCTATGCACAAATGAGAGTATTGAAGTCATTAATTTTGATGCTATCATAGAAAATATTTATCCTGATTCCAATCTTAGACCAAAATCTTTCGATACCATCTATTTTGATAAAACTAATAATCATATATATTTGATCGAATTTAAAAACCAAAGAAAGCCTGACAAGCAAGAGATTGAAGAAAAATTAACAGCTGGAAAAAAAGAGTTTGATTTACTATTGAGTCATTTAAATATCTCTCAAAAAAATTATAAATTTATATTTTGCTTGGTATACAATAAATTCATACCCAAAGAAGAGCGACATAAAAGAGGATTGTTCAAAAGTATTACCTTTGCATTTTTGAACAACTATAAAGACAAGGGGATTGTTGATGATATATTTACAGAAGATGTAAACTTTTTTTCAAAACAATTCAAAAAGAAAACCACTAAGGATTTACAATGTTCACCATCACCTCTTTAAAGATTACCCAATGAAAACCCCAACCATCGCCTGTTTCGGCTACGGAAAAACCACCCGCGCTATCGCCAAAAAATTGGGTTCGTGTACCTTTTTTGATGATAAATTTACCCAAACATCGCTTGACGAAGAGGGAAATGTCCTTAAGCCCATCAGTGAATTCGACACCTGTGATTTTACCCACTGCATCCCCTCTCCGGGCTTTCCCCCCAGTCATACGCTGATCCAAAAAGCGTCCCATCTCATCAGTGAATACGATTTTTTTACCCCGCAAATGCCCTTTAGCATTTGGATCAGTGGCACCAATGGCAAGACGACCACCACCCAAATGGTCGAACATCTCTTAAGCGACAAAGGCGCCATCAGTGGTGGTAACATCGGTACCCCTCTAGCGGATATGTCTCCCGAAGCGCCGATCTGGATTTTAGAGACCAGTTCATTTAGTATGCACTACAACCAAATTTCGCGTCCCAACATCTACGCCCTCCTCCCTGTGACCCCTGACCATGTAAGTTGGCATGGGAGTATGGAAGCCTATTTTGAGGCTAAACTCAAACCCCTCAGCATGATGAAAGAGGGTGAAGCCATTATTTTGCCCAAAATGTTTGCCGATGTTCCGACCAAGGCTTTTAAAATTCTTTATGAAACGGAAAAAGATTTGGCAGAGTATTTTGGATTTGATACCAGTAAGATCAAATTCAAAGGGGCATTTTTGATGGATGCCCTCATCGCCATGGGGATCGATAAAATTTTGTACGATCGTGTCGATTATGAAAAAATCAACGCTTTTGTCCTCGACCCTCACCGACAAGAGGAGTTCCGTGATAGTAAAAATCGTCTGTGGGTCAATGACTCTAAAGCAACCAATATTGATGCTACTCTCGCTGCTTTACGTACATACGGTGCTTATCCCATCCATCTGATTTTGGGGGGCGATGATAAAGGGGTAGAGCTTGAAGAGTTATTCACCCCTCTCAAAAAATACGAAATTACGATCTATGCCATCGGAGCCAATGCGCTACGCTTAGAAAAATTGTCTCAAGAATACGCGATTCCGTACGTAATATGCCATACCCTTGATGTCGCGGTGCAACAGATCAAACACAAGCATAACCGCCACAGTGTCGCCATGCTCTCCCCTGCGGCAGCTAGCTTGGATCAATTTACTTCGTATGCGCAACGGGGGAATTTATTTAAAGAGTTGGCTCTTAAAGATTAAGCTACTCTTTAGGATTTTCAGCTATAATTACACTCCACAAAACGTGGCTAATTAGCTCAGTCGGTAGAGCAGTAGACTGAAAATCTGCGTGTCCTTGGTTCGATTCCGAGATTAGCCACCACCCTATAAAACAATCCCCTCTAATACATTCCAAAAAGATCAATTAAACCCCCTAAAATAGGCACTTTGATAGCTATTTATCCTCTAATGCGTACTTATCCCATGCAATAACACCTCATTTCTTAATGTACTTCCTTATAATGTACCTTATCAATAGAAAAAAAGGTACATAATGGCAAACAAAAAAGTACAACCTCTCACCGATACCGCGATCAAAAATGCCAAAGCACGGGAAAAAGAGTACACTTTATCCGATGGTAACGGCTTACAGCTCGTAATTAAACCTAATGGTCGCAAAGTGTGGGAGATACGGTACACCGTAAACGCCAAAGCCAAAAAGACCACGGGGGGAACGTATCCCGTCGTCTCTTTAAAAGATGCACGAGTCAAACTGGATGAACTCAAAAACAAAGTACTCAACGGTATTGACCCCATCCAAGAGAAAAAAGCACTTAAAGCAATTGGCGAATTCGCATTGCAAAGGAATACCCCTAAAAGTTGGCGAATTCGCATTACAAAGGAATACCCTTACAAAGCGTCCTTGGTGTTTGTTTTCTAGGTTGGTTGCCACCAACCAATTATCTTTAAGTGCTGCAATAAAATCTTTTTTACGTTTGACAATGAATTGGCGGTGTATTAAAACTGACCTTGCGCACCAAAGAACAATTTTGGCATAAAATATGCTTGTGCTTGGATATGAAAACAGATTATTTGATCAGTCCCCTTTTACCCGCGCGATACGTGCTTCTTCTTGTGATTTGTACAGTTCCGCACACCCACGGGCGAGTTCTCTGATCTTCAAAATATAATTCGCCCGTTCCGTGACCGAAATGGCTTTGCGTGCATCGAGGGTATTAAAGGTATGGGATGCCATCATGCACAAATCGTAGGCGGGAAGCGGTAATTGGGCCTCAAGGCATCGTTTACATTCAGTGGCTTTGGACTCAAATTCGGCAAAGAGCATGGCAGTATCAGCGATTTCAAAATTATATTTACTAAACTCAATCTCCCCCTCTTTGTGGATGTCACGGTAGAGGGTTTTGCCGTAGTGGTTTTCGCTCCATACGATGTCAAAGACCGTATCGACCCCTTGGAGATACATGGCCAGACGTTCCGTTCCGTAGGTGATTTCGACCGCAACGGGATCACACGCGATACCGCCTACTTGTTGGAAATAGGTAAACTGCGTCACCTCCATCCCATTGAGCCACACTTCCCATCCAAGCCCCCACGCACCCAATGTGGGTGATTCCCAGTTATCCTCCACAAAACGAATGTCATGATCTTTGAGGTTCAGCCCCAAATACTCCAAACTTTTGAGATACAGCTCTTGGATATTTTCCGGAGAGGGTTTAATCAATGCCTGAAACTGATAGTAACTCCCCAAACGGTTGGGGTTCTCACCGTAGCGTCCATCGGTCGGGCGACGTGAGGGGGCGACATACGCCACTGACCATGGTTTAGAGTCCAGTGAGCGTAAAAACGTAGCAGGGTGAAACGTCCCCGCACCCGCAGGAATATCATAAGGCTGGACGATAGCACACCCTTGATCATTCCAAAATTGTTGTAGTTTTAAAAGCATATCACCAAAGGTTAGCATACCAAAATCCCTGTAAAAAAGTGGGGTATTATAGCCAAAGTGAGCTTGCTATTATGTTATCACGGTGGAGATGATTAGGGAAGTAAAGGGGGTAGAGTGTGAAAATAACCCAATTTACCCTTGAAAAATTTAACTGACATTACGCCACAAATTTCTTAAATTAAATTCCTTCCCCGCTAGAAAACGGGTTACTTGATCATGGCTAATCTCGTTGTCCATCATCGCTGATAATCCTGTCGCCGTAGCAAAACCTCCATTACTGATCAAATAATTTCATTATTTTTGTCACGAGGTGATAGGCTAGTGTCATTGGTGGAATACGAATAAAAGTTTAGAATAAAAGGTTTAACAAGCTATAATCCCTCCCACTTACCCCAACAAAGGTTGACGTTTATGCGTATACTATTTTTTCTTTTAATCAGTGTCGGAATACTGGGAGCTTCTTCGATTTCAACCCCTCTTTTGGAAGTCCAAGGGCAACGCGGTGCGATTGAAGCACCCCAACTTCAAGTCGGTATGAGTGGCTTTGTAGTGCGTCATTTTGATGCTACCCACAGTGCGATTATTGCCAATGCCCGTGTGAGCAGTATCAACCCCGCTTCGAGTCGGGCTTTGGTCGAATTTTCCCCTTATGATGGGGTCTATCAACGCTCATTGCCCACAGGGTCGTGGAGTCCCAAAGCGCACGATGAAGTGGTCATCGCGTATGATTATGCTCGCGCGTTGCTGATTGCCCCCAATGATGATACGTATGCCACTTTGACCACGAAAAATCCGACGGTGCAATGGGTTCACCCCGATATTTACGCCACGTATCTCTCCCGTGAGGGACATCCGACTCCGCTAGCTAGCGATTTTCACCGTTTTTGTACTTCCTATTCGGTGGGATTACTGTTCGTCCAAAGCGCACAAACCCTCTTTACCTTGGATTGTAAAGATCTAACCCTTCTTCACATGGCACCCTCAGTGACCACCAGCAAAGAGACCACCCTCCCCTTTTATACCCGTGTTCCTAAAATTCGTGCTGCATGGTGGGGTGAGGGAAGTTCTAAGCTCACGTCGTATGATCCGTATTATCTTGAAATGATTATTTTAACGAATCCTCAAAATAAAGAACTCTACACCCTCATTAAAGCAAAATTAGGGGACAAAAGCCCATTATTACGCTATTTTAGTTTCAAGGAATAATCATGCTCTCTTCTACTGCCCTTGACTTTTTTATTGCCCTTCTTGGCAAAGAGAATGTCTACAGCGATAAAGCCCATCTTATCGCCTACAGCTACGATGCAACCCGTGAAAAATTTCAACCCGATGCGGTCATCTTTCCCCGTCATGAAGAGGATGTAAGTGCCATTTTAACCTACTGCAATGAGCATCGTATCGTGATCGTCCCCCGTGGTGCGGGGAGTGGTTTTACCGGTGGCGCGCTCCCTTCTTCGGGGGGGATTGTCCTTGCGTTTGAAAAACACATGAATAAAATTCTCGAAATTGATATGCAAAACATGGTCGCCATCGTCCAACCGGGGGTGGTCAATATGGATCTTCAACGCGCCGTGGAAGCGGTGGGACTTTTTTATCCCCCCGATCCTGCCAGTCAAGAGTACTCCACCATCGGGGGCAATGTCAACGAAAACGCGGGGGGTATGCGCGCGGCAAAATACGGCATTACCAAAGATTACGTCATGGCAATCCGTGCGGTACTGCCCAATGGAAACATCATCAAAGCGGGTAAACGCACCATCAAAGATGTCGCAGGGTACAACATCGCAGGGATTCTCATCGCCTCTGAGGGAACCTTAGCCGTGACCACCGAAGTGACCCTCAAACTCCTCTCCAAACCCAAAATGACCAAAACCGCGATGGGAATTTTTCCCACAGTCAATGCTGCGATGGAGGCGGTCTACAAGACCATGGCGGGGGGGGTGACCCCTGTGGCAATGGAGTTTTTGGACAATCTTACCATCCGCGCGGTGGAACAAACCTATCACAAAGGACTCCCTATCGAAGCGGGGGCGATTTTGGTCACCGATGTCGATGGGAACCTCGAAGAAGATTTGGATTTTCAACTCGAATTGATCCGTAAAATCTTTACTGAAAACGGGTGCAGTACCTTTAAAATTGCCAAAGACAAGCAAGAAGCCTCCGATTTGTGGTTTGCACGACGCAATGCCAGTCAATCTCTCTCCGTTTACGGATCTAAAAAAATCAACGAAGATGTCACCGTTCCGCGCTCCGCATTACCCGAACTGTTGGAAAAATTTTATGCCATTGCCAACAAATACAACATCAATATTCCCTGTTTCGGTCACACAGGAGATGGTAACGTTCACACCAACGTCATGGTAAATGGCAAAGACCCTGAACAGGTCAAAATCGGCTACGAAGCGATCCGTGAAGTGTTCCAAGCGACCATTGATTTGGGGGGAACCCTTAGCGGTGAACATGGGATTGGACTTGCTAAAGCTCCCTATATGTCGATGGCATTTACCCCCGAAGAGATGGCACTGTTTCAGTCGATTAAACTCGCCTTTGATCCCAACAATATCCTTAATCCCGCCAAAATGGGACTGAACTAACTATGGGATTTCCCATTCTCCAGAGATTAAAGCAGACCTTTTTTTACTCTGATTTTAAGACCATGATGAGGGATATTAAGCTTTTTTTCTTGACGATGTTTGACCGTGACATTACCGTCTATGCCTCAAGTTTAAGTTTTTATACCATTTTTACCGTGGTTCCCTTGCTCATCATCTCGTTAAGTTTGATTGCCAATGTTCCCGTTTTTGTCGAACAATATGCCCAGATTCAACAATTCATTTTTGAAAATCTCCTCCCCGGGCAAGCGACAAATGCGATGGTTAACTATTTGGATTCATTTTTCAAAAATTCCATTCGATTGGGGATGATTGGGTTTATCACCATGATTATCTCCTCCTTGCTCTTTTTTCAAAATTTTGAGCATATTGTGGGGAAAATCTTCCACTCTCCCAAACGTAAACTCCTTGATGCCATTACCACCTATTGGACGTTGATCACCCTCACCCCCATTGTCTTGATTGGTTCTATGAGTCTTAAAGCCTATTTGGAAGCGACGATTACCGGTTTTGCCCTTAATGCCCTTTCGATTTTCCCTTTTTTACTCTTATGGGGGATTTTTTTCCTCATCTATAAAATTGCGGTCAATGCCAATGTTGTACCACGAGCAGCTGCCATTAGCTCCTTTGTGGTCGCATTGGTGTGGGGATTGGCAAAAAACAGTTTTGTCCACTACGTCTTTTACAACAAAACCTACGCTACGATGTACGGCTCTTTGTCGGCGTTGATCTTTTTTTTCTTGTGGATTTATGTCTCATGGATTATTGTCATTTATGGGATGAAACTATGCTATTTGATACATGGCGTATACCAACGTCAACCCGCCCATCACCCCACTAAGCCACACTCCCCATCGCCATCGAATAGCCAAGAGGGTGAAAAAAACGCTTAAAAGGGCCACCCAAAAAGGCATTACAATCGTGTGAATCACCGCTGAGGCAAGCAGTGCTTTTAGGTAAGGGTCAAACATGGCTCCCCACGGGGTCACCCCATGCAAAAGCAACACGAGGGGATAATAGAGATTAAAGAGCAATGAGAGGGGAATAGAACCAATATTCCACCAACTAAACGTATGAAACAGCCCCAATGAAAGGGGTAAAAGGGCTAAATAGCACCAGACGTTTAATGCCAAAAAAATCTGCCATGGCTTCCAGTGACCATAATGGCGGACAAAAACAAAAATGGACAACACCCCCAAGGATGAAAACCAAAATCCCCACGAAAACCACAATCGGGGCAAAAATGCCAACAATACCCCCAAGGTAATCCCCAAAGTCTGAAACGAGACCATTTTGATCCCACGGTCATAGAGCCAATATCCCACGACAATCATCCCAAATGAGCGTACCATAGGGGGAATACACTCCAGTACCCACAAATACCCAAAAAGCAATCCAAGGACAATCCCAAAAAGATCCCGATTCCCATGACGATACGGAAAATAGCGGTTATGCAGCCACCGGTAGGGGAAACGGAGAAAAAAATAGGCAATAAGACTCAAAATTCCAAAATGGTAGCCGCTAATGGAGAGGATAGCACTTAACCCCATCGCCCCTACCAATGCTTGCAAATCGTGCGACATCGGGGTTGCCACAAACAACGCCCCATAAAGCTGTTGCATCCATGGGTGATCGTGCTGTGAAGCGATCCACCGATACCCTGTTTCTTTGAGGCTCAACGAAGGGTAGAGGGCATACAAGGTTGCATGGGCATAAAACCCCTTGAGATAGTCCCAAAAGGTGACGTTTTTGACCTGCAGTTCGACCAGTACTTCGCGTCCTCGCATATCACGAAGATAGGGGCTGAGGGTGCATCGACACACTGCGCCATGGTCTAATTGCACTTTGAGAAAGGTTTTAGGGTGATGCCCAGCAAAGCGAACCTCTTGGTCAATCACCAACGCACGAACCAACGGATCATGAAAATATTTCAACGCCCGATAGTGATAATACTCATACCCCAAAGAGAAAAAGGTGACTCCCAGTAGCATGAGCAGAAACCAAAGGGTACTTTTACGATCAAAAAGTTCAATCCTCTCTAGTTTCTGACTCACCGACGTTTCTCCCCTATAGCATCCTGACGTGTCGCTTATTGTAACATGAGTATCTTGGTTTAAGTCAATCTATGGGATACTTTCTCCCCTATTCAACCCCAAAAAAACCAAAATTATACGATAAGTGATGGTGATACGATGAATACAAAAAACACACTATCGGTGTGCTTGTTCCCCGCAGCGGGATATGGAACCCGATTTTTACCCGCGACGAAAGCGATGCCCAAAGAGATGCTCCCCATCTTAACCAAACCCCTTATCCAATACGGAGTCGAAGAGGCGATGGAAGCAGGCATGAATACGATGGCGATTGTCACGGGTCGAGGAAAGCGCGCCATTGAAGACCATTTTGACATCAGTTATGAGTTAGAACAACAAATCAAAGGGACGTCCAAAGAAAAAATGCTCTATGGAGTGCGCCACATCATCGACCAGTGTACCTTCTCGTATACCCGTCAAATTGAGATGAAAGGGTTGGGTCACGCGATCTTAACGGGAGAGACCCTCATTGGCGAGCAACCCTTTGCGGTGGTATTAGCCGATGATTTGTGTGTCAATGAATCCGAGGGGGTATTAACGCAGATGGTGAAATTGTATCAACAGTATCACTGTTCCATCGTCGCCATTGAAGCCATTGACCCCTCAAAAACCCATCAATACGGAGTGATCGCAGGAGAAATGATCGAAGAGGGGATCTATCGTGTCACGACCATGGTGGAAAAACCTTCCCCCAGCGATGCCCCCAGTAACTTAGCCATTATTGGGCGGTATATTCTCACCCCCGATATTTTCGATATTTTGCGCGAAACTTCGCCCGGCAAGGGGGGGGAGATTCAAATCACCGATGCGCTGATGGAACAAGCCAAACAAGGTAAGGTGATTGCCTACCAATTCAAAGGAAAACGGTACGATTGTGGGAGTATCGATGGGTATGTCCAAGCCACTATGGAACTTTATCAACAGGAAAAAAGTCAATGAAAGGGATTATTTTAGCCGGAGGGAGCGGTACGCGTCTCTACCCCATCACCAAAGGGGTCTCTAAACAGCTCGTCCCCATTTATGACAAACCAATGATCTATTACCCTTTGTCGGTTTTGATGTTAGCGGGGATTACCGAGGTACTCATTATCTCCACCCCTGAAGACCTTCCCCGTTTTGAGGCGTTATTGGGAAATGGAAGTGACATTGGGATGCGCTTTGCGTATTGCGTTCAACCCTCCCCCGATGGGTTAGCACAAGCGTTTATTTTGGGGGCTGATTTTATTGGCAGTGATGATGTGTGTTTGGTGTTGGGGGATAACATTTTTTATGGGCATGGTCTCACCAAAATGTTGGCACAATCGGTTAAAAATGTTTGTGATGAGAAAAAAGCGACCGTCTTTGGGTATTGGGTTAAAGATCCCCAGCGGTATGGGGTAGCGGAGTTTGACAAAGAGGGCAATGTCCTCTCGATTGAGGAAAAACCGCTTCAGCCTAAAAGCTCGTACGCGGTGGTGGGATTGTATTTTTACCCCAATAGCGTCGTCAAAATTGCCAAAACCATCCAACCCAGTGATCGAGGAGAACTAGAGATTACCACGGTCAATCAACACTATTTGGCGCAAGGGGATCTTAAAGTAGAACTCATGGGTCGGGGCTACGCGTGGCTGGATACGGGAACGCACGAAAGTTTGCTTGAGGCGAGTTTGTTTATCCAAACCATCGAAAATCGCCAAGGGCTTAAAGTCGCGTGTATCGAAGAGATCGCCTACGAGATGGGATACATTACCCAAGCAAAACTCTTAGAACTTGCCCAACCTTTGAGCAAAAACCAATACGGTCAATACCTCATCCGCAGAGCCAATGAAGGAGCCATCCAATGACGTTTGAACGTACCGCCATCCCCGATGTGGTGATACTCCATCCCAAAGTCCACGGCGATCATCGGGGCTACTTTGTGGAGACCTTTCGTGCCGATAAACTGGAGGCGTTTTTAGGGTTTCATATCCCTTTTTGTCAAGACAATGAATCCTCCAGCTCTTATGGGGTGTTGCGAGGATTGCATTATCAGCTCCCCCCTCATGCCCAAACCAAACTGGTACGGGTCATCGAGGGGGAAGTGCTGGATGTGGCGGTCGATATTCGAGCGGGTTCCCCTACGTTTGGTCACCATGTGAGCGTTCATCTCAGTGGTGAAAACAAACGGCAACTCCTTATCCCACGGGGGTTTGCCCATGGATTTGTGGTATTGAGTGAGAAATGTACCTTTGCGTATAAAGTCGATAACTACTATTCTCCTGAGTGTGACCGTGGGATTGCCTTCGATGATCCTGCATTAGGAATTGATTGGATCGTTGAGACACCCTCTTTGCAACTCTCTGCCAAAGATACTCAACAACCCCTCTTTGCCAATGCCGACCATTTTACGTTTGGAGAAAATCTCTATGTCTAATATTCTCATCACCGGGGCAAACGGACAATTGGGAAGCGAGATTCATGCCCTAAGCGCGTCGTATCCCCAACACCATTTTACCTTTGTGGAGCGTAGCGCATTCGATCTTGGCAATTTGTGCAAAATGGAAGATTTTTTTGAAACCCACGCTTTTGATGCCCTCATCAATTGCGGTGCCTATACTGCGGTGGATAAAGCGCAAAGTGATGAAGAGATGGCCAATACGTTAAATCATCGCAGTGTCTCTTTATTGGCAAAAATAGCCAAAAAACAAAAAATGACCTTTGTCCATATCTCTACAGACTATGTTTTTGATGGCAAGAACCATCGCCCCTACCTCGAAACCGATCCCACCGATCCCCAAGGGGTGTATGGAAAAACCAAGCGCGATGGGGAAAATGCCATCCTTGCGGTCAATGCCCCCAACACCGTGATTATCCGCACCTCATGGGTCTACTCTTCGTTTGGGAATAATTTTGTCAAAACGATGCTGCGCTTAGGGGGCGAACGGGAGAGCTTGGGGGTTATTTTTGACCAAGTGGGAACCCCCACCTACGCACGGGATTTAGCTCAAGCGATTTTGGACATACTCCCTACCATCACCAATACCTCCCCTGAAATATACCATTATTCCAATGAAGGAGCTGCCAGTTGGTACGATTTTGCCCAAGCGATCTTTGAACTTTCTAGCGTGGAATGTCGTGTCAATCCGATCACAACCGATCAGTATCCCACCCCTGCGGTTCGACCCCATTACAGTCTGCTTGACAAAACCAAAATTAAAAATGACTTTGGTATCACAATTCCGTATTGGAGAGAGTCACTCAAACACTGTCTTGCCAAAATTAATGAAGCTCAAGATAATCATTTTGATATTTGGAATACCGCCAAAAAAAAGATAGCTAAAAAAGGGGATATACTTGGTTTTAATGAACAAGATATTCTTTTTGTCTCTATCGGACAAAATATAGGGTATGAAACATTCGGAAAAGGGGATGATTTTTTAAGACCTGTTATCGTAATGAAAAAATTCGGGAAATACAGTTTTTTAGGTATACCCCTAAGCTCAAAGATTAAAGAAGGGGAATTTTTTTATAAAGTTCAATTTAAAAATAGGGAAAATACCGCTTTGTTAAATCAGATAAAAACCTTTGATACACGGAGAGTAAAATATAAGCTAGGATATCTTGGAAAAACTCAATTTGAGGAACTTAAAAAAATTGTTGCGGAAAAGTTAACCCCACTCACAAGAGGGGGAGCGCGCGTAGGCGAAAATCATCATAATTGTACTTTAAACCCATCAAACTGTCAAGAGGATGCAAAACCATGAAAACCATTTTAGTCACCGGATGCGCCGGATTTATTGGGAGCAATTTTGTCCCCTATTTTTTAGAAAAATACCCTGAGGTTCGTTTGATTAATCTTGATCTCCTCACCTACGCAGGGGATATGAACAATCTTAGTGATGCGCCCCAAAGCAAGCGTCATATCTTCGTCCAAGGGGATATTTGTGACCGTAGTCTCATCGAGTCACTTTTTAGTCAATACGATATTCGCGGAGTGATCCATTTCGCTGCAGAAAGTCACGTCGATAACAGCATCAAAAATCCGGGTGTATTTGTCCAAACCAATGTCAATGGCACCTTTACCCTCATCGATGTGGCGTACAAAGCATGGATGGAAAAACCTTTCGTCTACCGTCATTCCGTACTTGATACGGAATCCAATCCCCCCCGCTTCCACCATATCAGCACCGATGAAGTATACGGAACCCTCACCGATGATCCCCATGATCTCTTCACCGAAGAGACCGCATACGCCCCCAACAGCCCCTACAGTGCCTCCAAAGCAGGGAGCGATATGATCGTTCGCTCGTATCACCACACCTATGGGATGAATACGGTCATTACCAACTGTTCCAACAATTATGGTCCCAAACAACATAACGAAAAGCTCATTCCGACCGTTATCCGTAAAGCACTCGCGGGAGAAAATATCCCTGTGTATGGGGATGGAAAAAATATCCGCGATTGGCTGTATGTATTGGATCATTGCAAAGGGATTGATTTGGTCTATCACACAGGACGTTCGGGTGAAGTGTATAACATCGGTGGACGCAATGAACGCAATAACAATCAAATCGTTCATCGTATCTGTAGTTTATTAGATGAAATGGCTCCACGTCATTCCCTAGAGAGCGGGAATCCAGCTTCATACAACGATTTAATCACCTACGTCGAAGACCGCGCAGGGCATGACCGACGTTATGCCATCGATGCGACCAAACTGGAAAAAGAACTGGGATGGAAAGCGGATGAAAATTTCGATACCGGAATTATCAAAACCATTGAGTGGTATTTGAAAAAATACCTATAATCTGATGTTACGTATTGTATAGGGTGAAATGATTTTACGTCATATTTTAGTTTCGTCATTCCCTAGAGAGCGGGAATCCAGCTAGACTCCCGCCTTCGCGGGAGTGACGGACGTTTGTGCTTTTTACTATAATTTTAGGATTTTCACGCAGTTCAAACTAAAAAGAATGCACTGCATAGCATCAAGTATACTAATGAATACTTAAAGGGGATGAAATGACCAAAAAGACCAAAATTATCGCTACCGTAGGGCCAGCATCGGAAAGTATTGATATGCTTATGGCGTTAATTAATGCAGGGGTGAATGTTTTTCGCCTCAATTTTAGTCATGGAAGCTATGACTATCATGGGCAAGTATTAGAAAACATACGCCAAGCCTCAGCGCAAACGGGTCGTATCGTGGGAGTCATGCAAGACATCAGTGGCCCAAAAATTCGCATCGGAGAACTTCAATCCCCGTTTAAATTACAAGTCAATGATACCATCACCTTTTGCGCCACGCCCATGATAGGAATGCAAATTGCTCCCAATCACTACGAAACTAGTATCAATTATCCCACAATTTTGCCCCAATTAGCCCTTGGGGATTATGTCTATTTGTACGATGGGGTAATTCGTACCAAAGTGATCGCGTGTGCAGAGGATCGGGTGAGTGTTCTGGTCGAAAATGAGGGGATACTCTCCTCCAAAAAAGGGGTTAATTTTCCCTCAACCCACCTTGAATTTGATATTTTGACCCCAAAAGATCGTGACGACATCGCATGGGGAGTCAAGAATGGGGTCGATTATATGGCAATCTCGTTTGTCCAAAATGCCCAAGATATGGTCAATGCGCGGGAAATCATCAACGCATTGGGGGGCAAAACGATGCTCATAGCCAAAATCGAAAAATTTGATGCGGTCGAAAACATTGATGAAATTCTCGAAGCTTCCGATGGATTGATGGTCGCACGGGGCGATTTAGGGATTGAAGTCCCCTATTATGAAGTCCCCACCATCCAAAAAAGGTTGATCCAAAAAGCCAATGCGCAAGGTAAACCCGTCATCACTGCTACCCAAATGCTCCTGTCCATGACCCATTCCCCCCGTGCAACCCGTGCTGAGATTAGCGATGTTGCCAATGCGGTGCTGGATGGCACCGATGCGGTGATGCTCTCTGAGGAGAGTGCCATGGGGGATTATCCCCTCTTAAGTGTCCAAACCATGACCCAAACCATCCTAGAAGCCGAAAAACATTATCCCTATTACCAATTTCCCCCCATCTCCCATCAAGATGTGACCGATGCCATTGATGCTTCAGCGGTACGCTTGGGCAAAGAGGTGGAAGTTGCAGGGATCATCTCCCTTACCAGTTCGGGAAATTCTGCCCGAAAACTCTCCAAATATCGCCCCAATATCCCTATTTTTGCCATCACCCACGAGGAGACCATCCGAAGACAATTGACCCTTTCGTGGGGAATTGAACCCCTTGCTTCCTTCCCTAAAGAGCCACTGGAACCACTCATTCACACCATTATCCAACGTGGGGTCATGGAGGAATCGTTTCATCTGGATCAACGCTATGTCCTCACCGCAGGCCATCGAACGGGGGTGAGTGGTTCAATCAACACCATTAAACTTCTTGGTTCTGATGAGATGACTGCCTTTAATGCCCCCTACCATCTATGACTACGTTACTCGAAGAGTATTATCGCTACGACGTAACCACCCCTTTTTTTAGTCAGCGTAAAACGTCTCTCCCTTCAGAGAGCCTCTGGCTCCAAGGAATCACCCAATCGGGGAAAACGACCCTTATCAAACACACCCTCTTAGCCCATAAAAAATCGACCTACTTGTATCTGGATTGTCGTGATCTTCGCCTCGACATCGACGAACTCAATCGTAAACTTGAACCTTTTTGCCATGACAATGGGATTAAAAGGGTTGCTTTGGATAATTATCGTCCCGACATTACCCTCTTTGACCTAGAGCAATGGATCCTCTCCGGTGAAATGCCCAATCCTACCCCCTTTAAAACCATCCCCCTTAATCTTTTGGACTATGAAGAGTTCTTGGCGTTTGAATCCAAATACGACTCTACCGCACTGAACCATTTTTTTCAATTAGGGGGGTTTCCCGCCCTCCATAAAATCCCCACAGAAAATCGGATCTTATACCTCCAAAAAGCCCTCTCCCAAAGCCTCAGTGACATTGAACGCTCCTTGCTCATCCAAGTGGCAAAAATGGTTTCCCAAAAAGTCTCCGCCTTTACCCTCTATGAGCGACTGCGCCATGAACGTAAAATCTCCAAAGACAAACTCTACCTTAACTTCCAATCGTTGCTGGATAAACGGTATTTGTATGGGTGTGAAAAATTCAATTACCCCAGTGCCATCAAAAAACTCTATGTGTGCGACATCACCATTAAGCAAGCCTTCGTCCTCCAAAAACATTTTGGGCGTATCTTTGAAAATTTGGTTTTTTTGGAATTGGTCAAACATAACATTGCGTGCTATTATGAGGAAGGGATTGATTTTTATCTCCCTGATCGACACCAAATTGTCTTGGCGTCCCCCTTTGCCAATGAACACGCGTTGTTTAAAAAAGTTGAAGCCTTAGAGGAGTTTATTGTCACCTATCAAGTACATCAGGTGATTGTGGTGACCATGAATTTGGAAAACACCCTTGCCCACCCCATCGCGACCATTGAGCTGATACCTTTTTCCCAATGGGCGTTGGGGGAGGAGTGATTTTTTTTTAAATTCGCCAATAGAAGTAATACGTTTAGGGGACTACACCCATAATCGCTATCTCCACCACTTGGGCTTGTACACTCCGTTTATCGTTCATCGCCTCAAAGCGATCCCCAACACGCAGCGTATCCAAATCGATCACTTTTCCCTCACAGGTGATTTGAGCAAAGCCGCTTTTGTTTTTATGGCGTGGATGGTTGGCATCCAATCCTTGGGTGAGTTGCGTGATCATAAACTTTTTTTGATGGAGTGTTGATTGAATGCTCTGCGTTAGCCGCTCCATCAACGGAGTAATCTCCCTTCGGCTTTGGTCTACGCGTTGTGTCATCTGTCGGTTCAAACGTTCCCGCAACTCTTTGACCAGCGCATGCTGAACTGCCAAACGGTGTTCTACCCCGTGATGGCTAAACGCCTCTTGCATGCTCGTAAGCTGTTCGTGTTTGCGCTCCAGTCGTTGCAAGATCATTCCATAAGCACGATGTTCCATCTCATCGATGTTTTGCAATAGCTCATGGTGATCGGGGAGGAGCATCTGCATCGCAGCACTGGGGGTGGGGGCGCGCATATCGGCGACATAGTCACTGATAACCCAGTCGATCTCATGCCCTACCGCTGAGACCGTTGGAGTTTTCATCGCATACAGCGCATCGGCAACAATCGCTTCATTAAACGCCCACAAATCTTCGATGCTTCCACCCCCACGACCCACAACGACCGCATCGGCATGGAGGGTATCGGCGTAACGTAATGCCCTGGCGATTTGCCCCCCTGCCCGTTCCCCTTGCACCAACACATCGATTACGATGAGGCCAACCAACGGCCATCGTTGCGTTGCGACCCGTTGCATATCCTGCAGTGCCGCTCCTGTGGCGGAGGTGACCAGTACGATTTTTTGGGGAAATTTGGGGAACGCTTTTTTGCGGGTGAGGTCAAAATAGCCTTGGGCTTGGAGTTTTTGTTTGAGTTGTTCGTACGCAACTGCCAATGCCCCCGCACCGTAAGGCTCGGCACTAAAAACATTGATTTGATACTCGCCACGCGGTTTGTACAGGGACAACGCCCCATGCAAAACGATGTGCGATCCCTCTTGGAGGGAAAATTTTAGTCGTGCGGCATTGCCTTTGAACATCACACATTTGATGGCAGAATCGTTGTCTTTGAGGGTAAAATAGATATGACCACTGCCGTGTTTGGTGACACGAGAGAGTTCCCCCTCCACGCTGACAAACTCAAACGTCGTCTCCAATAGGGTCTTGATTTGTTCATTTAACCCCGAAACGCTCAGTGAAATCGCCATAAAGGTTACTTTTTACGGGCAATCATCAAGGTCGAAATGTCCATCGAAAAACTTTGGGTGTACAGCATCTCAAATCCTGCTGCTTCAAGTTCCGCTCTCATTTTGGCGACCGTCAAAAATCCTTCGATGGAATCGGGCAAATAACGGTACGCTTCGTAGTTGTTGGAGATCATTCCTCCAATACGGGGGAGGACGTTGTTCATGTACCAATCCCGAATTTTGCCTAAAGGGGAGGGATTTTCGTTTTTCATAAATTCAAGGATAACGACCAATCCTCCCGTTTTTAAGACACGGTGAAACTCGCCCAGTGCCGCTTGACGCTCCATGACATTCCGAATACCGTACGAAATACTCACAATATCGGCACTATCCGCACCTTGGGGAAGCTCTGTAGCGGGGGCAATGTGAAATGAGAGATGGGGGAATTTTTCTCTCCCCACACTCACCATCCCCTCAGAGGGGTCAACCCCCACGATGTTTTCTACGGTAACGCCGTTTTCGTGGGCTACGCGTCCCCAATACCCCATCATATCGCCCGTGCCGCACGCCACATCGACAATAGAGAGGGATTGACCTTTGGGACAGTACCCAAACGCCAAATTACACGCTTTTTTGCGCCAAATGGTATCCACCCCCATACTCAAAACACGGTTGGCACGGTCGTAGGTGGGTGCAATATCATTAAACATGGAGACAATTTTTTCTTGTTTGGTCATAAACATTCCTCATTTTTTCTCATCCACAGGAGAATCGTATCGCCGATTTTAGCGTGCAGTACCTCAAATTTCTCTGTAATGTTCCCCATTGTCACACAACCGCCCCCAAGGGTAGGGGCAAGGTAACACGCATACCAGTCACACCACGCACCCGTTGCTTCAAGCATACCCGCTCCCCCCTCAATCATCACCAACGAATACTCAGTGATTTTTTCCAACGAGGAGCGAATAAAGACCTTTCGATTGGGGACATGAAATAAAGGGATGGTACGATCAAAATCATCGTGATGGGAATAAATCATAATATCAGGGGCTTTTCCCCCGACCAAACGGGCATCCAGTACAGGGCGATCGGTTCGCACCGTATTGCCCCCAATGACCATTAAATCACATCGATCCCGCAACGCATGGACATGCTTACGGGCTTTGAGAGAGCTGATGATCCCCCCATCGATGGTTCCATCCAGACGTTGCGCCCATTTAAAAAAAACAAACGGTTTGGTTTGCCACTGTAAAAAGGGGGCTAAGAGGTGTTGACCCTCCGCTTCTAAAATGCCAAAAGTACACGCAATCCCCGCTTCGTGGAGGAGCGTTGCCCCATGGGAGGCGATGGGGTTGGGGTCTTTGACACTGATAAAAAGGTGTTTGATCCCCAAATCGCGGATGAGTAAGGCGCACGAGGGGGTTTTACCGTGATGGGAACACGGCTCTAGGGTCACTGCCATCCAAACGGTATGAAAAAGACCGCGATGATGGGTACGAAGATAGTCATGAATGTGATGGGAATCGTCTGAATGGGCAATCGTATCATCGCCACTTAAACGCGTATAGGCATCCCGAAGGGCGTACACTTCGGCGTGCGGTCCACCGGCACGCTTGTGTACCCCAATGGAGAGAACCGTCCCCTCCAAAGAGAGACAAACCGCTCCCACAGCGGGATTAGGAAAGGTAAGAAGTTGATATTCCCATGCCGCAGTGAGGGCAAGGTGCATTGCATGAGAGGGATGGGTCACCACTGAAAGTAGGTTTTTGCCTTGCTGATTGAGCGGAAAGAGATTTTTTGTTCCCCCTGATCGTCGGTTAAAAGAGTGATCTCTTCCCCCACAACCTCAAAGATTTCACCCTCGAATTTCTCTTTGCTAATGAGGTTAATAAGGGCTTTTTCCCCTACGGATTGCTTAAAATGGTCTAAGGTTTTTAAGCGTCGCTCAATCCCTGGAGAACTTACCTCTAAGCGGTATTCACCACTCATAGGGGGAGTTACGTCCAACAAAGGGTTGATCAAATGGGTCACTTGGGTGCATTGATCTAAGGTCACGCCCCCTCTGGCAGTGATGCTGACGCGATAAATGGTATTTTCATTTTCATTCAAAATTTGGGTATCGTACAAAGCAAGCCCGATGGATTCAACTATTTTTTTAATATCACTCTCAAGACTCATCTTTTTTCTCCTTAGCAATTTTGGCAAACAATGCTTCAATGTTTTTACTACGCTCTAACACATCATCAAAGACAAACGTAAGACGGGGACTTCTAAACCACCCTTGATCTTTCATACAATGCTCTTCAATAATAGGACGGGCTTTTTCTAAGAGTTTCAAAAACGTGCTACGCTCTTGAGGGGTGTAATCGTTAGGATCCAAATAAACCTTCGCATCACTGCGCCCTTTGGAACACTGCACATCAATCACATCCACCTCGCGAACGCGTGCGTCGGAGAGTTGCGAAATTGCCTCAGGAATTAACTCCTTGAGGATCGATTCGGTTCGTTTTATTTTAATTTGCGCCGGCGTCACAGGGTTACTTTGGTCTCAATTTTTTTGAAGGTTTCGATTACGTCACCTACTTTAACATCGGTATAGCCATTGAGAACGACACCACAGTCAAACCCTTTGGTAACCTCTTTGACATCGTCTTTGAAGCGGCGTAATGAGGTCAAATCACCCTCATGGATAACGACACCCTCACGGATTACGCGCACCATTCCACCGCGCACCAATTTACCATCAACCACGACACATCCTGCAATGGTTCCGCCACCTTTTGGCATTGGGAACGTATCACGCACTTCGGCTTGTCCGGTATTTTCTTCACGGAACTGCGGTGCCATCATACCACCCAACAACAATTTAACATCGTCAATCAATTGGTAAATGATAGAGTAGGTTTTGATCTCTACCCCCATTTGTTTTGCCATCGCATTCACATTACCCGTAGGACGGACATTGAACCCTAACAAGGCACAATTTTCACTGTTGTTGACCAAGGCAACGTCATTTTCGGTAATTCCACCAACGCCGCTGGAGATCACTTCCACCTTAACTTCTTCATTACGCAATTCAGCAAGGGCCGATTTAATCGCTTCAAGCGATCCATGAACGTCGGTTTTAAGCACCACTTTAAGGGCTTTGATACGACCCTCCGCAATCAACGAGGTCAAATCATCAAACGAAGCTTTGGTACTCAACGAAAGTTCACGATGACGATCATAATCAGCTCGTTTTTGCGCCACTTCACGCGCTTCACGATCACTTTCCATGACCATCATCACTTCCCCTGAGGGAGGAACATCACTTAGCCCTACCACCACAGCGGTTTGGCTAGGCCCAATCTCTCGAAGCTGTGCTTTACGGTCATTGATCAAAGCACGCACCCGTCCATAAGCCCCACCGCACACGATGTTATCCCCAATACGTAAGGTTCCATTTTGAACGATAACGGTCGCAACCGGTCCACGCCCTTTTTCAAGGGTACTTTCCACAACGACCGCTTTTGCCATAACGTCAGGATTAGCGGTGAGTTCCATCACTTCCGATTGGAGTAAAATCGCTTCTAAAAGCTCATCAATGCCGGTCATTGCCTTGGCAGAAACCGCAACAAACTCAACATCTCCGCCCCACTCGGTAGGGTTAAGACCCAATTCCGCCATTTGTGCTTTGACCAAATCGGGATTGGCACCGGGTTTGTCCATTTTGTTCACCGCAACGATAACGGGAACTTTCGCCTCTTTGGCGTGTTTGACCGATTCACGGGTTTGCGGTTTCACCCCATCATCCGCTGCCACAACGATAACAATAATATCGGTCAGTTGCGCCCCACGGGAACGCATCGCACTAAAGGCTTCGTGTCCCGGAGTATCCAAGAAGGTAATTAATTTCCCTTTTTGTTCGACTGAATAGGCACCGATATGCTGGGTAATTCCCCCCGCTTCACCGTGGGCTACTTTGGCATTACGGATTGCATCGAGCAAAGAGGTTTTACCATGGTCAACATGTCCCATGATGGTAATAACCGGAGGACGTTCTACCGATCCAACACTGTCTTCATGCTCTTCATCATAAGCGGCTTCGAGATTAAAGGCATCTTTGGGATCAATTGTCGTTACCTCTACTCCAAATTCACTGGCTAAAATTTCGATTTCGTCTTTGCCAAGGAAGTCATTTTTGGTCACCATCATCCCCAGATCAAAAAGGACTTTGATAACGGCGGAGATACTTTGTCCCACTTTTTCGGCAAATTCATAGACACGGACATCTTCAGCGATTTCGACGTGGGTAATGACTTCGTCTTCTTTGGCATCTTTGGTGTATTTTTTACGGGATTCACGCGAGACTTGACGCGTTTTACCCCGATTGGAACCCTGTTTTTTCCCACCGTTACGACCGATAGGTTTTTTCTCTTTGGGTTTTTGCTCCTCTTCGGGAGGTAATTTTGCGTGCAAATCACCAAAATCCAAAAGAACAACTTGCTCATCTTCATAATCCATGGAGATTTCTGACATTCCTCCACCGAAGATGTCCAAACGAACCCCTTGGTCTTTTTTACTGACGGGGGCATTGCTTTGATTACGTCTTGCTTTTTTCGCTTCCAACTCACGTTGTACTTCAGCACTGACTTTTCCATATTGGGAAACATTGACCGATTCATTGCGTATAGGAGCCGTCACAACCTCAACGGGACGCGCTTTTTTGACAATACGCAATCCTGAAGGCTTAGGAACGACCACCGCTACGGGGACAAAAACCTCTTCTATTACAGGCGTTTCTACCACAGTAGCCTTGGGAGGGGTGCTAATAGGTGATTCTACGGCAATAACATTCTCTTTCACGGCAGGGGAGACTTCAACAACAGCAGAGGGTGCAGGGGTTGAGACTTTAGCAGCACCGGTTTCATGGGCTACACCACCCATAATGTAGTTCATAATTTTTTCGGCTTCTTCCATTGATACGGTGCTAGAGGCGGTTTTTACATTCAATCCCATAATGGCTGCTTTATCAACAACCTCTTTTGAATTGATCCCAAGTTCCTTGGCTATTTCATGAACTCTTACTTTATCCATCATTAACGACGATCTCCTTTAAACGATTCGCGAGCATTACAGGGGTATTGCTCTTGCAGTGGCGGGCAAGTTGCCCCGAAGTTTTTTTATGATCCACACACGAAGGGCAGACATAGAAACTTCGCCCCATCCCGTTATACCGCTCTAACTTAGTTTCACGACACTGAAGTCGAAATAACATCGATTGCTCGAAGCGTCCACGACAGACAATGCACATACGCACGGGATGACTACTATTTTGCGCCATTATATCGAATTCTTCCTTTGTTTATCGTTCAACGACCAACCCATCATTATCGAAATTTAAAATCTTCACGTCAAAATCGGGAAAAGCACCAATAAATTTATCGCTTAGCGATTGGGCATCTTGGTCATACACCATATTAAAAAACGTCGATCCGCTCCCCGATAACGTCGACATCAATGCCCCGTTTTCGTAAGCAATTCGTTGAATATCAAACAACTCCGGCAACATTTTCATCCGCACACGTTGATGGAAACGGTCTTGCGTCGCCAAACGCAACATCTCCCAATCTTCATTAAAAAAAGCACCCACGGTCACTGCGGTATGGGAGAGGTTAAAAACGGCGTTCTCTTTGCTGTACGATTTGGGCAGTGTTAAGCGTGACTTTGCCGTAGAGATGGGTTTATTGGGGATAACGACCACCGCTTTGAGATAATCGGGCATATGCTTTTGTTGGGAAAAAACTTTTTGTTTTTCGACCATTGCGGCATTAAATCCCCCCATCACGGCGGGAGTGATATTATCAGGATGGGTCTCATACACCAACGCATAATTAAGAATACGACGTTTAGAGACTTTTACCCCTGCGGCTTCATGCGCGCAGCTAATGGCACTCACAATCACCGCCGAAGAACTGCCCAATCCACGGGACATGGGGATTTGATTGTAAAAGGTAAATTTAAAATTTTGACGTTTTTGGGTCAAACGACGGTAATGTTCATTAAAAATACTCACAAAAAGGTTATTCCCTTTGAGACGAGGGTTGTTCTCCCCTTCCCCTTTAATAGAGACGGTAAAAAATCTCGAAGGAATCAATTCAACACGATTGCGCAGATCAACGGCTAACCCCAAAGAATCAAATCCAGGCCCAAGATTAGCACTGGTGGCAGGTACACTTACGAACACTTTTTTTCCTTATCCAACGGCATCTATTCCATAATACGGAGTATTATCGCTTTTAAAATTTTGTTTATCTAAATGGGTGGGCAGTTCAAATCCCCTTAACATTGGCGCATCAAGGGGTGTGACTGAAATGGTGGAGCTATTTTTAACGAAATAGAGCTTTCCGTACGCTTTGATAGGGTGATTTTGGTTAAAAAAGAACCCATCTACGGCAAAAAGGGGGATTTTTTTGACCAAGCTGATGGTTTTCAAAAATAAATAGGTCACTTTAATCCCCATAAAACTTCCCGGACCATTGGCATAGACCAAGTGACGCAGGGGATACTTTATCAAAAGTTCTTCAAAAATACCCCCCAATGCATCCGAACCCATCTTCTCACTGGCAATGGCTTCCACCAACGCGCCTGATTCATCGTATACACCGACCAATACAGGACTCCCTAAGGCAATCACCACCACATCATGCATACGCTTTTGCCATCACCTTGGATTCTGCCGTTGCCAATTCGATGACCTCATAATTGGCAGGATCTTTGAGCAACTTGACCGTCAATTTATGATTAAGGTCGTGACTCCCCGCAAACGCTTCGTAATTACCAATAAAGTTCATCCCAATGAGGGACATATCCCCAATCGCATCCAGAATTTTATGACGAACAAACTCATCGCTAAAGCGTAACCCTTCGGGATTGAGAACCCTTTTATCGTCTAACACCACCGCGTTTTCCAAACTTCCCCCCAACGCTAACCCTTTGGAGCGAAGGTACTGCACCTCATGGACAAACCCAAAAGTTCGGGCGCGGGCAATCTCTTTTTTGTAATTTTCTTTGGTAAATTTCAAACTGTAGCTTTGGCGATCAATCACAGGGTGGGAAAATTTAATCGTAAAATCGTAATTAAGATCATTCGAGGGGGAGAGTTTGACGTATTTATCCCCCTCGCGAATCTCCACTTCTTTGGTGATCCGCATCACTTTTTTGGGTGCATCCAGCTCCACAATCCCCGCTTCATCCAAAAGCATACAAAAACTCATAGACGAGCCATCCATCACAGGGACTTCATCGGCATCCACAATGACCCGAAGGTTATCGATCCCATAGGCATAAATGGCGGAGAGCATATGTTCGATGGTGGAGATGTTAACCCCCTCTTTGCCAATGACCGTTGCCATCTTGGTATCAACCACATTGGCAGGGGTTAAAGGGATCGAGACACCCGCATCGCTTCTAAAAAAGACAATGCCACTGTTGCTTTCCATGGGTTCAAGGGAGAGATGTACCGGCACCCCTTTATGGAGTCCGATTCCCACCAATTCGACTTTTTTACCAATTGTTGTTTGCCGTTTCATACCCTTATCCCTCTAGCAATGCGCTTATCGTCTGTATTATAACCATTTTCAGGTATTAGTGCATCACGATTTTTGCCGCATCAATGACGCTGGTGATATTATCATGAATCCATTGGCTGTCCATCCACTCTTCAGGTCGCACTTCGATCCCCTGAACCAAAACCCCAAAATGGAGATGATCCCCCATCGCATACCCGCTGGTTCCGGTTTTAGCGATGGTTTGTCCCGCTTTAACGTTGTCTTTTTCTTGCGCATGGACTTCAGAACAGTGACCATACAGGGTATACAACCCTAGCCCATGGTCAATGATGGGGAGATTGCCATAAATCCCATTGGGTTGGGAAAACACGGTCTTGCCTGCATTGGAGCTTTTGATCGCTCCCCCCTGAATGCTTGCCAAATCCAATCCCATGTGGTAAGCACTGGAGACGTTTTCTTTCCCTTTGTAGCTGTAAATGCGGTGATCGGCAAAATCGGCCACTTTTTGTCCATTGACCAAGGGGTAAAACGGGATGGGTCTAAAATCGTGCAAGAGTGCCGTGGAAACTTTCGCGGTAATTCCATGAATTATTTTTTCATCATCGGCACGCACTTTTTCATTAATAATTTTAAATTGCTCTAAACGGTCGGTGACCCCGATGGTTTGGGGATACACATTCGCAAGTTGGGCAATTTTACCGTTTAAAAATGCATCACTTAACTCAATGTTGGAGACTTTATAAGCATGGTCTTTAAGCCGTACGGGTACGGCGGTTCTGGTTTCATTGCCCGCTTTATCCCGTGCTACGATGGTCGCATTAAACGTCTCTTGTTGCACCGGCCATGCCAACAACGATGCGTAATATCCTTTTTTATAAAAAGGTTGTGCCACAAACGTTTTACCAAAATTGGTCTCAATCGTCACGTTCTGCAATTGCGGATCATCTACTTTACAAATGACAATCGCCGATCCCCCTTTTTGGATCTTATACGAACTGGCGGTTACCGAGAGAAAAGGGGCGCGCTGATCAATGACCAACGTCATCGTTTCTTTGGTCGTATTCCCCATAAATAATCCCCACAGACTGTTATCGGTCGCTTTGATGGTCAGCTCCACCGATTGGGCTTGCGGGTTGCGCACCCCTTTGGGGGGGAGAATTTTGAAATGGCGTTTGGTCACCATAGAGGGGGTGGTATCGTCGATAATGCTCCAATCCTCATGCGGCCCAACAAGGGTTGCACTAAAGGATTTAAGACCACTTTTATCTTCAACGGTGACATCAATGGGATCTCTAAAATTCCAATATCCCGTACGGCTAAGGGTGATTTTGGGATCCTCTCGCTCAAACTTGGGAGACATCATCATAAACCCTATTGCCCCAATAGCAGCGATACCCATTACCCATCCCATCCCATTGGAACCATTACCTCGTCGTCTACTCACCCTATTACCTCCGTTATTTTTTTCAGTAGTGTTTTCATCATTTTATCCGTTTGTTGGTGTCCTATGCGTGCGACCGCACCGCGTGCATCACCCTCTCCCCCGTAGGGATTTAGTAGCGTATCACACCCGATTTTCCCATCACTGTGAATGAAAATTTTCCCCGTGCCATAGCGATCTTCGAGGATCAAAAGGGCGACGTTGACCGTGGTGAGGGTTAATGCCTCATCCATGATCACCTCACACCCCCTTGGATCACACCCTGTGAACGCCAAAAGGGATTCATCCACCTCAAAAAGGGCGACACGACCATTAAGCAGTATTTTCATACGTCCCAACATTTTGCTTTTCATCCGCAAAAAGGCTAATGACCGAGTGTGCAACAACGCCTGAACGCACTGTGCATGATTGGCACCCAGTCCAATTAAGTCATGCGCCATTGCAAAGGTTTCCCCCTTGCATCGATCATCACCAAACCCACGGGTACTCTCCACAAGTCCCGCATAAAGCGCGTTCGCCATTTTACCATTGATTTTGATGGAGTGGGCAATAAACCAATCATAAAGCATTTGCGTTGCACTCAACGCATCATTCGTCCATTGAGGATTCATCGTGATCACCTCCCCCGCATACCCACTTGGCAGCGATTGATGAGAACCAAAAGGTATCACCACATCGGCATCCATGGGAAAGGTTGCGGTCACTTTGGCAAACCACGGCAAAAAAGCAAACGTAGGATCAAGGGGAGAAGAGGGGCAAAAAAGGGTCACTTTTTTAGTCATGCGCAAAAGATGGGAGTACATCGCGCACCCCGCCCCCAACGCATCGACCCCGTGAGAGACACTTAAGACAATATGGGCAGCAGCATCGATACGGGTATGCACGGGTAAGATTTCCTGATCGCAAAAAAGATTCGCGATTATACCCGTTTTTAGAGATTGAACCGATGGAATCTTACGGTGCGCATTTCGTTCATCCCCAAAATTCTTAGCGTATTTTTCCAACCACTTTAAGGAGCAAATCACCCTAAAAGTGGCTATACTACGGCATTGAAATGATTTTCATGGTATTTGAAAACTCATTGTCATTTTGATTGGAAAAAACGGCGAAAAGCCCTATTTTTAGGGAAACCGATTTTGGGAAACGCCCTATTTTCCGTACTTGAACCGACACAGTCACTGTATTGAAACCTTTTTTAAACCTACAAGCTGAAGACGATAAATATAACTTGAACCGACACAGTCACTGTATTGAAACTCTAATCTTTGTAAATGTCTTCGTGTTTCTTCAATGCCTTGAACCGACACAGTCACTGTATTGAAACCTCAAAATCTTTCTTTGATTTATAGAAAATTCCTAACCTTGAACCGACACAGTCACTGTATTGAAACATGCCAATGATGTCTATAGCTCCTCGATCGTACTTCTTGAACCGACACAGTCACTGTATTGAAACCCGTTGGTTTTCTCATCCCCTCAATAGCTTTTTCAACTTGAACCGACACAGTCACTGTATTGAAACTTGATAAACTGCTCTTCGCTGCATCCGTCTTTTTCTTGAACCGACACAGTCACTGTATTGAAACCGGGTTGGTGCTTCCTCACGGGTTGGTGCTTCCTCCTTGAACCGACACAGTCACTGTATTGAAACATGGTCGTGGTCTTTGATGGGAGAGCAAACGCATGACTTGAACCGACACAGTCACTGTATTGAAACATTTTAGAGCCTACTCCCGGTGCAGGAAATGTTGTAACTTGAACCGACACAGTCACTGTATTGAAACTCGGAGAAGATTGCGAATTGCTCCCGACAGGGAATCTTGAACCGACACAGTCACTGTATTGAAACCAAAGTGTGCGATGCCCTTGCCCAGCGCGTGTGAGCTTGAACCGACACAGTCACTGTATTGAAACAGCCGTGTATGTTTCGGCGTGTTTAGTTCCGAGATTCTTGAACCGACACAGTCACTGTATTGAAACTTTCGTGAACCGCTGTTCCGATACGAGAATCATCTGCTTGAACCGACACAGTCACTGTATTGAAACGTGATGCGTGTCGATATAGGCGATGACACGAACACCTTGAACCGACACAGTCACTGTATTGAAACTTTGGTTCGGTGTCTCATACTCTTTTTTGATGATCTTGAACCGACACAGTCACTGTATTGAAACACTTTTCGGTTGATTACTCTTGTGAGTATTCTTACTTGAACCGACACAGTCACTGTATTGAAACCCGTAACTAAAACTAGAAGTATTCATAAGTCGATTACTTGAACCGACACAGTCACTGTATTGAAACAAAGAAAAGGTGTCTCATGCACTGGAGCTACTGGGCTTGAACCGACACAGTCACTGTATTGAAACAGATCGTAGGCAGTTACAAGTCTTTTACCTAACATCTTGAACCGACACAGTCACTGTATTGAAACTTGAATTCAGATTGCTCCAAGATTTCAGGTTCCGTCTTGAACCGACACAGTCACTGTATTGAAACATGGAAAGGAGGTCATAGGAAAAGGCAGAATTTTAAACTTGAACCGACACAGTCACTGTATTGAAACACTAAATAGACGTTGGGCGCGGATTTCGCACAGGGACTTGAACCGACACAGTCACTGTATTGAAACGCAAAGGTTAAAAAAATGGATAGGTATTGGCTCAAACTTGAACCGACACAGTCACTGTATTGAAACTGCGAATAGGATGAACTGGTCACCGTCCTCCTCAATACTTGAACCGACACAGTCACTGTATTGAAACGAATGCTTCTTTGGTCGATCTTGATGGGAGACAACCTTGAACCGACACAGTCACTGTATTGAAACGCTGTTGAGGTAGTGTCATTCGCTCGACCCACTCAGTCTTGAACCGACACAGTCACTGTATTGAAACAATAGACGGATGGGATCGTTGTTGGTATGCCAAGCGCTTGAACCGACACAGTCACTGTATTGAAACTAACGTACAGTTGCAATAACGTCCACTTTGCGACCGCTTGAACCGACACAGTCACTGTATTGAAACTATAAAGAGAGGGTTGCACGCTATACGCCTCTTCAACGCTTGAACCGACACAGTCACTGTATTGAAACGGGGATGAAACTCGGTAACGATGGTGACGTATTTGGCTTGAACCGACACAGTCACTGTATTGAAACACTGGAAAAGAGACTCAAATACAATCCCAAAGATTCACTTGAACCGACACAGTCACTGTATTGAAACTTGTTTAACCTCTGATTTTTTAGGATTTTTTAAATCTTGAACCGACACAGTCACTGTATTGAAACAAGCACTATTTATGAATATCGGAAACAAAACCAAACCTTGAACCGACACAGTCACTGTATTGAAACATATTCCCAAGGGTGTTATTTAGTGTCCCCGTTGCTACTTGAACCGACACAGTCACTGTATTGAAACATGTTGCTCGCCGTTGCGAATTTCTGCTTAGTCCGACTTGAACCGACACAGTCACTGTATTGAAACCAGGCAGTGGCTAAAGGGATGCAGGTAGATAGCAACTTGAACCGACACAGTCACTGTATTGAAACGCTATTAGAACTTTTTTTTCGTCCTTATTGATCCAGTCTTGAACCGACACAGTCACTGTATTGAAACTTTGCAATCACCACCGCATCGTTCCCGATTTGAGCTTGAACCGACACAGTCACTGTATTGAAACTTGTTGGTACTAACCGCACTACCCTTAAAGGTAATCTTGAACCGACACAGTCACTGTATTGAAACTTACTTGTTCCAATCTTTTAAAATGATTTCTTTTGCCTTGAACCGACACAGTCACTGTATTGAAACTTGTTTAACCTCTGATTTTTTAGGATTTTTTAAATCCTTGAACCGACACAGTCACTGTATTGAAACCTTTAATATTTCATTAATATCATTCTCAATAAAATTCTTGAACCGACACAGTCACTGTATTGAAACCCGTTGGACACGATCGGATGGGAAAAAAGGTGAGACTTGAACCGACACAGTCACTGTATTGAAACTCGGCGTTCTGATGGCCGTAAGGATGAACGAAAGACTTGAACCGACACAGTCACTGTATTGAAACTGTCATAATTCACTCTATACTCCATTAATCCCGTACTTGAACCGACACAGTCACTGTATTGAAACTGGATGAAAGTACAACAACTTTTTTAGCGGGGACTTCTTGAACCGACACAGTCACTGTATTGAAACTTGATCCACGTGGCTGGGTTGCAGATAAACCCATCCCTTGAACCGACACAGTCACTGTATTGAAACTTGCATAAGAGTATCGGCACTCTGATTTTTCGCACGCTTGAACCGACACAGTCACTGTATTGAAACTTGATAAAAAAACGAAGTGTGAGCTTTATAACGACTTGAACCGACACAGTCACTGTATTGAAACTAATTTGGATTGTCGCGCCCTTGCTGATGGATTTTAACTTGAACCGACACAGTCACTGTATTGAAACTTCTTAACCCCCCAAAAAGGGGGATCACCCACTCATCTTGAACCGACACAGTCACTGTATTGAAACGTGAAACCTTCCGAGGCATTGTAATCCTCGGGAAAACTTGAACCGACACAGTCACTGTATTGAAACTTGTTTATCACAAGTCTTTTTACACCTACTACCACTTGAACCGACACAGTCACTGTATTGAAACCCTTTACCAATTACAGTAATCTGTCCATTAAAGCACCTTGAACCGACACAGTCACTGTATTGAAACAAGAGCCAAAAGAAACTGGCAAAGCCCCCGCCATGCTTGAACCGACACAGTCACTGTATTGAAACAAGAGGATAGGTTCTTCTACCCTCGCCATTTCATGCTTGAACCGACACAGTCACTGTATTGAAACTGGAGTTTCCCATCCCCCCCGTTAGCTTTGGACAACTTGAACCGACACAGTCACTGTATTGAAACATGTTCCCGTAAAATACCGAAATTGTGCTAAGGGGTCTTGAACCGACACAGTCACTGTATTGAAACATCAACAACGGCGCACGGGTGTGGCTAATTTGTACTTCTTGAACCGACACAGTCACTGTATTGAAACAGTATGTAGCGATTCACAGCAGTATAAACAAGCGGGCTTGAACCGACACAGTCACTGTATTGAAACTAAATGCCGTTATCGTGTCCCAATTTTTATACAAACTTGAACCGACACAGTCACTGTATTGAAACGAAACAGATATGCAGTTTAGATATTATCCATGCCCACTTGAACCGACACAGTCACTGTATTGAAACTTGACTTCAAAAGAGTTGAATAAACGCCTAATGGGTCTTGAACCGACACAGTCACTGTATTGAAACAAAATGGCGGGCTAATAGAGTTCCAAGGGATCGAAACTTGAACCGACACAGTCACTGTATTGAAACGTCGGATAAAATCCACACTTTAGAAGAATCAATAACTTGAACCGACACAGTCACTGTATTGAAACTGTGTTCCAAACAATCAATGTTTAAAATCTTCCCCACTTGAACCGACACAGTCACTGTATTGAAACTCTTTTCCCCTTTTGTTTTGTTACCACATTATATCTTGAACCGACACAGTCACTGTATTGAAACTCCCAATGCTTTTTAACGCATCTTTTTGGGATTTTCTTGAACCGACACAGTCACTGTATTGAAACTGGATGCCGTAATATGCTCATTTTTGAGCGTTTGCTTGAACCGACACAGTCACTGTATTGAAACAACAATACGACACGGTTTTCACCTTTACCAATTACAGCTTGAACCGACACAGTCACTGTATTGAAACTCTGCTACGCACGTTATCGGGCGTGTTGCAACGGTTTCTTGAACCGACACAGTCACTGTATTGAAACTCGCCCCTTGGTAAGCGATAGCCGTCCGTTTTGCATCTTGAACCGACACAGTCACTGTATTGAAACCCGATATTGGTACCATTGTGCGTAAAAGTTGATGCTTGAACCGACACAGTCACTGTATTGAAACTCCCCCTGTGGAAAATGTTTTAAATTATGGCTTTTACTTGAACCGACACAGTCACTGTATTGAAACTCACCAATACCACCCAAAAAAATGTGAAAAGTGAGTTCTTGAACCGACACAGTCACTGTATTGAAACACAAAATGCAAATGGTTATCGACTACGGAAAGAAACACTTGAACCGACACAGTCACTGTATTGAAACAATTTTTCTCCCGCGCTTTGGAGTGTCTTTAAGATTCTTGAACCGACACAGTCACTGTATTGAAACGCACAAAAAAAGGAGCAACAATGAATGAGATTAAATCTTGAACCGACACAGTCACTGTATTGAAACTCGATTTCAATTCGCACCAAAGCAAAAGCTAGCGAACTTGAACCGACACAGTCACTGTATTGAAACCCATGAAAACCCACCATACAAGAGACTTAATTAGAACTTGAACCGACACAGTCACTGTATTGAAACAATTATATTTGGAGGTAACTATTTTAATCTACCGCCTTGAACCGACACAGTCACTGTATTGAAACTTTTTAGACCAATCGCTTAAGGAAGTGCAAGACATTCTTGAACCGACACAGTCACTGTATTGAAACTGGAAGGGGATACACACTTCCCCCGCCATGATAACCTTGAACCGACACAGTCACTGTATTGAAACTTTTTGATCGCGCTCCAAGCCCATTTAAGGGCTGCTTGAACCGACACAGTCACTGTATTGAAACTTACACGTTGTTGTCTTTTTGGTTACAAAACTGTATCTTGAACCGACACAGTCACTGTATTGAAACATCTTATTGGTCGGAAATAAAAAAAGGAGAAAAACTTGAACCGACACAGTCACTGTATTGAAACATACCAAGTGATTTACACGCTACGGCTGTTGTTCCGCCTTGAACCGACACAGTCACTGTATTGAAACATGTGCAAACTTGTTACACAGAGATAGAGAAAGAGACTTGAACCGACACAGTCACTGTATTGAAACATCGAGGAGGCGAGTATTGTAGGGATCCCTGCAACTTGAACCGACACAGTCACTGTATTGAAACTTGTAATATTGCACCCCCTCGAATGCACCCAAAACCGCTTGAACCGACACAGTCACTGTATTGAAACTTGAGGGCATCCGACGGTGTAGATTGTTCGGATTCGCTTGAACCGACACAGTCACTGTATTGAAACTTTTTTCGTAAAAATCCACTGATTAATTTTTCACCTTGAACCGACACAGTCACTGTATTGAAACTCGGTTAGGGGGTAAAAAAATGCAAAAAAAACAGGTTCCTTGAACCGACACAGTCACTGTATTGAAACTTTTTCGGAAACGTAGAGACACAAAACACAGAGATTCTTGAACCGACACAGTCACTGTATTGAAACGAACGCCGATAAAAATCGCAATAGCCATTGCGATAAACTTGAACCGACACAGTCACTGTATTGAAACATGTCAACCTTATAGGATTTGATAAAACCCCCTAAACTTGAACCGACACAGTCACTGTATTGAAACTCAGAAGACTTATTGGATGTGTTCAAATATGCCAATCTTGAACCGACACAGTCACTGTATTGAAACGTCTTTTGGTTAGGTGAGGGATTGCGAGAGATTAACTTGAACCGACACAGTCACTGTATTGAAACTGCCTTCTGCGTTTAACGCTTTCTCTGCATCAGAACCTTGAACCGACACAGTCACTGTATTGAAACACTGCATTGTTTACGATTACACGCGTTTTTAAACTACCTTGAACCGACACAGTCACTGTATTGAAACCCAAAGGGCTTGACGATTCCCTAAAGCGGATCGTTTCTTGAACCGACACAGTCACTGTATTGAAACTGGAAAAATTCCTCTTCTATATAAGGAGTTGATTTTCTTGAACCGACACAGTCACTGTATTGAAACTACAACCCATTATCACACGGACCCGACCCAAGAATCCTTGAACCGACACAGTCACTGTATTGAAACTGATTAAGTCCAACGTTTCAGAGTCCAGCCCTTGACTTGAACCGACACAGTCACTGTATTGAAACAACTTTGCATCAAGGTCAAGGGCGACCACGTCGCCCCTTGAACCGACACAGTCACTGTATTGAAACAGGTTTCAAAGGCGGGGCGCAATTTCACGGTTTCAGTCTTGAACCGACACAGTCACTGTATTGAAACTGAGTGTTCTTTCCCAACCCGCTTGATTAAAAGCCCCTTGAACCGACACAGTCACTGTATTGAAACAAAAATTTGACACCCCAAAAGCAGGGGCGGAAAAACTTGAACCGACACAGTCACTGTATTGAAACAGTGGACGGGCTAGAGCCTGTCATTGCTACCATTAACCTTGAACCGACACAGTCACTGTATTGAAACTGCGCTCCCCAATAGCTCCACGGTTCTGTGCAACCACTTGAACCGACACAGTCACTGTATTGAAACGGCGTTTAAAGACCTCGTTACTTCCTTTAAAGGGGACTTGAACCGACACAGTCACTGTATTGAAACTACAAAATATCCGCTTTACCCTTAGCGGACGATTTCAACTTGAACCGACACAGTCACTGTATTGAAACTATCCATGAAAAACACCCTTAGATCGCACAGCAACACTTGAACCGACACAGTCACTGTATTGAAACTCCTAAAACCTTTAACGAATCCAGTGATACACTTTACTTGAACCGACACAGTCACTGTATTGAAACTACTCCTTAAAAGATGATGATGACTTATTAGAGTCTTGAACCGACACAGTCACTGTATTGAAACACTCTAATGACGGTTGAAGACATATTTAAAATAACTCTTGAACCGACACAGTCACTGTATTGAAACAGCGTAATTGTCAAAAAAACAGGCTCAAGACCCTGCTTGAACCGACACAGTCACTGTATTGAAACAGGGGAAACACCCTCCCCAATACTTCCATATTAAAACTTGAACCGACACAGTCACTGTATTGAAACCCTGATTTATACAAACTAAAGATTTTAGGATCAATTCTTGAACCGACACAGTCACTGTATTGAAACTCATCAATCCTGAAGACACGCCAACAGGTACAGAACCTTGAACCGACACAGTCACTGTATTGAAACAATCTGATTGAATTATTGGGGAAAAAAGCAAGCAAACTTGAACCGACACAGTCACTGTATTGAAACCTGTGGGCGTCGTATATAATAGCGTGGAGTACACGGCTTGAACCGACACAGTCACTGTATTGAAACCACGTATAACCAGATTGGTGCCGCGCCGTCGATTGTCTTGAACCGACACAGTCACTGTATTGAAACTTTAGGTCGCTTGGCGACCAGTTAATCCCAGTCACAACTTGAACCGACACAGTCACTGTATTGAAACCAGTCCGCATTTACGAACATAATTAGCGTTTTAAAACTTGAACCGACACAGTCACTGTATTGAAACGCAGACCAGTTGTAAACGGTTTAGAGGTAGGACAAGCTTGAACCGACACAGTCACTGTATTGAAACACGAGTTATACATCTCGTTCTCCCAAACATTATACACTTGAACCGACACAGTCACTGTATTGAAACCTATTGTCGCAGGTTTAAGACCGTCGTACTCGGTTACTTGAACCGACACAGTCACTGTATTGAAACAGAGTTAAACCAACTAGATTGGAAATTTGCGGTGGACTTGAACCGACACAGTCACTGTATTGAAACTAGGCACCAAAAACGGTGTCCATGAACCATTCCCGCTTGAACCGACACAGTCACTGTATTGAAACAAGCTTATTGTGACGCGAGTTAGCTGTTGAACGCTCCTTGAACCGACACAGTCACTGTATTGAAACTTATCAAAACTTTGACTATTGTTTTTATAAAGATTTCTTGAACCGACACAGTCACTGTATTGAAACAAGATTCCGTGACGAGAGAGAGCCAACCTCCCGAGACTTGAACCGACACAGTCACTGTATTGAAACCTTTAGCTATGGAGATATGAGCCAAATGAATGCACTTGAACCGACACAGTCACTGTATTGAAACGCTTTTTTAAGGACGAGTTGTTGTTTTTTATGCAACCTTGAACCGACACAGTCACTGTATTGAAACTTGAACGGGTAATTGAAGCTTATATAGCGATCAACTTGAACCGACACAGTCACTGTATTGAAACCTCCATCCCCCTGTTTGAATACAAGAAGGTCAATGCTTGAACCGACACAGTCACTGTATTGAAACTTTTTTAAATTAGGGGCTAGGAATAATACCCTAAACTTGAACCGACACAGTCACTGTATTGAAACGTACGTTGTGATTGTGATGATGGTAATTTAGCATCCTTGAACCGACACAGTCACTGTATTGAAACGAGGTTTCTACGACGTTATCTATTAAAGCGGATAATCTTGAACCGACACAGTCACTGTATTGAAACACAGCAACACCAGCCATCTCGAATAACTTTCGCACACTTGAACCGACACAGTCACTGTATTGAAACGTCCGTAGTGGGTAAGATCGAATTCCGTAGAACTGAACTTGAACCGACACAGTCACTGTATTGAAACTTTCGTATTCTTGCTTCTTCGTCATATTGTTGCTTCTTGAACCGACACAGTCACTGTATTGAAACAGCGTTTAAAGACCTCGTTACTTCCTTTAAAGGGGACTTGAACCGACACAGTCACTGTATTGAAACTGTGATAACACGTACTCGCCACGAAGGGCGAGTAACCTTGAACCGACACAGTCACTGTATTGAAACTCACGTGCATCCGAGAGGAACGAATTTGCGACATCACTTGAACCGACACAGTCACTGTATTGAAACTTTTTTGACAAAAATTTTTGACGATCATTGTCCAATCTTGAACCGACACAGTCACTGTATTGAAACTGAAGAAGACGAAACCCGTCTCCTCCTGAACCGTACTTGAACCGACACAGTCACTGTATTGAAACTGAAGAAGACGAAACCCGTCTCCTCCTGAACCGTACTTGAACCGACACAGTCACTGTATTGAAACATTAGCTTTACGCTAACCGTCCCCTCTTTTACTATTCTTGAACCGACACAGTCACTGTATTGAAACCTGTTTCCACCGAAGTTGATATCGGTACCATCAAGCTTGAACCGACACAGTCACTGTATTGAAACATCTGCTTTTAAAGGTGATTGAGGAGCAGAATAGTCTTGAACCGACACAGTCACTGTATTGAAACTTGTAGACAATGGTGGGTCATTAATCGGCGATGACTTGAACCGACACAGTCACTGTATTGAAACTAAGTGTCTAGCGCAGTTTATAGAGATCATTGATACTCTTGAACCGACACAGTCACTGTATTGAAACCTGGACGTGGAAGAGATGCGGGAGTAAGTTTAAGACACTTGAACCGACACAGTCACTGTATTGAAACTTGGTATACTTTTTGTTTATCAAGCCCGAAATATTTCTTGAACCGACACAGTCACTGTATTGAAACTTTTTTTCTATCTTCCCCCTGAAGGAAAGAAAACGCCTTGAACCGACACAGTCACTGTATTGAAACAGGTGAGGTGCCAAAAAACACCATAAAGCGACCTCGCTTGAACCGACACAGTCACTGTATTGAAACTAAATAACAACCTCATCAATCTCATTAAGAGATTGGCTTGAACCGACACAGTCACTGTATTGAAACAAGCTCTTGACCTTGCCATCGCCGTTTTTTCCCTTGCTTGAACCGACACAGTCACTGTATTGAAACAATCCCTTAAAGATTTTGCATGAGTTGCTATGCTTGCTTGAACCGACACAGTCACTGTATTGAAACTCGATGTAATAGAATGTTACACCTTGTGTTTTATCTCTTGAACCGACACAGTCACTGTATTGAAACTAGTAACTGTCGGTGTTGGTGGGTTAAGATGTAAGACTTGAACCGACACAGTCACTGTATTGAAACATCATTGCCATTGTTGCACTCATGACGCATAGCTCCCTTGAACCGACACAGTCACTGTATTGAAACCAGCAAGCGGTTTTATGGGGTTGACGATTGGTTTCTTGAACCGACACAGTCACTGTATTGAAACTATCCTTCTGCCCAAAAATAAGTTTCGTCAATTGATCTTGAACCGACACAGTCACTGTATTGAAACTGAATAACAACCTCATCAATCTCATCAAGAGATTCTTGAACCGACACAGTCACTGTATTGAAACAAAGAACAGGTTCTTTTAGGACTTGAGGATCAACGCTTGAACCGACACAGTCACTGTATTGAAACAAGATTTCAAAGATCAAGAGCTAAATACCCTTGATCTTGAACCGACACAGTCACTGTATTGAAACTGTGTCGTTTTTGTGCTTTTAAAAATAAAAAAAAGTCTTGAACCGACACAGTCACTGTATTGAAACTTTAAGAATATCTCACTCTTCAAATTGGACAATGACTTGAACCGACACAGTCACTGTATTGAAACGTTGTTCGAGAAGGTAAGAATCGTCACCCCGAAAGTCTTGAACCGACACAGTCACTGTATTGAAACTTTTGGGTGACGAAAGTATTATCGGACAAATATTTTCTTGAACCGACACAGTCACTGTATTGAAACAGAATTCAAATGGTGATTTAATGCACGGTACAGACACTTGAACCGACACAGTCACTGTATTGAAACAAAGAGCATTACTTTTAGCCTGAGCATCTCTGCATTCTTGAACCGACACAGTCACTGTATTGAAACTTGTGTAGTAGTCAGCTTCCTCGCGTGGAATTTGACTTGAACCGACACAGTCACTGTATTGAAACGCATTTCAGCATGGTTACTAAAACCATGCCTTGACGCTTGAACCGACACAGTCACTGTATTGAAACACCTCCCGAGACTAGTGGGAATCCGCATAGCGATGCTTGAACCGACACAGTCACTGTATTGAAACCCCGCATCTCTCCCCCGTCCTACGGATCAAGGGAGTGACTTGAACCGACACAGTCACTGTATTGAAACTACGTTTCCGTAGTCGCTCTCCCTAAAGGCGGGTTTCTTGAACCGACACAGTCACTGTATTGAAACTAAGGTTATCCGAGAAGTCCTTGATCTTTGCGCCCTCCTTGAACCGACACAGTCACTGTATTGAAACACAATTCCCATATCCGTACTTGCGACAATCGCAATTCTTGAACCGACACAGTCACTGTATTGAAACGATGCAATTACAATTGAGGGAACGGGAACAACTATTCTTGAACCGACACAGTCACTGTATTGAAACTATTTGTAACGTCAGCTAAAGGGTCTGATGTGGACTTGAACCGACACAGTCACTGTATTGAAACCGTTTTTAAGCACAGTTTCGCCAGTGATTGATAATCCCTTGAACCGACACAGTCACTGTATTGAAACATACATAGTTATAAGGTATTGTGGACTTGCTGGTCTTGAACCGACACAGTCACTGTATTGAAACGAGGTAGAGCGGACTTAAGCAATTAAGTTGTTGTCGCTTGAACCGACACAGTCACTGTATTGAAACATTGTTCCTCGATTATCGATTTCAACATAGAGATGAACTTGAACCGACACAGTCACTGTATTGAAACTATACCCGTTCTGACCGCCGTAGGTGGCATCCAGTGTCTTGAACCGACACAGTCACTGTATTGAAACCTATGCTAGACGTGTAAAATTCATCGGTCTTCGCAGCTTGAACCGACACAGTCACTGTATTGAAACCTAATTTGTGCTTTATAGCGGTATCCAATCGTCCCAGCTTGAACCGACACAGTCACTGTATTGAAACTTCGCTTTGCTTGGCATTTGATCGTAGTATTTCTTCTTGAACCGACACAGTCACTGTATTGAAACCTGTTGTTCTTGTAAAGATTTTGAAAGAAATTATCACTTGAACCGACACAGTCACTGTATTGAAACTGACATAGGTACTGAAAGAACGACATCCTTTTTAACTTGAACCGACACAGTCACTGTATTGAAACTTGAAATAAACACGTAAGTTTGCATTACAACCAGCTTGAACCGACACAGTCACTGTATTGAAACTATTTTGCTTTTAATTTTTTTATCTCATCTTGTGACCTTGAACCGACACAGTCACTGTATTGAAACAATTTTGGATTATGGGAAAAAGTACGAAATGTCACACTTGAACCGACACAGTCACTGTATTGAAACTTTGAGCAATTTATCGAATTTTTACAGTTTAAATTACTTGAACCGACACAGTCACTGTATTGAAACACCAAATAAGCAGGGACAACCGAAACAGGCATAAAATCTTGAACCGACACAGTCACTGTATTGAAACAATCTTGATGAGTAATGAATGCAATTTTGGCATTGCTTGAACCGACACAGTCACTGTATTGAAACTCTATAGACATAGGATCACCGATCTTGTCTATGCATCTTGAACCGACACAGTCACTGTATTGAAACTGTTTTTGATGATCTGCTCTTTCACTAAATTCATTGCTTGAACCGACACAGTCACTGTATTGAAACTGAAATATATGAAAAAGGTGGGATAATATGAATAACTTGAACCGACACAGTCACTGTATTGAAACAATCTTTTAAGATGATATTTTTGGCTTGCAAAGTTCCTTGAACCGACACAGTCACTGTATTGAAACACACGCCAAAGAGGGTGTCGGGGCTTGGTTTTTATCCTTGAACCGACACAGTCACTGTATTGAAACAGAGCTTGACGATCACTAAGCAAAAAAGTAGGGGAACTTGAACCGACACAGTCACTGTATTGAAACACTGGGGAAATAAATGACAAAAAATCCCCCGTTAACTTGAACCGACACAGTCACTGTATTGAAACAAGCTCCACCAATTGCAATCACAAAACTCCAACTTACTTGAACCGACACAGTCACTGTATTGAAACTGCGTTAAAGCTACTCTATATTTAGCATAAGATTGCACTTGAACCGACACAGTCACTGTATTGAAACTGGGCGGAACGATTAAGTTTCCCCACCCCAAGGAGGCTTGAACCGACACAGTCACTGTATTGAAACCGGATCAAAAAATATGAGTGTTTTCGATGCGTGGAGCTTGAACCGACACAGTCACTGTATTGAAACTTAAGAAAAGTGCTTTTCAGCACGGTTCTCATCCGGCTTGAACCGACACAGTCACTGTATTGAAACAAGCAACTAAAAATTAATGTTATGTTGTTGTTGTCTTGAACCGACACAGTCACTGTATTGAAACATCAAAGCCCCCGTGATTGGGGCAACTCTCTCTTTTCTTGAACCGACACAGTCACTGTATTGAAACCAAGGGGGCGGGGGGTTCCCTTTGAGGGGGAGGGGCTTGAACCGACACAGTCACTGTATTGAAACCAACTACAACTCACTTCTCATCCTTTTTGATGACCCCTTGAACCGACACAGTCACTGTATTGAAACACATTCATGCTATCGAGAGATTTTTTTGCGTTTACCTTGAACCGACACAGTCACTGTATTGAAACATGGGAGATTGGTAGTGGGGTGTGGTAGCCACAGCTCCTTGAACCGACACAGTCACTGTATTGAAACAGGGAAATGTTCCCGTCGTCGATGCCCTTCGATAAGCCTTGAACCGACACAGTCACTGTATTGAAACAAGCTGTGGTTAGCATCGAGCACTACGTGTACACCATCTTGAACCGACACAGTCACTGTATTGAAACTCAGTCCTATAGCCAAGCTCCTTGAGTATCTCGCCTCTTGAACCGACACAGTCACTGTATTGAAACGGAGATGCTTTAGAATGTTTTGCATCTTTACCACCACTTGAACCGACACAGTCACTGTATTGAAACGCCGCGAGCTGATCATCCTTGGTATTCCAGCTTCCATCCTTGAACCGACACAGTCACTGTATTGAAACTTTTTTTTCATAAGTCACCTCAATAACTCTCATAACTTGAACCGACACAGTCACTGTATTGAAACAAGCCACGATAATATTCGAACCTAAGATCGTCTAATTCTTGAACCGACACAGTCACTGTATTGAAACGAAGCCCTTGAGCTTCTAAAAATGAAGAGCAACGCGCTTGAACCGACACAGTCACTGTATTGAAACGCGGTTTTCCCTTTGATGACGATTGACGGAAGTTTTTCTTGAACCGACACAGTCACTGTATTGAAACAGGAAGAAAAGCCCAAAAATAGGGAGGTTAAAACACACTTGAACCGACACAGTCACTGTATTGAAACAAGACCTTAGAGGGGTCGCCATCTTTTCCGTTTTGGCTTGAACCGACACAGTCACTGTATTGAAACGCCGTTTAACTAAGTCGAACAACACGATATAGCAATCTTGAACCGACACAGTCACTGTATTGAAACTCCGCAATAAAACTACGGACGTCAGAATAGTACCCGCTTGAACCGACACAGTCACTGTATTGAAACATACCCACTACACCAATAGAGTCATTGGTAGAACCCTTGAACCGACACAGTCACTGTATTGAAACATTTACGCTTAATACATTGATAAAAAACCTCTTTATCTTGAACCGACACAGTCACTGTATTGAAACATGGATCCGAAACCCCTATTTTTTTTAGTCCGAGGCTTGAACCGACACAGTCACTGTATTGAAACATCTTGCAGGGAAACAACCATTAAACACGGTATTAACTTGAACCGACACAGTCACTGTATTGAAACATCTTGCAGGGAAACAACCATTAAACACGGTATTAACTTGAACCGACACAGTCACTGTATTGAAACAGTCTAAGAATCTCCCACCTACTGCGTAGGATGGAACTTGAACCGACACAGTCACTGTATTGAAACTCGGCTTCCTCGATCACGAAGCATATTACCGCTTTCCTTGAACCGACACAGTCACTGTATTGAAACTATAAACCTTGATGTACTTATCTTGGCGCACAACCGCTTGAACCGACACAGTCACTGTATTGAAACTAATTGCGCGCTCGGGTGCGATAAATTTGGTCATCTCTTGAACCGACACAGTCACTGTATTGAAACAAAATATATCTTTCTTTAAAAAAGATTTTATTTTTTCTTGAACCGACACAGTCACTGTATTGAAACCCTTTTTTCCCATACGATCGTACCCGACCGTGAAAGCTTGAACCGACACAGTCACTGTATTGAAACTTGAGATTTCGTTACGCATCATTGGAACGTCACATAGCTTGAACCGACACAGTCACTGTATTGAAACGTATTACAAGATATATTTAATCGCATGATTGCTCCCCTTGAACCGACACAGTCACTGTATTGAAACATTACTATCTCTTTATTACTATCTCTTTCTTTATAGCTTGAACCGACACAGTCACTGTATTGAAACAGACGATTGTTCTTTTGTTGATGCCAAAATAGCAACTTGAACCGACACAGTCACTGTATTGAAACAAGAAGCTCCGTACAGTTGCACGGACTTCGGGAGACTTGAACCGACACAGTCACTGTATTGAAACAAATTCAGGCGATAACTTTGTATCCGTCTAAAGATTCTTGAACCGACACAGTCACTGTATTGAAACTTAGTGTTATTGGAGTATGTACGTTATAAAATTCTTTCTTGAACCGACACAGTCACTGTATTGAAACATAAACCTATAAGAAAAAAATCCCTCTTTTCTATAGCTTGAACCGACACAGTCACTGTATTGAAACACGAGTAACACCGTTACCGAGTCTTTCACTATGGGCTTGAACCGACACAGTCACTGTATTGAAACAGGATTTATAGCTGAGCTGTAAGCTCTCGATAGAACCTTGAACCGACACAGTCACTGTATTGAAACTATTTTTCCACTACTTCGTCGCGTATCTTTTTTTCGCTTGAACCGACACAGTCACTGTATTGAAACGGGCGGAATCCCCCAACCAAGATACCCCCCCCGTCAGCTTGAACCGACACAGTCACTGTATTGAAACTGCACTACTTCCGCTGCAATGCGCTTTGCGCGTTCACTTGAACCGACACAGTCACTGTATTGAAACTTTGAACTAATATAGTCCACGGTACCCCTTAGGGTACTTGAACCGACACAGTCACTGTATTGAAACTTGGAGAGTAAAGGGATAACTACCGTGACAAATTCCCCTTGAACCGACACAGTCACTGTATTGAAACTCATCCATATAAAGGGGAAACCACACACCCCCCAAGCTTGAACCGACACAGTCACTGTATTGAAACATCGAGGGTTCCGCCCTAAATGGGGGGGGGTATCTTCTTGAACCGACACAGTCACTGTATTGAAACTCATCCATATAAAGGGGAAACCACACACCCCCCAAGCTTGAACCGACACAGTCACTGTATTGAAACATCGAGGGTTCCGCCCTAAATGGGGGGGGGTATCTTCTTGAACCGACACAGTCACTGTATTGAAACAAGCTTTAGAGGAATCTAAAGCGAAGTATACGGATCCTTGAACCGACACAGTCACTGTATTGAAACATGGTTCTTACCGATTGTTGGGAGTGGGTTTTCTTCCCTTGAACCGACACAGTCACTGTATTGAAACCGGCTCAAGGCAACATTTTAGGGGAAGTCGTTTCCCCCTTGAACCGACACAGTCACTGTATTGAAACTGTAAAGATTGTTTTTGTTCAAAACTTCCGCTATTCTTGAACCGACACAGTCACTGTATTGAAACTTGCTCATAAAGCTCTCCCAACTCAAAGGTCGTCCCCTTGAACCGACACAGTCACTGTATTGAAACTTTGAATGATAATAAAGTGCCGTGTAGAGAAATTTGTCTTGAACCGACACAGTCACTGTATTGAAACACGCTCTTGACGGCTAATACTGACTTTGTTCGCACGACTTGAACCGACACAGTCACTGTATTGAAACTTGGTTCTTGCAGCTTCCATGATAATTAGTGTCTCTTGAACCGACACAGTCACTGTATTGAAACTCGTCGAGTTTTACTTTTGAGACTGCATTTCGAGCATCTTGAACCGACACAGTCACTGTATTGAAACCGAATCCAGCAGTAACCTGCCTTTTCCCATTCTTCCTTGAACCGACACAGTCACTGTATTGAAACGGCTCGAGACAGATTTGACAGGGAACAAAAAATACCTTGAACCGACACAGTCACTGTATTGAAACTAGCATTAACCAATTTTTCTTGTTGTTCTTCTTCCCTTGAACCGACACAGTCACTGTATTGAAACGCTATGAAAATCTATATAAGGTGTACTTGCTGTAGTACTTGAACCGACACAGTCACTGTATTGAAACCCCGTATCCGTAGTGTCGATAGTATCATTATCAAGACTTGAACCGACACAGTCACTGTATTGAAACATCTTATTCCAACAATCAGTTTTTCTATGGATGTAACTTGAACCGACACAGTCACTGTATTGAAACACGTCGAACTCGTAATAACGTACATCCGGAAGGTTGCTTGAACCGACACAGTCACTGTATTGAAACTCTTCACTAAGTGATTTGAACGCCTCAGAATATGTTCTTGAACCGACACAGTCACTGTATTGAAACTTTTGATCGACAACAGCCTTTTTAGAAAAACCGCGACTTGAACCGACACAGTCACTGTATTGAAACTTGCAGTGGCAATAAGTAGAATAGGGTTTTTAATAATCTTGAACCGACACAGTCACTGTATTGAAACTGCTTATCGAGGCGTTTAAGTCTAGCTAATCCTTGCTTGAACCGACACAGTCACTGTATTGAAACATTTTTATGGACGCCGATTCAAAGAATAAGTACAACACCTATGCTTATTCGCAAACGCCCAATGCAACAGTCGTTTAATCACTCTAGCTCTTCAAACCTTCTTTAACAATCCGCACGCTATAATTTTTCAACTACGATTGTAAAAGGAACATTATGAGTATTTATCGTGAATATGACATTCGAGGGATTTTTCAAGAAGAACTCAATGAAGAGACCATCACCCGTTTAGGATACGCACTTGCCGATGAAATGCGTCATTTCGGAGAATACGTTGCGGTGGGGTATGATGCCCGTTCTCACTCTCCGATCCTTTTTGAATACCTCACTGCGGGACTTAATGCGGGGGGAATGACTGTTTTAGGGATGGGTATGGTACCTACTCCGGTGAACTATTTTTGCAATTATCACGAATTTGCGGGAGTCACCGCGTGCGCGTCCGTGATGATTACGGGGTCGCACAACCCCAGTGAGTACAATGGATTTAAGATCACCATCGATAAACTCCCCTTCTTTGGGGAGTCTATTTATGCCCTTGGTCGCACCATCGACATCCTCCCCTTTCCCCTCAAAGTACCCCGTAAGGTAATTGAGATTGATGCTCTCACCGAGTATAAAAATTACATGATTCGGGAGTTTGCTCATCTGCGTGGAATGAAAGAAAAAATCGTGTATGACTGCGGTAATGGGGTTGCAGGATTGGGATTGATCGATATTTTTGCCGCGTTGGAACTGGATGCGTATGGCATTTATACCGATCCGGATGGAACGTTCCCCAATCATCACCCCGATCCTAGCGAAGAGCATAATTTAGAAGACATCAAAGCGGTGCTTCAAGAGCGAGGTGATATTGCCTTTGCGTACGATGGAGACAGTGACCGTATTGCGGTCTTGACCCACAAGAACAATATCAAAGGGGACATGATGGCATTGCTGTTTGCCCTCAAAATGACCAACCCCATCGTCATTGGGGAGGTCAAATGTTCTCAAGTGATGTACGATACGTTACGCGCGCGTGGTGCTACGGCGGTGATGTACAAAACCGGTCACTCCAATCTCAAAGTCAAAATGAAAGAGCTTCATGCCCATTTGGCGTGTGAAGTGAGTGGTCATGTCTTTTTCGCCGATCGCTATTTTGGGTATGATGATGCCATTTATGCTACGTTGCGTATGTTGGAACTCATCCATGAGGGGATCGATTTGGATGGAGAGTTAGCTCAACTTCCTCAGGTTTTTTCCACCGAAGAGATCAAGGTCAAAACCACCGAACATGAAAAATTTCCGTTGATGACCCGTCTTAAAGAGCTTCTTCAAACTCCCCCTGCGGATTTTCCGCCCATCATTGAGATTATTGATGTCGATGGGGTTCGGGTTATTTTTGATAAAGGATGGGGATTGGTACGGGCAAGTAATACCACGCCTGTCTTGGTCACCCGTTTTGAATCGACCGAAGCATCCGAAGCGATTCGCTACGAAACGGCATTAAATGCGTTAATTGCCAACGCTCAACATCAGTTGAAAGGTTAGTGATGAACCAAAGCCTTACTTTGACCATGCCGCTTGATATGCACCTCCACCTACGGGATGGAGAGATGCTTGGGTTGGTTGCCCCGCTTAGTTCCTACACCTTTAGCGGTGCATTGATCATGCCCAATCTCGTCCCCCCTGTTAAAACGTTAGCGGACATACGGGAATACTCTCAACGGATTATTGCAGCGATGGAATCGGATGATTTTGAACCCTATATGACCCTCTTTTACCAAAACTACAGTCGTGATTTTCTCATCGGTGTCCAAGATGCCATTACGGCGATCAAACTCTACCCCAGTGGCGTAACCACCAACTCAGAGGGGGGGATTAGCGCTTTTGATATTGAATCCATGCGAGAGACCCTTGAGACAATGTCCGAATTGGGCATTGTGTTGTGCGTTCATGGGGAAACCAATGGGTTTGTGATGGATCGTGAAGCGGAATTTATGAGCGTGTATGAGATGCTTGCGGTCAATTTCCCCAAACTCAAAATCGTTATGGAACACATTACCACCGCACAAGCGGTGGAGATGCTAGACAAATACGACAATCTCTACGCCACCATTACCGTCCACCACCTTATGATTACCCTTGATGATGTGGCAGGGGGAATGTTACGACCCCATCTGTTTTGTAAACCCATCGCCAAACGCCCCGAAGATCGAGACGCGCTGTTGAACCTTGCGTTAAATGCCCATCCCAAAGTGATGTTTGGTTCCGATTCGGCTCCCCATCCCCGTCATGCCAAAGAATCATGCGGCTGTGGCGCGGGGGTCTTTACCGCCCCCATCGCGTTGCAACTGCTCTGTGAAGTTTTTGACGCACACGGTAAACTGGACAATCTTCAAGCGTTCGTCAGTGACAATGCTCAACGTATTTATGGTATTTGTGCCGAATACAAAGAGGTTGTCCTGACCAAACAACCCTTCATCGTCCCGCAGATGTACGGTAGCGTCGTCCCCATGCGTGCGGGGGAAACCCTTGCATGGTCGGTGAGCAATGTTGACTAACCTTCTCCTCCTTGAAGATGACCCTCTCTTGGGGGAGTCCATTCAAGACTTTTTAGAAGAAGAGGGGTTTGAAGTCCGCTGGTGTCGTAACGGTCAAGAGGCACTCAATGCCACCTTTGAACGGCGTTTTGACTGTTACCTTTTGGACATTAACGTCCCCTTGATCGATGGGTTAGCACTGCTCAAAGAGCTACGCACTGCCTCTGATGAGACCCCTGCCATCTATCTCACTTCCCACAAAGAGTCCACGGTTTTACACCAAGCCTACCAAAACGGTGCCGATGACTATCTCAAAAAGCCCTTTGATACCGATGAGTTACTCCTACGCATTCACGCCCTTTTACGCCGAAGTGGTGGAGGTTCTATCGCGCGTCACTGTGTGGGGGAACTGTGTTTGGAACCCCACCATAAAATGGTTTTTTTAGAGGGTCGAGAGATTCTTTTGTCCCCCAAAGAGTATCAGCTCATCGCCTTATTGATTCATCATAAAGGGGAAGTCGTGACCAAAGAGATGATCATGGATGCGATATGGAGTCCCGCTGAATCGATCAGTGAGGGGGCAATTCGGGTCTATATTAATCGACTCAAACAAGCCATCGGTGCGCAACGGATTCTCAACGTACGGGGGATGGGGTATCGACTTGTTCCGTAGCGTCGAAATCGCCCTTATCTCGCTGTTTGTGATGGGGGTTGCCATCATCATCGCCATCATTTACGCACTCCATGAGATGCTTCATCTCAATCAATGGGGCGTTATCGCTTTGGGGGTATTGATCGGATCGATTGGGTTGGGGAAAATCCTCGCTAAAATCGCCATTGAACCGCTCAAAGAACATTTTGACCATTTGGAACGTTTTTCCCAAGAGACCCTTCATGAACTTAACCTCCCCATCAATACCATCACCGCCAATGTCTCAATGTTGCGCAAAAATCACACCGATGAAAAATCGCTCAAACGGCTTGAACGGATTGAACTGGCATCGGGGATGTTAAAAGAACGGTATAATGAGCTGGATTATTTGATTAAAAAACAGATGGAGCGGGAGCGTATTGAGACGTTTTGTCTGTGCGATGTGATTCACGAACGGTTGCGTTTTTTGGGTGGTTTATACGCTCACGTCCAATGGGAACACCACTGTACCCCCCTAGAAGTGACCCTTGATCGGATTGGTTTGGGGAAGGTGATCGATAATGTCATCGATAATGGGGTGAAGTATTCACCTTTTAGCCCTAAAATTACGGTCACATTGCACCATACCACCCTCACGATTAGCGATAATGGGGAGGGGATGGATGAGATGGAGTTAATGCGCATCTTTGATCGCTATTACCAAAGTGACAAAAGTATGCCCGGATACGGGATTGGTCTTGGATTGGTCAAGCGGTACTGTGATCGGTATCGCATCGCGTTGCGTGTCCACTCGACCAAAGGTGAGGGAACCACCATTACATTAGATTTTACTAAGGGAAAACATGGAAAACAGTAGTATTTTAACCTATGCGCATATAGGGGTCGATTATGGGATTATGGGTATCTTAATTCTCATGAGTATTTTTTCCATCACCCTCTTTTTGGAGCGGATGATGACCTATAAATCGGTGCGTATTGAGGAATATGCGACCAAAGAAGAGTTGGAGCTGGAGTTAAGCGATAACGTCTCAACCATCGCCACCATCGCCTCTAACGCTCCGTATGTGGGATTGTTGGGAACCGTTTTGGGAATTATGATCACCTTTTACTCTCTGGGGGATGTGGGGGCAGTCGATCCCAAAAAAATCATGACCGGTCTAGCCCTAGCCCTGAAAGCTACGGCGATGGGGTTGGTCGTTGCGATCCCTGCGATTGTTTTTTATAATATCCTTTTGCGCAAGATGGAGCGGTTGTTGACGCTGTGGGAAATCGATCAACGAAAACAGGGGTAATCGATGAAAATGAAACGGATGGATACGATCAACGTTATCCCCTTTATCGATATTATGTTGGTGCTACTGGTGATGGTCTTAACAACGGCAACGTTTATTCGGACAGGGATCATCCCCGTCGATCTTCCCGATGCCAAAGGGACACACGCAGACCATAAGCCTCACGAGATGAAACTGACCATCAAAAAAGATGGTACGTTGTGGATTGATGAAAAAATTTCGGTCACTTTAGAGCAGTTCGAGCAACGGGTCAAGACTGGGGGAGCAGAGATGACCGTTGTCCTGTACAGTGATAAAGAAGCAGCGTTCCAAAATTTTGTCGGGGTCATGGATGTTCTCAAACGACTGGGGCATGATCAACTATACATTGTGACCGATAAGAAATAGTCGTATGCACCAAATCAGTCAGTACGTTTATGCCAACGACGCGTTATTAAGTATGGAGATTCCCACCAAACGGCTTCCCAATCCGTATCATGATTTTCCCTATATGGTCATTAAGGGGGTATTGCCTCCCCACGTGTGCCGTGACATGACTGCCTCCGCGCGAGAAGATCATGATGCTATCCAAGCGCAACTTCGGGGAAAAGCCCTCGATACCTCCATCCGAAAAACCGATATTCATACCCTCCTTCCCCAGCATCAAGCACTCTATGAAAAGGCATTTACTCTACTTCGTCCTACTATGGAACGTTTTTTTAACCTCTCTTTGGGGACTTCAACCAAAGTGCAAGTCTTGGGATATGAATCGGGAAGTTTTTACGCGCAACACAGTGATGATTCCAGTGAATTACGGGATCATTTCGGCAAGGTAATCGGTTATCGCGCCGTTGCTCCTGAACGAAAACTCACCACCGTTTTGTTTACCACGTCGTATACCCCAAATCCGACCGACCATGACCATTTTAATGGGGGAGAATTGCTTTTTAATTATTTGTGCGATGAAAAGGGGAATACCATTACGTTGCGTCCGGAAGCGGGTGATATGGTGGTGTTTTTAAGCAATCCCTATTTTTCGCATGAGGTGCTTCCCGTGAAAAAGGGATTTCGTCTTTCGTTGGTGCAATGGCACGATGGGTTCTAAACGATTACCGTTTATTCCACCCTTTGATGGTGCCAAAAAGGCTTAAGGAGAACCAAATTACCTCCATCACAAATGAGGCAAGGTTCCACGCATACAGCAGTGAGACCAAAATCATAATGGCACCCAGCGTATTCCACAACGAAAAATAAAAACCTTTGGGGTCGATGCGATCAATTTGCATCAAAATGTAGGCGATGACAATCACCAGCACCCCAAGGATACCGATAACGTCACCAATAAGAGGATTGGCGATATACGAAGGGATCACATCATCCCTGGCATTCCGCCCATGCCCCCCATATCAGGCATGGCAGCGGGTTTATCTTCTTTGATCTCATGGATCGTCGCTTCGGTGGTAAGCAACAAGCTTGATACCGACGTGGCGTTGGTCAATGCGACACGTTCTACTTTAAGCGGATCGATGATCCCCGCTTCGTACATATCGACATACTCCCCTGTGGCAGCGTTAAAGCCAATATTGACATTTTCAGCATTCACAATGGTGTTGACCACAACGCCTGCATCGTAGCCTGCATTTTCAGCGATTTGTTTGACCGGTGCGCTGATCGCACGAAGGATAATTTCCCATCCAATTTTTTGATCACCGCTTAATTCATGACTCACTTTGGCAGCAGCACGGATCAATGCCGCGCCTCCACCGATCACGATCCCCTCTTCTACCGCGGCTTTGGTTGCGGAGAGGGCATCATCAACGCGATCTTTTTTCTCTTTCATTTCGGTCTCAGTCGCCGCACCTACTTTGATAACGGCCACACCGCCGGCGAGTTTTGCCAGACGCTCTTGAAGTTTTTCTTTGTCATATTCGCTGGTCGTTGCTTCAATTTGGGTACGGATCTCTTTGATACGTGATTCGACAGCAGCTTTATCCCCCGCACCATCGACGATGGTGGTGTTGTCTTTGCTAATCACGACACGTGAGGCTTGTCCCAAATCGGCAATCGTTGCGCTATCAAGGGTACGACCAATCTCTTCGGAGATAAGTTGCGCACGGGTCAAAATCGCAATATCTTGGAGCATCGCTTTACGACGATCCCCAAATCCAGGTGCTTTGACAGCGGTGATGTTTAATACACCTCGAAGCTTATTGACCACCAACGTTGCCAATGCCTCCCCCTCGACATCTTCAGCGATGATCAACAACGGACGTGAGCTTTTTTGGACTTGTTCCAACACAGGAAGCAAATCTTTAAGATTGGAAATTTTTTGGTCAAACAACAAAATAAAGGGATGATCCAATTCTACGGTCATTTTTTCGTTGTTGTTGATAAAGTAGGGACTAAGATACCCACGGTCAAACTGCATCCCCTCAACGACATCGAGTTCGTCATTGATCCCTTTAGCCTCTTCGACGGTAATAACCCCATCACGACCTACTTTTTCCATCGCTTCAGCAATCATTGCCCCAATACGCTCATCGGAGTTCGCCGAAATGGTCGCCACTTGAGCAATCTCTTTTTTATCATTGATCAGACGAGAAGCGGCTTTAAGCTCGATCAAAATCGCTTCGGTGGCTTTGTCCATCCCCCGTTTTACTTCGATAGGGTTTGCCCCTGCGGTGATATTGCGAAGTCCCTCTTTGAAAATAGCGTTCGCAAGGATTGTCGCAGTGGTCGTACCATCGCCTGCTTCATCGGCAGTGTTAGAGGCAACCTCTTTGACCAGTTGCGCCCCCATGTTTTCGAGAGGATCTTTAAGTTCCACCTCTTTAGCCACCGATACCCCATCTTTGGTAATCAACGGTGCGCCATAACTGCGTTGAATCAATACATTACGACCGCGTGGTCCCATGGTCACTTTGACCGCATCGGTGAGTTTTTGTACCCCAGCGGCTAACTTATTACGTGCATCATCTGAAAAATGGATCTCTTTTGCCATTGTCTATCTCCTAATAGTGTATCGTTAATTATTGAAGTATTCCAAGTAAATCATCGAGGTTAAGAACCAAATAGCTTTTGCCATTTAGGGTCAATTCATTCCCTGCATATTTTCCAAAAACAACCGTGTCGCCATTGGTGACGTTTTTCACTTTGTTACTCACCGCAACTACGGTTCCTTGTAAAGGTTTTTCTTTTGCGTTATCAGGGATGATGATACCTGATGCGGTGGTGGTCGCCTCTTCGAGACGCTCGACTAATACGCGTTTTCCAAGTGGTTGAAAATTCATTCTACGTCCTTTGTTTTTTTATGAGCGGATTGTACACAAGTTAGGGTTAATAGTCAATAAGTTTAGTCTTAAAGGCTCAACTTTATTTAGTTTTAATCACGAATAGTTTGAAAAAAAGCTTTCGACATTATATTCTGTAACTTTTAGCTAATAATAAGCAATAAGTCATTATAATCACGCCCTCATTCGACATCTACATTTAAGATGGCTGGGTAGCTCAGCTGGTTAGAGCGCTGGTCTCATAAGCCGGAGGTCGGGGGTTCGAGTCCCCCCCCCGCCACCATCTTACGCAAACATCCTTTTTTATTTTTTTATTTATCAGAAACTTGTGAATTCCTGATTTTTTCCACATATTTTTATTTGAGTATAGTTGATAATTTTTATATCCATTGAAAATTTGCATTTTTTTGCAGAGTAGTAAAGAATAAGAAATTGGAAGAAATTTTTGAAGATAACTGGTGCGGTCGGGGGGATTTGAACCCCCACACCCGTAAGGCACTACCACCTCAAGGTAGCGTGTCTACCGTTCCACCACGACCGCATAAAAAGGTGATCAGCTAAAAGCTGATCGGAAGAGAAGATAAAACTTACGCAGCCAAATATGGGTTAGCGTAAAGAGCAATAAGAGCGATAACCAAAGTATAGATAACTTGTGCTTCGATCATAGCAAGGGCGATGAACATAGTCGTCATCAATTTTCCGCCAAGACCTGGATTACGTGCCGTACCAGCGATAGTTGCAGCAGCAGTGCTACCCATACCGATAGCTCCACCAAGTGCAGCCAAACCTAGACCAACACCTGCAGCGATCATTGAATACGCTTTAAGGGTTTGATTTGCTACTTCTGCATCAGCACCAAATGCTACTGCGGCAAGAGCAACCATAAGAAAAAGAACTTTTTTCATGAATAATCTCCGTAATTAATATCAAAGTCCGTTCGGATAGTGTCCCTACTTATCACTTTGTGTTTGGAATTTTATCCATGAAGAGCTAAAAACTTACTTAGCCCGAGCTAATCCAATTTTTGTCCCTTTAAATTCCACAATCTCTACTCTAATGGCATCCCCCTCACTCACCACATCGCTCACACGGCTAATATGACTATCAGAGAGTTTTGAGATATGAATAAGACCATCGGTCCCCCCTGGAAGTTCGATAAAGGCACCAAAATCGACGATTTTTTTCACTTTACCCTCGACAACATCCCCTACTTTGTATTCAACTTTTGGGCTTGCTTCGCTCGTGCCAACAATACCCATAATGTGTGTTCGCGCCCCTTTAATCCCTTCCCGATTTTTACCTGTCAATTTAACGGATCCACTTTTTTTGTCAATATCAATACTCACCGCAAATTTTTCGATAATTTCTCGAATTGTTTTGCCTGCTTGACCGATAACATCCACAATAGACGTTGCGGGGATACTAAAAATATCGGTCGAAGGGAGTGTCCCCTCGTTGAGTTCAATGGTGCTTTCAGCGTCAACCATAATATCGATAATATGAGCGCGTGCTGCTTTGGCTTGATACAACGCTTCGCGAAGAACATCCAAGTGAATTCCCCCAAGCTTAATGTCCATTTGCATCGCAGTGATCCCCTCTTTGGAACCGGCTACTTTAAAATCCAAATCACCATCATGGTCTTCCAATCCCATAATATCGCTCAAAATAGCGTGACGATTCCCCTCTTGAATCATCCCCATTGCCACGCCTGCAATAGGCTCACACACCTCAATATCCCCTGCACGCAATGCCATGTAGCCACCACAAATGGTTGCCATCGACGAAGAGCCATTGGATTCCAAAATTTCCGAGACCAAGCGAATGGTTTGCCCATTGCGAACCGTGGAACCTTCCAATGCTCGCTTAGCTAAGTTACCATGCCCCAGTTCACGACGACGGGGCGCGCCAATGGAGGAGGGTTCCCCTACGCTAAATCCTGGGAAATTGTAATGTACCATAAACCCTTCATTCTGGGTTCCACTGTCGGCCAACCCCTCATACATTTGGGCATCTTTGGCTCCCCCCAACGTCAGTACCACCAACGCCTGGGTCTGACCACGGGTAAACAACGCAGAAGCATGGGCGCTGGGAAGAATATTGGTCTCAATACGAATAGGGCGCACTTGTGTTAGCGTCCTACCATCAGCACGGATAGCATCGTCCAAAATTTGGGCACGCACCATGGAACGCTTGACCACTTCAATTGCTTTTTTCAAGGCGTGTTCATCCCAGTGAGACTGTGACTCCATAATTTTTTTACGAATGGTACGTAACGCTTTGGAGCGTTCCGTTTTTGCCATTTGGGTGATACCACGCTTAAGATCTTCGGTGTGGTGCAAACGAACATATTCCATCATCGCTTCGTCTACCTCACTGACCACATATTTCAACTCAAAGGCAAATTTAGCCTGCGGTTTAAAAGCCGTTTCATACGCGATATTCGCCGTGGTAAGCTCCTCTTGGGCGCGTGCTAAAATTTCAATCAGTTCATCTTCGGGCAATGCATTACTGCGACGTTGAAGTGCCACTTCAGGAAGGGCAAGGGGATCCATAAAAAGCTCACTTCCCACCCCTAAGGCGATTGCTTCATCGGTGCCATTGGCTTGCATCTCAATCATCAACATATCGTCACGACTTCCCGCGAGATAGAGATCAAGGGTGCTTTGTTTTAGTTGTGACAAGGTCGGGTTGATAATAATGTTCCCATCAATTTTTCCTACACGAACCGCACTGACGGAGGTAAAAATATCAATATCGGACAGATACAAAGCAGCCGATGCTGCATTAAGTGCCAAGACTTGTAAATCCGATTCAGGATCACTGCTTAAGACCAAAATCGAAATTTGGATAGGATTGGCAAACCCTTTGGGAAACAAAGGTCGAAGCGATCGATCCACAATACGGGAGGTGAGCGCTTCAAAATCGCTGGGTTTGGTCTCACGTTTGATAAATCCACTGGGAAATTTCCCCGCCGCGTAACTTTTTTCGAGGTATTGTACCGTCAAGGGTAAAAAATCTTCATCAACAAAATCGGTCTCATCGACCACAACGGTAGCCAAAATAACGGTATTTCCTGACTTTAGCCACACCGCTCCATTGGCTTGAGCCGCCACTTGATTGAGTGCATACGACTCCTCTTTGTTGGTCAATGCCAATGTAATATCATATTTCATATCATTCCTTAAAATTAAATCTCGTCATTTATCGTGCTAAAGTAGCTGCACCCGATAAATATTTTATATCGTTGTCAATAAATCGAACTCCTACGCCAAAAAAGACATTCTGAGCTTTAGCATTCAAGAAGTTATCCCATCCAGCAGAGAATTCCAAATGTTTTAAGAGTTGGTATCGTGCTTGTGCTTTGAGGTGGACATTGCTTCCTCGAACATCGTTAATGGCACTCCAGTCAAACGCCTCTGCGGAAAATTTGAGTTTATCATGATCCATAAAATAATCAACCCCTATACCGCCGGTGGATTCAATCGCACCAAAGCGAAGAAGGGTATTATTAAACCGCTTCCCGTATTGTCCTGAGATGTACCGCTTCCCTTTGACATGCGGTCCTGGGAGTGCGGTTTGGGTAATCGAATAATCATTGGTACTGACTAAATCCAGCATATAATACGTCTCTGGATTCGGAAGATACGTCGCTCCCAAATAAATTTTTCCATACCCATCGCGCATCATAGCATCGGTGTGCATCGCCACTTGTAATTCACTGGTCGTAAAAGTAGAAAGGAGAGTATCTACCCGAGAAAAGGCTTGTTCGCCACTTTTGAAAAACGAATCAGCTGAGGTAATAGTGCTTTTAAGACCACTACGATTTTCCGCCAAAATATCACTAACGTTGTCCTCGATTTTTACAAATTTATCGACCGCCTCAGGGAGTTTATGCTCCAATGCACCACTGATGTTATCAATACGGGTGGTCAAAGAATTCGCATGATCCATAATAGCGGGGAGGTCTTGATTGATCGTATTGGCGGTTTGGGCAAAACCACCGCTCATCGCCCTGAAATTACTAATAGCATCGTGTAGTTCGGTACGATTTTCGGTAATAACCCCATTAAGGTTGACCCCCACATCGCGGAAAGCGACAATCGCATCTTGAATCGCTTTTCGGTGTTCTTCATCTAAGGTAGTACGGAAATCGTGCAATAAAAGCTGAAGCTCTTTAGCCGCATCATTGACCGAATCACTGGTTTGGTCAAACGAGGCGTATCGTTTAGACTGCGATAATATCCCTTGCGTTTTAAGATACGTATGGGCATCTCCTACCACGATGTTAAGTACTTTTGAACCTAATAACGACTCTTGGGCAACGATAATGGAGGAGTCTTCGGGAATTTTTACCCCTTCATTAATCAACAATTGGAGTCGTACGTGTTTGCCCTCAATGGTAATGGATTGTACCTCACCAATCATGACCCCATTCATGGAGACGTGGGTTTGTTTCTCAATCCCTGAAGCATCATCAATGTAAGCGTCAATGGGATACCCTTTTTGCCCCCATTTTCCCAACGAGGTCACCTGAGTAGAGAGAAGTAAAAGGGCTCCAAGCGATACCGTAACAAATAATCCAACTTTTGCTTCTAATTTCATAACGTTGCGCCCCTTTAGTTGTTATTCAAATGGTAATTAAACATCGAACCACCCAATGGTTTAAAGAGAATGGTGACATAAACATACCTATCATTCACCGAATCATTAGCATTGACAATGGTGGAAATAGGTCGAATATTTTGAACAAACTTTAACCCAAAATCGAGGCATCGGGTAGTGTACATAAAACCAACTTCCTCCCGTTTGAGTACGTTTGCATGGTAATCGTATGCGGCAAGGGCAAAAAATTTGTAATTGTCATTATACGTATAATTGGCATTGGCGGTTAGATAACTGGCATACGTGGGCATACCATTAATGAGCGTATCCGTATAGTAATGACTCATACTAGCGCTAAGCGATTCATCGGTATAGCGAACCGTATTTTGTTCTTTGGTAATACGGCCACGGGAATGGTTAAACGCCGTTTGGTTGTACAATGACAACGACTTATTTACTTGCCACTCAGCTTCATTTTGCAGTTCAGATGCGCTATTACCTGTGGGATCACGGTAAAAATTTTGGGATAACCGATCGGAAAAAACTTGCTTATTTTTTTGCATGATATAGTTGTTAAGGGCAAATGCCAAGGTATCACGCGGAGGATTAAGGGTATAAAAATCGCACGCAGGATTGGTATTCCCCAACGTACACGTTGCAGAGTATTCTTTATAATATCCACTGTAGACATGACTTCCTGCACTGGAATAACTCACTTCCGGTGCCATAACATGGGTAAAGGTTGCATAAGGGCGTACCAAGGTACTGCTTAGCTTAAAGACGTGACTCAGCTGTGCATACAACCCCTGATTGGTATTATTAAGGGTTTGCCCTCCGTTACTGAGATTCGCATCGTTACCATACAAACTCAAAGTACGCAATGAACCTTTCGCCGTATAACTGGCATCCACTATCCCATCGAGTAAAGACGTCCGTAACGTAAGGGGGATGACCATATCCCCTTGAATCCCTTTTTTACCTTCGTCACGATAAAAATTATTGACCGTTGCATCCCCATTGAGGAGAAGATGATTTCCAAAAAAACTCTCTAAGTAACGGTGATAATGAAGATTGGGAAGGGTTTGGATGGTACGTGCGTTACTGGATTGATCCAAATATTGGTAATACTTAGCATAAAGACCAAAATAGTTTTTCTCCCCATTGTAGTAACTGTTCACCCGAGAGATCACTTGGTTTGAGGTGACGTTATAAATTTGGTCGCTGTGCTGAAGATTGAGGTAATCCACATCACTCATGCGACTGATACGGACATACAATCCTGACTCACCGGAGAGATTTATCCCAAACCACTGCGATAAAAGAGCGGTATTACGATAGTCAAAATTGTATCCATAGTGTTTTTTAAACGCCAAATTGTGGGCTACGGCATACCCTTCTTGCTCTTTAAAATACCCCAAACGGAGCGTTCCTTTGGAATTAGCCCCATCGACAAATCGAAAATCACTGTATATTCCCTCTCCGCGTGAGGTACGAATTTGAGGGCGCAACTCCACATCCCACCAATTTTTGGGGGCAAGATAGATTGGTTGTTGGTAATAAAATCCTTCTCCATTGGAAAATCCAAACGTGGGTATCAACAAGCCACTTCGGCGTGTTTGATCGGTGGGGTACCCAAAATAGGGTAAATACATCACGGGGACATCTTTGACGTATAACAGTGCGTTATACATATTGACCCACTGGCTTTGGGTATCGTAATCGGCACTGCTAAAATGGATTTTCCATAAAGGCTTCGTCGAATCACACCCCGAAAGCATCCCTTTGGAGAGATCAATCTTATTTTGACACCCTGTGGCATCCATTGCACTAATCCACGCACTGCTGTTGGTATCAATAGCGTAATAGGGTTTGAGATAACGGGTTTCTTTGGCGAGATTGAGACGAGAATACTCACTGATTGTGTGGTATTGTCCCCCCTTAAACGCATTTACCTGACCAAATGCTTCCACCGTACTGGTATTATTATCGTACGTTAAGGTTTTGGCACTCACCACTTGATCTTGATAGATTAACGTCGGATACGTCGTGGAATGGACAATCCCATTATTGGCATCCACAGCCTGACCCATCATCCAAACGTGTTCGCCACTCCATGCCATGGTGGCATTTAAAAGCCCAATAAGAACAATACTACGCATCAATCACCAACGTTCTGGCACTCAAATCGTGCCAACTGCGACGGAAAGGGTCAAAAAATGCCCATATAAATCCTAGGTAAACGACTATTTCACTGACGATGCGAAAAACAGCGCGATTCAAGGCAGACCAAAATTGGGGATGTCCTTGGGGATGCGCCAACTCAATGACCCGTATTTTCATCGCCATTTTTCCTAAACTTGCCCCATACATTAGGGTAAACAAGGTCTGATACGCAATGCACAAAAGGTAATACTCCCCTATAAAGCGTTGCGTCAATGCCATAATTTCTTCAAAACCCATATCAGGACGTACATACGAAAAAAGGATAATGGAAAGCAAAAGAGAGAGGAGCAGTTGATCGATGGCAAACGCCCAAGAGCGTTTCCACGTCGAGGCGAGTTGATACTCGAGTATAATTTCGTCGTTCATTGACGTAAAGCCTGATACGCAATATCGGTACGGAGTTTTTTACCGGCAAAATGGACTTGACCGCAGAGCATATAGGCACGATCGCGAGCTTGCTTGATACTTTCACCCACGCCGACGCAGACCAAAACCCGTCCACCTGTGGCATAAAGTTTCCCCTCTTCTTCACTTACCCCTGCGTAAGCAATATGGGTATGCTGCGCAATTTCTTCGTGATGCACGGTATCCACGATAATTTCCGCAGGTACGGAGTTATCGTAGGGATAGTTATGACTTGCCATGACCACACCCACCGCGTATTGGTCATGAAATTCGACTTTGAGGGTATCGAGTTGTTTGGTAGCGGCTTTATAAAACAGCTCACTGGCGGGTGTTTTAAGTAACGGCATCAAAATTTCACATTCAGGATCCCCAAAACGGACATTAAATTCCAAGGTAATGGGTTCGCCATTGACAATCATTAATCCGATAAACAAAACACCCTCAAACGGCGCACCCTCTTCTTGCATCCCCTCTAGCGTAGGTCGAACGATACGCTCTTTAACTTTTTCGTAAATGACCTCATCGACCAACGGTGTCGGCGCATACGCCCCCATCCCACCGGTATTGGGCCCCTCGTCATTGTCCAAAAGGCGTTTATGGTCTTGAGCTGCGGGGAGAAGGATAAAATCTTTTCCATCACACAAAGCAAACATCGAAAGTTCATAGCCGTCTAAGAACTCTTCGACGACCACCCGTTTACCCGCATCCCCAAACGATTTACCGCTGAGCATTTCCGAAACGGCTACTTTTGCCTCTTCATAGCTCATAGCGATGATCACCCCTTTACCCGCGCACAATCCATCGGCTTTTACCACAATGGGAACGGTGAGTGATTCGATAAACTTGAACGCATCCCCGATATGATCGGTCTGGATATAGCGAGCCGTCGGAATGTTATATTTGGCCAAAAAGTTTTTCATATACACTTTAGAACCCTCTAATTGTGCAGCGGCTTTGGAAGGACCAAAAATGACCAACCCTTTTGCCTTGAAAATATCGACAACGCCATCACTAAGCGGCCCTTCAGGTCCTACGATGGTAAGATCAATGCCATTATCAAGGGCAAACTGCGCCAATGCGTCGTATTCTTTAATCGCAACATTTTCACCCAACATAGACGTTGCACCATTACCCGGAGCAAAATAAAGGGCAGAGACTTCAGGGTCATTTTTAAGAACTCTCCCGATCGAAAATTCTCGTCCACCACTTCCAATGACCATTACTTTCATGTGATACCTTATAAAAAATTGCTTATATTAGGTCAATATTTATCCCTAAATGTTCATCTAATACAAACTCCCCGGGCGGGCGTTTCGCAACTGCCTTGGTTCTCAAAGCGTAAAAAAAGCAGACCGAGCATCCATCGGGCGGCAATCTCTCACCCCGTAAGGCTCAAACAAGACCACCGACACACCAAGACGACTACCAATCCACAGAGTGTATATGTAGAACCCTCAAAATGCGATTAGTCGCTGCGCCCAGAGAATGATAATTATAACCTCAAAAAGCTTAATTCTCATGTTATAGCGTTTCTCATTCAACACGTGTTTCACCATTTTTAGCTTCAAAATCAGCTTTGCAATACCGAAAGTTCTTCCCCTTTTTCAACACACGATTGAACGCTTGTCACATCACTTACGATCGATGGTACTCCTAAGGGCAACGCTTTTTGGGTTGTTTTTCCAATCACAATCACCGTATGGGTAGGGAGAAAAGAGGCTTTAGCTAAAAAACACGCTACGCTGGAGGGGGAGGTAAAAATCATAATGGCATTCTCTTCTATCTGAATGGTTTCAATACGATCATTACACTGGGTTTCATACAAAATGACCTGATCCACGATCCCCTCCCTCCATGTGGTAGCCACCACTTTAGGACGGCAATAGAGCCATTTTCCCCCGTGTTCTTGTATCAAAGGTTCCAATTGTACCCCATACCCTTTAGCCGTAGCAATCACCGTATGCCCCGCGTTACGAAAATGGCGTGCGGTTGCCTCAGAAATGGCGATAATGGGGAGATGTTCCCATCCCGTGTAAGGACGTAATGCTTCTAGTATTTGCTTGGAGGTGACCACCAGCCCATCATAGCGGGTAAAATCGATCGAGGGGGTAAAAAACTGAGTCTGCAAGATGGGAATATGATGCACCCCCGCGTAGGGGGTGTGCGAAAAGAGGTAAAGGGGTCTTATTCCCATTCGATGGTAGCGGGGGGTTTGGAACTAATATCATACACGACACGATTGATCCCATCGACTTCGTTAATAATACGACGGCTAATACGCTCTAATAAGGTGTGAGGAAGATGGGCAAACGTGGCGGTCATTCCATCCACGGCTTCGACGACACGGACACACACCGTATTATCATAGGTACGATTGTCCCCCATCACCCCAACGGATTTAACGTTGAGCAATACCGCAAACGCTTGCCATGTTTTGGTGTAATAACCGCTGGCTTTGAGTTCATCGAGCAAAATGGCATCGGCTTCGCGTAAAAGGGTCAAATCATTTTTGTTGACTTCCCCCATAATGCGGATCCCCAATCCCGGTCCGGGGAAAGGGTGACGGTTGACCAACGAATCGGGTAAGCCCAATTCAAGCCCCAATTTACGCACTTCGTCTTTGAACAAATCGCGTAAGGGTTCAATTAACTCAAAATCCATCCAATCCGGTAATCCCCCAACGTTGTGATGCGATTTAATGGTCACCGAAGGACCATTGACCGAAACCGATTCGATAACGTCAGGATACAACGTCCCTTGCGCAAGGAATTTAATCCCATCATGTTTTTTGGCTTCTTGCTCAAACACTTCAATAAAGGTATGACCAATGATTTTGCGCTTGGTTTCAGGATCGGTCACTCCGGAGAGTTTACCCAAGAAATTCTCCGACGCATCGGCAACGACAAGAGGGACTTTGAGATGCACTTTAAAAATATTTTCTACCGATTCACGTTCCCCTTTGCGTAAGAGACCGTTATCGACAAAAACGGGGATAAGTTGATTCCCAATGGCTTCGTACAACAACGCTGCCACCACCGAAGAATCGACTCCACCACTCAAAGCACACAGCACTTTGCCCTCACCCACTTGGGCGCGGATTTTGACAATTTGTTCTTTGAGGAAATGTCCCATATCCCATTTTGCCGTGATACCACAAATCGTACGAGCGAAGTTACGGAGCATCAAATACCCCTCTTCGGAGTGATTCACCTCAGGGTGAAACTGCATGGCGTAGACCATTTTTTCTTCATGGGCAATGGCAGCGTAGGGAGAGTTCGCCGAATAGGCGATCGGGACAAACCCCTCAGGCAAGACATCGACTTTATCGGAGTGACTCATCCACACCGTACGCTCATCTTCACAATGAGCAAAAAGGGGAGAGTGTTGGGTCATATCAATGGTTAATTCAGCTTTACCATATTCGTGATGGTCACTGCGGATGACCGAACCACCAAAATCAACGGCAATCCGTTGCATTCCATAACAAATTCCCAATACAGGAATATTCAGGGCATAAACCCCTTGATCGACTTCATACGCATCTTTATTATAGACCGATGAAGGCCCGCCGCTGAGAATGATCCCTTGGGGATTTTTGGCTTTAATCGCCTCAACTTTAGTGTGATACGGAAGCACCTCACAATAGACTTTATCTTCGCGTAACCGGCGAGCAATGAGCTGCGTGTACTGGGAACCAAAATCAAGGATGATAATACTGACATCTTTCATGGATGAGCCTTTAGAGAGGGATGTTTTGAAAGGAATTAAAAAACCCTTGTGAATGGATGGAATGATACCTAATCGTAGTTTAATTTTGCTTTTTAGAGTTATCTATAGTAACATATTGATCGTAGATCACTCAAAAAGGGTTTTTATGCAATTTACTGAAAAAATTACTTTTGGTGAGCAGTGGCTCTTTAGTATTGTTTTCATTATGGGGATAAGCGCGTTTATCACTTTGACTGTTTTTATGCGTAATGGTCAACTCACACACTTCGATCATACTGGGCTGCATTGGTTTCATAAAATTAAAAATCCTTCCTTTGATCATTTTTTCTCTTTGATAACTTGGTTAGGTTCTTTATGGGTACTCTTACCTCTTTATGTTATATTAACCGTATTTTTTTCTCCTTTTTTTGAAAATTTTGAACAACTTTTAGGGATAGGATTTTGGGGTACTGTTATCACAACCTATGCGCTTAAATATGAATTTCAACGAAAACGACCCCACCTCTTTTTATCCCTCAATGAACTTCCGATTGATCCCTCTTTTCCTAGCGCGCATACGGCCCAAATTGTCGCTTTTAGCCTTCTTCTTTGGTTGATTGTCTATAATGGCACTTCACTATTTGGCATTTTACTCACAGGGATTTTGGGATTGGTTACATTGGGCGTTGCTTCCTCACGTATGTATTTGCAAGTACATTTTCCTACCGATGTCCTTGCAGGGGTATTCATTGGGATTAGCTGGAGTTGTCTATCAATGTTGATTACAATGTCAGGAGTAATAAAATGAAAAACAAATTTTTAGACACAGGCGAACATGGATATCATCCCTTACGAAAATTTAAAATCATTTTGTCTGGTTTGCGCTTTGCAGTACTTTACGACTTCAGTGTACTGTATAAAATCATCATATCCGCGCTTATCCTCATACCCGTCTTAATTTTTAACGCGTGGATTGATGCTTCTTTAATCATTCTTTCTACGGGTGTTATGCTTGCAGCCGAAATGTTTAACACTGCTATTGAGGCGATTTGCGACTTTATGGAAACCCATTACAACGAAAAAATACGAATGATAAAAGATGTAGCCGCTGCGGCTACAGGAATTACCATTTTTGTATGGATCATTGTCCTCCTTTTGGAAGTGATCAAAGTCCTCAAAATCTTTTGAAATGACAAGTAAGGGAAAAAAAGATTTTCTTAAAGAGCAATAGTTAGATACAATTCCCTCCAAAAAAGGGGCTTTACATGGAAATGACCACCATTTTAACCTTACTGTATCTCCTAAGTATTATCATTTTTTCCCTATTGGCTTCCAAAAAAACTGCGATTGCCGATGTCCTCTTTTACCTCATTGGGGGTCTTATCGCCGTCAATCTCCATCTCCTCTCCTGCGAATCGGTCACCATTGAAATTTTCGCCTTCATTGGTACCATTTTTTTGTTTTTTTATCTGGGGCTGGAAGAGAATCTCCACAGTTTTATGGTCGGTGTTCAAAAAGGGTGGAAAATTGCCATTGCAGGGGTTATTCTCCCCTTTGGTGTGGTCTATGGGATCCAAATGCTGCTCACCCACAATACCATCCACGCACTGGTCTTTGCCATGGCATTTGCCCCAACCTCCATTGGCATCGCCTTTTTAACCCTTAATACGCTTCAGTTTAGAGCCAAAGAGGAACTCCAACCCATTATTGTCGCAGCTGCGTTGACCGATGATGTGATTTCTTTGATTTTATGGGGTGTCTTGGGGGGGATGTTGGTCTCTTTGGCATCGTCAACAGGAACTATATCGCTGGAAAATATCCTCTTACTGGCATTACCACCCATTGAATCTTTTCTCCTCTTTAGTCTCACCATGGGGGTAATCGCGTATCTCTTTTTTCTCTTTCACCCCATTGATTCGCTCAAAAAAAATGGCCTTATCGCTTTTTTGACCCGCACCAAAGCTTCCATCTATTCGCACGCAGGAGCAGGAATCTTTTTAGGGAAACAAGAGGAAAATGCTGCCATTGTCATGATGATCTTTTTGGCGTTTTTGGGGTCTATGATTGCCGATTTTTTTGGAACCAGTGTCGCTTTGGGGGCGTATTTTATGGGGCTGATTATCAACAAAGACCATTTTAGTGTTCATTCACACGGGTCAAAAGATATTTTTCATGAAGCCAGCGAAAAACTTCGCTTTTTAACGCTCTACTTTTTTGCCCCTATTTTCTTTATCAATATCGGTTTACACATGGAGATCAAGGATTTTTCTGCGTTAGGGGGACTCCTTTTGAGTGCATTATTCCTCTCTGTGAGTGTCTTTGTTGCCCAATTTATCGCAGCATCCTTTGCCGCACGATTTATCAACCATCTTCCATGGCGGTCGGCCACGCTCATTGGGATCGCGATGCAAGGGAGAGCGGAAGTGACCTTTTTGGTTGCCATAGCAGCATTGTCATTAAAACTTATCTCCAATACCGATCTGTTTTTAATCTCACTAAGTGCCTTTATCCTCAATCTTAGCGTCCCTTTTTTACTCAAAATGGCAGCTGATTATCATGAACGGTGCGATGATTTGGGGATTAAAAACTGACTTTACGCACTTTTTACGTAAAGTCATATTTATGTTTCGTCATTCCCGCGAAGGCGGGAATCCAGCTAGACTCCCGCCTTCGCGGGAGTGACGGAAGTTTGATCTGATTGATTGTCTTCAACCATTTTATTGACCCATTTCTCTATCGAAGTTTGATTGGATAAATTTTGTGTATTCAGTTTTTCATCCTCGTTTCCAATTGCATCTGACTAGGAATAACAATTTCTTTTTTACCCATTTTTGGGTTTTTAGCCAAATAGAATACTCTATAAAGAAAAATTCTATCTCCATCTTTTAAGTCGATATACCCACTTGATTTAGGTATATTTTTTTTTGTTCCTTGCATAGTTATTGCATAAATCACATTCGTTTGCAATTTTTTAGGTGGAAAAGACGCTGACATATTTTTTACCCCATAAAGGAGACACTGATCTTTTCCAGTTATAGAGCTAAGAGAGATAGTGCTATTATCGTCCATTTTATACGTGTAAGTTTTCTTCCTCCAGTCGATCTCTGAATCCATTTTAGATATAGTAAAATCATTGATCTTGAAATTTTCAATACCTTCAAAGGCATCAACGTAAAAACACGGGTTATCGTCTTTTATGGTTACATGAAGTTCTTTATGAATAGGGGTGGGGAAATGTTCACTTGCACCCCATAGTAAAAACATCATCAACGCTAAAAAAATTCCAACCCATTGAAAAAGAAGTTTAGCCCCTCGCAAGATATTTAGGCTTCTTGGTGAGCGATAAGGACGCAAATAACTTATCACTACAAAAATAGCCAGTATCGCCATAAGCCATAACATAATCAAGATTACTATTTCTATCATGGCACGTTTCCTTGTATTTTCAACACAGTTACGAGTGCGTGATGTAATGCACCCCGATTGATTCACTCCGATTGAGTGCTGATTGTACGATCTCTCTTGCACTCAGCAAGCGTAATTTTAATAATCTCCCTACTGAAGAATCCAACATATCATTAATTGCTTCAAGCGCTTTTTGGAGACCTGTGGGAGTTCGTTTGATGGAGACATAGTCCCACATTACACGGCGGAGGCGATCTTTTTTCTCTTTATCTCCTAGCACTTCAAGGGATTCTTCTCCCACATCAAAGTGTTTTGTGCAAGGGTCATTGGCACTGTGGTTGATGGTCTGTGCGGCATATTTTCCAAAAACCAACCCCTCCAAGAGCGAATTACTTGCCAAGCGATTGGCTCCATGCACCCCAGTACACGCCGCTTCACCGATGACATACAACCCTTGGGTATGGGGAACACTCCCATCCAAATTGCTTTTAATCCCCCCAATAGCGTAATGAAAAGCAGGCGAGATAGGGACACGTTGTTTAGGGAGCGTATAGCCTAAATCGCGCAGTGCGTTGTAAATATTAGGAAAACGTCCCCGAAAATAGTCTTGATCAAAATGTTCACACGACAAATACACTTGGGAAGCGGTGCGCTGTTTATAATCAAAAATTGCCCGACTCACAATGTCACGTGGAGCCATTTCTCCCCGTTCATCGTACTCAAACAAAAAGCGATACCCAGCATCATCCACAATCCATGCCCCCTCCCCGCGCAATGCTTCAGAGAGTAACTGTTTACGCGCACCGCTATTGGTCACAAAGACGGTGGGATGAAACTGCATCATCTCCATATTTTCAAGGGTAATCCCCTTCTCAAGGCAAATTCCATGAAGATCGGCACTAATGGCGTGGGAGTTGGTATGGTATTCGTACAGCGATCCTACTCCGCCACTGGCGATAATGACATTGTTGGCGTAAATAAGTTTTCGTTTCCCCTCACTAAGTACCTCCACACCACAGCAACGGCTATCTTCCATCAACAAATCAATGACCGTCGCGTTGCTCAACATCGGGTGGGGATTTTGTTGTAATAAAAAAAGATGGAGATAACGACCCGTTGCATCCCCCCCCGCGTGCAAAATACGGTTACACGAATGGGCAGCCTCTTTGGTATACAACAGATTCCCTGCTTCATCAGTATCGAAGCGAAATCCCCGATCAATGAGATCACGAATCACCCCTTGGGAGGCTTCACTCATAAACTGCACCGCTTCACGGTCGCACAATCCCGCCCCTGCTTCAAGGGTATCGGCTACATGGAGAGGGATATCCGCGTCATTGTAAGCGGTGGTCACCCCCCCCTGCGCATAATAGGTATTGCACTCCCAGGGGTGTGACTTACTGATAATCAATACCTTCTTATCCCGCGAAAAACCCATCCCCGCATATAAACCGGCAATCCCTGCGCCAATGATCACCGCATCATAACGCAACATTTTTTTCCTCAGCTGATGGTTTTTCATAATACGGAGGAGCTTTATGCCCGCATCCAGTGACACTAAGTATGATTAACAAAAAAAGGACTGTTTTCATTTTATTCCTACAACACTAAAAGAGATAGGGGGATGGTATAATAGCTACTATAAATACTTGATTAAGTGGTTTTGATGATTGAAATGATCCGTTCTCTCCCTCACAGTGCGGGAATTTATCAATATTTGGATGCCAAAGGGCGCATTCTCTATATCGGAAAAGCAAAAGACCTCTCCAAACGGGTTAAGAGTTATTTTACCCTAACCCCCAGTCTCTCCCCTAAAGTGACCCTATCATTACGTATCCAAAAAATGCTCTCGGAAACCGTTTCACTGCACTATATTGTCGTGGACAATGAACATGATGCGTTGATTCTCGAAAATTCGCTGATTAAACAATTAGCCCCAAAATACAATATTTTATTACGCGATGACAAAACCTATCCCTATATTTTTATCGATCTTAACGACCCTTATCCCAGATTTGACATTACCCGAAAAGTAATTTCAGGGAAAAATATTCACTATTTTGGTCCTTTTTCTACCGGTGCGCGCGACATTCTCGACTCACTTTATGAGCTTCTCCCTTTGGTTCAAAAAAAAAGTTGCCTCAAAGGGAAAAAAGTGTGCCTTTTTTACCAAATGAACCAGTGCTTGGGACCGTGTGAATTTTCGGTTGATCCAAGCTATTATCGGACGTTTGTGGATACTGCCATTACGTGGATCCACACTAAAAAGTTACTTTTATCCCAACTCACCGAAAAAATGGAGTGGTATTCCCAGGCGTTGCGTTTTGAAGAGGCGATGGGGCTACGCGATCGGTGTGAACGGATTGAAAAAAGTGTCCTCAACTCTACGATTGATTTGGCACGCAATGTCCATTACGATGTATTTGCCATTGCTACCACCGATGATCGCGGATGTATTGTACGGCTCTTTATCCGCAATGGCAAAATTGCTTCCAGCTCCCACGATTTTTTCACCGCACCTGAGGATTTTTCGTTGGATGAGGCGTATGAACGAACCTTGGTAAACTACTATGGCACCACCAAACCTCCCATTATCGCCCCCATTTTAACGGCACACTCTTTTGAAGAGCAACCGTGGATCAACACCCATCTAAGTCTCCTGTTTGAAAAAAAAGTGTTGATCGAAACACCCAAACAGGGGATAAAAAAGCAATTAGTCACCCTAGCCATGACCAATGCGTATACGTTGCTCAAAACCAAAAAACCGCTTAATGACCCCCTCTTGCATTCGCTTCAAGCCCTGTTTACGTTGGAAGTAATCCCCCGCCGTATCGAAGTGTTTGACAACTCTCATTTAGGAGGAGTTGCCCCTGTTGGAGCCATGATTGTGTATAACGATGATAGCTTGGAGAAAAAATCGTATCGTACCTATCATCTGCATCACAAAGATGAATACGGTCAAATGAGAGAGATGCTTAAGCGTCGTATTGACGATTTTAGTACCAATCCGCCCCCTGATTTATGGATACTTGATGGCGGAGCGACCTTACGGTCACTGGCATTGGAATTACTCCATTCTTCGGGAACAACTTTTGATGTTATCGCTATTAGCAAAGAAAAACTCAATGCTATTTCACACCGCGCCAAAGGTTCAGCACGTGATGTTTTACATGGAGCTTCCCAAACGTTTCGACTTGAACCCTACGACAAACGGCTCCAATTGATCCAAATGCTACGCGATGAAGCCCACCGAAGTGCCATTACCTTTCATCAAAAAACCAAACTCAAACACGATCAACTCTCCCAATTTCTCTCCAAAAATGGATTAACCCTCCCTAAAATTAAGAAGTTATTGGACTATTACGGAACCTTTAGTGAGCTACAAAAAGGGAGCTTTGAAACACTTAGTGAACTGGTTGGGACAAAAGATGCCAAAATCATCCAAAATCTTTCTCAACACAAGACAACCTAAGAATGTTTTTACCTTGTTTATGTCATATTCTCTGAATTGTAAATTTATTTTAGTATTTTTTTCACCCAAGGAGTTGCAGTATGCAAAAACCCGTTCCAGTAGATGAGGAGTTTTCTTTTGAAGGACGTGCCATCGTCAGCGAAACGGATGTGGAGGGAGTCATTACCTTTGTTAATCGAAAATTTTGTGAAATTTCTGGTTATACCGCCCAAGAACTTTTAGGACAGCCCCATAATATTCTTCGTCACCCCGATATGCCTAAAACTATTTTTGCAGAGATGTGGAAAACACTTCACGCAGGGATAACAGCCCACATTGTGATCAAAAATTTGCGTAAAGATGGAAAGTTTTTTTGGGTGGACACTCAAATCTCCCCTGTTTATAATGATGATAGTATGCTAGTGGGATATATAGCCGCTCGTAAACCTGTAGCGACAAGTGACATCCAAGAAAAAGCAGATGCCTACAAAAAATTGATTGATCAAGAAAGCTAAGGGGGGAAAGTGCTATTATATAACCACAAACAAGAGTTTATTGGCATTAATGATGAGGGATTACGGATACTTAATTACTCTTCACTTGATGAACTTTTAAGTGTTTGTAGTGATGTTGCTGATCTGTTCTCTGATGAACCGGGGTATATCCATAATTTTAAAAATTTTGGCTGGATTAATTTTCTTCTCCATGCTGATTCGGATGCCTCTAATGCCATAGTCAATGGCAATGGTCGTACTTTTAGTTGCAAACTTACGGTTAATAAAATATATCTTCGAGAAAATCCTTCCCAAAATGGATTTACCGTTGAAATGTCACAGATACGAACTTTAAGTGGTACAGAGTTTAGAACACGAGTAGTTGCAACAGAGAGCGTTAGTGTCCAGCATCATCCATCCTATCTTACTCCTGAGTCGCATAGTAGTGTGGCTTCTCATCCTATCCCGCATCAAGTTACTCCGTCCATACCTGTCGCGGATACTCCCAATACTACCCTTCACCCTACTACTCAACCATTTAAGGAGCATTTTCAGGTACCAGATACGCCAGAAGATATTTATCCTTCCCCATTTCACAACAATCCGGATGTATCGCCATCCATCATCGAATCACCTGCTGTAGTGACACCAACAGTGGTAACTCGTCGTGTCTCTCGTTACACTCCTGAAGAGAAAGAGTATCTTTCCCACCATAAAGTTGATAAAGCATATATTTTTGATCCCCATGTGGCTGCGGGAGAGTTGGGATTACCCGTTGATTTGATCGAAGAATTTATCGGTGATTTTATTCAACAATCTTTTGAATTTAAAGAGGGACTTTTTGAATCGGTCAGTAAAGCTGATTTTAACAACCTCCATATTTTGTCTCATAAACTTAAGGGGGTAGCTGCAAATCTTCGTATTGAAGATGCATTAGAGGTGTTAACAATTATTAATACCTCGATGGAACTCACAGAAGTTGAGGCAAATTTAAAATATTATTACGAAGTTATCGCCAAACTCTCAGGGGAACCATTACCTGAAGAGATAGAAGAAGAAGTAATGGTCGTTCCTACCCAAAAATCGGTGATACAACAAGAAACTTTATTGGTTCCAACTAAAGAGACGGTTGATCTTTATCAGTTCGCTCCAAGAGATTATCAGGAAGTAGCTTTATCACCACAAGCAACGGAAGATATCTATCAAAAAGAGTTTTTTGATATGAATGCTGGTACAATTGATGCGCCAGTATTGCACTACAATTCTAAACAGGCATCAGAGGAATTAGGAATGGAAGAGAGTTTCTTTAATGAACTGCTTTTAGACTATAAAAATGATGCCCGTGTAATTAGTAACGAGATTGCTCAAGCTATTATGGCTTTTGACTCCACCATTTGGAAAAGAAGCGCAGGTAAACTTCATGGAATTAGTGAAAATCTCCGATTGATTGAAATCTCTGAAGAACTCGTACGCTTATCCCAAACCAATGACGCACAAGAAGCTAAAAGAGCCTCATCACGGCTTAATAGATATCTTGATCAACTTTAACGAGGAATACCTATGCATTTAAAACTTAAAAATCGGCTTCGACTTATCAGTCTCTTCCCTATTCTGATTCTTTTTTCGATCGCCAGTTACTACGTGTATACATCGTATTTGAACTTTCAATCAGCATCTGTCCTTCAAGCACAACTTGAAGAGAACAAAGAGCTCAATGATTTGATCAATAATATTTCTCGTGAACGCGGAATGACGGTTATGTACCTAGGTAATGGGTCAGAGATAACATTTGCATCACTTAAAGCTCAGCGGGTTATCGTTGATCAAAAGATCAAAGCATTTAATACACGCTATAACTTTGGAAAAACCAAAAAAATATTGGCCGATTTCCAAAGAGAGCGTGCGCGAGCAAAACCAATTGTTAATAATCGAACTGTTGAATTTAACGACGTTTTTGAGGATGTTTATGGCAAATCGCAAGGGGATCTAATCGCTGAGATGAGTGCCCTTGATGCGCTTCAAAACAACATTCAAATTTCTGCTTTGGCAAGTAGTTATCTCTCGTTGGTTCGTGCGAATGAAAATACCAGTGCAGAAAGAGATTACATTACCTATCTTCTTTCTCGTGGAACAACCATTGATGAAAGTGAAAGTGCTAAATGGCTTGAGTACATTGCTAAAGCAGATGCGTTGCATTTTGACTCAATTTTTGATAAAGAACTTAAAACTTCTCTTACAACTTCCCTTTTCAGTGAAGATAATACCGATCTTTTCACCGATATTTCGTCTGATCGTAGTAGTATTTTGCATACAGCACCTGGTGCTGCGTTTGAGACCAAATCTTCTATTTGGTTTGCTGAGTTATCAGAAAAAGTCAATGCTATTAATGCAACTGAAAAGCTTTTAGTCCAAAAAATGGATATACGCTCAGCTGGCGTTAAAACACAAGCATTAGAGCTACTTGTCGTAGCAATTGTCATCTGGATTGTCACTATCTTGACAGGGATCTTTGGTGTTTTACTCTCTAATGAAATTGAGAAAAATATTAAAAACCTTGAATCTGTTCTACAACGTGTTGCAGAACACACCCAAAATGATGAAGCAGAAACGCTCAGTCTCTCTATTGATCTTGACACAGTTGAAGGAACCAAGCAAGCCTACTCCCTTCTTGAACATATTATTCAAGAAGCAGTCGATGATAAGCAATTCGCACAAGAGGCTAATAAAGCTAAGTCCATGTTCTTGGCCAATATGTCTCATGAGATTCGTACTCCGCTTAATGGTATCGTTGGGTTTACAGCGCTTCTTAAAGATACCGAGTTGCACGATGAACAACGTGAGTTTATTGATATTATCGAAAAAAGTTCTGAGAATCTTCTTGAAATTATTAATAATATTCTTGACCTTTCTAAAATTGAGAGCAATAAAATCGAGATTGAAGACATTGCATTCAATCCTATGGATGAATTTGAAAGTGCCGTTGAAGTGTATGCTGTTCGTGCTTCTGAAAAGCATATCGACCTTGGATGTTTTATCGATCCTAGTCTTGAGCGACCGCTTAAAGGAGATCCGATTAAAATCAAAGAGGTTATTATTAACCTTTTAAGTAATGCAGTCAAATTTACTAACAGCAATGGTAGCATCGACATTGATATTCGTCGTATTGAAAGTGATGAACCTCACCGCGCACAAATCCGCTTTCAAGTAAAAGACAGCGGTATTGGTATCAGTAACGAACAAAAAGCTCGTATTTTTGAAGCTTTTGGGCAAGCAGATACCTCAATTACTCGTAAGTATGGGGGAACAGGATTAGGATTAACTATCTCAAGTCGCTATACTGAATTGATGGGAGGAAAACTTGATCTTACAAGTGAACCAGGCAGTGGTACTACTTTCTTCTTTACCCTCTCTTTTGATGAAATTGAGACTTTAAATGAACCAGTAAAAGGTTCTTTTTCTAATATTAATGCGGTAATTCTTGAGAGCAAAACCAAGAAAAAATTACAAAGCACTTATCTCAAAGAGTATCTTGACTATTTAGGTGTTAGTTACACTACTTTTACCGAGTTAGAGGAGTTACGCAATCTTGAGCGTCAGGTGAACTATAATCTCCTTTTTGTCGATAACGATTATGTCAATGATAGTGAACTCATTGCTTATTCTTCTGCCAATGAACAAACAGTTTTGATCACCAAATCGTACTATATGAAAAAAATTGATTCCATGAAATTGGATCTATTCAAAGTACTTTATGAACCACTTAACAGTGGGAAAATTCGCACTATTCTTGAGTTATATGATGCAGAAGCATTTAATACCCGTAAACAAAAAACAACTCGTCGCAAAAAATTTGATGCAACTAATTCTCGTTTTGTTGCCAATGTACTCGTCGCAGAAGATAATATCATTAATCAAAAACTGATTAAGCGCACTTTAGAAGATTTAGGACTTACTATCACGGTTGCAAACAATGGGCTCGAAGCGTTTGAGAAACGTAAAAATGGGAATTTTGATCTTATCTTTATGGATATTCAAATGCCCATTTTGGATGGAATGGAAGCAACACAAGAGATTATTGATTTTGAAGTAGATACCAATCAACATCATGTTCCCATTATTGCACTAACAGCTAATGCACTTAAAGGGGATCGTGAACGCTTTTTGGCAGTAGGAATGGATGAATATACCACTAAGCCATTGGTGCGTAGTGATATTATCTCTTTGTTAAATAACTTTCTGTCTCACAAAATTGTGGATTTAAATGTGATTCCAAAATCATCTGGCAAACCCATTGAGGAAGAAAAACCAGCGGTTGTACAAGAAAAACCAGTGGTTATAGAAGCACCTCAGATGACAGCGCCTACTCGTGAATATGCAGCTCCACAAGTGCAAGCAACTACCGTTTCTCATAATTCAACAGAGATTGTTGATGTTTTACTCGCCAAGCAAAATACCCTTGAGCGAAAACTTTTTGGTCGAATTTTAGATGATTTGGGATATAGTTATGTGACCGTTGATAATACCAATGATTTTTATGCCAACATAGAGCATAAAAAATATAAAGTGGCATTATTTGATAAGATCTTATCAGGGCTTGATTTAAAGGAGCTCTCTGCTATAATCCACAAAAATGAAAGTGAGATTTCATTGGTTATGTTGGTTGATCCATTAGCAGAAACCGATCCCAGTGATGAGCTATACGTTCACGAAATGGTTAAGAATATCGTAAATAAAGATGTATTACGTCTTGTGTTTGAAAAATTTATTTAAAGCAGGAACCCGTTGATGGATGATAAAAAACTTACAATTCTTTCAGTTGATGATGACTTAATTAACTTAAAGCTATTAAAATCAATGCTTATGAAAGCACCTAATGTTGGTGCTGTCATTGAAGCCAAAAATGGGGCTGATGCTATAGGTATTTTAAAGTCACGTGATGATATTGATATTATCTTGTTAGATATTATTATGCCTGTTATGGGGGGAATTGAGATGCTTAAGGTTATCCGTGCAGATGATTCTTTACGTCAACTTCCTGTTATTGTTCTTACCACTGATGAAACAAAGAAAAGTGAAGCTTTAGATTGTGGCGCTAATGGTTTTTTGATGAAACCTATCCGAGAGAGAGATGTTATCTCTAAAATCGAACAACTAACCATTTAAGAAAAAGCCCTTCTTAGTGGGCTTTTTCTTTGTATCCTTATGTATTCCTTTTTATCAAATCCCTTCTTATAGTTTTTGCCACGATCGTTTATGAACGCGAATTCGCTCAGTGTTCAAGTTGTGATCGCTCACGGTCACATCAATTAATACACGTGTGTTACTCCCAGTATTACTCGCTAAAGTATGCGTAGCAGTGCAAGATGCAGGTTTGGCACCGATAAAAGAATAGCTTAGTGATGCATTAATGTCATAAGCAGCATTCCCACTAGCATCCTTTACGGTAATATTAAGATTTTCAAGGCACGTTGCCCCTTGTGCCCGCATAACAGCAAATTCAGTGGCACTATCGGCTAATAACTCTGCTTGTGCTTTTAGGTAATTGTCCCCCATCGATTTACTTCCAACTGAGGTATTACTTAGCAATAAAACTCCCCCTAAAGATACCAATACCATCACAAAGATGGCTAATATCATAGCAAATCCAGCTCGTTGATTAATATCGGACACGAACTCTCCTTTCACGACAAATTTCATCCTCTACCTTCGTACTGTTGCTTAAATCACTATTTAACCCTTGCATACAAATTTTAAGGGTATGCACCAATCCTCGATCTGTTAATGCAGGATCTTCCCCATAGTCACTCATATTATAATTCACTCCAAAACTGGCTACATTACGTCCTAAAATATTCTTTTTTCCTTGGGTATATTTTTCTCCCTTCCATGGACGGAAATTGCTATACATAGTGAAGTTCCCATTATCTAAAACTCGAAACGCGTACCCTGTCCGAATAAGATATTTTTGGGTACCATCCATAGCATTGGGATTAGAATTATTATTCAGGGTTAATGTTGTTGCCGTAAAACTATTAATGGTTTTAACCCCAAGAATAGTACCACCAGCATTATCCCAATTATACCGTCGACAACTGTTTGTTTGATCTCTTGGTGAAGTAAGATTTTTATCATACACAGCCGAGCTAACCAAGTTGGAGGTTGGATACAATGCGGTAATAATCGTATTGGACATGGCATAATTAGCATCAAGAGCTGTCAACATAAAACCAGTCACTTTTACATCTTCACTCCAACCGGGAGTTCCCGCTGTGTGCAAACTCTCTTCATCTGCTGCTAAAAAGGCTGTCGTGTAATCACTATTCGGTACAGCCTTATTTAACGCACCATCACAGGCTCCCGTTAAACTACCATCGCTTGCATCTTTATCCAAGTTCACCATAGAGTTCATAACAGCAGTTTCAAAATACTTGGAAGCTTGCTCAAGAATGTGATCTGCTTGTGCTACTCGTTTACTGTATTCCTGAGTACGATAAATTCCTTCATAATAAACACGTATCGCTTCTAAGGATATCCCCCCGACGATCCCTAAGACTACAATCACAACAAGAAGCTCAATAAAAGTAAACCCGTGACGATATTGCTGATCCATTTAATTTCCTTTATTGGATTTAAAAAACGTTAATACCACATCTGCCTTATTGGTTGTATTATAAAAACGAATCACAACACGCTTAAGATGACTTGTCCCTGATGGAGAGGGATTCATGTTAGTTGATGACCCTAATGTCCATGTAGCACTAGCTGTATTACCCGAAACCGTTACGCTAGAGGGGACGTATGCTACCCTATAGGTCGCAGTTACGGTTTGTGTTGTCCCATTGGAGGTAGTAATAGTTATGGGTTCACTCCCACCATTAAGTTGTTCAATACCACGAGAAAGATTTCCGTCCCCTTTTGTGGGAATAGCTGAGGGAGTCAATACTATAGCCGTTTTGTTCTGATCATTGCATTTTGTTAGTGAATTAGGATTTAGACGATAAAAGTTACTACCACTCTTACGAGAACACCCTAAATCAGCCACGGTTTTGATCCAGAGAGGACCTGTTTGGGACGCATTATAATCTTTATCCCATCTTCCTTGAAATTTATCGACACTCCACCCTGAAATACGGGCAATCACATCATCATCAATCGCCATGTTTTTAGAGGCATTATCAGCGATGTGCATCATGGAGGGGATGGTTAAAACACTGATGGCAATAATCACAATAGCAAAGATCAACTCAATCATCGCAATGGCTGAACGTAATCGCATTTTTTTCCTTTTTATCGAATAGCAGGGGAATAATCACTTGTACTGTGCCATGTACCACTATTGCCAGATTTTTTATTTCCCTTAGTCGTTTCCGAACCTGTTTGTGCACTCCCCGAAGATCCAAACATTCCCCCTACTACAATATTAAAACAGGGATGCGTTGCACAATTGACACGCGAAGGGTTAAGCGGATCAAGATAATTTAATGCGCTACTCCCTCCATACCACAACCACGGACTGGTTTTAATATGACCAATATACGCACCTGTAGTAGCATACCCTTGAAAGTTATAGGTTTTTGTCCCTTGCGCATCATACGTTGATCCTGTTGGTAATGTTCCTCCCGTTAACACAAACGATACACTCATGCTACCATCTTTGCTTTCAGTGGCATGCAGTTTATTAATGTACCAATTATTATCCCAACGATCAACCGTTAATGGTTGTCCCAAAAGGGTAGGAGCATGATATACTTCATAATACGCAGGTACAGAAAATGGTTTATTCTGACTTGCTCGAATATCTTGCGTCCCAATCCGTCCATAGACATGAGTAACATTGAGATCTCTGGCTATAGTACCCGTTGCACTTTTCGTAACGCCATCTGCACTGTAACTGCAGGTGGGGCAACTGCCATTAATATCGCGATAACGGACGATTTGAGGATCCAAGGGGGTTTTGGGACTACGGTCAAAATTTAATTTAACGGTTGATACGACTGCCCCTTTATCAACTTTAGCAAAATTACTTTTCCCTATCGTCGTATTGATAACGCGTGCGTTGGTTGCTTTTTTTACACCAGAATCAAAGGATTGCACCCCTTTAATCGTACTTGCGAACGCCCTGTAGACAAAGGGGAGCGCTAGAGTCGTGGTTGCATTATGATCAATACTTAGATTCACATCTTGTGCATAACACCCCGTCACAAAATTACTCAACACACCATTATCAGCACCCAAGGCTTGAATTTGTCCCATTGCTTGAACGGACATATTCGTCTCAACACTGTTAGACAAATTGGCATCATAGATAAATCGTTCCCCCGAGGCGGCACTGGTCGGCAGAATATAATTTAATCCCGAAAGATTTATTTTATACGGATGAAGCTGTATCTTTTGGTCTTTGTAAATTAAAGTTCCTTGGGTATGAGCGCTGGAGATTGTACACCCTTGCAATGCACCGGCAGTATCGGTGGTACTATTGGAGCCAAGGGTACAATCAGGTCCCGAATAAAAACCATTATCACTCGTTACCGTATGAACCAATTGATCCACCGTAGTCCAACTGGAATCCGACATGGTAATACGGTATTCCCCCACTTGCGATTGCAGTGCAGTGAAATTACTCAAACTCCCTTCTTTTATACTAGCCGTAACATTTTTACTCATTAGATCATTACAGTTACTCTGAATCACACTGCTATTAAAATCAGGGATACTTAAAAAAGTACGTCCAACACTACCATTAAAGTCTCCATTGTACCCAGGGATGCCTTTAAACCCATAGGTCGATGCATCATGACCTGTGGCATTAATATCATACCCATAAGCATACCCAGCCGCAAGATTCATACGGGCAGTCGGAACCGTCGAACTGGGCGTATAGCCTGCTTTAAGAGACACTAGTTGCAATTTTTTGGTCAGCGTGGTTTGATTCACATCGTCAATACGGATATCAAACGCCTCAGGACGGATCGAAAAATTATCCCGTGAACAGATGGGTTTGGCATAGTTATTTTTGATACAGGTAAAACAGGTCGTCGAACTGCTATCACTACACGAACTTTTACAGGCTGGATGGAGATCTTTGTTATATAGATTGTAAATTTTAGTGATAGTTTTTCCCGAATTGGTCGTATCCGCCGTCCAATTTAATAAGGTATCTCCACTGTCGGTAAACATCCATACTCGAAAGGCAGCATTTTTCCTTGCCATATTATAATAGTCATTGGTTTGGCTGGGAACAGAGGTTCGTCCTGTACTGGAACTGCTCATGTTAATATAGATGGGAAGGGTCTGATCGTTGGGATTGGCACAAAGGGCTAGCGCACTTTGAAAAGTATCCGCATAAATTATTTCAACTAATACCGATGTTTTGACCGGAGAGGTACTAATATTATTATCTCCCGTTGTGGGGGTTTGATCAAAAATCACATCGGTATCAAAGGGTTTACGCGAAATTTGGGTTTTAATATTATTTAGGGTTGATCCACGCTCAACAATGTTAAAACGACCATAAATAGGGGTGTACGAATCACTTCCCGCACACATAGGAATTTTAGTCGTCCCCAAGGGATAATCATTGTAAAGAATATTCGTCCCATTGATGGTAATATAATAATCCAACGACAGATTTAACGGTTCACTTGCTGTCGTCAATGCTCCATTAATTCCCGTTGGCTGTAGCAAAAATTTGGTAAAAATATACTCATTACTCCCGATTTGACCATTTCCCTTGCGGAGTCGTAAAGTATCTTTCACCCCATAAGGGGGGAGTAAATCCAATATTGCAATACATCCTGGATCGGTTAAGGCATTCCCTGACCCAATCATATAGGTGCAGTTAGTCGATGCAAGTGGAGCACCACGATCGGCTAAATACGAGCCATTGGCGGTTGAAACATACATCGGGTCAGTACTTTTATAGGTAAAAAGGGTACTATTGACATCAGCTTTGATAGAGAGATCATTTGCGGGAATATCTGCCTCTTTATTTTTGAGATAGATTAATAACTCCAAGGGTGACGCACTGATGGATTGATTAACAATACGGGGAAGTGGATTAGAACGATCAATGGTGAGATAGTGATTGTCTTGTTTAATGGTGTAGTCGTAACAAAAAATCGGTTCATATAATGCCGTTTCAAACGCAAATGCATTCAAAGTATAATATTCCCGTTGGGAATTAATGGTGATATTGGTACTGGTTTGATTGTTACTTAAATTAGAAACCGTTAACACGTCCATATCTGCCCCTAAGAGATTACTAAAAGAGGGGTTAGCGATGCTGCCTGAGCGTGCGACACCATTGACGTAAAACGAACTGTTCATAACATCATTGGGGGTATTGGCACCATCTGCTAATTTGGTAGCAACCCCCAAGGCATTGGTAATGGTTGTTTGATCATCGGATGAACCCTCAGTGGGTTTAATGGGATCCGTCTCCCCTGCATAGACAAATAAATTGGATTTAACCGCCCCACTAGAGGGGGTCAAAAATCCTGAAGCATTTACAGTCACCGAGGAGGCTACACCGGTTGCAGTATGATTGTCAACGGGTTGATATCCCGCATAAACGGAAATATTATTAAGCGATCGTAAGCTTGTATTTTCTACCACCACCATCAGCACCCACGATCCATACATATCAACGTAGTTTGTAGCGGTTGGATCAGAATTGTCCCCAATATCTTCAATGACCGATTTTGCGGTTCGCGTTATAATATTGGCGCCATAGTATTCTCCTGCACCCCCTGATTGAACCAATGCCGTTACATCCGCAGAATACCCATAATCCGCATAAGGTACTGCTCCAGGGTGGATAAAATAGCCACTCACATTGTCTTCTGCTACGACATTAACGTACGCAGGTGAAGCAGGAGTTCTAAATTTAATGGTTTTGGCTTTCTCACTGTTTTTCGTCAAATTACTGCAATCATGAAATTCACTGTTTCGTCCTGTCCAATACAATCGAGCCCATTTAATCACATCACCTGATTTTAAATCCAAGCGCATCATAGAGGAGTTAAAAATAGCGGGAGTTGCTGCTAGTTTATTAGACGAATAATCATCAAATGCTTCAAATCCAATGAGTGGATAGGTCGTTGTTCCTGTGGTCGTGGTCGTGGTATCAACATTCACAAAATTTTGGCGATAGTCATTGTTGGAAGCAGTCGCAAGACCAGGGTTTTGACACGCTGCCCCATTCGTAGTGTTACGACAAGTATTCTGATTCCCAATCATCAACAAATTACCCCGCATATTGACACTGTAAATCAGGCTAAAAGGTTTAAGATGCGAGGTATCAACTGCCATATCAGATGTATTACACGCTGCCTCTAGCCAAGAGGGGGAAAATAAAATCAAGCTTATAAGGGAGGCTATGTGCCAAAAAGATTTAACCATTTTCATTGTCTTACTCCATTGAGATTTTTTAGAGGACTTAGGAATATCAAAACGCATTGCGCTAAGTGTATTCCACCTATCATTAAAGAGTGGTTAAGTATTTTTTAACCTCGGTTACAATAGCCTCATCTTCTCCCAAATTCACCCATGTAAATCGCTTGCCACTTTGCAATTTTCCCTCCAATAAATCCCCACTTTGGCGAAATTTCAAATCCAGTGCAGCAATATCAAACCCACTACTACACCCACAAAATGCTTCCAATCGCTCACTTTTTCCTGAAGTATTGGTGTACAAATAACAATATCCTTTTAATCCCGTGCGGCTCACCCGTCCCCGAAGCTGATGGAGGGTAGCAAGCCCCAACCGTTCTGCCCCTACGATCACTACGGTCGTTAATCGGGGAAGAGAGATCCCCACTTCCACCACGGTCGTTGCCAATAAAAGGGAGCCTTTATCCCGAAACGCTTCTAAAATCGCCTCTTTTTCTTTGTCCTTACCGTGGGTTACATAGACATTCTCAAACCGTTTTTCCCAAAACCCGCGCGCTTCCTCAATACTTTGGTAGTTAATCGCCTCACTGTGTTCGACCAACGGATAGACCAGTAGCACTTGATGATTTTGGGCGATCTCCCTACGGATATGGTCCAAAAGGGGCGAAAAATCACTTTTTCGGATAATGGTCGTCGTAATGTTTTTGGTAAAAGGGGTTTGTTGGATTAAACTCACATCGATATGCGCCGAATCCATCATCGCTTGGGTTCGGGGGATGGGGGTGGCGGAAAACTGAAGATAATGGGGAGAGCTTTCAGAGAGTTTGGTAAGGGCATGACGTTGAAGTGTCCCAAAGCGGTGTTGTTCATCCACCATCACCAATCCTACTTCGGGTATTTCACGATGCAACAGCGCATGGGTGCCGATAATAAAATCATACCCTTCGAGTGACCCTTTTTGGGTCGCATTGGTCACCAAGGCAATGGTGAGATGGGGGAGAAATTTTCGCGCCTCTTCGTACAATTGTGCCGCAAGAAGCGTCGTGGGTGCCATAAGGAGGGATCGATAGGGGCGCATGAGAAGAACCGAAGCTAAAATGACCATGGTCTTCCCGCACCCCACATCTCCCACAATCATCCGACGGGCGGCGTGTTCTTGGGCTACATCACCTTTAATATCCTTAATGGCGTGGTGTTGATCGTCGGTGAGGGTAAAGGGGAGGGTGTCTATCCACGCTTCAATCGTACCTGAAGCACGATAGGGGGTGGGATGGCACCGCCGTTTTAACCCCAAACGGCGCATATACTCAAATACTTCGGCAAATTTAAGGGCGTGGAGTTGGGAGTGGCTCAACGGGGTGGGAGTCGTGGGAAAATGGATACCCATAAGCTCTGAAGCGATCGTCTTGGGGAGTGCTTCGGCCATCAAATTGTCCATGGTGACCCATTTTGCGACCAAACGACGCATCACATCACTGCGCAAAGCGGTTTTGTACACAGGGACGAGGCTTCCCACCGCCGTAATTTTAAAGGGATGGATCATCTGCCACTCTCCCCGTTCTAAGACCATCTTACCGCTAAAAAATCCCCGTTCCCCTTGGTGAAATTGGTGAATCATGTAGGGTTTGGGGTGAAAAAGGATCCCCTCTATCGTGACATCAAGAGTATGGGCAAAAAAGGTGATTTTGAGGGTTTTAGGGGTACGAACCACCCGTTCTACGGTGGCATCAATAACCCCCGTGCTATTGGATAAAAGCTCCCGACTTAGTCGACGATCCTCAAACGAACTTGGAGCGATAAGGGCAAGTGCAGTAATACTGTTGATCCCTAAGCGGTGAAATTTTTCACGCTCTTCAGAAGGTATCAAGAGGGATTGGGACATTTTTACACGGATCCTTAAGAGCTGGATTCCCGCCTTCGCGGGAATGACGTTATTTCGTCACAATGGCATAACTAAGTTGGGTAATCTCAGGGTGATGTTTGATAAAAGCATTGAGTTCTTCTAAACTGAGATGACGAATCATTTCCAACTCTTTAAGCGACTGCCCAAGCGGTTGTTTTTGATAATATTCCCCAAAGGTTCGACTTAAACGTTGGGAGAGGGTTTCGACGCGCAACGGTTCAGAGCCAAGGATAAATTTACGGGCTTGATCAAGTTCAGCTTGAGTCACTCCCCCCTGCACAAAGGTATTAATCACCTCAATGACACTTTTTTTAGCTTGCTCTTGCGATTCGAGTTTGGTTTGAAGATACCCACTAAAGTAGCTATGGGTTTTTGCCACACTTAAGCGCGAATACGCCGAATACGCAAGACCTTGCTTCACCCGAATTTCCTCCATCAAACGACTTCCAAAGCCACTTGACCCCAAAATAAACATTGCCACACGGGCTTTGTAAAACTCAGGATCACCCTCATTCATCGCAAAAGGGGCACCAAAATAAAGATACGCTTGTTTGGTCTCAGCACGTTTAATGACCGTCTCTTTGGGAGTTTTTCGGATCTCATAATGACGTTCCCCTGAGGGTTTTCCCACCGCTAAAGGGGAAAGAAGAGAAATCACTTTAGCCTTCGCATCCTCTACGTTCACATCCCCACCAATGATAACAAGGGCATTAGACAAGACCATTTTGGTACTTAAAAAATGTTTTACTTTAGGAAGCGTAATCGCTGTTACTGATTCTTTGGTACCGATATTCGGGGTTGCGATGGGAGTACCTTCAAATAAAATGGCTTTAAGTTCATCTGAAGCTAGTGTATCAAAATTATTTTCTTTGCGCGCAATGTCACTAAGCGTCATCACTTTAACTTTGTCCAATGTTTTGGGGGTTAAATTGGGTTTGGTGATCAATTCCCCCATCAATCCCAGTCCACTGTCAAACTCCTCTTTAAGCGTCCCAAGCTCCATCACCAAGGTCTCTGACCCTACCACAGTACTAAGATGAATTGCTTTGGCATCAAGGGCATCGGCAAACCCTACCGCACCGCGTTTTTTACTCCCCTCATTCATCATCTTGGCACTTAGACGCGCTAATCCATGCTGATCACCCTCATCAATACTGCCACTGCCTGTGAAGACCACTTGCATCGAGACAAGGGGTAAACGGCTATCTTGTTCATAAATAAAGGGGACTTTAACCCCATTGACTTCAATAAATTCGACTGTACTTGCCATAAGTGCTTGCCCTAATAATAAAATGGTGAAAAAAAGAAACTTTCTAAAAGTGCGGTTGAGTGTGCGGGGACGCTCTGTCGAAAAGAACTCAGCGTTAGCACGTTTCACATAAAGGTACTTCACGCGAATCGCTCCACGATCTCGTACGCAGTATTACGAATTGCGGGGGTATCCCCCATATCACGAATGAGGCGAACCATCTCATCTTTGACCATCCGAAACCCTGCCCCTGCACTGCGTACGACATTCTCTTCCATCATTGTCGATCCCAAATCATTGGCTCCATACAACAACGCCATCTGACCGATATAGGGACCTTGGGTCACCCACGAACTTTGGATATTGGGGATATTGTCCAAAAAGAGTCGAGAGACCGCCAAAAGACGCAAATAACGGTTGGAGGATTGTTTCTCAATTTCGGGGTGTTCTTCCATCAATTGGGTGTTTTTGCCCTGAAATGACCACATAATAAAGGCACGAAATCCCCCCGTTTGGTCTTGCAAATCACGCACCATCTCCCAATGGTCAATGATCTCCTCATCGGTCTCTACGGTTCCATACATCATGGTCGCGGTCGATTTAATCCCCAAAAGATGGGCTTGACGATGGACATCGATCCATACCGCGCTGTCAATTTTCTTGGGAGCGATGATGTCCCGTACCCGATCACTTAGAATCTCTGCCCCTGCTCCGGGAATGGAGGAAAGTCCCTTGGCGTGCAGTCGAGAGAGACACTCTTGGATGGTGATATGGGAGACTTTGGCGATAAAATCCAGCTCAATGGCGGAAAATCCATGAATCGTAATGGTGGGATATTGGGTATGGATATGCTCGACCAACTCCTCATACCATTCGATTTTCAGCTTGGGATGAACGCCTCCTTGAAAAAGAATCTGCGTCCCGCCAATAGCAAGAAGTTCATCGATTTTGTGATCAATCTCTTCAAACGTGAGAACATACGCATCGTCATCTTTTCCGTGGCGATAAAAAGCACAAAATTTACAATCGACCCAACACACATTGGTGTAATTGATATTACGATCGACCACGAACGTCGTAATCCCCTCGGGATGAAGCGCTTTTTTACGTGCCGTCGCCCTTTTCCCCAGCTCTTTTAAATCCCCATGACGAAGCAGTTCAAGGGCTTGCTCTTTGGTCAGTCGCATCGAATGACTCTACTTGTCTTTGGCAATGGCATCCAAAACGCCATTAATAAATTTGGGCGATTGTTCACTCCCAAACGCTTTGGTCACCTCAATGGCTTCATTGATAATCACCGCTGAATCGAGTTCACCGTACATGATTTCGTACGCACCCAAACGCAACGTCGCCCGTTCAATCGATCCCAAACGGTCAAAATCCCAATCTTTGAGATGTTTCACAATCGCTTCATCCACCTCGGTAAGATGCTTGGTCGCACCCAAAAAAAGATCCATCGCAAAATCACGTTGCTTATTGCGAATCTTTTTCTCTTCCATAATCTCATCACTAAAATCGGCGATACTTTGGTTCCCCAAATCGTACGCATACAATAAACTTACTACCGCCATACGGGCTTGATGTCGTGTTGCCATGCGCTTTATTCCCCAATCATTTCATATAAATCTAACATTTCAATCACCACGGTCATCGCTTCAAACCCTTTGTTCCCGGCTTTGGTGCCTGCACGCTCGATGGCTTGTTCGATGGTATCGGTGGTCAACAGTCCAAACGAGACCGGTTTTTTGTGTTTGAGACTCACAGTCGCAATCCCTTTGGTCGCTTCGGCGGAGACGTAATCAAAATGGGGGGTCGATCCACGGATCACCGCACCCAAAGCACACACCGCATCGTATTTTCCACTGCTGAGCAGTTGCTCAATGACCATGGGCAATTCAAAAGCACCCGGAGCCAACACATGGGTAAGTTCATCGCTGTTTCCCCCGTGGCGAGCATAGGCATCTTTTGCCCCTTCTACCAAACGATCTACGATAAAATGGTTCCATCGGGTACTCACGATGGCGACTTTTTTGTCGGTACGGACGCGTAAGTGTCCTTCAATAAGTTTCATATTTTTTCCTTTTAATTTACTCTTTTTGTCATCCCCGCGAAGGCGGGGATCCAGCTAGGTTTTCGCTCTTTTAGGGAATGACGAATTATTTTATCGCATCCAATTGCAACAATTTTTCACTCAATTCTTCTAGCTGTTCTAATTTTAACATATTAGGGCCATCGCTCAACGCACAGATAGGATCAAAATGGGTCTCGAAGAAAAAGCCATCCACCCCAACCGCCGCTGCTGCGCGTGCCAAATAGGGAACCATGGAGCTATCTCCCCCCGTTTTTCCTGTCCCATTCCCCGGCATCTGCACCGAATGGGTCGCATCAAAAATCACCGGAGCGTATTGGCGCATAATGGGCAAAGAACGCATATCAACCACCAAATTGCCATAACCAAACGAGGATCCCCGCTCACACAATAACACCCCATGTTTTTGAGACGCTTCATAGGTCACCTCATCGCACCCACGGGTTTTAAGGACTTTAGCCACCGAAAAACGCATATCTGCGGGGGTCATAAACTGCCCTTTTTTGATATTGACGATTTTATCCGTTTTGGCAGCTGCTACGAGTAAATCGGTCTGACGGCACAAAAACGCGGGAATTTGGATCATATCAATCACCTCCGCAGCGATGGGAACCTGATAACTTTCATGGACATCGGTCACAATTTTATACCCAAAATCGTCTTTGACTTTTTGGAGTATTCGTAATCCCTCTTCCAACCCCGGCCCTCGGTAACTCTCCAAAGAGGTACGGTTAGCTTTATCAAAACTGGATTTGAAATAAAAATCAAATCGGGGATCGTTATGGTAGCGTTCAAGTGATTTAGCGATGGTAAAAATTGATGCTTCACTCTCAATGACACACGGTCCTGCAAGTAAAATCATGGAGTGATTCTCCTTTGGTATTGGTGCGGATATTATACAAAGATAAAATTAAGCGTAGCTCTAAAACCCCGTTTATACCCCCTACACCTCAGCAGAGCGCATCGAAACACCAAGCTTACATCGACGGATCATCCTAAGGCGATACCACCGCATCACGCCCCATTTAATCCAATACGCACCATACCCACTCCATCGAAACCACCCTAACAGTGATACACTGGCGTATTTTCCCCCCAGTGCAATCATCACCCCTTTGAGACGCAAGGGGGCTTTTTTCATCGCCTGACCATTGATTAATGCCACAATGTTCACCGCAGCACACCTACCACTTTGTTCGGCTATTTGCGCGCTGGAGGGGAGAAGTCGTCCTTTTAAATCCCGAAGTTCAGCAATATCTCCTGCGGCAAAGACCTGCCCGTACGATACAAGGGATAAATATTCATCCACGATCAGTTGCGATTTTTTATTTTTGGGGGTATCCATAGTACTTGTCAACGTCGAGGCAACAATCCCCCCCGTAAAAATCATAAAATCAAATACCAAAGGCGTTTCACCATTGAGAACTAAACGATGTTCTTCCACGGATGTAATACGGGAATGGTTAATAATTCGCACCCCCAAAGAGCGAAGCCGTTTGGTCGCATTGGGTATCAAATAAGGATCCATCCCCTCTAAAATATCTTCATGGGGAATCACCAAATAGATATGGATATTGTCACACGTTAGGCTATTGTCTCGATAAAATTTTTCCACATAGTACGCCATTTCTGCGGCAATCTCCACACCACTAAGTCCCCCTCCCCCAATAACAATCGTAAAAGGGTCGCCACACCATCCCCCCTCACTCTCCATACGCTGATACAACCGTTGTTCAAACTGCTGCTTAAATCTCAATGCACTGGGGAGCGTCTTAACCCCATGCGAATGCTCTTTTAACCCTATAGCAGAGGCACTAAATGCGGTTCGCGCCCCCGTAGATAATAGCAAATAGTCATACGGATGGCACGAATTTTCTCCACTGACGCATCGGTTGTCAAAATCAATCGCTCGAATGGTATCTTTGATATACGTGACATGATCCCCATAACTGAGACACAATGCGACCAAATCGACCGATACCTGCCCAATCGAACACTCATTGGCAATCAAAGAATAGACATCCGTTTGAAGGTAATGGTAAGGGTGCGCATCAATCAACACAACATCACACCATCCAGAAGAAGCCAAAATATGCAACGCTTCCACCCCCGCATAGCCGCCACCGACGATCACGACCCGCTTACGGTTCATGGTTTTCCCTTTTTACTGTGGTTACAACACTGTTTCTATTTACATCAAGATTTAAAAATAATACGAATACAAAGTATTAACGATTTGTTCTTGTCTCGCATACAAATACGTTATATCTATATCAGGTAGATTACCCAATTCTACCGTCAGATTTAACTTTGTTTTTTGATACTCAGGTTGCTTTTTAAGTTTAAAATCCCCATTTTTTATTGTCGCATTTACTTTGTGTGTTAAAAGTGTCATATTTCCGATTTTATACGTAAAGTCATCCACAAAAGACTTAGGAAATTTTTTCCTATCTGCCCAATTTGTTTCCCCTGTCGGTGTTTGAGGAAAAATATGTTCAAGTGTGGCTTTATCAAAATCAAGTAATACCTCCACGACATCGTCTTCATTGCATTCTCTGATCCAAAAATATTTTGAAATTAATAATTTTCCCAAATAATTATCGGTTAACTTTCCACTAATCAGATTTTTTAAGCCTTGTTCGTCACTATTTTCAAGCTTTAAAACACTATTTGCAACCGAAAGATTCGTTTGATTAAGCTCTTTTATCGCCTCATAAACTTTGATCGATGAAAATCGTTTATAGGGAGTTAACAATGTGTAAAGTATAAAAATTTCATAGATATTGAGTAAATCATAAAATGCGTCATTTGTTTGACCATTAAATTTAAAATATCTCATAGCAGCTAATATAAAATTCGTTGTATATCGGAGGTTATTGGTTTTTTTGAGAAATTCAATCTTATACGCCAAACATTTATCTTCTATTTTACTCGTATCCTCGAAAAAATCAAAATAGTACAAATCGGTTTTGAAATCCTCATAAAAAATTTCTATCGCTTTTTGTGAAAGGGTATCTTTATAATTTTCTTTGTAAAGTTTTTCTAAATCATTAAATGCTGAAAATTGCTGTTGAGCAGCTTTTTTACTCTCCACCCATCTACCGATAAAATCTTGCGGAAAAAGATAATTTTCTTCAAGTTCATACCATTTTTGTGCAGCATCTACCTCACTAAATCCAGCTTTAATAAACTCTGAAATAACCAGGTTTCGCGTTAAATCTTTATTGCTTAAAGGTAATCCACGATTGTTTAATACTTCAAAAATAAAATAAGCAGAATTAAACGATGGCGTAGTAATCACAATCATAGCAACTCTAATTCTCAAAAATTGCGCAAATTGAGAGAAAAGTTGCGCTTTATCTTCCGTAAAACACCCCTTATCAAGAAACATCTCTTCGATTTTTTGGAAAAAGAATTGATAATTGACTTTATATCGGTTAATAATTTTTTCATTTTCTGCTAATAAATCTTTTTGTGTCTTTCCATCTTTACAATCAATAAGATTCTTAAAATATTCATTAAAATCGTATCCGTAATCCCTATTTATTTTTAATTTTAACTCCGGAATAAAAGATATCCCTTTTACTTTTTTATTGTAAATTAATATTTCAAATTCTTTAATTGCTCCCTCTAAAAAGTCTAAAAAATCTTTTGATTTCCCATCATCAACTCCTTTTTGTTTCACTAAAAAACATTTCATCGCTCCAAATAGCAATAATAATGTTGTGATCCGCTGTTGCCCATCGACGACTTCAAAATACCTTTCATTGTTATCATTTTTAGAGATAGCCACCATCGAACCTATAAAATATTCATCGGTCTTATCTTTATTCGCATCAAAAAAATCAACCAGATCATCCCATAAGTTATTTAATTGATTATTTTTATCACTTTTACCAGTAGATTCCCACGAATAGGCTCTTTGATAAGATGGAATAACATATCTAGTATTTTCTCCAAATATTGAACTAAGTTGTTTATGTTCTGGGGTAAAAGAAATATTTTGAGTCACTGAAAATCTCCGTTCTATTATGAAGTTACAATTTATATTGTACTCAAATTCATTTAATTGCTCCAATAGCCTTAGCGCACACCACCGCCGAACTAAACGCCCATTGAAAATTGTATCCCCCAAGCTCTCCCGTTACATCCACACTCTCCCCGATAAAATAGAGTCCTTTCACCTTCCGTGCTTCCATCGTTTGCGGATCAAGTTCCCCACACGCTACCCCTCCGCGACACGCTTCGGCTTTGCTCATCCCAAACGTCCCTGAGGGTGCCATAGCGTAAGCTTTAATCGTAGAAAGTTTTGCCCATTCCTCCCAACTAAGCCGATTACAGGGCTTATCCTCTAACGCAACCGCGTCTAAAAACGCTTTCATAAACCGTTTGGGTAAGGGTATGGCGGTGCTAATGCTCTTTTTGGTGTTACGTACAGCAGCAAGGTCAAACTCGGGACAAAAATCGATCACAATCTCCCCCCGATGCCAATACAACGATGCCGATAACACCACCGGGCCACTAATCCCTTTATGGGCAAAAAGCAAATCCTCCTCAAGCATTTTTCCCGCGACCTGAATACGGGCGGGGAAACTGATCCCACTGAGTTCTTTCATCCAAAATTCTTTGGGCTGCAAGGTCAATCCCACCAACGCAGGGGCAAAAGGGATCGTGTGAATCCCATAACGTTGCGCGATTTGAAGCCCGATGTCACTGGCACCTAGCTCCTTGTAACTTGCCCCCCCTGTGGCAACGACCACTTTGTGCGCGCGCAATTCTCCCTTATCGGTTACCACGATAAAGGGATTTTCTCCTCCGACCGAAAGGATTTTATGCCCCAATAATAGTGCGCACGAGCCGATTTTCCCCACCAAAATACGGATCACCTCATCCGAACTGTGGGGACAAAAATAGTATCGCTCTTTACGGATGAGTGGGCGCAATCCCCCCGCATAAAAATAGTCCAAAAGGGCTTTTTGGGGAAATACACCAAGGGCATTTTTGACCAGTGCTGCATCGCCTAAAAAATGGCTCTCGTCCACAGTCACATTGGTGAGATTGCATTTGCCTCCGCCGGAGGCTTTGAGCTTTAGCGCGGGACGATTGTTCCCCTCGATGATCGCTACACGAAGCGAAGGATCACGCGACAACTGCGCCGCGCACATCAGTCCGCTGGCACCACCGCCTAAAATAAGAATATCGTAAGTCACTGGGTGACCACACTTTTGGTCGTCGCTATTTTTTTATCCGCATACAAAACAACCTCTTTGATAACAAGTTTTTGGATGGCGGAGATGAAGGTTTCCATTTGTGCATAATCTGGTTGGTTGTTTTGTGTTGGGAGTTGCATTTTGAAATTTAAACTTTGAGAGCTTCTTAATTTATCTCCAAAAGAAAATTTGCCGAATACTGATTTTTCCATTGATGTTACAAAAAATAGCATCGTTTCTTTGGAATAATTTTTCTCATCACTCCAATAGACACCCGTATCATCACCAGCTCCAAAATCATAATTTCGATAAAAAGTATTGCCAAATATGTCTACTGTAATTGAATTTTGAGGAAAACTTGCCACAGGATTTGAAATATAATTTACCACTCCAGTGTTTGTTGTTCCAGCCATCACAAAAGGAATATTGCCCGAAATTTGGTCATCTTTTTTGAGTCTTCTACCTTGAACAATTTTGTTGAAAATACTTTTATAGGTAAATTCTTTAAACTTCAAACTCTCAAACTCCCCTAAAGCCCGTTCTTCTTCATCTGTTAAAACATAATCTTTCAGCCCAGTAGCCACCAAATAAGCTTCTAGCTGGGCTATACGCTCTGCTTCTAGCTGGGCTATAAAACTTTCCATAAAATCAAAATCTATCTTGCTGTTTTTGGTTGGAAGGAGGATTTTTAAATTTATAATATCAGACATACCTGTTGCATACCCAAAAAAATCAAATTGTTTTTTAATTATTGATAAAATAAATTGAATTTCTTTTAACTTAAATTTATGATTTTTCGGAAATAAACCTTGAAAAGCACCATTATCTCCACTTCTATAGAAACTTTCTTTAATAATTCCAATTTCACCTACACTTGAAGTATATGCTAAAATTGGATGTTTTGAAGCAACAATTTGCAAATATTTGTCATCTAATTTAATTTTATGTTGATATTGATATTTTATATTTTGACCAAACATATAATATCCATATTCGTTATGAGTTAAATTTTCGCAACTTTTAGGAACTCCTTTTATTGTTTTTTTAGTAAATAAATCTCCAATTTTATACTCCCCCCACTCAACACTATTTAGCATTTCGTTAAGCGGGGATTCTACTTTCCCTCATCACCTCGTTGTTTGAGGATATTTGAGACTTCCCACGCTAGATAATCGCTCACGGTTTTTTTGAAATCTTCCAATGTTGGTTTACTGTCGATAATCTTATGTTGGTCAAAATTCCAGTCACTTCCGCTAGAGGTGATAAAGTCCTCTATATAGACCTCATTGAGGTTCCAAGGAGCTTCTACTTTAGCACTTTTCCCTGCTTTGTAGATTTTGATGATATCCGCATATCGTTTTGTTGGTTCGTCTATTTCTTGTAAAGCACGGCTAGTTCTTTTGTAGCCATCATTTCTAAAGTCGATAAATTTTACTGTTTGTTCAAAGTCGTGCGGTTTGTGTGCTTCTAAAACATAGATACTAGTTTGCACTCCTGCCATTGGTTGAAATAAATCCGTAGGCATTTTGATACTAGCTTTTAGGGTGTGTTTTTTAAGCATTGCTTGATTTGATTTGGTTGCTTTTCCACTCCCTGCCGAGTCTTGGATGATAATAGCTCCAAGTCCTCCTTTTTCCATCTTATCCAAACCAAAAGCTATAAAAGGCATACCATTTTCATCATAACTAAATGGTGGATTAAGCAATAGTTTATTTGCTTTAAAACTAGTATAGAGTTGTTCTGGAGTATTGAATGTATTGCCTTTATGAATATTAGAACTTCCATCTCCTCGTAAAATCATATTAGTTGCTGCTAGTGTAAACATCTCAGCGTTGAGTTCCACTCCTAATAATTGCTCTTTTTTAATAGAGTTGATTTTATCATTTGCAGCGGTTGTTTCTTTGCCATAATTTGCTTCTGCATCATCAATCATCATCTCCATAGAAGAGATAAGAAATCCTGCCGAACCTGTTGCCAAATCCATAACTTTGCTGTTTTGATTGACTCCAAGTATCGTAGTCATCATTTTAGTGATATAAGGGGGAGTTAAAACTATTCCTATCTCTTTACCATCACCCAAAGCATATTTTAAAAACTCACTGTACATCTCCCCCATGATGTCAAGATGTCCTGCCATCGCATCAATCGAAAGAAAGATATTGTGATAAATAAAGGTAAAAATCTGCTTGTTGATACTAGCTTTACCATCAATAAGTTTGGATACTTCTTTATCTAGTATCTCTAATTCATCCCGTTGTACATCTTTAGAAATTTCATAAAAACTTGACAACATAAGGTTTTGTTTTTCGATGGGGATATTTCGAGCAGTTAAAAATTCTTTGATTTGATTTACAATCTGTATCCCATCACGCTTGGTTTCTGACTGTATCCCTTTTAAATCTTCAGGAACTAAACCATCTTGGATTTTAGTCCCCTCTGTATCTACTACATTTTGCATCGATAGTAGCATACCTGACACATACAATACCCGTTGCGGAGCGGTAATATTGTGATTGTGCATAAGTTTATTTAAGCTTTTAGCGTATTTTTGTAACTCCGCTTGTGATCTAATGAGAATTTCGTGTTTTTCATCTTCTGTTAAGATGGCATCTTTATAAAATACATCAAAGGTTTTTTGATTTTCTAAAAAATCTAATGTAGATACATTTTCTAGTAACTTAAATGAATTTTCACCTGAACCATAAACATAGTAAACTTTTAGCTCGATTGATGAGTCACTATCTCCTGCTATTCCAATGGCAATGACTTCGTGGTATTTACCTGATGCAATCATACCTGTAGCATAGTATAAAGCTCCATTAACAGCATAATTACTAATAGATTTTTCATCAAATTTGACACCGTCTTTTGTCTCTTCAATGAGTTTTTTTAGTCCGAGTTTATTTTCAATAACAATAGGGGCTTGTTTATACTTCGTAATACTAAAATCAGGTTTGCCAAAGTTGGTTTTTTTTTCAGTTTTAGCTCGTCCTTGAAGTGCTTCTTTAAGGTAATCAGGAATTGCGGATTCTGTATGATAATCTTTTTGATTTTTTAATCCTAATCTTTCAAATTGTACTTTAACCCAGTCATTGAGATGGTCTTCGAGCTTATATAGTTTTGATTCTGTCGATTGTGCCATTTATTTTATTCCCTTTTTATTGAATACAACCCATTGATTTTATCCGCTTTTCGTGATTGAGTCAACCCCATCAAAATCTATTTAAAACTCTCTTTGATACCATACATGTCGAATATTTTCTCTTTTTTCGATATGGGATTTAAACTATAGGTAAAAAAATAGCTTTTTTACCTATAGCCCTTTAACAGAGGCAAAAAGCTATAATTTTTCCACTATTTTGCGCAAGGAGCTACGCCCCATGAGTGACCATCCCAAGCCATTTTTCAAAAAAAACCTCAACGATATAGAAGCCCTCACCGAGCTTTTTTTTAAATCAATCCTCAAAGTATTACGTCTTTTGTTTATCTTGATCATGATGGTCTATTTGTTGGATTGTCTCATCGATTTAGCCGAAAAAATCATCCTCCTCACCCTTCATCACGGGATATTGGATTTTGGCAAAATGAAGATTATTTTGACCGATGCCCTCTTTACGCTCATTGTCTTATCGACCATCAAGACGCTGTTTATCCGAAGCAATTATGTGTATGCGGTCACTTTTTTGGAGATTGGGTTTGTGGCGTTGATGCGTAAAGTGATTTTGTTGGAGGTTGATCCTGCGGATACGTGGTTGATGTTGGTGTTGGGGCTGTTATCGGCGGTGTTTTTTGGACTGATCCTTTATGCCAATACCCAAAAAGAACACGTTAGCACCGAGTAAGCGCTATTTTCACCGCTTTTTAGGGAAAAACTCCGAGGGGAAGCTACTCGCTTGATGAAGTGCGTCAGTGTTCAAAAACTTCCCTTATAAAAAACTTAATTTAAGTAAAATAAAAGGCTAAATAGGTACAATTCGACCACTATTTATTAAAGACTTGAAAAGGAGGCTCACAATGAAATTTACCCAAATTGCAACACCTGAGCAAATCGAACGTAAATGGGTTTTGATCGACGCTGAGGGGAAAACATTTGGTCGTATTATGACTGATGTCGCCACTCGTCTTCGCGGAAAAGATAAACCTTATTTTACCCCAAATATTGACTGTGGTGACTTCGTCGTTATCATTAACGCTGAAAAAGCGATCATCAATGGTAATGGCAAAACAGCTACCAAAACCTATCACCGTCACACGGGATATTTTGGTAACGTAAAAAGCGAAAAATTTACGGAGCTTTTGGCAACTAACCCCGAAAAAGTGTTCAAACTTGCCGCTCGCGGTATGCTTCCTAAAACCAAATTAGGTCGCGCAATGATCAAAAAATTAAAAGTCTATGCCGGTGCGGAACATCCTCACTCAGCACAGATTGCTAAGTAAGGATAAACGATGGCAAAAACATACGCAACTGGCAAACGAAAAACGTCTATCGCAAAAGTATGGTTGACTCCAGGAACGGGTAAAATTACCGTTAATGGACTTTCACTTGACGCATGGTTGGGTGGTCTTGAAGCAAAAAAATTGCGTGTAACACAACCTCTTTCTTTGGTTAAACAAGATACGTCGGTTGATATTAACGCAACAACTCTTGGCGGTGGTTTCTCAGGTCAATCTGATGCCCTTCGTCATGGTATCTCAAAAGCATTGTGCGCTTTTGACCCTGCATTCCGTGCCGTACTTAAACCGTTTGGTATGCTTACACGTGACTCACGTATCGTTGAGCGTAAAAAACCAGGTCTTCGCAAAGCGCGTCGTTCTCCTCAATTCTCCAAACGTTAATCGTTTCCTCTTCCCATCTTTCGATGGAGAGAGATTTTTTCCCTCTTTTTCTTCTATTTATCCGCAAAGCTTCACCAAAAAAAAACTTTGCTACCATTCCTATCAACTTTTGACACTAATTGTTCACGATAGGGCAATAAAATCCTTTTTTTGAACCCTTTTTAAAAAAGAAATAGTAAAATAAACTAATTAATTTTTTAGGGAGTGTCACTATGAAGAGAATAACCACGATTGGTGTGGGAATATTGATGATGGCGATAAATGGTCATGCTAATAATAATGTTACTGCAGAGTCACAAGCTGCTACAAAACACAATCAGGCTAAAGCAACTGCTACTTCGGGTGCAAAAGTCGATCCCAAACATCCTAATGCTGCTGCGGGTGCAAAAGTTGATCCCAAACATCCTAATGCTGCTGCGGGTGCAAAAGTTGATCCCAAACATCCTAATGCTGCTGCGGGTGCAAAAGTCGATCCCAAACATCCTAATGCTGCTGCGGGTGCAAAAGTCGATCCCAAACATCCTAATGCTGCTGTTGCTGGGGCTGCTGTAGGTGCAACTGCTGTTGGAGCAAGTGCTGCTACTACCGGAGCCAAGGTGGATCCAAAACACGCCAAAGCTGCGGTAGCTGAAGGTTTCAAAATGTACCAAAAACACAATTATGCTAAGGCAATTGAGTTATTTACCCAAGGGTGTGATGGGGGAAATGGACGTGGATGCTATAACTTAGGAACCATGCATGGGACAGGTCTTGGGGTGCAAAAAAATGACCCTAAAGCGGTTGAATTGTATACCAAAGCGTGTACCCTTAAAGATCCTAAAGGGTGCTTTAATATGGGGGTTATGTACGATAATGGAATCGGGACAAAAATAAATAAAAGCAAAGCGGTTAATGCGTATACCAATGCGTGTGATGGGGGTGAAGTCAAGGGATGCTCGAACTTAGGAACTATCTACAGCAAAGGGACAGGGGTTAAAAAAGATCCTGCTAAAGCATTAAGTTTGTACTCTAAAGCGTGCAGTAAAGGGTTTATCACTGCGTGTACCAATATGGGTGTGATGTATGCTGCTGGTTTAGGAACTCCTAAAGATCCTGCCAAAGCCACCCAAATCTTGACCGATGCGTGTAATAAAAAAGACAAAGGGGCGTGCGCCGATTTGGCATGGGTAAAAAGTAAAAATACCAGTGCTAAAGCGGATAAACTCGAAACGGTTGATTTGTATACCAAAGCGTGTAATGAGGGAGATGCCAAACGTTGTGCTGCATTGGGGAGTATGTACGATAAAGGAAACAATGGAGTAAAAAAAGACCCTAAAAAAGCGACTGAGTTTTTCACTAAAGCGTGTGATAAAGGGGATGCAAAAGGGTGTACCGGTCTTGGATCCATGTACGATAAAGGTCTTGGTGGGCTCAAACAAGATAAAGCCAAAGCATTAACGTTGTATACCAAAGCGTGTGATAAAGGGGAAGCCAAAGGGTGTTCTGCTTTAGGTAGCTTGTACGATTTAGGTACTGGGGTAAAACAAGATAAAGCCAAAGCTCTTACGTTGTACACCAAAGGATGCGATAAAGGGGATGCTGATGAGTGTGTTAGTTTAGGAACAATGTATGAACGCGGTACAGGGATGAAAATGGATAAAGTTAAAGCCCAAAAATTGTATCACAAAGCGTGTGAGTTGAAAAATGACCTTGGTTGTCGTAACTACGCTACACTTGAAAAAACAATGTAAATTTCTCTACGTTCCCCTTTTAGGGGGGGAAACGACTTCTATGCTCTTCTTTTTTTACTGAAATAATGTACTTTTATCCTTTAGATATTAAAATACGTCGCCTCTTTGTGATGGACGACCAGTGCCGTGGTGCTTTGTTCGGGATGGATTTGATACGTCTCCGATAGTGTGATTCCAAACTCTTCGGGTTTGAGCAAATCAAAAATAATCCGACTGGGTTCCAAATCAGGACACGCAGGGTATCCGAAACTGTAACGTGCCCCCGCGTAACGGTTGAGACGGACATCGCGAAGACTGAATCCCTCATCCGCACTCGCGATATTAAGATCGAGTCGAATCTGTTTGTGCGCCACTTCCGCTAATGCTTCGGCAAGCTCTACCCCAAATCCGTGCACCAGATTGTATTCGAGATATTCATTGTTGGCATACAGCTCTTGTTCGTAGGCACTGAATTTATCTCCAACACTCACACAACTCAGTGGCAAAACATCATCACGTATGTGGGTGAAAAAGTCACTCAATGCACGGTGCGGTGCTTTGCGCTGGCGCGGAAATTCAAACACATATTTGGCATTTCCGATCACTTCATCGAGGTTTTGGCGGTTAGCGTTTGCATCGATATTCCACCCTGCCCTTTCATCAAAAATGAGTAGTTCTCGGTCACTGCTTCGGACAGGGTAGTAGCCATAAATAATCGTCGGATCAAAAAGTCCCCGTTTGATAATCTCTGATTTGATTCGCTCATACGCAGGATATACTTTGGTCTCAAGGAGTTTTTTGTACTCCTCTACGGGCATTCCCGCACGTTTGTATCCCCAATGGAGTTTAAAGAGACTGCGTTTGTTAATCCATCCGCATAGCATCTCAAAATCGAGTTGCTCACTGCGTAGAACCCGTCGCCCCCAAAACGGAGGAGTCGGAATTTTGATCTCACGTGAGGGCATTTTGAGTGCATGAAAGGGGGGGATGACCACATCAATCACCTCTTTAACCGCTCGCTCCACCATATCACCGCCCAAACGGGTATCGAGTCCGACACTCGGATCGGCATTGTATTTTTCGATACGGCTCATCGCGATAACCCCATCAAACGCATCGCGGCAGTAAAAGATTGCTCCCCCGTAAATCGGTCGGCAGAAATCATCAACAAAACTTCGGGTGAGTGCCGCACCGCCGAGAAGTACAGGGGTAGTGATCCCACGGGAAGCCATAATTTCGAGATTGTCTTTCATCACTTGGGTCGATTTAACCAACAGTCCGCTCATCCCAATGGCGTGAATATCATGGGTTTTCATCACCTCAAGATATTTTTCCAGTTCGGTTTTAATCCCGATGTTGATTACCTTGAACCCGTTGTTGGAGAGGATAATATCGACGAGGTTTTTCCCTACGTCATGCACATCCCCTTTGACGGTGCCGATCACGAGGGTGGTGTCGGTATCTTTTTCTTGTTTGGAGAGGTAGGGGTTGAGATAATCGACGGTCGTTTTCATCGTCTCGGCACTTTGCAAAACAAACGGTAACTGCATTTTCCCCGATCCAAACAACTCACCGACGATTTTCATCGCATCGATAAGGATCTCATTAACGATTCGGTCGGGATTAATGGTGTGGCGCGCTTTTTCGACCAACGGAATCATCCGCTCTTTGTCCCCATCAAGAAGAAGTTGAGCGATTTTTTCCTCATCGCTCATCGCCTCAAAGGCTTCATCGTTTTTGCCATTATCAATCGTTTTATCACTAAAGTGACCGATAAATTTAAAGAGGGACTGATCATCGGGATGGAACAGTAGCTCTTCACAGATCTCTCGATCTTCCTGCGACATTTTGGCAAGCGGTACGATGTGTTTGACGTTGATAATGACCGAAGTCATTCCCGCTTGAATACAGTGGTGTAAAAAGACGCTGTTCAAAAAGACGCGGGCATTCATGCTCAAACCAAACGAAATATTGGAAAGTCCCAGCGTTGAGCCGACATTGGGGTATTTGGCGTGCAATTGACGAATCGCTTCGAGGGTTTGGATGGCGGCATCGCGGTACTCCACATCCCCGCTTCCGACCGTAAAGGTGAGCATATCGAACATCAAGTTTCTAGAATCGATACCGTGACGGTTAACGCACAGATCGTAGATTCGATCGGCAATGCGCATTTTATCCGCCGTGGTTTTTGCCATCCCTTTTTCATCGATGACCAGACACACCAAAGCCGTTCCGAATTTTTTGGCGAGAGAACAAATAGCGTCTAAACGCTCTTCCCCATCTTCGAGGTTGACCGAGTTGATGATCGGTTTTCCGCCGATACATTTGAGCGCCTCTTCCATCGTGTTGACCCGCGTCGCATCAGGCATGAGGGGAAGCGGAATTTTTTGGTTGTAGAGTCTCATAACGTGCGCCATATCGACTGCCCCATCACGCCCCGCAAACTCGACGTTGACATCGAGACAGTGAGCACCGTCGCGCACTTGGGCTTGACCTACACTGAGAGTCCCCTCGTAATCACTGGCAATGATGAGTTCGCGAAATGCTTTGGAGCCGGTGGAGTTGGAACGTTCCCCGATCAAAAGCGGTGAGGGGGTTTGAATCAGCTCGACGGTGTTAAACAGCGATGCGATAGAGGGCTTCATTACTCCCGTTGGTTTTTTAGGGGCAATAGAGGAGACTTTGTTTACAAGGGCGCGGATATGTTGAGGGGTAGTTCCGCAACATCCGCCGAGAAAACTCACCCCGTCGTAGTTTAAAAAGTCACATTGCAACTGGGCAAACTCATCGGGTCCCATCGGATAGTACGAATAGCCTCCACGGTTTTGAGGAAGCCCCGCATTGGCGTGGACGGAGATCGGTTTGCCCCACATTTCGCTCAGCGTTCGGACGTGTTTGCCGTATTGTTCAGGCCCCGTACCGCAGTTGAATCCGAGACTAAGAATATCAAACGGCTCTAAAATCGTGGCAATCGTTTGAGCATCGGTTCCGATGAGCATACTGCCTGCCAATTCGATAGTAACCGAAACCATAATTGGCAGAGTTGCTCCTCGCTCTTTGTTTGCCGCTTCACACGCATGGAGTGCCGCTTTGATCTGGAGTGGGTCTTGGCACGTCTCTAGGAGAAAAATATCACATCCCCCATCAATGAGTCCCAAACAACACTCAAAATATCCTGTGAACATTTCGTCATAGTGGATATGTCCCAGAGAGGGGAGTTTGGTTCCCGGTCCGATGGATCCCAAAACATAACGGGGGTGTTCAGGGGTAGAAAATGTCTCACACTCTGCCTTACACACCTCAGCTCCTGCGCGGGAGAGTTCATAAGAGCGATGACCAATCCCGTATTCATCGAGTACCCAGCTAAACGATCCGAAGGTGTTGGTGGTGATGAGATCCGCACCCGCAATGAGGTAAGCGTGAAAAATATCGCGCATTACTTCGGGGCAGGTGACGTTGAGAAGTTCATTGCACCCTTCTAACCCTTCCCACGCAGATTCGGGAATTTTATCGGCACGTTCTTGAAGCTGTGTTCCCATAGCACCATCAATGATAAGGGGGCGTTTGTGGAGCCTATCAAAAATCTGTTGTTTAACCGACATAAGGAGACCTCGTTGAATAGTTTTTGGGATTTTATCCTAAAGGAGCATAAGCGGTTCTAAGAGGTGATAGCTAAAAAGAGAGGAGAGGAAGAGGCGAAAGTGAAGATTATACCATCCACGATCCACGTTTGGAACGACGTAATTTTTTTAACAACGCTTTTTCCAATGAACTTAGTTTTTTCATAAGGTGCCTCCTTGCTTGATTTTCAAAAGTATAGGATGAGAGGATTACGGTATTGTTACGCTCAAAAAGGAGTGTATCATGGCGGTATTGGAAAAAGCCCTTTTGGGTGGCGGGTGTTTTTGGTGCATTGAAGCGGTGTATGCACGTGTTCAAGGGGTAGAGAGGGTACGTAGCGGTTATGCAGGGGGAAAACGACCTAATCCTACCTATGAGAGTGTCTGTACGGGTGTGAGTGGTCACGCGGAGGTGGTGGAGATTACCTTTGATCCGACACGCATCAGCTATGACACATTGTTGTCTATTTTTTGGACGATCCACAATCCCACCACCTTAAATGCCCAAGGGGCAGATAAAGGAACACAATACCGTTCGGTGATTTACTATTACGAAGAGAAACAAAAAGCGTGTGCGTTGCTATCAATTCAAGAGGAGCAAAAAAGATGGGAAGACCCGATGGTAACTGAACTAAGCGAAGCACCTGATTTTTTTGAAGCAGAGAAATATCACCAAAATTATTACGATAACCATCGTATGCAAGGGTATTGTCAAATGGTCATTCAACCAAAAATAGTAAAATTTATGAAAAAGTTTGAAGCTAACATGAAGAAGTAAAAGAAGAAGCGTTCCGCAAATGCGGAAGCGCTAAGGTTGAAATTTATTTGCTAATTTCAACTTCGATACGACGATTTTGTGCACGGCCTGCTTTAGTTTTATTAGAAGCAACAGGATTTTCCATACCTTTACCTTCGGTTGTCAAACGATCTGCAGCGATACCATCTTTAACCAAAACGGCTTTTACTGCGTTAGCACGTTTAAGAGAAAGTTTTTTGTTGAAAGGCGCTTTTCCGACGTTGTCAGTGTACCCAACGATTTTCCCTTTGTATGCATTTGCTTTGAGAAAATCAGAGAAACCATGTGTATCTTTGTCCGCTTTTCCAACGATTTTTGCTGAACCACTTGCAAAATTAACACGTAAAGTTGCACTTACTTCACAACCGTCTTTGTCTACTTTAAAGCCAGCTGGGGTATTAGGACATTTATCTTGAGGATCAAAGACACCATCATGGTCACTATCAACCGGAGCAGCTACAACAGGCTCAGGAACAACGACCGGAGCTACCACAACAGGAGCTACGTACGGAGCTGCTTTCTCATCCAATTTAAAGGTGAAACCAGCCAATAATGCGTAGTTGTTTACAGCAGCACGTTGACCGATGTTAGCTACACCATTTAAATTTCGACCATTATTATCTTTCCAGAAATAAAGACCTTCCACTTTGAAAGCAACATTTTTAGAAAGGTCAATTTTTGTCCCCATACCTGCATTTAATAAAAATCCATCCAGACCTTTATCTAAAATACCGTATTCAATTTCATACCCAAAACCAGCTTTAGCAAATGGGGTGAACATAGTACCTGTGTTGATGTCATATACACCATCAATCATAGTAGTCAAAATTTTACTCATACGAGGTGCACCGGTAATGGTGTCTGTACCGTACAACATTGAAAGCTCTGGTTTGATACCAAATACTTCAAGATTATTAGCTTGTGCTTCAATGCCAAATACAGCGTGATCAGCAACGCCACCGGTTCCGTACATCAAATTGTTAGTTCTACCAGTTCCACCAACAAACGAGTGTACATCCCCTTTTTCAGCAATGTTTTGATTCCAAAGATACCCAGCAAGAGGGGTTACTTCATAGTTAAAATCACTAGCACTTACCAAAGTAGCAGCAATCAACGAAGAAAGAATAATTTTTTTCATAACCATGTCTCCTTAAGACGAAAATTTGAATTTACCGAGAGTATACCATAGATAGAATAAGCTAATACTAAAAATGAGGTTAAAATTGTTGCTATTCACCGTTTTATTTATCTTGGATATGGTAGAGTTTAACCAAAGATGTGGGAGAAAGCATAATGAATAAAAAATATACCTTAGCCATTATCGGGGCAGGTCCTGCGGGGATTGCAACGGCAATTGAGAGTTATACACTGGGGATGCGCGATATTGTTTTACTGGAAAAAGATCAAAACCATAACGCCACGATCCGAAAATTTTACAAAGATAACAAACGGGTCGATGTCGATTGGAAAGGGCAAAAAGTGGAATTGGATGGTTCTATCTATTTTGTCGATGGAACCAAAGAGAGTACCTTGAATTTTTTTGATCAGTTGTTGGATAATGAGGCAATGGAGCTTCGTACCCATACCGAAGTACAAAAGATACGCCCTCACGAAGGGGGGTTTGAAATCATGATCGCGGGGGGAAGTATTTATGCATCGTATGTAGTCGTGACCATAGGGCGGATGGGTAAACCCAATAAACCCGACTATAAAATTCCCCCAAGCCTCAAAGATCGTGTCCATTTTACCTTAGATGCGTGTGGGTTGGGTGAAAAAATTATGGTTATTGGTGGGGGCGATTCTGCCATTGAATATGCGGTTGAACTGGGGGGAAAAAATGAAGTGACATTATGTTATCGTCGTGCGACGTTTGAACGGGCTAATCCCACCAACCAAAACGATATTGCCCACGCGTTTGAGACCAAACGGGTTACTCCCTTGTTAACTACAGAAATTGTTGGACTTGAAAATGAAAATGGATTGGCGAAGGTGATTTTTAGCGATGGAACCTCTCAAACGTTTGATCGGCTCATTTACGCTATTGGAGGGACTACCCCCAGTGGCTTTTTACAAAGTAGTGGAATCCATGAAGCCCATGGGAAACCTGTGCATGATGACCATTATGAGACCAATATCAAAGGGCTTTTTGTGGCAGGCGACATTACCCAAGAATCAGGCGGTTCCATCGCCCTTGGTCTCAATCATGGATACGCGATTGCCAACCACATTATCAAAAATCGCTAAGTTGCGGTCATTTACGTTCAGGGTGAGGCAATGGCTATTTTATCGATTAGGGATGAAGGGCGATTTCCAGCCCCAGTTGTTTAAGCATGGCTAAATCGACGTGTGCCTCTTCCCCTTGGGTAGTGAGGTAATTACCCAAAACGATACTGTTAGCACCCGCGTTAAAAATTTCATGTTGACGATCACCAAACATCTGCTCTCTCCCCCCTGCGACCATAATCCGATCGGTGGTATCCAACACGTTTCGCGCAAGAGAGATAAGACCCAGTGCCTCCTCCACGGTAAGAGGATTGGGGTGTAAGGGGAGTGCCGGATTATGGTGGTAAAAATTTAAGGGGACGGAAATGGGATTAAGTGCTTTAAGGGCGTGCAGCATACTGAGTCGATCGCCTTGGCTCTCCCCCATCCCAAATATCCCTCCGCTGATGAGTTTTAACCCTACGGCATTAACGTTTTCACACGTTTCCCACCGCTCTTCCCATGCATGGGTCGTGCAAACACGGGGATAAAATTCTTTACTGGTCTCCAAATTATGGTTGTAAGCGACAATCCCTGAGGCTTTAAGTTCACGAAGTTGCTCTTGAGTGGCGGTACCATTGCACCCAATCAGACGCAGTCGGGGAACTTCGCGCGTGAGGGTACGTGCGACCGTACAGACAAATTCTAACGTTCTCTCATCCAACCCCTTTTGGGCGGTTACCAGACAAAATCCCAATGCACCCAACGATTCAAGGCGACGCGCTTGGGTAAGAATTTCCTCCATGGGTTTTTGTTTGTACCGTTGAATATTGGCTTTATAGCGGACACTTTGGGAACAAAAATGACAATCTTCATTGCACGTACCGCTGTTGATATTCGAAATGGAACAGAGAAATATTTTTTGGGTCATTTAGGGGATCTTTCAAAGGTGTAATGGATTGCGTCAAAGGTTTTGCTGCCAATGGCTCGGGTATAGCGTGTGACGATAAACGCCGTTGGGGTGATCTCTAGCATGGCGCACGAGGAGAGCGGTTCTTCTCTGGCACACACTTCTCCTGCATTGATAAAGAGGGTTTTGTTTTTAACATCACACTCAAAAACATGGGTGTGACCAAAAATGACCACTTCGGTATCGGCACTCATATAAAAGGGGAGGTGCATTAGTTTGCATTTGGTTCCACTGAGGGTAAAATAGTGGGGTTCTTGGACGAGGTTATACCGGTCATGCACTTCGTGTAAGTGGGCATCATTGTTACCATACACAGCGATGTAGCGCAAACCGCTGTTTTTAAGCTGTTCCAAGATGGCGGGTTTGACAATATCCCCCCCATGGATCAAAAACTCTGCCCCACACCTTTTGAGATGGTCAATCGCTTTTTGGGAGCGTCCTACCTTGGTATGGGTGTCAGAGATTAATCCGATTTTCATAAAAGTGTCTCACTCCACAACGGTTTCATTGGGGGTTCTGTTTTTGCATTTGGTACACTCAAACACCTCTTTATTTCGATAGGTACGTGGGGCTAACACCCCTGTACACCCTTCTACCTCACAGGGGGTTTGGGTGGGTTCAAATTTACTGATAAACGTACATTTAGGGTAGTGTTCACACCCCCAAAATGCCCCTCGTCGCGATTGTCTCCACGTGAGTTTTCCCCCACATTCAGGACAAGGAACCTCAGAAAATTTGGTCTCTTGGTTGAGGGTCTTGGTGTTTTTGCATTTGGGATAACCACTGCAGGCTAAAAATTGTCCATTGCGACCATTCTTGATCACCATCGCACTGCCACATTTTTCGCACACCTCCTCACTCACTTCATCCGGTACGGTAGGATTGGCTTTTTGGTTGGCTTGAGTTTGTTCGGTGTATTTGCATTTAGGGAAACCGCTACAGGCAATAAACTCCCCAAAACGTCCCGAACGCAACAGCAACTCACTCCCACATTGGGGGCAATTGCGCCCCAATGGAGTAGCGACCTTGAGACTTACGATGGCCTCTTTCCCCGCGGCTATTTTCTCCATAAAAGGGTGATAAAACTCCAGCAATAACGCTTGCCACGATTTCCCTTCTTCCCCGATTTCATCGAGTGTTTTTTCCATATTGGCGGTAAAACTGGCATTCACGATCTCGTCAAAATGTTTTTCGAGTAATTCAGTGACCGTAAAGGCGATTTCTGTGGGAAGAATAGCGCGTTTTTCCACTTCAATGTAATTACGTGCTTGCAACGTTGAGATGGTCGGAGCGTACGTAGAGGGTCGTCCGATCCCCTCGGATTCGAGTTTTTTAATGAGACTTGCTTCCGAATAACGGGAAGGGGGTTCGGTAAAATGTTGTTGGGCAGCAATGCTTTGAAGATCAATCGCATCCCCTGTGGTGAGTTTGGGTAAGAGTTTGTCTTTGTCATCGCTCCCTAACACGCGGTAAAACCCATCAAACAGCAATCGACGACCCGTGGCACGGAAGTGGGCTTTGGGGGATTGGAAGGTGATGCTTTGTTGCTCAAAACGGGCATCGTTCATCTGACACGCCAAAAAGCGGTTGTAGATCAGACGGTAGAGTTTAATCTCATCGGGTTTAAGAAACGTTGCGGCAATCTCAGGGGTAAATGACAGCATTGTAGGGCGAATGGCTTCGTGCGCCTCTTGCGCCCCTTTGGATTTTTTGGTGTAGACTTTTGCCTCTTTGGGGAGATACGCTTTGCCATACGTGTTGCTAATGAGTTCACGGGCAGCTTCTAAAGCTTCGGTGGCAAGGTTAAGCGAATCGGTACGCATATAGGTGATGACCCCTGAGGTGCCTTCGGGGGTCTTGACCCCTTCGTACAATGCTTGAGCGACCATCATCGTCTTTTTGGGGGAGAAGCCCAATTGCGATGAGGCGGTTTGTTGCAGTGTTGAGGTCATAAACGGGGGAGGCGTAGAGGATTTACGCTCTTTGGTCTCGATCTCTCCCACGACAAACGCTTCATGCGCTAAGACTGCGACGATACGTTGCGCCTCATCTTCGGTACCAATGGTGAGTTTATCCATTTTTTGGGTCTCAAACTCGACTAAGGTAGCATCAATATCGGTTTTAAAGAGGGTGTCGATGCTCCAATACTCTTGAGGGACAAACGCCCGAATCTCACGCTCCCGATCGATGACGATTTTAAGGGTTGAGGATTGTACCCGTCCTGCGGAAAGCCCTTTTTGAATCTTCGAGGCAAGCAGTGGTGAGAGTTTATACCCCACAATACGATCGAGTAATCGACGCGCTTGTTGGGCATTGACCCGATCCATATCCAACGCACGAGGATTTTCTAGGGCGTGAATAATCGCATTTTTGGTGATTTCATGAAACACGATACGGGGAAGCGACTCAGGATCTTTCCCAATAGCATGGGCAATATGCCACCCAATTGCTTCCCCCTCACGATCCTCATCGGTCGCGAGGTAGATGGTGTCTGCTTTTTTAGCCAAGGCTTGAATCTGTTTTACAATGGCGGTGCTGTCTTCACTGATCTTGTAATCAGGAACCAAGCTTGTCGCATCAATTTTAATCCCAAAACGGGCTTTGGGGAGGTCACGAATATGCCCCTTTGAGGCAATCACTTCATAGTCACTGGAAAGAAAATTTTTAATAGTCTTTGCTTTTGCGGGTGATTCAACGATAATAAGTTTCAAAGTAAAAGATCCTAAGTTATATTTTGGTGGAAGTGTAACAAAAAAAAAGGCGAAGTGACTAAAATTATTTTTTCTTCGCTTATAATCCTATTATAAGGTAGTTATCGGCATAATTTCGGTTCTCTTCATCAGACCTGTGCAAGGGTGTGTGTTAAGCACCGTGTCAGGACAGGAATGTAGCAGCACACTTAATCATGTTTTGTGCCGCAGGTATCTGGTGGAGAGTCTCCTTTTTTACTTCCCTTATTTTTTATTCTTGTCGATGACTACCCACTTTACACCCTGCTGATGGACTGGGCGGATTGGCTTTTAAATACTGTAAATCTTCATACGCTTGTTTTAGCACTTTACTTTCGCGTAAGAGTGGCAACATTTTTTGATCTTTTTCGGTTAATGAAAGAGACATATCCTGCAATACGGTTTTTACTTCATGATCGACGGCGGCTAGGGCAGATTCGATATGGATAAGAGATACCATGGGTGTGACTCCTGTTTTTTTGGGGATTATAACGATGCGGTTCTAAAATAAAAGGGGTTGTAGCGACTTAATTTTGAAACTTTGTCGATGGATAGGGCAATAGCCATACGTAGCAATTGCGTTTACGTGCGCTGCGGTTCCGTATCCTTTATGATTTTGAAATCCGTATTGAGGATAGATCAGGGCGTATTCTCTCATCTCTCGATCCCGTGTCACTTTGGCAAGTATCGAAGCTGCACTCACCTCAGGGATGGTCGCATCGGCTTTGACCAAAGTACGCAGATTTTTTACCCCAAACGTTTGATTCCCATCATAGAGATACTCAGCCTCCCCAATCACCGCCATAATCTCTCGTAATCCCGTAGCCAAACACCATGAAAGCCCTTTTTCATCCAAAGTTTTCGCATCAAACGAAACAATGTGATAAGTAGAATGGTGACAAATACGATCAAAGAGCTGTTCCCGTTTTTTTTCGGTCAATTTTTTCGAGTCATTGAGTCCTTGAATATTTTGGTGCAAAATAACCCCCGCCAGCGTCAGTGATCCTGCCAATGGTCCCCGTCCTGCTTCATCAATACCACATAAGTGCATCGTTCCCTCCGTGTGCGATTTTCGTTTGAAATGGAGGGGATATAATAACCAAAAATGGGTTATTGCGGACGTGACTTTCTCCGTCATGCTGAACTTGATTCAGCATCTCTTTTAGACCCTGAGTCACGTTTAGTATGACACAATCCAGTTAAAAAATCCTTCTCGGTAACACTCAAATACCAACCCTGATAGGTAAACAAAAAGTTTTATAACGTTTTATTTATAATTTAGATAAGGAAGACTAGAATTGAAACTGCCTCATATAACACGCAAGGAGCTACCCATGAAAAAACACGTCGCCCGTCTCTCTCTCTCTCTCTCTCTCTTCTAGCACTAACCACCACCCAAGTATCGGCTGCTGATTTATTTAGTATCGATGGTTCGGCCAATGGAACCAGTGCGTATGTCGGAGCCAACAACCTAACGCAATTGATCAATTTGGTCACCCAAACCAGTGGAATACAATCGTATTTGCCCACCTACACCGATACGTCTGCTGCGAATTTGAATGCTAATTTCCGTGGTTTACCCGTTTCGTTTAGCTATGCGGCTAACAGTACCACCCTTATTATGTCTGTCCCTGCCATTGGCTTAAACCAATCTTTTACCGGTGCTACCCGTGCTGATAGCCAAAGTCTCTTAACCGATTGGTTTAAATCATCAGGTCAAGGTGCCATAGAGCAATTTATGAAAAAATTAGCCGCCGTCTCTCCTGTCGATCCGATCGCGGGGAATCCAAGCTCGTTGATGTCACAAAGCAGTACGGCGAGTTTTAACAATGGTGTCAGTGCCGTGGTTGAGCAAACTCCCTCTACAAATCTTGCCAATGTCTCTATTATTCGCGCCAATACGGCTCCCTTGGGTACATCCTACCTCGCAACCAGTCAAGCGGGACTGGAAAGTAAACTCTATTCATTGCCTTTGGCATACTCTTTTAGTTTCAGTGATAACCCAGGTAAAAAAATCAACATTATGCTCCCTATATCACTTTCAGATACCCAAGGGGCAAAAGCAGTTTCGTTGGGATTAGGGGTGAGCATGAACTTCCCTATCCAAAAAAATTGGGTTCTCACCCCAGCATACAGCTATGGTGTTTCAGCGTCAGTGGATATGGGATCGGTGGGACAAGTCGAAACAGGAAGTGTGACCAGTGCCTTTAAACTTGATACTGCTAATGGATATGCCATTATGGGCAATATGGTGGGATACACCCAAACAACGACACGATTGTATTCAGGAGCGTACGCTTTTGATCCAGGGATTAAAAATACGGTCTATAAAAATGGGTTGATTTATGGATTTAATACCGACTCCTTTATGCCCCATTCCTCTTTGGAAGTGTTTGCGACCAATACTCTCTTTACTGGAACAGAACTCTATCTTAAAACCTACAATGAGTATGGATTCTCGTATGGTTTGACTAAAATTCATGAAGAGAGTCTAGGCGATGCTGATTTAGCCCAAAAAGTGATTCGACAAACCGTGAGTAAACTACGCGTAGGATTGACCTATCTCGATGGAGGAAGCAAAACCAAAGGGGTACAGCTTAATTTTGGATACAGTTTTTAAGTTCTACCCTATCATTGCGGACTCGATCCACAATTTTTAGACCCTGAATCAAGTTCAGGGTGACAAACCCTGTCATTCCCATGAAAACGGGAATCCAGCTTGAGAAAAAATTCGGTATGATACACACTGTCATTTCCAAAAAAAATGGAGATGTAATACACACGTTGGGTACAGCCCAAAACGTGCATTAAAAAAGGATAGATGATGTTTAAAAAAAGTTTATTAGCCCTCTCATTGAGTGCCTCTATGGCATCGGCTGCTATGCTATTAGGATTTGGTGCAGAGGCAGATTATTATGCTCCTGTCGCTAGCGGTACGTTTGGGTACACCAGTAATGGAACAACCAGTGCGACCCATTTTGACAGTACGAGTCAAGGGACGTATCAAGTGGGGGCGTTTTTTGAACATCCGGTTCCTTTGATTCCTAATATCCGTATCGATGCCACACCGCGCACGTCATTTACGGGTTCTAATGGCGCGTTGGGAACCAATACGGTCTCCATTAACCAAACGGACATTACGCCGTATTACGAAATTTTGGACAATGTCGTTGAATTGGACATTGGGGTAACGCTCAAAATGTTGGATGTCACCGTAGGGGGAACCGCCAACCAAACCTTAACTCAAGCGATCCCCATGGGATATGTTGCTGGAGCGATTAATCTCGTGGGAACAGGGCTTCATTTGATGGGAAATGTAAAATATTTGGGTCACAACAGCGATTATTTTATGGATGGTCGGGTGAAAGCGGTTTGGGATATTTCCAAAGGATTCCAAGCAGAAGTGGGGTATCGCCAAGAGTCATTGCAACTTAATAACCATTTTGGAGTCACTTCAGATGTCAAAATTCAAGGACCGTTTGCAGGGTTAGCGTATACATTCTAACTTTTTGTCATTACAATAATGATATAAGTTTTAGAAAATTCAGAAGAGAGAAATTGCCCCAAACGGGGCAAGAGGAGAGAAAATCGCTTAGCTGTTACGCTTTTTGATAATCTCTTCGGCAACGTTGCGAGGAACTTCTTCGTAATGATCGAATTCCATAGAATAACTTGCACGTCCTTGGGTGGCTGAACGAAGGTCAGTTGAGTAACCGAACATTTCAGAAAGAGGAACGAACGCATCAACAATCTTGTTACCTGAACGGTCACCCATGTTGTTAACTTGTCCACGACGACGGTTAAGGTCACCGATAACATCCCCCATGAAGTTTTCAGGAACTTCAACTTCCACTTTCATCATAGGCTCTAAGATTGCTGGGTTTGCTTTACGGCATGCCTCTTTGAATCCCATGGATGCAGCAAGTTTAAACGCCATCTCAGAGGAGTCAACTTCGTGGTATGAACCATCATACAAGGTAACTTCGATGTCTTCGATTGGGTAACCTGCCAAGACACCTTTAGCCATTGCTTCTTTACACCCTTTTTCAACCGCAGGGATATACTCTTTAGGGATAACTCCCCCTTTGATTTCATTGTTAAAGGTGTAACCCGTTCCTGCAACGCCTGGCTTAACGATCAAATACACGTGACCGAATTGTCCACGTCCACCTGATTGTTTGGCGTATTTGTATTCTTGTTTCACTTCTGCACGGATAGACTCACGGTAAGCAACTTGAGGCGCACCTACTTCTGCTTCCACTTTGAATTCACGGAACATACGGTCAACAAGGATCTCTAGGTGAAGTTCACCCATACCACTGATGATGGTTTGTCCTGTCTCTTCATCCGTATGAACACGGAAAGAAGGATCCTCAGCTGCCAATTTCGCAAGAGCAATCCCCATTTTTTCTTGGTCAGGTTTGGTTTTTGGCTCAACGGCAACCGAGATAACAGGTTCAGGGAAGTGCATACGCTCTAATACCAAACGCTCTTTTTCGTCACAAAGAGTATCTCCTGTCGTGGTATCTTTAAGACCCACAACCGCTCCGATTTCCCCTGCGTAAAGCGATTTGATCTCTTCACGTTTATTCGCGTGCATTTTTACGATACGTCCGATACGCTCTTTTTTACCTTTGATGGTATTGTAAGCATACGTACCTGATTCAAGAACACCACGGTAAACACGTACGAAAGTCAATTGCCCTACGAAAGGATCGGTCATAATTTTGAACGCAAGACCGGCAAAAGGCGCATCGTCCGTTGAAGGAACTTCAACTTCAACTTCTTCATCGTCTTCCATTGTCCCTTTGATTGCGGCAACTTCCAATGGAGATGGGAGATAATCGATAACCGCATCCAAAAGGGTTTGAACCCCTTTGTTTTTAAACGCAGTTCCACACGTCATAGGGATGATCTCCATTTTAAGACAACCCGCTTTAATTCCGCGCATAATCTCTTCGTTGTTGAGTTCACCCTCTTCAAAGAATTTTTCCATCAACGAATCATCGCCCTCAGCAGCCGCTTCCATCATTTTGGCGCGATACTCTTCTGCTTTTTCCATCAAATCCGCAGGAATTTCTTCTTCACGGTAGTTTGAACCCATAGCCGCGTCTTCATCCCAAAGGATCGCTTTCATTTTGACCAAATCAATGATTCCTTTGAATTGATCTTCAGCACCAATAGGCAATTGGATGGGGATAGGATTGGCTTTCAGACGGGTACGGATTTGATCTTCCACGTTGTAAAAATCTGCCCCTGTACGGTCCATTTTATTAACAAAAACCATACGAGGAACCCCATAACGGTTTGCTTGTCGCCATACGGTTTCGGATTGTGGTTGAACCCCACCTACCGCACAAAATACCGCTACTGCACCATCAAGTACCCGCATAGAACGCTCAACTTCAATGGTGAAGTCAACGTGGCCTGGAGTATCGATGATATTAATTTGCGTTTTACGCCATTCACAGGTAGTTGCAGCTGAAGTGATCGTGATACCACGCTCTTGCTCTTGCTCCATCCAGTCCATCGTTGCTGCACCTTCGTGAACCTCACCGATTTTGTGTGAAACACCCGTGTAGAACAAAATACGTTCTGTTGTGGTTGTTTTACCCGCGTCAATGTGTGCCGCGATACCGATATTTCTAACGTCTTCTAGTTTATGGGATCTTGCCATGATAATAGCCTTAAAGAGTAGTTTTATTTGGGAGAAATGATAACCCGTGATGGGTTATCAAAAGGTTACGAGTAACGATTACCAGCGATAGTGAGCAAATGCTTTATTCGCTTCAGCCATACGGTAGGTATCTTCTTTACGTTTGAATGATGAACCTTTATCGTTGGCAGCATCCATCAATTCGTTTGCCAAACGCTCAGCCATAGTACGTTCGTTACGTTTGCGTGATGCATCGGTTAACCAACGAATCGCCAATGAAAGCTGTCGAACAGGGCGTACTTCTACTGGAACTTGGTAGGTCGCTCCACCCACACGGCGGCTTTTTACTTCGATAACGGGTTTAATGTTTTCGATCGCAGCGTTAAACACTTCGATACCCGTTTTTTCGCCACGTGATGCGATAAGGTCCAAAGCACTGTACATGATTTTTTCAGCGGTACTTTTTTTACCATCCCACATAAGTTTGTTGATAAACTTCGTTAAGATTTTTGAACCATGAACGGGGTCAGGCATAATTTCGCGAACGGGCGCTTTTCTTCTTCTCATAATGTTTCCTTCAATGTTGTTTTCATTTACTCAAAAAACGGTCATCAAAAACCGATTCTTGTCAGACTAATAGACTATTTTTTAGCCTTAGCTTTTTTCGTTCCGTATTTAGAACGGGATACTTTACGGTCTTTAACACCCGCAGTATCAAGAGCACCACGTACGATATGGTATTTAACCCCTGGTAAATCTTTTACACGACCACCACGAACCAATACGATTGAGTGCTCTTGCAAGTTGTGACCCTCACCACCGATATAACTAATTACTTCAAACCCTGAAGTCAAACGAACTTTAGCAACTTTACGAAGCGCGGAGTTAGGTTTTTTAGGGGTTGTAGTATATACACGAGTACACACACCACGACGTTGTGGGCATGACACCAAAGCGGGTGATTTTGATTTTTTCACTACCGCTTGTCGCTCTTTACGAATAAGTTGGTTGATTGTTGGCACACAATCTCCTTGTTTTGAAATGTTCCAGTAGAATTTTAGATCCACCCGTAGGGGACTAATAAACGCGAAATAATACTTGATTGTTGATTAAAAACAGCTTACTTTAAGGAAGTTTTAAAGGGGGAAGTCCCTTTTTAAGGCAATTTTGTGTGTGATTTCAAACAAATCCTGAGGCGAAATACAGTTTGGTTTATGCTGACTAATGGGTTTAAAACTCTCTCTATAAGGTTGGTAACGGTCATGACCACTTCGCTGCATCAAGCGGTAAGCGTAAAGTAGATCATCCGCATTGCTTTTAGAACAGAACCATCGCTTTTTGCTGTGCCATCCCAGTCGAAAAATTTGGGAAAAAACAATCCCCATCCAATCGTAGTGGGTTCCATTTTTGCGTACTTGTCGTCGTTCTACCCGATCGACAATTTCAACGGGTAATATCAGTGTACACACATCCCACTCATCCGGATCAATCTCCAGTGTATGGGTTCGTGAAATAAAGGTGAATCGGTCATTAGAGTGGTACAATCCATCACTGCGTCCAAATTCACAATGGGCATACAAGCTGGATGTCCACACCCGTATGAGCCGTTCGGCTAGGGTTCCTGACCCTTTATAAAAAATGATGCTAATGCTTTTAGTCATGTTCATAAATTTCAAATCGTCCATCATAATGTTCGACGATGGCGGTACACGATTCGACCCAATCACCACAATTAAGGTACTCAATGTCATTAATCAGCCGTATTTCAGCGTGGTGAATATGACCGCAAATCACCCCATCAAACCCTTGCTCATCGGCATGAGAGGAGAGAACCTCTTCGTAATCGGTGATAAAACTGACCGCTTGTTTCACGCTTTGCTTAACCATTTTGGAAAGCGACCAATAGTGATAAATACCCAACCATCGTCGTATCCTATTGATGGGACGATTGAGCCGTAGCATCAACAAATAGCATCGATCTCCTAAATGGGCAACCCATTTTTTGGTCATGGTCACCGCATCAAACATATCGCCATGCACCACAAGATACCGCTTGCCATTAACCCCATAATGGACTTTTTCATGGGTAATGGTAAGGGTATTTCCCATCATCATGGGTAAAAAAGGGCGTAAAAATTCGTCATGATTGCCGAGGATATAATAGACGTTTGTCCCTTTACGGGCTTTTCGGAGGATTTTTTGGAGGACATCGGATTGGGCTTGACTCCACCGCCAATTGCGTCGAAGCTCCCACCCATCAATAATGTCGCCGACGAGGTAAAGGTTTTCGCACTCAACGTTTCGGATAAACTCCAAAAGACGATCCGATTGCGCATCCCGTGTCCCAAGATGAAGATCAGAGATAAAAACACTGCGAAAGGATAAGGATGGTTTCATAATTGAAAGTGTAATCCCAAAGGATTACACGTTGGTGACAAAAGAAACTAAAAAAATTTAATGCCTAAATTTGGTTATTTTTTCGCAGAAGTATCCACAAAGGCATTTGCCATTTTTTTGACAGCCCCTTCAAGTGCATCCACAAACAAATTGAGAATTCTGTGAACCAGTGACGCAGAGAATCCACCCAATAATGCCAACATTGGTTGACCTAACCCATTAAGCTGTTTAATGGTTGCTGGATCCAAAGGGATCAAACACGCCAAAATCAACCCAGCCATAATCCCCACCAATAAACGAATCCAATACGATGTTTCGTATTTGGTATCAAATGTCCCTTGAATAATATACTGATTGGCTTGGAAAAGGGTCGAAAAAGAGGCTCCTAATCCTGCTGAGGCAATAAAAAAGAGGAGGTTAACTAACAATGGAAGACCATGTGAGGTAAATAAATCACCTCCATCTGGATTTACATCGGGAGATAAGGCCAAACCAACAAAACCAATGAGGGAGATAATCGCCACAAACATTAAACGGCGTAAAAGCGGAACCGTACTGATCCAATTAAAGGGACTAGGAGTACCCGAAGAAGCGTCCAACAGCACAATCGAACGGGGAAGTGCGGGTGCGACCATCTCACTGAGCATTCCATGAATGGTCGTTAATGGTTCAATGTCCAATAACCCTTCAGTTTTAAACACATACTCTGCCCCTTCGGCTTTTTTTACTTTTTCACGATCTTGACGTTCAATGGTAAATGCTTCAGCTGTCGCATAAATATGATTGGGCAAAATTTTTCCTGATGAAACCAAGTAACGTAGCATGGCATTAACTTCATCAATTAGTAAATCACGAAGCCCGCTGGCTCCTCCATTAACTAATGATGGAGACAATAACCCCCCTAAAGATGTAGTCATAAGACCCCCCTTGACTGTATAAAGATGGGGAGATTATAACTTATTTCAATGAAATTCCCCACAAAAAGGGGGAGAAAATTAAAATTCGAGGGTATTGGTGTAACGGGTATCCGCTTTAAGATTGTAATAGCGTTGCTTATCCCCAACAGAGACTTTGGCCAATATATCCCATCGCCCAACTTTAGGAAGATCCACTGGAGGAAAAGTATATTTCCCATCGCTCACCGTTGGATTAGAGAGATTAATATCGAATTTTGTGGTATCAGGGCGAGTCAATACCACTTTAACGGTAGCATTATCCACCCCTTTACCTTCTTTATCGGTAATGTGATAAGCGATAACCGATTGCTTCTCTTCGATTTTTGGGGTTAAAAAAGTAATTGTATACGCTTTATCAAAGGCAATTTTTGATTGGATAATATCGTTAACGTTATCATCATAGCTGTGATACCCTTGCATCCCATAATCGGATGGTTCCACAGGGTTATTAATGGCAATTTTAACGGTTCCGACCCCAAGTGCTATCACAGCCACAGTGGACAAACCAATAATCCATGGCCATTTTTTACCAGTACTTTTATCCATTGTACTCATAATCAATCCCTCTTTTTTAAAAAACGCTTCCAAAGATACAAACCAAGTCCATAGAGTATGATACTATAAAAAATGAAACGGATAAGATCAATAAAATCTCGGCTCCCATTTCCCGCAGAAGAACTAAGAGTTTTTCCCTTCGATGCGGCAATTTGTTCTGCAACATCGCTGTAACCATTGTACATTGCCACAGAGTATTTAGCAACCGTTTCTTTACCTTTGGTGCGTTCCGCCAAAATAGGTAATACCGTTCCCCCCCGATTGCCCATAAACTCTTTAGCTTCGTCAAAAGTGCGGGCAAACATAAGTGAACTCACTACCGCGCCGATAAAGGTTGCGTTGGGACTTAATACTTGTGCTTTGTTAAAACTATTATATAAAGATGTAGGACGTGCCAAAATATCCACTTGTTTTTGAAGTTCCACAAAGGTCATAATGACCGCAGAGTCGTTAGTCTCGTATGCGATACGTTTTTCAAAATCACTAATCGATTCATTATTCTCTAAATCACGTACCATAACCAAATAGAGTGAAACACCTGTTTTGGCTTTAAGCTCACGACCAACCGATTCAATGGATTGGGTAAATTTTGGGTTATTGATCACATCATCCTTATATAAGAATTCAGCGTGCAACGGAGTGAAAAATGAGAGGGTAAGAGTGAGGGCCGCTAGCCCTCGTGAAAATTTCAATGTCGACCTCAACCGACATAAAGATGGTTAGCAGTCATAACTGCGTACAAAGTATACGCAGCCGAAATGACCAATCCCCATGAAATAAGTTTATCCATGATACTTGCCATACTAAACTCCTTATTTAACGTTGATCACATGAACAGCATTATCCGTGCTGATCATTTTGATCTCTTTTTCATTTTCAATTTGATAAAAGTTAGCCGCACTCCCTTGCTGAACCCCTATCCCCCAGACGGTTAAGCCTGCAAGGATAGAAAGAAGCAACACGGTAGCAATCAACATGCCGGTAATACCGTGTAGTGAAAAAATACTACGATTTTCCATAATTTGCCCCTTATTTTTTACTCAAGCTTGAAACATACGCGCCAAGTGCTTTGGTTTGAACCGCCGTCAAGTTGGTGAATGCTGGCATTGCGCCAATTGCACCTTTTTTACCATCTTTCAATACGGTTGCTACCATACCAGCTTCCCAACCATTGATTTTTGGAGCAACGGACGGCATTCCTTCACCATTTTCCCCATGACACGTGTTACACGTACCGGCTGCATAAGCCGCTTTTCCAGCTGCATCATCTGCTTTAAATCCTGATGCAACGTATTTAGCAACGGCATCCACTTGAGCAGGATCTTGTAACAACATCGGTGGCATACCACCTGCGTAATCGGTTTTGAAATTATTTGCACCATTCATAACGATATGTTTAACCGATTTCTCAGCAATACGTTCATGCAAATTAGCTGCTTTTCCATCCATACCATCGGCTTGTAGACCATGACATGGAGCACATTGTACGATAAAGACCGATTCACCCATTGCATTTAAGGTTGCATCATCCATTTTGGCAAATTGTGCTTCAAACTTCGTATCGTGCGCTTTTACTTCGTCATTGTATTCACCAATTTGTGAATACGCATTTACGGGGTATCCTGCAAGAAAATACCACATTGCCCAAACAATTGAACCAAGAAAAATGACCGCCCATCCAAAAGGAAGTTCGTTTTTATATTCTCCAATTCCATCCCAATTTTCATCTGCAAGTTGACCACCTGCTGTATCGCTTTGCATCTGTCGAACGTATTTGGTAACAACGAATGCTGTGACAATAACTAGGACAACTGCACCCAATACGGCGAGTTTATTAACCCAGTCACCCTCTCCACCCATACCGCCAGCGGAACCGACAGCTACGTATGTGAAACCAAGCATCGCAATTACAACTACAATAGCAGCTAAAACTGTCTTATTCATCTATGCCTCCTACTTTTTTATCTCATCGGTTTTTGAGATCTCCTCGATCGGTTGATCGCTGATATCATCATGAAGCGCGATATTGCCATACTTCTCGTAATCGCGTGTCCCTTTTTTCTCTGCGCTATACAAATGGTAAATATACCCATACAACACGACCACTAAAAAGGCCGTGAGAAAAAAATATCCATACGCTTGAAGTGTAGCAATGTCCACGTCACATTCCTTATTTCAAACTATTAAGGTATGCAATAAGGGCGACGATTTCAGGAATCTCACCTTTTGCTACTGCATCTTTAACATCTTGATCTTTCATATCGGCTGCAATAACTTTTGCCTCTTCCAATGCAGATGCTCTAGCTGCTTCAACAGAATCTGCTAAGGCAACTTTTACTTTTGAGCCATCCGCCATTGGTAACTCTGCATTATAAGGTGTTTTAAACACTTTATTAACCGTTACTTGCTCAGCGTATGCGGTATCAACATCCGCTTTATTTTTAAACATCCAACCGTATGCTGGCATGATTGAACCCGGCACAACAGCTGCAGGATCTTTCATGTGGTTTTCGTGCCAGTCTGTTGTACGGTAGTTACCTACACGCATCAAATCCGGACCAGTACGTTTTGAACCCCATAAGAAAGGACGATCGTATGCATATTCCCCACTCAAACTGTAATGACCATAACGATCGGTTTCAGATTTAAATGGACGAACCAATTGTGAGTGACACGCATTACAACTGTTTTTGATGTAAACGTGACGACCAGCAAGCTCAAGCGTCGTATACGGTTTCGTACCGATAACGGGACGAGACGCTTGGGCAAAGTTAGGCAAAATCTCAATAAGACCTGCAAAGGCAATAACAACAAAGACAGCAACCGCAAAAAAGAACGGGTTTTTCTCTAACCAGTGAAACATTTTTCCCCCCCTTAATTATGCGCCCATAGGCGATGCTGATTGAAGTTCTGATTCTTCAACACGGCGACCACTTGTCATCGTTTTGTACATATTGTACGCGAATAAGAACATACCCACTAGGTACAATGTACCACCCACTGCACGAATTGTATAATAAGGGTGCAATACCGTAACCGTATCGATGAATGAGTACGCAAGGTTACCAAATTCATCATGAGCACGCCACATCATCCCCTGAGTAATACCTGCAATCCACATAGAAGTGAAATACAAGACAACCCCAAGCGTTTGAATCCAGAATTGGGTATTCATCAATGATTTAGAATAAATCTCACGTTTGAATACACGTGGAGCCATGTGGAACAATGCAGCCATGATCATGAATGCAACCCATCCAAGAACACCATCATGTACGTGACCAACGATCCAGTCGGTAAAGTGAGCCAAAGCATTGACCGATTTGATCGCTTGGATTGGACCCTCAAGTGTTGAGAACATATAGAACGTAGATGCCAAGATCATAAATTTGATCAACGGACTACTAGCTACTTGTTGCCATTCACCCTTCATGGTCAAAAGCATATTGATTGCAGAACCCCATGATGGAAGAATCAATACAACCGAGAATACAGAACCCATGGTTTGCATCCAATCAGGAACCGTTGAGAACAACAAGTGGTGTCCACCAGCCCAAAGGTATACAAACATCAATCCCCAGAACGCAAGCAAAGAGAGTTTATAGGAATAAACCGCCTGACCTGATTCTTTTGGAAGGAAGTAATAGATCATTGCTACAATAGGTACAGTAAACCCAAACGCAACCGCATTATGTCCATACCACCATTGCACTAACGCATCATTCGTTCCTGAATACATGGATACGGAGTGGTACCATGCACCAATTCCACCTGATACAAAATAGGTTGGAACTTCCATGTTATTGAAAAGATACAACATAGCAACCCCAAGGAAGGTAGCAATGTAATACCAAATGGAGATATACAATGATTTTTCACGACGAATACCGATCAAACCAAAAATTTGCATTCCCCAAATAACCCATACCACGACAACCGCGATATCAATAGGCCATTCAAATTCCGCATACTCTTTTGATGTTGTAATTCCCAATAACAGTGAACCAACAACAGATGCAACCAATAAAATGTAAAGAACAAAATGTAATTTACCCAACGCCATCAAAAATTTTGATTCCGCCATAGAGACTTTCAAAACACGCTGACCCACATAATACCACGTAGCAAAAATACCACTAACAGTAAATCCAAAAATAACTGCATCAGTATGCAACGGACGAAGACGACTAAAGTTGGTGTACTCTGCCAATCCAGATCCTGCAATCGTATTTACAGCAGGAAAAGCCAATTCCCATGCCAAAATCACACCGACAAGCATCCCGACAATACCGAGAACAACAGTTGTAAGCATAAACATCTTCGCAACCGTGTAATCATACTCCAATGGACGATTCTCCATTTACGACCTCCTTAAAGATTCAAAGCATAAAAGCCTATCCACACTTTATTTAACACAAATGTAACACTTCTAGGCTATTAAACACTCTAATGATAGCCATGGGTTCTTTTAATCCATCTTAAATAATTAAATAGTTTTCGCCTTTACCAAACTTAGTGATATTTTTAAGGTTAATAAAAGATTAGAGGGAAAAAAAGTAACACCGTACCAAAATCGGTGTTACGAAAAAGGGGATTTAACGCTGAATGAGGGAGAGAAATTCCATGAAAATAGCCCGACTCTCTTTGGGTCCGGGACTGGCTTCTGGATGGTGTTGGACTGAAAAAATAGGGCTGTCTTTGTAACGAAGCCCCTCAATCGTATTGTCAAAAAGGTTAATATGGGTCACCTCCGCAATAGCACGAACCGCTTCGGGAACATTGTAATTGTGGTTTTGTGCGGTAATTTCGACCATCCCTGTTTGGATATTTTTTACCGGATGATTCCCCCCATGATGACCAAACTTGAGTTTATGGGTATCGTATCCATGGGCGATACTGAGCAACTGATGCCCCAAACAAATCCCAAAAAGGGGAATCTTTCGTGCAATCAATTTTTTGATCTCTTCTTGCTCTTGCTTTAACACCAAAGGATCTCCCGGCCCATTGGAGAGAAACACCCCATCAATCTCTTGGGCATCATAACGCGCAATCAACGTATCCGCACTAAAGGTGTTGGGGATCACTTCAACTTCAAGCCCCACTTGGGTGAGTTCATTAAGGATATTACGCTTAACCCCAAAATCGATCGCCACAATACGCCCTTTCACTTCAGGAGCATCGTTATAACGGAACAAAAAGGGATCATACACCCCACTGGAATGGTGATACGCGGTTTTGGTACTCACCTCTTGAATGTAATTGATCTCTTCGATGCGGGGGGAAGTCTCAAGAATCTGTTTTAATGCTTCAGGGTCACTCACTTCCGTCGAAGCGACCATCATCATCGCCCCTTGGGTTCGGATCATTTTGGTCAAAAAGCGGGTATCAATGTCACAAATGCCAAGCACACCTTCTTTTTCCAAAAAGGTGTGCAATGCCTCTTGGGCGCGGAAAGAGGAGTGTTGCGGTTGGTATTGGCGGACAATAACCCCTTTACAGTGGGCATTAGCACTTTCCATATCCTCATCGTTTACCCCAACGTTTCCAATTTCTGGCATCGTAAAGGTGATAAATTGCCCTGCGTACGAAGGGTCAGAGATGATCTCTTGATACCCTGTGAGGGAGGTATTAAAGACGATTTCACCCACGCTTGTCCCTTTTGCCCCAAAGCTTTTTGCCTGAAGATAGGTTCCATTTTCAAGATAAATTGATACGTTTGTCATTATGCCATTCCCCTTCGTGCTATTTCATCTTTGTAAAGTTTTTCGTATAAAATCTCATATTCGTCTGTCCCCGGAATCAATCGGCGTTTATAGCTTTTGATTTTGTCATACACCGCATTTTCAATGTCCCCTGTATCGGCGATACATTGCGTAATGGCATCGTAAATGATATTTTTAACCCGATTTTCACTTACGTCATAACGGATCAAATCCTCTTCGTACAAAACATCCAAAATTTTGTGGGCAATGTCCGAATAACGCTCATCGTACGCCAAAATAACCCCAAATTCGGGGGCTAATTTTCGTTTGATCATAAAAAAGAGTTGACGTTCATCGGCTAAATAGTAGTCAATTTGCTCTTCATTGGCATTAACAATCGCTTTGACTTTCTCTTCGAGTGCCATTTCCCGTTTAACACTCTCAGTCAAGATGGTTTCCGCTTCACGAGCAACGATATCCAAACCGCTGGTCATGGTCACTAATCCACTTTTGTTGAGTTCTACGGCAACACGGCTCGAAATATGGGGTAAATGGGAGAGTGAAACTTTCATGAATAGCCCTATGTGCTTTTTTGGTATTGTACTAAAGATGACCTCTAAGAAGGCTTAGAGTCATCCCATGATAATGGTGTCATTCCGATCGGGGGAGGTGGAGATCATCCCAATTTTGGTCTGGGTTAGTGCTTCAATGGCATGAAGATACACTTGTGCGGTGTGGGGTAAATCCTCAAAAGTGCGAACCCCTTCAGTTTTATCCCACCCTGCAAAAGTTTGATAGATAGGTTTGACATTCTCTAAATCAAGGGGTAAATAATCGATCACATCCCCATTGACTTCATACCCAACACACACTTGAATTTCATCAAAACCATCCAGTACATCGAGTTTCATAATAGAGAGATCATCGCATCCGTTGATACGACTGGCGAATCGACACGCAACGGCATCAAACCATCCACATCGACGTGGTCGCCCCGTAGTCGTACCAAACTCATGCCCTTGTTTACGAAGACGCTCCCCAATCTCACCGTGATCTTCGGTGGGGAAAGGACCATTACCAACGCGCGTACAATACGCTTTGACAATCCCCGTCACTTTACCGATGTCTTTGGGATTAACCCCAAGACCCGTACACGCACCGGCGGAGATGGTTGAGGAGCTAGTGACGTAAGGATAGGTTCCATGGTCGATGTCCAACATTGTCCCCTGCGCCCCCTCAAGGAGAATTTTTTTCTCTTCATCCATCATTTTCCACGCCATTTGGGTCGTGTTGGCCAAAAAGGGCACCAACGCTTCAGAAAAAGTTGTAAGCTCCTTAGTCAACTCTTCTTTGCTCGGTAACGCAATCTCTAATGCTTGAAAAATTGCTTTATTTTGCTCAAAATATTCCATAACACGGTTGGTGAGAGTTGCAACATCACGCAATTCTCCCAAACGAAATCCTGCACGAGCAATTTTTTCGCTGTAAGCAGGTCCGATACCGCGTCCTGTGGTACCAATCGCTTTTTCACCGCGAAGTTTCTCTTTGGCTTGGTCAATCAACGTATGAAACGTCAAAATCATATGTGCGGATTCCGAAACAAACAACCGTCCCAACAAGTTATCAAACTGTTTCATCTCTTTGATCAACGCTTCAGGAGAGACCACGACCCCATTACCGATAATATTGATCGCTTTGGGATTCAAAATCCCTGAAGGAATCAAATGAAGAGCATGGGTTTTACCATCAACAACGATCGTATGCCCCGCATTATGCCCCCCCTGATAACGGGCAACACAGTCATATTTTTGCGCCAGCAAATCGACAATCTTCCCTTTTCCCTCATCTCCCCACTGTATCCCTACGATTAAATCTGCTTTCATAGTGCATCCCTATTCTCATGTATTTTAGTAATTAAAGTATCGGTATAGATGGCAAATCCCACCGATACAATGGCTTCATTGTTATACCGTCCACCCATAGCAAACGTCTCATTTTTATCAATCACGCGGAAAAAAAGTTCATCATAATAAAGCATCTTAGCGTAATATAACGGAGCAATCACCACATTGGGATACTCTAACCCTGCGCACAACTCTTTAATTTTAAGTAATTCTGGTTTAATCGCCTCAGGGACGATTTCCACCACTGCATCGATCTCATCTACGGATTGCATATAGACCAAACGGGTCAACCAAGGGATAGTGAGTGCAAGCATTTTTTCGATGTTCATATAGCGAAAATCATCCAAACTCAGATCCAACATTTCACTTAAAAGACGAGGAATATTGATATTGGAAATTTGCAATAAGGGCTTCATTTCCAACGCGTTCAAAATAGCCGTCGCTTCTCGTAGTGCGACCGAAAGATTGGGCTCATCGATAATCTCTACCCCAATTTGGTACTGCTCATCGGCGGGATAACGGTACACCGGTTGGATATAAAACCATTTTTTGTGTTCCGTATTCCCCCCAAGCCGTTTGTTGAGGATACGTACCACATCAATGGTCGAATCCGCGCGAAGGCTGATGGGGTGGTTTTCGCTATCATTAACCCGAATAAGCTCACGCTGATCACAAATACTGAGATGTTGGTGATACGAAAACAACGGCGTTAAAATCTCTTCAAACCCTGCTTCGCTAAGTAACGTACTGGCTTTGGTCTCAATGAATCGTTTGGTTTTTGCCGTACTGGCAAAATAAAGCTTCGACCCCTCAGGGATTTCGTGTTCAAATACCATACGACTAGAACCCAAAATAGACGGTGTTGAACACACGAGAAGCCGTTCCATCGTACGCACGTCGACCCATTGTCGCCAATGCCAATTCTACGGCATTCACCGCCCAACACGCCTCATACGGAGCAATCAAACCCATATGGTTGATACGAAAAATGGCATCTTTGATATGATCTTGTCCACCCGCAACATTCACATCGAACACTTTGAGGGTTGAGCGAATTTTTTTGGCCTCACTGTCCCCTACCGTCGTCATCGAATTCGCAGGATGAACAGGATAAATACTTAACCCTATGGCGACCATCGCTTCACGGGTCGCCTTGGCACGCAATGCGGTATCGGCGTAGAGTTTATCCAAACCGCCTGAGCCTTTAATGCGGTTCAAAATCGATTCCAGTCCAATCGTAATCGTCGTTGCCGCCGTCCACGCGGTGGTATTTTTACGCTGATTTTTGATCTCGGTCGCAAGGTTAAAATAGTACCCCTTCCCGCTGCCGATTTTGTTAATTGCCGCGTTAGAAAGCCCCATAATCGCCAATCCTGGAGGGAGCATTAATGCTTTTTGGCTCCCTGAAATCAAACAGTCAATATTCGTTACGTCGATTTTTTCGACACCCACCGCAGTAATTCCATCGGCAATGACCATAATGGAGGGGTTATGGGCTTTAACCGCGCGGGCAATGGCTTCGACACTGTGGCGCAACCCACCAGCACTTTCGCAAATTTGGATCGCAATGGCATCAATATCAGGGTTCGCATCCAGTGCGGCTTGGACTTCCTCTACGGTTGCTGGGGTATCCCATTCGTGCTTGATCTCCACATTGGCAATCCCGTGAGCGACAGCAATTTTGCCAAAACGCTCCCCAAATTTTCCCGAATTGATCGAGAGAAGCTTGGAATGGGCAAGATTAATCACGGCACCTTCCATAGCACCCGTACCTGAGGAGGCTAGCATTAACACCTCATCCATCCCCAAAAGTTCAAACAAGAGGGTGCGGGTTCGCTCAAAAATCGCTTCAAATTCAGGCGTACGGTGGTGAAGAGTCTCACCTGCCATCGCAACACGGACAGATTCGGGAACCGGAGTGGGTCCGGGGGTAAAGAGAAGCATATTTTTTCCTTGCTCGTTTTATGAGAATAACAGTATAAATACCAAAGGGGCAAATTATAGCCAACCCCAAGTTAGGAGAGGTTTAAGCTATAATACCACCCAAAAAAAGAGTCCCACCTATGACCATCATTGATTCTCTCCTTTTAGGTGCCCTTGAGGGGGTGACCGAATTTCTCCCCGTCTCCTCCACAGGACATCTAATCTTGGCTTCCCAACTTTTGGGATTACAGCAAACCGCTGCCCATAAAGCCTTTGAGGTCTCCATCCAATTGGGAAGTATTTTGGCGGTGTTATTTTTGTACGCGCAACGACTCCTCCAAGACAAACAATTGTGGTTTAAAATCGCCATCGCCTTTCTCCCCACGGGAGCATTAGGGTTTTTGTTGTATAAACACATCAAAGCCCTTTTTGGGGTAGAGACCGTAAGCATTATGCTCATTGTTGGGGGGGTACTCTTTTTGGTTTTTGAGTATTTTCACCGCAACCAACCCATCACGGAGGGGAAAGATCTCTCCCAGCTGAGCATGAAAGAGGCACTCGCCATCGGCTTTTTCCAAAGCCTTGCAATGGTTCCGGGAACCAGTCGCTCAGGGGCAACCCTTATTGGAGGGTTGTTTATGGGGCTAAGCCGTAAAAGTGCGGCAGAGTTTTCGTTTTTGTTAGCCATCCCCACGATGTTTATCGCTACGGCATACGATTTGCTCAAACATCGTCATGAGATGATTGTGGATGATTGGTCAATGCTCATTGTGGCATTTATCACCGCCTTTATTTTTGCGTTTGCGACCGTCAAAGCGTTTGTTGGGTTTGTCAGCCGTCACACTTTTGTCCCCTTCGCCATTTACCGTATTATTGTTGGGGTGATTTTCTTTTATGTGATTAGTGAAATTCCCGCATGAGGGTAGAGGAGTTAAAGCAACACCTCATCCTCCATGCGCAACAGACCACCCAAGAGTACACCCGATTGTTTCACGGACGGGGTAATACCTATGGAGCATACCCTTTTCTTACGTTGGACAGCGTTGACACGGTCCTCTTTGCCGTACTCTTTGATCACGATGATGCAGAAGATGCTCTCATAGCAATGCTCAACGATTTGTATACCCAAGAGAAAAAATGGGAAGCATTCATCCTCCAGCGTCGCTACCTCCCCTCTTCCCCCTCAACGCTTTTAGCAGGGAGTCTACCTCCCCAAACCTACGCCATCGAAAAGGGGCTAAAATACCATGTCGCGTTTCAAAACGCCCAAAATATCGGATTTTTTCCCGATATGAAAATCGGTCGGGAGTTCGTCGCGTGCCATGCTCAAGGGAAAAACGTTCTCAACCTTTTTGCGTATACCTGCGCTTTTTCGGTGGTGGCACTCCATGCGGGGGCAACGTCGGTGGTCAATGTCGATATGAACAAAAATGTCCTCTCCCTTGGGCGTGAGAATCACCGTCTCAATGGCATAGAGACCACAAACGTCCAATTTATGCCCTACAATATCCTCACCTCATGGAGCCGTATCCGTAAAGCAGGCCCCTACGATCTCATCATCATTGATCCTCCCAGTTTTCAAAAAGGGTCGTTTGCCGCCACACACGATTACGTCAAAATTATCCGCCGACTCCATGAATTGGCAGCGCAAGAGTGCATTGTCCTTTCCGCACTCAATGCTCCTGAATTGGGGAGTGACTTCATCAAAACCCTCTTTCAAGAGAACGTTCCTGAGTTTGGCTACGTTAAACGGCTCGAAAATTTAGCCTCTTTTCCCGACATTGAAGAGGAACGGGGATTGAAGAATTTGGTGTTTATAAAGAAAAATCACTATCCGTCCTTACAACAACATCCCTTCGTTTAGTACGTACGACGCACAATAAAACTAGAAAAATTTACCTTATTGTATCCAAGCGTACTCTTTTAGATCACCTATTTACTGATATTCAAAAACGGCATAGCTCCACCTGTGGTGGTCGGAAGGTGTCCATCCCATTTTTCGACCGCGAGTTTTTCGACCTCAATTTTACGCAGTTGCACCAATTGATCGGTCACGGCATTTCTTTGTAGAGATAATGCTTGGGCTTCAGCTTGCGCTCGGGCGACGGTTTGTTTGGCTTCTACTTCGATACGTTGATAGTCATATTCCGCTTTTTTCGAGTTTTGTTCGGCAATTTGTTTTTGTTCAATCGCTTCAGAATAACCTCGACTAAAGGCGAAATTAGTAATAGAGACATTATCAAGGACGAGATTGTAGGTGGCAAGTTTTTGTTTGGCGCGATCAAAAATTTGTGTGCGTACCAATTCCCGTTTGGTAATGAGTTCTTCGGCATTGTATTGCGCGGTGACCGATTTAAAAATCTCTTGCAACACCGGTGCAACAATTGAGATTTCATAATCGGTTTTCAGGGTTTGATAAATTTGGGCTACTTTATCGGGACGCACCATTACATTCACAGTCAGCGTCGTCACCACCGATTGCAAATCTTTGGACGCTGCTTCCCCATGGACATCCATTTTTTGGACACGGGTACTCATTTTTATGATGTTCTCCACCATGGGTACTTTAAAATGCAATCCCGAATCGACCACATCCGTTACTTTGCCAAATTTTAAGACAATTGCCTTTTCTCCTGCATCAACGGTATAAAATAAACTTGAAAAGACCAATGCCGCCATAGAAAAAGCAAACAATGCCCCTCCAATAGTTAAAACTTTACTGCTTGGTTTGATTTCCATACATATACCCCTTTTTAGATAGCATTAGATAACAGCATCCTACTGTAATAGTAGATAAAAAGTGTTAAATTTATCTTAAACCAATCAATATTATCGTATAATCCACGACATTTTTTTACAACAAGGCGTAAAGCTTATGGATATTATTGCACGCAAACATAACGATCAAATCATTGATTTACAAACAGCAGATGCTCAAGGAATTGAGGGTGAAGCGATCGTTTATGACAATTCTCCTGATGCACTGGAGGTGATTCGTCACTCCTGTGCCCACCTCATGGCTCAAGCAATTAAAGCCCTCTACACCGATGCGAAATTCTTTGTAGGTCCCACAGTCAAAGAGGGATTTTATTACGATTTTAAAGTAAATGAAACCATTGGCGAAGAAGATCTCAAAACCATCGAAAAAAAGATGCTTGAGATTGCTAAGGGGAAAATAACCATTGAGCGTTATGAGATTACCAAAGAAGAAGCGAGGGCTAAATTTAGTAACGATCACCTCAAACAAGCGGTCATGAATCGGATCCCAAGCGACACGGTCACGATCTATAAACAAGGGGAATTTGAAGATTTATGCCGTGGGCCACACTTACCCAGTGTAGGTTTTTTACGCTATTTCAAACTGACCAAAATCTCCGGTGCGTATCTTGGCGGTGACAGTAAAAATGAGATGTTAACCCGTATTTACGGTATCGCATTTGCCGATAAAGAGTCGCTTAAAGCCTACCTTGAGATGATGGCAGAAGCCGAAAAGCGCGATCACCGTAAAATTGGTGCCGAAATGAAACTCTTTACGTTCCGCGAAGAGGTCGGTGCGGGATTCCCGATCTGGCTTCCTGCTGGGGCGCGCATGCGCTCACGTTTAGAGCAACTTCTTTTCAAGGCACACCGTAAGCGTGGCTATGAGCCGGTTCGAGGTCCTGAGATGCTCCGAAGTGATTTGTGGAAAGTATCAGGTCACTACCAAAATTATGGCGAAAATATGTATTTCACCCACATTGATGAGCTGGAGTTTGGGGTAAAACCGATGAACTGCGTGGGGCATATCAAAGTATACGAACACGATTTGCATTCGTACCGTGATCTTCCTCTCAAATATTTTGAGTACGGAGTAGTACATCGTCATGAGATGACGGGTGCATTGCATGGACTTTTTCGTGTGCGTGAATTTACCCAAGATGATGCCCATATCTTTTGTACCGCCGATCAAATCGAAGAGCAGATCATCGAAGTGGTCGATTTCGTCGATAAGATCATGTCGACGTTTGCGTTTAACTACAAAATGATGATCTCCACCAAACCCGAAAAAGCGGTAGGGGATGATGCTGTTTGGGAGATTTCAACCAATGCACTCAAAACCGCGATGGATAAACATAACCTTGCTTATGAGATTGATGAGGGGGGTGGTGCATTTTATGGGCCAAAAATTGATATTAAGATCACCGATGCCATTGGACGCGAATGGCAATGCGGTACGATTCAACTCGATTTTAACCTTCCTGAACGATTTGAGCTAGAATATAATGGCGAAGAAAACACAAAAATTCAGCCCGTGATGATTCATCGAGCCATTTTAGGTTCTTTTGAGCGATTTGTGGGTATATTGACGGAGCATTACGCTGGGGAATTTCCGATGTTTATCGCTCCAACGCAAGTGGCAATTGTCCCAATTGCCCCTACGCACGAAGCGTACGCACGTGAGTTGGTGAGTAAATTGATCGATTTGGGTGCCGATTTTGAGATTTTCAACAAAAATGAGAGCCTTAATAAGCGGATTCGTACAGCGGAAAAAGGGAGAGTGCCAATGATCATCGTATTAGGTGATGAAGAGGTCAACCATAAAAGTATTGCGATACGTGATCGCCGATCACGCGAACAGTACACGCTAAGTGAAGAGGATTTTCTCTCCTTGGTTAAACAAAAAATTAATGAGGTACATTTTTGAGTAATAAAAAAGACCGAGTCCTGATGAACGATGATATCAGGGTCCCTGAGGTACGCTGTATTGTTGATGGCGGTGAAGCACTAGGTATTATCTCTATCAATGAGGCGATGAATAAAGCAAACGAACTGGGATTGGATTTGGTTCTCATCTCCCCCGATGCAAAACCCCCTGTCGCCAAAATCATGGACTACGGTAAGTTTCATTACCAAGAAGAGAAAAAGAAAAAAGAGGCGCGTAAAAAACAAACCAAAGTCGAGGTCAAAGAGATCAAACTTTCGGTTAAAATCGCAGAAAATGATGTAAATTATAAAGTAAAGCACGCGCGCGAATTCCTCGAAGAGGGCAAGCACGTCCATTTTCGCGTCTTCTTGCGCGGTCGTGAGATGGCACATCCCGAAGCTGCCGTAGCGGTCTTGCAACGGGTTTGGCCAATGGTCGAAGACATCGGAAGTATGTACAAAGCACCCCAAATGGAAGGACGTTATTGTAATATGATGATCCATCCCAAAAAAGACGATAAAAAATAAAAGACTCTTCTCCTATTTAGATCCTGAATCACGTTCAGGATGACGCCATCTCGTAGATTCGTCATTCCGAACTCAATTCGGAATCTAACTTCTAACGACAACAAAATATCAGTAAAAGCTTTTTTATGGTATAATCCGCCCCTCATTTAGAGAATTTTTGCGAAAGGATCAAGTCGATGCCAAAAATGAAATCGGTTAAAGGGGCGGTAAAACGTTTCAAAATCAAGAAAAACGGCACTGTTAAACGTGGTACAGCATTCCGTAGTCACATTTTAACAAAACAAGATGCTGGAACTCGTCGCGGACAAAACACCCCTAAAGTGGTTGCTGCTGTTGATGTTAAAAACATCAAAAAGATGATCGTAGGCTAATACCCTATTAACAAACCCTCCAACATACCGTTGGGCAAGTCCGCAAAGCGGCACCCCGTCATTTATATTTAAAGTGAACCGGGTCAAGAAAGGAAAAAAATGCCAAGAGTAAAAACAGGTGTCGTAAGACGCAGACGTCATAAAAAAGTATTGAAACTCGCACGTGGTTTCTACAGTGCGCGCCACAAACATTTCCGTAAAGCAAAAGAGCAACTCGAACGCTCACTTGTCTACGCGTTTCGTGACCGTAAACAGAAAAAACGTGAGTTCCGTAAATTGTGGATTATCCGTATCAATGCGGCGTGTCGCCTAAACGGAATGAGCTATTCAGTCTTTATGAACGGTCTTAAGCGTGCCAACATCGAACTTGATCGCAAAATTCTTGCTGATTTTGCTATGAACGACGCAGCAGCTTTCACTGCCTTGACGGTTCAAGCCAAAGCAGCCCTCTAAATTACTTTCATCATGCCGTACTCAATACGGCATCTCATTTCTTTAGAATCTGTAGATTCCGTGCCCAGACACGGAATGGTGATCACTTCCCGATTTTATACCCTTTTTTCTCCAAACACGCTTTACATTCTATGGTTACTGGCGTAGCATTGGCGTGTGCTGCATCTTCAGGATTATAGTATCGACACGCACTAAAATCGGCTTTTACTTGCTCTTCGCTATGCCCCTCTGGACAAATCATCCCATTGATTCCCAATGACACTCTCTTTTGGGCACATCCATTGATACTTAATGCCAAAAGTGACACTAAAGTCACAGTAAACGCTATTTTTTTCATACACACTCCTTTTTTAATGAATTTTCAAATAGATACGTATGTTCTGTGGGTAGTGTAGCATAAATTGCATTGGCCAAATTACGGATTTCCCACAAAGCCGCTTTATCACTGCGTAGAGCGATAAAATTTTGGAGACTTCGGGCATTAATCGTCCATGTGAGTTCCGTTTTATAGCTTTCCGGGAGACAATATTTAGCACGGTCATTGCTGATCCCCGCAACCAAGACCATACGAAGATTTTCAAGGGCGCGGATGCTCATCTCATCGACCATATCGACTTCGCTCATCACAAGATACGCTTTGGCACGTTCTTTGTCTCCGATACCAAAAGGGGCTTCATTTTTGAGTTCCTTAAGGGTGTAGCGGGTACTTTTGACCGAAAGACTGGCGATACGGTGACGGGCAAGCTCTTGGAGCAACGCTCGACTCACCCCTTTAATATAAAAAGTGTAGACAAGATGCTCAAGCGTTGAAGCGTGTTTAAACTTATTCCCCACACGGTCAATGAGTTCACGGTCTTTTTCACCACCATTATCGCTTTTATCAAAACTTTGCCAACAGGTACGGATCGCATCGGAACAAATTACTAGGGGGGTATAATGGTGTAACGTTACAGTCATAAGGGTATCTTTTTAGGGGGATTTTTAGAAAAGAGTATAGCAAAGATGGGATTAAAACAGAATGGGCGTAAAGTGTGCAATGCACACTTTACATTACGAATACGTGAGGGACGATAAGGGGGTATTTTTTCATTTTACGGTAAATATGCTTGCGCACCACTTGCCGTAAATCGTTCTCCAACGCCTTGGGATTTTCGATCAATCCGGGTTTGAGATTGACAAGGAAATGTTCCAATACATCTTCCATCTCATTGGCAAACGCTTTATCATTACGGTCAGAGACCAATCCAAAACTGGTCACCAACGGTTTAGAGAGGAGCCGTGAATCGGAAATACCCACTTGCGCTACTAAGATGATCATCCCCTCGCTTGCCATTTTTTGTCGGTCGATAACGATGTCATCTTCGATTTGGTGATTGTTTTGGTTGTCGATGTAGGTTTTACCCGTTTTGACCGTTTTGGCTTTACGCATCATCTTCGTACCCACTTCGATGCAGTCGCCATCCCCCATGAGCAAGATATTGCGTTCAGGGACACCACAGCTAATGGCGGTCTCTTTGTGTTTCATGATATGGTTGTACTCACCATGAACAGGGAGGAAAAATTTAGGATTGGTGAGACGTAACATCAATTTTTGTTCTTCCATACTCGCATGACCCGAAACGTGAATGTCACGGTCATTAGCCACTTTTGCCCCTGCCCGTTGGAGGTAATTGAGCATTCCCGAAATAGACCCTTCATTCCCTGGAATCGCACGGGCAGAGAGGACGATCAAATCGGTGGGTTTGATCTTGATGTGACGGTGTTCTCCGATTGCCATACGAAACAGTGCCGAGCTTGGCTCCCCTTGGCTTCCTGTGGTGACGATAAGGACATCTTTATCACTCATTCGGTTGGCCTCTTCGGCATCGATGAAGATGCTTTTGGGGAGTTTGATGTAATCGTATTGCATCGCCACTTCTAAATTACGCTCCATCGAACGCCCGATAACACAGATTTTACGGTTGTATTTGAGTCCATACTGAATCGCTTGATAGACACGGTGGATATTGGAGCTAAAGGTGGACATGATAATGCGTCCCTCTGCTTTGGCAAAAATACGGTCAAATCCCGGAGCTACGGTCAATTCGCTAGGGGTCCACTCTTTGTTATGGGAGTTGGTGGAATCGCTCAAAAGACACAAAACCCCTTTTTCCCCATAATGTGCCAAACGATGTAAATCCGCGGTGTACCCATCCACAGGGGTGTGATCGATTTTAAAATCTCCCGTATGGATGATCGTTCCTGCTTTGGTAGTGATTGCCAAAGAGCTTGAATCGATAATCGAGTGGGTCATATGCATCCACTCAACCTCAAAATCGTTCCCAATTTTATACACTTGACGTTTGACAATCGGGTTAAAATAACGGCGAAATTCCCGCATATGGTGTTCATCAAATTTATTCCCAATCATTGCCAAGGGCAAAGGGGTCCCGTAAATCGGAAATTGCATCTCTTTGAAAAAATAAGGAACCGCCCCAATGTGGTCTTCGTGGGCATGCGTGATAATAACGGCAACGATTTTTTTACGAATTTCCCGTAAATAGGTAAAATCGGGGACAAGAATATCAACTCCGTGCATCTCTTCATCGGGAAAACTCATCCCAATATCGATGATGATCGCTTCGTTTTCGGTCTCGATCACCGTCATATTTCCCCCAATTTCCCCTAAACCACCCAAGGGGATAATGCGCACTTTTTCGTTGTTCTCAAGATCCAGTTTGAAATGGGGATTGAGACGATTTTTGTGCGCCTCTTGATTTTTGAGGACAAAATCGCGCAAATTGGTATCAATAGGGGTTGCGGGAGAACCGCGACGACGGTTGCGTGAGGGACGGTTATTTTCACTCTCTGAAGCAACACTGGTCGCATTTTCCCCCTCAGAACGTGGCGCACGCGGTGGGCGGCTATCCGGACGAGGGGGGCGATTGTCCTGTCGTGGCGGACGGTTTTCCGTGCGGGGTGGGCGATTGTCTTGTCGTGGTGAACGGTTCTCCTCTTTGGGACGCTCATTCATTGTAGCATCACCTTCTCCTCGGTTCTCATTACGAGGACGAAACGGGCGACGATTGTTATTGGGGCGACGCTCTTTATTATCGGTGGTGGGGTTGGGTTGGTTGGTTTCATCAGCCATGGAAATATCCTTCAATACAATGTGATAAATTTTTAAATCGGTACAGTAAAAGTGCTTTTCGCAGTTTTGAGCGCTTAAGTAAGCTTAAGATAAAAGGGCGTAAAGCCGGTGAAAGTCAGCGGTGCAGAGTTGATGAGGTCGGATAGTGCGGAGTAATTCAAGGGTATCAAACGCTTGAACGACCAATTCGCTATCATAGCATGCCGTGAGATTTTTATGGAGGGTTTTACGAGGTTGCGTAAAGGCAACGCGTAAAAAATTTTCAAACCCTTCATCATTTCGATTCGACCATTTTGAAATGAGCAGTACGGCCGAATCGACTTTGGGAGCCGGCTCAAATGCGGTTGGCGGAACGTGCAAGATGATTTCAACATCCCCCACACTTTGCGCTATGACGCTAAGGGCTCCAAAAGCTTTCTCATTGGGTGTGGCAGAAAATTTCTCCGCCACTTCACGCTGTATCATGACAAGCAGATTTTTACACGCCGGATCAGCGAGGGCTTTTAAGATGATGTTCGTCGCAATGTAATAGGGCAAATTCGCTACTAAATCATACGGTTCATCCAAAAGCTGGCTCTTCCAATGCTCCAACACATCTCCACAACGGAGAGTCAAAGCTTCGGTAGCGATAGCATCGGCAAAATGGTGTTCTAAATGCTTGCACAAGTCGGTATCAACCTCAAAAGCGGTAACACTTTTGACATTAACTAAATAGTTAGTTAAATCACCTAATCCAGGCCCGATCTCCGCGATACGATGAGGCGTATTGGGCATCGATTGGATGATTTGAGTTAAAACACTCTGATCCCGTAAAAAATTTTGACCAAACTTCTTTTTGGCGATAGTGGTACGATTTTTCTGCATTTGGAAGTGAGTATATCCAATTTCTTGTTAATTCATTGTTAAACGCTGCACTATCTTGAAGCCACGTTGCTACCGTAATCAAGCTCGTCATACTGAACGTGATTCAGCATCTCTTTTTTTAGACCCTTGAGGCGTTGCGGACATAAACATTTACCGCCCCGCGTTTACCAAATCCAACCCCCTTTGATAGACCTGTGTTTGTACCCCATTCATCCCCAAAAGGGTGTGAAAAATCGTATCTTGGGATTGGGGTTGGGTGGCACGTTCGTGGAGTGTGCGCGCATCAACGGTGAAGTTTTTCCCGAACCACATCACCGCAGGGACGTGTTTTTGGGCTTCGGGGGCGATAGCGTAGGGAAATCCGTGCAAATACAGCCCTTTTTCCCCCAACGACTCCCCATGGTCACTCACGTACATCATCGCTGTGGCGAAATGGTCATCATTTTCTTTGAGCAATGCGATCGTACGGTTCAAAAAGGCATCGGTATAGGTGATGGCATTGTCATACGCATTGATGATCGATTGTTGGGAACACTGCTCTAATTGATTGCTTTGACACACGGGTGTGAAGGTCTCATAGTTTTTGGGATACCGTTTAAAATAGGCAGGGCCGTGATTCCCCATTTGGTGCAAAACAATAAGGATATTCCCTTTGGGGTGGGTATGAATATAGTCTTGCAACCCGACAAGCATCCCCTCATCACGGCACTCTTCATCGCAGACGCTGTTTTTGTCAGAGGTTTTATAATCCTCATAGGCTACGCGCAAAGCGACCCCTTTGGAATCGGAGTTATTATCCCGCCACAGTACATTGACCCCCGCACGTTGTAAGACATCCAAAACGTTTTGGGTGTGTTGGGCTTTTTCCCCATTGTAATTTTCCCGCCCGAAGGGAGAGAACATACACGGTACCGATACCGCGGTCTCGGTGCCGCACGAGGTGAATTGGGTAAAATTGATCACCCCCGCTTGGGACAACAACGGCGTAGTGGGGCGTGCGTAACCATTGAGACCAAAATGATCCCACCGTACCGCTTCGCCTACGACCATAATGATGAGTTTACGCGGTGCGCGTGAGGGGGGAATGTGCGCATCCGCACCAATCACCGCAATCCCCTCGTACGGATGAGAAAGAGCATGATAGGTATATTCGACACTGGAGTAGATAAATACCGCTGGATTTGCATAGAGTCGTAGGGTCGGATGCTCGCGAAAAAAGGAGGTGTAGTATTTGCTAAAGAGTCCAAACATCACCGCAATGACTACGATTGCCCCCACGATCGTTTTGACCATCTGAATGAGGGTTGTTTTCAGTGACATCGCCCTAATAGGGGTACGATAGAGAATCCATGAGGGGAGAACGCCCAACACAAGGACATACCCAACCAATGTAGGGCTAAAGAGATCCAGCGATTCATGGATATTGGTCTCAAGGACGTTTTGGATCATATGGGCATCGATCACCGCATTATAGGTATCCATAAAATACGCCACAAACGAACCGATCATAAAGACCACAATGGTGATGGGTTTGAAGCTCTCTTTAAACGACACCACCGCCAAAAGTACCACAAAAACACTCCCCAACATCACCCCCAATGAAAGAAGAAAAGGGAGATTTTCCCATGTTAGTGCATAGATTTCACCCACATGATGAAAAAACGCGTAATTGGAAAAAAGAACCCAAAACATCGCCACCATTAGGGTGATAAAACGGTTACTTTGGGGGGTTTGGAACCATGAAGTCATCGTACAGCTACCTTTGTCGTAAAAACGGCATTATACGCTAGGTTGAGATAATACCGTTTTAAGGGGGTCTTTGTCCATCCGTACCAAACACAGTACTTGGTCATACGTTTGATTTTTTTCTTTATCTTCCCATCGGACGACATATTCGATGGTAGCTTCAGGATAGAGGGTATACCCTTGTGTCTCTTTTTGGCAAATTTTGTCACTTAAGCGTGTTTGCCCCCCTTTGGGTGCGGAGAGAACGCCGATGGTTTTTCTCTCTTTGGTCAGTTTAAACCAAACCGTGCCATCTTTGTTTGTCTTTTTTTCGATCTGTACGGTCTCTCCTGCTTTGGGAGAGGTTGCGACTACCCCTTGTGCAGCGGCTTCACTTCCCAGTGATACGTCCTCCAATCTCATAGCAAAAAGGATCGTAGTGGGGGGTGTGTCCTTTTGGGTCACGCTAAGCACCGCATTGGCTAAGGGTTCCATGGAATCAAAACATCGATCTTGGGTATGGATAAAAAGATTCTCTTTGGCACGGGTCATAGCGACATAAAGCAATCGACGGTCATAGTCATTGCGTATAAAAGTATTTTCCACCATCATATAAACATGTTGAAACTCTTTTCCTTTGGCTTTGTGCATGGTGGAGATGGTCACTTTGGCTTTGGTGGTGGGAAATTCGTCAAATTCGATCTCTTGGAGAAATATTTCAAAGACATTTGCCCACTCATTGCCCGTAGTCGAATCAAAAAATTCAATCATACTGCACGCAAGGGGATAGTGGGGAGAGATTTTATAGTTTTTTTCCAGCCATATTTTGGCTTCATCAAAAGACGACGCTTTCCACTGAGAGAGAAATTCTTGCAATTCGACCAGTTGCCCCAAGCCAAACCCCTCTTTTGAGGTAAGGTATTTGACATTAATCCCCGCTGCTTTGAGGAGAGAATAGAGGGTTAAGACCGCATCATTGGTTCTGCATAGGATGGCAATGTCTTCTGAAGGATCGTTTTCTATCGTAGTGACAAGATGAATCATCATGGAACTATCGCGAGGATAATGGTGTATTTCGATTCTTCCCTCCTTGCTATGGTGTGCGATTAAATCCTCTTGTTTGAGTCGGTTGGGGATTGTTTGGGCAAAGGTATTGGCAAACGTGACCAGATTATGGTTACTTCGATAATTGGTTAAGAGCCAATAGCAAGCAACGTTTCCTAAATGCTCTTCCTCCTCTGAATCATCAACACGATGACCAAAATCGGTTTCAAATTTAGACATAAATGCGACCTCAGCTTGATACTCTCCCCCGAAATTATTGATACATTGGTCATCATCCCCTACGGCGATAATCCGTTTACCGGATTCCATGTGATTGAAAATAGCGGTGATAAATCGGTAAGTTTTTGCCCCCACATCTTGGTACTCATCCAACACCAACATGGTTTTAAACGGAAGTTCAATCATGCCTGATTCTAACCCCTTGGTCGCATGGTCAATCGCTTCATGGAGAGAAGTGGCTCCCGATCGTCCAATTAATTGCAACGCATAGGCATGAAACGTCATAATCTCGACCTCGTAGGCCAAATTTCCAATGAGTTTTTCCAATCGTGTACGAAACTCATGCGCCGCTGCACGTCCATGGGTAAGCATCAAAAAATGGTCAGGTTTTTGGTGTTCTAGGGTAATGAGGGAGGCGATTTTATGCACCAAAGTTTTGGTCTTACCACTGCCAGGCCCTGCAAGTACCATCACCGCAGGGTTGGTTTTATCCTCGAAAATTTTGGTTTGTTCGTCGTTGAGGTTACGGATAATTTCCTCATATCGTTCTTGAGTCATGGGACGTTTGATGGCCGTTTCACTAAACTGATACCGTTTTTTAAACGCCTTATACTCCATCGAAAAATAGTCACGGATAAAAGCGACACATTTGTCCCACCCCTCTTGGAGGAGTTTTTTGAAAAATTCCATCAAAATATGGATTGCTTCGGTTTTGCGTTCGTAATAGAGTGCCAAACTCTGATTGTAATCGCGTAGCTTTTGGTAGGGTTTTTTCTCTTGGATCCGCTCTTTTTTACGCAAGGATACCCCTTGATAGTAGATCAATCGCCCTTTGCGCAATTTGAATTCTTTAAGGGTATCGTGCATATAAACAAGGGTGTGATGAAACCCTTGAATGCTGAGTGTCTTGTGCATCTCATTGATGGTTTTTTTGAGTTGTGTGGAAGAAAATTCAACTTCATTGTGTGTCTCATCGTGTTTGTGCAACAAGGTAGTGATAATCCCCCGTGCGATTTTTTGACGACTTTTTACCACGGCTTCCATATCACTTTGGCTAAAATCATCTACGATATAACAATGATCTTTGTGAAATTTGAGGTTAAAATTTTTCTTTGCCAAGCGGGCTAAATGGGTAAAACTTTGAAGAATTTTTTTAGAAAGGGGAATATGATTGATGGTGGCACCCAAACTATCATTTAAATCGCGTAAATGAAACCCTTTTTGATAGGGGGGGAGTGACCCTAAAAAAGTTAAAATTTTAGTTTCCAATTCAAAATGTTTTTCCAACTCTTGGAGTACTTTTTTGGTCATATAGACACTTATATCGTTCTCCATCGCGATGAGTTCATACTGTGCCAATTCATAGAGGATTGTGTGAATCTCATTGCGTTGTATCCCCGTATAGTCGGAGAGGTCATCCACTTCGATGGGTTCAAGCTTACTTCGTCCTATGAGCGTTGCCATCACCCGTATCATCTCCTCATACAAGGCCCCCAAACGCTCTTTATGGGGATCAAGAACATCACGTACATACTCCATCCCTGAAGTATTTTCCCCTTTTTGGAGTGAAGTGGCGTAAATTTTGGTGGTATTACGCCCCCGCTCAAGGATCCCGACGTTTTCAAGTTCCAAGAGGGCGGTTTTAATCATCCCCTCATAGTCGTGTGCGCTATCTTCGGTATCAATGCCCGCTTTATGGGCGATTTGTTTGAGGGAGAGGATGGTGGGATTGCGTTTTTCGTTTTTAATCTCTCTGAGGATACGGGTAATTTCGGCATACTCAATTTTGCTCCGATTTTGCTGGATAAAGAGTTTATCAAAATCTTTGGGGGCATACAAAAGGATACACTCTGCATCAATTGCCTCCGACCGCCCGCCACGACCCGATTCTTGGAGATACGACTCCAACGAATCTGAGGTCTCATAGTGGATTACCGCCTCAATATTGGGCTTATCAATCCCCATCCCAAAGGCAGTGGTCGCAACCACAATATCAATTTTATCGGCAATAAAATCGTTAAGAATTTCCGATTTATTCCGTCCTTGCCGTTTTCCATTTTCTATTTCCGTGTCAATTTTGGCATAAAATGGTTCAATTTCCAACCCTATTGCACCCATGCGTGGATCATCTTTTAGCTTTTGGGAGAGTTCTTGACAGCGACGTGCATTGTGGGGAATATAGATAATCATCGCCTTTTTCCCGATGCGTTGTATCTCTTTAATGAGCATTTCGTATTTTTCTTTTTCATCGGCAACTTCAAGGGCTTTGTAATGCAAATTGTTACGTTGGGTTGAGGCGATATGATCCACCAAAGTGAGATTTAATTTATCCAAAAAATAATGCTTGATGTCCTCAATCACCTTTGGTTTTGCCGTGGCGGTTAAACACGATACGGGAATGGTTCCTTGAAAAGGGGATTGGGTTTGAAGATCACGAATAAATGTGGCAATGTAGTTATAATCATGGCGAAAATCATGCCCCCACGACGAAAAACAGTGGGCTTCATCAATGACAAACCGCGCAATAATACGCTTCTTAAACGCACTAAAAATGGAATTGGAACGGAGTGCTTCAGGGGCAATATAGACAATATCAATAATCCCATTTTCCACTTCGGCGATGGCATTGAGGCGTTCAATGGGGCTAAGGTATCCGCTAATAGCAGCGACTTTGAAATTGTGATTTTTTTCCCGAAAACTCTCGACATGATTTTTCATCAACGCTTGCAAGGGAGAAATAACCACCGTAAGAGCTTTGTACGCACGGGCGGTGATGAGCGCTGGCATTTGAAAGGTGAAGGTTTTTCCTCCCCCTGTTGGGAGAATCGCCAGTAAGGATTCCCCGTTTAAGGCAGATTCGATGATGATTTTTTGGGATATTTTAGGGAGTGCTTGACTAAAAAGATCATCCCCTTTGTCTCTGGCATCAAATTCTCGAAATCCTTTGAGGTTAAATTCATCCTGTGCAAATTGGGACAAATTCAGTAAAGAGGGATCATACAACAAGGCTTTGAGTAGGGTCACTATTTTAGGAAAGGTTTGTAATACGGCATACGATAACGACGTACGATCACGACCCATAAGATAGACCATGATAATCCCCATTTCGGTAGGGGATTGCGCTAAGAGGGTCTCAAATGTCTCGTGCGAACAAAGGACATGGGGTTTAAAAAAATCGTAGAGGGTTACCGTAGGGGGTTCTAAGCGAAGATAGGTAAAAAAAGCTTCGTAATAGGGATCTTTTTTTAGTAGTTCACTCAAAAGCGATTGCACAACAGGGTCAAGTGAACCAAATCGTTCCATCATCCGTTCCAAGAGTTCCCGCGTGGCAACACAATCCCCAAATGGGTCATTTTGGATATGCGCCTCGGTCTTGTAGGGTTTGGAGAGTTTATGGGTCAGTGTGTCGGGGTACAAAAGCATCGAGAGATAAAAGGTATCGATAATCTTCGCGGTTTGAAAAATAGGATTAAACGTGGTCTCTAAAAGAAATTTTTTATCATGATTGATGAAGTTATGCCCACAAATATAGGGAGGTTTATGGGCAAAATAGAGTTCTCGTATCTCACTGACACTGGTTCCATTGTAGTGAACATCATTCAACAATGCACCCACGCGATCAATCACATGAGTATGAATACGCACTTCTAAATCCATAAAAAAAATATCCGCTAAAGGCATAAATCACCAAAAAATCAAAGTAGTCTTAATTGTATCCAATATCCTTATAAATAGGTGTTGCATTTATGCTTTGGGTTGGCGATAACAAATACGATATAATTGGGCAAAAAAAGGGATAATATGTCAAAAATGGTTCAAATTACCCACTATTATCGTTCTTTCTTGAAAAATTCACAGTGAAATCCTACCTCCGCACATTCGCTTCCCTTGTCATTGTGCTTTTAAGCCTCATGGTCATAGGGGGATTTTTAGGGAAATTACACCCTTTTTTCGATTCATTGAGCCATTTTAGACTCCATCTTTTGGGGATACTTTCACTCTGTCTTTCGGTGCTGTTTTTTTTCACCACCCCTAAAAAGCAATATCTGATTTTTACTTTGTTACTCTTCATCGCGGGATATGGGTATCTTTTTATGACCCCATTTTTAAGAACCACTACTTCACAGGGTCGTATGATTAAAACGATGCAGTTTAATTTACTGTGCATGAACCAAAAGATGAGTTTTGTGAGTAGCTATTTAATCTATCATCCGGTTGATGTCGTGACGTTTCAAGAAGTGACCTTCGCCCATAAACGCTTTATCGATGCCCTCAAGCCCTACTATCCGTATCAAGTTTTTTGTGACAACGGGGGGATTCATGGGGTTGGAGGGGAGATGATCATCTCGAAATTTCCCTTTACGGGGAGAGGGGAGTGTCTACAAGACCATGGGCTAGTATGGCGTGAAATTGCGGTGAAAGATCGTACTATTTCGGTGGTGTCGTTGCACCTTCATTGGCCCTATCCTTATCCCCAATATCAACACATATCGCTCTTGTCCCAAGAACTTAAAACCCTTCATGGTACGAAAATAGTGATGGGGGATTTTAATGCCGTTGGGTGGAGTCATGCGGTTCATCGCATTCAAGAGAGTTCCCATACCCACATCATCGATGGGGTACGCTGGAGCATTCGGGTCAACACCCCCTTTATTCCGCTGTGGCTCCCGATCGATCACGTCTTGCTCTCCCCCGATATTGGTGTCCAAAGCATTCAGGTAGGAGAAGACTTGGGGAGTGACCATCGTCCTATTGTGACGACGCTTACGTTATCGTAAGTTCATCCCCCCATCGCTCTAAATTCCGGGACGATCTTTTGAAGCGCGGGGACTATCTCTGAAGTAGAAAGAAGGTGGTCAATATCGCGACGGAGTTGATCAATCGGGTAAGGGGTAGAGCGGGCGATAAGGATGGATTCAAACATCGTTTTGTGTTCACTCTCATCGATGAGTAACTCTTCGTACAATTTTTCCCCCGCACGCAATCCGGTATAGACAATCTCAATGGGGGTGGTCGCATAAAGGCGTATCATGGTCTGTGCCAAAGTAGCAATTTTGACCGGTTCCCCCATATCAAGGATAAAAAGCTCCCCGCCACGGGCGATAGCGGCCGCTTGGAGGACGAGCTGACACGCTTCATCGATGAGCATAAAATAGCGGGTAATCTCAGGATGGGTGAGGGTCACTGGCCCTCCCGCTTCGATTTGGGCTTTAAATTTGGGGATAACACTGCCACTGGAGCCTAACACATTCCCAAAGCGTACTGCCACAATCTCACTCTCGCAGGGATCGACATTATGGGCGTAGAGTTCCACGATCCGTTTGGTTGTCCCCATAATGTTGGTGGGGCGTACCGCTTTATCGGTGGAGATAATGACAATTTTGGGGATCTTAGCTGCGATAGCGCTGTCGATGAGGGTGATACTCCCGTGGATATTGTTCTCAATGGCGATGCGACCGTTGGCTTCGCACAAGGGGACGTGTTTGTAAGCTGCGGCATGAATGAGAATATCAGGATGGGTAGTGCGCCACAGGGTATTAAGCATCTGGGAATGGAGGATACTGCCCAACTGGAGCGTTGCGTGGGGGAGTTTTTCCCCGATTTGGTAGAGATTGTATTCGCTGTGATCGATGAGGATGAGATGTTTCGCCCCAAACTGATGACATTGAAGAGCAATTTCGCTTCCGATACTCCCCCCAGCACCCGTGATGGCAACCACTTTACCCCGAATAAAGTGTTCGATGGTGGTACGATCGAGATCTTGGGGATGACGGGCTAAGAGATCTTCGATGCGCAGAGGCTCCACCCGACTGATGGTATCGTTGAGGATGGAGGCGCGTTGAATGTCCCGAATTGAGGTCTCTTGAAGCGTGGCGTAGAGCGATTGGATGGTGCTTTGGGGGAGCGAACCATCGATAATGGCGGTGGTAAGGTTATGGGTCTGGATTAAGCTTAAGAGTTTAGTTGGGTCATAGACTTTGATATTACAGATGGTCGAACCGATCATGGAGAGGTTCTTTTCCCGTATAGCGATGAGTCCCAAGGGGTAATAGCCCGCTTTAATCAATCCATGGATCAGTAAATCGCTATGGGATGAGATACCGATAATCACGGTGGGTTTGAGGGTGTGAATATTCCCCAAGGAGTGAATTACCAGCTGTTTGGCAAAACGTAATCCCCCCAACAGCGTAAAGGAGCAAAACGCATCAATAATGACCACACTGCGAGGAAACGGAGAAAAAAAGTGGGGAAAAACCAAAAACGTAATCACAAAGAAAAGATAGGTCAAAAGATGGGCATACAAAAGTTTTTGGGCATCATTGAGGGCAAAAAATCGCCAGATAAACGAATACCCCCCCACCATCATAATCAAAAAAAGTTTAAGTCCCACGATGACCAATGCCACCCGTGGGAAAGGGGTGAGAAACATTTCCGGAATGGCAAAATTAAACCGTAATAAATAGGCTCCATAGAGGGTGATGAGCGAAAGGATCGCATCACTGAGGAGAAAAAAGAGGAGCCGTTTGGCACTGCTGGGGTGAAGCCATCGCATACTTATAAGGCTTTATGAATCAAGTGCGCTATGCGTATGACCGTATCGTGATCCATTTGGGTACCACTGGGGAGACAAAGTCCTTTAGCAAAGAGGGTGTCCGAGACCCCATTTTGGAGGGAGAGGGCTTCTTTGAACAGCGGTTGCGCGTGCATCGGTTTCCACAACGGGCGACTCTCAATCCCCTCTTTTTCCAAGGCTAAACGGACACGGTTGGGATTTGTGTGTTCAAACGTGAGGGTCGTGAGCCAACGGTTCCCCACCGTATCGGGCAATTCTGGCATAAAGGTGATCTCCTCAATCTCCCCTAATGCTTCCCGATACCACCCAAAAATTTTCCGACGTTGGGCGATACGTTCGTTAAGTACCTCCATTTGCGCTACCCCAATGGCGGCAAGTACATTGCTCATTCGATAGTTGTATCCGTACTCCAAATGTTCGTAATGGGGGACATTTTCCCGCGCTTGGGTGGCGTAAAATCGGGCTTTGTCGATAAGATGGGGATCCGAAGAGACCAACATTCCCCCCCCTGAGGTGCTGAGGATTTTGTTCCCATTAAAACTGTACACCCCCAAGGTTCCTAATGTCCCCGTTTGACCCCCACGATAGCGAGATCCCAAACTCTCCGCTGCATCTTCGATCAGGGAAATACCATACGCATCGCACACCGCAAGAATGGGATCAATAGCGGCACACTGACCGTACAAATGGGTGAGTATCAACGCTTTGGGCTTTTTTGGGGCGGTGAGGATGGCGTGTTCTAGCAAGGTAGGATCAAGATTCCAACTGGCGTAGTCACTGTCGATAAAAATCGGGGTGGCATTTTGGTAGAGGATGGGGGCGACCGAACCAATAAACGTAAAGGATGAGGTGAGGACATAATCTCCTACCCCAACCCCTAAAACCCGTAACGCCAAATGCAATGCTGCCGTAGCCGAAGCGAGGGCAAGGGCGTATGGCGTTTGGGTAAAACGTTGAATGCTGTGTTCAAAACGATCCACCATAGGGCCAAGTGGAGCGATGTAGTTGCTCTCAAACACCTCAGCAAGGTACGCTTGCTCCCGACCGCTCATGTGGGGTGGGGAGAGAAAAATGGGGCGTGGTTTCACCGTTACACTTTCAGTTTATAAATTTTGGTGAGCGGGTCAAGGAAAACTGGCTCAAAAAGTTTAGGGTCATAATGTTCAAATACAAAAAGTTGGATGTAAGTCGAATGGAGGTAAAAATCGTCCAAAATCAAAAACTTCCCGTAGCTGGAGAGATAAATGACATTAACCCCTTCCGAGGCAAACTGTTGCTCTTGAATTTGCAATTTCATTGCATTGTCATACCCCACTTGATAAAACCCTTTGATAGGTACCTCTTGACCCCCAATTTTGAGCATATTTTGGGCTTTGATAATCGAGACCACACCCCCATCCAATTCAAGGGTTTTGCCCGTATCCTCGACCCCTTGACTGGCATAAAAGAGGGGTTGTTGCGGTTGCGCTTGGGGATTTTGAAGATCCAATTGGCTAAATAATGCGACGGTAGGGAGAATCTCCATCATCCGTAAAGGGAGATACAAATAGACATTGCGCGTTGCTTTGGGTAAAGTTGTCGGATTAGCGTGCACGGTAGTGATCAAATCATCGGCACTGGTCACCTTGTAGTCTTTGAACATTTGGGCGATGATTTGGGTTTGGTTGGTTTTGAACCCTTTTTCGGTGTATTCGACACTCAGACGGGACATGAGTGCCGCATTGGTTTGGGGTTGGGTAAGGATATAGCTGGCAGGATAGTTGACATCACCGCTGTGTTTTCCCCCATCGACCAGCGTTTTGACATCACTGTAATAGCGAATAGGGTACCCATAATCCCACCAACTAATCATGTAGTCTTCACGTGAAGCACGCTTTCGTAACTGATCTAAGGCATGTACCTCTTTGGTTATAAGGACAGTGGGATTTTTATACTCTTGAATATGTTTATAATTGGGATACAGTGCAGCTCCTGTGAAAACCACAACGGTGAGGAGCTGAAGCCATTTTTTTTCGATAAACTGGATAAGATAAAATAAGAGATACCCAAATCCCAGTGCCATAGGGGCAACGGCATAGATGGTAAAACGCAACCCTGCTGACATCGCAATAAAACCCAATCCCACCAGTGGAAGGGTGAGAATTAGGGGACGATACGCCAAAAGGGCAAGAAGATACCCAACACACGCCAACACAAATACCATCGTGCTACCACTGATCCGCTCCGCAAAGACGGTAAAGGGGATATGCCCCGCTTCGCGCACCGTTTGGGCGACGTTGTAAAAATGAAGCCCTGCTGTCTCAGAGACATTGTCCCGAAAGAGGTAACTTTTAAGCTCATTCCAGATGGGATCAACCCCACCCGTCGCAAAATAGAGGGCAAATCCTGCCCCAAAGACCATCCAAAACCATTTTTTATCCAACGTGGGTTGAAAATGAAAAAGGGTAAAAAGGGCTAAGGCAAGGGCAAGCTTAAGGACTAAAGGGAGCGATAACAGCCCCAAGAGGATAAACAAGACAATTTTATACAAATGGTGATTGTTGCGTTCAAATACCACTGTATACAACAACATTGTCACCAAAATAGCGGTATTGAGAGAATAACTTTGGGGATACCACCACCCATTGAGGGCGACCATCAGTGTGATGGGAAGTAAAAAGTGGTTGCGTTGATGGGTCATTGCGAGCATCAAAAAATACAACGAAAACATCGGTAAGACAATGGTGAGCATATCGGTATCGTAATAGCCACTCATGGTACGGTTGTAATAACTGTTGGCAATCCCAGCTAACAGGGCAGCAACAAATCCCATGGAGGTTTGATTAAAAAGTCGTCCCATTAATACAAGGGGGATAACAATCAGCGATCCAAAAACCGAGGGCATATACAGCAGTAAGGTTTCAAAACTCACAGGGAGAATTTTGGCTAACCACGCCGTTAACATTGCCAAAGGATCGGTGATGGGGGAGAGGTCATTGGGTTGATGACTCCCTGCTAAAAGGTCGCGCGCCCCTTCGGCAAAATAATACCCATCGTTGGTATTGATCATGAGGGCATTGTTCCAAAAGAAGGTGGAGACATTTTGCGCCTCACCAATCCAAATCATCCGCATCCCCACCGAAAAGAGGTAGGCAATGAGAATAGAAAGAATGACCATTTTGGTGGTATTGAGTGAAACACTCTGTGGAATTTGAAATTTCATAAAAATCGTTCCTTAGGTTCTAAGATGGTGTATGTCGATAGGGGATAACCCCGTTTTAAGGGCAATGGTCTCATCATCCAAAATATCCAAAAGGTTTTGGGCAATGGCAAGCTTAGCGTGCTTTTCCCCCTCACGTTTCCCTTTTTCAAGACCTTCAGCGAGTCCTTTTTCTAAACCTTTTTCAATCCCCTCAGCGAGTCCTTTTTCTAAACCTTTTTCAATCCCCTCAGCGAGTCCTTTTTCTAAACCTTTTTCAAGACCTTCTGCTAGACCTTCTGCTAGTCCTTTGGCAAGAGCCGTATCTTTGGCTTTGCGTAGGGCATTTTCTTCATCACGCTCTTTCATCGCGACCCAATCGTAGATACGCATATCTTCTTTATTCCATTGGTAGCGTGTTGCGATTAAAAACGCTTCGGTGAATTCAGGTAGAGACTCATACTGGGATGGGATAAAATCCAAAGTGGTCGCATTTTTGAGAAAAAACATCCATTTATCTAAAATGGTGTTCAGTTCTTCTAAGCTTTTGGTAAATTTATTGAGTTCAATAAACGTAAACTCAAAATCCTTCAGATCGTGAGAGAGGGTATCTTTATTGAGAATAAGGTGTCGAGAGATGTAGTCGGTGTTGTCTAACATATTAAAATTCAATATCCCGATAAAATAGACTTTTTTCAATCGATTGTAATCTTGACTTACATCCAATTGTTCCACATACGCTTTGGAGGTGTAATACAAACTTCGCTTGGTAAAGTCGTACAAATCTCTTTTTTGCATCTCAATGATAAACTCTTCACCCGCCTCATTTTTGGCCTTAATGTCCAAGATGGTAAGTTTCATCTCCTCAATTTTAGGGACTTGGGTTGGGCTCACCAAATCAACGTGGGCGATTTTTTTATCCCCCTTGAAATCCAAAATAGCATTTAAAAAAGAGATCAAAATCGCTTTATGTTGTTCATCACCAAAGATTTTTTTAAAAGCAACGTCGTTTCGGGGATCGGCAAATTGCATCAAAGGCTCCTTTAGGGTAAAGTTTTTTTAATGACGGCGGGGACACCTGCGACCATTACGTAGGAGGGAATATCCGCAATGACCACACTCCCTGCGGCTACGATGGTGTGGTGACCAAGGGTGCGTTGTGGAATCACGCACGTTCCCATCCCCACAAAAGTGTAATCCCCCACACTCACTCCACCTGAAAGCGTCGCGTGAGGGGCGATATGGACAAAATCCCCTAAATGACTATCGTGTTCGACGATGGCACCACTGTTAATGATGCAGCCCATACCAATGGTGACATCGGCATTGATAAGGGCAAGGGGCATAATCACACTCCCCTCACACACGCTAACCGAGGGTGAAAGGATAGCACTGGGATGGATAATGGTCGCAAGGGCATACCCTTTATCTACGATTTTTTGAGCAATTTTGGCACGGGTGCGATTCTCTCCAATCCCTAAAGCGATATGACCATGGGGATGAAGGGTACAAAACCGATCCCATGGCATCGCATCCGCCAAAGGGTTGTCATCAATCCATCCCGCAACGGTACTGCCACACGCACGGATACTATCGGCAATCACCTTACCATGACCGCTGGCACCGTAGATAAAAATATCAGTTGGAACCATTGAACTTCTCCATCGTGACCCTGCCTTCTTGGGAAATTCCCTCTTTTTTAACCACTTTAAAAATCGTTAAAAAAAGAATTTTTAAATCCAATAAAAATGATATAGTATTCACATATTCGACATCATATCGAAATTTCTCTTCCCAGCGAATCGCATTGCGTCCATTCACCTGCGCCAACCCTGTGATACCGGGTTTGAGGGCGTGTCGACGTGCTTGGTCGGGAGAATATAAGGGGAGATACTCCACCAGCAACGGGCGGGGACCAATAAAGCTCATCTCCCCTTTGAGGACATTGAGAAGTTGCGGGAGTTCATCGAGGCTAAGCGCACGGATGGTTTTTCCCACCCCCTGCAACCGTTTTTCATCGGGGAGAAGATTGCCTTGAGGATCTTTGTCGTTGGTCATGGTCCGAAATTTATAGATCGTAAAAATTTTCCCTTTTAATCCAGGGCGTTGTTGGGAAAAAACGATCGGACGACCAATTTTCAGAGCAACCAGTACTGCGGTCACAAGGATCACGGGGGAGAATAAAACGATCAAAACGAATGCACCCAAACGGTCGATGAGGGGTTTGATAATCTTAAGGTACATTCGTTAGCGCACTTTCGTGTTATAGGTGACAATATTTTCTAAAATACGTTCGATGTCATCAAATACCTGAATGGCTAATTGTATTCCCTCTAGGATGTCTTGTTCATTATTGGGATATTCATGGGTTAGTTTGTTGCGTAGTTTTCGATATTCCATCCATTTTAGGGCATCCTCTATGATCTCAAATTTTTCCAATTTATCCAGTATATCGACCAAAGACATTGAGTCTTTATATTCGCCTATCTCATCCAAAAATACTTTAAATAGTTTTTCACCCATCATATCTTGTAGCTTAATAAAGCGGTAAATAAACGTGTCAATGGTTTTGATTTTTTCAAAATCTTCAAAAACATCACACCCTAAATAGGACCATGCGGTTATTTCGGTTAACGCGGATTTTGCCCTTTTGCGATGCAAATTTACTTTTTCTAGAATATCATTTATCATAAAACAATCCCCTCTTTGAGTGCGGTTTTAACAATATTTTGCTCTTGCGTCAACGGAGTATGAAACAGTAAATCTACTTTTCGCTCGATCCCTTGTAACTCCATTTCAGCCAAAATTTTGATCTGTTGTTGCATGTCGACAGTATGATTGGTTTGAATGAGCAAATCTATATCTCCCCCTCTTTTATCATCGTAGAGACGACTTCCAAACAAGATGATGGTACTATCGGTCAAAACGTCTAAAATGGTCGACTTGATGATAGTTATCTCTTGTTGGGTGAGTCTCATGATGGTATCCCATACACGTGAAGATGGTGTTCCACAATCGTACCAATATCAAACTCTTTTATCGCTTTTTCCCGTCCCGCTTTCCCCATTTTTTCCCGCAAAGAGGAGTTCAGAAGGAGTTTTTCAATCGCTTGGGCTAAGGCAACCCCATCGTGGGAAGGGACGATAAACCCATTAACCCCCTCTTCGACCGTTTCACGACACCCCACCACATCAGTCGTGACTACGGGCAATTCCATGCTCATCGCCTCTAACGTGGTACGGGGAAGCCCCTCACGGTAACTGGGGAGGACAAAAATCGTACTTTGGGAGAGGATATGGCGGATGTTGTCTTGGTGTCCTAAATAATGGAGTGACCCTTGGTGAAGTAAAAAAGATTCGGTGACACTAAAACGGTTCCCCGCATCAGGAGATCCCACCAGTTGAAAGGAGACCTCGGGATAGGTTTTTGCTAAAAGCTGTGCCGCGTGAATAAACTCAAAAAGTCCCTTGTGCTTGAGGGCGCGGGCAATCATGGTCACCCGTATCCATTCATCGGTTTTGGGGAGGGGTTGCCATGCGTTGGTATCGATCCCTACGCCATTAATGATGACCACTTTGTGTGGGGGGACGATTTTTTTGCGTATGAGATACGCTGGATCATCGTGATTGACAAACATCACCGTATTCGAGAGTCGAAATACTTGAGCATACAACGATTCGATAATCGTCCGTACAAGGCGACTTTTGAGGTCGTTTTCGAGGTAAAAACTCCCCAATCCTTCGACAAGGTTGATAATTTTGGGGATTTTTGCCGCACGTCCTGCGATGGTACCATAAATATTGGGCTTGGCGGTAAACGTGTGGAGAATATCCAGTTTCAGGGGTTTGATAGCATGGTAGATGTGTTGGATAGCGCGCAATTCTTTGAGAGGGTTGAGACTGGAACGCTCAATGGAATAGGGAATATGAATCACCCCATGGGTAGCAAAATCGCTACTTTTATCTCCCTCTGGGCAAATCGCATAGACTCTATGCCCACGCGCGATGAGTGCTTGCATAATGGGCAAACGAAAAAGCCAAAGATTAAGATCAAGGTGGGAGAGGAAGCCAAAGGTCATAGAATACCCTCCGCAAATGTGGCATCAATAAATTCTCGATAAATCGGAAAATATTTTTGTATCGAAAAATCAAACGCATTTTGCATGGCATTGTCACCCATTTGTCTATAAAGAGACGCATCGTTGTGAAGCTTTAGAATCGAGTCTATCCATTCATTGTGAGTTTTTGGTAAAAAGCCATTACATCCTTCTTGGACAATAGTGCAATTTTCCCCCACAGGAGACGCGACCATGGGCAATCCTGAGGCTTGGTACTGGATGAGTTTAAATCCCGATTTTCCTTGACTAAAAAGGTCGTTGTCAAGCGGCATAATCCCCACATGACACTGGCGTAAAAGGGTTACTTCCACTTCACCAGACCAATCATAAAACCGCATGGAAACCCCTTCAATCGCTTCACTTTGCAACGACTGTGAGGCAATAATGACCAAATCAAAATCAATTTTTTGTGCCAAAGCTTGAAACATACGTGCAAAGCTTAGAATATACCCATAGGTGATACGGCTCCCGATCCAAACAAGAGAAAAACGGTCAAATTTTGGGAGGAGATCATGACCTTGATACGCGTCAAGATTAATCACGGTGGGGATTTTGATTACATTGGAATTTAATGTTTCGACCCTCGCTTTTAAAAAATCGTTTCCGACAATCACCCCAGCAGCATTTGTGACCAGATGGTCGTATTTCCCCTCCAATAGCCATTTTCCCCGATAATCTTCCCATACATTGTCATCATAATCGAGAATATAGCGTTTTCCTCTCAGAAACCATTTTTCAAATCCATACGGGAGATAGGGAAAGAGTTCCCGCTCGATGATAATCGTCGAAGAAGCACGCATAACCGCAATAACCCGCTCACAATAGGAGAGAAAAATACCCATTTTATTTTTGGGTTTTTTGGCGAAGAGACGTTCAAGATACCTACTATCCATAAACGATTGGATTTCAATGTTATAATCATACTGAGCTAATCGGCACGCAAAGGCAAAACTTCGGTACCGACTTGTCGCCCCTTGGGTGGGGTATTTGGTAAAAAAGGAGAGATTAGTCATGATACTTTCCAAAAATTCCCCGTTTGTAGTCACGAAACCCTCGGAACATCATCCTTAGTTTTGCACATTTTTCTCTTTCATATAATAAAATAATTATGATATCAACAATAAATCTTGTTTTTTCAAAACTACAATAATCCTGAAAATGTGTTTTATACATTTCTATAATTCTAAACCGATTTCTAAATGCATAATAACGCCGAAGCGGACCATGATTTGTACTAAAAAAACGTTTCCATAAGAATTGATGACGTCTTAAATCACCTAAATTATGATTCAAAATTGCATGATTAATTTGAATAATTTTGAATCCTAAGAGATTACTGCGAAGACAATATTCATTATCTACATAATCAATAAATAAATCTTCAATAAAACCACCAATTTTTGTATAAACTTCAAGATTAAGTAAATTTCCAGAAGTCATTGTTGTCAAAACGGGTGAATATAAATCATAAGAAGGGCTTACAAGATGATACTTATTTGCGTGGAATGGTGCAATAATAGAAATGTTTGATGTTTCACGCATTTGGATATAATCTAACATTTTCGTAAGTATATTACTGGCAAAATGACTGTCTTGATCCATGGTCAAAAGCCATTGATACCCCAATTCGATGGCTTGGTTCGCAGCAATATTGAGTGCATGAGCAATCCCTTGATTTCCGCAGTTATCAATATAGTGTATTTTAGAATTTTCTGTTAATTGTTGCGTTAAAGTATTGTTTTTTTGGTCTGAGTTATCAACGGCATAAAGAATATCAACATCATTAATATAAGAATGAATATTATCCAAAATGCTATCATCAGGGTTATACAAAACAACAACGCCCGCAATTTCCCTCATTGGGCATCACCGGAAGATGTTTTTGGATTTTTTTGTGCAATGACTACGATATGGGTTAAATCAATAGTCGTAATTTTTACAACATTCATGTGCAGATAAACCATCAAATTACTAAGGGTAGTTTGATTGAAAACATGATGATGAAGCGACCTATTATTAACATTATCAATTGCTCTGGATTTAAAATTCTCAAAAGAACCTGCCCATGAGTCACGCGATAAATCGTGTAGTCTGAGTATCTCTTCTAAGTGTGTCAAGTCATCTTCTTTCGTCCCTTTGAGAAAATCATCCATCAAATGTTCCAGTGTTGTATCAGACCTTTTGTGATCAAAATTTCCCTCTTTACATGGCAATATAAGAATTAAATAGCCCTTTGATGTGAGTATCCTTTTCCATTCTTCTAAAGCTTTTATGGGATTTGCTATGTGTTCAAGAACATGAGATGAGAGTAAAAAATCGTATGAGTTGGATTTAATTAAGCTCAAGTCAACACTATCGTGTATAAATTGGTGTCCAGATTTTTGGGATGAATGGTAGTTAAAAAATTGTCCCTCTTGTAAGTCTGAGTTCCAAAGTGTATTGCTTTGAAAATTACAATTATCTAAAAACTCAGCGTGTGCATAAATAGGAAAGATCCCCTCATTACTAAAAATTGAGCTAGGACCTCCTATTTCAATCCCTCTGCCTTTGGAAACTATTGTTAAAAGCAATGAAAGTGATCTTGGCTTGTAGTTAAACATACGTCGCACTAAAAAAAGCGAGAGGCTTTTTACCCCTTTTGCTTTATAGAGAGTGAGAAACTTTTGAAAAATAGTCACGATATTAATCCTTTTTTGTGGCAATTATAAGATATTGAAAAACAAAAAAATCATGCAATAGCCCAAAAGTTACTTTATTTAACCAATATCGTTTACTCTTGATGGTCTCTTGATCAAATCCAGAGGTGAGTGTTTCAATGGTTAATCCGCTGTTTTCAAAAAGATCGATGACATTTTTTTTACAAAAAAATCGTAAATGGGTTTGATCCAAAATTCCTGATTCTTCATAATGAAAATCCCCTTTGATCATGATAGAAGATAACGTTTGATAGTAACGAATGTTGGGAATACTGGCAATCAATCGCCCCTCTTTGGCAAGTAAAGGAGCTATTTTTGTTAAGGTACTCCATGGATCAATGAGGTGTTCTATAACATCCCCCAAAATAATAATATCAAAAGCATTTTTCATAGAAGAAGGAAAAGTAAAATGCTCAATATTGTCACGGAAAAAATGGTCTATCTCAGAATAGTAATTCTCTTGTGAGGCAAAAAGTTCAACACCGGTTGTTATCTTGGCAATCCCTAATTGTTTAAGTTTGTTGAGTGTTGCCCCATTACCACAACCAATTTCCAATACATTGCACCCTTTAAAGGACGTTGGGATAAGGTTGATTAAATCGTCTCGAACACTTAAAAAATAGTAACTCTGATCTTTATTTTCATACATATAATTTACCTTCTTGAAGCCTATACACTTTATCACACCCCTCTATTGTACTGAGGCGATGGGCAATGACAATCAACGTTTTATCCGCGCATAGTGTATAAATTTCTTCCATAATTTTAGCTTCGGTTTCACTGTCCAAAGCGCTGGTCGCTTCATCAAGGACTAAAATTTCAGGGTCACCATAGAGGGCGCGGGCAATGGCGATGCGTTGACGTTGACCACCGCTAAGCTTGATCCCCCCCTCCCCTACTTGGGTATAAATTCCCTCATGATGGGATTCTAAAAATGCTAAAATATTGGCTTGTCTGAGGACTTCTTTGAGCTGCTCTTCCTCAATGGCTTTACCAAAAGCGACATTTTGGGCAACACTCCCCTCGAAAAGATAGATACTTTGGGGAATGTAGCCAATTTTACTGCGCCACGCTTGGATATTGTTATCATTTAAGGGGAGACCATCGATGCTAATTTTCCCTTTTTTAGGGCGATACAGACCGATAATAATATCAATGAGGGTCGATTTTCCGCTGCCACTCTCCCCGATCAAAGCAACACGATCCCCTTTGAAAATCATCAAGCTAATGGTGTCTAAAATGGGTTTATTCTCATCATACTCAAAATAGACATGATCAAGGGTGATGGAGTGATTAAAAACAATAGGGGTATCGTGAAGATTTTCCACATCATACATCAAGTCATTATGGATAATGTCAAGTGAACTTTTATAAAAAAGAATGGTATTGTATCCATGCAAAATACGGTTTGCCGAGGGCATCAATCGGTACAATCCCAAAATAAAGACCGAAATCATCGGGAGAGTTTGGGAAATATCGGTTTGGTATTTATACACAATATAGATCACTATAAAAAGAACAATCCCAAATCCAAGTGCTTCTAAAAACAATCGAGGCAGATGGGCGAGGGTCTCATTACGAATATTGGCGTGGGCATAGCCCGAACTAGCATTGGCAAATTGATCCAAAATGGATTGGGTGTTGGAGCGCAGTTTCATCAGTTTGAAATTGCCCAAGGAACTTTGGATAATCTCAAAAAACTTTTTTTGGTGTTCTTCGCGCGAAATTCCCGCTTTTTGGATTGCTTTGGAGACGGTCATCGTCAGTAGTATCGCATTGGTAATGAGGATAATGCTCAATAACAGCGTGATTTTCCAATTGAGATAAATCATAATAGCGTAAATAAAGATCACCACAAAAATTTCACTAAAGGTGAGTAATAAACTCGAAAAAAGGGTAGTCATGTTTTGGGCTTCATTGATAATAGCTTTACTCAAATCGGCACTGTTTTTGTTCACAAAAGAGCGGTAATCCATCCCCAAATAGTTTTCAAAAAGGCGATACGCCAAAAGATGGTAACGCCCTTTGGAAAATTTTGCCAACAGATAAAAATACCCCAAATTTAACAACGCACGTACAAGGTAGAAGAGCAATAACACTACTCCTATGGCGACGACAAAGTGACTTTCATGGGTAAAATGGAAAAAACGGTACAAAAAATCAGTGTACGAAAGGGTGTGAATTTTAGAAAAATCACTCGCAAGGGTTAAAAAAGGGAGAATCGCTCCCACCCCCACCATTTCGATGAGGGAGATCACGACCGAAATGGCGACCAATAGGGCTAAAAAGCGTCGATCGTGGTGGGTTAAGATAGCAAAAAGTTTGGTCATAAAAAGGGTCATACAAATGCAATATCTTTCAGGTATTTAGGTAAAAGCATGTCATGATAACGTAGTTACTCTAAAATCTGTTAATTTTTTTAAGATACAATTTCCCTCATGAACACAATAGACAGGACATATTCCTATTTTTTCTTAACCATTAAGCGATTCAGATGAGTCAATTTTTTAAAAATAGGGTTATCATAACCATCTCAGATATTAAAGGGACAAAGTCGTATAGCTTGTCCAAGTTGGTCCGGAAATTCATTTTTTGGATCGTTGTCTCCATCATCTCCATTGCTGTAGTCGGTGCCATTATCATCCCCGTCCTTACCCAAAAAATCATGAGCCTTGCCTCCCAAAATGAAGTTTATCAACGTGATTTGAACAGTAAAATCATGGCATACGATAGATTAGATGATAAGTTTGAGTTGCTTCAAGAGCGTATTATCGCCTACGAAGAGAGCAGCAATCTACCGGAACGGAAACCGGAAACGTGTAGCAAAGATGGTAAACCCTCTAAAGAAAAATCGGTGGATATGGGGACAGAAATCAAAAACTTTATCCTCAAACATATTCCTAATGGGTATCCCATACGGCATATCCAAATTTCATCGGGCTTTGGGTATCGGGTTCATCCGATTTTTAGAACGCGTATCTTGCACCGAGGGATTGATTTTAGAGCTCCCATTGGGACACCGGTGTATTCGGTTGCCGATGGAATTGTCACGCGGGTCGTTCGGGGCGATGATGGGGGATATGGAAAAATTGTCGTTATTCGACATAAATATGGTTTTGAAACTGCTTTTGCCCATCTAAGTTCCCCTCGGGTTGAAGTAGGGGACATTGTCCGTAAAGGTCAATTGGTCGCACTTAGTGGGGCAAGTGGTCGAATAACAGGGTCACATCTCCATTTTGAGATACATTACCGAGGTGCTGCCATCAATCCTCAAGCGTTTCTTAGTTGGAATATGGCAACATACAACAAAATCTTTAAACAACAAAGGAATATACCATGGGATTCTTTGATAAAACAGCTACAAAGGTAAGCAGTGGAGGCGGGAGTAGTCGCGCCTACAATGCAACGATTATCGCCGATGATTGTGTTATCGTTGGGGGTATTACCGCTCAAAGCGACGTGGTGATTAACGGAAATTTTGAAGGTGCTGTCTCTTCTAACCAAACGGTAACCGTGGGTGAAAAAGGGGAGTTCTATGGTGAAGTCAAAGCTCAAACCATCGTAATTGGTGGATTGGTCGATGGTGTTGCAGATGCCGAAATGATCCATATTCTTTCCACTGGTCGCGTTATTGGTCAAATTATCTACTCTAAAATTACGATTGAAGAGAATGGATTTTTTGATGGTAAAACGATTGTTAAAGGCAGTTCACTTCAAAGCCGTTATTCTGAAGTGGAAAACAAATACCACAATGTTATTGATACCAAGGTTGTTGCCAAAGAAGCGTAATGCAGTTATCTCCTACTTCATTCCCCTTCGTTTAGTCAAAAGGGGTTTGAATGTGTGGAGTCTTTGGTATTGTGGGGGACTATTCTCCCTCTTTAGCACGCAGTGCTTTAATGACATTACGCCATCGTGGCAAAGACCATTGTGGTATTGTCGAAGAAAAAAATCTTTTTTTAGCCCATCATCGTCTTTCCATCACCGATCACCACCACCGTTCCCATCAACCCCTTGCCCATCAGCGTCTTTTACTTAGTTTTAATGGGGAAATTTACAATCATAAAGCCTTACGTAACACATTAAGCCACTTTCCGTGGAAAACCTCCAGTGATGCGGAGGTGATTTTAGCCGCGTATCAACGGTGGGGGATTGGGTGTTTAGACCATTTGGAGGGGATGTTTGCTTTTGCGTTACTCGATGGTCACAAGCTTTATTTGGTGCGCGATCGGTTTGGAAAAAAACCGATGTTTTATTACGCTTCACCCAAGCGTTTTGTTTTTGCTTCTGAGATTAAAGCCCTAAAACCTTTTTTACCCTCAGTGACCATGAACGATAATGCGTTACGGTCGTATTTGAGTTTTTTAGCCCCTACTCCCCCTCATACCTTTTATGAAGGGATCGAAAAGCTCGAATCGGGTGAATACCTGTGTTGGGAAGAGGGGCATTTTACCAAGCATAGCTATTACAGTATTGCCAATGCACCGCGTAAGGTCTCTACGGCCTCCCTTGAAACGTTATTGCACGAAAGTATTGCCAAACGACTCGATACCCATGTCCCTACGGCTGCTTTATTGTCAGGGGGGATTGATAGCGCGATGATCTGTGCCATTGCCAAAGCACAAGGGAACCATTTACCGACGTTTACACTGGGATATGAGGGGTTTAAAGGGTACGATGAGCGTCCCAATGCCAAAGCAACCGCCGATTATCTGGGATTGCATAACACCCAAGTGATCCTCTCGCAGGATGATTTTGAAGCGCATTTGGATACGGTCTTAACCCAAATGGACGAACCCCTCAATGATCCTGCGGCGTTGCCTCTCTATCTTTTGATGGAGCGTATTGCCCATGAGGGGTATAAAGTGGTATTAAGCGGAGAGGGATCGGATGAACTGTTTTTGGGATACCGTCAATATTTTGAGTATTTGGATATTGAGCAAGCTTCTACGTTAGGACACAAAAACTGGCTCAAACGCTATTTTCACCAAAACTTTTCGATGAATCGGGAGTGGGAGTGGTATAAGCGGATATTTGAAGAGAGTCTCTTGTTTCGGACATCAGGGGAAAAATTTACCGATACACAGCAAAATCTGCTCTTTCGCCGCACGATACGAGACAATGAATCATTGGGGTTTTTACACCCGTATCGACACCACTTTGATCACAGTATCTACACACACCCCTCCCATTGGTACAGCATGATTGATCTTAAACTCTTTGTAGCGGAACATTTTTTGACCAAATTGGATCGGATGTCGATGGCGCATACCCTTGAAGCGCGCGCCCCTTTTTTGGATCATCGCTTTGCTGAAGCGGTTTTTGGATTGCCTCACGAAACTCGATTGGGCAGTGGGGGAACCAAGTTTTTGCTCAAAGAAATAGGACAAAACTATTTATCGCCTGAAATTTTAGGGAGAAAGAAAAAAGGGTTTGCCAATCCTTATATGGAATGGCTCATTGCTTCGGATCGTCTTAAACTGATTCAAGAGGTGAACAATACCACAGGTCTTTTTCATCCCAAAGAGCTTCAAAATTATCTCAATATGGGTCGTCAAGGGAAGTTTAAACAACACGTTTGGGGATTGTATGTACTGAGTCATTGGATAAAGAGGGAACTATTGTAGTAGCCCCAAAAGGGCTAAAGGGGATTAGAGACTATGCTCTTTTTTGTATTTGATAATGAGGGCATACGCTTCATCTTTAAGATGCAATTTCTCTTTTTTAAGGGTCTCCAATTCCAAATCGGTCATAGGGATAGACCCTTTTTCTACTTCGCCAATTTTGGTATCCAATTCATTATGACGATCAAAAACTTTTAAGAAATGGGCATTTGCCGCATTGTTCTCTTTCATATGGGTAATAACATCACGGTATTCGTGTAGCATAGTGACTCCTTTGGGATTTTAGTGGGGGAATTCTACCCATTTTTATTTTAAAATTCGTGGAAGTGTGATCCCCTCTTGCCCTTGATATTTCCCACTTTTGTCTTTATAGGAGGTTTCACACATCTCATCCCCTTGTAAAAAGAGTACCTGCGCAATCCCTTCATTGGCGTAAATTTTCGCCGGAAGGGGGGTGGTATTGGAAATTTCAATGGTAATATGCCCCTCAAATTCGGGTTCAAAAGGGGTCACATTGACGATAATACCGCATCGGGCGTAGGTCGATTTCCCCAAACAAATTGCCAAAACATCGCGGGGAATTTTAAAATACTCTACCGTTCGTGCCAAGGCAAACGAGTTGGGGGGTACGATGCACACCTCCCCTTTAAAATCGACCACATTCATATCATCAAAATGTTTGGGATCGACAACGGTGGAATTAAGATTGGTAAAAATTTTGAATTCATCGGTGACGCGAATATCATATCCATACGAGCTAAGACCATAACTGACCACTCCAACACCCACTTGATCTTCACAAAAAGGGGCAATCATCCCCTCTTGAAGTGCCTTTTGTCGAATCCATCCATCACTTTTAAGCCCCATAGTGTTATCCATTGTTAATTTTATTTGTGGTAGTATAACACATCTATTACCCTACTTTCAGGAGCGATTCATCCATGGATATGAAACAAATTAAAACGCTTATGCAAGAGTTTGACGCAAGTACGCTCTCAAAAATGAAAATTGTTCAAGATGGCTTTTCACTTGAATTGGAAAAAAGTCTTGGTACGGTCGCTGCCCCCGTTATGATGGCCGCTCCTGTAGCCGTGGCAACTGCTCCTGCTTCTATGGTAGCTTCCACGACCCAAGAAGCTCCTGTAGTAGCGAGTGGAGATGCAATTTTATCCCCTATGGTTGGGACATTTTATTCTGCTCCATCACCCGATTCAGCCCCCTTTGTTAAAGTAGGTGATCGCGTCAAAAAAGGTCAGGTCGTGGCAATTTTAGAAGCGATGAAAATTATGAATGAGTTGGAAGCTGAATTTGATTGTGAAATTCTTGAGGTATTGAAGTCCGATGGTCAAGCGGTTGAGTACGATATGCCCCTATACCTCGTTAAGAAGCTTTAATCATGGCAGAACTTAAACGTATTTTGGTTGCCAATCGGGGTGAGATTGCTCTTCGTGCCATTCGTACGATTAAAGAGATGGGTAAAGAAGCCGTTGCCGTTTACTCTACCGCGGATAAAGATGCTTCGTATCTGAAACTCGCTGATGCTGCCATTTGTATTGGTGCAGCACCCAGTTCTCAAAGTTATCTCAATATCCCCTCCATCATTGCCGCAGCGGAAATTAGCAATTGTGATGCGATTTTTCCGGGGTATGGTTTTTTATCCGAAAATCAAAACTTTGTCGAAATTTGTACCCATCACGGAATCAAATTTATTGGACCTACTCCTGAAGTGATGGTGATGATGTCGGATAAATCCAAAGCCAAAGATGTCATGATCGCCGCAGGGGTTCCGGTTGTCCCCGGATCCGATGGTGCTATCAAAGACATTGCCCAAGCGCGCGTTCGTGCCAAAGAGGTCGGATACCCCATTATCCTCAAAGCTGCTGCGGGTGGTGGCGGACGCGGTATGCGGGTCGTTGAAGAAGAGGGGGGGATTGAAAATGCGTTTTTGGCTGCTGAAGCTGAAGCGATTACCTCGTTTGGTGATGGAACCATTTACATGGAAAAATTCATCAAAAATCCTCGCCATATCGAAGTGCAAGTGATCGCCGATGCCCATGGAAATGTTTTGCACATTGGTGAGCGGGATTGTTCGATGCAACGTCGGCACCAAAAACTCATCGAAGAGTCTCCGGCGGTTGCCTTGACCCCTGAAATTCGTGCTGATCTTCACGCCTCTGCGGTGCGTGCGACCAAATACATCAAATACGAAGGGGCAGGAACTTTCGAGTATCTTTTGGATGCGGATAAGAATTTCTATTTTATGGAGATGAATACCCGTCTTCAAGTAGAACACTGTGTCTCAGAGATGGTGAGTGGTCTGGATCTTATCGAGATGATGATTCGTGTGGCAGAAGGGGAAGTTCTTCCTCCCCAAGAGAGCGTTGTTCTTTCGGGTCACTCCATTGAATGCCGTATCACCGCAGAAGACCCCATTAAATTTTTACCGTGTCCGGGAAAAATCACCCAATGGATTGTCCCTGGTGGACGAGATGTTCGTATCGATAGCCATGCGTATACCGGTTATGTTGTCCCCCCAACGTACGATTCTATGATCGGAAAACTGATTGTGCATGGTAAAGACCGTAACGATGCAATTGCCCGAATGCACCGTGCATTGAGTGAATTTACCGTAGAAGGGATCAAAACAACGATCCCTTTTCACCAAAAAATGATGAGAAATCCTGATTTTATTAACAACAACTTCGATACCAAATACCTCGAAAAATATCAAGGGTAACCTCCTTGATATGTGTCAATCAAAAAACTCCCCAATAACCCTATAATCTCTTTTTTTTAGGAGTGTCGTGATGAATAAAACCGTATTACTTTTGGGGATACTTTCGTATTCCCTATGGGCTTTGGATGGCTATGGTGTCTACCAAAAAAAATGCATGCAGTGTCATGTCGAGATGATGGACAAGCAAACCGTCCTCAAACAGATTAAAACCCTCAAAGCACCCCCTATGGTCGAAGTTTCCAATCGACTCAAAGAGAATATTGTTCTCAAAGAGGAGGATGCTGCGGTCAAACGGCGGGTGGTCATTGCATTTATTAAAGAGTACATTGAAAACCCCAATATCGATTACAGTATGTGCCATTTAGGGGCATTGGATCGATTTGGGGTGATGCCATCACTCAAAGGGCAATTAAGCGAGGATGAACGCGAAGCAGTTGCCCAATGGGTTTATGATCGCTATGAGGGGAAAACATTTAAGTAAGAGACATTATTGCAAAGGATTTTTTATAATAATCATAATTTTGACAGATAATTAAACATCCCTTCGCTACAATCTCAAAAATTCTTTTGAGGACAATGGTATGCTCTTTTATGTGGCTCTTTTTTTGGCATTTTTGTATTTTAAAATCGCCCGTGTTCACCGCAAAGAGGAGAAATCCTCTCGCCCTATCATGGTGCAACATCTCTTCGTAGGTTTAGCGATTGTCGCGATTTTACGCTATGGATCTCTGTATGTTTCAGGATATATGTTTGTCCCGTTGATTTTTGTGTTTGCGACCATCGCATCCTTAATGGTCACCAGCATTCAATTAGGGATTTTTGTCGATGGAAAACCTCTTTTTGGGTTACGACAAGCGTACCGGTATGTCCCTTTTTTGGGATTGAGTGTGATGATCCTCTCTGCACTTTTATGGGGAATACGCTTGGGGGTTATGTAGCGGGATTACTCCACACATACACTTCACCCAGCCCAAGCATCGTCGTCTCAAAAGGGTATTGATCCGCGTGAAAAGCGGTTTTGAGCCATTCCAAGGGTTCATCTAAGGATTCATCGGAGAGGCGAAAGGTTCCATAATGGATGGGAATAAGGGTTTTTGCTCTAAGCATCGTACACGCTTCTAAGGCTTCGAGGGGATTAATATGGTTGCTTTTCATAATCGCTTCAGGTTGATAAGCTCCGATGGGTAAAAACGCCTCATCGATACGAAACTTCTCCCCAATCTCCCCAAAATGGTCTCCCATCGCGCTATCACCACTGTGATAAAGGGTATGGTGGGCGTGTTGCAGAACATAGCCACCCCAAAGGGCTTGGTTCTTATCCCATGGGGTACGTCGACTCCAATGAAACGCAGGAACCAAGGTTACGACCACCTCACCCAAACGCACCTCTTCCCACCAGTGCAATTCATGATACTGATGTTTGGGGACAAACGTTTTAAGATACCGCCAAAATCCCCATGGTGCGACAATATGGGTATGAGGATTGGTGGCAAGTAACGTTTGGATCGAGGGTATATCACAATGGTCATAATGGGCATGGGTGATGAGAATCACATCGCTACGGAGGGTCGTGTGGGCTATGGGTAAGGGGGTGTGACGTGGATAAAAAGGGATATTCCCCAACACCGGATCAATCGCAAAGGTCATCTTCCCAAGGTGCATCCACACGGTCGCATGCCCTAACCATAACGCATACTCCCCATGGGGTAATCTCTTGTGATAGCGGACAAACAAGGAACAGTTGGCTTTGACCTTGGGGGCAAAATACTTCCCCATTTGCCATTTGAGGATCGTGAAAGGGGAGATGGGGGGAGAGGTATAACGTCGTATATAGGAGGGGGTGACCATAAGGCTATTTGCCTCCTTTAAAGGGGTTATGTGAGGAGATAGTACCATCTCTTGGGTAAAAAAGACCCGTATTGACCCCTTTTTAGGTACAATCAGTGAAATAACATTTCACCCCAAGAAGAGAGCCTATGACCTCCAAAAAAAGCATCATCGCCGCAGGAATTATTGGCAATGTGATTGAATACTACGACTTTGCCCTCATTGGCTTTTTGGCGGTGATGATGGGAAAACTCTTTTTCCCCTCTGAAGATCCTTTTTTATCGTTGCTGGGATCGTTTGGGGCGTTTGCCGCTGGGATGATTATGCGCCCTTTAGGGGCATTGGTCTTTGGGCATATTGGGGATCGTGTCGGTCGGCGATTTGCTTTGATTACCTCATTGGTCATGATGGCATTACCCACCTTTTTGATCGGATTTCTCCCCACCTATGCCCACGTTGGAATTATCGCCCCCATCCTTTTGGTACTGTTACGGATGATACAAGGGTTATCGGTGGGGGGAGAATATGCCAGTTCCATCGTCTATCTCGTGGAGCAATCCACCCCCCAACACCGCAATCTTTATGGCTCTTTTGTCTCAGTGGGGGCAAAAATCGGAATGGCATTGGGATCAGGATTGTGCGGTGCGCTGTTGTGGTATTTGGGTGCGGATGCGATGGGGGAGTGGGGATGGCGGATACCATTTTGGGTAAGTATCGTGATTGCCCTTTTGGGGCTGTATTTGCGCCGTAATCTCACCGAAAACTACACCATTCCTCATGACACACAGGTTCCCATTGTCCAGATCATCACCCATCACCGTCGTGAAGTGGGGCAATTTTTTGGGATTGCTGCACCGATTTGGGTCTTTTATTACACAATATTTGTGTATCTTCCTATTTGGTTGGAAAAATACGCCCACCTCAGCAAAGGGGAGGCGGGGCAGATCAATACCCTCTCTATCCTCATAGGGGTCGTTTTTATCCCCCTTATGGCGATGGTCGCTGACAAAATAGGCTCCGTACGGGTGATGAAATACGCCGCTTTTGCTCTCATTTTTACCGCTTATCCCCTCTTTTATGAGATGAGTGTTGGGGGGTATTGGGGTGCGCTTTGGGGGGCGATAGGATTGGTTGTCCTCTTAAGTGCGTTTCAATCCCCTATTTTTGCGATGACGGTGATGGCACTGCCGCATCATGGGGTTCGTGCCTCGTTTACGGCACTTATTTTAGGCACCGCATCGGGGATTGTTGGGGGGCTGACCCCCTCGATACTCACCACCATCGATCACTACAGCGGTGACCCTCTAGCCCCCGCCTATCTCATCATCCTTGGTGCAGTTGGAGGGTGGGCTATCCTTAGAAAGATCAGGTTATAATTTTCGTGCAACAGCTATATTTTTTAGCTTGCTTCAAAACAGCTATAATACCCCCTTTAAACGCTAGGAAAATGCCCTTATGACCCACTGGATCCAAAGCGACGACGGAAGCTACACCGCCTACAGCCCTGAATATAACGAACATTATCACTCAACCAAAGACGGTGCGCTCAATGAGTCGCTCAAAAAACACATAGAACCTGCTTTTGCCCTCCATGGTGACAAAAATCATCTCCGTATTATTGATATTTGTTTTGGATTGGGCTTTAATACGTTACTGAGTTTGTATTATCGGGATACCTATTTTCCGGAGACGACATTGGAAATTTTCTCCCCCGAACTTGATGGTGCGTTGGTGGCATCATTGGTCACGTTTCCGTATCCGACACTGTTTGACCCCTACAAAAGCGTGATCACGGACATTGCAACAAAAGGGAACTATCACGATGAACGTACCACGATAACGGTTCAGATTACCGATGCTCGCGTGGCGATGCGTGCGTTGGAGGGGGAATGGGATGTGTGTTATCACGATGCGTTTAGCCCTGTACACAATCCCACCTTATGGACACACGAGTATTTTCACGATGTGGCACGATTGATGGGTAAAATGGGGGTGGTGACCACCTATTCCACCGCATTGGCAACCCGTTTGGCACTCCATGAAAATGGGTTTGGGATCTATCTCAACACAGGTGAGGGGTATCGTAATGCGACCATCGCCTCACGACAAACACTCACACGGTATGAAAAGGTTAATATGGAACACAAAATGAAGTGCAATCCTCAGGGACGATCGTTGCGCGATGGGATTGACGTATGAAAAGAGGGCTATTTTTGGGACTTTTTTGGGGAATAAGTGTGATTGCTTCCCCTACCCCTGCCTTGACCAAAATGAGCCAATCCTCGGAGTATTCTCCCGAATTTCGGCAACAACTCACTGCGTGCAATCACGGAAATACCAAGGCGTGCAGCGATGCGTCGTTTACCCTCTACAATTTTGGGGATATGCCCAAAGTGATCGTCATTGCCCAAAAAATGTGTTTGGAGAAAGCGTATGCGGAGTGTACGTTTTTGGGGGATATGTACACCAATGGGTACAAAGGAGTCCTCTACAATCCCCAAAAAGGGTTTTACTGGTACACCAAAGCGTGTAAAGGGGGTGACCAACAAGGGTGCCGCACGCTCAAAGATTTCTCTCTCCAAGGGGGCAAGGTCATTCATAACACGCTACCCAAGATCAAAAAGCTAACCCAAGCGTGCGATACAGGGGATAAAGAAGCGTGTATTGATCTTGCCGTACGGTATAAGGGGGGGATCGGGGTGAAAAAAAACTATAAAATGGCGTTAAAACGCTTTGACCAAGGGTGCAAGGGAAATCGTGACCTTAGAGATCGACGATGTGAGGGGAAAATGGACATTTTAGAAGAACTCAAAATTGGGGATTTTGCGGACTAACACCAGTATCTCTGAAAAAATGTTTTTTCACCCTTTACTGTTTCCCCTAAAGGGGATCAAAAATGGGAAAAAGCTCCTTAAATACCCTCTATTCGTAGCAACTTCGTTTTACCCACCATCAAATCAATCGACATACGGATTCTTTTAAAGACCGAATCTTGTCGATATTCTAAGTTGTGTTTTTTGCATATCTCTTTGACGATTGGTTGCATTTTTTGGTAAAAACTGTGTGGCATATCGGGAAAAAGGTGATGCTCTATTTGATAGTTCAAAAAGCCATGCGCAAAATCGATAAGATCGCTTCCCGTGTTATAATTAACACTTCCCATAATCTGGCGCAAATAATATTCTCCCTGATTCTTATGCGGTGTTGAGAATTGGTAAATATCCTCAGCAGAGTGATTGGGGACAATGACCAAAAAGGAGTGCAGATTTGCAAAAAGTTCCCCTAGCAGTAGAATAATAAGGACATTTACGACCGCTTCCATCCCCAATGGGAAAAAGAGCATCGGAAGAAAAACAAATTGAAAAAGACCATACGGAAGATAATAGTGCATCCAAAGCTCACGTCCATTTTTCGTAAAAATGCTCAATTCATAGTCTAATATTACGGGTTCTTTTTTACGCAATCGCTCTTTATTTTCTAAAATCCTGAGTGTGTTGGGTGCATAATAGGCTATTTTCCAAATTGCAGCAAAAGCGTATACAAAAGCATACTTAAAAAACATGGGCATTTTCATATCATGAAGCCACGTTAGATTTCGCTCAACGTTATCCGGATCATCCACTTCACCCAAATGGTAATGGTGCATAATATTATGTTCGTAAATCCACGCATCGGGTTTGATCCAATCCAACCAATCTACCCATCGTCTGCTTCCACTGGCATACCCTTTTTTGGTATACCGATAGGGAATATTGGGGACTTTGTCATACGCACCGTGTAAGATGGGGTGAGTGACATTCGCCCATCTCCCCACATTTCCAACCCCAATGAAGAAAGCAGCAATTATTCCCAAAAACCAAAAGAGTAACGGATGGATAGGGCTGAGACCATAATCCACCGCAACAATGGTCACAATGATGGCAAAACCACCGATAGTCGATCCTCTTCCCCACGCTTCTAATTTTAACAAATGTTGAAAATCTTCTTGGGTTCGTGATCCAATCGTTACTTTAATTGCATCAATATCCCGTTCAAGTTGTGCTTGATCTACCTCTTTATACTCTGCATACGCCATACTTAACGAACCTTTAATGATAAATTGCACCTATTAAAGTTATAAGTGCAACACCTATACTTTTTAGCTTGCTTCTAAAAGCTTACCACAGAAAACGTCATAACCTCTTTTAAATCAAAGGGATAAAAAAAAAAGAACAGAGGTCACTTTTTTATACGCCAGATTTCCCCTCTACGTTTGATGTTTTAATCGAACGATAGACGACTCACCGACGAAAAAAGGGTTCTTTAAATCGGTAATGATCGATAAGATGATAGAGCCGATTTTCATTAAACCGCCAAAAGTGTTGGGGATCAAATTCACGGTGCTGTCGCATCTGCGCATAGAGTGCTTCATGGGTTAAGTGTGGATACTTATTATCCGTTTCGACCAATATTTTTTCGAGTAATGCCACCGATTCAGGGGTGGTATCATCATCTTTGAGGCGTGTTTTGGGGAAAAAGAGGTAGAGTTTGTAGACCGCAAGCCCCAACCCTACGATAAATGCCCCCATCATGAGCCATTGAATTTTTTCCATGCTTAATACAACGCACTGATGCGATCGACATCATCCCAACTCATGGTTTTGGCCGTTGAGGTGGTGAGGATATGACGCATATAACGAGCGAATACATCGGTTTCGATATTGACCCGTGTCCCTTTTTGGTACGTCCCAAAGAGGGTTTCGCGCATGGTAATGGGGATAATCGTCAGACGAAACGCATCGCGCATCACTTCATTGACCGTGAGGCTAATCCCATCGATGGTGATGGAACCTTTGGGGGGGATGAGGGGGATAAACGCCGCATCCACGGCAATGACCACCTCATAACTGTTCCCATGGTCATGTATCGAGGTAATCGTACCGATGGTATCGATATGCCCTTGGACGATATGCCCCTCAAACCGATCCCCCATCATCATGGCAGGTTCGATGTGAACACGATCTTTTAACTTTTCGGTGGCGATATGGTCTAGCGTTTCGGGGGAAAGTTCCACACTAAAGCCATCATGCTCGATGCTCACGACCGAAAGACAGGTGCCATTAATCGCAATCGAATCACCCAGTTTGGGTTTATGGGTCGCTTTAAGCGATAGACGATTGGTTCCAAAACTTTTGACCATCGCCATCTCACGGATTAGTCCTGTAAACATCGTACCTCTTTTTTTGCTAATTTTTTACGTATGTGTCATACTGAATATTCTCCGTCATTGCGGACTCGATCCGCAATCTAAGACCCCGAATCACGTTCGGGGTGACAGGTCTTGGTGGTCAGGGTGACGCGTTAGCTTCCCTTATGTACCACTTGCTCTAACTTTAACCGTTCTGCAATCCATAGTTTGTCATCAATTCTAGCAATAAGGGCAAAACGGTTTTCGGTATCACTTTTTGCCCTTATCTCTAACGCATTGGCATCTTGCCACACCAATTGAGCTTCATCAAAATTAATACCATGTTTGACCAAATTGGAAGCACTTTTATCAGGATCGTATTCAAATCTCATTACAGCACTTTACTTTTATTTAGTAAAAACAATATCTTTTTTATACTTTTGTATCAATAAAGTGGATATCCCAGCTGTATTACGGCTAAATTATGGACGTGAGAGAAATTGAATTCCCGATCAAGTCGGGAATGAATTAGAGGATAGGGATAAAAAGAGTTTAATAACCGCTGTTATAGACAAACAACGTAATGATGTTAAGAAGAGGATTGATTGCAACCACTGCAAAAATCGTTCCCACCGCGGCAATACCAATAATGGTTTTAAGCGAAAGTGAGGCATTGAGTAAAATCTCTTGACCATACCCTTTGACCGGATCTTTCATAAACATAAAGACAATAAGTTTCAAATAATAGTAGGCGGAGATAGCGGAGTTTAACGCCATAATCAACGCCAATCCCAAATAATGGGCGCTCACCGCCGAACCAATGATGTACAATTTACCCCAAAAGAGGGCGAAAGGGGGAATTCCTGTCAAAGAGAGCATAAACAATCCCATTACTACCGCTGCCATAGGCATAGTACGAATCATACCCGAAAATTTTTCATACGGATGATCGGTATTTTGCCCTGGGAGAAGATTTTTTTGGCGATTCACCCACAACATGGAAAACGCTCCCAAGTTGGTAAAGCTAAACAATGCCCAGTAAAGGAACAACGCGCTATTGGATTGGGTCGTTCCAATCAAAATAGCTGCCATGACAAATCCCGCATGGGAAATGGAGCTGTACGCCAACATTCGCTTCACATCGGTTTGTACCAATGCCCAAATATTAGCAGCAGTCATGGTCACGACCACGATAACATACAAGACTACTTGAAGCCAAACGACACCCGTATGTACCAAAAATTCAAACAGACGCATCGCCACAATAAAGCCGGCGATTTTAGGGACGATGGACATATATCCCGCCAACGCAGCGGATGATCCTTCGTACACATCCGGTGTCCACGTATGGAAGGGAACCATAGAGATTTTAAATCCAATCGCCGCCAATAAGAAAAGAACCGCAAGGAGGACAAATCCAATATTGGCATAGCCACTGCCTACCAAATGCATCGCAATTTCATGAATCTCTACCGATCCCGTAAGGGCATAAAAAATCATCGAACCAAAAGCAAAAAAGCCCGCGGCTAATGCACCCATGGTAAAATATTTGATCGCTGCTTCAAACGATTTAGAACGATTATGCAAAGCAATCAAGGTGTACAGTGCCAAGGATGCTGTCTCCAAACCAACGAAGATCAGGATCAAATTGTCCGTAGCAACCATAAATTGGAACCCTGCGATCATAAACAAGAAAAGGGCAAAATACTCAGGGTAATCGTATTCATGGAACCGTTTAGAGGTCAATGCCAAAGGGATAAAGAGCATAGAGACCGCAACAATGATAATTTGAGAGAGGATCGAAAGACCATCCATCAACATCATATTAAACATCCCAACAACTGTGCCACTGTGGAGAAAAATATTCCCAAAATCAATCAACGCACCCAAATCAAGCAACAAAAAGAGCAAGCTGATCATGACGTACAATGACTTATGAAGCCCCTCTTTAAAGAGATCAATGGATAAGATAGCCAATGCCCCCACAACTGCGATAAGCATGGGTGCCATGGTCGTTACATTTAAAGACGCTAACGAAATAGAAAGTTGCCCTAACATTAGTGTGCCTCCTGCGTTGAATGGGTAAGATCAGGAATACGTTCTTTGGCTTCCACGGTTTGCGCTTTATCGTGCATCAATTGAACCACCGCTTTGACACTGTTATTAATCGGTTCCAAAACAGGTTTGGGATAGACACCCAACCAAATAGCGACAATGACCAAGGGGACAAGCCCTAGCAATTCAGTCCCATTTACATCTTTTAGGGTACGGTTTTCCTCTTTGGTCACATTACCAAAAAATGCTTTTTTATACGCACTAAGCATATAAATCGCCCCAACGATAATCGCCGTTCCTGCGACCAAGGTATACGCGTGTGATTGTTTGTAAAACCCTAATAAGCTTAAAAATTCACCCACAAAATTGATGGTCAATGGCAATCCTACTGATGCCATCATCATAATTCCAAAAATGGTTGCATAACGGGGCATAACCGACGCAAGTCCCCCAAATTCAGACATCATTTTGGTATGGCGACGATCATAAATAACCCCCACCAACAAGAACAGCGCACCTGAAACAACCCCATGGGCAATCATCAAAAAAACTGAACCTGAAATTCCCTCAACATTTAACGAAAAGGTTCCCAAGACGATAACCCCCATATGAGAGACCGAACTGTACGCGACCACTTGTTTAATATCCTCTTGCGCATACGCAACCATTGCCGTATATACGATCATAATAATCGCCAAAATAGCGATGGGGAACATAAAGGCGACGGACGCATCGGGGAACAACGGTAAAGAGAAACGGACAAAAGCGTACGTCCCCATTTTGAGTAATACCGCTGCCAAGATCACCGAACCGATGGTAGGTGCTTGACCGTGCGCGTACGGAAGCCATGTGTGGAAAGGGAACATTGGTACTTTGATCGCAAAGCCCAAGAAAAAGGCGGCGAATAGCCACAGTTGATATTCCAATGGTAATTGTAAACGGTACCACTCCAGTAATGAGAAACTCCATGAACCTGTTGCCATATGGTACAAATAAGCCATATACAACATCCCCACCAACATCACTAATGAACCTGTAAAGGTATAGAGGAAGAATTTAATGGAGGCATAAATACGAAGCGGTCCGCCCCACGCGCCGATGATATACAACATAGGCACCAAGGACAATTCCCAAAAGACATAGAAAAGGATCGCATCAAGAGAGGCAAAAACCCCTACCATGGTCATCTCTAAGAAAAGCAACGTAATGATCAAATCTTTGATACGGCGTTTTTCGGTCAAAGAGGCAATCCCAATAAGGGTAAAAAAGGTCGATAGGATGATGATAAACAATGAAATACCATCAACCCCAACCAAATAACTAATCCCAAATGCCGAAATAAGCGGTGCCATCTCCATAAATTGCATCCCCCCAAGAGGGTTATACCACTGCCACAATACCAAAGAGAGGACAAATTCAATCGCCGCAACAGTAATCCCATAAGCGCGTGCACTGTCCTTATGAATCACAAACCCAAGCATTGCTGCCAATGCTGGGAAGAAAATTAAAATTGATAAAATATGTTCTTGCATCAAAGTCTCCTTACATTGCGTGCAGGTTAACTGCATTATTATAAGCCACAGTAAACGCCACAGCAAGGACCAATAAAACCACTACACCAACGACCATCCAACGAAGCATGCTAGAGAGATTCCCATTTTGCATGGTGTGTGTGCTTTCACCTGTTTGATAGATAAGATTCGCAATCCCATCAACCATTGCATCCACAATTTTAAGATCAATTTGCTTCCATGCAATTTTAGAAAGTTGCAAGTAGGGTTTTGAAAAAATTTCATCATAAATTTTTGGGATGTAATATTGGTTAAACAACAGTTGATAGAAGAATCCTGATTCCACTTTGAGATCAACTTTTACCGCTTTAGCGTATTTTTTGTACGCATACGCAATGGCAGCAATAACCAATGCTTGCGTACCAATAATCATAATCCACAAGGTCATATGATTATGGATATGGTACTGCGCGGCTGGCAAGAGTTCACTCACCATAAGATAATACGGTGTTTTAAACATCATACCCGCAACCACCGCAAGAATAGCCAAAGGTGCCATAGCGTACAACATAAAAGTATACGCTTCGTGTGGATGAATTCCATGCTCTAAATGTCGCTCATCTCCGTGGAAAATCAACGCAACCAAACGGAACGAATAAAATGCGGTCATCCCTGCTGTGGCTAACAATACCCCATAGAGAACGTAGTGTTGTTCAACAAACGCCACTTCCAAAATCAAATCTTTGGAGAAAAATCCAGCCAGTGGATAGATACCTGCCAAAGCAACCGAAGCCAACGTCATAAAAATCCATGTTACTTTCATCGATTTTTTCAAGCCACCCATTTTAAACGGATCAAGTTCATCGTGCATCGCGTGCATAACGTTACCTGCACCCAAGAAGAGCAACGCTTTGAAAAAGGCGTGTGCCATAAGGTGGAAAAGGGCTACCCAATACGCGCCCAAACCAGCTGCGACAAACATATAGCCCAATTGGGAAAGGGTCGAATACGCAATAATCCGTTTCATATCACGATTGACCAATGCCATGGTGGCAGCAAACATCGCCACAAATGCCCCAAGGGTCGCAATCGCCGTCCCCACTTCGGGAATCAATGTGTAAATCGGGTTAGAGCGTACCACAAGGTAAACCCCAGCGGTAACCATCGTTGCTGCGTGAATCAACGCGGATACGGGAGTTGGTCCTTCCATCGCATCGGCAAGCCATGTGTGTAAAGGAAATTGCGCTGATTTACCCATCGCCCCAATAAAGAGGAAAATACCAATACCGGTCGTCACCGCCAAAGGAAGGGTTCCAATATGGGCAAATACCACATCGTATTGAAGCGAACCAAGATTCCAATAGATCATAAAGATACCAATGAGCATTGCCAAGTCGGCAATACGGTTCATAATAAAGGCTTCATTGGCTGCCCATGTAGCAGATTCCTTATGGTACCAAAAACCAATAAGGAGCCATGAACAAAGACCTACCCCTTCCCATCCGATAAACAGACCCAAGAAATTATCACTCATAACCAGAACCATCATCGAAAACACGAAGGCAGAAAGATAGGAGAAAAAGCGGTTAAACCCTTTGTCGTGACTCATGTACCCAATGGAATAGACATGAACCACCGTAGAAACAACGCTCACGACCATCATCATCGTGACACTCACTTGATCGACCACAAAACCAAAAGGGATATAAAGATCACCCGTTGCAATCCATGTCATCATCTCAACATGAACGATGTGACCGTTCATGACGTGACCAAGGAGCAATGCACTACTGACAAACGAGGCAAACAACAATCCTGAAGCAACAAGACCCGTGATGAGGGTCTTAGGGCTTGCTCCAAACAGCGCTGCAAACAGTGAACCCACTAGGGGAGCAAACAATGCAATGTATAAATAAATTTCCATTCTGTCCTATCCTCTCATCGATGTCATCTGATCAAGATCAATGTTACCTGTACGTTTGTACCAAATAACCAAAAGACCCAATCCTACCGCAACTTCAGATGCTGCAATTGCAATAATAAAGAACGCAAACATTTGCCCCGTATAATCGCCCCGATAATGGGAAATTGCTGCCATACCGATATTAACAGAATTCAATAAAATTTCCGTAGCAAAAAACAGCATCAGCATATTTTTACGACGCATTACCCCAACCAAGCCGATCGAAAATAAGATGGTCGAAAGAACCAAATAGTGTGTGAGTGTAATTTCCATCAGTGTCCCTCCTCTTGCGTTTCATACTCAGATGATAGATCCATTAAGGCAATCTCATCTTCATCCATAAGGGTTAATGAGGTATCCATTTTTTTCCCTGCCAATACGATTCCCGCGACCATAGCGACCAACAACATCACCGCTGCAAGTTCAAAAGGGACCAAATATTTGGTAAACAACACCATTCCGATGGCTTGCGTATTTCCGACACTGGTATCAATGGGATACGCACCCTCTGTTGCAGTCATTCCAACAATAGGGGCTACGACAATAGCCAAAACCAAAACCGCTGCTATCCCCCCTAAAACCACCACTAATGCAGGGTTGGCACGTTTTTCAACAATGGTACGCGTACTGTCAAAAAACATCATCCCAAAGGCATACAGCGCCATTACTGCACCGGTGTAGACGATAATTTGGATAGCTCCCAAAAAGTCGGCTCCCAAAATAAAGAAAAAAGCCGAAATAAAAATCATCCCTGCCGCCATTGAGGTGAGGGCGTACAATGCTTGAGAGGACATCACCGTAATTGTAAACATAACGATGGTGAGTATCGCAAACAAATAAAAAGCAATTGCTTCAAACATACAGTCTCCTTAATACGCTAGAGGCGTTTTTTTAACGCTCTCATTAGGGGTAATTGAACCAAAGCCCGGATATTCGGCTTGCTGACCTGAAGTTAAAAGATCCAGTGGTGTTAGCATATCGTCTTTGATCACGAAATGGGCGCGTTGCTCTGAACCATTTTCGTACCGTTGACCATGAACAATTGCCAATTCCGGACACACTTCAGCGCAATAGCCACAGAAGATACAACGACCAAGGTTGATACTGTATTCAGTGACCTCTTTACGGCTATTTTCATCAATTTTGGTATCCATACGGATACAATCAGAGATACAAATTTTTTCGCACAATCCACATCCGATACACCGCTCATACCCTGATTCCCACAAACGCAAAAGTTTGTGAACCGCACGGTAGCGTGGGCCGATGGGAAGTTTCTCTTTGGGGTATTGAACCGTATGAATATCAAATTTAATCATCTCCCGTAATACAACCCATAAACCAACAAACAACTCACCCTTAAAGGTGCGTTTGATCACCCGTTTAAACTTATCCCACCCTTGAGTCGGATACTCTTCAATATCGACATAATAGTACGTGCTGTTGCTACTTACGTTACGATCATTTAATGGCTCACTATGCATCCATCCCCCCTTTAAAACATCATTACAAAACCGGTGATCACAACATTGATCACGGCCAGTGGCATTAACACTTTCCAGCACAACCACATCAATTGGTCAGGTCGTACATCCGGCCAAGCAGCGCGAGTCCAGAGAAAAAAGAAAAAGAAAAATGCTACTTTGAGAAGTAATCCCAACACCCCTAAGCCAGTTCCATCACCATAACCACCCAAGAAAATGATGGCGATAACAAACGAAATAAAGAACATATTGGCATACTCACCGATGAAGAACAATCCCCATCGCATTCCCGAATACTCCGTTCCAAAACCATCAATAATCTCATGGTCATTGGCAATCAAGTGAAAAGGGGTACGACCTGTCTCTGCAAACGCGGCAATCCAAAACAACACAAACGCAACCGGTTGTGACCAAACGATCCAACTACCGATTCCCCCTGCTTGATAATTATTAATATCAATAAGGGACAACGATCCCACCATCATCAAGGGTGCCAACAACGACAATCCACTCACGACTTCGTAGGAGATAAAGACCGCTGCGCTTCGTGCTGCTGAGATCAATGAGAATTTATTTGCCGATGCCATACCGCCCAAAAGAGGACCATACAATCCAATCGCCATTACCCCAAGGATATAAAGAATTCCAATATTAATATCAGCAACAATAGGATGGACGGTATACCCAAAGACGGTAAATTCAGGCCAAAAAGGGATGGCAGCGGCTGCCATAAACGCAGTAGCTGCGGTAATCACCGGTGCAATTTTAAAAATCGGTTTTACAACATTTTGGGGGATAATATCTTCCTTAGTAAAAAGTTTAATCCCATCTGCGGCTACTTGAAGCAACCCAAAAGGGCCTACGTGCATAGGTCCCAAACGGCGTTGCATAAACGCCAATACTTTTCGCTCAAGATACGTACCAAACCCAGCAAGTGCTGAGAACACCAACAAGATGACCACAATTTTAACAATTGTCTCAACAATAAATGCGATATCCATGTTCTACACCTTTTCAATGGTTACATTGCTAAAGCGGTAGTCGCCCAACACTGCACCGGAGTTAATTTTCAGATCAAACGTAGGGAGATACCCTATCTCTCCCTTAATTTTTGAATCATTAATAACGGGAACAACCACCTCACCTTTGGTAGTAGTAACACGTACGGTATCTTCACCACTAAGACCATACGCACTCATCATTTCCAATGAAACGTACAATCCCCCCGATTCGCGCAATTGATGGGCGCGTGCGGTGAAAGGGCTAAACTGCATTACAGGGTTTGCACGGTAAATCATTGTTCCACTCATAGCACCTTTGGTATCAAAAGGTTGCACGCTTTGATCTTCACTCATCTCGATGGTGTGAGAGTCGAGAAGATACCCCCGAATCTCTTCCCCAGCATTGGTATAATAATTGGGCAAAGCATCAAATTCTAACCCTTTAAAGCCCGCATCAACGGGAAGTTGTGCCGTATACTCAATGGTCAAAGAGGCTTTTAACCCCAAAGCAGAGGCAACATCATTGAGGGTATATCCTCCAAATGGTACGGCTGCATTGGTAGGATTTACCCGTTTATTGATACTGGTTAACGTCCCCTCTTGCTGATTGAGGGATGGCATATCCAAATCCCCATCTCCCAATGCACTTAACGTGAAGTCACCTGAAGTATTATAACCAATCGTACGTGTCCCAACACCGCTATCTAGGTCACAAAGGAGGGCAACCCCCAAAGTATTGGCAAGGTTGGGAATCATGGTAACGCTAAACTTCGTATACTTCTCAATCAATGCTACTAAACGGGCACAATTGGCAGCATTAGGATGGGTGTACAAATCAGCACCCACCATCAAAGCGAAATTCTCTTTTTTTGCCAAATATTTGGTCAAGGTATCACTAAAGCCAGTGGGAGCATTGAGATAGTCCAACAAACCGTTGGTGTCAACTTCTACTTCTTTGCTCACTTTTTTCTTAACGGTTTTGGTTACCGTCTCAGAAACCTCTTCTTCAAGACCCGTCTGCGCATTGACCACTTTTTTGGTCACGGTTTCAGTCACTTTTTCATCAACGGTCTCTTGAATGGTCACCGTTTTCATCGAATGGAACGTAGAGAGATAATCACTTAGCTCTGAGGGCATCGCACTTTTATCCCCAAAAAGATCCAACACCCAATACAATGCTGCCTCTTCCATTAGTGGTGCATGGTTCACTTGCGTTACGTTTTTGGACATATCGGTGATCACCGGATCATTGATCGGATGAAAATACAATCCTGCCCCTTTGTTCATCGACAACGCATTGTTCATCGCATAACGGGCATTGGGATTATCGGTTTTTAACGCACTCCCAATAGAGACCACAAAATCAGCATTATGCACTTTTTTAAGGTCTCCCCCATACAAAGATTGCCCACTAATCGCACCGTAATGTTTCAAAAAGTTTTTCAAGGCCAACGCTTCGTTATTCACCAAACGGTACCCAAATTTCTCTTTGAGTTTTTGAAGAATCAATGCCTCTTCATTGGTAATGGTCGAGGTAAAGGAGATGGTATCAGCATTTTTGAATGCTTCAATCGCCGCATTAAACGCGTTTGCGTCTTTGGTCACCGAGCGATTTTCAAAATCGTATCCATACCGTCCTGCACCGCACAATGAGACATAGTTCCATTCATTTTTTACCCGATAGATTTTGGCTTCTGGATTTTCGATCGAGGTGTGTTTAATGTCATAACTGATCTGACACCCTGCCGAACAATGGGCGCATGTGGCGGGAATTTGCGTGTGTTCCCATGCATTGGAGGTGTATTGATAATCGCTGCTGACCAAGGCACCCACCGGACACACTGACGTACATTCACCACAATTAGTACAATCAAGGGTATCTCCCCCATTGGGGGCAATCAGCGATTTATTGAGCTTGTTCCACATGGCATACGCATCTTTGGGCATCGACGCTTTGAACGCCGCATCCAGAGGATCACCTCCCCGTGCAACGGTAGAAAGCGCACTGTCCCCAATCATATCTTTGCACACCGTAATACAACGCTCACACATGATACACAAGGCAGGGTCATAATGGATTAATCCCCAATTTTGGGCAGGTTTATGGGTATCTTTGATCGAGTAACTTTGCGAATCAACCCCGATTTCAAGGGTATAGTTTTGCAATTCACACTCACCCGATTGATCACATACTCCACACTCTAGGGGATGGTTCACATCATACACTTCCATAATCGCCCGTTTTTCCGCCTCAATGGTGGGGGTGGTCGTGGAAATATTCATACCATTTTTGGCTTTTGCATTACACGCATAAACCTGTTTTCCATCTGCTTCTACCAAACAAATACGACACGCCAACGTTGGTGAACAGCGCGTTAAATAACAAATGGCAGGGATAAAAATCCCATTGGCACGAGCGGCGTTAAGGATATACTCACCTTCTTGCGTCCGTACCTCTTTACCATCTATGGTTATCGTTATTTCATTCATGAGTTAACTTCCCACCTTTTTAAGTTGAATTTTCTCAAATCGATACCCTGCTCCCATATCACCAAAGGGGCTGTCATAACGTGGTAACAAAGCAATTGTCCCTTTGAGGGTCTCATCCAAAACAAACACTTTTGCTTCATCATACCCATCAATCATCACACGCTCCCCATGACCAATACGGGCAGCCATAGCAAATTGCATCGATCCACGTAACGCATCATCCTTTTCTACACCGGAACTGACTGCGGTATACCCATTGAACTGATTGATCGGATTGCAACGGTAGACAACCGTCCCATTAAATTCGGGTAAATCCGCAATCGCTTCAAACGAAATGGCAACCTCACACATCATCACATCCAAAATATATCCACGATTATCTTCACCCAACGCGCCGTAAAAATTGTCCAGCGCATCAAATTCAATCCCCTTAAACCCTTTTTCCTGAGGAAGTTGTACGGTGTAATCAATCGTATTACGCGCCGTTACCCCAAGTGCCAAAGCGATGTCATTGAGACAGTATCCCTCAAACGCGACTGCCACATTGGTAGGAAGGAGGTGATAATTCAATGAAACAAACGTCCCCTCTTGCGCATTGAGTGCAGGCAATGCCATGTCACACTTGCCCACAGATCCGACCACAAAATCACCTTTGGCGTTATACCCAACCACATGATCACTTTGGGTATCTTCATCCAAATCACACACCAAAGCAACCCCAACGGTATTGACCATTTGAGGGACAATTACCAATGAAAAATCGGTCATAGATTCCATTAACGCACACAATCGAGCAATATGAGCCGCTCTTGAATGCCCTAAGACATCCGAACCAATAACAAGGGTTTTGCGCTTAGCACGGCGTACCATTTTCCCCATACGGGCAAACTCTTCATCCCCAATATTGGATTCCGCGCACAAATACCCCTCATCCAAATTCTCTAAAAAGTTTTTGGTCACGTCATCTACGTCCACGTTCTCTAAAAGGGTTTTCGCCAACATTGCCACGACACCCTCTTCTGAACCCGCTTCATAGCGGACATTTTGGGTCACCACATTTTGGAGCAGTGCATCCTCAAGGGGGTGCATATAGACAATTTTTGCCCCATTATGACGCGCAGCGGTGGTCATGGCATACCGAATAGCGGGATTGTCACTGCTCACACGTCCCCCTAAAACAATAATGGCATCACTTTGGGCAATGGCTTCTACCGTTCCGCTGGGAGAACTTTTACCACTAACCTCCGTATAGGCTGCCATAAACGATTGATACGCACGCGCTTCTTCGTTGAAGAGTTTAATCCCCAACTTTTCTTTAAGACGTTGCAAGATTAACGCCTCTTCAGTGGTAATCAATGAGCTAAAACGGATCGCTGATGCGGTTTCAAACGCACCTACCGCTTTGGCAAAAAGAGTCTCATCTTTGGAAGCTTGCACCCCAAAATCAAATCCAAACCGTCCTGCTCCGCATAAGGTCGAAAACTCAAAATTATTGGTCACCCGATAAATTTTTTGACTCTCTCCTTGGGCGATGGAGGCGTGTTTGACCTCATACATCAATGAGCATCCTGCAGAACAATGGGCGCACGTGGCAGGAATTTGGGTCAATTCCCACGCATTGGCACGGTATTGAAACTCCGAACTCACCAATGCACCCACCGGACATACTGCAATACACTCTCCACAGAAAGTACAATCCAAGGTATCGCTGTTTTTAGGGACAACTGAGGATTTGTATCCCCCAAATTGCAAGGTAATGGCATCATCACCGATCACTTCATTGCACACATGGACACATTTCTCACACAAAATACACAATGAAGGATCATAATTAATCGCCCCCCAATGCTGAATCGCTCGAGGTTGTTCTTTGGCACTAAAGTGTTGATGCGAAACCCCAAACTCAAGGGTTTTGTTTTGCAAATCACACGCACCCGATTTATCACATACCCCACACTCAAGGGGGTGATTCACATCGTACATTCGCATGATGTTGGTACGTTCTTGTTGTAAACGCTCCGAATCGATCGTAACGTTTAATCCCTCTGTGGGAGGCGTTTGACAACTTAAAATCAACCCTTCAGTCTTATCGGTCTCCACCACACACAAACGGCATGAAGCACACGGCGTGGTCTTTTCGATATAGCACATGGTCGGGATATAAAAGCCCGCTTTTCGTGCTGCTTGGAGGATAGTCTCCCCCTTTTGTGCCGTTACGGGTTGGTTATTTATCGTAAAATTAATCATTCCATCCCCCTTAGTGTGCTACCATCGCGATGTAATAACACCGCATACAACGATCCGCTTCGGAAAGTGCCTCTTCTTGCGTAAACCCATACTTCACTTCGCGATTATTATTCCAACGCTCTTCTACGGTAAGAACTTCGCTGTGTTGACGGGGCAATCCGGGAAGCCACCCTTGGATTTTCTCTTTTTTGTCATACACCTTGAGACGACGAAGATGATCTTCCATAATCTCATTGTCATTGAGGGTAATCTCTCCACTGACCACATAGCGTGCCATAACCGATGCGGCGCGTTTGGCTTGACCAACGGCATTAACGATGGTCATAGGACCGTATTCACAGTCACCCGCGGCAAAGATCCCTTTACGAGAGGTCATGTAATCTTTCCCGTTGGTTTTGATCGTTGCCCATGAGGTGCGTTCAATCTCCCACTCACTAGGGAGCAATTTTAAATCGGCACTTTGCGAAACGGCAGGGATGAGATAATCACACTCCATCTCAAAACTTGCCCCTTCGATTTTTTCCAACGTAGGACGACCCCCATTGGGATTGGGAACCAACTCGAAACGGTCAATCAGCAACGATTTAAGGACATTGTTTTCATCCCGCATCTCCGCAACCGCAGAGTGAAAAATAAATTCAACCCCCTCTTCGACCGCTTCGTGATACTCTTCGTAGGTCGTGTTATTGATAATCGTTTTTTCATCACGACGATAGATCATCACCACTTTTTTGGCATTGGCACGAATGGAACAGCGCACCACGTCCATCGAGGTAAATCCACCCCCAACGCACACTACAGTTTTACCCGTTAAATCGACATAGTCTTTGTCCAACATATTTTTGTCTTGATCCTCTTGGGGAACCATAATGCCGTATTTCACTTCGAGGTTGACTTTATCGAGAAAATCAATCGCCCCCCAATACCCTTGAATCTCAGGACGTTCGTTGTCACAATAGACTTTTTTCGAGATACGGGTACCCGTGGCGACCAAGACTGCATCATAATCTTGCTCAAACTGACGCATCATATCGGCGGTCACTTTGGTATTAGGGATAAAATTGACCCCCAAATCACGTACCGCTTCGATGTCTTGGTTGTATTTATCAATAGGCATACGGTATTCAGGAACTCCAACCGCAACCTCACCGCCAAGAACCGGAAGTTCTTCGTACACATCCACATCAATACCATCGAGTGCGAGATAATACGCTCCCGTTAATCCCGCAGGGCCTGCACCGATAATGGCTACTTTTTTACCAATAGAAGCTTTTTTTTCACTGGGGTGAAAAAATCCAAATCCATGATCGGTCTCATAATCAGCACCCAAACGTTTGAGTTCCATAATTGAGATTGGTTCATCGAGATTAGTACGTCGGCATTCCGTTTCACACGGATGGGGACAGACCCGTCCACAGGTGTGTGCCAACGGCATCGTTTGACGGGTTGCCATCAACGAATCATCGAAACGTAAATCACGAACCCCCTCAATGTACGCGGGAATATCCACGTGTGCCGGACACGCATCCATACACGGTGCGGTAATTTTGGCAATATAGTTGGTATCTTCCAAATGGTAATGTTTGGAGGGTTTTTGGTTCTCAATACACGCCATAAATTCCGACTCAAAATGGGTCATTAAATCTAAAAGTGGATTAGGGACGGTTTTACCAATCTCACATTTCGAGGTTTCTTGCATCGTTTTGGAGACCTCTTTGAGGTGATCCATATCGGCAATGCTCCCCTCGCCACGGGCAATTTTGTCGAGTAAATCGTACAAAATACGTCCACCCCATCGCCCTGGCGCACAGCGTCCGCACGCTTCAGAATAAACTTGATACTGCGCGGCATATTCGGTTGCCAGACGAACCACGTCCACATCAGGGTTGAAAAGAGCTACGCCATCCCAACCGATAAACGCTTTGGAAGAGGCGTGCTCGTTGTATTCCAAGGGGAGATTATAGGCAGATTTTTCCCACGCTTCATCGGCTTTACCGATGTTATTGATCTGCTCACCTCTCCATGTGGAGAAATAGACTTTGCTCACGGCTATTCCTTATGTTTGACCACGATGGTCCAATCAACTTCATTAAACTTCAATGAATTTACCAGCTCAAATCCGTTGGCTTTCACCAGATCAGCGGATCGCTGAATGGGAGAAAAATCACCGATTTCAAATAAAAAGATCAACACCTCATTGGGGTCTTTCTCTTGGTTTAACAGTTCAACCATACGGTTATCAAAAGCACCTTTGAGGTGACGGAGGTCATAACGTTTCATAAAGGTCCTTTTTAACGGTCTACTTCACCGAAGACGATGTTGGTCGTCCCGATGATGGATACTACGTCGGGAATATAGTGTCCCGGAAGCAAGTCGGTCAAAATTCCCGTATGCCAAAACGACGGCGCGCGCAATTTAAGACGGTACGGATACGCATCCCCTTGAGAGTTGATGTAATACCCCAACTCCCCTTTAGGTGATTCGGTCGGGATATAGACCTCTCCCACAGGCGGACGCATCCCCTGTGTCACAAGGACAAAGTGCTGCATCAACGAGTAATTTTGGGTCATAATGTCCAATTTCGGAGCAGAGATGTATTGGGGGGCGTGTGCCATCAAAGCAGGCTGGGTCCCCTCATACATATCCAAAACTTGGTACAAGATCTTAGACGACTCACGCATCTCTGCCATGTACAATTTATAACGGGCGTAGTTGTCCCCTTTATCCGAAACGGGAACGCTAAACTCGACTTCATCGTAGAGTTCATACGGCTCTTCTTTACGAATATCCCACTCAACGCCCGATGCACGGAGCATTACCCCTGAACATCCCCAGCTTAGTGCCATCTCGGTTGAGATAACGCCTACGTTTTCCATACGCATTAACCAAATACGGTTGGAATCCAAAAGATCTTCGTAGTCTTTGATGTTTTCAGGCAATTTATCCAAAAATTTACGCAAATCGGGGATAAAATTATCGGGCAAATCCAAAGGAACCCCCCCAATACGAACCGCCGAATGGGTCAAACGGGCACCACAGTAATCTTCGATCAAATCCATCAAATATTCACGTTCACGGAAAGCAAATAAGAAAACGGTCATCGCCCCAATATCAAGCGCGGTCGTTGCCAACCAAAAGAGGTGAGACATAAGACGATTGGTCTCAAGAAGCATCATCCGGATCACTTTGGCACGACGTGGTACGTCAAGACCGATAAGCTTTTCTACCGCTAAGGCAAATCCATAGTTATTGGAACTGGAGGCAATATAGTCCATACGGTCGGTTGTTGGCATAAATTCATTGTAAATCATGTTTTCTGCCATCTTCTCCATACCACGGTGAAGATACCCGATATCGGGATGGGCTTTGGTGATTTGTTCTTGCTGCATGTGCAACATAAGGCGTAATTGTCCATGTGCGGAGGGGTGTTGAGGCCCAAAGTTAAGGATCATCTCATTATCAGCACGATCAAACGTGATGTTTTCAAAAAAGGGTCTAAGACGATTGGATTGTTGCATTCATAGCTCCTTAACGGTCACGATCAGAGATCACAACCGATTTCTCTGCATCAAATTTTTCGATCAAGAAAACACCTTCGCTCTCTTGATAAACAAGGGGTGTATCAGGCTCACCTTGACTAATGTCAGCTCCGCGAGGCACTTCATGACCTAAGCGGGCAAAACGCTCCGTGTCGTAACGATCCACACGCGCAGGATCACGGTTTTCAGGGCCAATAATCTCACGTGCTTCTTTCCCAAAGATTTTGTCCACTTCGTACCACGAAGCAAACTCATCCCCTTGAAGCGGATAGGTTTTACGTAAAGGGAACCCTTCCCAATCATCGGGCATCAAGATACGCTTCATAAACGGGTGATTATTGATGACGATACCAAACATATCGTACATTTCACGCTCTGACCAATCGGCAGATCGGAACAGTTTTTCGACACTTTGAATCGACTCTTTTTCATCAATTTTACATTTAATGCGGACACGTTTACGTTTGGACATACTCAACATTTGGTAAAAAATCTCAAATTTACCTTCCGCTGCCAACCAATCAATCGCACTCAATTCAGAGAGTTGATTGTATTCAAGGGAATTTTTCATCAGCTCGATGACCCCAAAATTATCTTCAGCGTTAATAATGACCACCATTTGATCGACTTGGATGTACGCCTCTAAAACGGTGAATTTCGCGCTAATGGCTTCAAGATCGCGGGCAAACACAGCATCACTGCTCACCTCATGCTTGGCTACTTGGGGGGCAACCCAATAACGATCGGTGTAATAGGGTTTTTTTTGTACGTTATCTTTGGGAGTATAGGCTCTCATTACATTAACCTTTTTGGTTTTTGTGCGCGAGAGGCACTCTCACGACGAATTTTTTGTTGCAATAACATCACCCCATATTGCAAAGTTTCAGGGCGAGGTGCACATCCGGGGAGATACAAATCAACGGGGATAACACGGTCAACCCCTTGAACCGTAGCGTAGGTATTAAACATACCCCCCGTATTGGCACACGACCCCATCGAAATAACCCATTTAGGCTCCGTCATTTGATCGTACAAACGGCGGATAAACTCCGCGTGTTTTTTGGTCAATGTCCCTGCAACGACCATGAGTTCTGCTTGCCGCGGAGAGGCACGGAAAATCGTCCCAAAACGGTCAAAGTCATACCGTGATGCACCCGATGCCATCATCTCAATACCGCAACACGCCAAACCATACGTCAATGCCCAAAGGGAGTTGGATCGACCCCAGTTGACCACTTTATCAATGGTCGTTAATGCAACAGGGAGTCCCCCGTCTTTGAGATAATTTACTTGATGTTGTGCCATTCTAAGGCTCCTTTCTTCCACGCATAAACAAATCCAATTGTCAAGAGGACAATGAACATGATCATCTCTGCAAATCCAAACCAGCCCAACAATTTAAAATCAACTGCCCATGGAAACATAAAGACAATCTCCACATCAAACAACAAAAACAGCAACGCAAAGAGGTAAAACTGCGTCGAAATGCGGTTGGGTTGCTTGTTGACCTCAGGTCCGCACTCATACGGAGAGAGTTTAATCTTTTCCGTATCTTTAGCCGCTAACGCCCGACTTGCCAAGCGTGCAATAACCGTTGTGGCATAAAATGCCCCAAACGTGAGAACAAAGAGTATAAATACCCCAAAGTAAGGATTTGCTACGGTGTAGTGCCCCATGAGTCCGACCTTTTTGAAGATTAATATTTTTGCATTCTAAAAATGCCGAAAATTAAATAATTATTGCACTATAACCAAAGTTAAATTAAACAAACCCTTAGAGAAAAAAACTTATTTTTTTGCTGTTACCTTTGTCTACATCTCACCACAAAAATACCCTATACAAGGGAAAGAAAGGGGGGGGAAAGGATATTTTTAGTTACAAAATGTAACATTATTTTTTTACGTTCTTTTGTCTTCGTTTGATCACTTTTCACATACAAAAAAATTATACACTAGCGCATCCCAAAAAGGGTCTTCCCCTGTTATGGATAATGGAAAATACCAAAGTACACGGTTTTAAGCTCCAATAGACTTGAATCATATTAGAATGTAATCTTGTTGTCTCCTTAAACCAAAAAATGCAGAAAGGATGTTTGTATGATGGGCATCACCTCGTCCCTTTTAAAGATATACTGCCACCTATTGAGAGAGTCCTTTACATGAAAGCTACCCTTTTATCCCACATTTTGACCACCCATGTCACCACCTTTTCACCCGAATATCCCGTAGGGGATGCACTGGAAAGTATGACTGCCCATCATATTAGCTCGTTAATTGTGGTCGATACGCATCATCGTCCCATAGGGATTTTTACCGAGCGCGACAGCCTCAAAATTGTTTCGGGTGAAATCAGCACGACTACACCCTTGGGTAGCGTCATGAGTACGGATCTTCTCCTTGGAGCGGTACACGATGAGATCCATGATGCCTATCGGAAAATGGCCAATAAAGGGTATCGTCACCTCATTGTGATAGATGAAGAGGAGAAGCTTGCAGGGATTGTATCCCAAGGGGATTTTCTTCGCCATATCGGATTTGATACCCTCAAAAAAGTGAAAATAGTCTCCGATATTATGACCAAAGCCATTTTACGGTTAGAAAAAAACGATACCCTTACGTTTGCAGCAACCCAAATGGCGCAATCCCATAGTGACTATGCCATTATCGTCGACAATATGTCCCCCATTGGACTCATTACCGAACGGGATATTCTCCGCTACGCCTCCTCCGAATCCCTACTACCCAGTGATCCTATTTGGCGTGCCTATCACACCGAATTTCCCATTATTCACGAAAACACCTCCCTCTCTGAAGCGACCCTTATCATGGAACAACATGATGTTCATCAATTGATTATTGTGGATGAAGTGGGCAATCTTACGGGAATTTTGAGTCGTTATGACCTTTTAGAAGCGATTCATGGGAGTTATTTTGAATTTTTACTCAACCAAGTGGAGAGCAAAAGCAACGCACTCTCCCAGTTAAGCGATGCCTATGAGCAAATCAGTCAAGACAAAGAGGCGTTACTGCGCAGTGAAGAGAAATTTCGTATCCTCTTTGATATGGTTCCCGATGGGATTGTCCTTATTGATCCCGCTACCCATCAAAGCGTTGATTGCAATTTGAATGCTGCCAAACAGTTAGGCTATACCATTGAAGAGTTTCATAACCTCACCATCAATGATTATAACGCCCTCGAAACGCACGAAGAGACCCAAGAGCGTATCCATACGATTCTGCACCAAAAACGGTATGAGTTTGATACGCTCCATCGCCATAAAAATGGTTCCTTGCTGGACATTCATGTGACCGTTTCCCCCGTTTTTTTATGGGGAAACACCTATTTAATGAGCTATTATCATGACATTACCGAGCGAAGAAAGCGAGAGCATCGTCTTAATGCCCAGCTTTCCCTCCTTGAGACACTTGCGACCAATCACTCCATGGAGACGTTACTGGATGCTATTTCCTTATTTGTCGAGGGGCAATGTCAGGGGATTAAATGTTCTCTTTTACTGGTAGATGAAGCAACCCAAACCCTCTATACCGCCTCTGCCCCCTCTCTCCCCTCTGCCTACGTAGAAACGGTTAATGGACTGCCCATTGCGTATGGAAATGGTTCGTGCGGTACAGCGTGCGCCTTACGTATTCCGGTTATCGTGACGGATGTCATGAGTGATCCCTTTTGGGAATCGTTACGTGAAGCCATCACCCCTTTTAACTGGTTGCAAGGGTGTTGGTCAACCCCCTTTTTCGATACCCACAAACAATTACTAGGGGCTTTTGCCCTCTACAGCGATCAAATCCATCGCTATCCCACCGCTGAGGAGCAAGAACTCATGACCTATTCTGCTTCCCTTGCGGGGATGGTCATTGGACGCTTTACCCAACAAAAGGCGCTTGAATATTTGGCGAACTACGACCCTTTAACGGGATTAGCAAACCGATTTTTGTTGCAATCTCATCTAAAAAAAACCATTGAGACTGCCCAAAACAAGAATCTCTCTTTCGCCTTGCTGTTGTTTGACTTGGATCGTTTTAAAGACATCAATGACAGTTTTGGTCACACAACTGGCGATGAGTTACTCACCCTTGTTGCCAAGCGTTTTGCCCATCAGTTGGGGGAGAATGACACCATTAGCCGCTTGGGAGGGGATGAGTTTGCCATTCTCCTCTCACCCCTTTCCCATCGTGAAGATGCCAGTAACATCGCACGTATCCTTATTGAAACCCTCCAATCCCCGTTTTCCCTCTCCAATGGAGTGCAACTGCATATCAGTGCCAGCGGAGGGATTGCCCTCTTTCCTGCCCATGGAAATAGTGCAGAAGAGCTGATTCAACACGCCGATGCGGCATTGTATCGCGCCAAAAGTGAGGGGCGAAATACCTACTGTTATTACACCAACGAACTCACCCAAATTTCCCGTGATCGGCTCCTATTGGAAGCCAAACTGCGCTTTGGGATTGACAACAATGAATTACGCGTTTTTTACCAACCCCAAGTGGATCTCTCTAGCGGCAAGATTATAGGGGCAGAAGCATTGGTGCGATGGCATCACCCAACGGAAGGGATTATCCCCCCCTTGGATTTCATCCCCCTTGCTGAAGAGACGGGATTGATCAATAAAATTGGGGCATGGGTATTGGAAGAGACCTGCCATCAGGGAAAAATATGGTTTGATCAGGGGTATCGACTCACCTTAGCGGTCAATCTTTCGGTGCATCAAATGCGCTATCAGAATATTCCCGCTTTGGTCTCGACGATCTTGGAAAAAACCCACTATCCCGCTCATTATTTGGAATTGGAGATTACCGAAAGTGCGCTCATGCAACGCGAAGAGGAATCGGTCGCGATTTTACACACGTTGCGTGCTATGGGGGTTCGCTTGGCGATTGATGATTTTGGGACGGGCTATTCGTCTTTATCGTATCTCAAACGGTTTCCCATTGATGTACTCAAAATTGATAAAAGTTTTATCGATAATACCCCCTTGGATAGTGACAATGTCGCCATTACCATTGCCATCATCGCCATGGCAAAAGCCCTTAATTTCACGGTCTTGGCCGAGGGGGTAGAGAAACAAGAACAGCTTGATTTTTTACACCAAAACGGATGCGATTTGTATCAAGGGTACTACAAAAGTCGTCCTCTCCCCGCAACGGAATTTGAAAAGCTTTTGAGGTAATTCACGTGTCTAATCTCTTGTCCTTTTTTGTGATGCTGCTTGCCCTCCTCTTGCAAGGATGCAACGAAACAAATACCGAATCCTTGTATCACCCCAGCGTTTTACCGCTGCACGAACAAGAACTCATCGTGGGGGTTCACCCCTATCTCAACACCCAAAAAACGTTTAATGCCTACGAACCTTTATTACGTTACATGGAAACGCAACTCCCCAAGGTCCATTTTCGGATGGAGACCTCACTCAATTATCCCGACTATGAGCGAAAACTCTATGCGGGACATTTTGATCTGGCAATTCCCAATCCCTACCAAACCCTTAAATCAATCAACCACGGCTACCGTATCATCGCCAAAGTCAAACCTGACAGTCAATTTCGCGGGATTATTGTCGCCCGAAAAGATCGTCATATTCGATTTGTCGAACAATTGCGGGGACAATCCATCAGCTTCCCTGCCCCCACAGCACTTGCAGCGACCTTAATGCCCAAACTCTTTTTATTTGAGCGGGGACTTAATGTCGATACGCAAGCCCATCCTCACTATGTGGGTTCCCAATACTCCTCGATTATGAATGCGTATCGGGGCGACACCGTTGCCGCTGCCACATGGCCAAGTCCATGGAAAACATGGCGGGCTGAAAATCCCCAAAAAGCACAAGAGATGGAGTTATTATGGCAAACACTCCCCCTTATTAATAATGGGGTGGTAGTTCGTTGTGATTTTAATCCCCCCCCCTTGCAGCCAAAATAGCAACGCTTTTAACCCAATTGGATCAAACACCCTAAGGAAGACACCTCCTTGTTGCTACGGGATTTGAAGGTTTTGAACCCGCTTCAGTCCAAACCTATCAACCCGTACAAAATTTCCTTGACCAGTACGATCACACCTTAGGATTACCCCGATGAAATCCATTCACTTTTTTTTCTTTTCCCTCAAAGGGCAACTCATACTGGGGGTCATCCTCCTTCATGCGATGTTAATGAGCCTTTTTGTGGTCGATTTTATCAATCAAGAGCGTCATTTTTTGCATGAACAATTAAGCGCACAGGAAAAAGGGCTGGGAGCATTGGTCGCGTCCAATGCCGCATTACCGTTAATGAATAATGATTTGGTCGCATTAAGCGAACTGGTCACTCAAGTAGAAGAGCTTCCCGATGTCCAAATGATCTTCATTGTCGATAACCACTCTCGTATCCGTGCATCCAATCAAGAGATTCGTAACAACCAAAAATTTTCCGATCCCAAAAGCTTAACCCTCATCAATCCCCTTATCCACGGGAAAATGTCCATTAATCAACGGTTTCATGACCACCTTTTTGATACAGCCCATACGATTTATTTGGGGGGTAAACCCATTGGGTATGTACGGATTATTAGCTCGACCCAAAGGGTAACCCAGCAGATGGAGAGCCTCACCTATCATGGTGTTTTTTATATTGTGATCGCTATTGTTTTGGGTGGAATCATTGCGTGGTTGATTGTCCGCAAATTTACCGCCCGCATTACCCTCCTTTCCGAAGCAGCCGAACAAATTACCCACCAAAATTACAACATCAACCTCCCCTCATTTAGGGGAAAAGATGAACTCTCCCAAATGGGGCGTGCCTTTGGTCTCATGATTGATTCGATTCATCAACAAATGGAGAGCCTCTCCTACGAAATTCTCCAACGAAAAAACGCCGAATCGCGCTTATTTCATAAAGCTCATCACGATGAACTCACCCAATTGGCTAATCGTGCCTTATTTATGGATCGATTGGAACACGCGCTTCACCATGCCAAACGAAACCAGACCCAACTGGCAGTGTTGTTTATCGATTTGGATCGGTTCAAAGAGATTAATAATACCTTTGGTCATGAGATGGGGGATTGTATCCTCATCGCCATTGCCCACCGTCTGCAAGAAAATGTACGCCAAGAAGACACCATCACCCGATTGGGAGGGGATGAATTTACCATCATTATCGAAGATATTGAAACCATTTCACACGTAAGTGCTGTTGCCGAAAAACTCGTAAACGCTTTACAAGCCCCTATTGTCACCTCAGCCCAAGAATTTTTTGTCACGTGCAGTATCGGAATTAGCCTCTATCCCAACGATGGAGAGGAGATCCAAAGCCTCCTACACCGTGCTGATTGTGCGATGTACCAAGCCAAAGAAGAGGGTCGAAACGGCTATCACTATTGCACCTAAATGATATAGTCACTCCATTTTTTATCACCCAAAATGCGTTACGCAAGAAAATAGACTCGATTGCGCCCTTGCTCTTTTGCCATATACATGGCATTATCCGCTTGATTGAGAATTTCATCTTGGGTATTGGCGTGATCAAAAAAGAGGGAAAACCCAATACTAGCACTGCAATGATGTTCCACTTTTTTCTTCTCTTGATCTTTGGTCATAATGGTCAAAAAATAGGGCATAGAGAGGGTGTGACGAATTTTTTCCGCAATCATCGTCGCTTGTAAAATGGACGCTTCGTGTGCGGTACTTAATTCGCTTAACAACACAATAAACTCATCCCCCCCAAAACGGGCGACCGTATCGCTCTCCCGAATGGCGTGCTGGATCCGTTGTGCCACTTGAATCAATAACACATCTCCCGTACTGTGCCCATAGGTGTCATTCAGGGGCTTGAAATTATCCAAATCCAAAAACAACACCGCCCCATACCGCCCCGTTCGCTTACTGGTGCGCTGCGCTTGAAGGAGACGGTCATTGAGTAACCGACGGTTGGGAAGATTGGTCAAGGTATCATAAAAGGCTAAGGATTGTAATTTAACTTTGGACACCATGAGTTCATTGGTGCGTTCCCGTATTTTTTCCTCCAACGTAGCGTGATGCTCTTGAATTTCATGAATAAGGTCATTAAACCGTTGGGAGAGTTCTGCGATTTCCCCTGTCCCAATGAGTCGATCATCCTCTTCATACATAGCCTGCGTCTCAGCCCATGCCATCCGTTTTTTTAACCGATAAATCGGTTCCAAAATCAGGCGATTGACCGTATACCCAACAACGCCCAACGTCAATAAAAACAAGAGGGTAAAAGTGGCAAAAATATGATTGTCATTGACCAAAATAAGTTCTTTCGCATCAAAAAGGGTCATACTAAACCACCCAATCTCCCGCTGATACGCAATCCCCAATAACTTTTTGTTCTTTCCCTCATTGACCCATAACGTCTCTACGGCATTGGGGTTATGACCCCGTTGTAGTCGCCCCATCGCACGATGAATCGCTTCAATATCGGTGGGGTGCGTAAAAATCAGCTCAATGGTTTTATGCGTACCGTCTTTTTTGGTGATGCTGGCATAGTCGATCATTTGGGTATCTTTGATCAGCTGAATAGAGCCTTGTTGATCGACAAAAAAGTTACTTACCCCCTCTTGCTTCACTCCGACGGATTGTTTTAAAAACGTCCCGATGTCAAATCCCGTCCCGATAATCCCGATCGCTTTTCCTTGCGCATTGTGCAATACGTAGTTAATCCACACTTTATCGACGTGAAGCACCACATCACGATTTACATTGATTTGATACGGTTCATTTTTGACAATGGTCTCATAAAACCAACGATCTTGTGCCAAAACAGGCGAAAGGGTATAGCGGATTTACCGCCCCATAAACTGATTGTTGCGGTCATTAAAATAATAGTGTCCCGAAGGGGAAAAGGCGGCAAAATAGCTGTGATCTTGAAAAAGGGGGCGATAGTGTTCCAAGGTACGAAGCCCTTTTTCCCGCACAACGGCACTTTTTTCGTCCTCTGCCATAGCAAGAACCGCCGGTTCATGTGCCAGTTTTTGAACCAGTGCAACCTCTTGCATGATGGGAAAAAGGGTACGGTATTTATCAAAAACAATTTGCTTTTGGATATACCGATTGCCCCACTGCTCATTCATCGCTTCGCTCAACGCATGGGCATAAAACCACACAAATGCGATAAAGACGAGGAAAACGGCACTCATCACAAGAAAAATTTTGGTTTTGAGCTTCATATTCTCCTCTTGATTTTCATACACCATCCTCAAAAATGCTTACAAACACCCTTTAGAGAAACTTTTGGTTTGCGTATCTTTCATCATTTTGCGTTGTTCTGACCATTTGGGGGTATCCAAATTTTTTAAATCGGCTTTGTTGCTCTCCACCATTTTTTGCAATACTGGCGATTGCAACGTAGCACTTTGCTGCTCTAAGCGATCAATATTTTTTTGCAACACTTTTTTCGCTTCAACAATTCGGTTGGTATCGCGCAATTTCACAACCTCCACACTCGTGATGGTCGCTTCTTGTTCGGCAACGGAGATTTCAACCTCCCGATTATGACTCTTTTCGACCACAGTGTTATCCGCACTTACGGCTAAAGTGACTCTTTGGTGCAGTGTTTTTGGTTCTTTGGTGCGGGCATCCACATACGCTATCGTGACCGTCGCGACACTCCCTTTATCACCCATTTTTTTGGGATCAACCTCCAGTGCTAAGAGCATATAGCGGGAGTGATCCCCATAAATTTGATTAAACCCTGCTTTGACCGTTTGCCCTTTGATCGTCGCATCCACATCCACCATTTTGATCGGAGTAACCCCGTAATCACACCCTATGGTCACCTCAACGTGTTGGGCAGCAACGGAGGCGATAAACCCTAACTCTTTGTTAAAAAAATACTCAATATCCTCATTATTTTTCAAAAATTTATGGTTACCATCACTCATGTAGGCAAGCTTGGTCATCAAATCTTCGTTATACCCCATCCCCAATCCAAGGGTCGTCACCGAAATACCCTCTTGCACCAAGCTTTTACCCAATTCCCCCAACGCTTCAGGAGAGCTAAGCCCCACATTGGCTTGTCCATCGGAGAGCAAAATAATCCGATTAACCCTATCCCCGCTGATAAATTTTCGGATCTCTTGTGCCCCTTTTTGGACACCGCCGTACAACGCGGTACTGCCTCGCGCGTTGATGGAGTCAATTTTATCCTTGATTTTTTGGCGATCGGTGAGCTTACTGGCGGGATATAACACCTCAAGTTTATCATCGTAGGTCACAATGGAGACAATATCATTGGAGTCCAAACGATCCACAAACGCTTTGGCGGCGACTTTGGTCTGTTCCATCTTTTCCCCCATCATGGAGCCGGAACGATCCAAAACCAACGCGACATTTAAGGGGGTGCGTTGCGATTGGGAGGCTAATTTTTCCCCATGAAGATTCACTTTGAGGTACACCGTGCTTTTTTGCCCGCTGTTTATCACCGACTGAGAGGGGGAGACCTCCACGGTCACACTGTGCGCGTAGATCCACAGTGGCATCAAAAGTGCCATCCAAAAGCGATTCATCTTCTACTCCTTGTTAACGACTAATGTTACACAGTCTATTTTTTTGGTTTGAATTGCATGAAAATCTTAAAATTACAGTCAAACTCACAAATGTCCGTCATTCCCGCGAAGGCGGGAATCCAGCTAGACTCCCGCCTTCGCGGGAGTGACGAAACACACATACGACCTAAGCATTTAACGATTTAAAAATCCAACCGATTTTTCGGTATCAAAACTTCCTTGTTTCTCTTTACGAATCTCGGATTCAAAATCCGCCAACGTAAACACCGCCTCTGAGCGTGCTGCCACATTATACGCCGTATTTTTGATAATCAGGTTGATTTGCCCCCCCGTTAGCGGATGATGCGCCAACGATGTTACCTCAAATCCCGCTTCAAAAGGGGCATTTTTGGGTAACATCCGTTTCCATAACTCTAAGCGTTGTTTTTGGTCGGGTTTTTTGAACTCAATTTTGTAGTTAAACCGACGGGAAAAGGCAGGATCAATGTTTTCAAGTAAATTGGTCGTTGCAATCAAAATCCCTTGGAATTTTTCGATCTGTTCCAAGAAGATATTTTGCATCTGATTGTGCATTTGATCCGCCGATGACCCAATCCCTGCGGAACGGGAGGAGAGGAATTGATCCGCTTCGTTGAGCAATAAAATGGGTTCGGTTTTGGTCTGATGGGTCAAATCGGTGTAGGTATCAAAGATTTTGCGGACATTTTTTTCCGATTCTCCCACGTACATCGACAAAATTTTAGAACAATCAAAACTCAAAACCTGCCGTTTGAGAGAGCGGGATAATGAGTGAGCGGTGAGGGTTTTCCCCGTCCCCGGAGGGCCATAAAAGATAATGCGTGCATCGATTCCCGCTTTTTTGTCTTTGACCCCCCATTGGTGCAATCGGGCAATCACCTCCCGATCCAACTGACGCATCAAATTTTGCAACGTCGTTTCGGTCGAATGGTTTAACACCACATTTTCCAACGTGGTCAGCGGTTCGACCAGCTCAAAAATCTCTTGCTCTTTGATGAGCATATCGAGTTTGAGTTTGCTTGCTTTTTTCTTCTTTTGGGGGTGCATGATGCTTTGTAGCACCTCATCGACGATGTAAAACGCACGGCTAATCCCCCCAAACGGGTTAAGCATCTCTTCATAGTCAATCACATCATCGTTGATAAGTCGCGCCCCATCTTCGAGCAACGCACGATTTTTGATCCGCTCATAATCATCAAAACTGATCAAATCGATGAGGGTATTCATCTCCCGTAAATTCCCCTCGGTGGCAGAGTATTCCTCTTTGAGCAACGCCAAAAAAATCACTTGCTCTTTGAGTTCGAGCTTTTTTTGTTTGAAAAAACGATCCAAGACCACATCTTGGGAAGTTTGGGCAATCCGTTCTTCGATCCGTTTTTCGAGTAAATCGAGTTTGTTTTGGATCCGATTAACCCCCAAGGAGTGGTCATTACCGCTGTGACGGACAATGGACATCTTTTGGTAAAGTTCAATCCGAAAAAATTGGTCTTGGAGGTATTCCAAATGGTCGGCGTAGGGTTTAATGTCGGGGAGTGTCATCTCCAATGACCCCTCTTCAAGAAGTTTCATAAACAACGAAGTCAAGGCAATGGGGATATTAAACAGTTCCAGTTGGGAGAGTTCGCTAATCTTGATGGGGGCAAAGGAGCGGTGGGTAATCCACCCCAACTCTAAGAGGGTTTTTACCTCCCCAAAATGGTCAAGATAGTCGTAATTTTCGATGCCGTACAACTCTTGAAGCAATTCACTCACCGCCACATCTTCTTGCCCTTGCAAAAATTTACGGGTCAAAAGCTGCAATATCTTCGCCTCGTCCATCGTACATTTCAGATGAGAAAAAATTTGGCTCTCTTGAATGGTGGTCTCTAAAAAATCAATTAAATATTTCAATGGTGTCCTTAAATTGGGTAAATCATACCCTTATTGTATCTGCATTGCGTATAAAAGTTCGATCTCGTGCGCCCAAAGGGTCTCATCGATGGTCTCCAAAATGAGGGGAATATCATCCATTCGAGGATCATTCATGATAAACCCAAACGGATCAAGCCCTAGTTTGCCTTTCCCAATCGAATCATGGCGATCCACATGGGATCCTAAATCGGGTTTGGAATCGTTGATGTGCATCCCTTTGAGATACTCAAATCCAACGATAGTATCAAACGCATTCCACGTCGCATCGTACGTTTCACGGGTACGAATGTCGTATCCTGCGGTAAACATATGGCACGTATCAATGCATACCCCCACCCGTGATTTATCCTCAATGCGCTCGATAATAGCGGCAAGATGCTCAAATTTCCACCCCAAATTGCTCCCCTGACCGGCGGTATTTTCGATGGTGAGATTGACCCCCTCTACGTGTTTGATCGCTTCGTTCATACTCAAAGCAATACGGTCAAGACACGCCTCTTCGCTGATTTGCTTGAGATGACTTCCGGGGTGAAAATTGAGACGATCCAGCCCCAATTGCGAACAGCGATGCAACTCATCAATAAACGCTTCAAGGGATTTGAGCCGTTTTTCCTCTTCGGGATGACCCAGATTAATAAGATACGAATCGTGCGGCAGAATGTGTCGGGGCAAAATACCACTTTGGGCAAGGTTATCTTTAAACAACCCAATCGTTGCCTCTTCCAATGGCTTGCTTGCCCATTGTTTTTGGTTTTTGGTAAACAGCGCAAACGCGCGTGCGCCGATTTTCATGGCATTAAGGGGAGCATTAAAGACCCCACCTGAAGCAGAGACGTGTGCGCCGACGAATTTATGAGTGGACATGGGGAAGGTTTCCTTATAGAATGATTATATACTGTTTAGTCAAAAAATTATGCTGCACTTTTGTATTCACGAATATCGACTTCGACACCATTTTTGACAATTTCTTGCCCTTTTTTCAGAAGTTCTGATGAAATATGACTATCTACATATTGCTCACCACAATTATCACATACGTGTGCGGGAACGTGTTTAAAAACAATAGTCGAACCATTTTTTTCTAATGTGACTGTCGTAAAACCTTGTTGTGTTTCACCGTGTTTACAGATCAAACATTTCATTGTACTTTTTTCCAAACAAAATTCAATGATTTCACGCCTCTCTTCTTCTAATAATTCCTCTAATTATAACCCACTTCCCCACCTCACTGCGTTCCATTGTCCTCAGCGACATCCAAAATTTTGATCATTATCCCATTGAGTCGATCTTTAAAATAGATTTCGGTGGGGGAACGGCGATAGACGATGTCGATCTCGTCGTTGCGGATGAGTTGCGTTTTGGCTCCACCGCACGATTCATTCATCCCCTCACCTCCGAAAATATCGTGGTTTTGCAATACCCGTCGCATCGTATCGGTCGGATAGGCGGGATTGAGGTACGTTTGGGTAAATCGCTCTTCACTCATGCACCCAGCACTCACACAGACTTTGGAATCGAGTGAAATTTTCTCCACCGCGACCCCTGCGGTAAAAAGTTCCATCTCCACCGCATCCCCTTCGTAGCGGAGGTACCCCATATCGGAAAATTTTAGCTTGGGGGTTTTGATCACAATGAGTTTGGGGATACTAATGGTGTAGTGTTTGGGCGCGCACCCTCCCAAGAAGAGGGCAAGAACGCTAACCCATAGGATAGAGTATTTGCGCATGAACGTCATCGAGTTTGTGAAGCACTTCGCTGCTAAGCGTTAATTCCATCGCCTCTAAACTCTCATCCAACTGCGAGGGTGTGGTTGCACCGATGATGGTGGAAGCGACAAAATCGAACTGTTTACTCCACGCAATCGCCATGGTCACAGGGTGAAGATTGGCTTCGTGGGCGATACGAAGATACGACTGCGTCGAAGCAAGGGTTTTATCGTTAAGAAACCGTGATGCCATGAGCCGTTGACGGGTATTGGGGGACTTGACATACTCGGTAAATCGCCCTTGAGCATCGATACTGTGGTTGTATTTGCCACTAAGTACCCCTCCCCCCAGCGGAGAATAGGGTAAAAGGGAGATTTTTTCTTCAGCACACAACGCCCCAATTTCGGTCAAATCCCGTCGATTGAGCAACGAAAAATTGTTTTGGATCGATTCAAAACGGGTGAGTTTTTCGTATTTGGCGACCATCAACGCTTTCATTGTCCCCCGTGCGGTGTCGTTGGAGGTGCCGATATAGCGTACTTTACCGCTTTGCACCAACGCATCCATAGCACGTAGGGTCTCTTCGATGGGGACGATGGTATCGGGCCAGTGCATCTGATACAGATCAATGTACTCCGTTCCAAGGCGTTTGAGTGACCCCTCAACCGCACGTTCAATGTGGAACCGATCGCACGCGGTAAGACCATGACGGATAGGGGGGACAAACCATCCTGAAGCCGCCCCCGCTACTTTGGTGGCGAGGATAAGGGAATCACGGGGTTTGGTCTTAAGCCATTTTCCCACGATCGTCTCGGTTAATCCCGCTAGTTTTTGGGAGGGGGGGATGGGATAGAGTTCGGCAGTATCCAAAAAATTGACCCCCGCATCATAGGCTTTGTCCATAATCGCAAACGCGGTTTTTTCATCGCATTGCGACCCAAAAGTCATCGTCCCCAAGGCAATGGGAGAAACCCGCAATCCTGTCCGTCCAATGTAACGATAGGTCATGATAAATCCTCTACCAATGCCCCATAACACTGGGGTCGTCGATCACGGATCAAGCCCCAATAGTGCCGATGGTGGCGATTTTCGGTAGGGTCAAAGGTGCTATAGAGTATCTCCTCTTTGTCCCGTGAAGCTTCAGCAACTTTTTCCCCCGTATGGTCGGTGATAAACGACGAACCATAAAAAGTCAACGTACAACTCTCCCCCACCTCTTCGCCAATACGATTGGCCGCCACCACAGGGATGATGTTGGCTGCACTATGCCCCATCTGTACCCGTTGCCAATGGCGTGATGAATCGACCTCGATTTCAGGTTCGCTCCCAATAGCCGTAGGGTACAAGATTACATCTGCCCCCATAAGGGTCAAAGAACGCGCCGTTTCAGGGAACCACTGATCCCAACAAATCCCCACGCCCACGTTACCAAAAGCAGTTTTCCAGACTTTAAATCCCGTATCTCCGGGTTCAAAATAAAACTTCTCTTCGTACCCTGGCCCATCGGGGATGTGGGTCTTGCGGTAATTTTCCATCACGGTGCCATCCGCATCAATCATCACCAACGAATTAAAATAACGCTCCCCCTCCCGCTCGAAATAACTGATTGGTAAGACTACCCCAAGCTCCTGTGCAACGCGACTAAAATGGGCAATGAGTGGATTATTTTCCAACGGTTGCGCCCACGCAAAATATTTTTTGTCCATGTCTTTGCAAAAATAGACCCCCTCAAACAGTTCAGGGATAAGGATAATATTGGCTCCATTGTCTGAGGCTTCACGGACAAGCCGTTCTGCGGTAATGACATTAGCAACCCTATCTTCCCCCATTTGCATCTGTAGTGCAGCGATTTTAACCATGAAAACAACCTCAAAAAATGATGTGGGAGATTATAACGTGAAGAAGATTATAACGACCCTCCCCATCAACCCAGTCAATTTTATTTTTTAATTCCAAAACGCTAAAATAAACACCGTCTCCGGTCTCATGTCTAAATCAAACTCTAATGCTAAGAATAGTATTCTTCAGCAACTAAATCAACATCAGGAGGCTCATTGTGATCGTATGTGCCGGAAATAACGAAACCTTTGATTTCGCAACCCCCATTGGAGTAGGACTGATCGATAGTGCGATCAATTTAACCCGCCATTGTTTGGTCACTAAACCCGAATTTCTCCTCTTTGTCGGAAGTGCGGGAAGTTATGGTGACCATAGCATCAACGATATTATTGAGTCCAAAACCGCGTCCAACATCGAGCTTGGGTTTCTCGATCAACGTGCCTACACCCCCATCGATAACGTCATCTCCGCCCAAACAGACGACATCAAAGACATTATCGTCAACTGCTCCAACTACATCACTACCAGTGCAAGCGCAATGGAACAGTTCCGTGGATTGGGACTGGGTATCGAAAACATGGAATTTTTTAGCGTTATGCGGGTGGCACAGGTGTTTGGTATCCCCGCTGGAGGGGTGTTTTGTATCACCAACTATTGTGACCAACACGCCCACCGTGACTTTATCGCCCATCATGGGTTTGCCAAAGTGCTATTGCGAGAACATTTAAAGGAAAAAGGGTTGATTCATTCCCCTAAAGCGCAATAAAATTAGTATAATGACATCCTAATTGAGTACGACAAGGTGAAATTAATGAAACTTTTACAATTACAGATGATAGGTTTGTATGAAACCTTTAATCATGATATAAAGCTTAATCAAAATGAAAGAATCACCATCCTCACCGCCCCCAATGGATATGGGAAAACAATAGCTCTTAAAACTATTTATAGTTTATTTAATAACAAATTTGGATTTTTTACAAAATTGGTATTTGATAAAATTATTTTTACTTTTGATAATGATGACACGTTAGAGCTAATCAAAAAAGAGAAAAGAATAGAACTTATTTTAAAAGAAAATAATAAAAAATCAGTTCCATTTACTTATCCCTCTAAAGAGATGGATAGAGAAATGAAAGACTTTTTACCTTCTCGCATGATTGAAGATTTCACACCACCTTTTATACGAAGAGTAGGAGCTGATCGATGGCTTAATGAGTTATCAGGTGAACGCTTAGTAACAGAAGAAATATTGGAACAATATAATGATACGTTTCCTGAGCATATTTTAGAGCGTATTAATGGAAAAATCCCTAAAGAACTTTCTCGATTTTTAAAGGTAATGACTGTTTATTTTATCCAAGAACAGCGATTAATTTTACGACAACCTATCTCTGATCATCGTATGAGGGAAGAAATCGTTATTACCGATACCATCGAAAAATATTCCAAAGAATTAAGTAAACTTATTAAACAAAAAATTGGTGAATACGCACAAATTACCCAATCACTTGATAGTAGTTTCCCAAAAAGGCTTTTCGGACAAAGCAGTGATGCTTTTTCAAGTGATACATTAAAAGATAAACTAAATAATCTACAGGTAAAACGACAAAAAATTTCAGAATACGGTTTGTTAAAATTAGATGATGATAGTTCATTTTTTTCAAATGATACTATTAAAGAGAGTGAGACAAAAGTTTTATCCCTCTATATTGCGGATAATGAAACAAAACTTTCTGTTTTTGATGTGTTAATTCAAAAGATAGAGCTTTTTACTCAAATACTCAATGAACGACGGTTTACTTTTAAATCCATTGAAATAGACAAAGAACAGGGATTTATCTTTAAAACCAAAAAAGGGGATATTCTTAAGCTCACTGAACTCTCTTCGGGTGAACAGCATGAAGTCGTTTTGCTTTTTGAACTTCTTTTTAATGTTAAAGAGAATTCATTAGTCCTTATTGATGAGCCTGAAATATCACTTCACGTTGTATGGCAAAAAGCATTTTTGAGAGATATAGAAGAGATTATTAAGCTCCAAAAAATAGATATTGTCATCGCGACCCATTCACCTTTTATTATTGATGATCGATGGGATTTGACCGTTAATTTGGAGGAGTCTGAGATTGTCCAATAGTCTAAGAGAGACGGCTAATGAATTATCGTCTAAGTTGGTAGCCATTCGATTAATACTCAAGTATCCGTCTAATGAAGAGAAAGCTTTTGTATTACTTGAGGGCGAAACAGATATTAGATTATTCAAAAAGCTCTTTGATCTGAATAAAGTAGAAGTTGAATCACTCAATGGAAAAGAGAAAGTAATTCAAGCTCTCCAAACACTATTAGGTGAAGGGTATTCACAAATAATTGCTATCAAAGATGCAGATTTTGACCATTTAGAAGATACCCAAACAATAGAAAATTTATTTAATACTGATTACCATGATATCGAAGTGTCGATGATAGAATCAGAAGCTTTACAATCACTTATTTATGAGTACGCTCATGCACAATCGAATAACTCAGGGTTTCTCTCAAATCTTAAAAAAGATATTTATGACAGTGCAATCAGCATTGGTTATCTGAGATGGTTGAATCAGAAGCAAGAATACAACCAACTATTTTTTAAGGTTTTGGATTTCAGAGTGTTTGTGCAACAAAGTGATTACCAATTGAATCTTGATAAAGAAAAATTATATGCACGAGTACTTGATGATTCCAAAAAGAAAAATCCTACTTTATCAATAACCTCTCAAGACTTGGATGATGAAATTGTTCGTTTAAAAACACTATCATCGGATAAATTACAGATATGTTGTGGGCATGATCTTACTAAACTCATTGCGATGGTACTGTTAAAGACTCCACAGGGTGATGAAATAGAAAAAGCCTTAAGACTTGTGTATTCATTAGAGTATTTTAAACAAACTCAGTTATATGCTTCCTTGCTGGCTTGGTCATCCGCTTCAAATAAAACATTATTTGCATCTTAAATTCAAAAAGGGCTACTTCGTGGATAAAAAATCAATTTTGGACTACACCAAAGGGGAGCTTGCCACCATGGTCAAGCCCTCGTTTCGTGCCAAGCAAATATGGGGATGGATCTATCATCAATACGCGACAACTTTTGAGGTGATGGCAAATTTACCCAAAGCGATGCGGGAATCATTGGCGCACGAATATGACATTATGCCGCTTACAATTGCCAAAAAAGAGTGTTCCACCGATGGGACGATCAAATACCTCTTTGAACTGCAAGATGGCAAAACCATCGAGACCGTATGGCTGAAGATGAAAGACGAAAGCATCGATGAAGAGGGGAATATTGAGCATGAAGCCCGTTTCACCGTCTGTGTTTCGACCCAAGTGGGGTGCAAAGTGGGGTGTTCGTTTTGTCTCACTGCCAAGGGGGGATTTACCCGTGATTTGAGTGCGGGGGAGATTGTCGCGCAAGTGTTAGCGGTCAAAATGGACAATGGTTTAGCCGCCCATCGACGGCTCAATATCGTCTACATGGGGATGGGTGAACCACTGGACAATCTGGACAATCTCGCCCGTGCAATCACAATCCTCAAAGACGAAGAGGGGTTAAGTATCAGCGGCAAACGTCAAACGGTCTCGACCAGTGGATTAAGCACCAAAATTGACAAATTGGGTCAGATGGATTTGGGCGTTCATATCGCGATCAGTCTCCATGCGGTGGATGATGAACTCCGTAGTGAATTAATACCAATGAACAAAGCTTATAATATCGCCTCCATCATCGACGCGGTCAAACGGTTCCCCATCGATACCCGTAAACGGGTGATGTTTGAGTATCTCGTGATCAAAAACAAAAACGACGATTTGGTCTCCGCCAAAAAATTGGTCAAACTGTTGCATGGGATCAAAGCCAAGGTCAATCTCATCTATTTTAACCCCTACGAAGGGTCAGACTACGGTCGTCCCACCCGTGCGGATATGGTGGCGTTTCAGGAGTACTTGGTCAATCATGGGGTATTGTGTACCATCCGTGATTCCAAAGGATTGGACATCAGTGCTGCGTGCGGTCAGCTTAAAGAAAAAGAACTCTCCACAACGTCATTGCGGACGTGATCCGCACTCTTTAGATCCTGAATCACGTTCAGGATGACAAAAAAAATTACAAAGGAATAGTATGTCAGGAATGGATTGGGTACAAGTGGGGTTTATCGCCGTGGTGGTCTTGGTTGGGTTGGGTGGTTTTGTGTGGGCCATCATGAAAGAGGATTAAGGTCTCTCCTCTTCTTCAGTTGCCCCATTGGATCAGTCGTAACGCTTCGAGTTTTACAAATATTTTTTTAAAATCGCTTCTTTCTGTTTTGGAATCGCTCCAATTTGTGCCTCCAAAAGAGCGATTTGTGCCTCTATTTTTTCAATTTGAGAAACTATTTTTTGTTGTTCGTCAAGGGGTGGGAGGGGGATTTTTAGAGTTTCAATTCTTTTTAATGCCAATTTAGGAACTCCAACTGCTCTTGTATTATCTTCGATTTGCTTTTGTAGATTTTCAGAAATTAAGCAATAATACAAAAACTCTTTAGAGACAGATTTTTTTTCAGTAATGACTATTTTTGCAGCATTTTCAGTTAAAGATTTGCCGTCTAAAGTTTCAGGAATTAACCCTACTAATCCAATTGTTCCAGCTATGGAAATATAAATATCTTCTTTGGTAATAATATAATTTTTAATTTGATTAAAAACTTCTTCGTCAATATATTTTAAAGAATTTAAATCAACAGTTCCATTTTTAAAGTCTGTAACTCTAATATATGGATAGTCGGTCTTGGTTGGAGAAAAACTTAATCCCTTTGGAATTCTTTTTCCTCCTAAAACTCTGACAATATTTGAAATTTCAGTATATTTGTTTTTAGAAAATAAATTATCAATAATTATATTTTTTTCTTGATTCAACCCCTCAACTTCCTCTTTCGCACTCTTCTCATTGGCTTCCAAAACCTCAATTTCATCAACAATTTTTTGTTGGATGTCGAGTGGTGGGAGGGGGATTTTTACAGATTTAAAAGTTTCGATTTCAAGATTCTTTTGAGCTACACCTTGTCCACAGATATAAACCATTTCTTGATGCAAGAATAAAAATTGATTCAAATAGCTTTGATTTAAAATGCTTGAATCTGCCGTATTTAATGTCAATCCTGAATCATTTAAGAAAAATTTGCCAGATACATATCTGACACATCTTGGTGACATTCCAAATCTTGAAATTATAAAAACATTTTCTCTATTATAATTATCAGATTTAAAAGTTTCTCCACCGCCACCATAAACAGGATAAATCGTTCCTTGTTCTGTTTTTTTTACAATTCTTGTCCCATAATCTATAAGAGAAATTTCACCAAGCTTTTTTAATACCCACTTACTCTCAATCTTTACTTTTTTTTTAACACTTAACGAAATATTTTTCTCAAACTCCACACGGTCAAAGGTCATCATATCGATCAGATTATGACGAGAGATATTCTTTTGTAAGCACTCATCTATGGGGCTATCGAAATCACCTAAAAATGCTTTGTAGATGTAGGTACTGGCTTTGGTGGGGTTATCAAAAACTTCTGCGTCAAAAAGTTGGGTACACTCTTCGATATTTTTGCCTCGTTGGATAGGGTGGATTCCTTCGCTTCCTCTACGGTTGCTAAACTCATACCCCAAAAAGCGTTTTTCGGCATCTTTTTCACCACTTTTGACCAATACTACTTTTTGAGGATAGGCGATGATGAAGTAGAGTAGTTTTTGGGCTTCTCGTTCTTGCAACGGATTCCAAAACTCTTTGTCGTTTTTGGCTTTGAGTTTCTTTTGGTACTCTTTGTAGAGTTCATGCTCTGCTACGACTTTGCTTGGCTCCCTTTTCACAAGGGAGAGATAATCTTCGAGTGCCAACCCCTCCCAAACATGGTTGAGATATTTGCTCACGGGTTTTTCAATGCCGTTTAGGGTGACATCTTGATGGGTGGTAAAAAATTTCTCTACGGCAATTTTGAGATTGATATGCTCATAATTGTTTCTTCGTCTCAAAAATAAGACCACCGTATTCGTCCCTGTCGCCATAAAGGTATTAGATCCTAGCTCTGTAATCCCCACAATATCAAAATATTGGAGAATGATTTCACGAGATTTGGAATAAATCCCCGTATTGCTGAGAATGGAACTGGGCAAAATAACACCCGCCACACCGCCATCTTTGAGCAGTTGCTTAGTGCGTTCGATAAACAAACACTCTATTTCAGAGCTATTGTCGGTGAGTTTGTCGTAGAGTTCAAAATCGCCATTTTTATAAAAAGCACGCGCTGTGTTTTTAAATGCAGAAACTGAATACGGGGGATTAGAGACGATAATATCAAATTGTTTATTGTCTTGTGGAAAATTTTTATCCCTAAGAAGTAGTTTTCCCTTATAGTCGGGATGATTAAAACGAGCTAAACCATCGCTGTGAATCACATTTGCCAAACCATCACCGTGAAGATAGCAACCCACTTTACCCACTTTGACCAAACGGTAATCTTTTTCGATTCCGTAAACGTATTGAATCGCCCACGCAAAATGGTCATCTTGCCAATTTCGTATCTTTTTAGCGACACTTGGAGGGTACTTTTTGTCATCTTTTGTGTTGAGTAAACGTTGCATCTCGTGCATGGTTTCGGTCAAAAAGTGTCCACTACCTGCCGCATAATCCATGACATAAGGCAAAAGTGTATCATTGTCTATTTTAGCCGAAGAGAGTTTTTCTTCTAAAAGGGTATCAATGGGTAAGCTTTTTATCACAAATTGCGCCACAGGAACGGGGGTGAAAAATTGACCTGACTCTTGTTTTAATCCCGTCGTTAAAAGCAATTCAAAAAAGTCTGAAAGGTATTGTTGCTTTTTGGTGTAGCGAAGTTTGTACCCTTGAAGAAGTTCAACAATCTCTTTGACAACCACCGCATTTTCATTAAACGATTGTTCATCATACACATCTTTGATAGCAAATTCGTTATTTTTTTCTAATCTAATTCTTCTAAACTCTTCTAATATTGGATTTCGTTGTTCATCAGTAAGAAATGTAAATTTGTTATTGAATTCTGTTTCAGAGAAATCCGTTACCGCTTTTTCTAAGAACTCATGCATCCCATTTTTGTATAAATCTGTCAATCGAATCTGAAAACTTCTATGGTCGTCAACCCCATCTAGCCATTGAAAACCCAATTCGTTGTCAGTACCTTCGTTGATCTTTTCATCATAAATTTTACACAGAAAAAGAGTAAAAATTCTATTGAAAGCGTTTCCTTTGTCCGAGACGACATTGTGACGGAGGATTTCAAGAAAACGGTTGAAGATAAAACTGCTATCTTCTTGTCTTATCTCTTCTAGCTCATTAATGGTTAATGCTTTGCTTTCAAAATCATAAGGGTGTACCCAACTATCAAAAACACCATTATCTTTGGTGAGTTTATTCCATTTTTCATAAAAATCTTTGACATCACCGCTTCGATAATCCTCTTCTATCTTGACTATTTCATTACGGTAAACAATCTCGGATGCTATTTGGGAGGCGTAGAGCATAATGACATCGGGTTTATTACTAAACTTGAAGTAGGTAAAGAGTTGCCCACCCTCTTTTTTCATACGGGTAAATGCTTTATCAAACTCTTTGCCGTAGGTTTTACATTCGATCAAAAGGTATTCCGAACCATCATCACGTGTCACGCAAATATCCAAACGAGCCGAAAAACCGTGACCCGCGGGATACACTTTTTCTAATTGAATATTCTCAGGCTTGTAGCCCTTCTCAAGCAAACGATTGACACACTCAAGCACCACCCAATCTTCAGGCTTGGTGATTTTGTGGGTAGTTTTATCGCCAATGCAAATTTTTCCACCAAAATAGAGGGTATTTTTGGCAAAATCTATCTCTATGGCATAGTTGTCTGCATATTTTTTTATATACATATCCGAGGCATGTTCTTTGGGTTCAAATCCCAAGATTTTGACGTTGGTTTTATCGCTCATCTATGCCCCCTTTTTTCGTTAGTATTAGCACACGGAGTATAGCAACTTATGGCACAGTGTCATATTAAAAATGACCAAAACTTACCACCGATACTTCACCATCCCTTGAAGAACATTATTGAGTGTATGGTGAATATTTTCTTCGTAGTGGTGCCACTCTGTCCCGATTTCAAGGTGATTTTTGGTCATTCCCACCGTAGGAGCAAGGTCAAATAAGAGTTGATTTTGACTGAGCAAATCCCGTCCCGTCCAATCAACAAACCCCTCAAAATGGCACCGCTCACTCAAGGGAAGGGAATAGTTCGCGGAGAGCTGATAGGTATCGTCATTGATATTTTGGATTTTACGGTAGACATTGAGGGAAAAGAGGCTAAATTTGGGGATAGCCAAATCTACCCCCGCCCCATACAGCCATGCGTGATACTGTGATGAACCGTTGTACTGCGAGGCGATATACCACTCTTTGATAATCCCCTCTGAGGGGGCTAATCCTGCAAGTTTGGTGAGACTGACACGGGGGGAAAATTCGCCGTAAAACTCATTTTTATCCCCCGTAAATTGTAACCCTTGTGGCGCGTAGGTCGAATCGACAAAGGTATACACATCCCCATAGTCCCCTTTGCTGAAGTGTTCGAGCGTTAGGGTTTGTTTGTTCCCACTGCGACTGTCTAGGAACGTTGGTCCCGCAAAATGACCATAGAGGTATTGGACATTGGTGGTGGAAAATGCATTTAAGTATGCAGTGAACAAAAGCGTGGAAAAAAGAAGTCGTTTCATTGGGGTTCCTTGGTAAAGAGGGTATTGATTTGGGTAATGAGATCAAGGGGGTCACTTTTAATCCCTTGCACAGTCATCCCAAAATGGAGATGGGGGGCATTGACCCGTCCCGTTGCTCCCGATAATGCGATGGGTTGACCCCTCCTAACACGATCCCCTACATGGACATCAAAACGGCTAAGGTGTAAATACGACGTATACATCCCCTCTCCATGGTCGATGATAATCGTATTGCCACAATAATAACGCTCTTGGGTCAAAACAACAACCCCATCATTGACCGCAAGGATAGGGATAGGGGTTCTGGCACGCAGATCGACCCCGCTGTGATAATTTTTGAGGGTTCCATTGTAGAGTCGTGCCGCGCCATACACACTGGTAATTGCCGAATCAAGGGGACGGATAAAAGGTTTATCCCAATAGCGAGTGGGGGTAACATGGGCAAAAATCGCTTCGGCTTGGGCTTTTTCGCTAGCGATACGTGCCAAGGCTTCGGGGGGTGGGGTGACTTTGGAGGGTTCAACGGTGAGTGTTTCGGTGGGGTAAACGCCTTGTTTGACCATTACGTTCATCTCTACAGTTCCCGCAGGATTGACCCACGTGAGCTTACGTTCTCCCAAGGGAGCTTCATAGTCGATGGGGATAATGGCAAGCCCTTTCGTCGGATGGGTGGGGTGAGGCACGACGCTGATGTTACGATCCGCTAAAACCATCGTCCCTGAGGGGGAGGGGAGGATTAAGAGGGTACTTTTCCCATTAAACCCCTCCACACCCCACAAACTCAACGCGATCAACCCTAGCCATAATGCTTTTTTCATAACCATTCCTCTTACGCTAAAAATAGCTACCATTGTAACATCAACACCTTTTAGAATTTGATTTTCGTCAATCTTTTTCAGTCAAAGTGTCACTATACTTGCATCAAAAAAGGAATGATTCCCATGATTTTAACCTTTATGCGTGACGATCACCGTGCGTGTGACCACCTCTATACCGATGCTGAAAATGCCCTTGCCGCGAAAAAAGTGGACGAAGCCCACACCCTTTTTGACCAATTTTACCGCGCGACGAATCACCATTTTGACAGGGAGGAAAAAGAGCTTTTTATCACCTTTGAAAAACGGACGGGGATGATGGGAGGGCCTACGCAGATGATGCGGTATGAGCATCAACAATTACGCTCCCAACTTGAATCAATGAAAACCGCCTTATCCGAGGGGCGACACACCGATTTTTTCGGGATTGGGGAGTCGTTTATGATTATGTTGCAACAACACAACATGAAAGAAGAGCAAATGCTCTATCCTATGATCGACCGTGTCCTTGGGGGAGATGCTGCCTTGATGGTACAAACCCTCCAAGCGATGCACCCATGATCGTTTTGGATACCCGAGAATTTGACCATCCTGTTCCGTTGGAAAAAGCCGTAAAGGCGTTTAGAACCCTTCCCCCCTCAGAGGTTATCCACATGATTCATCGACGAGAGCCTATACCATTGTTTGAAATTTTGACCCGAAATGGGGGTTTTTACCGTTCTACGCAGGATGATGCGGGGGTGTGGCACATCTTTATCACCCGTGACCCTACCCTCTCCTTGGAGGATTACCATGTATGAGGGACTCTCACTCGAACAAGCTCCCCCCATTGGGGTCGTTTTCCGTTTTTTTCTCACCCTTCCCCTCTTTGGGATAGCATTGAGTGCATTGATGATTTTTTTCCCGACGCAGGTGCTAAGTGTCGGTGATCCTATCTCTCTGGCTGCCCTTCATCTGCTGTTTTTGGGGGTTTTGTCGATGGGGATGATGGGGGCATTGTTTCAGATGCACAGCGTCTTGGGGGGTAAACCCCTCCCCCATCCTGTCGGCAATGCGCGTATCATTCATACGTTGTTTACCGTAGGGATCGTGGCATTGGTCAGTGCGTTTATCACCCAGTTTGCTTTAGTGTTTGTGATCGCGTCGGTGTTCTTGGGCAGTAGTTTGGTCTACTTTTTTCAACGCCTGTTTCCGTTATTGTTGGGTAAAAACCATAACACCCTTGGGGGGATGCGACTCTCGCTTATCGCCCTACTGGTCACGGTCATAGTGGGTATTGTGATGGCATCGGCGTACGCTTTTGGGGATTTTAGCGCGTATCATGCGACGTTACGAACCATCCACTATTCGTTTGGAGTGATGGGGTGGATGGCACTGCTGATTATTTACGTCGCGTTTCAAGTGGTGGAGATGTTTTACGTCACGGCTTCGTACAGTGCGTGGTGCCAACACAATGTAGGTCGTATTGTCGCCACGGCATTGGTTCTAAAAGCCCTGTGGCTCTTTTGTGCCTTCCCTTTTCCGTGGATTTTTGATCTGATGATAGGGCTGTTGTTGGTGGGTTTTATCGCCACGACCCTTAAGCGATTGACCAATCGTAAACGTCGTGTGAGAGAGGTGAGCATTTGGTTTTGGCTCTTGGGAATAGGGTTGCTTGGGGGTGCTTTGGGTGCGTATGGTCTGTCGATTGCGTTGGCATCGCCGGTGATAGAGACGATGAGCCTCATCGCGTTTGGGCTTTTTGTCCTCTCCATTATGATGGGGATGATGGGGAAAATCATCCCTTTTTTGGTGTGGTTTCATCTCAATGCCCAAGGGTTTAAAGATACCCCCATGATGTCTTCTATCCTCCCTCCTAAAACCCTCATGATCCTCTTTGCCCTTTTGGGGATCACCGCGTTTTTTGGGTTCTTCTCTCCGTTGCTTCCTTGGCTACTAAGCGTAGCGGGCAGTAGCAGTATGGTGATGTTTATCGCCCTTGAAAAGGCTATTTTAGGGGCAAAACGAGCGTATGACCATACCCTAAACTGTGGGGAAAAATGGACGTTTGAGATCCCTACAACCGTACCAAATTAAGCTATATTACACACAGTGTTCCATGCCCATCTTCCCCGAAGCAATCGCGGGGGAAAATCCCCCTCCCACAACCCATTGTCCCACAAAATAAAGATCATTGATAAGGGGGGATTGGATTTGGGGTCGTCTGAAAAATTGGTGTGTCGTGGGGGCAAAACCGTATACGGTTCCGTTGGGCGTTTTGAGATAGCGTTGCATGGTCTTAGCTGTCCCCACTTCGGCAAATTCAATGTACTCTCTAATATGGGGATAATGGCGTTCAAGCTCATCCAAAAAAGATTCCAAAAGCTGGGCTTTTTGTGCTTCGTACTGCTGTGGGGACAATGCTTCCCAATCGGATACATAATCGGTTGCGCATAATGCCCCAAACGATTTTTCAGGGGGACACAATTGGGCATCAATTTGGGAATAATCAACGAATACAAACCCCCGTTTGGAACGCTTTTGATGGAGACTTTCATGAAGTTCATCCAAATTTTTGACCGTTTTTAACATGAAATTGGAGTAGGGGCGTTTCCCATAAACCGATTTGAGATTGGTATGAAACCCGATATAAATACTCAGCAAAGATTCGGAAGTTTCAAATTTTTCGTGATACGCAACCCCTGCCATGGCGTAGGTTTGTTGCGGAGAAATATTAGCAATGAGACGATCATAACGGATATGCTTACATTCTTTGTGATGAAGATACGTTACCTCTTTTTGGTGGGGGTCAATCTGCGTCGCGTTGGCTTTGGTGATAATGGTACCCCCATGGTCGCGTATCACGGAGGCTAAATAGTCTGAGAGCTTTTGACTCCCCCCTTGGATAAACCATCCCCCTCCTGTATAATAGGAGTATTGCGCCACCGCGTGCAATAAAAAGCTAAGGCGATGAACGTTGTCACTGTAATACCCCATGTTGGCATTGAGGATAATTTTGAGCGCGTCATTGGAAAAAATCTCATCCAATACAACTTTGACCGATTTACTTTGGTATTTCCAAAGTTGGTACAATTTTAGCGGGGAAGCAAGCAAAGAGAACCATTGTGAAAGGGAGAGTTTTTCCAATGTTTGAGCCAACGACCGCAGTAACGCAAAATAGGTATGAATTGCGTGCGCATCGTTGGGGTAATGGTCTATAAGCTTTTTTTGTGCTTGGTCAACATCATCGGGCATGGTAAAATCCAGCGCCTCCGTAGTGACCCTAAAAAACTCTTCGGGACGGACAAATTCAATATGGTCGTATACCCCCAACGTTTCAAAAATCATCCGCGTGGTTGGATTGGTATAGACCGCATTCATCTCATGCAATCCTACCTCACAGGTAAACCCTTTGCGTTTAAACGTAGTCGCACACCCACCAACAATCGTGTGTTGTTCTAATACGGTCACCTTATGACCCTGTTTTGCCAATAATGCCCCTGCGGTCAATCCGCCCAACCCTGCGCCGATAATGGTGATATTTTTCATGGGAGACTCTTTTACCTATAAGATACCGTATCGTACAAAAGAGAGGAACCGTTTGTCATTCACCTTTGTTAAGCTGATACCCTTTTTTGAGTCGGCTGAGGTGTTGAGGGGTGATCCCTAAATAGGTGGCGATATGGTATTGAGGAATTTTATCCAGCAAATGGGGATTGGCATGGACAAACGCGTCAAACCGTTGGGATGCCGATTTGGTTTGTCGTTCAATCACATACTGATGCACTTGGGAATACGCCAATTCTGCCATGAGTCTTCCAAACCGTTCCCCTTTTTTGAGGGTGTGATACAGCAGTTGAAGATCAGCATAGGCAATGGAAAACAGCTCACACGCTTCGAGTGCCTCAATTTCGATGTGAGAGGGGGTTTGGTGGAGAAAACTCTCATAATCAGTGACAAAAAGGTTGTGCATCTGGGCATAGTCATCGTTAAAATGGAGGCTCCATGTGTAATCTTTTCCCCGTTCATCGATCAAATAGCCTCGTGCTAATCCCGTGTTTATAAAAAGCAAGTGGGTACACACACTCCCCAAAGGGAGGATAACATCCCCTTTGTCGTAGTGAAGCACCCCCATTTTGGATTGCAACAAACGCCATTCTAAAAAATTTAACACTACGTAGCGTTCAAAAAAGGTTTTATAGGATTCAAACATGGTGATCTTCTTTTAGGATCGAGATTCTCTATTTGATCGCTAACGTTGCGATATTTTTGTTAGATTTTTCTATCACACGGGCTATGTTAGGGGCAAAACGAGCGTATGACCATACCCTAAACTGTGGGGAAAAATGGACGTTTGAGATCCCTACAACCGTACCGGAATCCCATTAGCCGATAAATACCGTTTGAGATCCATAATATCAATCTCTTTATAGTGGAAAATACTTGCGGCTAATGCCGCATCAGCCCCTGATTCAAACGCTTCACGGATATGTTCCATGGTTCCTGCCCCCCCACTGGCAATTATGGGGACATTGGTCGCACGGCTGATTTGCTGAGTGATGGAAAGATCAAACCCCGCTTTGGTGCCATCGGCATCCATGGAGGTGAGTAAAATCTCCCCCGCTCCCCGATCGACCACCTCTTTTGCCCACTCTAGGGCATTGATTCCCGTATCGATACGCCCTCCATTGAGATAGACATTCCAGTGATCCCCCGTACGTTTAACATCGATGGCAACGACGATACACTGAGAGCCAAACCGCTTTGCCCCCTCATTGATAAACTCAGGGCGTTTGATGGCGGCGGAGTTGATGCTCACTTTGTCGCATCCCACATTCAGCAGTTTATAGATGTCGTTAAGTTCCCGAATCCCCCCTCCGACAGTCAAGGGAATAAAGACCTCACGAGCGACTTGTTCGACGATATGGACGATGGTATCGCGCTCTTCGTGGGAAGCGGTAATGTCCAAAAAGGTGAGTTCATCGGCCCCCTCATCGTTGTACCGTTTGGCGACTTCAACGGGGTCTCCTGCATCTTTGAGACCGACAAAATTAACCCCTTTAACGACACGACCGTCTTTGACATCCAAACACGGGATGATCCGTTTGGCAAAATATTCCATAAGTATCCATTAAAAAATAAGGTGATTTTTTGGGTGTTTTTTTTCAAGGGCGAAATACGCTACGTCTTGAAGAAGGGGCATTATAGCGCTATTGCGTTGAAAGAAAACACCCTCAACGTGGTAAATTCTTTGCACTAAAACACCCAGTAGTAACCTTGTTGTAATGATTATGAACTAAAATCCCTTACTATTTTTCACTAAGGGATCGCATGATTGATAAACTCTTTTTCAACTTCACCCGCTTCAGCGCCTTTTTGATTCTTGTCATTGTGGCATGGATTTTTGTGGTGTTGTTTAACCATTCCCTCGAAGCGATGCACGCCTTTGGATTGGATTTTATTACCCAAGATCAGTGGGCTCCCAATCTCAACAAGTTTGGGGCGTATGCCGCGATTTTGGGTTCGGTTCTCTCCACTACCTTGGCGATGATTTTGGCCGTACCGGTTGCCATTGGGGTCGCTATTTTCTTAAGTGAAATTGCCCATGACAAGATCAAAAGTTTCTTTGGGATCAGTGTGGAACTGCTAGCAGCGATCCCTTCGGTCATCTATGGGATGTGGGGATTGTTCTATTTTGTCCCCATTATTCGGGATGTTTTTGGGGGGATGGGGATCGGTCTTTTGGCAGCGGGGATTGTCTTAGCCATTATGATTCTTCCGTTTATGGCAGCGGTCACCCGTGATGCGATGAACACCACCCCCGATATTCTCAAAGAATCGGCGTATGCCTTAGGGGGGACGCAATGGGACGTGATCAAAGATGTCATCATCCCCTACGCCAAAGCAGGAATCATTGGTTCGTTGATCTTGGCGTTGGGTCGGGCGATTGGGGAGACCATGGCGGTCACCTTCGTCATGGGGAATGTTCACAAAGTCCCCACCTCGATCCTTAGCCCCATGACCTCTATCCCTGTCACGTTAGCCAACGAATTCACCGAAGCGGACAGTTCCTTGTACTTCTCCAGTCTCTTTGGGTTGGCGTTGACGTTGTTGGTGATGAGCTTTATCGTCATTGCGATTGCGAAATTTTACTTTTTACGAAAAACAAGGAGAGCCTAATGACCGCTGTTCAAAAACGGATTATAATGAACCGTATCGCACTGGGCTTCTCGACCCTAAGTGCCATTATCGCCCTTGCCTTTTTATTTTGGATCTTAGCCGTGTTGGTGATGAAAGGGGTTAATGCCCTCAATTGGAATATTTTTATCTTCGAGGGTGCGCCTCCAGGGTACGCCGAAAGTGGGCTTAAACACGCCCTTGTGGGGCAACTCATCTTGGTGGGATTGGCCACAGGGATTGGGGTTCCTTTGGGGATTTTAGCGGGAACCTATCTTAGTGAATATGGGAAAAATTCTAAGCTTGCCCATACTATCCGTGACATCTCCGATATTATGATGTCTTCACCCAGTATCGTTATTGGGGCGTTTGTGTATGCGATTATCGTTATGCCCATGGGTCACTTTAGTGCGTGGGCGGGAGCCATTGCGTTGGCGATTATCATGATCCCCATCATCTTACGCACCACCGATGATATGCTCCAGCTCGTCCCCCAAACCCTTCGTGAAGCGGCGTTTGCGCTAGGCGCGCCCAAATACAAAGTGATCTTAAGTGTCGTCTACCGTGGTGCGAAAGCGGGTATCTTAACCGGTGTCCTTTTGGGTATTGCTCGGGTTGCGGGAGAGACCGCACCGTTGTTGTTTACCTCCTTTAACGATAACTTCTTTACCACCGATCTTAATGAGGCAATGCCCTCATTGACCGTGACGATGTTTAACTACGCGATCAGTCCCTACGAAGATTGGCAACAATTGGGATGGGCGGCAGCGTTTATCCTCTCACTCTTTATTTTAGGTCTCAATATTGTGGGACGACTTATTTTATTCGCGGGAAAAAGGAAATAATTATGGCAAGTATCATCGATATTAAGACAGAGTGCGCACTGCACGTTCGTGATTTTGAGTTTACCTACAAAGGAGCTACCGCTCCGAGTTTAAAAAAAGTGACCATGCCCATCGCCAAGCACTCCATCACGGCACTGATTGGTCCCTCTGGGTGTGGTAAAACGACGTTGTTACGCTCGTTTAATCGGATGCACGACCTCTATCCCGGAAACACCTACGCGGGGGAAATTTCCTTCGAGGGGCGCAATATCCTTGACCCCAAAGAGGATTTGATCCACCTTCGGACGAAAATTGGGATGATTTTCCAAAAACCCACCGCGTTTCCCATGTCGATTTTCGATAATGTCGCCTACGGATTACGTCTTCAAGGGATCAAAAACAAAACCGAACTGGAAGGGCGTGTCGAAAAAGCACTCGAAGATGCCGCCATTTGGAAAGAGGTAAAAGATCGCCTCAAACACGACGCGAACGGTCTCTCAGGGGGGCAACAACAACGCCTCTGTATCGCCCGCGCCATCGCCGTGGAGCCTGAAGTATTGCTCTTTGATGAACCCACTTCGGCATTGGACCCTATCTCCACCCAAGGGATTGAACGCCTCGTCATCGAACTCAAAGAAAAAGTGAGCATCATCATCGTCACCCACAATATGCAACAAGCCGCACGGGTGAGTGACTACACCGGATTTATGTATCTTGGGGAACTCATCGAATTGGGCGAAACCGAAAACCTCTTCGTCACCCCCAAAGAAAAACTCACCCAAGAGTACATCACGGGGAAATTTGGGTGATTTTTGACTCCTATACGAAGATCATTGGATAAGTGTGTAATACTTTCGTAACCATTTCGTAATGGTTACGTAATATTCTTCCGCCTCCAATTTTTTTGTATAGGATCGCACCATGTCTGTTATTTGGGAAGCACTCAATAATGTTAACACCCTCACCCTAGGGTTACTCCTCCTCTCACTGGGTATCGCCTTGTTTTATGAGATGATCAACGGTTTTCACGATACTGCCAATGCCGTTGCCATGATCATTTACACCAACTCCATGGAACCCAAATATTCGGTTGTCATGTCGGGTATTATGAACTTTTTAGGGGTTATTTTAGGGGGTATTGGGGTAGCGTACGTCATCGTCCACCTCTTGCCTCTGGATCTTATGGTCGCCTCCAATCAAAACGCCACGTTGGTAATGATCTACTCGCTTTTAATCTCTGCGGTGGTGTGGAATTTTGGGACGTGGTATTTTGGTTTACCGGTCTCTAGCTCCCACTCCCTTATTGGTTCCCTTATCGGTGTGAGTACCGTTTTTGGGATTATGCATGGATTTGAGTTTTCCCAAAGTGTCAACTGGAAAGCGTTGTACGGGGTCTTAACAGCACTCGCGGTCTCCCCGATCGTCGGGTTTGGGTTTGCGTATCTTCTGATGAAAGTGACCCGTAAATTTGTCCATAACCCCAAGTTTTACAAATCCCCCGACGTTGAAGTCAAACGCAAACGTCCCAATTTTTGGATGCGTATGGGACTTATTGCCACGGGAGCTGGGGTAAGTTTTGCCCATGGTGCCAATGACGGGCAAAAAGGGATCGGTATCATCATGATCATTTTGATCGGAATCCTCCCTACCTATTATGCGTTGGATATGAATTCCCAACAATACAAAATTCAACAAACCCGTGACAGTGCCGCCAATTTGGCAAAATTTTACGCCGATAACAATGCCTCGCTCACCCAATTGGTCAACGACAAACAGCTCATCAGCGCCCTTAAAACTACGAATACTATTGCGGAGTGTAATCTCAATAACGTTTATGGTACCACCGCTTCCATCGCAACCAAACTCGATGGGGTGAAATCGTATACGCAACTCTCTCCTGAGGATCGTTGGAGTGTCCATACCGCTATTTTGTGTTCGGATAACTTTTTTGGGCAAGTGGAAAAAAACTATTTGTTGACCGATAAAGACAAATCCGACTATGTCGCTACGCAACGAAAAGTACTCATCTCAGCCACCGAATATGTCCCCAGTTGGGTGATTATTGCGGTTGCCTTGGCGTTGAGTATCGGAACGATGATTGGGTACAAACGGATTGTCCATACCATCGGAGAAAAAATTGGGTCACAACCCATCAATTATATGCAAGGAACCGTTGCCCAAGCCATGGCGATGTGTACCATTTTGGCCGCCAACTTTTTCCATGCACCGGTGAGTACCACCCACATCGTCTCCAGTGCGGTTGCGGGATCGATGGTGGCAGAACCCAATGGCAGTGTTCAAAAAAGCACCGTCCGCACGATTGTTCTCTCGTGGATTTTCACCCTCCCGATCACGGCCGTTTTGAGTGCTGGGATCTACTACTGCTTAAGTTTTATCGCGAAATAACCTCTCGTCATTGCGGGCTTGATCCGCAATCTCAGACCCTGAATCGCGTTCAGGGTGAGCATCTTCGTCATTCCCGCGAAGGCGGGAATCCAGCTAGACTCCCGCCTTCGCGGGAGTGACGGGGTGTATGACACAACCCCTCATTGCCGATACCTCTCGTCATTGCGGACGTGATCCGCAATCTAAGACTCTAATGCTAAAAAATATGTCATTTTGCCCTATTTTTTCCCTTACTATCCCATTTGTTTTACAATGATGGTCACAAACCTCTTTTTTGGGATAATGAGATGAAACAGCTTCTGTGCGCCACGTTTGAAGGGATTGATGCCAAAACGGTCGAAGTGCAATTCACCGCGACCAAAGGGCTTCCCGCTTTTACCATCGTCGGGATGGCAAACACCGCCATTGCCGAATCCAAAGAGCGGGTTAAATCGGCACTGCTAAGTAACCATTTCACCTTCCCCCCCAAGCGGCTTACCATCAATCTTGCCCCCAGTGATATTCGCAAAGAGGGATCCCATTTTGATTTAGCCTTAGCCACCCTTATCGCGTTGGGGGAACACACGTGTGAACTGGAGGGGTGGTATGTGTTTGGGGAGTTGGGATTGGATGGTTCGGTGAGTGAAAACAGCTTGTTGTACCCGATTTTGCTCTCCCTTGCCAATCAAGGGGTGATTACCAAAGCCATCGTCCCCGCCTGTGCAGTGGATAAACTCTCCCGCATCCCCAGCATCGCATTTTACGGCACCTACACCCTCACCCAAACCCTTGAGATCTTATCCGATCCCTCCAAGCAAATCCCCATGAGCCGTTCGACGTTTGATTTTCCCCATCTAGTGGAGAATCATATCCCCTATTTTTACGATCAACACTATCCCCTTGATTTCAAAGAGATCAAAGGGCAAGAACACGCCAAGCGCGCTGCGTTGATTTGTGCAGCGGGGATGCACAACCTATTGCTAGAAGGCTCCCCCGGATCGGGAAAATCAATGATTGCCAAACGGCTTGCCCATATCCTCCCACCCTTACACAACGATGAGATGTTGGAGTGTGCGAAACTGGAGATTTTAGAGGGAAAAGAACCCTCCTTTCGTCCACAACGCCCCTTTCGCGCCCCCCATCACACCTCGACCCCCTCAAGTATTTTTGGGGGAGGATCGCACAAAGCCCAAATTGGGGAGGTGGGACTGGCGCACAGTGGGATGTTGTTTTTTGATGAATTGCCCCATTTTTCCAAGACGGTCTTAGAGGCGTTGCGCGAACCGCTGGAAGATCGCCATATCCGCATTTCTCGGGTCAATAGCAAGATCACCTACGCCGCTGATTTTTTGTTTGTGGGGGCGATGAACCCATGTCCTTGTGGTAATTTACTCAGTAAAGTGACCCCCTGCCGTTGCAGTGATCTTGAGATTAGTCGCTACCGTTCACGCCTTTCGGATCCTTTTTTGGATCGGATTGACCTGTTTGTTCAGATGCACCAAAGCGCGGCAGAGGATCAACCCTCCTACACGTCCAAAGCGTTTCACGACAAAGTATTGACTGCTTTTATGTCCCAAAAAAAACGGGGGCAAACACGACTCAATGGGTCGCTTGGTGATGATGAGATTGACCGTTTTTGCCCTTTGGGTACCGAAGAAAAAGGGGTTTTGGATCACGCCATCGGACGGTTTGGTCTTTCGTTTCGTGCGGTAGGGAGGATTTTAAAAGTGGCGCGTACCATTGCGGATTTGGAAAATTCAGAAGCAATTACGAAAGGGCATTTGATGGAGGCATTGAGTTATCGGAGACGCTAGGAAAAACGCTTTAGGTCGTACACGCTATTTTTCCCGCTTTCGCGGGAATACGATAGCTTCGATTTTTTAGAAAAAGAATTGAGACGTAACTTTGATACGGGTATCATCATAATTGCCAATAGAAGCACCGTATGAATCTTTTTGTAACGATAAACCGATTTTCGTGGTATTTCCACGAAGGTACCAGTTGATCCCCCCGATGCGTGATTTTAAATCATACCCTGAAGCATCTTTAAATTTATTCCATGACTCATAGCGGAAGAACGGTGCTATATAACCTAATTCAGGTAAAACGTACTCCCCTTGCGCATACCAACCGGTTGATTTCCCGATATTGCCTACAGCAGTCCCTTTTGTCCAATCTTTAACGACACCATCAAAAGCAAAATACTCCGCAGAAACAGATGCCCCTTTGTAGTGCGCGGATGCTTCCAAGTTGATCAACTCATGGTCAAGCGGTGCAGTTGGCATATTTTTAGTGACAATATTAGCTGTTTTCCAGTACGCAGCACCCAACGTAAAGTGTTGCCCTTGCCCCATGTACGTTTCCGTTACTTTTGTCTCTTCCCATCCACTAAAAGGAGAAAGTTTAACTTTTCCCCCGTAAAAGAAATTTTGGGAAGTAACGCCTGTACTAGCTACCCCTTTAGCATCTTTCAGTGTTGTTCCAGCAACACCATCCCCTGATGCAATTTGGTAATGGATTTTTTTATCCCAGTCACCATACATCTGTGCATTCGTACCACGACGGTTGTGGGTGATAAATTGCGCTGCTTCATCGGCTACGTGTGGGCGATCATAATGGATCGTGTAAGCAGACTTAGAGGTTTCCGTACGCGATACGTCGATTTTTCCGCGATACAATTTGAAGTTAACCAATGAACTATCAAATGGTTTGGCAATTTGGAGATACGCATCACCGATATTAAAGGTTTGCTCTCCTTTATCTTCAGCATTGGCATTATCATTTCGGATGTCCATGGTAAATGAGGTATGTTTACCAAAACCTGCTTCTACTTCCAAACGAACACGGCGCATGTACGCATCATTGATGGTGACATCTTTGGTATTGTCAACATAGTTTTTGTTGCGGCTTTCAAAGGTACTTTGTAGACGGGTACCAAGTTTAAGGTACATATTGGAATTATCTTTTGCTTTAATTTTCATGTTGGGACCTGTTTCTTGACCCAAGATAAAATGAGGCGATTTTTTGTTGAGAACGGTGATGCTCCCTTTTTCTTTCTCTCCCAATTCTGCAACGTAGGAATTATTCTCACGATTGGTCATATCAATCGTTTTGGCATCGACAAAATCACCCATCGCGACACGACCCTCAGCAGGGGTAGTAAACACTTGACCCGTTTTAGGGTCACTATAAAGGGTCATGGGATCAGCATAGACCATACCCGACATCATCACCGCAGCAAGGGCAGATAAAGTTACTTTTTTCATGTTCAATTCACTCCTGATTTGTAATGGTGTGATTGTAGAAAAAAAACATTACCTCAAGGTTACGGTTACACGGACGTTACAACAGAGTAAATGGGAGAAAAATAGCCAAAAGAATTAGCCCAAACGCGTACGCAAGGATGGGCTGGCAAGTTTTGTTTAGGGAGAAAAAAAAGGGAGAAATGAAATTGGGTCCTCGATGAAAAAGACACCGTTCAACGCACAAAAGTGCGCTTAACGGTATGTTAATTCGTCACCCTGAGTCAAGCTCAGGGTATTTTCTGTCACCCTGAGCTTGACTCAGGGTCTAAAAAACTTATTTCCCTGCCCAGTACTCACGTACCAAGTTGGTTGTTTCTACCGGAAGAGGGATATAGCCCAATTTAACCGCAGCAGCATCGCCATTACGGAAAGAATAATCGAAGAATTTGATTACCTCTTTATTCACATCCCCTTTTTCTCTAGGCATCAAGATAAATGTTGCTGCCACGATAGGGTACGCATCGCCGTTTTGGAGAACCAATGAGCTGTAAAAGCTGTCTTTTTTCGACCATTTGGCTTGTTTAACGGCATTTTGGAAGTTAGCCGTACGGGCAGTGATCCATTTTCCACCCGCGGTTTGCAACGTAGCCGCAGAGAGATTATTTTTCTCTTTGTAGGCGTTTTCGACATACCCAATAGAATACGGAGTTTGTTTAATAAGGTTGGTAACTCCCTCATTCCCTTTTCCACCCACACCGGTTGCCCAACCGATCGCTTTACCTACACCAAATTTACTTTTCCATGTTTTGGACGATTCGCTCAAATAATCGGTAAAGACGTAGGTTGTCCCCGATCCATCGGAACGGTGCGCCACAATAATTTTTTGGGCAGGAAGATTTACCCCTGCATTGTCTGCGGCGATAGCGGGATCATTCCACATGGTGATTTTACCCGCGAAGATGTCAGCTACAACGCTGTTTTTAAGTTTAAGTTTCTCATCGGCAATACCGGGAATGTTATGAACGACATCAATGGAACCAATCACCGCTGGGAATTGGAACAATTTAGCCGCATCCAACTCTTTTGGGGTCAAAGGGGCATCCGTTGCACCAAAATCAACGATACGCTCAGAAACTTGCTTAATACCGCCCCCTGAACCAATGGATTGGTAATTCACTCGGGTATGGGTCGCTTTTTGATACGTATACGCCCAATCATAATAACACGGTGCGGGGAAAGTAGCACCTGCTCCGTTGATTTTGTCCGCTGCGATCATTGACGTAGCAGCGATTGCTGCGATGACTAAACCTTTTGTGAGGGTAGTTAGCATGAGTTGTCCTTGTGAATATTTTTTTTGATTGCGGCATTCTAAGGGGCTTAGGTAACAAAGGGGTTACAAACTATGCTAGAGTGTTGTAATCAAATGGAAACAATCCTCCATTACAATCCTATATTTACGATAACACCCTAAAGGTTTACCATGCTACCACGCTACGAAAACAAACTCAATGACATTCGCACCCAACTCTCTGCCTTGGTGGCATCCATCATCCACGCCAACAAAGCCACATTGGATGCGTTTGAAACCACCACGGATGCTCGCTATGACGAGGCAAAAAAGCATCTCAAAAGCATCCAAACCGATGCCAACATGATTGATAACGAAGTGATTAAAACCTTCGCATTGTACGGGCCTGAAGCCGATGAGCTACGCCTTTTGGTCGCTTTTTTAAAGATGACCAACGAGTTAGACCGTGTCGGTGAGAACATGAAAAAATATACGATACGCCTCCAAGAGCTGTGTTATGGGGAGTGTGATGTCCAAGTGATGGCACCCGCCATTATCCAATTGCAAAAAACCACCCTCAATGCGCTAGAATACATTCACACCTACTTAGAGACCGTGACCACCTCCGATGCCCATGAGCTGTTTCGCAAAGTTTCGGTCGAAGAGTCCAAAAATGACGATCTGTTTTCGGTCATCGAAAAAGATCTCCTTAATCTTATCTCGGATTCTCACGAACTTTCTGCTGATTACGTGAGAGTATTGGGAACGTTGCGCAAGCTTGAACGTATCGGTGACCGTACGGTCAATATCGCTGCTTTATTGTTATACGCCCAAGAGGGTGGAGAGCTTAATTTTCACGACTAAAGGGAGAGAAATTTGCGCGCACTCATACTGATCGTCGAAGACGAAGAGGATATTTTAGAACTTATCGAATTTCACCTCTCCAAAGAGGGGTTTGAGACCATGGGATTTTTGAATACCAAACAAGTGAGCAAAGCCCTTGAGGAGGAATCGGTCGATCTTATCCTTATGGATCGCAATCTCCCCGGAGCAGAGGGGTCAGAATATGTCGCGTCGTTGCGCCAAAAAGGGATGACCACACCGGTCATTTTTATCAGTGCCAAAGCCAAAGATGAGGAGATAGAAGAGGGGTTTGAACGGGGAGGGGATGATTATCTCACCAAACCGTTTCGGATGCGCGAACTCATTTTACGGGTCAAAGCGATATTGCGCCGTACCCAAAAAAATTCGTACGAGGGGATGCTCACCCATCGGGACATCACCCTCAATCTCGCTTCCCGTACCGTTTTGATCGATACGACTCCCGTGGAACTCACCAAATTGGAATTTGATCTTTTATGTGCTTTAATTACGAATCATAATGTCGTTTTGGATCGAGAGTACCTCCTTGAACACGTGTGGGGAGGCGATGAGATCTACCAAGACCGTACCGTCAACGTCGCCATCAACCGTCTCAAAGAGAAAATTGATCCCGATAAAACCAAAGAGTACATTAAAACCGTTCGAGGAGTGGGCTATACCCTGTGCTAAAGATTCATCAACTCTTTTTTCTCAATACGTTGGCATTGTTTATCGGTACCTTAGCCATAGCCTCTGTGGTGGGGTACTATTCCCTTAAGAGCATGATTGTCGAAGATCGTATCGATTACCTTAAAAAAACCCTCGAATTGGTCACCCTCAAAGCCAATCAATCCAGCAGTTTAGACCATTATGCCAATGCCATCCACAACCAAACCGACTACCGCGCCACGGTGTTTGATACCGATGGAACCGTGTTAGCCGAAAGTGACATTGATAAACGTTCGGTTGATTCTACCCTCAATCGCGAAGAGATTATGAACGCGACAACGCAACCTTATGGGGTCGAAGTACGCTATTCCCAAACCTTTGAAGATGACTATATTTTTGTCGCCAAACAAATCGTCTTTCAAAATGAGATTGTGATCCTACGACTGGGGATTCCCCTCCAAAAAGTGATGGGGTATTTTTATGCGTTGTGGTTTAAATTGGCCGCATCGTTTGCCCTCTTTATCCTTATCGCCCTCATCATCGCCTCCAAAATCGCCAAAAAAGCGCACTACGATATGGCGCAAATCACCCACTACCTCCAAGAGATTTCCGCCAAAAATTACGGTGCGGTACTCAAACCAGAATATTTTCGGGAGTTTCTGCAAATCACCCTCTTGCTGAAAAATTTGGTCAAAAAATTACGCAATCGGGACAAACAAAAACGCAAATACACCGCCAAACTGCGTCTCATCAACAAACAACAAATGGACATCCTCTCCGCCATCAGCCACGAATTTAAAAATCCCATCGCCGCCATCGTAGGGTACACCGAAACCCTCGAAGAAGATCCTCACCTCAATTTAGCGATACGGGAGAAATTTTTGGGGAAAATTCACACCAATGCCCTCAAAATCAGCACGATGCTTGACCGCCTTGCCCTCTCGGTCAAACTCGAAAACAACGACCTCTCCCTTAAACCCACCACCTTTGATGTGGATGCTTTGTGCAAAGAGGTCACCTCCACGTTGCAAGGCAAATACCCCTCCCGCCGTATCGTGTATGAGGGGGTTTCTGTGACCATCACCGCCGATAAGACGCTGTTGGATTTGGTCATCACCAACCTTATTGACAATGCCATCAAATACTCCGAAACCACCGTCACCCTCCGCCTCACAGGGACGATGTTACACGTGATCGATCAGGGGATTGGGATCGAACCCAAAGAACACGAAAATATCGCAGCAAAATTTTACCGTGTCCAAAAAAACAGCTGGGACAACTCCATGGGATTGGGATTGGCCATTGTCAGCTATATCCTCAAACTCCATGGCACCACCCTCACCATCCAAAGCACCCTTGGGGTGGGATCAACCTTTGGCTTTAGTCTTGAGAATTTTTTGGCGAAGCGATAAGAGCATAAGGTAAATCACCTGCTTCAATCTCTCTATTAGAGATTCTATTCTATAATCCTGCCATTCAAAAAGTGTCCCAAAAAATAGTGCATATTGTCATATTATGACCATCAATCATGATGTTTTAGTATGATTTTTACACTATTTTCCAAAGAGGACACAATGATACATACGATGGGAAGAAACTTATTTACGATGAATATGGATAAAAAAAACACCCTTAAAGCCATTGATCTGTTCGCGGGAATTGGGGGGATACGATAAATATGAAACAATCTGGAACCAAACATCAAAACTATGAAATTCTTAATCTCATCGGTTATGGACTTTCAAAGTTTAACGATGATTTTATCAAAGAGTTTGGGTTTACCACCAAAACAGCTTTTTATGATTATTGCGTTTTGAATACTATCGCGCAAACGGTGGGAACAGTAAAAAATAGAATGGATTTATTTGATCATTTTTTTCCAGACAATGGAAGAAAAGGGTGGTGGCAAAAAGGTGACACCTATATTCATAGAAAAATTTTAATTGATAATTTATTTGGGCTTGAAAATGTAAAAGGGTATGCCAATATTGTAAAGCTCTATATGAAAGAAAATTATGCGGTTAAAGATATTTCCATCAGCGTAAAACCAATCGTTAAATCACGATTTAAAAAACTTCAAGAAACGGGTTTAGAAGCAGAAATCTACTTTATGAATAATTTTCATACTATTAATCAATTTAGTGAAGGAAAACTCGAAGATGCCCGATTGTTTGGCGACGGGTACGATTTTCAAGTCACGGTTGATCACTCTATCTATCTAGCCGAGATAAAAGGGATTCGAGAAAAAAAAGGGAAATTTAGACTGACCGAAAATGAATACAAAAAAGCATCAGAATATCAAAATGACTATATTGTGACGCTCGTGTTAAATATGAATGACGTTCCTAATTTCCTCACCATTGAAAATCCCATCAAAAATTTAAGGTTTGAAGAACGGATAATTCAGTCTAAAACAACTAAAGAATATCACTTACTAGGAGAAATATGTTGACGCTTAATGAGAAAATTGAATACTTTGAACAATATTTACGGAATCATGATAGCTTTATGGAAGAAGAACTTCATTTATATTTTTTCGAGCTTGAAAATGGTAGCTTTGATTTTCTAAATCAGTTAAATTCTAAGCTTGCAATAGAGAATAAAATTGAATATCTTGTTGAAAAGATGCTGAGGCACTATCATGAAGATGGATTGCATAATATCATAGAGAATTATTTATGAAATTTTTCACTAAAAAATTCATAAATATAACTAGAAATCAAATTGACAAAATAAATGATTCAACGTATGAAATCAATTTTGCTTCAAGTGGTAGTTATGCTAAATTTATCGGATTAGATACTAACTGATACTTGGCTAAATTACCCCTCATGATCCCCCTCCCTCCCCTTTTATCCCCTATTTTAGAACACCTTTATGCGCATCACATCACCCCCATTATCGTTGGGGGGTATGTTCGTGATGCGTTGATGGGGAAACGAGATTCCAAAGATATGGACATTGAGCTGTATACGCACCACCCTTTGGAATCCATCGAATCACTTCTCAACCCTTTTGGAAAAGTGAACATGGTCGGGAAAAGTTTTGGGGTATTGAAGTTACGTTTGGCGGAGTGGGAGATTGATTTTTCCCTTCCCCGTACCGAATCCAAAGAGGGGTATGGTCACAAAGGGTTTAGGGTTCATCCGGATTCGACCCTCGATTTTGCCAGCGCAGCACGAAGACGCGATTTTACGATCAATGCCATCGGCTTTGATCCCCAAACGGATACCCTCTTAGATCCCTATCATGGGGTGAATGATGCGCATCATCGCCATTTAGCGTACGTGGATGCGACCACGTTTGGGGAAGATCCTTTGCGTGTGTTGCGGGCGATTGGGTTTGCGGGGCGGTTTGACTTAGCGTGTGACCCCTCCTTGGTGGAACGGTGTCATCAGATGGTTGCCAATGGAGCCTTAGAAGAGTTGCCCCACGAGCGCATTTTTGAAGAGTTTAAAAAATTGCTGCTCTTAAGTCCCCGCCCCTCGGTGGGGTTGGCATTGTTCGCACGCATGGGGGGGAGAGCCTTTTTATCCTTAGAACACGACGATGCAGCGTGGGAGAGAACCTTAGTACGCTTAGATGCGACCCCGTGTGATCTTGCGTTGCGATTGGCGGCAATGTTGCTGGATGTCCCCTCACCCAAAACCCTCTTAGAACGCCTCACCGCCCAACGATCGCTTCGTACGCAGATCCTTGCTATCCTTGAGTATGCCCATAGATATGGGGTTGTGACCATCCCGCCCAAACCGCTTCTTCAAGGGCGTGATCTCATCAATTTAGGGCTTTTGCCCTCGGTGGAGTTCAAAACACTCTTAGACAGAGTGTATGATGCCCAGTGTCGCAATTGCTTCACGACCTACGAAGCGGGGATTGAGTGGCTTAGAACGTGGTGTAATCGTTAAATAACTTGCGCAATGGTCTCATTTTTTTGTTTGGCCAATAACGATTCGAGTTGATCGAGTGATTTGATCAACCAAATCGACATTTTTTCCATCTCTTGGTAATACTTCACCGCTTCAGCGTGTTTTTCAGGGGTGATTTTTTTACGTGAACTGGTAAAGAGATTCATCGCCCACGAACGTTGCGTCTCCAAAAAGTAAATTTTATAGATACGCAAATAGATGTTGTGCAAATCCCGATGGTCTTGCTCGATTTTAAAAATAATCCGTGTCAATGCAGGGATTGCTTTGTACTTCATCCCTGTCGTATACAACCATTTGCCAAAATCGCATTCAGTGGAGCTTAAAGGGATCATCGCTTTATGCACGGGTAAATTTTCCACCAAATGTTTGACATGACGCACCCATTGTTCATGCGCGATGTGAGCGTTGCGAATCTCTTTGGAAATCGCTTTTTTGTGGTCTACGTCGGTGAGGGTTTGTAGTGAAGATAACATCTTTTTCTCCTTAGTATCTCGTCTTTCGAGGTTCATGGTGAAAGTATAGGAAGATAATGTGATCAAAAATGGTTGAAATGTGGTTGAAATATGATGAAAGGGAGAGAGGGAAGTTTGTTAGGCTTCCTCGTGCGTCGCTAATTTCCCCCGCATTGCAAAATAGATCATAATCCCAATACCACTCCACAAAGCAAAGCGGATCCATGTGTGGGTTTCAAGTCCTGCCATAATAAAGATCAAAAGGGCGAAATTCAGCGGAATAAGCACCCAAAACATCGGAAGACGAAAGCTCCCCACTAACCCTTTTTTACGCAACAGTACAATGGCGATGGCAACGACAAAGTAGGCAAACAATGTCCCGATATTGACCAACTCCGCCAAAATTTTCAACGGTAAAAAGCCCGCCAAAAACGCCAAGAAAAATCCGCCATACAGGGTGAGTTTGACAGGCGTATTGGTTTTGGGGTGAATTTCACACAGTTTTTTGGGCAAAAATCCATCGCGGGAAAGGGCAAACGCGACACGGGTAAAGCCCAATCCCATGACCAACATCACCGTGGTGATGGTCACTACCGCTCCAAGGGCGATAATACTGGCGATAAAGGGTTCATCCACTTTGACCATCGCAAACGCTAGTGCATCGGGGACATTGAGCTGGGTATAGCTGACCATCGAGGTGAGGGTAAAACTGACCAAAATAAAAAACATCGTCGAAAAGGCTAAGGAGAGCATCAACGCTTTGGGGATCGTTTTGGTGGGGTCTTTGGTCTCTTCAGCGACCGTAGAGATGGCATCAAAACCCAAATAGGCGAAGATAATCAAACTCGTGGCGTGCCACACCCCCTCATACCCAAAAGGGAAAAAGTTTTGGATATTGTGAATGTCAAAATGCTGCAATCCAAAAATGACAAAAATCGATAAAACAGCGATTTTGATGTAGACGATGACGTTATTGACCCGCGCACTCTCTTTGATCCCCAACGCTAAAAGGACAAAAATCGCCATAATGACCACAAAAGCACTCACATCGACAAACGTCCCCTTATCAGGATCATACGCACCACTCAAGGCAACGGGGAGGGCAACGTGAAAATTGGTGTCGATAAAGGTACGAAAATAGCCCGACCACCCTGTAGCGATCGCGCTGGTCGCAACCCCGTATTCAAGGAGGAGATTCCACCCCACCAACCACGCAAAAAATTCCCCCAACGTCGCGTAGGTGTAGTTATACGCACTCCCCGAAACCGGATAGATTGAACTCATCTCGGCGTAAATAAGGGCGGTAATTCCCACCGCAATGGCAGCAATCAAAAAGGATAAAACAATGGCAGGTCCTGCGGTGGTGGCAGCGGCTTGACCCGTGATAACAAAAATCCCCGCCCCAATGATGGCACCCACGCCGATAAACGAAACATCCAAAAGCGTGAGATGGCGGGCAAGCCCTGATCCCCCGATTTTGGGAATTTTAGTGGTAAACAATCCCATAACACTCCCCTTTTTTAGGGTAATTGTACTGAAGATAGGGTTAAACGTAAGCGTCTTCAATTCGTGTTACAATATAACCACACATTCACAAGCCGTAAGAGAGTAGAGGGCGATGGTTCCTGATTTTGTACGGCTATGGGGTAGATATTAGGAACGTTTCATGAAAAAAATTAGTATGCTTGCTTCATTTACCGCATTGGCTTTGGGATATGATCCCAGTGGTCTGTATCAGTATCAAGAAAAAGGGTATTTAGGGAAAATGGAGATTGCCCAAGTGCAACCAAAATCGACCCTGTATCGCGCGGTTATTACCACCACCAACACCCAAACAACCCATACGTGCGCGTTAACGATTAATGGACACATTAAAAGCGAAAGTCCCAACGCCGCTTCAGGGCAATTTGCCCTCACTCAAGGGGATAATGCCAAATTTTTGGTCTCTTTTATCGTCAATACGGCGTACATCAAAATTTTTGAGGCAAGTGACCATTGTGGCTCAACAGGGTATTTTGGGGGAGAGTGGAAAAAGGTAAGCTCTGCCGATTTTGATACGACCCGTGACAACCTCTCCGACGCTGAGTACACAACCCTCAAACAGATGAGTCCCCTCTACGCTGCTGCGGATGGACAACTCAACAAAGCGTTTGCCGCCCTACGCAGTACCCTCACCCCTGAGGGGAGGGAACAACTCAAAAACGACCAAAAAAACTGGATTCAGATGCGGGATCAAAAGCTCATCGCATCGAGTAAAAAAGGTTCTCAGCCCTATATTGCCAAATTAATCCAACTCACCCAAGAACGAACCGCCTATCTCACGAGTTTAAAACACTAAGCAACCTACTCATCAGGATTCATCTCCCGCCATTTTGCCTCATCCTCACGCAATTGTTGAAGATGATCCGAGAGTGTTTGTGGGGTTATGTGATCACGATGATGGGCGATACGCTCCAACATCACGTGATTAATGTCATCCGAATAGTGGGAGATGTCTTTGTAATTATTTAACTCATAGATCATAGGATCGTGTTGAAAGTCATAGACCTCCACATTGGGTAAGGCGACCAGTTTGGATAAGGTATAGGCTTTAAATGCCATCATGATGTCCAATGTCCCCCGCTCTTGCGCCAATTTCCACGTTAAAAATGAGTATGGGGGGTAAAAAATCGTAAATTTAACGTTGGGATGGGAAACCAAAATAGGGTAAAGGTAACGGTCAAAATTGCCTTTGAGATCCTCATAGCCATATTCTTTAGGGGAAAATGCCGACTGTAATTTGCTTCTATCGCGTAAATCCCAATCGCGTCTCACGGTATCTTCATCAAAAGTCACCTCCGAAGCCCACATAAACGCATGGGGATACGAATTTTTTTCCGTAGGGTTGAGGGTATCTCGTAACAGTGTGAGACTTTTTTGGGTCGTGCTGGTATTGGTGAGGTATTTAAACCAAGCGATGGGGTCACCCCCAAACATATAGTCATAATTGGCAATTTGCTCGTTTTTGGGATCAATTTTTCGGTACGAAAAAGTGTCCAATGCGTAGAGGATGTGGGTCGCATGGTGTTGATCAAGGATAAACGTGAGTAATAAAGCAAACTCTTTGGCGGTTCCTCCGCTAAAGGGAATCTTGACCGAATGGGTGTGCAACGTGGTGTCGATGTCCTCCACTTGGAAATTTTCGATCATAGAGGTTCCTACCATTGCGGTGGTGTAGGGGATATAACGTGCCATCCCCCCTGCCAAAAACCGTTCGGTCGCATCGTTATAATCGTACGCAAACGAGGCAGTGTGTCTACATTTCATCGACGGATCGACCATAAAATTCAGTAGTACCACCGCACTATAAAAGCTTGCCGTTAGTTTAACGACTAAAAAAACCCAGTGTTTCATGATACTCTCAAAAATTAAAATATAAAAATGCGCTGACTTTGGTCAAACTTTGGATCCCGATAACCAACATTACGCTAACGAGTACGGCAAATTTCCAATTCATGGGGAATTTTTCGCTCCATTGGTGGGAATTGTCCATCCAAATGACCAAAAATAGGGTCACCCCAATGGTCATTACATCCCCAAGTCCTGACATCCCCGCATTCATTACCCAATACCCAAATTCGATCCCATGCTCCCCTAAAAATTCGAGCTTTTCGTAGAGTTCATCGGGAAGCATAATCCCCCCCTGACCGATCATCCCCCCAAGAACTTTGGTGACCACATCAAAATTTTTGGCTCTAAAAAAGATCCACGCAACATTGACGAAGTTAAAGGTGATGAACCACCCCAACCAACCCCACATCCGTAATCCCAGATCTTTCCAGATACGGTGAATAACAATGGCACCACCGTGCAATGCCCCCCAAATCACAAACATCCATGAAGCACCATGCCACAATCCTCCGATCAAAAAGACCGCAAAGAGGTTGCCATAGTTGTGGAATCGCCCCACTTTATTCCCGCCCAAGGGGATATAGATATAGTCGCGCAAAAAACGCGAGAGGGTAATGTGCCATCGTCGCCAAAAGTCTTGAATGTCACGGGCTTTGTAGGGGGAATTAAAATTGATAGGGAGGCGGATATTAAACATCAAGCTTATACCGATTGCCATATCCGTATACCCACTAAAATCGAAATAGAGTTGTAAGGTGTAGCTTAACGACGTTGCCCATGCTTCAAAAAGATTCAGCGTCAACGCAACATCAAATCCCGTATTCGCCCATGCTGCAAAGGTATCGGCGATAATCACCTTTTTAAACAACCCTAAGGAAAAAAGGAACACTCCCACAGCGACGTTACGCCATCGTACCGCCCAGTTCCAACGATTGACAAATTGGGGCATCATCTCTGCATGGTGCAAAATAGGCCCTGCCAAAAGATGGGGAAAATAGCTCACAAAGAGCATATAGTTGAGAAAGTCCACCTCTTTGACCTTCGCTTTATACGCATCCACCAAAAAAGCGATTTGGGTAAAGGTAAAAAAGCTAATCCCCAAAGGGAGAATAATATCCGGTAAGGGAAGATCGGTACCCCAAAAATCGTTCACATTTTCCAGTAAAAAATCGGTGTATTTAAAATAGCCCAATAAGGCGATATTAAAAACAATCCCCAACCCTAACACCACTTTACGGGAAAGGTGAAACAGCTTTTCACGTGATAATGTCGATCCCACCCAAAAATTGACCAAAATACTCCCCAGTAACAGGGGGATATAGACCACATTCCAGTAGCCATAAAAGAATAGACTTCCCCCCACCAGCCACACTTTAGACCCTAAGATACGTTTATGGCGTAAAAACCAAAAATACCCCAACAGCATAATGGGCAAAAAGAGAAAGATAAATATATAGGAGTTAAAAAGCATCTATTTTTCCCATATAGTAGTTTTTATTAATCGAATTATAAGGGATAGTTGCTTGAAAAAACAACGGATAGCGTTAAGGTTAGAATGTTTATGCGAAAAAAATGGGTGAGCGTTAATCCAAAAAATACGAATGGATGAGTACAATTAAGATAAGAGATGTCCCATTGCATCACGATTTTAGTGGAGGAGATAGAACGATGTTACCTTTTGTCACCCTATGGCAAAAATGGTGTAAAGCTTTTAGTCAAAAAGTTGTCTCACTACCACGATCCAATCACGTACGCGAAATAGATTTAATCACCAATACGATGCTTGAAGCCCTTTATGTGACCGATGTTGATGGAAATATTACCCGTGCTAATGCCTATACCAGTAAACTCTTAGGGTATACCCAAGAAGCGCTATTGGGTCACAATGCCCATGCACTTTTTCATGCTGATTCGATCACCCAAACGCCCATTCGGGACTGTAAAATTTATCAAGCGATTCAAGAGCGGGGAGAATATTTTGGGGAAGAGGTGTTTTTTAACCAAAAGCGAGAGAAAATTTTTGTGGAAGTGGCGGCCAAAGCCTTAATTCATCAGGGAAATGTCATTGGGGAGGTGGTCACGTTTAGGGACATATCGGAACAAAAAACCTATCGAGAAACCCTTTTGGAATTGCTTGAATTTAGCCCCATTGCGGTTCGTATTGCCCAAAAAAATGGGAAAAAAGTAGTTTTTGCCAATACCGCTTATTCCTCACTTATCCAACTCAATCGACACGATGTTATTGGGCAAAATCCCCAAAACTATTATGTCCATCACGAAGATTATGATGCGATTGTTCACGCGATTGATAACGATGAATCGATTTACAATAGACTCATAGAACTCTCGATTCAAGGGGACATAAAATGGGTATTGGCCTCTTATATGCCCATGAATTTTGAAGGGGAAAAGAGTGTTTTGGGGTGGTTTTACGACATCACCGACAAAGAGTTTCATAAGCAGGAGTTGCAACGTCAAAAAGAGGAGTTTGAGACCATCTTTAATATTTCCAAAGATGGGATTGCCGTGTTGGACGCGGCATCAAATTTTTTGGATTTTAATAACGCCTATTTGGAGATGACGGGATTTACGCGCGAGGAGCTTTTGACCAAATCGTGTGTGGGACTAAGCAGTGTCGAGGATCAAGAGCGGGCAAAAAATGTGATGTACTCGGTGGCAAAATATGGGTTTGTCAAAGGGTTTGAAAAGACGTGTGTGGTCAATGAGGGGAAACGGATTGTGGTGAATATGACCTTGACCCATATGCCCGATAAACAACGGATTTTGGTGAGTGCCAAAGACATTACCCAGTCCAAAGCGTACGAACAGCAACTCGAACACATTGCCCATTACGATCCCCTCACGGGATTACCCAACCGATTGCTCAATTCCGATCGCTTACGCCAAGCGATGGTACATGCCCAACGCCAAGGGGAATACATCGCCATTGCGTATTTGGATTTGGACGGATTTAAGGAGGTCAATGATCGTTACGGTCACGCCATGGGGGATAAACTGCTCACAACACTCTCCCTCATCATGCAACAAACGCTGCAACCTGAAGATACCCTTGCACGCTTGGGGGGTGATGAATTTGTTGTCATTATTGTGGGGTTGGCTGATCGTTCCATGGCATACCCGATTATCCAAAAACTCTTAGAAGTGGTCTCTCAAGAGGTGCTATTGGATGCGTCTCAGGTACGCGTTTCAGCCAGTTTAGGGGTCACCTTTTATCCCCAATACGAGAGTGTGGATGCGGATCAACTTATCCGTCAAGCCGATCAAGCGATGTATGAGGCAAAACAATCGGGCAAAAACCGTTATCATGTTTTTGATCCCGACTACGACCGTACCGTACGTACCAAACACGAAAATTTAGAGCGGATCCAACACGCACTGACAAATCGCGAGTTTGTACTTTATTACCAACCCAAAATCAATATGCGCACCCATACGGTCATTGGGGCAGAGGCACTGATTCGTTGGCAACACCCCCAACGGGGATTGGTTCCTCCGGCGGATTTTCTCCCCATCATTGAGATTCATCCTTTGGCAATTGATGTGGGTGAGTGGGTCATTCAAGAGGCGATAGATCAAATACAACGATGGAAAGCAATGGGGTTGCGAATTCCTGTTAGTGTTAATGTGGGGGCAAAACAGCTTTTACAAGGGAATTTTGTGGAAAAAATTCGATCTATCCTTTTCCAAAATCCCGATTTTGATCCAACTTTATTGGAAATCGAAATCCTTGAGACCAGTGCCTTGGAAGATATTCATCGTGCTTCGCATATTATCCAATCGTGTAAAACCCTTGGTATCCATTTTGCTTTGGATGATTTTGGGACGGGTTATTCGTCGTTGACGTATCTTAAACGTCTCCCCATTGCCACGTTGAAAATCGACCAAAGTTTTGTCCGTGATATGCTCGATAACCAAGATGATTTGGCGATATTAGCAGGGATTATTGGGTTGGCCAAAGCGTTTAATCGTCGCGTGATCGCAGAGGGGGTTGAAACCTATGCGCACGGGCAAAAATTATTGGAATTGGGATGCGATTTGGCGCAAGGATATGGTATCGCACGCCCTATGTGTGGTGATGCGATGGTAGAGTGGTATGGGCAGTGGGACGAAAAACCGTGTTGGCGGGGGTAAATTTCACCCATACATCACCACCCGATTTCGTCCGATGTACACCCCTGTGAGTGAATCTCCACTTTTAACTACGGCAAATCCCAACCACTAGCGACGTAAGGGCGAAATATGGTACCATTGCCCCACCTAAAATCAAATTTTCAAGGATATTCATGCCACTACTGGATAGCTTTACTGTCGATCACACCATTATGCCTGCTCCCGCTGTTCGTCGTGCCAAAGGGATGAAAACTCCCAAAGGGGATGATATTACCGTATATGATCTCCGTTTTTGTCGCCCCAATGAGGCGATTTTGTCCCAAGAGGGGATTCACACGTTGGAGCATCTCTTTGCGGGATTTATGCGGGATCATCTTAACTCGACTGCCACCGAAATCATCGACATCTCTCCGATGGGGTGCCGTACGGGATTTTATATGTCGGTGATTGGAACACCACCTGAAACCCAAGTCGCCCAAGCATGGAGCGATTCGATGCGGGATATTTTGGCAGTGGAAACCCAAAATGATATTCCAGAACTCAATCTCTACCAATGCGGCACGTGCGCGATGCACTCCTTAGCGGATGCCAAAGCCATTGCGAAGGATATTCTAAGCCATACCATCGGGGTGATGGACAATGAGGCATTAAAACTCGATCTTTCCAAATTGGGGCAATAATATGGTGTTGTTATTACCCATGAACGGTGAGGATTGTGAGGAGAGTCACTTGGTGGGTATCCTCTCCGCCACCCATTGGGCGACCATCGAAATCGATGAGGGGAGGTTGATCGACACCCATTTTTATTCTGACCGTACACGCATTGAGGGATGCTTGGATGCGGTGGTCGTGACCCATAATTATGAGCCTGTCATGGAGTTTATCGATAACCAAATGATGGTCTTAATCGCCCCCACGCAACGCACCATTGAGGATATTGTCGAAGCCTATTTGTTTCGAGAATTGCACGATCTATCGTTATGATTACCGCACTGCTCCATCCCACACCGCATACGAAAATCATGCTTATCACCTCGCATCGTGATGCGATGGTGGAGGAGTTGGGTCAGTGCCTTGCTCCCTATGAGGGGTTGATGGATCTTTCCCTTTTTAGGGGGGAACATCAGGAAATTTCGCATCCTACTCTCCATAAGATTGTTACCCTAAACGATTATCACGCTTTGGCTGGGGGGATTCCTCGTGACTATGCGTGTGTCATTGTCCACGATGTGTTGGATCAGCACGCATCTCCCCTAAAATTTTTGAAACATATTTATCGCACCTTACTTAACGCTTGTGAGATTATCATCGTCCAAAAAAACGGTTCGATGCCCATTGCTGAGGTAGAATCACTCCTTGATCAGGTCGATTTTCGGGCGATCAATACCATGGATGATCTCCTCGAAGGGTATGAGGTGACCGTTGCCAAAAAAATGCACATGTGGGGTAATGGTCTCTAAGATGGAAGGGATACAAAAGCCTCTGTTAGTACTCCTTGGTTATAATTTCTCCCACGACAACCTACCCCAAAAAGGGACACTCTAATGGTAACAATCGAATTTTTAGGGCCACTATCAAAGGCTCCCTTAACGCTAGAAGCGACCTCATTGCACGAAGTAGCGGAGGTATTGCAACGTGATCCTCAGATGAAAGCGTGGCTGGAAAACTGTGCCGTCGCGGTCAATGATACGCTGGTATCCTCATTGGATACGGTACTCAAAGATGGGGACAAAATCGTTTTACTCCCTCCGGTGTGTGGGGGATGAGTATGGTAGAACTCTATGAGGGTGCGCTGGATGTCCCTGAAATCATCACCCGATGGTATGCCCAAGAAACTGCGTATAACTACGGTGCGTATATCCCTTTTATCGGAACGGTACGGGATGAAGAGGGGATTGAGGGGTTGAGTTTTGATATTTACGCCCCTATTTTGACCACGTGGTTTGAGACATGGCAAACCAAAGCGGCCGCTTTGGGGGCAAAACTAAAAATGGCACACTCCCGTGGGGATGTATTGCTCCATGAAAGCTCCTACATTGCAGCGGTTTTCTCCCCCAAACGTCGGGTTGCACTGGAGCTAATCGAAGCGTTTGTGGAGGATTTTAAAGCCTCTGCCCCCATTTGGAAATACGATCTGAAAAACGGTCAACGCCGCTATGCCGCTGAACGCTCCACGAGGATCACGGGTGCGGGAATTTTAGGGGGAAATGTAAAATAGATTTAATTAGCTTAACTATGTGCTATAATTCTTTCATAAATCGCTTTATGCGCTCCCCTTGTTTTCAAGGGGTAACTTCTAATAATATTTTTAACTTCCCTTTTACCAGTTCAAAATCCTCTTTATTTATCATCCCCACACGATAGTGTAATCTTTTCGCATCGAACAATCTAATTTGGCTTAATAACGCGGTGCTGTTGATACCTTCTTTAAACTCAAAACAGTGATAGAAAATACCCTCTCGCACCGTCTTGGTCAAGGGAATACCTAAAAAAAGCCGTGAGCTAAATTTTTTATAGACGAGAACGGGACGCAGAAACTGCTCACCTTTACCATTTTGCTCAAACCCAACATTCTCACCGATATTCGTCACAAAAATCTCTTTTTGCCGAAAGTTAGCGATTTTTTCGTTGCTTTCTGCTGTCTTTTTTATTTCGTTCCATTCATCAAATCGTTTGCTCATAGTTCCCTCTCATTTTAATTCAGCCTTTCGTGTCGTGCTGAACTTGATTCAGTATCTTAGATTCCGTATCAAGTACGGAATGACGGGAAATATTCAGCCTGTCCCCGTTTTCCGTTTGGTGAGTTTTTTGAGATTGTGCGGGACTAACGTCTCATTTCCGATGGCAAGTTCGTCTCTTTTATCCGCACAAAGTTTGCCCAAAGTATTTTCGACGATGTAGCGGGTGATGTATTCGGGGGTGTAAAAGATACCGTCTTTTTTCCGTTTGGAAACACTTTTGTCATTCCCGCGAAGGCGGGAATCCAGCTCTTTTTTTGTAGACCCTGAATCGAGTTCAGGGTGACGAGAGGGTTCAGGGCTGACTATTTATTCCCATTTTAGACAGTTTATTTTTTGTGCTATAATTTTTTCGCGTATAGAGCTTTGTGATGTAGTCAATGGAGCGGCACGAGTCGAGGGAGTAATTGCCCCTCAACTTTTTTTGCTTATACTATTTTTACTCAAAGCGTGTTTCTTCTACTATTGTCAATGGTAATTCATCGTAGATATTACCATCAAGCTCCCTCCCAGCTACTTTTTTGTTCACCCCTCCCCATTGCTTGAAGAAAAATGGGATGTTTGAGTTTTGGCATTTATCTCTGACATCTACAACCCACTCTTTGAGTATTGGTCTCGCTCCAAATCCACTTTCGCCACCGACGATAACCCAATCTAACCCAGTATAATCAAGATTATCCACCGACCCTATCAGTGGTTCGATGGAGATAAATTTGATTTTCGCACCACATTTTCTAAGGTAGTTAGCTCTATTGATATACTCGTTTGATTCGATACTCACCCCCATCCAAATATTATCCCCCCATTGAAGCTTGTCGCTCAGCTTTTCTAGTCTCTTTGGGCGTTTGGTCAATACTTGAAATGTGTGTTGTGAAGCCTTGTTCATCACTTCAAAAATATCAAAGATAAACTCATCGGGTACTTTGTCGTGAAAAATATCGCTCATTGAGTTTACAAAAATCATTTGAGGCTTTTTCATCTTCATTGGTTTTTGGAGTGCCTCGGGGTGTAGTGTGAGTTCAAAGCCCCTCTCATAGCCTTTCGTACCCATCGCTTGAAGCCTCTTTGCCATTTTTTCAGCATAGCAGTTATCACACCCCTTGCTAATCTTGTCACATCCACTTATTGGATTCCATGTAGACTCAGTCCACTCTATTTTAGTTTTTTGGCTCATTTATTTTTCCAATAATATCTCGTGCAATTTTTATTGCCGTGTCTGCACCTTTGGGATTACCAGCGGCGAAACAAAGCAAAAACAATGGATTATTTGTTGAATTATACAAATACAATGGTTCATCCAAAACACCAACAAAAATCGTTTTTAATCTCTTAATATAAAAGTTGGCTATTCTATCGAAAGTTGCTGTCTTAGAAGTAACTTCTTCCTCGCTAAACAATGAAATATTAATTTTTGTCTCATAAAATTCATTATACCAATCATGTGTACCGAATAACTTATCAAGTGCTTTTGACCAGTTTTCTGGTATCTCATTTCTATTTTTCATAAGTAGTCTATTGACAGATACTCCAAGAGGAAAAAGTATCCACAAGTCGATAGCTTTAGTTTTTGCGATAGCTTGAATAGTGTCCCACTCTGCTTCCATTGCATAAGGGTCTAGAAAAACCAATGCTCTATGTTTTTGCCAATCCTTGTTGCACAAATCCCTCAATACAATATTGGAATCTTTGTTTTCAATTTTAATCTTATCCTTTAAGTGATTAAATTCATTTTCGATAATGTCTTGCAAACTTTTCGCTTTATTTGGTTCAAGTTCAATAAAAATATATTTATCAAATTGTGGTTGCACTGTTAATGAAATTTTTGCCGAACCATTAATATATTCCTGTGCATCTGTATCATTATAAATCTCATCCGCAAATAAACTACTATTAGCCATATCTACATTTCTATTTTTTATAGTTCCTGTTCCTGCGAAAGCATCAATATATGCAATTTTATATATTGGATATTTTTTTAAAATAGTTGTATATGCCGATAGATATTTACTCAAGACATCTAATTTCTTTTGAGTCCAATCTCCACCAAAATTATGTTTTTTGTTAATTTTTCCCATCAAATACCCTTTTTAAAGACTATGATACTCCAAATATTTAAATGTATCAAAATATATGTCATTTTGAAGCATAATCAACAATCCCAATCTCCTCATCGCTCAACCCATAAAGTTCATACACCATACTATCTATCTCCTTATCCGTTTGATTGATTTTATTTTGAATCTCTAAAACTTCTTTTTTGTCATTTTCAAAAAGTGCCGACCAGTCTTTTTTGAAATTTCTCTCTTCTAGTTTGTCGGCAAATTTGATTTTTTTGGCTTTTGTGTATTCTTTGACAAACTCATCAAGCCCCAACTCTTCAAATTTTTGTAGCTTATTGGATAGTTTTTCCAAGCCAAATTCATTGTAAAAGTTTTGTTTTGTAATATTTAATTTTGAAATAAAATCAATAATTTTATTAACTTTTTCATCTATAGCCTTGTTTTGTATAATATTCAGTGGAATAGGCAAACTAGCTAATTCATAAATTCTAATTTCAGGAAATGTTTTTTCTTGACGATTGTATTTTTTTCTAAAATAGAAAATCATTAGCTTTGAATTTAATATTGCTGTTATTGTATCTGTTAAATTTTCATCATCTAATTTTACGATTTGTAAAAGTTGACTTGTAATTAAATCTTCTTTTATTCTTGTTGAGATTAATCTTTCTCCAACAATTCTCCTAACAACAATTCTATTATTTATAAATAAATTTTTATCTCTAGGTGCTGCTAAATTATTACCGTATTTAACCCATGTGTTTTCCCAATTTACAAAATATCTTTCAATATCTTTTCCTGTAATATATTTTTTGTAAGTTTCATCTATTTGATAATTACTTTCGTATATTTTGTCTTGTGCAAAATGTGCTAATTGTTTTGGATTTCCTTTGCCCGTTTCATATAATTTTACACCAAATTTTATTTGTGCAATTTTTTCCAAAGGTTGTGAACTTTTTTCTATCTTTTTTAACATTTCATTGTCATCATTTGATGTATCAATATTTATTACAAAATAATCATTGTCCAACCAAGATTTCTGAGATATTGTATTTGATAATATCAGAAATTCATTATTTGGTTTAAATATTAAGGTATCTTCAAAAATTTCATTGTTTTTTTGTAAAGTTGCAATAATTGTTAAAACTGTAGCATCTTCAAAAACTTTTAATTGAGTATAATCAATAATATTTTTTATTAATGTATTTGATAAAATAAACTCTCTTAATTTTGTATTCTTTTGATTATTTAACCAAGTATTTGGAGTAATTAAAGATATTAATCCATTTATTTTTGCCATATTTATGGCTAATTCATAAAATAATATATACATATCAAATTGATATTCCGCAACCTTGTAATTTTCTATAAAATATTTTTCGGTATTTTTATTTTTCCAATCACGACCGCCTAAATACGGCGGATTTCCAATCACCACATCAAACCCACCATGTTCAAAAACTTCTTTAAATTCCTCTTCCCACATAAAGGCATTTTCTGCAATGGATTTATCATCTATAAGGCTATTCCCACATTTGATTTTGTCGGAGAGGTCGGTGAGGGTTCTCCCTTTTTGGGCGGTGCGTAGCCAGAGGGAGAGTTTGGCTATCTCTACTGCGTCTTCGTTGATGTCTACGCCATAAAGATTGTGTTCGAGGATACTTTTTTCGATCTCATACCCGATCATCAAATCTTGAAACGGCAAGAGCAAATCCCGTATGAGGGTATGTTCACGGATCAGAAACTCCAACGCTTGGTTGAGAAACGCCCCACTTCCGCACGCAGGGTCGAGGATTTTAAGATGCGTAAGCCATTCACGATAGGCAAGAAGATTCTCTTTTGCTTTGATTTCCTCTTTGGTGAGTTTTTTGAGATTGTGCGGGACTAACGTCTCATTTCCGATGGCAAGTTCGTCTCTTTTATCCGCACAAAGTTTGCCCAAAGTATTTTCGACGATGTAGCGGGTGATGTATTCGGGGGTGTAAAAGATACCGTCTTTTTTCCGTTTGGAAACACTTTTGTCATTCCCGCGAAGGCGGGAATCCAGCTCTTTTTTTGTAGACCCTGAATCGAGTTCAGGGTGACGAGAGGGTTGCGTGAAAGTTTTTTCCATTTCTTCGAGGTCGGTAAGCGACTGCTCAAAGATATGCCCCAAAATATTGACGCTAATGTCACTTTCAAAATCGTAATCGGAGAGCTTTTGCGCCTCCATGTCGAGATACGCATCTTCGATGATGAGACTATCCAAGAGCGCATCGGGGGCGAAGAGTCCCCCATTGTATTTGGGAATGCCCAGTTTTTCATGTCCTGTGTTGATCGCATTAAAATAAATTTTGTAATACGCATAGATGGGATGACCAAAAACGTCTTGTGCGTGGCGGGTGCGTATCTCTTTGATCGTGTTGGGGTGCAGCAGTCCCCGATCTTCGGCAAAAAGGATAAAGATAATACGGTCACAGAGCTTTTGGGTGAGGCGCAGGAGGGTTTGTTTATCTAAGTCTTTGTCATTCCCGTGAAGGGAATCTAGCTGGATACCCGCCTTCGCGGGTATGACGGGAGAGTTCGCGGGTATGAGGGGGGAGTAATTATTTTTAACGATATTATCAAAAAGATGGGTACGAAACGCACTAAAATCTTTGTACAATTGTTTGGAGATGGTCGCTTCAAACGTTGCCGATTTTTCTTTGAGTGTGAGCGGAATCCCCTCTTTGATACTCTCAAAACTTAGAAGCAAATGGAGCGTTTTGAACTCCGCATACGTGAGGGTAAAAAGGTTAAATTTTTCATACACCGTTTTTTTGTCGATGTAAAAACGGAGTTCATCGAAATTGGAAATAATGATGTATTGGGAGCGGGAATGAGAGGCGTGATAGTTAAAGGCTTGGGTTTCGACCGCATCAAGATTTTTGGTTTTTTGGTCTTTGAGTTCGACCACTCCGATAATTTCACCATTAATCACGATCACCCCATCGGCTTTTTTACCGTCGGTTTCGTTTTTCTTTTCCCGTTCAAGCGTATACCCATGGGGATTGGTCGTATTGAGGGTATAGCCCAAGCACGACTCGAAGATGTCTTTAAAAAAGCCGTCTTGATAGATCTCTTCTTTGAAATCACGTATCGCATCGACTTTGGCGATATAGTTTTGAAATGCTGCCCAACGCAAAGCAATAAGCGATTCATCGTGTTTAACGGAATTTAGGATAGATTTTTGAAAAAGTGCCACACAAACCACCTGAAGCGTAAAATGGGACAATTATACCACAACGTATTTACGACCATTTGCCCCGCTCTTATCGGTAAAAAGCCTCTGTTAGTTCTCCTTGGTTATAATTTCTGCCTCAACAACCTACCCCAAAAAGGGACAATCTCATGCTAACCAACGAATTTTTAGAACCCACTGCAAAGGCTCCCTTAACGCGAGAAGCGACCGATTTGGGAGCGAAATCATCCCATGGGGGAAATGTATGATTTCGTATGAAACTTCTCAGCAGATCATGGAGACGCTTAGCGTCGGTCATCTCAAACGTGAACGGGTTTTTTTAACCCAAAGTTTGGGTCGTATTCTCGCCCAAGCGTGTGTCGCATCCAGTGACTTCCCCACCCATCCCACCTCAGCGATGGATGGGTATGCGATTATGCACAGCGATTTGGCTTCGTATACCTCTTTGGCAATTTTGGGGGATAATCCCGCAGGAGCCAAGGAGGTTGGGAGCGTTGTGAGCGCAATGGCTATCAAAACCTTTACAGGGTCGTTGATGCCACAGGGCGCAGATACCCTTATCCCGATCGAAAATGTCCGCGTGGAGGGTTCGACGATCCACATCGAAAAACCTGTTCCCCAAGGGTTTGCGGTGCGTCCGGTGGGGGAGAGTTATCACGCAGGTGACGTACTTATCCCTACGGGAACCAAAATAGGTTTTGCCCACATAGGGGTGTTAGCAGGGATCAATCAGGTGATGGTTTGGGTGGCGCAACGTCCCAAAGTAGCGATTATCGCGACGGGTTGCGAACTGCTAGACCTTGGTGAAACCGCCCACCATGCAGGGCAAATTCGCAGTTCCAACAGTTACACCCTCCAAGCCTTGGTCGAGTTCTATGGGGGGGAGAGTGTCCAACTGGGGATCGTGGGGGATGATAAAGAATCGATTACCCAACGATTTGAAACCGCACTCCAATCGTGTGACATCGTCATTAGCACCGGTGGGGTGAGTGTAGGAGATTACGATTTTGTCAAAGAGATTGTCCCCGCATTGGGAGCCAAGGTGGTGTTTCAAGGAGTGAATATCAAACCCGGACAACACGTGATGGTCGCCCAAAAAGGGGATAAATTTATCGTCTCTCTCCCCGGATTTGCCTACTCTTCGAGTGTCACCTTTATCCTCTACGCCCTTCCCTTGATGGCGCGAATGATGGGGGTTGAGACCCTGTATGAGGTGGTTGAAGCGACCCTTAGTGTCCCCTTTACCAAACGCTCCTCCAAAAGCGAATTTACCGCCTGCAATCTTACGTTTAGAGAAGGTCGTTACTGGGTCGATTTTGAGGGGAAAAAAACAGGAAGTTCGGCGATTCTGACCAATCTGCTGGGGAATACAGGACTCATGATCTGCCATGAAACGGATGGTCATTTAGAAGCGGGGAGTGTGGTAAAAGTGATAAAGCTTTAGTCACCCCGCTCGCCAGAGGGGTGCAAAAGCACCCTTCTTATAATTTCACTTCCACTTTAGAAGCGGCGCGTAAACTTTCGGTAGTTTTTCCCATATACGCTTTGAATTTTTCAATCTTAATCAACTGCATGATCTCCATTTTGGCTTTATCAAAAGGGATTGCTTTACCGTTTTGTTTGATTTTCTCTTTGTTGGCGGTGTAGAATTCTTTGGCTTCGGCTTCACTGACCGTAATCTTCGCCATTTGTTGTTTCATCCACATATCCACCGCCAAATCATTTTTGAGTGCTGCGTAGGTCATTTGAAACTGAGGGGTACTTTGGATACCGCTTTTGAGGACAACACCACGGATAAGGGCTTGATTGACCAATTGATCGACCACTTGGCGTTTCATCTTGGGATCAAGTTTGTCAAACGTCGCTCCGGGGATCGCTTTAACGATAAGCGCGTTGGCATCCGTACTGGTGATGGCTTGACCATTGACCACCGCAAGGGTAGTAGGGGCAGCCAACGCAAAGGTCACAGCAGTGGCGAGCATGAGGGGGATACGGTAGGTCATACGATTCCTTAGATAGGGGTTTTTAGGTGTGCCATTGTACCAAAAAAAAGCGATTGCACGGCAACGCGTGGTACAATGCGCCTTATGAATACCATAGCCATTATTGGGGGTGGTGCCAGTGGAATGATGGCGGCGTTGATCGCTGTACGCGCTGGTGCTAACGTGACCCTGTATGAACACAATACCACCGTTGGGAAAAAAATATTAGCTTCGGGCAATGGACGATGCAACATTACCAATACTCGCATCACCCAAGAACATTATTATGGACTAGACCCCTCATTTGTCGAGTATCCCCTCTCCTGCCTCCCTTATGCGCGTTTTGAAACCTTTTGTGCTTCGCTGGGATTGCTTTTGGAGTGCAAAGAAGATGGGCGTTGCTACCCCTTTTCCCAAGAGGCCAAAACAGTCTTATGGGCATTTCAACGGGCATTGGAAGCCTCTAGCGTTAAGGTAGTGACCGATACCAACGTCACGGCTATCACCCACAAAAAAGGGTTCTTTACGGTGCATACCGACCACGAAAAACAAGGCGGTTTTAGTCACGTATTGATCGCTACGGGTTCACAAGCCGCCCCTCAGATGGGGGCAACGGGGGATGGATATGCGTTTGCCAAAGGGTTGGGGCATACGATTCATCCTACCTACCCGGCTTTGGTGCAACTCCATCTTAAAGAATCTACCCCCGCTAAAATGGCAGGGGTGCGGATGATGGCAAACGTGACCTTACGGGTGAAAGAGCAAGCCCTCACCACGGTCATGGGGGATATTCTTTTTACGGCGTATGGCATTTCGGGATTGGCGATTTTGGACATCAGTACCACCGCTTCGTTGGCATTGTCTCGCCAGCAACACGTCAGTATCACCCTTGAACTTTTGCCCCAATGGGATACGACGAAACTTTCGCATGTACTAAAAACCCTGTGTGTGAATGCCCCCCAATTGACCCTTGAAGAAGCACTTTCTACCCTTCTACCGCTCAAAATCATTCCGCATCTGCTCAAAACCATCACCATTCTCCCCGCCACTCCTGTGCGGAAGTTAGACCCAAAAATGGTCAAAAGGGTGGTCGAAGGGATCAAAAACTGGCGTTTTGAGGTGAGTGATACCCATGGATTTAAACACGCCGAAGCCAGTGGTGGAGGGGTAAGTACGGCAGAAGTAAACCCCAAAACCATGGAATCGCTTCGTCTCAAAGGTCTTTATTTTGCCGGAGAAGTGTTAGACATCGTGGGTCAACGCGGGGGGTATAATTTCCATTTTGCGTGGGCAAGCGGGATGATTGCGGGGGAAGCGATGGCACGATCAAACGAAACTTAGCTCAAAATTTCTTTCTCCTTTTAGCTGAGGGTTTGTATAATGAGCGAATATTTTATCGATTGAGGTGAATGGATGGACGCACATATTTGGATGGGATCACGTCAGATTGTGGCGCAAAAGTACAGTGAACGGGTCAGCCCTTATGATGGAAGAGTGGTCTCACGATTCGCACACTGTGACGTTCACGATGCCCATGATGCGTTGGTAATAGCCCAAAAAGCGGCTAAAAACAGTAAAAAAGTCCCATTGCATCAGCGGTGTGCGTGGTTGTTGGACGTTGCAGCTCAACTTCGTGAACAACGAGAGGAATTCGCACACGTGTTGTGTGATGAAGTAGGCAAACCCATCACCTACGCGCGCATTGAAGTGGATCGCTGTATTGAGACCATTACCCTCTCTGCTGAGACGATGCGTACCGTGCATGGCGAGACGATCAATACCGACGCGATGGCAAGCGGACGCAAAGCGCATGCGTATTGGCGCAGAGAAAGCGTTGGGGTGGTGGTGGCGATTACACCGTTTAACTTTCCCTTAAATTTGGTAGCGCATAAACTGGCTCCCGCGTTGGTAGCAGGCAATAGTGTTGTCCTCAAACCAACTCCCGAAGCCCCCTTGTGTGCCTACAAATTGGCGCAATTGTTTATCCAAAGCCCTTACGCCACCCCCGATGCGTTGAGCGTCGTCTATGGTGATGCGGAGGTGGGCAGTGCGTTGGTCAGTAGTGATATTCCCCGTGTGGTGAGTTTTACAGGTTCGGTCACAGTAGGCAACATCATCACCAAAAATGCGGGGATCAAAAAAGTCTCCCTCGAATTGGGAGGCAATGCCGCGACGTTTATCGATGAGAGTGCCGATTTGGCGTATGCTGCTGCGCGATGCGCTATGGGGGCGTTTGTCAATGCGGGGCAAGTGTGCATTTCGCTCCAACGAATCTATGTGGATAGTACCATTTATGACGCATTTGCCCACAAAATGGGAGAAGAAACCGCCAAACTGGTCGTAGGGTCACCCTACCATGCGGAGACGTTTTTAGGGCCACTCATTAACGATGAAGCTGCACTTCGGGCGATGAGTTGGGTTGAGAGTGCGATTGCACAGGGGGCGAAGGCCTTGACACCTCCCCGTGTGGAGGGGCGAATTTTTTATCCGTGTGTTATGACTGAGGTGACCGATTCGATGAAAATTGTGTGTGAAGAGGTGTTTGCCCCCATTGTGAGTTTGGTACGGGTCAATGGTCTGAAAGAGGCGATTGAAAAGATGAATAATTCCCCATTCGGACTCCAATTTTCGGTTTTTACTAACAATCTTGCCCATGCGACGTACGCCATCGATGAGCTAGAAGCGGGGGGAGTGGTCATTAATGATATACCCACCTTGCGTTTCGATATTCAGCCCTACGGTGGGGTGAAACTCAGCGGTGTCGGGCGTGAGGGACCACGCTTTGCCATCGAAGAGTTTACCGAAATCAAATCGGTAGTCATTCTCTAAAATTTCCGTTAAACACTTTCAATCATTTTAGTTAAGGCTATGTTAAAAGCGGGTAAAATAGAGGACTTTACCTTTAGGAGCAACCATTGCGTTCATTGCTACTTTCATCCCTACTTCTCGCCTCTTTATGGGGTAGTCCTATCGGTGGTATTGCCATCATGGTTAAAAATGTCCCCATCACAATGTACGACGTACACAAAGAGATGGAGCAAAGCAAGACCACGGCGCAACAAAGTGCCGATACCTTGATCCGAAAAAAACTTGAAGACCTCGAAGCCACCGAGAAAAAGATCACGGTCAGCCCCGCAGAAGTACAAGAGGAGATGGAGCGGATGGCAAAACAAAACAATCTCTCTATGGAAGCATTTTTAAGTACCATGCAAACGGCTCGTGGCTTGAGTGAAGCGACCCTCAAAGAAAAAATTTCCGACAACATCAAAGGGCAAAAGCTCTACAGTTCCATCGCGTTTGCCAAAATGGGACAACCCACACCCGCAGAAGAGGCAGAGTATTATAAGCTTCATTTAGACGAATTTTCCCTTCCTGACCATTACCAAGTGGTCACGTACGTAGCCAATGCGCCCGAAGCGTTGCAAGCTAAGATGAATGATCCTCTCAGTACCAATCCCGAGGTCATTTCCAAAGAGGAGACCATCCCCTCCAAAGGGATTAATCCCCAACTCATCGGGCTTCTTAATAAAATCAAAGTGGGTAAATTTGGCCCCATTATCCCCAATGGGGAGAATAAATTCATGACATTTTACATGAAAGACAAACCCAACATGGTGACCGAACCTTTGGATTCGGTGCGCGCGCAAGTGGATAATATGATCGTAGGGGAAAAACGGAACCAAGTTCTCAACGACCATTTCACCCGATTGCGTTTGAGTGCGGACATCAAAGTAATACGATTGCCCTAAAAATGGATGATTTACAACAACGATTTGATCGCTTGTTGAAGAACGTATCTACCAAAAATAGCTCCCTTGTTTGGGAGGCTTTACACACAGCTTATCAAGAATCCCATCGACACTATCATACGTTGCACCATCTTGCAGAGTGTTTTACCCTCTTTGACCGTTATGGCTATTTGGCACACAACCCTTTGGCGGTGGAGTGTGCGTTGTGGTTTCATGATGCTATTTATGACCCTAAAAAAAGCGATAATGAACACCAAAGTGCTTTGTTGGCAAAAAAGTGTTTGGAGAGACTCGGTGTCTTTGGAGATTTTCAACAAGAGGTTTGGGAGTTAATTCACGCAACCGCCCATCAGTATCCCCCTAAAAACAACGATGAAGCCCTCATTATTGATATTGATTTGGGTATTTTGGGTGCATCTTCTGACCGCTTTTCCCAGTATGAACACCAAATTCGCGCCGAATATGGGTGGGTAGCGGAGTTGTTGTATCACGAAAAACGCCAAGAAGTGTTAGAACATCTGTACAATAAGGGGAATATCTATCATCATATTCCCATTAAAATGGATTTAGAGCCGTTGGCACACGCAAATATGCAACAGGCGTTAACATCGTAACGCTGTATCAAAAAGCCGACGCGGTTTGGACATTCCTCAATACCCTACATAGCACCCTACTTCCTAAACAAAAATAGCCAAAAACGTTTACCGCCCCCGTCGTGGGCGTTTGGAAGGAGGGGTTTTGGTAAACGTAGCACGCGTATCGCCGTCTTTGTTGTCGGTTCGCTTGGCATGGTTCAGGGCGTAAAAACAGCTTTGACAAATGCTAAATTCCGACCCTACCGCAAGGGGTTTTCCACACGTTTTACACCGTGGGACGAAGTGACTGTGTTTGAGCGAATTTTCGATAAAACGGTTTAACTCCCCTCGATACGCGCGCGCTTTTTCGCTATCGACGAAAAATTCCCCCAACCGATACGACAACCACAGATACAAACTGATCTCTTTGATCTGATCTTCGGCATCTTGAAGCTCTTCGCTGGTTTGGGCGAACATTCCCCCATGACGCGGAGGGACGTAGGCGATGGGTTTGGCTTGGGAGAGGGCTTTAACGTACCGTTCAAACGACCCCATCACAATCGGCGAACGGGTGGAAAGGGGGGCAGTGGAGAGGATATATTTGGTCGCCATATCCAGTTCATAGCGGTCAACGATGGCGGCAGCTTCCCCCATCGATTCGAGGTTAATGGCACGAAAAGGTCCCTCAAAGGTCATATTATCGACAAAAAATTGGATAATAGCCCCCAACGATTGCTCTTGAAGGATGGTCGAGACCAGTTTGACGTGATCGAAATTTGCCATGACATTAAAAGGAATCTTAATGACATCGGCGGTTTTGGCAAACAACGGAGTAATTTTTTTGAGTACCTCAGGGGTTAATGCCCCGACAAACCCTCTCTCTTGAAATCCATACCGCCCTGCACGCCCTGCGATTTGGTGTACTTCGCTGGCGGTAAGGTCGCGTTGGTCTTGCCCATCGAACTTATCCGCTTTGGAAAAGAGCAGTGTTTTGATGGGGAGATTTAACCCCATGGCGATGGCATCGGTCGCAACCAAAATTTCGGTCTCCCCCTCACGGAAACGGCGTGCCTCTTCTCTGCGCACTTCAGGCCCTAGATTACCGTAGATGACACTGGTTTTATACTGTGCGGAGAGTTGTTGTTTGAGACGCAATACATTGGCACGGCTAAAGGCGATGATGGCGGTTTGGGGTTCGATGGCGGTAATGGGGGTGGCGTGTGTGAGGAGTTGGAGGGGATTTTTACGCTCAAACTGAACAATCTCCAGTGGCTCATTGAGGTAGTTTGCCAAGGCGACAATTGCCTCACGGGCATTGGGGGAACCGGTCATAATGACCACTTTGGCGGGCGCACCGATGATGGCATTTGCCCACGCCCACCCTCGATCACGATCGCCGATCATCTGCACTTCATCGATGACGCACGTATCCACTTCGGTCTCAAAACTCACCATCTCGATGGTGGAGCTAATGTGGGTCGCATCCTCATCCATGATCTGCTCTTCACCGGTAATCAACGACGCATTGATCCCATGCGCGCGTAAATCTTCGTACCCCTCCAATGCCAAAAGACGCAAGGGTGCCAGATAATACCCCGTCTCGTTTTGGCGCAATTTTTCCATGGCGGTGTAGGTTTTTCCGCTGTTGGTGGGGCCTATGTGCAAGATGAGTTTACGACGCAGTGACCGTGCCAGAGGGAAGAGATTTTTAAAATCCCGTACGGTGCGTGCCAATAACGCTTGACGCTGTTTTTTGAGCAACTCCCCCGCAATACGACGTTCAAAGGCAAACATTACCCGACGGGTGGTTTTGGTACCGATGTGCAGCGTCACTTCCAGTTGGGGTAAAAGGGACTCATAAACGATGGGATAGAGGGTCGCATCGTCCCATTGGAGCAATGTGGCACGGTCACGACACCCATTGACGAGGGTTTCAAGTTCACCCAAAAAGGTGCGTTCAATCTCCCCCCCTTGCGCATGAAACTGCTCATCGAAGACCAAATCCGCTTGATTCCAAATGAGTTGGGTGATCTCAGGATGGGAGAGCTGAAGATGGGCGGTATGGAGTAAAGGTTCACGCCGATGGGGGAGGGTGATGGCGTGCGGATACTCAATGAGTAGCTCATCTCTCACAAATTCAACCCCAATCGCCTGAGAGGGGAGGATCCGTTTGAGGGTCTCCATCGTGAGGGGATAAAAGGTATGCGCAGAAGAAGGCGGTGCGCTTTTGAGGGCAAGGAGAATCTCCTCACGGGTGAGATAGCGGTGATGATCCAACGATAACGTCGCCAAAAAGGTGGTAATTTGACTCTGTTTTTGGGCAATAGCTTCCTCTTTGAGGGGGAGGATCTTAGGGGTCAGTTCCTCAACACTCCCCTCTTTGAGCCATTTTTCGTCGATTGAAACGGTTTTGAGGACATGAATTTTGGTAAACGACTCCTCCCCAATCGCGTACGTGATGGGGGCATAAAATTCCAACTGATCCCGATAGTCAAATTTCCCCTCTAACACGTTTTCAAGCTGTTCGCGTTTACGAACATAGCGGAGATACTCCAGTTTGGAGGCAATTTTATCAGGAGTGATTTTGCGGGTACGAATATCCGCAAACGCCCCATGCAATGCCACGCGCTCTTCTCGGGTTAGGTTGAAAGATTCCAGTAATTCGTCGATCTTCTCTTCCCGTTCATGGGGTTTTTCACGCGGTTTGGGGTTGGGATAGAGTTTCCCATTGTGAGTGAAAAAATCGACAATCAGATGCCGATTATCCCCCTCCCCCTCCGACCATAACCGCCGAAACGCTTTAACCAATAGCTCTTTAGCGGTGGTGCCATCAAACACCCCCAACGTATGTGCCAACGCAATGAGCGTCTCTCGCTCGACCCGTTCAATCCCCTCATCAAACCCTTCATCGCCGAAAAAATGGCGGATGGTTTGGTTGAGTTTTATCATTTTTTTCTTTTTCTTTGCCATAGCGTAAGTGTAGCTAAAAATGCTAAATTGCCCCCGCTTTACGTTGGGTTTATCCAAATCTTACTACAATAAGGGGCTAAAAAAGATGCACTAGGAGAGTGAAAAAATGAAACGTATGGGTATGAAAAGCGCAGCAGCGTTGGTATTAGGTATGGTGATCACAGGATGTTTTCAACCTCAAGTAGACACAAAAGTGGATGTAAGTAAACAACCTGCAGCACAACAAACGTTGACGCAAGTGAGTAAAGGGTCAGAATATACCGGTCTTGCACTACGATACAGAGATGGGCTAGGGGTGGAAAAAAACATCACCAAAGCGATGGAGTTGTTCAAAAAAGGGTGTGCGGATAAAGATCCCAATGCGTGTATCCATTTGGCCGCTATGGAAAAAGCAGCGGCAGCTGTCGTGGTCGCGCCTGTCGTGGTCGCCCCGGTTGTTACCCCAACAACACCTGTTGTGGTACCTTCTAATGTGAATCTCAATGATGTAAAATCCCTTCAATTGTATACCAAGTCGTGTGACAAAGGGGTTGCCCGCGCATGCAGTAGCTTGGCACGTATGTATGAGATAGGGATTGGAACCACTGTGGATAAAGCCAAAGCCAAAGATTTGTACAAAAAAGGGTGTGATCTTAAATTATCTGCCGCGTGTAAAAACTACAATCGTCTAAGCAAATAACACTTCCTCTCAAAGTCCCCTTTAGGGGGCTTTTTTTCCTCAAATCTACGCGTCCTTCACCCTTAAAGCATTTCATGGTACGACTAAACGGTTCCATTGTTCCAAAAGTTCAGGGGTAAAATGGGAAGTTGAGACCGTTTTAAGCACGGCAATGGGAATCGCAAAATTGCCACTGGAAGATTCAATCATCACTTTATCGGTTGAGTCGCGAAACGGGGAAATTTTGGTAATGTTATACGCTTCCAATTGCGAAGAGACGATCTGAGGGGCATCTTTATACCGTTGTGCCAAAGGGAGTGAGACTGCGCGGTTCTCTTTGGGGATAGCGGTGGAATCGACCATCGGTTCAGGGGCTTTTGTTTCAGGCAGTACAGCAGGCGAAACTCTGGGTGGGAAGATGTCTGCACGGTAAGACGAAGTGGTTTTGGGATAGGTCGTTTTACGGTAATACGATCGTGGGGTGTAGCCACGTCGGCGCGAGGTACGATACGAGGTTGTTCCGCTGTTGAGTGTGGTTGTGGTAGCTTCTGGTATTGGGGCATTGTAATTGACCCTTACGGCATTCATGGAGTTATAATAGACCCTATCAATGGCAGAGGGGGTAATTGCTGCTGCTTGCATCCGATGTTCTGAATTGTAAAAACGGGGAGGTTTAACAACGTGGTGAGACGTTCCCCCAAAAAGCAATTGACCTAGGATACTGCAACCTATAACCGTACGGGGTAAAAAATTCACAAGCGACTCCCTTGAAAAATCAGCGTTAACGCAATGTGCTATACTATCAAAAAAAAGGAAAAAGATGCTTTTTCGATCGCTATTTTTGGGTGTATTAACCCTCTCTCTCAACGCTTCACCGCTGTGTTATACCCAAGGATACGGTGACCTTATCACCCATGCCGATGATAAAAGTATCGTCTTAAAAAAGGGTCTAACCCTTCCCTACACCACCCCAACGCAACCCATAACATGGGAGGATAAAATGAATGAGGCTGATTTGGCGATGCAAGTATCCCAATCCTATGACCAAGGGGGCGTTCAAACCCCTCCTGCGTACCTTTTTGATCCGGGGCGATTACGCTACCAACCTTTTTTCCAAGCTCTGTATGGCAATGATAAAAAAGCGATTGAAAAAAATCTTGTCACCATCAGCTGGCCCACCCTCAAAGGCACCATCAAACTCCCCGTAAACCGTATCGGCGGTGTGGATCAAAAACTCTATGCCATTGGTCAAGAAATTGCCCAACTTCCCAAAAGTGACCGCATCTGGGCGGAGGGGGCGACGACCTATTGCTATCGTGTTATCAAAGATACCCATCGCCTCTCAATGCACAGTTTTGGGATTGCCATCGATTTAGCCCCCACCAAAACCCAGTATTGGAAAAGTGAATCTCCCAGTGAAACCGCTCACATCGGCTATCACAACACCATGCCCATGTCCATCGTCCGTATTTTTGAAAAGCATGGGTTTATTTGGGGAGGGCGATGGTATCACTACGATACGATGCACTTTGAGTATCGTCCTGAACTCTTAGCCCCTGCGTGTACGACCCAAAATCACCTCTAAGGAGATTGCTTTGCCCGACTTTTATAACCGTCGGGTTCTTCTCTTAACACAAAATTAACACTACTAACCAATAATGCTATTTTAAAAACGTACATCAATAAGGGAACAAGGAGGAGAAACGACCAAAACGAAGAGACAAGAGCTACCCAAACGATCCGCCTGCTCTGTGAATTGGACCTCTCAAGCAGACGGAAAAACGTATTGCATTGCAACGTCATAATTATAGCGTTTTTTCTCGCTTTTCTCCGACATTGCCGTGCATACACACTTTATTTTTAACTAAAGGAAATGTATGTTCGATTTTCCCATATTTGAAATGCCCACGATTGGGCTAAGAATGCTCATGGCAATCAATGCGATCATCCACACTTTTGTCTCTCACGGCGGTGCCGTTGGAGGATCTGTGGTGTTGGCACTTGCTGCATGGTGGACCAATAAACGAGGTGATATGGCGGGGTATGAAACCGTCTATCGTCTTTTAATGGTCTTTTTTATCATCACCACTTCAGTCGGTGCGCTTACGGGTATCGGGATGTGGATTCACGCCAACATCATCAGCCCCAACGCTATTGGCGGACTCATTCGCGTTTTCTTCTGGAAATGGTTTATCGAGTGGATTGTCTTTAATTTTGAAGTCATAATCTTGCTCTTTTGGTTTATGACATGGAAACCAAAAGCACTTACTCCCCAAGGTCGTTCATCATCCGTTAAATTGGGTGTATTTTATGCTGCCTCATCGTGGGTAACCATGCTTATCATTACCGCAATTCTAGGATTTATGCTCACGCCGAATTTCGATGGTCAACCGTGGATTGATCCCGAAGTGTATCCGGGTAACGTCAACTACAACAATGCCCTTTTCAATCCTACATGGATACCGGGACTTATGATGAGAACCTTTAGTTCGATTGCATTTGCCGGTGCTCTTGCTATTTTATGGACATGGATTCTTACGACCTTTAGTAAAAATGAAGAGATTCAAGAAACCAAAGAGCGGATGATTAAATTTTTCGCGACCATTATGATGGTAACCGTTCCGGTAGCAGCAGCCTTTGGATATTACTATCTCCTTCAAATCCCAGAAGCGGCGCGCGCTATGATCCCTACGGCGATGATGACCAGAGCGTTTGCGGATAAAATGGATTTGATGCATACGATTATCAGCGGTATCGGCGGCACCGTCGTTCTAACAACCATTATCGCGTACTTCTCGCCCAAACGGATGCCTTATATCGCAGCTACATTGATGGTTTCGGCATTTTTACTCTTTTGGGGATACGAAGAGCGTACCCGTGAATTTATCCGTAAACCATTCTTGATCTATAACTATATGTACTCTAACGGTATTCGTGTTACCGATGTGCCGTATCTTAATAAAGTCGGTATTCTCAAACACGCCATCTTCGTCGATGAAGACAAAAAAGTGGTCAAAGAGGACAAATCCAACCTTATCGAAGTGGGTCACACCGTTGCTCAAATCGAGTGTCGTGTATGCCATACGGTCAATGGTATCAATGGTCTCAAAGCACTCACAGCGGGATGGAGCGAAGCGGCAATTCGTAACCGTATCAACAACCTCCCAGGCGGGGGAACCCCGTATATGGCTCCGTTTGTCGGAACCGAAGCGGAAAAAGACGCTTTAGCGGCGTATATCGCATCACTTAATAAAAGAGGAGAGATCAAATAATGAACTGGAAACTCCCTTTTGACATCCCCCTCGTCGTACCGACGATGGGGCTTCCCGGCTGGTTTTTCGACACACTGGGCGTAATCGTATTTGTCGTGCATATCGCATTTATCTATACCCTGATCGGTGCTTCAACCGCATCGGTTCTGTACAATATTTTTGGTGTATTCAAAAAATCCAAAACAAACGATTTGTTGGCATATAAAATGACCAATCCTACCACCATCAGTGAAAATATGGGGGCATTATGGGGGGTCGCTCCGCTACTCGTTATTTCGGTTTTGTACACCGGATTTTTCTATACGGCGATTCTCAAAGTCTCTCCGCATATTTTGCACATCATTTACGGGAACATCTTCGCGTTCTTGCTCTCGTATGCGTATAAATTTAGCTGGCATGCATTGCATAACCACAAAGGGTTCCATATCGCTATCGGTTTGGTTGCGGTATTGACGTTCTATACGTTGCCTCCGGTGTTTATGTCGATGTCTAACCTCTATTTGCAACCGGAATTGTTTGCTTCCGTACAAAATATTTGGGACATTATGTTGACACCGTTGACGTTCTTCCGTCTCATCAACTTCTTCCTCACCGCCTTTGCCTTCACAGGGATCGTCATGATCTATCTAGGGGTCAAATGGGTTAAAGCAGGCGGTGAAGAGGCGGAAGTAGGTCGTTTGGCGATTGATCAAGGTAAAAAATGGTTTATGTGGGCAGCACCGGTCAACATCGCTGTTTTACCCTTGGTATTCTTTGCATTTACCCCACGTATCAGCGAAGCGTATATCCATACACCGTTTGTCTTTTTACCCTTTTTAGCCTCAGCAGTATTGCTGATACTCTTTTTCTTCCTCCTCAAACGCTTTAGCCATGTGGAGATGAACGCTTCGGATGCAACTAAAGCAATGGTGTTAATGGTGGTAGCCGTAGCACTTATGGCAACAGCACGTCACGGTATCCGCGTGGTAAGTTTCGAGGAACCATTGCAATTGCAAGCCGAAGCGACGGAAAAATACATGACCAATGTTATCACTGAGTACAAAGCGCACAAAGAGGAGATGAAAAACGCTCCAAAAGTAGTGCTGGATCCTGCGGTTTCATTAGCAGATTCCAAAGGGTGTTTGGCATGTCACAGTGTTGACACCAAGCTCGTAGGACCATCGTATAAAGAGGTCGCTGCTAAAGGTGAAGCCGCCGATGTGTTGATTGCCTCGGTCAAAAAAGGTTCGACAGGTAAATGGGGTGAAACTCCAATGCCTCCGCAAACGCTCACCGATGAAGAGGCTAAAACGCTCATCGAATGGGTGTTGAAACAAAAGTAATAATCCCGTCATCCTGAACGCGATTCAGGATCCAGTTCTTCTTTAATGGAGATGGATCCCCGGGTCAAGCCCGAGGATGACGAAGCCTGTCATTCCCGCGCAGGCGGGAATCCAGCTTTAAAAACTAACTTTATCTATTTTCACAAGAGAGCCAATATGCCAAAATCGACCTCCTTAAAGATTCACAACGTATTTGGTTCTCCTATGAGAATGGCATTATGTGCTATTTTGATGAGTATTTCGGCATTTTCTGCCCCTTTATCGCTCAAAAATACCCCCTATTTTCATCCTGATGCCTCCGCGAACATCGTAATTTTTTACACTTCATGGTGTCCACCGTGCACACGCTCCCTCATACAGATGGAAGAGATGGCAAAAGCCCATCCAAAACTGCACATTACTAAAATCAATGTGGAGAATCCTCATGCACTCAAAGTTGCCAAAACATTTGGACTAACTGAAACTATCCCCTATATCCTTATTGCCGATCACAGCGGTATGGTCATCAAGCGTTTCCAAGCAATGCCCGATGCAACAAGCTTAAATGCACTGATTCAGCGTCTCGAAGAGGGACGGCTTGAAAACGGCACGCTTCCCATAGAACAACGAATTGATATGTGGAAAAAAAATAGAAAGGGGATGTAGTGAAATTTTTACGAAATAATCGTCTCTTTTTGGCACTGTTGATCCCTTTTATGGTTATTCCATGGGTACGCATCGGAAATTTTCATCTCTTGCTTTTCAATTTTTCCCATAATCGTCTTGAATTTTTAGGATTTGGTATCGAAATAGGTACCTATACGCTCATCGGCATTGTCGTCCTACTTGGGTTTGGTATCACCCTTACCGTTGCACTCACGTTATCACGCTTCTACTGTGGCATGTTATGCCCCAATACTTTTTTTGCCCATTTCCTTACACTATTGCGTAGCAAAAAAAAATCGATACTCTCGAAAATCGGAGGTTTTTTACTCCTCACCGTTTTAGCTTCAATGTTGGCTTTTTCAGTGGTTGCGTATGGGATCCGTACCGATGAACTTATGGATGCGATAGCGCATCTCAGCTTTTCAGGATGTCTGGTAATTTTCCTTTCGTTACTCATGATTGCCGAGGTGTATATGGTACAGGGGTGGTATTGCGCTTATCTTTGCCCATACGGCGCAATGTGTGCTATTTTGCCCATAGACGACCGCCTCACGTATACCTATGAGGATAGTAAAAATCAATGTATTGCGTGTGAAGGATGCGTCAAAATCTGCCCAATTCCTGACCTTGATATACGAAAAGGTTTTGACATCCGCTGCATTCAATGCGGTTTGTGTGAGGTGGCGTGTGCAAAAACCTTTGCCAAAAATCCCACTATTACGACGCTGATTTCGTATGATCAACGCTCACGTTTGAGAGCGGGAGGACGGGATAGGGGGATCTTAATTGCTATTGTCGTCATGGTACTCCTTACCATGGTAGGGGTTATCACCCTTTTGGATACGGAACGGTTGCAATCGTGTCGATTGGAGAATCAAATTTTGCATTAAAGACCATGATGGTATAATTTTCCCTATTATTTAGCTCCTCTTAAAGGTAGTATTATGGGTCAAACGATTACTGAAAAAATATTCTCCGAACACGTCGGACATCCTGTCTATGCGGGTGAAATCATCCGTTCTTCCATCGATATGGTCATTGGAAATGACATCACTACCCCTATTTCGATCAAAGCATTTGAAGATTCAGGGGCAAAGGCTCTTGCCAATCCCGAAGGGTTTTCGATCGTACTGGATCACTTTATCCCCGCTAAGGACATTGCTTCTGCCAACCAAGCCCGTATCAGTCGCGATTTTGCCAAAAAATATCAGATGAAACATTTTTTTGATGAAAAAGATATGGGAATCGAACACGCACTCCTCCCTGAAAAAGGGTTGGTTATCCCCGGTGATGTGATCATCGGTGCGGACTCGCATACCTGTACCCATGGCGCGTTGGGAGCCTTTTCGACAGGGATGGGATCGACCGATTTGGCATTTGCGATGATTACGGGGGGGAACTGGTTTAAGGTTCCTGAGTCGATTAAGGTCGTTTTGAGCGGAAAACCGGGCAAATACACCACCGGTAAAGACATCATCCTCGAAGTGATCCGCATGATCGGAGTCGATGGGGCATTGTACCGTACCCTTGAGTTCGTGGGAAGTACCATCCCCCATCTTACGATGGATGATCGATTCAGTATGTGTAACATGGCGATCGAAGCGGGAGCCAAAAGCGGTATCGTCGCGCATGATGCGATCACAGCAGAATTCCTAGCTGATAAACCTCTTGCACGCGAACCGAAACTTCACACGTCAGACGAGGATGCAACCTACGTTCAAATCCTCGAAATCGATGTAGCCAACCTCGAACCCGTTATCGCCTATCCGTTCCTCCCATCCAACGGTCACAGCCTGACACAGGCGGTGAGTGATGCGATCAAAATCGATCAAGCGTTTATCGGAAGCTGTACCAATGGTCGATTAAGTGACCTTAAAATCGCCGCTGAAATCCTTAAAGGGAAACGCGTTCATCCCGATGTCCGCCTCATCGTCACCCCTGGAACCCAACGTATTGCCCGTGAAGCGACGAAATTGGGTTACATGGACATCATTATCGATGCGGGTGGTGTGGTCTCTAACCCGACGTGCGGTGCGTGCTTGGGCGGTTATATGGGAATCTTGGGGGATAATGAAGTGGCGGTGGCAACGACCAATCGTAACTTCGTAGGTCGTATGGGGTCTCGTAGCTCCAAAGTCTATCTTGCCAACTCTGCGGTGGCAGCTGCTTCTGCCATTACAGGATATATCGCTGATCCCGCAACGATTATACGCTAAGAGATTTCTTTTAGCGTTACCCTCTCTTTATTCCCCTTACAGAACCAATTAGCTATACTCCCCCAACATATTATTTGGAGGTTACCATGCGTTTTTCACTTCTTGGCTCATTACTGTTAGTGGGTTCATTCTCCACCGCTTACGCGTTTGATTTTGGTGCAGCGATGCAAGCGGTTGCCCCCCTTGCAACCCAAATGATCGCGCCAACTACCCCCGTTGCCCCCCAAGCAGCGTCCAACCCGTTGATTGGAACCCTCACCTCTGCCCTTGGGGTAACTCCCTTACAAGCAGCAGCGGGGACAGCAGCGATTCTTAATGATACCAAGTCAAAAATGTCCCCAAGTGACTTTTCAACGTTGACCAAACAAGTTCCTCAAGTCAACACCCTCCTCTCTGCGGTTCCCTCAGGCGTTTTAAGCAATGCGGGGGGAGTGGGATCTCAGTTTTCGATGTTGGGGATGGATGCGTCGATGGTGGATAAATTTTCACCCCTTATTTTAAAATACCTTCAAAATGGGGCAAAACCCAGTATGGATACTATCCTCTCGACGGTTTTTGCCAAATAATGTTCCCCATTCCCTGTGTTCTCTTTGCGGGGGGGAGAAGCTCCCGAATGGGTCAAGACAAAGCGCTTCTCCCCTTTGGGGAGGCACCTACCCTTGCCCAATTTCAGTATGATCGTCTCTCCCGACTCTTTCAACACGTCGCTATTTCGACCAAAACGGCGGATAAATTTGCCTTTGATGCCCCCTTTATCCTTGATCCTCCTGATGTCGATTATGCCCCAACGGCGGGGTTTGTGAGTGCATTTGACCATCTAAACGAAGAACGTATTATGGTCATAAGCATTGATACCCCCTTTATCGATGCTACTATTTTTCAGGCGTTACTGGATGCGGATGAACCCTCACGGGATGCGGTCATCGCCACCACCCAAAGCGGCAGTCATCCCATGGTGGGAATCTATCATCGCTCGTTAGTACCCGCCTTTGAGAAGATGCTTTTGGAAAAAGATCACCGTTTGGGCAAACTTCTGCACGCGTCGCACACCCGCTATGTACCCTTTGAAGATGAAACCCTTTTTGCCAATCTCAACCATCCGCATGAATACGAAAATGCCCTTTCACGCTATAATCTCATCCATCTTTCTATAAGTGACTAACCTATGAATTTAACCCATTTAGATGAACGTGACCGACCCAAGATGGTCGATGTCTCCGATAAAACGACTACCTCGCGTATCGCCGTAGCCAGCGGATGTATTACGATGAACCACGAAGCGTATAACGCAGTGGTCACCCAAACCGCCAAAAAAGGTCCCGTCCTCCAAACGGCGGTGATTGCCGCCATTATGGGAGCCAAAAAGACCTCCGATCTTATCCCCATGTGCCACCCCCTTATGCTTAGCGGTGTTCATTGTGACATCGACGAACTCCCCCTCCTACCAGGATTTCGCCTCACGGTGACCGCCAAACTCAGTGGTCAAACCGGTGTGGAGATGGAAGCCCTCACCGGTACGAGTATCGGGTTACTCACCATCTACGATATGCTCAAAGCGATTGATAAATCGATGGTGATCAGTGACGTTCAGCTCCAAACCAAATCAGGAGGAAAAAGTGGCGATTACGTGCGAAATTAATGGTCAACAACTGCAATTAGAGTACCCTTGCGCATGGTGTTACAAAGTGGTTGCTTTAGAGCGGGCGGGGATTGAGATTGCCGCAATGGAGATTTTTTCGCAACGCATTTACTCCCTTAAACCCTCCAAAGCCAGCACCACAGGCAAATATCTAAGTATGAACCTAGAACTCTTAGTGCATAATGAGGAGGAGCGTAACTATTTTTACGAAACCCTCAAAGCCCACCCCCATATCAAAATGGTATTATAAAAAGGAACCCTATGAACACCCTTACCCCTGATGAAGCAAACGTCCTCTCTTTTGAGGCACTCAAAGAAAAAACCCTCTTGGCACTCAAAGAAGAGTCGTTGGTATTGCACGATGAACTCAAAGCCCTCATGGAAGAAAAAGAGAAAATTGAGCACCACATTTTTCGTAAAAATGAGGAGTTACAACAGTTCAAATACACCTTTTTTGCGACATTGGAGCAAAGCTTTCAGGGCAATGATGAACTGTTGGAAAAACTTCATCTTATTAAAATTCAATCGGTTGATTTGTTGGATATTTTAGAAGAGATGATCGAATCGGCGATTCTCACCACCCTCGAAAAAGGGGACGATATTGAAGAGACCTTGCAGGAGATCATCAAAGAGATCACCTTCCAAACCCTCAATGCCAACGTCCTCAACGCCATCCGTATCCGTCAAATTTTCTCCAGCATCCTCCAAAGTGCGTTGAACGTTGTTGAAGCCACCCCCAATCAATCCCAACCCATTTTGCGCGGTACGTTGTTGGGGATGCGCAGTGCGTTGCACAAGTCTATTGAGAAATTTCAACACTATTTGATGTACCTTCCCGAAGAGATCAAAGCGTTGTACCATCGAGAGTACCAACAAATCGAAGCCGAGTTAGAACGCATTCACACCCTCTTTGGGGAGATTGTTGCTGAACTTGCCAAAACTAACCCCCCTGAGATCATCGAAGAATTGACCCAAATCGGCAAAGAGATCCCCCTTGATACCGATGAGTTGTCCCAATTGTCCAAAGAGACCGTTAAATTGCTCCAAACCAAACTTTCCAAATTGCGCCAACGCAGTGATAAAATCTTGCAATCGGCTTCGGCGCAAGAGGCAAAAGCGATGGGAAAACGGGCATGGGGCATTGCTAAAATGACCATGGAAGGGGCGATCAAAGGGGCGAAAGAGGCGATGGATAAAAAATAACTACGGGGATGTTATCCCCCATTTAAGGAGTTTTTTGTACGAAACCCTTTAGAATACTATACTATTTTACGCAAGGAGTAGCGATGAATTTGACCATTACCGACGGTGTTTTAGGGGTTCGTCCCCCCGTTACCAAGCCTCATCCGGGATTTTTCTTTCAAGTGGGAGAAGCACGTTTTCGGAAATTAGTGGATGACCATTATGAGATGATCCGCAACAGTGATATTGCGTTTTTGTTTCCCGTGAATGATGAAGAGGATTTTAATACGGCTAAAAAACACGCGGCCGATTTTTTTATCCAAATTTGTGGGGGACCTGATTATTTTGCCCAAACGCGGGGAGAACCGCGTATGGTGGGACGACACGCACCCTTTCGCATCGATGAATCTTCCCGCCGTCGATGGCTTGAATTTTACGCTCAATTACTCCCTCTACTCGAAAGTGAAGGGGTTAATCCTGACTACATTCAATCTTTTTGGGCGTATATTGACATTTTCTCTATTTGGATGATTAATACCCCAACGCATCCCTAAATACCCTTTATGGGGGGGAGAGGAGCCATGCGTTAATAGAGGTAGTCGAATCTCCTAACGAAATTTTTATCCCCTCTTTAAGATGATCTTCCAAAAAGCGGGTCAACCAAATACGGTTGGTTTGAATCTCTTCAAGCACCAAAAATGATTTGCTGTTTTCCGTATCAATCTCGTAATGTCCAATCGTAAGGGTTAATTTTTGAACTTCTCCCTCAGGTAATAAGACAAAACGTAAACTCCTTTTTGTTGTGTCAATGGTCACATTTTCGACCGTTCCATACCCTTGCGCTTTAAAATACAACGATACCACGGACGTTAAAATTTTTGACCGAACTTTATCAAGCTTATTGGTATCTGCCCATGCCATTGTGCTAACGATCACCCATAAAAGGACGATTTTCATCATCTTGCTTCTCTCCTCTTTTTTTTGACACGCGTACAGTTGATATTTAATCAGTGAAGTGTACGCAAATTGTGATAACAATTCAAGAAAATCACGGCTATTGTACTTTAATCACGGTTAAATCCCATCTGCGCTAAAATCTCCCAATTTTTCTTTTGGAGATTTTCCCTATGAACGAAGCCAAAAATATTTGGATGAACGGCAATTTAGTCCCTTGGAGTGATGCAAAAATTCACGTTTTATCCCATACCTTACATTACGGCAATGGTGCTATCGAAGGAACCAAAGCCTACAAAACCCCCAAAGGGTATGCAATTTTTCGTCTTAACGACCACACCAAACGCCTCATCGAATCGGCAAAAATGACCCTTATTACGGTGCCTTATACAGTAGAAGAGCTTAATGCTGCCCAAATTTTACTCCTTAAGTCCAACGAGTTTACGGGTGAGAATGTTTATCTCCGCCCTATCGTTTATCTTGGCTATGGAGTTATGGGGGTCTATCACAAAGAAGCACCCGTAGAAGTCTCCATCGCTGCATGGGAATGGGGTGCGTATCTGGGTGAAGAGGGGATGAAAAAAGGGATTCGTCTTAAAATTTCCTCCTTTAGCCGTCCCAATAATAAATCCAATATGGGGAAAGCCAAAGCAGTCGGAAACTACCTCAACTCTCAAATGGCGAAATTTGAGGCGGTTGAAGCGGGATACGATGAAGCCTTACTCCTTGATGATGAGGGATACGTGGCAGAAGCCAGCGGTGCCTCGTTCTTTTTGATCAAAGAGGGCGAACTGATCACTCCTCCCAATGATAACTCACTCGTATCAATCACCCAAAAAACGGTTATCGAAATGGCTCAAAAGATGGGGATCAACGTAACCCGTCGCAAAATTACCCGTGAAGAGATTTACGTCGCGGATGAGGCGTTTTTGACCGGAACCGCAGCAGAGATCACCCCCATTCGGGAAGTGGATGCACGGGTATTGGGTGCGGGTGGGCGTGGGCCTATCACCGAAAAAATTCAAACCGCCTATTTTGACATCGTGTATGGACGTAATCCCGAGTATGATCACTATTTAACGTACATTGATTAAGTGTTATACACCAACGTCTTGGTGAGAGGGACGCGTGTCCCTCCAACCCGCTAACGAATTATAAAGGATTTTCTATGGCAAGTGATATGAACGACTATTTCAATAAGAAAAAAAACGAAGAGCAAAAAAATACGGGGGGAGGCAATAATAATTTCCCCAAACCACCCAAAATGGATTTTTCGATGAATCCCCAAAAAAGTGCCCTTTTGTGGGGTATTGGGGGGTTTATCGTGCTTCTTTTATTAACCAAGCCGTTTGTGATTATCACCGAAGGGGAGAGGGGAATCCTCTCTACCAATGGTCGCTACGAAGAGCAATCGCTCCTTCCGGGGTTGCATTTTATGGTTCCCCTCGTGCAACAAATTTATGTCGTTGATACCAAAGTTCATATCATCAACTATACGGCCAAAGCTGAGAGTGTCGCCACCGCAGGAGATGGTATTTTGCTTAAACCCGCTATCACTATTTTGGACAAGCGGGGACTTCCTGTCTCCATTGACATTACCGTTCAATACCGTATGAATGCCCAAGTTGCCTCTAAAACAGTCTCAAATTGGGGTTTCAATTGGGAAGATAAAGTCATCGATCCCGTAGCCAGAGATGTGGTACGTAATGTCGTAGGGCAATACGAAGCTGAATCGTTGCCTACCATGCGTAATGCCATTGCGACCCAAATAGAGACGGATATACGCAAAGCCATCGAACATGGTAAAAACTCCCCTGCTACCCTTGAAGCGGTACAATTGCGCGAAATCACCCTCCCCCAAAAGGTCAAAGAGCAAATTGAGCGGGTACAAGTGGCCAAGCAAGAGGTAGAGCGGGCGCAGCAAGAGGTAGAACGCGCCAAACAAGAGGCGATCAAAAAAGAGACCGAAGCGCAAGCCCAAGCCAATGCCAATCACCTCATTTCCGAATCCATTAGCCCCAATTTGCTTAAAATGGAGCAGATTAAAATGCAAGGGAAATTTAACGACGCATTACGCGAAAATAAAGATGCTACCTTGTTTCTCACGCCAGCAGGGATGACCCCAAACCTTTGGCTCGATGGGAAAAGTGATGCTAAAAAAATCAGTGCATCGGGGAAATAGTCAATGAACGTAGATCTAATTGACTGGCACAAAAGTGACCTTCTCCCCGTTATCGTCCAAGAATCAAGCACGTTAGAGGTGCTGATGATGGCGTATATGAACCGTGAGGCACTCCAATTGTCCCTTGAGACCCAAATCGCCCACTATTTTTCCCGTTCCAAACAGCGTCTGTGGAAAAAAGGGGAGAGCAGCGGTCATGTCCAACATATCGAACGCTTTTTGCTGGATTGTGATAACGATACCTTACTGATCATGGTTAGGCAAGAGGGGGTTGCGTGCCACACGGGACGTAAATCGTGTTTCTTTACCGATATGGAATCGGGCGAAACGGTAAGTGATCCTCAAATCGATACGGTGGCTACCTATGGGATTGTCGATGAGTTGTATCACACCATCCTTAGCCGTAAAAACAGTGATCCCACCAGCTCATGGACAGCCAAATTACTCCACAGTGGTGATAATGCGATCCTCAAAAAAGTGGTGGAAGAGGCAGGTGAATTTGCCTTCGCCATCAAAGATAATGATGAAAAAGAGATCATTTATGAGTGTGCTGATTTGGCATACCATGTCTTGGTAGCGTTGGGAAGCAAAAACATCTCTCCCGATCGGATCAAACAAGAGCTTGCTCGCCGAGCAGGCGTAAGCGGTATCGCGGAAAAAAATTCTCGACAAAAATAGTGGGGTAGATTTATCCCCCACCACGTTTTTATCGTTCGTGCATTGATTCAGAAAACGTTTTTAGTATGGGTTTGGACAGATAGGTTAACACACTGCGATTCCCTGTAATAATGTCCACTTCGGTACTCATCCCAGGGGCAATAGCAATTTTCTTCCCTGATTTTGAAAGAAATTCATTACTATTTAAGGCAATCAACACCCTAAAATAATATTTATCCCCTTCCGGTGTCTTTTCCATTAATGTATCAGGGCTGATGTATTTTACTTTTCCATGAAAAAGACCATAGATACTATAGTCATACGCATCCAGTTTCACCGCTGCATCTTGCCCTACCCGAATAAATGAGATATCCGAAGGTTTTAGTTTGGCTTCGATCACTAACTGATCCCCAGAAGGAACCAATTGTAAGATGACATCACCCGCTTTAACCCTTGCTCCTTGGGTCGTTAAGAGGATGTTTTTCACAATCGCATCCATAGGTGCATCAATCGTTGTTCGATTCAACGTAACGGTTCGGTCTGTCAATTCTTGTTCTTTGGTTGAGAGATCCTCTTCGGCTTTGGTCATATCCGATTGGGAATCTTGAAAATATTTATTACGACTTTTGGAAATTTGCCCTTTTAAATCGGCTACTTGTCTTTTGATGCGAATAATCTCTGTTGCTCCAATATCTCCGGTTTTGAGGAGAGGAAGGTTCAAATTAAGCTCCTCTTGTGCCAATCGTAACGATTCACTTAATGCCGCGACATCATCATGCATAGCTTGTTGACGACGATGGAAAAGTTCGGTCTGATTGGCGATGAATTCGGGGTAATGTTTCACCGATTCAGGAAATACCAAAGGGCGACCATACACTTCAGCATGCAACCGAACCAATGTTGCTTGAAGTGCTGCAACTTTCGCGCTACTATCGGACACGGAAGCTTGCGCTTGTGATTTTTCTAAAATAAGGAGAGGTTCCCCTTTTTTAACGTGCTGACCTTCATGAACGTGGATTTTTTGGATTACACCATCAATGGCAGCTTGAATTTCTTGCGTTTTCGCTGAAGCAATTACCTGTCCTTGGGCATGTGAAATTTGGTCAATACGTGCCAAAGAAGCCCACGTAAAAAAGGGGACAATAACGAGTAATAACGAACCAGCCGTAATCCATATAGGGCTAAAGCGGATCGTAAAGGGGAGTTTAGTATTGGATTTCATTGTGCACCCTGTGTAGAAGTTTGTAATTGTTGAAGTACCGTATCTCTAGGACCATCCAAAATAATCCCTTTTGGTCCCATAACGATAATGCGCCCAACCAACCCAATTAATGCTGGTTTATGGGTAACAACGATAAGGGTTTTATCGTTTCCTAACGCACCGTGCAGTGCCTTTAAAATAGCACGCTCTGTGAGATCATCCATATTCGCTGTTGGCTCATCAAGAAGCCAAATTTTAGGAGAAAGAAGAAACATTCGTGTCAGAGCGATAAGCTGTTTTTGACCCCCAGAAACACTTTCACCCCCCTCGGGGACATGGGTGTCTAACCCTTGAGGTAACGTATTAATCAAATGGATCAATCCCGATTGCTTGGCAGCTTCGAGAAGGTGATCGTCTTGAATTCCGACCAATCCCATCGTGAGATTATCGCGTAACGTTCCGGAGAGTAATTTAACCATTTGAGGCAAATAACCAATCGTTTCCACCAAGCGATTACGGGAAATGTGGTGCATATCCACACCATTGATAAGTACTTGCCCTTTTTGAGGTTTATACAAACCCGACAACATTTTTAGAAGCGTTGATTTCCCGGATCCAATTGCCCCAACAATCGCGACCCGTTCTCCTTGACGAATCGACAATTGTTCTATCTGAATGGAAGCTTGATTTTTACCATACCCAAAAAATAATTGCTGTGCTTGCAAATGCCCATCATGAATGATGGGGGACAAAGGACGCACCCCTTCATTATCATTATCAAGGGCATACACATTTTCCAAATCTTTGAGGGCAATTTTCGTTTTTCCCCATTGTACCAATAAGCTAGGAAGCATCGCAATAGGAGACAACACGCGTCCAGAGAGGATGGTTGTGGCGATCAATCCCCCCATGGTTAGCGTGTTGCTTATCGATACCAAATACGCTCCAATCCCCACCAATGCGGTATAGCTTAGCTGTTGAAAAAATGCCGCCATGTAAGTAGACATCTCACTGTAGTGACGAATTGCCAGATCATCATAGATCCCCTCTTCGGTAAGAGCGTTCCATCGGCTAAGGATATTCCACCCGCCCCCAGTAGCTTTAATGTTTTCAGCATTTTCGACAGTTTCAACTAATAATCCCAGTTTTTTATGGGAAGCCATGGAGGATGTTGTGGATAACAACTCAATTTTTTTGCGAAAAATCGTCCCCGTAATAATGGAAACCATCAAAAAGAGCAGGCTAATAAGTCCCATCATCCAGCCTGCTATCATTACAATCACCCCTAAAAAAAGGAGTGAAAAAGGGAAATCAACCACCAAATAAAGTGCTGCAGAAGAGATAAAGGCTCGGATAGCTCCATAGCCTTGAAGCTGTCCGGAGAGCGTTCCCACACTACGAGGCAGGGCATCCGCGCGGATATTCAAAAAACGGTGAAAGATATTGTGTGAATACGCAAGATCCATTTTTTGGGATGCATGATCCAAAATGGCCGAACGGGAAAGTTTAAGAATCATCTCCAAAGAGATGGCAATAATAACTCCGATACTTAAGGCAATAAGGGTAGAAGTCCCTTGTGTAGGAATGACTCTATCATAAATTTGCATACTATAAAAAGAGGTTCCCAGTGCCAAGAGATTAATACTCAACGATGCAAGTGCGGCATGAAAAAGGATAGGTTTTTGCTCCATGGCGATGGCTTTGAACATCGCTTTTGCACCCTGTTTTTCCCCACTAATCCGTTGAGACTTTAAGGATGCGAACCGAGTGCCATAAGGAAAACTCAAAACCGTACGGACACCACCAACACTATCACTTCGCCATGCGCCATCCGCTTCCCGTTCAATGATTAATCGTATCCCCTCATTGGGAATCAATGCCATTGCTGGCAAATCTTGATGGGCAATATCCATAGTCCACTGCGGTTTTGTGAGTTTGAATGCGTCAAAAAAAAGCTCTAAAAAATCAACTAAAGATTGGTCATCACTGTAAGATGCTTTTTTTTCCAGTGCATCATACTCATAATTACTCATACGAAAAGCGGCAAAATGGGGGAGAGTACACTGCCAAGCTAACCACTGTAGGGTTTCACGCATTTGGTTGATCGATGTGAAAATCACTTATTTACCTCCAATTTTAATTCACCTGTTTCCAGTGCAAGACGATAGGATGAGACCACTAATGTCGATTCTAAATCGGCTACGGAGAGTTTGTTTTGGGTTACTTCTCGAGAGGTGTTAACCAAATCAAGCCATTGTCGTTTCCCCGCGATAAACAAACGGGTAAACGAATCAAGCACTTTTTGAGAAGCATCAATCGTTTTATGCATCCCTTCCATTCGATCCATAGCCGTACGGTAATCGTTGTAATCGCGCATCATGAGATCCGTAAGTTCCCGTTCTTTTGAAAGTTTTTCATACTGAATTTGAAGCACTTTAGATTGAGCGCTCTCAATATTTGACATGGCAGAAAGTCCCGCACCAGGAGAAGCTTGAACCGCTACATAGATTAAATTGTTGGTCACACTTTGATCATAATACATTGACCCTGATTGGTGTTCAGCCCGTAAAGAAACATTGGGCCAAACAGCAACTTGCGCTTTGACTCTTTCAGCTTCAGCCGTTTTGATTTGTGCAGAAAGCTTTTTAAGGGTGGGGTGATACCCTTTCATTTGGGTTAACATCACGTCAAAAGGTAAAAGATCTTTTATCGCGTTGCGTGGTTGAATTAACGTATCACACGTCAGTCGCTTACCCATCAATAACTCCAATTGGGCTTTAGAAACATCCTGTTTTAAGATAGCAGCTGTCAAATCCGCATTAATTTGGCTCAGACGGGATCGTATTAACTCTTTATCCGCTTGCGATGAAACCCCCGCATCAATACGGCGATTAACCATGGTTTCAAACGATTCCAACTGTTTTTTACCCTCTTTGAGTGCTGTAATGGATCGCTGAGCTTGGGTGTAATTTTGCAGTAACGTAAGGAAATTCGATGTTAACATATAAGCACTTTCATCCAATCCTATTTCAGATTCCACTTTATGGGCTTGAGCCAAATTAACCGATGCGTCAATTTTTCCCCCTGTCCACAGGGGTTGATCCACGCGGAATGTGGTTCCTCTTCTCCCTGATGATTGGGTAACATCGATGGAGGGAGTCGGATAGTACCCCCATTTTGCCCCTGCAACTTGGGCGTTTGCCCCTATAATTGTTTGTCGAGACATCGCTATACTGGGATGATTATTCAAAGCATCCTGAACAAGATTATCAACACTATTATGACATTCTTCCGATCCATACAGTATGGATAAGAGGACTACCATTAGAGCTACACCAATGCGCATAAGGCACTCCTGATATTTTAGAATAGGGAATTATAGTCTAAAAGAAAAAAATCTTTTTTTTTGCATGATTATTTGAGTGTGATACGTATGCACTACGTCAATAGTAGCGCATACGTGAAGTTTTTAGATAACAACCAAGTTGGCATTTGTGAGTGAGAGATGAATATTTTCTCCAATCTGTGCAAAAGCAACAGCCGTTCCCGCTCCATTACCATCCGCATCATACGAGAGGATACCAGTATGATTATTATAGGTAATATAATCATTGGTATCATGAGCCGTTCCATCGGCACTAAAATTAGCCGTAGCAAGCGTTCCCACCGTTAGATTGGTAAAAATGGTGTGATCCAGTTTAATGGTATCATCTGATCCAACAAAATCAACAATAAGATCCTTATTGTTCGTAGCATCTAATGCTGTACTGAAAACAAAACTGTCTCGACCACTTCCCCCTTTTAACGTATCATTACCTTTTCCGCCATCTATACTATTAGCACCTGCATTACCGGTTAGAGTATCTGCGTAATTACTTCCAAACAGATTTTCAAAATTTAGAATTGTATCAAGCCCTGAATGCCCTGTATCTTGCACTGTTGTAATAGTGAGATCGACCACAACACCTGCTAAAGATACTGTGGAAGTTGTTCCGGGAACCCCTCCACTGTTGCTAGCTGCATTGGTGTGAAGATACGAAAGGGTATCTGTTCCGGATAAACCATCTAAAACATTATTTCCATCATTCGCATAAATAATATTATTTGAGCTATTTCCCGTTCCATTAATAGCAGCGGTTCCGGTGAGGGTAAGGTTTTCCACA